>CAVUIO010000010.1:0-332197 GCA_963741635.1 uncultured Chloroflexia bacterium
CCTGGATGTACTTCGAAATTTCCGGTTACATAAAGTAGCACGGCAACTGCATTCCCGCCATCCCAAAAGACGCTGACTTCCAGGGGGAATCACTTCCTGCAATTTGTTTTCCCCGCCTGTTCGTATATAGCTAATACGTTACCAGAACAATTCCACGCTGTAAAACCGCCTCCTAGGGCGACGGATGGAGAGAGCGACAACCCAGCCAGCATAAATATTACAATAGAAATCGCTCCAAAGGAATAGATTGTTGAGTATCTTTTCCATTTCAAAAGATATCTGATTAAGAGACCAAATACGAGTACGAGTGAACCGCACAAAAGACCTGCAAGAGTTGGAATGATCCAGCGGGTGAGATCAAAAGGCATGCCAAATTTATTGGCGAGAAAATCCCACAATGGGACTTTTCCCGGCAATAATTGACCGGTTGCGAAGAGGCTCCAAATTCGAGGAACCGTAAATACAATAGGAAATCGCTCGGGTTTAAAAAACTACCATAACCAACAGCCGTGGAAACCACTATAACCAGCACACTCAAGATTATTTGTCTTGCAACGGATAGGTTCGACTGGAAATTAGAAAATACGGCGATTGCAAACACCAACCCGAGATATGAAAAGAAGGCAAAGTAGGGATTAACGGCAAAGGCGTTACTAAAATTGATCCCATTAAAGCCCAAGCCTGCCCAGATATGTAATATCAATAACGTGAAAAAGAGTACGCCCAGGAAAATGGCGTAACGAAAGTGCGCTTCGGTTTTCCAATTTTTACGTGCCGGCCAAAGCACCAATCCGGCGATGGCCCCGACCAAAGAAATAAAGTGAAATCGAAGTCCTTCCAGCAGGCTGTAAATGCGAGCTGACCAGTTTGCATTAAAATTTAATTCTGCCGTGATCCCAATAGGCAGCCGCCATTTGTCCAGGAATGGGGTGAGGGAGACGGGCAGCCAGGGAGCCCACATTTCCAAAATCCCTGGCCAAAAAATTGCGTGACCTATGACAACAACAAGGATCCCTGCTAACGAGGCAATGAGTCCCGGTTTACGACCAAATTCCCAGAATATGTATACTAAAAGAAATGGCAAAACTGGAGCCATATCCTGGCGGGTCAGGAGGATAAGTCCAGCCAGCGCAGCACTTAATGAGACTTCCCAGCTATTGCGCTCCTTACCCAAGACAAGAAACAGGACCCACATGAGCAGGCAAGTTACCAATCCTTGCGATATTCCGACACTATAAAAGCGAATAATGGCCGGGTTGAGCGCTACAGCCCACACAGCCAGGGCGGCCCACCATGGACCTGCTAGCCGGCGTGTAGTCGCCCAGAATCCCACAAGTGCAATAAAGCCGACAATGACAGCGAAAATTCTTCCTGTTCTCAGACCGGGGCCAAACCACAACTGGATATATCCAGGGACAAGGTAGGATAAGGGCCCATATTCTGTTCGTGGACCGTTTGATTGAAACGGATGGAAAACACCGGAGGCAAATAAGTTCCCCTTATACAGGAAAAGGCCTTCATCAATAGTGGCCCGCTGAGTATTCGCAAAATTTATGGAAAAGACAGTATATATTGCCGCTCCCACCAGCGCTAGAACAATAGCGATGCTGACATTGGACCCCCACACCTTGAACTGCTTCCCAATCTTCGACAAAAATATCATTCATTTTATTAGTGAGCCGATTTTGTTTTATTGATCGTTTTTCGATGATCCCAAAGCCAGCCACCTATCAGGATCAATACACTGATGAATGTAATGGCTGCAAATATCGTGGAGACAGGCAAGATAATTTTAACCAGATCGGAATATCGACTGATGTACCAGAAGCCAAACAATGCCAGAAAAACTCCTTCCACTGCCAGGATGCGCCACAGCCAGCGGTCATGAGTGATCCGTTGCCAGTTTAGAGCATGGGCAGCCAGGGCAGCCTGGAAAAGAAGCAGGATGACGCGGTATCGTGGATTGTCCCATTGGTCGCCGCCCGCTCGGGCAGCTGAAATAATAATCCAAACCCATGTAACCACCCAAAGCCAAAACCAGGCAACCTGCTCCCGCTTATCCTTTGTTTTCCACGCAGAACGCAGGCTGTAAACCAGGAAGGGGAGAAGTGCATACCAACCCAACCCACGCAGGATGCCCAACGCCCGCATTGGCCAAACTGCCGGATCTGCCAGGGCGGCTGGTAAGACCGGCTGGGCGATTCCATAACCGATAATAAAGGGAAGATGTAGAGCCTGCGGTAAACTGACAAATAAGTATTGGAGCTGGCCGGAGTTCAACTCGGTAACGTCTGCACTATAGTTTGCCGAATAACGCAGCCAGTTTACCAGATTTGCCAGCGGCCCTCCCGGGACTTGCAAAGCTCCCCCAAGAACCTCCCCCAATAACACTGCCGCCAAGAAAACCACGACTGCCACACCACCGACCCACCACCATTTAATTTGGCGTTCTTTTTCCCGTAACCAGGCCCAGACACCCAATCCCAACAATGTAACCACTACCACCCCCGGAGAGAAGAGCAGCATGCCCAGCAGGCTGCCCCCCAACCACAACCAGGCGGTCCGGTGGCGGTTAGCCAGCCAGTCGACAACTCCCCAGAAGGTCATTGCAATGAACAGGATCAGGAACGATTCCCTTACAGGAGATGCTCCTACCAACAGCGATTTAGGGTATAGAGTCATGATCCAACCCACCAACATCGCAATACCTTTTCCCCAACTCTGGAACGCTCCTTTCCATGCAAGGGCCACGCCGAAGGCGCCTGCCAAAGCAGAAAATAGAACCAGCATCCAGGTGCGATGTGCATCGGGACTAAGATAACGGTAGATGAAGCTATGAAAGAACAGGAGTCCCCCATACTGATCATCAGCGCCATATGACCTGTCAAAAGCCCGCCATAACGGTTCTTTGGATGTCGCCAATTTCCATGCCTGCGCATCGTACGTGGAGGCGTCCCTGACTGCAAACCCAGCTTTATAGACCGGCGTATCTGCTCCGTATACTGGCAGGACTGTGGAGAAGAAAATGCCCAGCCCAAGTCGCAGGAACAATGCCAATAAGATCATCAGCAATAAAGTACGAGTGGCGCCAGCAGAACGCCATAATCCGGATAATCCCAATAGGCCAAGTGTCAATACAAATGCATATGACAACCAGCCAATCCACCACCTCCCCGGTCCATTCACTGAAAGCACCAATCCAAGGCCAAGGCTGGCGGGCAGAATCCACAGTAAATCACGTAGAATGGTTTTTGCGCTTATCAACTTGGATGGTTTCAGAGTTTTTTGCATTTGACGAATTAAGGTTTCAGAATGATGCCAATACCCGGCGGCTGCGCTCGATCCATGAATATTGCTGTACAACCGCTCGGGCTCGTTGACCGAGCGCATTGCGTTGTATTTCGTTACCCATTAATTCTTTAAGTGCCGATTCCCACTCCTCGATGTTGTCCGGTGGGCAGAAAACCGCAGTAGTCTCGTCCAGGATCTCATGCAGTACAGGCAGGTCACTGGTCAGAATGGCGCGTCCTGCTGCCATATATTCGAACATTTTCATCGGGCTGCAGATATCTGCTGTATTTCCACCGCTAGAGGTTGCAACGTTCCGCTGGTAGGGCATTAGCAGAACCTCTGCTGCAGATTGGTAGAGAGGGATTCTTTCGTTCGGTACAAATCCGGTAAAGATGATGTTCCCAAGTCCTTTCCCGGCAGCTCGGGTCTTCCAGGTTTCTACGTCTGTTGGACGTCCCCCCACCCAGATGAAACTGGTTTGCGGGAATTTTCCTGCCAACCTCAAGAATAGGTCCACACCGCGGCCTTCATATAGATGACCGGTGCAAAGGACACATGAGGTAATGGGTAAGCCAAGTTCTTTTCGGGCAAGGGGGGGATCCAACGAAAGGGTGTATCGCTCCAGGTCCACGCCATCAGGTGCAACTACCGTAATATTCTTAGGCAGATTCAGCGACTGCCGAAGTGCGTTGCTGATGGGCAACAGGCGTTTATGCCCGGGGAAGATCATAAATAGACGAAGCCATAAGGGGCCAAAAAATCCGCTCGGGAAGTCATGCAATTCGAGCATGGCTGGTATGCCGGCTATAAGTCCCAATGCTGCAGACTGAAGCGGCCATACATATAACATATCTGGGTGCATCTGTCGGGTACGCCTGACGGCATCCCAGGGAAACAAACGTCGGTGATGTACTGGCAGCCATTCGATTTTAAAAAGTGTTCGGAGGCCATAATGCTGTTTTAATTCTTCGCCGGTCAGATCTGTCGGCTCAGGCCCAGGGACCAAAAGAGTGATCTCATGTCCAAGTTGCGTAAATGCCTGGCAGACCTTCATCACCTGGATGCTGTTGGCTGTTTCGGATGGAATTCGGGATGATGAAATACATGCAATTCTCATTTTTCAACGAAGACCTTCAGCATTTTCCTTATTCACGTCGAGCAGCCCCAGTCTCATTGCCGAAAGTTGTTCGGCAATCAGACCGATGAAAAAAAACAACAAACCGGTGACGATTCCCAGCATTGCCCCCACGCTGACGCCGCGTGCCCGCAATAATATCGGAATTCCCCAAGCCAGCCCGAATCCGATGCAGAGGATCGATAAAGACCAGAATATCCTGATCGGGTTGAAGAGCATCGCGATATTGACGATTTCCATTAGAGTTTGTAATGCTGTAAAAGTGGTAATCGTGCTCTTTCCAGACGCTCGTTTTTTTATTGTGATTGGGTGTTCCAATACAAGGTGGCGTTTTTTAATAAATATCAATGTAATCACATCGCTAAAAGCCATCGAATCCGGGCAGATGGATAAATATCGTTGCACCAGGGCGGTTTGATACAGCTTGAACCCTGAGTTTAAATCTGAAATATGGACAGGCATGAGCAGGGATGCAAATTTCCTTATTATCCATTTCCCAACATTGCGATACAAGCCGGAGGAGGCTTGCCTGCCCCGATTTCCCACCACCAGGTCGGCATCTTTTTCCAGGGCATATCGGTGCAATTCCTCCAGATCTCCCAGTATGTGCTGACCATCGGCATCTATGGTCACCACATATTGTGTGCGGCATTCCATGATACCTGTTTTAAGAGCTCCGCCATAACCGCGATTTACCTTGTGGTGGATAATTTTTATATCAGGAGAACCTTCATATTCTTTAAGGATTGAAAGGGTATTATCACTTGATCCATCGTCTACCAGGATTAATTTCCAGCTATGGTCGCGGCAAAAAGGGACCATCTCCATAAGTACGTTCGAGAGGGACTCCGCCTCATTAAATACTGGAACAACTACGGAAAGGCCTGCCGGATCGATGCTCGTTTTTTGATTCTGGTTTATTTCCATATCCATCATCCTGATTAGAGCATAACCACATCAGTGTAAGAATTTAAACCGCAATTTTTAAAATAAAATTCGTTCAGTACGAAAATTATCCTCAGGGGATTAATCCAGCTTATTTATAGTGTAACCTAAATAATTGGTTTTCTGACTGGCGGTTAGGGGATTTTGAGCAGGATGTACCCTTCATTCTGCATCACCACGGTTGCTTGCAGGCTGGAAAATACTTGAGGAGCCACGTTAAAATCAATAACCAGGTAATCGGCTTTAAGCCCCTCTGCCAGGGCAACTAATCCTTTCAATCTCTCTTGCGGATCATCCATGGCACGCAGGGCTTCCCACTGTTTTGTGATCGCCAGCCATCCTGGAAGGGCGGAACGATCGGCATAACCAAGAATGCCGCTGTCGCGAGAAGTGTACACCAGGGGACGCAGGGCTTCATAGCGCACACTGAGAGTTTGCGATGTGTAGGCTGGATCTTCGTTAAAAAAGAGCACCCCTTCCCCGGGTTGGGTTTGGGAGCGTAACGCTCCAATCAGGTCGTCGATCGGAAGAGGAGATGAACACACCAGGCGTGCTTTTACGAAACAGGATGCAGCCTGCAGCATGTCTCCGACGGCTGGGCGATTGGTACCCCCCCAGAACCCAAAAAGTAAAATCCCTAAACCGAATACCGCAGCGCGCACTTTCGGCTTCCCTGACCCGGTGTGTCAACTCTGCCAGCGGCCACAACCAGAATAGGAGAAAAAGCGGCACGAAATAACGGATGCAGCGAACCAACTCTGTTTCAAGGGGCAGGAAGTGAAATTGTCTCTCGACCAGTCCTTCCAGGAGTGGGATTAAGATAGCTGTGAAAAACAATCCGGCTGTCCACATTAATACCACCTTTACTGGTCTCCGATCCTTTTTCATAAGCAACCAGGTTCCGACAAAACCAACCAGCGTCACCGGAAGAAGCAGATTGCGGGTCATGTTCCATAGAAAAGCACCCAATGCAGCCAGTGGGTCCAACAAATTCAACGGAGAATAGGTTTGTAAGACGGTCATAACCGTGTTGTAGTCCGCACCTTGCCCGCGCAGATTGTATGATAAATAATTTATGGCAAATGGAATCATGGGCAGTACGAAAAGAATCCCAAGCCCCAGCATGAACAAAATCCGCTTTACCCCTCTCCATTCTTTGGGAAGAAACAGCCATAGCCCCAGCCAGATGGCGAACCCCCATGCGGGGGCGCTGATTGGGTGAACATAAACAAGCAGACCAGCCAATACCATCAGCCAGGGCCAGCGTACTGGATGGTCTCTCCAAATAAGTACCAATGCCAGCAGGAAGGGCAACAGAGACTGAAATGTGACCCTCGGCAGCGCATCCTGCCACACTCCCCAGATTTCTCCAAGACCGATATTGATTACTGTCATACCGGTTAAAAAAGCCAATAAAAAAGCCCAAACCCGGTTTTTCAAAAGGACCCGCCCCAGGATGTAAAAACCGAGCAATTGGAGGAAGGTTTCCGGGAACACCAACCAGGAATATGCCAGTCCATAATCATTTGTCAGGTGGTTCAGGAGTCTTATCAGCGGGATGTGGATGGTGGCATATACGCCGATATTGTTGGAATTTCCCAGCACTGGGTCTTTTGCAAACCAGCCGGGGTGATCCTGTGCAGCCGCGTAACTGGCAATATTGCCACCGTCTCCCGTCAGGATGACGATCGGGTAGTTCCCTTGCAACCGTCCCAGGAAATACAACCCTGCGAATGCCAGGAAAACCAGGGCAGCCAGCCAATCCCATCGATTAACAAGACGATTTTTTGGGGGAGATTTCTATTTGGCTGCGACCCATGGAGTTTCCTCAGACCGGTTCTCGGTAGTAATGGGAGGGGTCAAATCGGATGCTGGGGGCTTTGGTTCAGTTTTTTGGAAATGGTGAATTTCCAATAGGCCGCGAAGGCTTATGAATCCCTGGGAAACTATGAAATATCCCGAAAGGATAACAGCCATCATCAAGTATCCGTATCTTGGCACCAGGGAGAATATCAGTGCCAGTTCGATGGTCCCGGTCAATAATGTGATCAATACTGGGTAACCCGCCTTACCGAGCGAGAGAAACAAAGGCCGGTTCCACTGAAAGGTGCTCGCAAATCCATAACCAGCGACCAGGATCAATAAAAAGAGGATAAACAGGGCTGGCTTGCGGTTTGTACATTGCTGGAATGATCCACCAGCCGGTTAGCGCCCATGCCGCCCATATTGCCAGGACTACTCCACCTGTAATCATGGTTACTCTTTTTAGCAGTCGCAAGGTCGTGCCCCATTGCAGCTTGGCAATAGTCCGCGAAATTTCTGTATAAGTTGGCGCGATCAATGGGTCCAGGATCAGCGTGATGGGGATTGTCAATGTCATGGCAATCTTAAAATATCCCACTGCCGTGACAGATAACAAAAGCGCCACATACAACAGGATGTTATCTCGGAAGAGCAGGTTCAATGTCCCGTTTAGATTGGTATTCAGAGCAAACATGACCAGGGCGGGTTTTCCGGGCAACTCCCGCAATGGTGTTTTCCACCACCCCGGCCCCAAAATCTGCTTCAATTCGTTCAGTGCCACTCTAACTTGGGAAATGTTCGTATATGTTTTCCCGATAACATATGCGAGCAGGATGGCTATCAACAATTCGGGAGCCTTGATCAAGCCGGTCCACCGGTAAAGGATGTAAGTTCCCCCGATCATCGTACAGGTTATGATGCTGTTGATCAGGTTGACACGCGCCAGGTGGTCGAAACGGTGAGTTGCTTGCAAAACCCCGGTGGAGGATTCATAAATCAGGTTGCTGAGGATGATGAGGCCATAGAAAATGAACACAGGAGCAGTTGTGGGATCTCCTGCAAAGACCCTTGAAGCCCATGGAGCCAGGACAACAACCAATAAGAAACCCATGATCGACATGGCAGCTTCTGTTAATCCTGCAGCCTTGATAAGGGCGGCTGCTTCCTGCTTTTTTTCTTCGGCGAGTGATTTCCCCAGGTATTTGACCACCACTTCGCTCATACGAAAGGACAGGAATCGGTTAATGTTGGAGGCAAAGGTTTGAACAATAGCAACCAGGCCCCACCCGGTCACACCGAGCAGGCGTACCGCCAGAATGGTTTGACCAAAGCTCAGGATGGCGGAGATTACATTACTGCCGAACAAGTAACTGCTATTGCGTACTATTCGGCGTAGCAGGTTGTCTTCATTCCAAACTGCTGATAGCTTTTGAAAAATGGTCACAGAGTAACCACCTCTTTAGCCCACTCACGTTCAGCTCGATACCATTCCACCAATTTGCTGACACCTTCTTCAAGTCCAACTTCAGGTCGCCAGGCGAGTAGTTTTTGTGCTTTGCTCACATCCGCCTGGTTGGTTAACACATCGGCCATGTTGGCTGGATGCCGCTCGACCATCGCTTTCCTGCCGATCAGTACTTCGAGCCTGGAGATCAACGCATTCAAGGTTATGACCTCATGTCCGCCCAGGTTGATTACCTCGTATCCGAGCGGTTTGAGGGCTGCAATCGTCCCGCTTGCAATGTCATCCAGGTAGGTAAATCCGCGCGATTGTTCTCCCGTCCCGAAAAGTTGAACCGGCTGCCCTTCAAAAATCCATTTAGCAAAGCGGAACATGCTCATTTCCGGGCGACCGGCAGGACCATAGACCGTAAAGTAGCGCAATACGCTAACATCGATCCCATACAGGGAATGATAGCTGTGGCTGAGCGCCTCGGCTGCTTTTTTACTGGCTGCGTACGGCTGCAGTGGGTGGTCGCTGTCGGCGGTTTCCGGGGTTGGCAGCGGTGCCCCGGCACCATAAATGCTTGAAGATAGAAGCCAGGATGAATTTCCGGATCCCGTTCCTGCGGCATTGATCAAGCAGGTTGAGAGTCCCAGTGACATTTGTCTCTAGAAAAATCCCAGGGATTTTCAACGCTGGATCTTACCCCGGCACGCGCTGCCAGGTTTATGATCGCCTCGAAAGCGGGTAGATTTTCCACCGCCGCCCGATCCGCAATATCAAGTTTCTTGAAGACGAATCCGGGCAGCGCCTGTAAATTCCGCAGTCGATATTCCTTCATGCGGACATCATAGGCGTCGTTCATGTTATCCACGCCGGTTACCGTGTGCCCCTGGTCGATCAGCATTTCGGTGACCCGGCTTCCGATAAACCCGGCCGCACCGGTGACCAGATAATCAGCCATTAAAGACGTTCCACCTTTGGGTTATCTTTGCCTAATTTCCCCAGGGCATTGCGGCTGTCAAAGATGAATTTGGCGGCTTTCAGGATTGCTTTGTAATCATAAACTTTGTGGTTCGTCACTGCGACAACCACATCCGCAGCTTGTACTGCTGCCATCAGGTCCGGGACACTTTTCATTATCACGTCCTCGTGCGTCTTCAAGGAGGGAATATAAGGATCGTGATAATCAACGATTGCACCCTTTTTTTGGAGCAAACCGATCACATCCAGTGCCGGGGATTCACGAATGTCGTCTATGTCAGGTTTATAAGCCACACCAAGGATAAGACAATGAGCCCCCTTCAGAGTTTTACCTCGCTCGTTCATCGCTTCCAGGATGCGGGTCACCACGTAGCGCGGCATATTGGTGTTGATCTCTGAAGCCAGCTCAATGAAACGAGCAGTGTATTGGTATGCCTTCATTTTCCAGGAAAGATACAGGGGGTCGATCGGGATACAATGCCCTCCCAACCCCGGACCGGGTGTGAACTTCATGAATCCAAAAGGTTTGGTGGCAGCCGCATCGATCACTTCCCAAACATCCACACCCATCCGTTCGCACATGATCGCCATCTCATTAACCATTCCGATGTTGACCATGCGGAAAGTATTTTCCAGCAATTTCGCCATTTCGGCAGCTTCTGCGGAAGAAACCGAATGGATGTGTTGGATTGCTCCGCTTATACCAGGCTTCCGTAACTTCCGTGCAGGCTGGGGTGATGCCGCCCACCACCTTGGGTGTATTCAATGTGGTGAAATCTTCCCGTCCCGGGTCAACCCGTTCCGGCGAAAAAGCCAGGAACCAGTCCTGCCCCTCCTTCAAACCGTTTGCTTCACCAAGCATTGGGAGAAGAATTTCTCTGGTGGTGCCGGGATAGGTGGTCGACTCCAAAACGACGACCATCCCTTTATGCATATATTTCGCCAGTTGCTCGGTCGCAGACAGGATGAACGACATATCCGGGTCACCGGTTTGACGTAAGGGGGTTGGGACGCAGATACTTACTGCATCCATATCCTTTAATACAGAGAAGTCTGTCGTAGCTTTTAGATTACCGGATTTGACTAACGGGGCAAGCCTTTCTGTGGAAATATCCGGAATATAGCTTTTACCCTTCACCAGTGAATCGGCTTTTCGCTTATCCGGGTCAACCCCAGTCACAATAAATCCCGCTTCGGCGAAAACAACCGCTAGCGGCAGTCCTACATATCCCATGCCAAGGATCGCCACCCGTGCGGTTTTGCCCGTCAATTTTTTCAAGAGTGTGTCTTTTATTGACATTCTTCCTCCGAACTTGATTTCCACCATGCTTATGGACTACAAAATTTATTTTCCATAATCTTTACATGGGCTGGCATCAAAACATGCTAAGTTGTTTGGGCTCTTCTTTCGGTTCTTCCACCGTCGCTTCATTGGAGCGTTTTAGCCCGGCGCGCGCTTGTTCCAATAGTTTTGGCAGTTGGGCAAAATCTTTCAGGATGGCAGGTTTTAGTGCTGCCTGGTGGAGAGCCGCTGCCGGATGGAACATGGCGATTACAAACCGGTCTCCCACGCGCCGCATTTGCCCATGCACTGAACTGATCTTCGCCCCGGGCATATATTTCCCCATTGAGAACCGTCCGAGGGTAATGACGATTTTTGGGTTGATTGCGGCGATCTGGCGCTCCAGGTATTCATCACACGCCGATAGTTCTTCGGGCAGGGGATCGCGGTTTCCCGGCGGACGGCATTTTACCACGTTGCCTATCCATACGTCTGACCGCTTTAACCCGGCTTCAGCAAGCAGTTCATTTAAGAAATTCCCAGCCGCCCCGACAAACGGTCGTCCCTCTTCATTTTCATGAAACCCCGGGCCTTCTCCGATAAACATGATTTCCGCATTCGCCGGACCTTCTCCGGGAACTGCCAGTTTACGCGAGTGATACAAGGCGCACTTTTGGCAAGTTGATACTTCTTTGCTGATTTGGGCAAGCGTTTCCTCCACGCTCATGCATCCTCCAGACTGTTCAAGTCTTCCAGGTTCATCAAGACAGCATCCTCATTATTATCTTTGTAATACCTGGGGCGTAAGCCAGCCACGATAAACCCATATTTTTTATACATTGCCTGTGCACCCGTGTTCCCCGAGCGTACTTCCAGGAAAGCGCGCCTGGCTCCTTCTTCCCGAGCCGACCGGAGTGCCGCAATCAATAATTGTTCTCCAATCCCTTGTCTGCGAAAATCAGGGTGGGTGGCAATCGTGGCGATATGCGCTTCGTCCACGATAAGCCATAGCACCAGCATGGCAGCCAGATGGCCTTCGGATTCAGCCACCCAGCTGCGTGATACCGGGTTCCCGGTTAATTCAAATCGGAAAGAATTTTCCGGCCACGGCAGGCTAAACGAAAGCATATCAATCGTGTGGACGACGGGTATGTCCTCCATATTCATGCGCCGGATGGCAACACTCACGCTGGCAGGCCTCCTGCCACATGCAAATATATGGGACCCAGCGATTCCGCTGCATCCGTTTTACCTGCCTTCCACCTGGACCAGGCTAGCTCTGCAAGGATCCCGGGTCTGCGGACACATTGTGCTGGTGAAGCCAGGGTAATATTTTTAAATTTCCGTCCAAGGCAGTGTCGGTCTTCGGGGCTTAACTCTCCACAGATGATGACCGGCTTGTGAATCTTCTGCTCCAATTCATCCGCGGTGGTGGTCGTTGCCGGACCTTCCGCCTGCCACCCGGTATTGGTCGGTTTATACCAACCCACTGCCAGGCGACCGCGTCCTGCCTGAAGCACTGCTCCCAGTTTTCGATAAGTGTTCGGGCCTGCGATTCCAGAACCTGAAATATTGGAGTCTGATATCGGGATTGCTGCCACGACAATATCGAGTGATGGAATTCCGATTAAGGGTAGATGACGTGCCAGCGACAATCCTTTGACAAAAGCCAACCCCACCCGTAGACTGGTAAAAGAACCGGGTCCGATTGCCACTCCCAGCGCTTCGATCGAGTCCATTTTCAAACTGACCCGGTCTAAAAGCCCTGCCAGTGCCGGGGCTAGTTGCTCGGTATGGTGAGCGCGGCTTTGCCATACCAGCTCACCGACTATACTTTCCCCGTCATAGAGCGACAATCCGATCTGAGCGGTTGAAGTATCGATCGCCAGCAGCATCAGTTTACTCCGTAAATTGTTTGCTTGAGGTCTTCCAGCAGGTTTTCGTAGCGGGGGCCGTGTGCCTCGAACCGCATGGAACGATGTTCTTCTGATTCGTATTCCAGCCGGGCCCATAATCGTTCTTCAGGTAAAACCTGTTCAACCCTCTCTGGCCATTCGACAAAAAGGGGGCTTTGTGCCAGGAGAGCGTCCAGGTCCAATTCTTCTGCTTCCCCCAGGCTTTCAACCCGGTACGCGTCAAAATGGGACAGTTGTGTCCCATCCGGTCGACGATAAGCATTGACCAGCACAAAGGTCGGGCTGGAAACTTCATCAATTGCCCCCCAACCTCGAGCCGCCCCCTGTACGAACGTTGTTTTTCCTGCGCCGAGTTCGCCCTGCAGACAGATTAAATCACCCGGTTGAAGCAGCGCGCCCAGGCGCATCCCCAACCGGCGGGTTTGTTCAGGGGATTTGCTGAAGAATTCAAATGTATGCTCGTCCAGGATGGGCATGTCGAGAAGATTATACTACAGGGTTTTTGCCGGGTTTTCCTTCCCAGCGTCATGCAGGCGGGTCGCTGAGTTGACGATTATCGCCCTTATTTCATCAGACCTACTTTTTCACCCAATGCCCGGGCAATGATGCGCGACGCCTCCGGGCGGGCTGCACGGCGGCAATTATTAATGACCTTTTGTCGTTCATGGGTGCGACAAACCCAGCGCGTCAGTGCTCGTACCACATCCAGGGGCTCTGGAGCCCATACACCCACCCCCTCGGATAAGACAAAATCAACATTACCGTCTTCCTGGCCCGGCAATTTGGCGAAAAGGATGATCGGCAGCTCAGCGATGAGCGCTTCCGCGATCGTCCCCGGCCCTGCCTTGGTAACAATGACATCTGAGGCGCGCATTATATCCGGCATATTATGTATAAAACCATAAACATAAGTCGGGATTTTGCCAGGTTTGTTCTTTTAGTTCCGCTTCCAATTTACTATTCCGCCCAGCAACAATAATCTGGCACACATCCAATCCCGATTCATCCACGGCATGCGCGGTCTCAGCCAGCGGACCCATCCCTTCCCCTCCGCCTACCATCAGGACAATCTTCTTCCCTTTCGGCCAGCCAAAACTTTTCCTCAAAAGAGCCTTATCACCAATCGGAGCGCTGCAAAGCTGTGACACCGGCTGCCCCACCACCCGGACCTTTTCAGGGTTCATGGTGTACCCAATGGCAACCTGGCGCGCCATTTCGGTAGGGACGATGGTCAGGTCGGCCCTCTGGTCGAACCACAACGCGTGCGTGGAAACCATGTCAGTCACCACAGTGACAAATGGCGGATGATTCTTCCCGAGGGCTTTCAATGCAAAGGTGGTTGCCAGTGGATGAACACTGACCAGCAGATCACTGTGGTGATCGTTCACAAGTCGGCGGGCTGCCCGCCTGACATATGGCCAAAAAATGGAGGTCACAAATCGGGCCTGGGATCGTCCATCGCTGATGTCGAACATGGCACCCCACAGCTCGGGCACGCGTACCATGTCAGGGTAGGCTTCCGGCAAGTGATTAAACGGCGGTGGGGCGTAATCTTTGAGGAAATCCACCTTTTGTGTGATCACGGCGTCGTCGAACTCACAATGGATCGCCTCGATGATGGCCTCGCAGGCAGCCCGGTGCCCCCCACCAGTATCTGAAAAAAGGAATGTCACATGGGGTTTGTCAGTCGGAAGAGAGCTCATCGGTTTCCTCTTTTATTACAGCCTTTATTCTTCTGGACAGTTCCCGTCGTGTTAGCATCACCCGCCGCTTGCATCCTTTGCATTCAAGGCCAATATCGGCGCCCAACCTGGTGACGGTCCATTCGTACGAACCGCATGGATGAGGTTTGCGCATCCGCAGGTGGTCGTTAAGTTTCAGGTCTGGAAGCACCTGCAGATTCTAACGCAATCCGCGTGAATTGACGAATGCTGACCAATCCATTTGTGATAAACTTATTCCAACCGTTTTATCCCGGAGAGTCTCCCATGCCCGCTTATGAAACATATTCAATTGAAATCGCCGGCGTCAAACGCGACCTGCGCCTGTTCGAGATCAAGCCGGGTCTGCGCATCGCCATTCTGAATATCCTCGGCGATACCGAGCTTGTTCAAGCCGCAGCAAAAGCACTGGCAAAGGCGCTGAAAGGCGTGGATTTTGATATCCTGGTCACCGCGGAAGCCAAGTCCATCCCGCTGGCTTACGCCCTTGCTGTTGAAACCAAAAAACCGTATATTGTCCTTCGCAAAGCTTACAAACCGTATATGGGCGCGGCGCTGATCGCCGAAACCTTGTCCATCACCACCGGCGAGCCGCAGACCCTGATCATGGACGAAAAAGACCAGGACCTGGCGCACAACAAAAAAGTCGTCCTGATTGACGACGTGATCAGCACCGGCTCGACCCTCCAGGGGATGCGCATGATCATGGAAAAAGCCGGGGCGGAAGTGGTTCGCGAGGGGGCAATTTTAACCGAAGGCGAGCGCGCCAAATGGGATCAAATCATCGCCCTGGGGCACTTGCCGCTATTCACCACCTGATTATTTGGAGGAAACAGCATTTTGGTGCTTTTCTAACAGGGGATATGACCTGATAAGTAAGCTATCCATCTACACTTTACCTCGACCTCGTAACCGCTCCTACCATTGTGGTCATCCCTGCCGAGATAAATATCCGGGAGCAAATCGATGAAAAAATCTGTGTTCGAACGAATGGTGGAAAAGGCATTCTCAGGGCTGGAAGCCCGTTATAGTTTCAAAAAAACCGAGACAAAATTCGAGAATCGCAGCTGTGATCGTCCGTTACCAAAATCCCACCACTGAAATCATTGTAAACTATGAAATTGGAACCAAACCCTGGCTGGAAATTTCCGAGCTGCAAAACCCGGAGAATAAATCCACGCTTGGGTGGTTGCTCGTGCAGGAAGGAGTTGACAAACCCCCCCAACCCGAGCAGGCCTTTCATCCATCCACCATCAACGAATCAGAATTGGAACCCCTTTTGCAAAAAATGGGACAGCAGTTGCTGGATCATGGAGCCGCCTTGCTCAAGGGTGATTTTTCGCAGATGCCATTATTGCAGGAACGCGCCAGGAAATACGCCCTGGAATGTGACCGGTTTCTTTCCATCCGCAAGTCAAAATCATAGATGTATTCTTTGGTCCGCCCGCTGCTTTTCAGGCTCGACCCTGAAACTGCCCACCAGTTGACCCTGCAGGTTATTCGCCTGGGTGGATACCAGCCGTTGAACTTCCTTCTTCGGGCTGCATATGCAGTTCCGGAAAAACCAGTGACTGCTTTTGGGTTGCGTTTTCGGAACCCGGTTGGACTTGCTGCGGGTTATGACAAAGATGGCTTAGCCTGGCGTGGACTTGCAACTCTCGGTTTCAGCCACATCGAAGTTGGCACTGTCACCCCTCTCCCCCAGCCGGGAAACTCGAAACCGCGCGTATTCCGCCTGGTGGAAGATGGTGCAGTGATCAACCGCATGGGCTTTCCGGGTCTTGGGGCAGGAATATTTGGCAGGAAATATTTCTTATCGCAAGCGCGGCGGCGTGATCCTGGGAGTAAACCTGGGCAAGAACAAGGATACCCCCCTCGAAAATGCCGCCGTGGATTACATCACCCTCATGCGGCAATTCACTCCACTCGCCGATTATCTGGTTATCAACGTCAGTTCCCCCAACACTACCGGTCTGCGCCGCCTGCAGGGTCGGGACTTGCTGGAAGGCTTGCTGGAATCCCTGGCAAAAGAACGCCGGGAGTTTGCAGCCTCCGGAAAAGGCTCTGTCCCCATCCTGGTCAAACTGGCGCCCGATTTGACCGAGGAAGAACTCGATGACGCCCTCGAGGTCATCGTCCGCACCGGCATGGACGGGGTGATCGCCACCAACACCACCCTTGGGCGCGAAGGGTTGCGGTCAAAGTATGCCGTTGAAACCGGGGGGTTAAGCGGCGGTCCTCTCCGCCTTCGGAGCCAGGCGGTCCTCCGTTCGGTGGTAAAAAAGTTGGACGGTCGACTGCCGGTGGTAAGTGTGGGCGGGATCATGAATCCTGCGGACGCCCGGGCGCGGCTGGATGCAGGCGCCGCGCTGGTGCAGGTCTATACCGGGCTGGTATATGCCGGTCCCGGGTTGGTCAGGCAAATTGTTCAGGAATTGCCCTAGTTGGTTATCTTTTTTCAGCTCCCCTATCAATCATTCATCCTGCAGGTTTGGTCTGCGGGATAATTTTTTAGATCGTTATGGTTCCAGGCAAAGGGGGATGGAACTGGTTTGCCCTTCAGGCGTTTCCGTTTCACCGTTCGGGTCGTAGATCTTGACCCATTTGATTTCAGGGAACTGCTGGAGATTGGCATGGATGAGGTTCGCAATCGTGTAGGTCGACCCGTTTGAAGCGCATGTCCCGGTCAAATAAACACGGGCAACCCCATTATCGATGGTCAATTTACTGAAACCGGTTGTCCCGCTTGTAACAACTTCCAATCCACTCAATAATTCTGTATCCGTGGGACCGAGGAATAGTTGGGTCAGGACCGCCTCCGGCAGTGAAGCAGGTACCGGAACCGTCCGCGTGACTGCCGCTTCATATGGTTCGGTGCCAACCTGGAAGCGAGCCATATCGGTGAAGTAAACGGTGAGAGTGACCAGAGGCGGTGGAGATACCACTCCGGCCTGTGTCGGTTGCGGAGAATTGCACGCCGAGATTGCCAGGGCGAGCGTAAGGATGGGGAAAAATTTCCTGCCCATATGTCCTCCTTCCAAGCCATAATCCTGGGACTGCAAGTCCCGGTTATCCCACCCGCAGTCATATCAAACCCGACTTTGAGACGTCCTGACCACTACCTGTGTCGATTATACTTCTCGGCGCGATATAATTCCCCGAAAAGGACAACGTATGCATATTCTGGTTACGAATGATGATGGCGTTCAGGCACCAGGTTTGCTGGCCCTCGCGCTGGAATTGCGGAAATTGGGAAAAGTAACAGTCTTTGCTCCCGACCATAACTGGAGCGCTTCGGGTCACGTGAAAACGATGGACCGCCCTCTGCGCGCCCGGGAGGTGCTCCTCGCCGATGGGACATCCGCCCTTGCCACTGACGGTGCCCCCTCTGATAGTGTTGCCCTGGCCTTGCTGGGTGTGGTAAAAGAGAAGATCGACCTGGTAGTTTCGGGGATTAATCCGCACGAAAACATTGGTCATGATGTGACTTATTCCGGCACGGTAACCGCCGCCATGGAAGCCGTCATCGGCGGTGTACCTGGGATCGCCGTCTCGCTAAATTCACCCGAGGAGTTCACCGGTCTGCTGGATTACACTACCGCCGCTAAAGTGGCACGCCAGGTTGTCCAGAAAGTAATGGTTGAAAGACTGCCTGAGGGTGTGCTCCTAAATATCAATATTCCGTATCTTAAGGAAGACGAACTCAAAGGCTTTATGATCACCCGCCAGGGTCTGCGTCTCTACCGCGACGAACTGGATGCCCGCAAGGATCCGCGCGGCAAACCCTACTACTGGATCGGCGGACAATTCCCAATCGGCGTCCTCGAGGAAGGCACCGATTACGGCGCAATCAAGGCTGGCTATGTTTCCCTTACACCTCTGCAGCTTGACCTGACTGCCGTCCAGGCTATGGAGAAGATGAAGAAGTGGAAATGGGAGTAATCCATGGGTTCCCTTCAGGAAATCCTGGCAGACCATTTCACCCGTACCCCATCCATGCAGCCGCAAGATATCTATAAGCTATTATTTCAAGCTGCCCTGGGCAGCGAGCATGCTGTCGCTGATCAGCAGAGTGCCCGCATCTGGCTGGCACGCGAAATATCAGGGATGGGAGATGGACCTAGCGCTCCCCTGCTCGAACCACTCTCTCCCGATGGTCAGCTCCTGCGTGTCCACCTGCGCCCGTATATTAATTCAGGGAAAGATCCGGAGACCCTGCTGCACGCGTTTATCCAAACAGCCAATGAATGGCATGGCTCGACTCAAACGTTAAAGATGGATGCAGCAGAAGCGGTAACCTTCCTACGATCATGGACCGGGTCACTGCCTCCCGAAGATTTCAGGACATTTTTTACCAGCATGGAAGATCAAGGGTTTCCCTCGGTCCACCATTCCGCGGAATACATTCGTCTTTACCGCCCGGCTTACCGGGTGGTTGCCAGGAAGTTTTTGGAGGTCGCATGAGTCCATTCGCTTCCCCCACCGACTCGTTCATGTTCAACAACCAGGTTTGGCAGATCGTCCGGCAGGTGCCACCCGGCCGGGTATGCACCTATGGGCAGATTGCCAAAATGATCCCGCCTCCGGGGGATATGCCCCAGCGCAGTTATGACGCCTTCGGTGCGCGCTGGGTGGGAGGCGCCATGGCTGCCTGCCCAGAAGACGTGCCCTGGCAGCGGGTCATCAACTCGCAAGGCAGGGTCAGCCCGCGGCCCGGGGCGCAGGACCAGCGCCGCTTGCTGGAGGAAGAAGGGGTCGAGTTTACCGACAGTGCCAGGGTGGATTTCAACCGCTTCGGCTGGAACGGTCCCGACCCTGACTGGTGCCGTGAACATGGTGTCCTCGAGCCCCCGCATTTGTCGAAGGAACAGGCACGCCTTTTCTGACTTAATCATTCCCGCTTAATTTTTTGCCAGGTCCGCAACCAGTAGATCAAGCGAAAGGTCGAGCGGGACCTGGCTTGTTTTTGCCCCCTCGTCGATTTCCAGGAGCCTGTGGTAAATGGTCTCCAGCGCAGGCATTGAAAATCGCCTCGCCTGGCTGGTCACTTTGGATGCCACGTACTCGTGCAGCTTAAGCGCAGACTGGATCTGTGCAATACCCGCTCCGCTGTCCAGCATTTCGCGCGCCTGCAGCAGCAGCCGGAATTGGCGGATGACCATGCCCCATAATGCGAAGGCTTCCTCGCTCTCCAGCAGTTGATGCAGGACAGACTGCGCCTTTTTCCCATCCCCCGTCCCGAGCGCATCCACCAGGTCAAAAATACTTCCCTGGGCGCTGAGGATGCTCACCTTGTCCACATCTGCCATCGTAACCGGACGAGCGTAATTGACGTAAGTCAGCAGCTTCCCAAGTTCCTGGGCGGCAATGCGCGGGTCCTCGCCCACCATTTCGGAGAGGCGTGCGGCTGCGCCCGGTTCGATCTTCCCACCCATTTTCCTGGTCTCGGACTCGATCCAGCGCGGCATTTCGATATGTTTGGGCAGGTTATACACATGGACCCCGGCGCGTTTATTGCCGGATGCCCATTTCAACAGCCAGTGATCGCCCTTGAGCTGGTCGAACTCCGCCAGGATGATCGTGGTGGTCGGCTGGGCATTATCCAGCAGGTCAATAAATTTCTTTCGGGGAAAGGCACGGTGTTCATCGACGGGTTCATCCACTTCCCCCTGGGCACCAGTCGCAGCCGGCTGGGGATCCATCCGGCAGGTCGACAGGTTTTTTGCGGGTGTAGGCGAATGCAGAGACCGGATGCACCAGCACCACCACCCGCCGCGGAGCCAGGAAGGGGGCGGCATTGATGGCATTATTTAGCGTTGCATAATCCAACCCGAGCCGCCCGTCGAAGCGGGCAATGTTCATCTCCGCATCTGGTGAATCGCCCAGGCTGGCGCAGAGGCGGTCAATGTGCCCGGAGATGGCGTACTCGTCGTTGCCGTGCAGAATGAGGACCGGCGGATTGTCTGTCATTTTTTTAATAAATGTTCGGGAATAATCGCCACCCGGTGTAAAAAACCGCTTTATAATTTTTTTAGATTTGAGTTATCGGGGTGATTATTTACTAATCCTTGGTGACCACCCGGTGCATGGAAAAGCGTCCGAAACGGATCGGGAAAACGTCCACGACGGACATCCCCAGGGGGTCGGCGGAGGTGGTGAGGCGCTCCTGGACGATCGGTCCCAGCGGCTGGCTGGCGATGAAGCCCAGCGTGGCCAGGGTGATCACCAGCGGCAGGCGTTCCACCTTGCTGCGTTTACTGCTGGCACCGGCCATCCCAAGCCAGGCCAGGAAACCGGCGACGAAACCCGAGACGGCGTAGTTTGTGCCGCAGTGCTCATGGATGGCAAGGTATCCGTCGCCGTTGTTCAGCCGTACCAGCGCCCGCACGACGGCCTCGCGTACATCATCGGTGGGGATGTCACCGAGGATGAAGAAGCCGCCCGGGAATGAATAGCCCGCCATGCGCCGGAAAGGGAAACGCTGTGACAGGATGTTGATCGTGGCATGCTCCAAACCGTGGTTGCGGCGGATGCGGGAGATCACAGGGGTGTCGAGAATGGTCATGGGTCGCTCCATGAAAAGATTATACCGTTATTAAAAGTGGGCACAACCAGCCTGAATTTTAACCCTTTACGAAAAGCTTCCGAAGGAGGTTTCTTCGGAAGCGTAAGGATGTTTGGAGAATAATTAACCTGCGGGTGCGGGGGCTGATTCGCGCGCCGGTACCGTGGTGGCCTGGATGAAGCCAACGTACATCAGCACCACACCCACCAGCTCAGACAGGTAGAGCCCGTCGACCAGCCCCATTTTAACGAAGGAACCCGCCATGGCGGGAGCCAGCGCACCGACGGCGATCAGGATGTTGCCGATCATGCGGTTGAGCAGAATGTGCTTGCGCCAGAAGATGATTGCCGAGTAAATGGCGCCGCCCACCAACGCCAGCGTGCCGTATATGTTCAGGAGGATGGTCAGGGCAATGGTCAGACCGCCGCGGGTCAGGATGTCTTTATACTGGGATGAGATCGGCTGACCCAAGTTATATGAAGTCGCCGCGGAGGTCAGTGGAGCGGAAAGGACCAGGACAACTGCAAGGAGAGAAACGACCGCCAGGACCGCAGTCATCGCCAGGGCAACCCCGCGCTTGCGAACGAGCAAGTGGATGGTCCCCTGCCCCAGCCAGGCAGCGGTCAGCATGGCGCCGCTCAGGTACCACAGTTTCAGCACCAGCCCGCTGAAGGTAAGACCGAGTATCACCTCGCTCAGGGTACCGATCCCAAAAAAGACGAGACCGATGCTCCACAGCAGCAGGTAGGGTCCATGTTTAACCAGGTAGCGGCGGAAGACCGCCACGGCAAAGGCGAATGTTACAAGGGTGGATATGAATGGCAAATAATTCATGGCTCCTCCAATCTATGCTATCGGGTTGATTGGATGGTATCCGTTTTAGATGAAGGCTGGCTGAAACTTTGCTTAATGTTTGATTAATATCATGAACAGGTGGTGCAAAATCCAGTTTGACCCAGGTAGAAATATTTTGACAATAAATACCTCAACTTAATGCATAAAAGTACATCCCATCACCCACATCTTCTACTGCGATGGAGCCGCGGTGCAAGGTCAAGCGGAGGCAGACCCACAGGTCACCCACAGAGCTGGCAGCATTGAGGGTGACGGCGAACAGGGTGAGAGCGACCGCCCCGACAGGCAGGACTGCCAGCAGGAGCAGCCCGAGGACGGATAAAACCGCAAACGGCGCCAGCCCGATGACCAGGTACTGGCGGCGCGGGAAGTACCAGCCGGGCGCCGAGGCAAAGGCATACCAGCCGCGTAACCCGAAGCTGGGCCGCTGGCGGGTGAAGATCCAAAAGAATACTCCGTGAATGAGTTCATGGACAACGATGAGAACTGCAAAAGTCCCGAACAAGCCGATCACAATGTAGATGGGATTGAACGAAAAGGAAATCCCTTGCGCCATGAAATCCGGGCGGATCCAGCGGACATACGCCAGGAACAACCTTCCGAAAACGAAGAGCAGGAGCACGCTGCCCAGGTTCATCCCCCACAGGACAGCCCGGTTCTTCTTCAGATCGAGCGAATAGACCAGCACGGAATTATCTGGTCGCACGTTCGTGGCGCGGAGAAGGTTGGGCATCAGGCCACCTTGCGTCCCTTGGTGATATCACGCGGGGCACCGAAAGCCAGGTCCAGCGCCTGGGGGACGGAACGCGCCTCCACGATCTGCAGGTCCGTAGGCCAGGGTTCACCCTTGCGCAGACGCTTGGGGACGACGGCGGTCTTGAAGCCGAGCTTGGCGGCCTCGCGCAGGCGCACCGGCATCTGCCCGGGCATGCGCAGTTCCCCCGCCAGGCCGATCTCGCCGATCAGCACGGTATCGGCCCGCACCGGCAGGTCGCGCATGGAGGAGGCCACCGCGGCGGCAATCGCCAGGTCGGCGGCGGGTTCGTCGATCTTCAGCCCGCCCACCACGTTGACGAAGATGTCAGCTTCGGCGAGCTTCAGCCCCACCCGGCGGGTGAGCACGGCGGCGATCATCAGCAGGCGGTTGTAATCCACCCCGTTGGGGGTGCGGCGGGCATTGCCGAACTGCGCGGCGCTGGTCAACCCCTGCACCTCCACCAGCAGCGGACGGGTGCCTTCCAACGTCACGGCAATGGCGGACCCGGCGGCGTTGACCATGCGCTCGGCCAGGAAAGCTTCGGAGGGGTTGGTGACTTCGACCAGGCCGTGCTCGACCATCTCGAACACGCCCACCTCGGCGGTGGCGCCGAAGCGGTTCTTCACCGAGCGCAGCAGGCGGTAAGCCTGGAAGCGGTCGCCTTCGAGGTACAGCACCGTGTCGACGATGTGCTCGAGCACGCGCGGCCCGGCGATGGTGCCCTCCTTGGTCACGTGCCCGATGACGAAGACCGCCGGTCCGGAGGACTTGGCCAGCTCGCGCAGGCGGTTGGCGGACTCGCGCACCTGTGAGACCGACCCGGCAGCCGAGTCCATCTCGGGGATGTAGACGGTCTGGATCGAGTCCACGATCAGAAGGTCCGGCTTGACGACCGCCACGTGTTCGAAGATCGTCTCCAGGTTGGTCTCGGTGACCAGGAACAGGTCGGCGGGGAATTTGGCCGAGGAGGCGATACGGCTGGCGCGCATCTTGATCTGGCGTTCGGATTCCTCGCCCGAAACATACAGCACCCGCAGGCGGGTTGCCATTTCGAGGGCCACCTGCAACATCAATGTGGACTTGCCGATGCCCGGGTCGCCGCCCACCAGCACGATCGAGCCGGGCACCAGCCCGCCGCCCAGCACGCGGGCGAACTCGCCGATCGGAACGGGGATCCGGTCTTCGGCCTCCATGCTGACATCGGAGAGGCGGTGGGGGGTGGAGCGACCGCTCAGGCCGCGGGGGGCATTCTTCCCGCCCGAAGGCTCGTCGTGGACGATCTCTTCGACCATGCTGTTGAAGGAACCGCACTGCGGGCACTTGCCCATGAAGCCGGCGGAGACGCGTCCGCACTGCTGGCAGACATAACGGGTATGGGTTTTTGGCATGAGTTGATTATACCTTTCGTCAGCGGTGTACGGCGTGGCGTACGGGCGCTGGACCCCCAAGGGGTTCCCTAAAGAACAGGGACGATGTGCTCCGTGCCCCTGCATCGATATTGAGGGAACGAGTGAGGAACAAAAACGTCTGGTTGTCTCTTCATATATATGTACCAGGCTGGAGAACTCGTTTCGCGAAACGAGCCCAAAACAAATAAGGACTCATCGGATTTCGCTGCGATCCAAATAAATTCGCGTGCATATTAACCAATTTTCGAGGAACGAATAAATGGTAGGAAATTATTAAAGGGCGGATGGGCAGGAGGTATATTCCAGTAGGGAATCACGTTGCGTTAATAATAGAATATATGTTCTCGTTTGTCAAGAGGAAAAGAAAGGGTTCCGAGTGGGAAAATCTTGAACCCAAATATCACCGGACGGAACCCGTCCCTTGACAGCCGTACAAGTGAATGCTATTATGTACGGCAGGAGACATGTCATGGAAGAGACAAAATTAACCGTACGTGTACCGCGCGACCTGCTGGAAAACTTTAAGCGCTACGCCGCCGAGAACAACACCACCCTTACCGATCTCATCGAAGCCTACTTACGAGCCTCTTCCCGCCCAGGAAACGCTAGAAAATGCCCCGATCGTGCGCAGGCTGAGCGGCAGCTTATCGCAGGCGGTTTCGGTAAAGGATTACAAGAAACACCTGGAAGAAAAATATGGCGGCTAAGCCCAGCGTTCTGATCGACCTAAACATCCTCCTGGACGTCCTGCAGAAGCGGGAACCGTTCTACGAAATATCGGCTGCCCTGCTGGCCGCAGTGGAGACCGGACGGGTTAAGGGCTATGTGGCCGCGCACAGCGTCACCACCCTGTTCTACCTGATCAGAAAGGACCGCTCCGCGGCGGAGGCACGGGCGACGATCACGAACCTGATGCAATTCATCAAGATCGCAGCGGTGGACCAGAGCACGATCGAGCAGGCGCTTAACCTCGATTACGGCGATTACGAAGATGCCGTGCAGATGATCTCGGCAGTGCAATGCAAGGCAGAATATTTGGTCACGCGCAATGTAAAAGACTACCAGCCCGCGCTTTTGACGGTTTTGCAGCCGGTGGAGTTCATGGGAACGCTGCAAAAAGAAAAATCAGGATAGTTCATAGTTTCCACAGGAGTTTATAAGAAAGCGTTCTGACGCGGAGCAGAGGAAACGAGCGTTATAGGCGAGCATCGCCTCCCCTATTTTCATGCCAAGCAATATGCCGGGGGAAACTTCAGTTGCCGGAATCTCGCGGACCATTCCCATTTTGAATATTTAATTCCACCAGGGGTACTTGACTTTTGACTAAAGATGCTGTAATATATCATATAAAGATATATCATTAATTGATGTATTGGAGACATTGGAATGGAAACTGCCAATTCAAGCGATTTTTCACCTTTATCGGAAACAACGCTTTATATCCTGGTCAGTCTTTTACACGGACCCCTGCATGGCTATGCCATTGCCAAGGAAGTAAAAGCCTTGAGCAAGAACCAGGTCATCCTGAGTGTCAGCACGCTGTATACCACCCTCAAACGCCTGCTGGAGGACGGCTGGATCGAGCGGGTGGGTGAGGACCCCGACCCGGATGACGGCGGCCGTCCGCGCAAGGTCTACACCCTGACCGAGCGCGGCGAGTTCATCATCGGAGTGGAAAAGAAACGGCTGCGAGCCCTGCTGACACTTGTCCAGACCCGGACGGTGGGGGAGGAAACATGACGGCCTCGATCCAGGGCATTGCGAAGATTTATGGCATGCTGCTGCGTCTGTTTCCGCGGGATTTCCAGAACGAATTCAGGGAGGAAATGGAAGATGTATTCACTGCCAGCCTCGAAGAGGCGGCAAAGACCGGCGCGACCCTGGTCGTACGGGCGTGTCTTTTCGAACTGTTTGACCTGCCGGGCAACCTGGTTATCGAACACCTGTCCAACTTGCGAAAGGGAAAAATCATGAAAACCAAATCATTTGAAGTCGGCCGGTCCAGGGCTGTCCTGATGGCGGCGGTGGGCATGATGGTGGGCTGGGTATTGATTAACTGGGTATTGATCAACTGGGTATATCGCCAAAATTTTTGGAAAGCATATGAAAATCAACCGTGGATGTTCTACGTGGCGGAAGCGATCCAATTTACCCTGCCTTTCATTTTATGCGGACTGATGCTGGGGATCGCGGCGGGCGTTGGGCGGCGCGCTTTCCTGCGGATCGGGTTATGGACGGCGGCGGGAGGCATCCTCGGCTACCTGGTTAATATACCCGTCAATA
The DNA here is from genome assembly GCA_963741635.1 of uncultured Chloroflexia bacterium. Taxonomy (GTDB): domain Bacteria; phylum Chloroflexota; class Anaerolineae; order Anaerolineales; family Villigracilaceae; genus UBA877. Next base: position 26,391 of record CAVUIO010000010.1, read on the forward strand.
TGATCGCTTATAACATTTATTTAAGGACGGCATATTTACCGCGCACGGGCTGACCTGGTTAATTTATTCTGCCAGCTTGCCGTGGCGTGTATCTATGGCTTTTTCAGCGGTGCCGGGTTGGGCTTCGCTTTTGGCGGCTGGAAAACCGTTTGAAATTTGGATTGATCGGCCTGGCTGCCAATGCAGTCGGCTCCTGGCTGGATATTTCATTTCAAGCTCGGTCTGGGCCTATAGGGTGCCATTGGGCCCGTATGGACCATCGTATATTGGATATGGTCTCCAGGGGGTATTGGCCGGCGGGATCCTGGGCTGGTTTTTCGGAAAAGCAAGACAGCCCGAAGCAGACCCGGTTATGCGGACAGGTAATGCTTGATGGAAATTTAATACCTTGCGAGTAGGGGTGAGATAATCTCGCCCCTACCCCTGGAGAAGTTTAATCGCCGCCGAGACGGCGGCGAGAGCATGAGGGCGGGGGAATAACAAAACAGCGCACAGCAGAGCTGTGCGCTGTTGATTCTCCGACAATCAATTATTAACTCAACCCATCGATGGCTTTGTCGAGCAAATCCAGGAACCCCTTTGCATCGTTCTGCATAATGATCTTCGTGCGCACCAGGCGCGGCAGCTTCTGCGCCGCGAAATAGCGCATGGCATGCTTGCGGAACAAGGATCAACCCCTTGTGCTCGCCGTAAAACTGCAGGTTGCGTTCCAGGTGCAGGTGGACCATTTCGCGCACCATCTCGGGCGACACTTCCTCCCGGTCGAGGCGGGAGAAGATCCACGGGTTGCCGATGGCGGCGCGCCCGATCATGACCGCATCGCAGCCGGTATACGCCTTCATGCGGTCGATATCCGTCACCGTTTTCACGTCGCCGTTGCCGATGACCGGGATCCCGACCGACTGCCTTGACCTCGGCGATGGCGTCCCAGTTGGCTTCGCCGCCGTAGCCCTGCTCCTGCGTGCGCCCATGGACGGCGATCAGCAGCGCCGCCGTTCTCTTCGACGATGCGGGCGATCAACTTATAGGTGCGGTTGTCGTCCCAGCCCAGGCGGATCTTGCCGGTCACCGGGACGTCCAGGAGATGGGTCAACTCTCGAAAATACGCGCCACCTTGAGCGGGGTGCGCATCAGCCCCACACCGGCGCCGCGGTTGGCAACCGTGCGCGCCGGGCAGCCCATGTTGATGTCGATGATGTCGGGGTGTTAACTCCATGACGCGCAGGGCGGCGGCAATGATCAGCTCGGGGTCGTCCCCATAGACCTGGATGACGAACGGGCGCTCGGCTTCATCGTAAGCTTGAAACGTTCCAAGATATGCTCGAAGCCGTGCAGGATGAACTCGGCGCGGGTGAACTCGTTGTAGCTCATGGCCGAGCCCAGCCCGCGGCAAATGGAGCGGAAGGGCCAGTCCGAGAACCCGTCCATGGGTGCCAGGATGGCGTCGCCATAGACGGGAATCCCACCCACCCGGAACGCCGGCAGCGTTTCGGGCAGGGACAAATTTTCAGTTTTAGTCTGGAGAACCTGCATTAAACGTTATTACTTTCGACTTCGTGATTGGATGCCTGCAGAAGGCCCTCAGGCGGGCAGGCATCTCAAGCGGATTCTTTTTTCAAACGGTTAACGAATTCCCTGCGGAACTTGCTCACCTTGGGGGCGATGACCGCCCGGCAGTAGGGCTGGAAGGAGTTGTTGGCGAAGTATTCCTGGTGGTAATCCTCAGCCATGTAGAACTTGTCGAAGGGCACCAGCTCGGTCACGATCGGATCGTCCCACAGGCCGGCGGCGCTGATCTTCTGAATGACCTGCTCTGCGGCCTTCTTTTGCTCTTCGTCGTGATAAAAGATGGCCGAACGGTACTGGGTGCCCACGTCCGCGCCCTGGCGGTTGAGGGTGGTGGGATCGTGGATCGAGAAAAAGACGGTCAACAGGTCCTCGTATGAGAGGACAGCCGGATCGAAGGTGATCTGCACGGACTCGGCGTGACCCGTATCCCCGTCGCAGACCTGGGCGTAGGTGGGACCTGGCACCTTCCCGCCACTGTAACCCGACTTAACCGATTCAACACCTTTAAGTTCGTCGAACACCGCTTCCAGGCACCAAAAACACCCACCGGCAAGCGTAGCTACCATTCCCGTGCTGGAACCGGGACTACCTCGTAAATTTTTACCCATAAAAACCTCCGGAAGAGAGAGGCACCATTCGATGGTGCCTCTGTATTTATTTCATGGTACCGGTTCTTCTTCCTTTTCAGGCAGTGGTGCCCGTTTCAGGAACACCTCGCCCTCCGAAACCACCACCAGGATGACGTCACCCTCATGGAATGTCCCGGCGAGCAAGTGCGTCAGAAAGGGGGTCCTCGACCTTCTGCTGGATGACACGCCGCAACGGGCGGGCGCCCATCTCCTGGTCGTAACCCTGCTCCGCCAGCAGGTCCAGGGCGGCATCGGTGGCGGTCAGGGTCACCTCGTGTTCCGCCAGGCGCTCGGTCACCTTTTCCAATTCCAGGTTGACGATCTGGCGGATGTCGTCCTTGTTCAGCGAGCGGAAGACGATGACACTGTCGAGCCGGTTGATGAACTCGGGGCGGAAAACCTTCTTCAGGGACTCGGTCAATTTCTTGCGCATTTCCTCGTAGGAGGTGCGCTCCTCGGTCTTTACATCGCGCTTGAGCTGGAAGCCGAGCGAGGTTTGTTTGCGGATCTCTTCCGCGCCCACGTTGGTGGTCATCACGATGATGGCGTTGCGGAAATCCACCGTGCGCCCCTTGGCATCCGCCAGGTGGCCTTCCTCCATGATCTGCAGGAGCATGTTGTGGACTTCGGGGTGCGCCTTCTCGACCTCGTCGAAGACCACGATGGAGTACGGGCGGCGGCGCAGGGCTTCCGTCAGTTGACCGGCATCATCATAGCCGATGTATCCGGGCGGGGCGCCCACCAGCCGGCTGGCGGTATGGCGCTCCATGAACTCGGACATGTCGAGCTGGATCATGGCTTCCTCGCTGCCGAACATGAACTTGGCGAGAGACTTGGTCAGCTCGGTCTTGCCGACGCCGGTGGGACCGAGGAACATGAACGAGCCGATCGGGCGTTTCGGGTCCTTCAACCCGGCGCGTGCCCGGCGGACCGCCTTGGCAATGGACTGGATGGCTTCCTCCTGCCCGATGATGGACTTGTGGAGTTCCTCTTCCATCTTCAGCAGGCGCTTCGACTCGGCCTCGGCGATCTGCATGACCGGCACGCCGGTCCACATGGCGACCACCTCGGCAATATCTTCACCGGAAACCACCGGGCTCTTGGCGCGTTCCCAGCTCGATTTCATCAGTTTTAGCTGTTCGTTCAGGTCGGCTTCCTGGGCTTCCCAGGTGGCCACGTCCTCGGCTTTGCCTTCCTCCTGTGCCAGCGCCCTGTTGGCACGCGCCAGCTTGAGCGACTTGTAAATTTCCTTGGCCGAGGTGGAGGCACCCGATTTGTACATGCGCACGCGGGAAGCCGATTCGTCGATCAGGTCGATGGCCTTGTCGGGCAGGAAGCGGTCCGACACGTAGCGGGCGGACAACGTGGCCGCGGCATCCAGGGCTTCGTCGGAGATCACCAGGTGGTGATGCTCCTCGTACATCTTGCGGATGCCCTTGAGGATCTCGATGGTCTCTTCCACGGACGGTTCATCCACCACAATGGGCTGGAAGCGCCGTTCGAGGGCGGCATCCGATTCGATATGCTTGCGGTATTCGTCCAGCGTGGTGGCGCCGATGCACTGCAGCTCACCGCGTGACAGCGCCGGTTTGAGGATATTGGCTGCGTCCACGGCGGAACCGGCCGAACCGGCTCCCACCAGCATGTGGAACTCGTCAATGAACAGGATGGACTTGGTCTGACTTGAGCTCGTCGATGACACGCTTGAGGCGTTCCTCGAACTGGCCGCGGTACATTGTGCCGGCCACCAGCGAACCCACATCCAGTTTCAGGACGCGTTTGCCCAGCAGCGGGGCGGGGACGTCGCCGTCCGTGATGCGCTGCGCCAGCCCTTCGACGATGGCGGTCTTGCCCACGCCCGGTTCGCCGATCAGGGCCGGGTTGTTCTTGGTGCGGCGCGCCAGGATCTGGATGACGCGCTCGATCTCGGTCTGCCGCCCGATGACCGGGTCGAGCTTGCCTTCTTCAGCCAGGGTGGTCAGGTCGGTGGCCAGCTGGTCGACCAAGGGGTCTTGGCTTCGGTCTTGCCGCCGGGCTTGGCGGTCTCCGGGACCGCCGAGGGCTGGACGCGGTGCTGTCCTGCAGCACGCGGCGGGTCTGGCGGCGCACCTGTTCGGCGGTGACCCCCAGCTTCTTGAACACTTCCATCGCCACGCCTTCCGAGCGGACCAGCCCGAGCAACAGGTGTTCGGTGCCGATATAATGGTGGCCCATCTTGCGGGCTTCTTCGATGGCATATTCCAACACAAGCTGCGTATCGGGGGCGAGCTCGATCTTGCCGGCTTCGTAGTGCCCCTCGTGACTGACGCGCTGGACCATCTCACGCACGCGTTCCGTTTCCAGGCCGAGTTCACGTAAAACACGCCCGGCCACCCCTCCGTCTTCGGTCAACAATCCCAGCAGGAGGTGCTCCGTACCGATCAATCCCTGGTGGGCGTTCTCCGCTTCCTGGTGGGCCAGGGCAAGAACACGCCGCGCCCGTTGGGTAAACTTTTCCATGCTAGCCATAAAGGTCTCCAAATCTAAAAGACAGGAAAATGCACCTGCCTGCAATTAGACAAGAATTATCCAGGATGAATTCTACCAAACAATGGGGTGGGGGTATGTATGAGGATGATTAGAGTTCGAAACGACTGCCCGAAGCTTCTTTCATGGGGAAAAATCACGGGTTTTACCCGGAACCCTGTTTTTTCCGGATGAGACAGCCGGGTCTTTTAGGCCCAATCCCGGGCTGACGAACAGGACGCCACCGGAAATGTCTAGCGACTTGAACCTCGTTTGAGGCTCCACTGGGGCGGTTTGCTGTGGTGGGAATTGGCCTTGAAGGCGAATTCCGTCCCGCATACCGGGCAGCCGAACTGGATCTCGATCACATCCGGCCAACTGGCATCGTCATCCACTTCTTCCAGCTCGGTAAAGGAGGGGAACTCAGTGAGCTTCCCGTCTTCCACCAGCGAGCGCAGCTTGCGAATAAATTTGGAAACCTCCCCGGTGGTGGCGAACTGGCGTTTCACGTTCAAGGAGCCGCAATTCTTACAGGCCATGGAAATTCTCCTTCTCTACCAGATCCCAAAGAATAATGGAGCGGCACAAGTCACCCCTTTTGCAGGTAATAGCCGGCCACCGCGATCGTCAGCAGGACTCCTGCGACTGCGCAGACCAGGCCCAGCATCCACCAATCCGAGGAAGCCGCCGACCAAGCCCAGGAGGCGCGATTGCCGTAAAAAAGAGCATGGCGCGCCGGGCAATGACGCCTTTGAGCTGCAGCGGACGGCTGCCCGCCAGCCACAACCCCCAGCCGGAAGCCATGCCGCCCGAGGCTTATCCCCAGCAAAATAATCAAGACCTGGATGCCGCTGAGCCCGGTGACGGGCACCACCACGGTGCCGCAGGTACTGCTGCGCGAAGGCAGCGTATAGGAGTGGTTCTGGTAAACACGTGCCATGACCAGGTGCCCAAAGACCATGTTGTCGGATGTGACTGCCCATGTAATGGTTTCTGGCCGCACCGGCAGCCAGCGGGTAGTCGGCCTTGTCGAGGGTGGCAGCGCCGTAGTAACTCTTTTCGATCTGGACCGGGATGGAGAGGTCCATTGTCGTGGTATTGGTGACGGCGCATGTGACCTCCCCGCTTTCGCAGAGGTCATCAGCAGGGGGCATCGCAAGCTGGTCAGCGGCTTGTCTGCGGCAGGCGATCGGACCAAAATAATAGTAAGCTTCGAAGGTCGCCCAGTTCATGAAGATGAACAGCAGCATCCCCACCAGGATTCCGGCGGATGAACAAGATCGTGCCCAGGGTTCGAAATAATGACTTTCTGCTTTCCATTTCACACCCTTGATTTAGAGGCGGAGCAAGGATGGGGATTTCCCTCGCAATAATGGGATTATACCGCGACGACTTATCGTCAGCGGTTATCGCCCTCCCCTCCGATCCTGCCGCGCTCCTGGCGGGAGAGCAATTTCTCCAGGTTGTGTCCGGCAACGTCGTCCAGGGAAAGCTCCAGCTCGGTGCAGACCTGGGCCAGGTACCAGAGCACATCACCCAGCTCGCCCTTGAGGGCTTCCCGTTCCGCGGCCCGATCAGCCCGGATTTATCGCGGAAGATCTTCTTGATCTTCCCGGCAACTTCACCGGCTTCGTTGGCAAGCCCGAGGGTGGGATACACCACCGGGTGCCCGATGGGCGGGTAGATGGCGGTCTTGCGCGAGCGGGCCTGGTATTCGCTAAAATTCATGGCTGCCTCTTGTTCCAGTTTTATTTTAGTTCCAGCCGAAATCTGCTCCCCGTCCCCGGTGGGAAATTTTAAAGCGAGCGGCGGCTGTCCAACCTTAATGCAATATTTCCTCGGCGATCCGGTCGGAGGCATGCCCGTCCCACAGCGGGGGGATTTGCCCCTGCTTGCCTTTACCCGCCAGGATGAGCTCGAGCTCGGGCAGGAGCTTCTCCAATTCCGTACCGATCAGGATGTTCGTCCCCATGCTGATGGTGATGGGACGTTCGGTGGTGGTGCGCAGGGTGAGACACGGGACGCCCAGGCAAGTGGTCTCCTCCTGGATACCGCCCGAATCGGTGATGACGACCGCGGCGTGTTTTTCCAGGGAAAGGAAGTCAAGGTACCCCAGCGGTTCCAGAAGGCGGATCGATCTTCGGGACTTCGATCGTCCCGTTCATGATGGCCTGGCGGGTGCGCGGGTGGACCGGGAACAGCACGTTGAGTTCTCCGCCCACCCGGCCCAACTCAGCCAGCAGGCGCCGCAACTGCGCCGGGTCGTCCACGTTCGAAGGCCGGTGCAGGGTCACCAGGGCATATTCCCCTGGAGGGAATTCAGAATCCAGCTGCGGCCAGCGTGATTCGGCCAACGGCAGCAGGCGCACCAGGGTATCGATCATCACGTTACCCACCAGCTTGATCTTTTCCGGAGGAATGCCTTCCTTGAGCAGGTTTTCGTTCCCGTCCTGCGAAGGGGTGAAGAGCAGGTCTGCCAACTGGTCGGTCAGCAGGCGGTTGATCTCCTCCGGCATGCTGCGGTCACCCGAGCGCAGGCCGGCTTCCACGTGCGCCACCGGGACCAGCAGCTTGGCGCACACCAGCGCGGCTGCCACCGTGGAGTTGACGTCCCCGTAGACCACCACCAGGTCGGGTTTGTGCTCCAGCAATTTCGGCTCGAAACGCTGCATGATCTGGGCGGTCTGGACGGCGTGGCTGCCCGACCCGACCTCCAGGTTGACATCCGGCAGCGGGAGACCCAGTTCCTTGAAAAAGACCCCCGACATCTGGGCATCATAATGCTGACCGGTATGCACGATGGTCTGGTCCGCTCCAAGCGCGGCAAGAGCTGCCGCCACCGGCGCAGCCTTGATGAAGTTCGGCCTGGCACCTACCACATGCAGAATATGCATTCCCGCTCCCCGGAAACCGACTCGCGGCTTACCAAACCCTCCTTGGTCTTCCTAATTGTAACTGCTTTCTCTGTTAATATGTTATTTTTCCAGCAAATACGCCATCACCCACTTGACCGTCGCCACCAGCGCCTCGGTGTGGGTGCGCTCGTAATTATGCGAGGCGTCCACCCCGGGACCGATCAGCGCAACGGCGGCATTCGCGCCCGCATTCCACCAGACCTCGCCGTCCGAGTGGTAATAAGGATAAATATCCACCTTGTAGGGGATCTCGTTCTTCTCCGCCAGCGACCGCAGGCGGTTCGACAGCTCGTGATGGTAGGGCCCGCCGCTGTCCTTCACGCATAAGGAGGCATGGAATTCGTCCGAGTTCTGACCTTCGCCCACCGCCGCCATATCCACCACCAGCAGCTCTTCCACGTCCGCGGGGATGCCCGCCGCCGCGCCGTGCCCCACTTCCTCGTAATTGCTGAACAACAGCGTCGTCGTGTGGGCGGGTTCAGCCCGGCCTCGACTCATGGTCTTGACCGCCGACACCAGCGCCGCCACGCAGGCCTTATCGTCCAGGTGGCGCGAGCGCACAAACCCGGCATTGACCTCGACCCGCGGGTCGAAAGCCACGAAATCACCCACCCCGATCCCCAGGTCGAGTGTTTCCCTGGCTGAAAGGGTGCGGGCATCCAGGCGCACCTCGATCGTCTCCTCGCTGCGCTTCAGCTCGCCCACTTCCGCCCCGAACACATGGCTGGAGGCCTTGGTCAGCAGGATGCGACCCGCGCACCTGCCGCCCGGAACGGGTGGTGACCGTGCAGCCCTCGCCCTCGATGGTGTTCCAGGCGAACCGCCGATCCTGGACAGCTTCAAGCGCCCGTTGGACTTGATCTCCCTGACCATTGCCCCCAGCGTATCCACGTGCGCTGTCACCGCCCGCGGAGCCCTCGTCCTGGTCGCCGCGCCAGGTGGCGGTCAGCGCGCCCTTGCGTGTGCGCCCGATCGTCAGTGCCGGAAAGGATTTGAGGGTCTCTTCGGTGAGCGCCACGCCAGCCTCGGCATTCCCGGTGGGCGAAGGCGTGTTCAATAATTTGGTCAGGAAATCCAGCAGGAAGGGGGTATCGATCTCGGGCAGGTTCGACATGAGTTCCTCAATATTGAAACAGGTTTTTTTATCAAGATTTCGGGGTAATGGGTTCACTAGTGTACTGAAAATCAATAATTATTTTCCTTATTGAAAGAATTATACGTTATTAAGTCGCCGCAAACATGTTACGATATGGGCGCCATGAGACCCATCCGTGCTTCCGAAGTTGGCACTTACCTCTATTGTGCGCGTGCCTGGGCTTACGCCCAGAAAGGGCATCGACTCCTCCAACCAGGCGGATATGACCGCCGGCTCCGAGCTCCACCGCCAGCACGGACGCCAGGTGCTTACCTCCGGCCTCATTCGCACCCTGGCGTTGATCCTGCTGCTGGTTGCCATTGCTCTCCTGGCTGCCTTCTGCACCGGCCAGTTTAGTATCATAAACTGCGTACCAACTTCCATGATGCTCCCTCTTACATCGTGCTTTCTTCATCCTGCTGCTCGCCTCTTGTCCTCTCCTTTTATTTCCGGACGAAAGCGCCGCGGTCTCGGCCTCCCGGGCGGACGGGTGGTCTACACCGACACGCGCTCCTGGGGTGCCGTGGAAAAACCGCTCTTCGACTCGCAGCTGGACCTCACCGGCAAACCCGATTACCTGGTGGAACAAAACGGGAAACTTATCCCGGTGGAGGTCAAGACCGGGCGCACCCCCACCGCCCCCTACGACTCGCACATCTTCCAGGTGGCGGTCTACTGCCTGCTGGTCCACAAAACCTACGGGAAGCGCCCGCCCTATGGCATCCTGCACTACCCGGAACGGGATTTCGCCGTGGACTATACACCGGCGCTTGAGTCGGCCCTGCTCGACCTGCTGGTCTCCATCCGCCGCGATGAGCGCCGCCCGGATGTCAAACGCTCCCATGACGATCCCATGCGCTGCCGGGCCTGCGGATACCGTTCCACCTGCGACCAGAAATTGTCCTGACCCATTCCAAGGTAAATGCACGGGATATCATATATTGGTTCCATGGTAAATCGTTAGAGGATCCATTGATGGGAAAGCTTATCGACCGTTGGAAACAAAAAGCCGGGCAGCTCAAAATTGAACTCGTCGCCCTGTACCTCGCCTACCGCGACCCGAGAGTCTCCTGGGCTGCACGTCTCTTCGCCGGCTGCGTGGTTGGATACGCCCTGAGCCCGATCGACCTGATCCCCGACTTTATTCCCGTGATCGGGTACCTGGATGACCTGGTGCTGATTCCACTTGGAATTAAAGCCGCCATTTCCATGATCCCCAAAATCGTGATGAATGAAAGCCGGGAAAAAGCGCAGGCGCTGCTCGCCCAGGGATTGCCGGTGAACAAGGCAGCCGCCGCGGTCGTCATCGTGATCTGGTTACTGCTTGCCGGTCTGATCATCCATTTCGTCGTGCAAGCGTTGGAAAGGTGAATGGAAACCCAGCTCCCCCTGCCCTCCTACCGCCGTCGACTTGCTTGAGGTGATCACGCTCTTTCTCCGCCTGGGGGTCACCGCCTTCGGCGGGCCCGCCGCCCACATTGCCATCATGCATGACGAGGTGGTGAGGCGCCGCAAATGGGTCAGCGAGCAGGATTTCCTCGACCTGCTGGGCGCCGCCAACCTCATCCCCGGACCCACTTCCACCGAGCTGGCAATTTACCTGGGCTTCCGACGGGTGGGCTGGCTCGGGCTGGTGATGGCGGGAGTTTGTTTCATCCTGCCGGCCATGCTGATCGTCATGGTACTGGCCTGGGCATACGTGCAGTTCGGCTCCACTCCGCTCGCCGGCGGACTATTTTACGGCATCCTTCCGGTGGTGATCGCCATCGTAGCCCAGGCATTATGGAACCTGGGTGGGAAAGCGGTAAAAAACTGGCTGACCGCAGTGCTGGGATTCCTGGTCGTAGTGCTGTACTTTTTGGGGGTGAACATCCTGCTCCTGCTGCTCGCCGCCGGGCTGGTCGCCATGCTCGGGGAAAACCTTTCCAGGATAAAGCGCCTGCCCGGGATCGGGTTCTGGCTGCCGCTTGCCGGGGCAGGCCTGGCGGCAGGTTCCATTCCCTTCAGCCTGCCGGTACTTATTCCTGGACTTCCTGAAGGTGGGCGCCACGCTTTACGGCAGCGGGTACGTCCTGCTGGCTTACCTGCGGACGGATTTCGTCCAGGGGCTGGGCTGGCTGACCGACAAGCAGTTGATCGACGCCATCGCCATCGGGCAGGTCACACCCGGACCGGTGTTCACCACCGCCACCTTTATCGGGTACGTGCTCGGAGGCATCCCGGGGGCCATCCTGGCGACGGTGGCTATATTCCTTCCGTCCTTTATTTTTATTGCCGCCTCCGGGTTCCTGATCCCCCGCATCCGCAACTCCCCCTGGACGGGTGCCTTCCTGGACGGGGTCAACGTGGCTGCCCTGGGGCTGATGCTGGGGGTCACCGTCCAGCTTGCCACAACCGCCGTGCGCGACCCGCTCACCATCTTTATCGTGCTGGTCAGCCTGGTTTTACTGCTGCGATTCAAATTAAACTCCACTTGGTTGATCGCCGGCGGGGCGCTGATCGGTATTCTGCATATATTGATCTAGCCATGCGAAAGGGGGATGAATAGTTTTTTTACTCCATAAATTTTTTCGTGCCATAGTGCCCTGGGGTGGATTGCATAATTGGCGCGTAATCTTTCCTTCATAACAAAAGGTATAATTAACCCATGCCCGACCCGCTTCCCATCCCGCGCTGCATCGCCATCGCCACCCACCCCAGCATGCCGGCAGCCGTCCCGCTCGCCGCTGCCATCGAGGAGCACCTGCATGCCCGCGGCCTCAGCGCTTTCCACGGCTCGCTCGATGATGCCGCACTGCGCAAGCGGGTTAAGAGCAAGGAATTCGACCTTTTCATCGCCGTCGGCGGGGACGGCACCGTGTTGCGTTCCGCACACCTGTGTGCGCCGGTGGGCACCCCCATCCTGGGTGTCAACCTGGGCAGGCTGGGCTTCCTCATCCAGGTCAGCCGCGAGGAATGGCAGGCGGCTTGTGATAACCTATTAAAGGGCGAATACTGGATCGAGAACCGCATGATGATCCGCGCCGAGCACCACCGTTCCGACGAATCCCTGGGAAACTGGCATGCCCTCAACGAAGTGGTCGTCTCGCGCGGCGCCTCCGTCCACCCCGTCCATCTCTCCACCAGCGTGGACGGCATGCTGCTCACCAATTACGTTGCCGACGGTCTCATCGCCTCCACCCCCACCGGTTCCACCGCCTATGCCCTGGCTGCCGGCGGACCCATCCTGCCGCCCGAGCTGCGCAACATCCTGCTCGTCCCCATTGCCCCGCACCTCTCCGTCGACCGGGCGGTCGTCCTTTCCGAAGGCGCCTCGGTCAGCATCACCATTCGCGACAACAGCGAGGCCGTCCTGAGCGTCGACGGGCAGATCCCCATCGGCCTGGCCGATAACGACCTGGTGGAAGTGCGCGCCGGTGATTACGCCGCCCGCTTCGTCCGCTTTGGCGACCCCGGCTACTTCTACCGCAACCTCACCGGTCACATGAACCAGAACCCCGCCATAGGCTTGCCGCGATGACAGAACCCTCCACTCCCGTCTACTGCGCCAACCACCCCGGCGTCGAAACCTCTTTGCGCTGCAACCACTGCGGCAAACCGATCTGCGCCAAATGCGCCGTCCGCACCCCCACCGGTTACCGCTGCCGGGAATGCGTGCGCAGCCAGCAAAAACTCTTCGAGACCGCCGTGCCGCTCGATTTCGTCCTGGGTTTTTTCACCGCCGCCATCCTTTCCTTTCTCGCCAGCCTGCTGGTGGAGCGTGATCAGCGGCATTGCCGGATTTTTCGCATTCATCATCATCTTCTTCGCCGCCCCAACGGTTGGCATCGTCATTGCCGAGGCCGTGCGCTATGTCACCCGCAAGCACCGCTCCCGCCCGCTCTTCATCACGATAAGCGTTGGCAGTAGTGCTGGGTGCCTTGCCGGTCATTATTTTCAACCTGGTCGCCTTCAGCCTGTTCGGCTTGATCTTCCTGGGCATTTTCCTTTTCGTCGCCACCCCGGTCATCTACACCCGTCTTTCCGGCATCCAACTGACGAGATAGCATGCTCAGCGAACTCCGCATCCAGGACTTTGCCATCATCGACCACCTAGAACTGGATTTTGGGCCGGGGCTGGTGGTCTTTACCGGTGAGACGGGTGCGGGTAAATCCATCATCATGGATGCGCTGGACATGCTCCTGGGCGGGCGTGCCGATAGCTACTTCAATCCGAAGCGAATCGGACCTGGCGCGTGTGGAAGGCACCTTCAAGTTGTCGGGACCCGAACGCCTCTCCGCCCATGCCGTCCTCGCAACGCGAAGAAATGCTCGACGACCAGGATTACGTGACACTCTCCCGCGAAGTGCGTCGTGAGGGACGCAGCGTGGCGCGCATCAATGGTCATTCCGCCAGCCTGGCTCTGATGAAGGAACTGGGCGAAATGCTGGTCGACATCCACGGGCAGTCAGAGCACCTCTCCCTGCTCAACGTGCGTGCCCACCTGGCACTGCTCGACCGCTACGCCGAGCGTGGATTCACTGCTCTCTGACCTACCGAAAAACATACCAGGAGCCTGCTCGCCATCCGGCGCGAGTTGAACGACCTGCGCACGGCCCGTGCGGATGCGGAACGCCGCACCGAGCTGCTCACCTTCCAGGCCGGGGAGATCGAGGCCGCCAGGCTCAAACCCGGTGAGGACGAAGAGCTGCGCCGCGAACGCGACCGCCTGGCAAACGCCGAGTCTGCTCGCCACCCTGGCGCAGCAGGCGCTCACCCTGCTGGACGAGGGCACCCCGGAATCCCCCGCCTCCACCGACCTGATCGGCCAGGTGGTCCAGGCGCTGACGTAAACTGGCGCAGATCGACAGCACCCAGGACCGCGCTGGCTGCACAATCCGCCGCCCTGGAAGAAAACCTGGCCGACCTGGCCCGCGGCCTGCGCAATTACCTCGAGGCGATCGAGTTCAACCCCAAGCGCCTGGAGGAGGTCGAAGAGCGCCTCGACCTGATCCGCCGCCTGGAGCGCAAATACGGCGGCCAGCATCGAGGCGGTGATCGCCTTCGCCGTCGATTCTCGCAAACAGCTCGAGACGATCTCCACCGCGGCAGAACGAATCGCCGAACTGGAAACCGCCGAAGTCGAGCCCGCTGGCAAACACTTTCCGACCGAGGGACTAGCGCTTTCCCAAAAACGCAAGGAAGCTGCCGCTGAAATGAGCAAAGCCATCGAGAGCGAACTGGACGACCTGCGCATGGCCTCCGCCCGCTTCGCGGTGGATTTCCAGACCAAACCCGCCGCGGACGGCGTCTCCCTGCCCGACGGCAGCACGGGTTGCCTTCGACGCGAACCGGTCTCGACAAGGTCGAGTTCCTGGTGGCGCCCAACCCGGGCGAGGGGCTGAAACCGCTGGCACGGATCGCCTCCGGCGGCGAGACCTCCCGCCTGATGCTGGCGCTCAAAAACGTGCTGGCGCGTGCCGACCAGGTGCCCACCCTCATCTTCGACGAGATCGACCAGGGCATCGGCGGGCGCGTGGGCGGCACGGTGGGCGAAAAGCTGTGGCAGCTGGGGCGCGCCCACCAGGTCTTCGTCATCACCCACCTGCCGCAGCTGGCGGTCTTCGGCGACCAGCATTTCCAGGTGCAGAAGGTCATCGAAAAGAACCGCACGCTCACCCGGGTGTCCAAACTGACCGGGGAACCACGCACTCTCGAACTGGCCCAGATGCTCGGCGCAGGTCACCGAGGGCACGCTGCGCTCCGCTCACGACATCCTGCAAAGCGCCCAGACGTTCAAAAAAAGCGGTAAGATCTGCCGTAAATTAGGAGATTCCCCATTTTCCTGGCCGAATTTTGACATAAAATTGATCCAAATCTCCGCTATTATTGCTTTTCAGGGTTAGGTTTTCATCAAGTGGGTGATTATCAGGGTTGCCAACAACTGCATTCGACCTGTATAATTCTCAAATCTTATCCGCTGGAGTTTCTCATACATATGGAACAAACTGACGCCCCACTCGGGCAGGGGGTTGCGCCCGAGGGCAATCCACCCGCCGAAGAACCCACCAACAATAATACCAACATGGAAACCCTCCTCGACCAGGAGGGCATGTCCCTGGATTTTCCCCAGCCCGGGGAGATCCGCACCGGAGTAGTCGCCAGCATCAGCCAGTCGCAAATACTGGTCAGTGTCGGCGCTAAATCGGAAGGCGTGATCACCGGCCGCGAACTCGAAGCCATCCCGGCTGAAGAGCGCGCCGCCCTGCAGGTTGGCCAGGAGATCCTGGTCTACGTCCTGTCCGCTGAAGATTCCAGCGGGAACGTCGTCCTTTCCTATACGCGCGCCCAGGAGCAAAAAGGCTGGGGCGATGTCGAAAAGATGCTCGAAGAAGGCGGCTCCTACGAAGGCAAGGTCGACGGCTTCAACAAGGGCGGTATCATCGTGCCCGTTTTTGGCCTGCGCGGTTTCGTGCCTGCCTCCCAGCTGGGAATTTCCCGCCGCATGGCGGTCACAGGTGATACCCCCGATGCCCGCTACGCAAAAATGATCGGCGAACCGATCACCGTGCGCGTCATCGAAGTGGACCGCAAACGCCGGCGCCTGATCCTTTCAGAGCGCGCCGCCTCCACCGAGACCCGCCAGTCGATCAAAGAGCGCGTCATCGAATCGTTGAAGGAAGGCGAAATTTACACCGGCAAGGTCACCAGCCTGGCTGATTTCGGTGCTTTCGTCAACGTCAACGGCGCCGACGGCCTGGTGCACCTGTCCGAGATCTCCTGGGAACGCGTCCAGCACCCCTCCGAGGTGCTCGAAGTGGGCCAGGAAGTGCAGGTCAAGATCATCAACATCGACCGCGAGAAGAAACGCATCGGCCTGTCCATCCGCGCCCTGCAGAACGACCCCTGGCAGAGCAAGGTTGAAAAATTCAAGGTCGGCCAACTGGTGGAAGGCGTCATCACCCGCCTGACCAAGTTCGGTGCCTTTGCCCGCCTGGAAGGCGACCTGGAAGGCTTGATCCATATCTCCGAGATCAGCGAAAACCGCATCGAGCATCCCAAGGAAGCCGGCCTGCACGATGGCAGCGTGGTTACACTGCGGATCATCCGCATCGACCCCGAACAGCGCCGCATCGGCTTGAGCCTGCGCAAGGTCGACTCGGGCGCCTACAAGGACCTTGACCTGAAACAGCTCGACCTCGAAGGCGTCAACCTGGAACTGGTGGATAACGAACCCGACCAGGTACAGGTGGACCAGGAAATGGCCGACAAAGAACCCGACCCTCAACCGGTTGACCTGGAAAGCCTCCCGCCCCTGCAGAAGACAGCGAACCCGCAGAAGAAGGGGAAGCTCCCAAAGACGAGGAAGCCCCCAAGGAGTAGAAAAGAGAAACCCGGTTTCTTCAAGGAACCGGGTTTTTGAATTATCATGCTGCCACTCATCGTAGACGCCCACGAAGACATCGCCTATAACATCCTGAACTTCGGCGGGATTACACCCGCGCTGCCTCAGAAACGCGCCGCCTCGAACGGGAAGGCGGTTCCGCCGCCCCCAAGTTCAACGGGGAGACACTGCTGGGCTGGCCCGATTACCAGACGCGGGCGCGTGGCGGTCGTCTTCAGCACCCTGTTCGTCACCCCCATCCGTCGCAAGTTTGGAACCTGGGAAAACCAAGTCTACGCGGATTACAACCAGGCCCACCGCCTGTACAGGATCCAACTGGATGCTTATCACAAACTGGGTGATGAAGCACCCCGAACAATTCCGGGTCATTGCTTCCCTGGCGGATCTTGAAGCGATCCTGACCCACTGGGCAGACCCGGCGGTTGAAAACCACCCGGTAGGCCTCGTCCCGCTGATGGAGGGTGCTGAAGGGGTACGCACACCTGCCGAGGTGGAGGACTGGTGGGAATGGGGCGTGCGGATCATCGGCCCAGCCTGGGCAGGAACCCGCTGGTGCGGCGGCACAATGGACCCTGGTCCGCTGACAGACGACGGCAAGCTGCTGCTCAAAGCGATGGCGGGCGTGGGGTTCACCCTCGACCTGAGTCACATGGATGTGCTTTCGGCTCGCCAGGCGCTCGACTTGTACTCTGGACCCATCATCGTCAGCCATGCCAACGCTGAGCGTGCTGCTGCCCGGTTACGACGGGAACCGCCTGCTGCGGGACGAGGTCATCCAGGGCGTGCTCGAGCGGGATGGGATCATCGGCGTGGTGCCGTTCTGCAAATTCCTCGATGCGGCCTGGAATTTTGGCGACCCGCGGGACAGTATTACCCTGGAAACCCTGGCGGCTCATATCGACCACATCTGCCAGATGGCAGGGGATGCACTGCACGTGGGGCTCGGCACCGATTTCGACGGCGGTTTGGGACTTTCCGCAGTGCCTGCCGGGGTGGATACGATCGCCGACATGCAAAAACTCGGAGCGGTGCTGACAGCGAAAGGGTATAATGTCGAACAAGTAGCCGCGGTTCTGGGTAGCAACTGGCTGCGATATCTCAAATCCACCCTGCCATGACAACATTAGATAATCCAATTCCCGCCCCTGAATCATCTTCCGCAGGAATCCCCTCGCGGATGCGCTGTCCGCTTTGGTCTACTGATTACCTTGATCGGGCTGCTAACGTTCCTGATCGGCACCAGCCCGGATTTGTTTGGCCTGGACCGCAGCCCGGTGGTGGGGTTTGTGCAAATCTCGGTTTTCCTGGTGGGGCTGGCAACCATCTGCATCGGCGGCTATATCGGGATGATGGCTTTCTGGCAGAACGGCGAGCGAACGATCGCAGCCGAAATTGGTTCACGCCTGGTCGCGACCGGGTACGTGGTGGCGGTCTTCTCAGGGATGGCGGATGTATTTGGTTTTGGCACACAAAAGCCCCCGATCATCCCTGTTTTTGGGCCAGTCCAGGCGATGGGTGTCCAGATCGGCGAATGCCTGATCGCAATCGGGTTCCTGCTATTGATCCCATTTGCACGGCGGAAGAAAATCGAGCAATAATTTTAAATGGTTGATTTACCCTCGAATTTGACAGCGACCGTAAAAGGTCGCTGTTTAATATTGAACGGTATAATTAGTAATCGTTTTTGGGATATTAACTTCGGGAATAGCCATTCCAGGACGTAACCATGCCATTGACTTTTGATTATCCACTTGAAAAACTAAAAACATACCTGGGATGTAACCCGCGCCCCAGCGATTTCGACCAATTCTGGGAAAAAAGCCTGGAAGAAATGCAAGCCACCGACCCTCACACAGAATTGGTTCCGGCCCAGTTCCAGGTGCCAGGGGTCGAATGCTTTCACTTGTATTTTACCGGGGTGGGTGGAGCACGAGTGCACGCAAAATTGTTGCGCCCCAGGGAAACCACCACACTGCGCCCTGCCGTCCTGATGTTCCATGGTTATTCGAACGATTCTGGAGATTGGTCAGATAAGCTGAACTATGTCGGGCAGGGGTACATAGTGGCGGCCATGGACTGCCGCGGCCAGGGAGGTCTTTCGGTTGATGAGGGTGGAGTAAGCGGCAATACTTTGCACGGACATATCATTCGAGGCCTGGAAGATGCCTTGCGCGGAATGCCGGAGAAATTGCTATTTCGTCAAATCTTTCTCGACGGTGCACAATTGGCCAAAATCATCATGAACATGCCGGAGGTGGATGCTCAACGTGTCGGCGCAACAGGCGCCAGCCAGGGTGGAGCGTTAACCGTAGCCTGTGCCGCCCTTGAGCCGCGCATTAAGCGAGCCGCTCCGATATATCCTTTCCTCAGTGATTACAAACGTGTCTGGGAAATGGACCAGGCGAAAGATGCCTACCTGGAGCTGAAGGATTATTTCCGCCTTTTCGACCCATCACATGCACGCGAAGATATCATTTTTGAGAAGCTCGGCTATATCGATATCCAGTTTCTAGCCGCTCGCATCCAGGCAAACGTGCTTTGGGGGATAGGCCTTTCAGATACAATTTGCCCGCCCTCGACCCAATTTGCGGTGTACAACAAGATTGCTTCGCCCAAGACCATGGTAACCTATCCCGATTTCGGGCATGAATGGATCCCCGATTTCCAGGACCGGGTTTTTCAATTCCTGATGGGCTTGTAGACTTGATTCTGAGTAAAACTCCTGCGAATCAAAATAGTGACCGTGACTGGTCACTATTTTGATTATTTTAGTGCCCCCGTGGGGATTCGAACCCCAGTTTTAGCCTTGAAAGGGCCACGTCCTGGTCCACTAGACGATGGGGGCTTGAGGGTTGGGCAGAGCGGCAGGATTTTACCATCCCCACCCGCACCGGTCAAGCAATTGCTCAGACTTGTTTCTTATCCGTGACCACCGCCAGCAAATCCACCTGCCGGCGGTTGAAAAGGATGGCAGGACTTTCGATGCGCAACTGCGGAATCAGAATTGCCGTGAGGGTGGCGTTGTAAAGGGCGACGAAATTCCCGGGCCCCTCAACCATGACGGTGGCGAAATCAAAACGCCCGGTCCACTCAAGGGTCCCTTCCAACTCGTAAACCTGGGTGGTGACCCGAATGGGATACTTGACCAGGTTCTGGTAACCACCGCGCGCCAGCGCCTGCGGACCAGCGTCTTCCTTGCGGGTTAAGCAAACTGCAAAAAGATTGGTCTTAACCAGGTCGACAATCTCGAACTCGCCCACCAGCTTGGTGGGCATATGAATGCGCGCCAACTTGGCATCCACCACTTCCATAAAAGAATGGGTGGTATCGTTCATCATGCCGAGCATGCCATTGTTGGGAACCATCATCTTGCCCACCACCCGGTAACTGAGGGTGAGAAAGTCGGCTGAAAGGAGACGGTGAGCAGGATTGGGTTCGGGCATTTTCTATACTCCAGTCGGGGTCAGTCCCGGAGAGGGCGGGTTCCACCGCGTTTTTCCATCAGCGGGCGAACCCGTCGTTTGGAACCAGACGCTTTGCCCGTTTCCGGGTTAAGTATGGTAACCAGCCACGAAATGGCACGGGCATCATATTCACGCCGCCCACAAACATCACAAACCCAGGCCGGAAAATTGGGGACGGTAACCAGTTCTTCATCCAGCCAGGTAAAGTAGGTAATATGCCTCAGGTGCATCACTCCCGCCTGGCATTCGGTACATTGATAAGATTCTTGAGGTTCGTCGGTCATCAGGATACTCTCATAGATTCATTAAGAATAAACACGCCCGCACTGGATCCAATGCGGTTTGCCCCGGCAGCAATCATCGCCAGGGCTTCCCTGCAGGTACGGATACCGCCTGCGGCTTTCACACCCATCCCGGGCCCCACCACACGCCGGATCAGGTTTACATCTTCCACCGTCGCACCGCCCGGACCAAAACCGGTAGAGGTTTTAATAAAATCTGCTCCGGCAGCCTTGGCAAGGAGACAGACCAGGATCTTTTCACGCCGGGTTAACAGAGCCGTTTCAATGATCACCTTGAGCATGGCACCGTGTTCATGCGCTTCCTGCGCCACAAAAAGGATGTCATTAAGTACCAGTCCGTAAGCCTCACCTTTCAGGGCACCGATATTTATGACCATATCCACTTCGTTGGCGCCTTTCCCGATCACCATGCGGGCCTCGTAAACTTTATCTTCCGGCAGGGTGGCTCCCAGCGGAAAGGCGATGACCGCGCACATTCCCACGCCAGAATCCTGGAGCAGACCGTGCGCCAGGGGGACATAGACAGGATTCACGCAAACCGAGGCGAAATGGTACTGGCGGGCTTCCTCGCACAATTTTTTTACGTGCGCAGTGGTCGCATCCGGCTTCAGCAAAGTATGGTCAATCCAGGCTGCCATCCCAGCCCCCACAGGGCCGGGGACCTGAGCAGGTGGAGCGGGGAGTTCCCGTTCATACGAATCCGTTAGATGAAGGACCTCTTGAAGAGACGGAATGCTCATTATGGTGCAGCCAGCACGGACTGGTGCTGATGGATGATCATAAAATCAGTAAAAGGCCAGTAAACCACCAGCGCCTTGCCAAGGATATTTTTCTCCGGCAGGAAACCCCAGGCATGTGAGTCTGCGGAATTGTTGCGGTTATCTCCCAGCACAAAGAGCTCTCCTGCGGGAACAACCCAGGTGTTCGAATAGTCAGGAGGCGCTTCAATATAGGGTTCCACCAATGGCACGTCATTAATATAGACATTCCCATTGGCGATCTTAACCGTTTCACCGGGTAGACCAATAATCCGTTTGATGTAATCTTCGTATTGATCATCAAAACCCGGCAAGCCAAAAAAGCGCTGCCAGATGGGAATATCAGGGTACATGGGGGGACGGAATACAATAATATCACCGCGCTGGTAATTACCTGTCAGGTATGATATGCGGCTAATCAGCACATATTCACCATTATCCAGGGTCGGAACCATCGAATAGCCTTCCACCCGCACCCGTGCAGATATCAAATTGATAACCAGGAACAGGACCACAGCCAGCGCCACCGTTTCCAGCAGTTCGCGCAGGAATTGACCTGCATCCTGCTTCTCCGGTTGGGTCTCTGGAACAGGCTGAGGTTGCATTTCAGGGGATAAATCGGTCAAAAAAGCCTCCGGAGAGAATTATACCATTTGCACATCAGACCACACCCCAGGCGAAATATGTGGGCACATGAAGGAGGCGCTACAGAGTTGACCCAGGCCTGCTCATCCAATGCTTTCATCCGTTGAAGTTCGTTGACCGGTACCAGACCTGCCAGGTCGGCTTCCAGGACCGACCATTCCATTTCCCGTTCTGCTCCAGGAAGAATCCACCCGGCTTCAACCACTTTACCGGTAGTCGGACTGCTTTCAATCGGTCCTGCCTCTTTGATCGTAATGCCCGCCTGCCGGAACAATTCCGCAAGATGTTTCCCCAAACTGGTATCCGCACCCTGGCGCTGGAGGGCCTCGGTCTGCAAACGGCCTAGGGAGGCGAGTTCATCAGGCTTATCCACTCGCGAAGAGTAATCCGGTTCTGCCAGGGCAATGACTGACCCTCCGGGGTGGGTGACCCGTTTCATTTCCGCCAGCGCTTGCAAGGGCTGGCGGACCCATAGCAGCAAGAAATGGCAAAAGGTAATATCGAAAACCCCGGAGTGGTACGGAAGCGCAAGCGCATCCCCGCAGGTAAGGACAGTCGAGGGGACATGATTGTGCGCTTCAATGAGACGGGCACGGTCCAGATCCAACCCATGAACAACTGCGGGGGTGTCGAGAGCGGTCAAAATCGCACCGGTCCCGCAGCCCACCTCGAGCACCCTCAGAGCCCGATTCAATCCCGAGCGTTCAAACAGATAGAGGCGCAAGTCAGCCGTCCAGTCTGCTTGTTGGAGAAAACGGCTATGCCAGTCCATTCTCCCCCCAGCTCAAAATGAACCTGGCTTGCTCATCCGTTTCGGGGGTTACGGGAACAATGAGGCTTTGCATTGAAGTCCTGGTACAGTTCCCGCAAATGTCGCAAGGCGTCCGCAGATTCCATCCCATGACGAACGAGGTAACAACCGACCGTGAGCCCGGTGCGCCCAATTCCGCCCACACAATGGACATATACTTTTCGATCTCCAGCGAGAGCGGCATCAACGGCGTCCAACGCGGCAACCATCATAACCGGGGAGGGCACGCCAAAATCCGGAAAAGGAAAACGCAAATGACCAACCTCCAATCCAAATTTTTTGGCTTCATTTGCCAGGATGGAGGCATAGAGGGGTCGTTCATTTTGGTTTGTCAGGTCAATGAAGGTGTTAAAACCGGCAATGAGGAAGGCATCGATTCTCCGGCGAGTCCCATTCCGGTCGTTATTCTGAACCGGATATCCGCCTGCCAGGAACCTTCCCGGGAGCACCCAGTAGGATTGGGGAATGGGTTTATCCATCATGGCAGAAGAAAATATACCTTCAGGATGCCGGTGGACCTGCGGCTGGTGAGCTCAATTTCATAATTTCCTGCAGGTAGACGGTATTGATTTTGGGAATCACTGGCTGGGCTCGAGAAATCCTCTCCATGCAAAAGCTGCAGCGCAGGTCCCTGCGACGGAACGAGGGTAACATCGATGAAACTGGTATCGAGCCCGGTAATTCGCAGGAAGATGGCAGCATCACCGGCTTTGGAAAGATTAAAAGAGGCGATCGTTTCAGCCTGCAGGTCGCGGGTGGATAGATCCACTGCAGCAGCAAGGACGTACCCTTTGGGTGGCTGGGGAAGCTCCTCACCCAGTGTGGAAGTAATTAAAATGCCTGCCCCACCCAAGGCAGCCACCACCACGCTTCCCGCCAATATCCAACGCCAGAGCGGTAAAGGTTTTGACCCACCAAAAAATAAAGCCTGAAAAAATGGAGGCGCACCTGCACTGCGGCTGATAAACAAGAGCCAGCCTCCTGCAAAGAGAGCCAGGGCGGCGAAAGCGACCGCCAGCGGGGGCAGCCCGCTATTGGAAAGGAACCTGGTCACATCGTCGCCAACAGGGGCATCCTTATTTAAATAAAAGAAGGGGATGACAACCCATGCCAACAGGGAGCAGAGAGTGCCGGCTGTGGCAATGAACCTGGTCCAAAGAATCAACGGGCTGCCATTCCTGGGCAGCGCAAGGATCAAAGCCAGCCAAACCAGCACAGGGAGCCCCACTCCGCTTATGTTGATCACAGCTTCCTGGAAGCGGGTAAAACTCCCTTCAATATTTACATGAGCGCCAAGATTAAAAAAGTTTAAATCAATTTCACCGATCCGCCCACCGAAAACGAGACCAGCCAGGGCATGACCACCCTCATGCAGACCGGTATAGGCCAGCGCGACCCCCAGGGCGATCAGCAGCGTGAGACCGGCAACCTTGAGTCGATCGGCAGTGGTGGTCATCGTTTCCTTGAGGGTATGCATTCTTTAAAAAGCCCGCCACACAGAATTTAGGAAGGAATAATTCCCTGCCATCCATAAATACCGGGATCCAGAGAAGGCTACTCTTCCAGCATCGCCTGGACAATTTCCACGGCATCTGCAACAAAATGGGGGCAGACAGTTTTGAACAATCCCTTCCCGCTCGCCATCTGCCGGCCTGCATCCGAGCTGATATCAACACCCAGCAGGTCGCGGCAAAGGATGGATCCGTGGCGGGACTCAAATCGGGTTAAGAACTGCTGCCCAAGCTGATAGGCGGCTTCCTTGCCCGACGGATCATCCGCGCCGCGCGCCAAACCAAGTGCCAGCAAACCTCCCGACACCGCTCCGCATACCTGCCCCCGGCGCGCCACCCCGCCCCCAAAAGGTGAAGCCATTTTAAGCATGGTGCTCTCGTTCATGCCCAGCCGAACCGCGAAGGCGGCGAAAACCGACTGTGCACAGTTGAAATTCCGGTCGAATAATGAACCGGCAATTTCAGAAGGATCGATTTCAGAAGTTCCCATTTTTACCCGGTTTTCTCGGGGATTTCATCCCCATAAATAAACAAATCGCCAATGGATTCACGCAAATAGTTGCGACGGATGGCATCCCCGAAAACGGGGGCGATCGATAACACGTGCAATTTCGGATGGCGCTTTTCGGGGGGAATATATACGGTATCGGTGGTGACGATTTCGGTAATCTGCGGGACCGAGGTCAGTTTCTGCAAAGCATCGTGGACGAAAACCCCGTGCGTGGATGCCACCCAGATTTCCCGGATGCCCTCCCCGACCAGGATGCGGCAGAGTTCCATCACGGATCCACCCGTGGCAATCTCGTCGTCATAAATAATAGCTTTCTCAAACCCCTGCACCGGGCGCCCGATCAACCCGCTGATGACCACCTTCGTGTCAGATATGCGCTCCTTGTTCCCGGCCGCGACCGGCAGGTCGAGCCCCCTGGCAAACAGTGCTGCCGGTCCGGCGGAACCCATATCGGGGGCAACCACAACGGTCCCGGAAAGATCGTGCGACTGGAAATACGTCCTGAAAACCGGGCGGCTGGTCAAAGGGTCCGTGGGCACGCTGAAGAAGCCGTGCGCCTGCGGCGAATGGAGCACCATCGTCATGACATGCGTGGCACCGGCGGTGCGCAGCAGGTCGGCAACCAGGCGGGCTGTAATGGAGATGCGGGGAGCGTCCTTTTTGTCCGAACGGGCGAAGGAGAAATAGGGGATGATGGCATGCACTTCCTTCGCCGAGGCAGAGCGGGCGATATCGAGCATCATCAGCAATTCCACCAGGTTATCGTTGACAGGGGGCGCCAGCGTCTGGACGATAAAAACAATGCGCGAACGCACACTGGCGCCGAGCTGGATGTACAGGTTGTCATTGCTGAAGCGGCTGACAAGGGTTTCTTCAAGCGGGAGGTCCAGGTAGGCGGCAATGTCGGCAGCCAGGTGGGGGTGGGAACTTCCGCTGAAGATGCGGATCTCGTCAGGGTCAAGGGTTGTCCGGTTGATCAATGGATTAATTCCTCCAGTAAAACGATTGAAAAGAGGGGCGGAAACGGTTTCCGCCCCTCCGGGGAAATACAGACTAATGGTAGATTTTCTCCCAGGGATCCCTCAGGAAATTCCCGAGGATCTTGTCGGCCTCGCCCTGGGTCGGCAGAACGTCTCCATCCGGTTCGACATACAGCCAGGCTTTGCCTGCCCCGCTGGGAACATCGTCCTCGATGGTCTCGTGCGCCACCGGGTTCTCAGCGGAGTAAGGAACCGGCAGGTCCCAGCGCAACGTCAGACCCAAGCCGGCGGCTTTGTTATGCAATGCGTGCAGGGCTTCGTGGAGGGAAGCCTCGGAGGCGCCCAGCGAGAGACTCTTGACCTCCAGCTTCGCCAGTTTTTCGAGGATTTCCCCGGCTTTGTTCACATTCTGCGGGGTAACCGTCAGGTGGACGGTGGTATACAGATCTTCCGGCATGACCGTTTCCAGCCCCTTCCAGGAGGCCGGGTTATCAGGATCGAGAATGAAGAGCAGGTGGTCGAGACCGGTCTGCAGCAGGGTGTGCAGGTAATCCTTATCGGCCAATTTCAACCCATCGGAGAGCAGACCGGCAACCTGACCGACCTTCTCGGCATGGGCGATCAGGGCCGGCAGGTCCTCGCGCAGGGTGGGTTCCCCGCCGGTAAAGGTGATGTGAGGGATGCCGACCGCCCAGGCTTTATCCATGATGGTTTCCCATTCCTGGGTGGTGAGCTCGCGGTCGACACGCTTGGTGGGGGCAAGGGAAGCATCCGACCCGGCGGGCAGACGATAGGTGAGTGCGCAGTCAAGGCGCAGGGGCGCGGTCAGGTCGTGGGAGTGGGGGGCGACGCGTTCGAAGTCGAGGAAGGTGGTCGGGTCCAGGTCCGGGGTATGGATGAGGGTCTGGAGGCGATCGCGGAAATCGGTGTAATCCTTCAGCGCCTCCGACCGGCTGATGCGGTAGCGTTTGGCAACATGGCTGGCGGCCTCATCGGCGAGGTGCCCTTGATCATGTGATAGGCGAATTCCGAGGCCGTGGCGATTTAGATGTAGCACGGTGGCGGCATTGACAATGAGGATGCCGGACCCGTCCTTCAGCAGGCGCAAGTGCAAGCGATAAGGAGGTTCACCGGGACCGGACTGGAAGGTATGCGTTTCAGCCGCAAGAGGCTGGTGGCTGGCGGGTTTTTCAGCGATGATCCAGAGGAGGATCAAGCCCACCAGTAAAAGAACAGCCTGTACCAGGATGCTGTATCTAAACAGGAGGCCGCGATGCACGAAGAAATAAAGGTAGACGGCAACCAGGATCAGCACGACCCCGATGAGGCGGACAATTACACCTTTTGCACTAAAGTGACCAATTTTTAGCCTGCCGGTAATCAGGAGAAAAAGACCCAGGAGGGGCATGATTACAATGAAAACGTACCTGGAGAGCATATCCAAAGTGGTCAGCACGGTTTGGGACATTGCAGCCTCCTTATATCATTCCCGAATGAAGTGCGGTATTTCAAAAGGAATTTCGAATACAAACTCGATAATACCGGCGTATTTGCCGTCTTTATACCAGGGAGATTGATAAATAAATTTCTTGATGCCGTTCTTTTCAATGGTGTAAACATTCGGTTTCCGTTCATCCATCAGGCGTTCAAGCTTGCCGCGCGCCGGATCGGGATGGCAGTCGAGCATATTCTTGCCGATCAGATCATAGCCGCCATCCTTGGCGTTGGATTTGGCAGCTTTGTCGTTCATCTCCAGCAGGATGCCGTCCGGGTCACTCACGGTGATGGCGGCAGGGAACTCCTTGATCCAGGCGTTTTCTTTGCTCATGTTCTACTCCCTTTTGAAATGTGGAATATCTTCCGGAACAGCAAACGATATTTCGACGTACCCGGAATAGCGACCATCCTGGTACCACGGCGATTGAAAGAAGAAGCGTTTCTCGTCATTTTCAGTATTGAAATAGCAATTGACGGATCGATCTGCCAACATGCCTTCCAGTTTGGCAAAGGCCGGGTGGGGGTGGCAGTCGAGCACATTTTTCCCGAGCAACTGCTTCCCGCCGTCATCGGCAAACAGCAACCCGGCATGGTCGTTCATCGCAAGGATGAGACCGGCGGAATCACAAACCATGACCTCGGCCGGGAGTTCCTGCACCCAGAGACCTGTGCTCATGCGAGGCCTTCCTTTGCCGCCGGTTTTTCAAACTGAAGCGGGCAGCCGCCGCCGCATTCGGCGAGCAGGGCGCAGCCGCTGCATTTTTCCGGCAGGGACTGGCGTTCGCGCAACCTGACCGCCAGGTCGTGATTCCAGATGGTGTCCCAGTCATCAGCCAGCAGGTTGCCAAGCTGGTGGTAATAAGACTGGCAGGGCAGCACCCCGCCATCCGGTTCGACGCACATATTATAGAGGGCAGCCGTGCAGCCTTTCACACCCAGGTCAAGCGCCATGGGGTCGAAATCGCAATACTGGGTGGGCGTATACCAGATGAGACGCTGACCGCGGGCAGTGGTTTTTTCACGGGCCACTTCCAGCAGCGGAGTTAATTCGGACTCAGCCAACCCGGTCCCCACAACGGAACCGCGCCCCGAATGGATGAGCGCATTGAGCCCCACGGTGGGTACGCCGGTATCAGCGAGGAAATCCAGGGTGGCGGGGATGGTGGGGCGTTGGTGCTCAGCATGGTGGTATTGGTCATCACGTACAGCGGGACTGGCGAGAGCATTCTGCAGCCCCTTGATCGTCTGTGGGAAGGCACCCCGGGTACGCACCATGTCATCATGGACATCGGCGATCGTGCGACTCGACCGTGACCTGGACATGGTCCAGCCCGGCAGCAACCAACTTCTCAACATAGCGCGGGTCCGACAGGCGGCGGGCGTTGGTATTCAACCCGGTGATCTGACCATTCTTTTCAGCGTGGGCGACGAGAGCGGGCAGGTCTTCACGCAGGGTGGGTTCACCACCGGTAAAGATGATGTGCGGGAATGCCCAGCTCCCAGGCCTTGTCGAGCACCCGCTCCCAGTCGGCGGTGGAGAGTTCGGTTTTGAACCACGAAGCTGCACCCTGGGCGGACCCGACCGACTGCTCCACAGCAGAAGGAGAGGAATGCTGGACGTTGTAGCAGTGGGCGCAGTCGTTATTGCAGCGGTATGTCAGCGCCAGGTCGAGACGGTAGGGGGCGGTGGGACGGGCCGAAAAGGGCATGACCGTTTCGAGCCCAAGATCGTGGATGGGACAGGCGCCGTCGGGCCGGACAAGTTCTTCGAGCTGGCTGCGGATGGCAGCCACGTCGAGCGCGCGCCTGGGCTTGATTAACGTGATATTTCCGCCGGACCTGGCGCACGGCCTCGCCTTTCGGAGACTTTTTCCAAGGCGAGGTAGGCCATCAGCGCAGCCGTGGGGTTCAGGTGCAGGATGCGGTTGGCATTGACGATCAAGGTGCCGTGCCCATCCGGGTCCAGCCGAAGATGGATGCGGCTTTTTTCATCATGGTCGATGCGGCTGTAGTGATACAGACCCGGAGCGAGGCTCCCCAAGGGGAGCCTTTTTTTCGCTCGTGTCCGTTTGACCAAACAACCTTTTCAACATCCGGCACCTGTAAAAGACACTGGAATATATTCCGTTAAGCTAGCGTCCGCCGCCAGCGCAGGCACAGGCACAACCGGCGCAGGCACAGGCGCAGGCGCAGGAATGACCACCGCCGCCCGAGAAGCCGCCGCTGCTGACCGCTTTTCACGACCGGCACCGGGTTGGTGCGGTTGGTGACGCCGGAAGTGAAGGACTTTACATCACCGAGGACCTTGCCGGAGAAACCCTGGACGCCGGTGACGACCGAGGCGGCAAAAGCCGCGCCCGGCAGGCTGCTGGCAGACCTGCCACCGGATGACGGCATGGAAACGGAGGCGCCACCGCCGGTCGAAACAGGGTGATAGCCGGGATCATAGCGACCCCACCAAAGCGGGATAAAGATCGGACCGGTAAAGACACGGCG
Organism: uncultured Chloroflexia bacterium; assembly: GCA_963741635.1. Taxonomy (GTDB): domain Bacteria; phylum Chloroflexota; class Anaerolineae; order Anaerolineales; family Villigracilaceae; genus UBA877. The sequence goes on from CAVUIO010000010.1 coordinate 55,504, forward strand.
GGTGCGGTCGTCGTAATTCTTGTCGAGCATGGTCCATTCGAGAGATTCGTCGTACATCTGGCTCTTGACCTCGGGCGTGCCGGCGGCTTCGATCTGCTGCCAGGCACGTTCCATGATGCTCTGGTAGTAGGCGATGGTTTCCTTGCGGCTGAAGCCTTTCATTTTGTCGGAAATGCTGTTGACCAGCTTGACGGTCATCTCCTGCAGCCCCTTGCGGCGGGCAGCCAGGTCGTCGATGGCGAATGCCGCCAGGAAATCCTTTTCATAATCCTGCAGCCCGTCGGGCAGAGGAGCTGCCAACTGAAGTTTGAGCGGGTCGCGGGTGACGACCGTGGCGGCATTCTTCTTGACCACGCCAAACAGGATCATGGTCATGACCTTGTCGAGCGGCTGTTCCATCAGGATGCCCGCTTCGACCGCGGTCAGCCCGCGCTTGATGCCGTGACCTTCGATCTGGATCTTGGGCGGCAGGTAAGCCAGTTTGCGCTTGTTACCGTTGACCGCGCGACAGGATCGGCGCACCGATAAACAACAGGATAAAAAAGCCGAAGCAGCAAACGCCGCTCAGGTTGCTCATGATGCCATTGATAAATCCGCCGATGTCGAAACCCAGGGCAGAGGGCGGCACCCCGATGGCACCCGCCGGGACGTAGGTATTCGGGAAGGACATGCCGAAGGTATATTGGGTGGAGCCATCGGCGGTGGCGCACTGCCAGGTAAACGTGACCCGGTCCTGTGCATCCAGGTCGGCCTGGGGATTGGCATCGCAAGGCCAGCCGCCCGGGTGCGGGTGGTAACGCGATTCGGTTGGCTGCACGCCCGGAGGTAGATGGAAAATGACTGTCAGGTTCGGTCGCTGCCGTGTGCAGTCGTGAAGTAGGCGGGGGCGAAATCGCCGCTGGCATAGGTGGTGGACTTTCCGGATTCGGTGCTGGGGAAAAGCACGCCGGTGATGCTGCCAACAGCCACATGGACGCTGCCGGTCTGCCCCGGCTGGATGGCATCCGATCCCATGACCACCGAAAACCCTGAACCGTTACCCTGATAATCCGATTGGGAGTACCGGGAGGCTGTGTCCATTGGCATCGGCGGAGGCGGTGTTCATGTCGAAATTCCCATTGGGCATGCCCACATCCACATAATCGATCAGGTGCCCGCCGGGGTCATTGGCAAAGGTGAAAACGTAATCGAGCGCCATGGTCCCGTCGCTATTCCAATAAACATTGACGACTTCCTTCGTCAAATTAAAGGAATAAGACTGGGCAGCCACGCTGGTGACCATCGTGAAGACCAACATTATCAGCACGATAGAAGCAAGCAGGCGGAGTTTTTTCATCCCTTCCTCCTTTACGAAATTTAGTGCGGGATTCCAAACAATTGCAAAGCTACCACTTGGGTTCTTCGGTCAGTTGATAAACCGTATTGCAGTACGGGCAGGTGACGATGGGCGCGCCGTTGACCATTTTGATGTTGTCGGTAGTCAACGATCCACCGCAGGAACGGCATTTCATTTGCTCGACCTTGGTGTCGCCCGGCAGGTCCACCTTGTAAGTGACATTCTGAGCGGTATCCGCTTTCGTTCTGCGGGCCGCCAGAACAATCATAATAATTCCAGCCACCAGGGCGACTGCTCCCAGCAGCATACCAACGGTGCCGATGCCGGATACGCCCTGGGCTCCGCCAGCCGCGCCCAGCAGGATAAACCCTCCCACACAAATCCCCGAGGCTGCCAACAAGAGCAGGATGACTGCTCCGATATACAACCAGGTTCCAGGTTTCATGAAATTTCCTCCGTGATACTCCATGGGATATACGTTTAAACCAGGTCAAGTGTAGCACGTCTTAACCGACGAGACAATTGACGAATTTCCCTTTTTAAAGAAATACCCTGCCGGACTTGTCAACCCGAACCGGAAGGATGTTTCCCATATTCGATCAAGCCGTGGACACTGTCAATGGGGAGGACGACCAGGATGCCGTTCCCGGGCTTATCCAGGTCGCCGACAATTTCCCCGGTAACAGCCACCAATTTTTCCACCAATTCATCGCGGACAATGGAAAAAACCGTGCGGCTCATAGTTTCGCTTTGAACAAAGAAATCGCTCAAGGAAGGCATCAGGGGCAGGTCATCACGCAGAGCCAGGGACTGGTTGATGCGACCCATGCCCGTGCTGGAGAAGACAGTGGCTCCGTCTGCACCGGCTTCCTTCCAGGCAGCCAGGAGGTCCAACAAGCGTGGTGGGATCATTGAGGACGAAAAGAATCAGCTTCATCTCAGCTCTCCTCTTCCTGGTCCAACGGAACCGGGGGCTTCGGTTTGAACCGGGCGAATGCTAAATGCAGCAGGGGCGGGGTGACCAGGGTGGTGAGCAGGACTGCGGCGACAACAGCAGAATAAGCCCCGGCATCCATCAGTCCCGGCCCGGCTGCCGGCGGCGGCAACGATCAGGGTGACCTCGCCGCGCGCCACCATCCCGGTGCCCAACTGGAATGACTGGTTTATGGGCAATCCACCCAGCCTTGCACCAGCAGCGGCACCGAATATTTTCCCGGCAACGGCAGCCAGGGTGACCACCAGGATCAACCAGACGGCGCTAATGTCCAGACTGTGCAGATCGATCGAAAGGCCAATATTGATAAAGAAAATGGGGACAAAAAGCCCGTAAGCCAGCGAAGTCATGCCCTGCTCGATCTGACCTTTCCCGGGGGTGCGGGCAAACATCAACCCGGCCAGAAAAGCCCCGATCAAGGCCGCCATCTGACCCACCAACTCGGCTGCCAGACCGTATACGAGCAAGATGATGAGGGCAAAGGCCAGCATACCCTGGCTGATTGCCAGGCGACCCACCCAGCGCACCATCAGGGGGAGAACCCACAGACCAAAGGCCGCTGCAGCCGCGAGGAACAGTGCCATGCGAGCCACCAGCAAAACCAGGGTGAGAAAATCGCCTGAGCCGCTGACCAGGGCGAGGAAAACGGAGAAGGCAAGGATGGACAGAATATCATCCACCACGGCAGCGCCGAGCAGACTCAACCCCACCCGGCTGCGCAAGACGCCCATCTCCAACAAGGTGCGGGCCGATATGCTGACGCTGGTGGCGCCCAGAGCCAACCCGAGCAGGAGGGCGGCGGAACCGGTGAGACCAAAAAGACGTCCCCCACCCCAACCGAGCCCGATGGAAAGGAGCAGCCCACCCACGCTCGCCAGCAGGGAGACCCTGCGGTGACTTGCCAATTCGCCCAAATGGAGTTCGAGACCGGCAATGAACATCAACAACAAAACCCCCAGTTCGCTGAGGTCGGAAATAGTAACCCCAAGGGTGGAATTATTGATGAAAGGCAAGCCGAGGATGTTGACCAGGGAGGGACCGAACAGCACGCCGACGAGCAGTTCCCCCAGCACCGAGGGCTGCCCGAGGCGGGTGCTGACATAACCGGCGGCCTTGGCTGCCAACAGGATGACGACCAGTTCAAAGGCAAGCTGGAGGAAGGGGCTCATGGCAGGGAAAGTTTATCATATCCTTTCATTGGAAAAAGATGGCTTCAGCATCCCACGACGTGTCAATTGGGTTTCCGAAGACCTCCCCAAGCGGGACAAGGGATTGACGGATAAACCTTGGTAGAATTGACCAAAGGAGATGCAGATGAACCACCTGCCGATCGATACGAGCAAGGACCCGCAATCCATGCGGTTGTTCAAGTCGGACTTCCTGGAATTTTTTACACATATCAGCCCGGTGACGATCATCATATTGTGGGTGCCGGTGACCGTGTACCTGCTGGTGAGCGCCATCCTGAACGCGCAGCCCGGGGGTTTCCCGTGGTATATCCCGGCGGCGTTCGCGATCGGCCTGTTCGCCTGGACGCTGGCGGAGTACAGCCTGCACCGCTTCCTCTTCCATCACCAGCCTAAAAGTCCCAAGGCAGAGCGCATCTTCTTCCTGTTCCACGGGGTGCATCACGCCCAGCCGCAAGACAAGACACGGCTGGTGATGCCGTTCCCGGTGAGCATCCCGATGGCGCTGCTGTTCTACGGGTTGTTCAGCCTGGTGCTGGGTACCTGGCTGAAAGCAGCCCAATGGATCAACCCGATGTCGGCGGGGTTCCTGGCAGGCTACCTGGTCTACGACCTGATGCATTACGCCCAGCACCATTTCCCGATGCGCAGCGGCTATGCCAAATATATCAAGCGCTACCACATGGCGCACCACTATAAAAGCCCGAGCACACGCTACGGCGTCAGTTCCCCGCTGTGGGACTGGGTTTTCGGGACGGCGGGGGAATAGATAAACATAACAGGAGCGATACCTGCAAAGCCCGGGGAATCAAAGTGCTGATGAGTTGGATGGATAGGGAAAGAATGAGACTACGGATATCGCGGGATGTCCGTAGTCTCATTTATATACTATGATGTGGTTTTAGATTTTCCGAACCCGGGGTGGTTTTCTAATTACATCCGCTGCTACGGGCGACGAACTGGCAGCGGTCAGCCTGGAAAAAACCTATATTTCCTCTGAACGCAGCAACAGCTCGATTTGGCTTCTGAACCCTACAACACACCTGGAGCGGCAGCCTCCAGCGTGTCCGCCAAGTCGCCGAGAAAATCAATCAGAAAGCGCAAGTATTTGGCATCGGAAATACGCCCGGACTGGCTAAAGAGGAGTTCCGCCTCTTGAACAAAGATGCTGCCTCCCATTTTCAACCCGGGGAGTTTCTGGTGGATGTTGGTTGAGGCGAGCACCTTTTGGGCGAGCCAATCCGGTTCGCTGGTGATATTGAAGTGACGGTCAATTTCCGGATCACCGGTGACGAGGGGGCTTTCTCCAACGGCGATGACCCGATTGAGTCTCATTTTATTACCCCTGGAGAGGTTGATCTTTATCCGGATGTCCGTATCGATATTTGCCTGACTGTTCTCGTGCGAGGTCCGCAGCCGGTCTGCGTGCAATTCTTCCGACACACTTTCGATTATGGTGAGTTGTCGTTTGCGGTAAACCCCACTCAATTGCTGATCCCGATAAGAAGCCGTCTTGTGTTTGGAGAACTGCAAGCCCATTTCAGCGGCAAGCTGCTTCCAGACCCTGCCCCGGCCCAGTCTTTGAATGAGATTAAGATATAAGTAAAAGCAAAATGAATCCGATCAGGGCGAGAAATAAAGGATTGGTAATGTATGCCAAAAGCTTATCCATAATGCACTCCTTGTTGCGTCTATTTTCCTGCCAGGTTGGCGGCTGCCCAACGGATCAGTCCGGCGGCGGAACCGCCGAGACTGCGCCGTCCGTCATTTAACGGGTGTCGGAGTACCTGCTTCCGTTTTGGCGAGGCAGGCAGGAAGGAAGACTATAGCTGTTTCCAAAAAACTGTGGGGGCCAGCATGCAGCGGCAAAGGCACTGGTTGTGTCGCTGCCCAGGATGCGGCTGAGGATGTCACGATATTGCGACATGGTTGGTACAGGATGCTGGTAGCCTGCCACATCCACCTGGCCTCCACCGGATTGATATAAGCTGTCCAACGCCTTCAGACTGAGAGCCAGGTCCGGCAATTTGAAACCGTTTTGCCGGCAGAGTTCAGAGATCAACCACCCGCCATAGTCCCCGGGAGGAAGTTCGTTGCGGTAGGAACAGAACCCGGCAGGGTCCAATATCCCGACCGCATACGAGGGAACCGGTACCACAAAATCGTGCATCGACTCTGCCAGGTAATCCTGGAAATTCCCTGCGTTCCCGGAGAGCCTCCCAAAGAAGAGCGTGTGCATGTATTCGTGAACAGGAAAGTATTGTCCATCAAGCTGGGCTGCCATGCGGATCTTCTCCTCGAGCGTGGGGTAGTATCCGGGTCCCTCGGTGCAGGTGTATGCCTGATGTATGCCGGAATAGATATAGGCGTGTCCCCAGGGGTATTCACTGCAGATGCTGTCTTCCAAATCCAAATGCATGTCCACCGGCTGCAGCTCAGGCAGGGTATCGACCCCGGTGAGATCGGTCAGCCTGGCATGGGCAACCCGGAAGCCGGCGTATTCTGCATAAATATACTGCTGATCAAGCGGGCAGGGGTCCTGGCAAACAAAGCGGAACGGGTCGCCAGGAATTTGATAGGCTGTGTAAGGCACACCCTCAATCTGGATCGAGCTGAACGGAACCGGGACGATCGGGATGGGGGTGGATGTGCCTTCATTTGCCAAATCAGCAGCCTGGGAGACGGTGGCGATGGAGGTGGAGCTGCCTGCGGCGGTCGCTTCGGCAGGCTGGTCGATGATCTGCATATCAGGCGTGTGGGTGGAGGGTATCCCTTCAGCAACAGCCCCAGGCAGATTGCAGCCAGCCAGCCCAACCACCAGTAAAACTGATGCCAATAATAATCGGATCATCATGCCTCCTTGACCGGTAATGGACAAACCGGTTTATGTTGGGGAGTTCCAAGCCGCCCAACAGTTTGAATACCCTGCGCCGGGGCGGGCGTGGACTTTTCCCGGGAGCAGAAAAAACTCGAAGTCAGCCTGCCGAAGGTGGCGGTTGCCCAGAAAAATGGCTTGAGCGAAGCGGCGCCGCCTTGAATGAATTGTCAGGCCTGCTTGAGACAGAGCTTTCTGTTGATTGCCCGGAACCAGGCCATAAGAAATGAATTCAGGCGCAATCACATCTCAGAGAGCCACCAACTGATGCGCGGCACAACCGTTGACGATCAGCCGGATCACCAACGCATCAGAGCGACATCAGCGCGAACGCACCCCAGCCCAGGTATTCACGCGTGTAAGCGGCGTAGCGCTCGGGTTCTGAGGTCAGTTTGGCCCGAACATCTTTCGCGAACTCGTCGTCGGGATTGGCTTCAAGCCATCAGCGCATGGTGAGCCATTTGGCCGCCTCGTACCTGTCCCAACTGTCCTGGTCAGCCAGAACCATTTCAACGACGGCGTAGCCAAGGTGGCTGAAAGAGGCGAGAAGGTCTGGAAGCATGAGAAAGTCGGAGATTGAGTGGGCGAGACACCCCTTGGCAATATTTTCCGTCGGCGGCAGCTGCCTCCAGTAGGGCTCGCCGATGAGGATGATCCCTCCAGTGCGCAGGCTGCGTGCCAGAAGTTCTATAGTGCCGGCGACTCCCCCGGCGATCCAAGTGGCACCGAGACAGGCTGCCACACCGACCTTCTCGTCAGAGACGTAGCCGGCAGCATCGCCATGGATGAACTTGACTTGATCGGCGACGCCGAGCTCTACAGCACGGAGTTTCGCTTGCCCGGTGTACAACTGGCTCATATCGATGCCGGTGCCTATGATGCCGTAATCGCGCGCCCAGGTGCACAGCATCTCCCCTGAACCGCTGCCGAGGTCGAGCACCCGGGTCCCTGTTTCCATACGCAGCGCTGCGCCGAGAGTGGCGAGCTTTTCGGATGTGAACGGGTTATGAATGCGGTGAGCACTTTCGGTGATGTTGAAGATCCGTGGAATATCCATTTCGGGAAATCTCCTTATGGGTGTGAATTAGATTCGATCACAGCCCAACGAGACAGTCGAAAAACCTGAATTGGCGATTTCGATAAGTGCAAGTCTCATCATATTCCAAGCGGCTATGTACGGCTGTGTTTTACTTATGTTTGTATTTATTCGACACTCTCAACGGTTTGAGTGCCCTGCGCCGGGGTGGAGCGTGGACTATTTTTAGAGCAGAACTCCAGCGAGGTACTAAAAATGTCAGGAACCTCGCAGAATCCACAGCATCAGATACACGTTTTAAAAGGCAACTTGCCTGGTTGCCCGCTTAACAATCGAATACGGACCAGCAGATTTCGTTTCGCAAGCGCTGATCGTCCAGAACAAGATCGCGAATCGCATCCGGCAACTGGTCGCGCTGCCAGTGGCACTCGAGCCGACCGGCACTCCCGCCCTCACCTTCAGGTGCAGCCGCGCGTGCAGCTTTGATCGCATAGGCGGCGGCTCCGAGCTCGTGCGCGGCGACATGTGCGACGACCGCCGCCTGACCGGCAGCATACGCTGCAAAGCGCGCCGCTCCACGTAAATCCCTCGCTGCACCCATTGCATGACCGCCTAATGCGCGTGTTTCCATCATTTTGAGTTCCCCACGTGTCCACGCCCGAGCTGCTTCGATCGCCTGACGTGGGCGTGGATCATCTGGCCGCAGCCAACTCGAATAGCGGGAGGACGTGCTCGCGCACACGAGGCCGCCCACAGGGCGAGCAAGCTGATGGTCAGAGTCCGTGAGCGTCCCCCGCGGCGGATGGTGATGAACCTGGGGTCGCGCTGCCTTAGGTAATATCATTCGTTAGTTACCCATTCGATTCAACTGTCCAAATCGCTGATAAGTGGAGTGCATAATGACTTTTCAGGGATGCGGATAAAACCCCTATGATCTGTGCGTGCGTGAGGCGAAAGAAGTTACAGGTTTACTAGTAACTTATATCACCTTCAAAAGTCAATCCATCCAATACTATACAACAAATAATGAAAGGGGGTCAACCATCTTATTTCCATTATTTCCCGGGCAATTGTATTTTGCATCCCATTCCCTCAACCGGTCTTTTCCAGTCCGCACTTGAACTGCAGGGCAGACGGATATTTTAGGTTATAAAATCCAAGGCTGTGAATAGTTGAATTGAATCACACACACCCGTCGTTATCCTGACAGGTGTGCGCACGGGTACGTTCCCGTTCTCGGGATGACAGCCCAAAAGAACAGGGAAAAAGGGCTGCGCGAACGACGCCGGGAAGTGAGAGTATATTAATTACGCTGCAGGCGGGCGACGAACTGGTAGCGGTCAGCGTGGAAGACGACTTTGCTGTACTCCACATTCAAGCCCCTGCCCGGTCGGTGGAGATGCGCTTGAGACGCATCACCGGGGCACCCTTGTTGATGCCGAGCAGCCCGGCTTCCTGCCCGGTGGCAGAACCGGCGGTGACCTGTCGAGTGCTTCCTGCGGGAGGGCGTCGATAGATGTTTTCCAGGGTGACATACAGCGAAGTATTATTCAAGTCCATGCTGGCGAGGGCGGGGAAACGATCGAAGGGGAGATACATGTCCTCGACGGCAAAGGGGAGCTGCTTGGCGAGGCGCAGGTTGCGCAAGTGGATGACCCGGGCTGTCTGGATAATTTTGAGCTCGTTCCCGGGCAAGCTCCTCGCCAGCAGGGACCACTTCCTGGAGCAGGATGGTATTCGAAGGCTCGAGCGCATCCGCGGACAGGTTCTCGGTCATGCTGAACAGGGGACCGGTGACCGTGTAACTGCGCTTGACAGGCGGCGCGACGAAAGTGCCGACGGCGCGCTTGCGGATCAACAACCCTTCGGTGACAAGCTCACGAAAGGCGCGATGCACCACCAGGCGGCTGATGCCCAACTGCCCGCTCAGGCTCAACTCGCTGGGCAGCATTTCACCCGGCTTCAATTCGCCGCTGGAGATCAAGGCTTTCACGGATTCCTTGACCTGGTGATAATAAGGGTACTGCAGACTGCTTATTGAAGGATATGTTCAATGTCTTTCCTCACAAGCCGGCAAAGGGTGAGGATCAGACCAAGACCCTATTCAACTCATACCATGCTTCCACAGGTAGCCCTTCATCCCCTGGTGCAGCATTTCGCGCCCGTCGGCTGGAAGCGCCAAAGCCATACAGGTAACCGGTCTTGGGAACATCGTAAGGCGGGTCCTTGGCAAAGGTGACCCCATCCGCCAGGTCCTTGACGAAGACTCTCGGCGATACCGGGCTGGGTCTGCGGCAGGGTAATGCAAAAATGGAAGCCGAGCGGATCCTGGCAGCCGTTCATGCGCCAGCCCTTCGAATAAAGGTAATCGTTCACGAAATAGGGGTTAACCACATCGGAGGTAATGCTGATCAGGAAGGTGGATTTCCCCATGATGCGCAGCTCGGGGATGCCGGCAATGCCAGCCCGAATCTTCATCGAAGTATCCATGATGGCCCTGGCAGCCTGGAGATAACCCATCTTCACCCATGGTGACCATGGCGGCCCACATGGCCGCACTCAACCCACCGGAGCGGCTGCCCTGGACGGTCGGGGCAGTATAGAGCCTCCCGGCCAATCCTCCTGGGCGAAGAACATGTAACGGCGAAAATCCTTGCTGCGGAAGTTAATGGTGGAGGTGCCTTTCAGGGAATACCCGTATTTATGCGTGTCGCACGAGATGGAGGTAACCCCCGGCAGGCGGAAGTCGAATACCGGCACGTCATAGCCCAACTTTTCGATCCAGGGCAGGATGAAGCCGCCCAGGCAGCCATCCACGTGCAGCCCGAGCTTGTATTCCAGGGCAAGGTCGGAAAGCCTGGCGATGGGGTCAACCACGCCGTGGGGGTAGGTGCCGGCGGACCCAAGCAGGGCGACCGTGTTGGGGGTGATACGAGCACGCATGGCCTCGACATCGGCTTCGAAGTCGGCGTTGACCGGCACCCGAATCACCTTCATGCCCAGGTAATGGGCGGCTTTCAGGTGGGCGGGATGGATGGTCATGGGGGCAACGACTTCGGGCTCGGTGATGCCTTTTACTGCACGACCCCACTCGCGATAGACGAACATGGCGTTGTAGATGCTTTCCGAACCACCCGAGGTGACCGCGCCGGCTTCCTGGTCGGCAGGATTGACCTTGCTCACTTCCTCCCCATGGAGCATTTTGCCCACCATGGCGAGCACTTCCGATTCGAACTTGGTGCCGCTTGGGCACAGGTCGCGCTGGAGAAGGTTGACATAAGAATACAGGCTGAAGACCTTGTTGAGGAAGGCGTAATGATCCATGCCGCCGTGGTACATGGTGCCGGAACACTGCCCGGTCTGCCATTTCTTATTTTCCTCGGCGGACATGTAGCCGATCTGGCGCAGCACTTCTTCTTCATCCATCCCTTTCTCGGGCAGCCGGGTGATGACATCGAAGAGCTGCTTGTAGGGATGCAGGTCGCCAAAAATATTATTCATCGAACCTTGTTCGTCAGACATATTTCTCCTTTTAAGAATAATTCAATTAAGAGTAGCCAATAAAATTCCGCTCAAAGTGTCGATTGTGCAGAAGCCGCTGGAATGGCACGCCGCGGCGGACGGCGGCGGGAGCGGCTTTGCCAGCAATTCTTATTGTTGGTCGGGTTCAACCTTTATTCAAGGCGTGGAAAACCGGGCGGATCCTGTTCCTGCTGGCAACGAACTGGGCGTACATGCGATCGTAGACGGCATGGTTCTTTTGGTCCGGTTCGAAGAGGCGATCGAATTGAATCATACCGGGAATATCCTCGAGTTTGACCAGCCCCAGGCGGTTGAAGGCCAGCAAGCCCATGCCGATGACATTATTATTGCGCGGGTCGGCCTGGCGGTGCATGGGAATCCCGACCACGTCAGCCATGATCTGGGACCAGACATCCGAAAGGGCGCCGCCGCCCGTCAGCCGCCAAACCTTGAAGGACCTGCCGATCAGTTTTTCGGCGGCGCTGCGCAGCCAGCGCCAGTTCATGGCGAGACCCTCGAAGACGGCGCGGGTCAAGATGGGCGCGGCTGGTGCGGGTGGACAGGTTCAGGAAACCGCCGCGCATGAACGGGTCTTCACCGGGAGAGAGGATACCGTTGAACCAGGGCAGGAAGATGACCCCTTCGCTGCCGGCTGGAACCCGGGCAGCAACCTGGCTGGCGCGGGTATACAACTCGTCGGAAACCGGGCCGGTCTCAAAGCCATCCTGGGCGTAGACCAGGTTCTTAAGGAAGGACTCCAATACCTTGGTGTTGTTTTCCAGGTCAGCCCAAAAGAGGTAGCGTCCTTTGATGCCGCTGGGTATGGTGGCGATGGTGGCAAACAAATCCGTCTTTTTAAAGGGTACATGTGCTGCCAGGTGACCGGAGGTACCCATCACAGCCGCGGCTTCAAAATCAGCAATGGCGCCGGCGCCCACGGCGGAGGAACTGTTGTCGTTGACGCCGCAGATCACCTGGGTTCCGGGAGAAAGACCGAGTTCGGCGGCGATCGAGGGGGTGATGGGTCCCAAGATCGCGTCGATGGGGAGCAGGTCGGGCAATTTTTCGCGGTCGATGCCCCCCATCCTGACCAGCCATGGATCGTATTCCAGGACATCCAGACGGCGGTTATCCGTCATCAACAGGGGCAGCGCCGTGTTCTGAGTGGAAGCAAATTTCCCGGTGAGACGCATGTTGATGTAATCCATGGGCTCAAAAAATTTGTAGGTACGGCGGTAGACCTCGGGACGTTCATGCTTGATAAAGAGCATGTGCGCCAGGGAATTGGTCCCTTTAAGGGTGGGAGCGAGCCCGGTGAGATTGATATATTTAAGCAGAGCGCCCAGTTTGTACCCCATCACATTTGGGAAGCCCTTGACGACGTCGTGATTATAGGGCGCACCCCGCCCGTCCATCCAGGAGAGCACGTTCATCAGGGGCTCGCCGTTTTCATCGACCGGCAAGGTGACAGACCACATGCTGGTGACTGAAACGGCGACGATCGCTGCCGGAGCGACTCCCGAAGCCTGGACCACTTTTTTTACGCAGGCGGTAATGGCCTGCCACCATTCGGCGGGATCATGTTCCGCGCCATCGCCCGGGAGAGTGATCATTTTGACCGGGGCGGAGGCGCTGAACGGCACCCGTCCCTGCTGATCGACAAGACCGACCTTCGGTCCGCTGGTACCCAGGTCGATGACCAGGACATATTTGCTCGATGGTTGACCTTCGGTCATAGGGAGCTCTCCATTTGTAATTCAAAAAGAAGGGAAGAAAACGCTTTGACGGATTATATCTCATCAATGTATATACGTAAATACATTTATACCTTAAATGAATCAGGAGTTTATGGTTCCCCTGCCCCCGACCTTTTAGGAAACCCACCGCTTTTTCGTCCAAAAGCAGTAGAATCAACGCATGCCAGCCAACATCGAAATCAAAGCCCGTGCCAGCAATTTTGCCGACCTGCGCAATCGCGCGGCGGCGCTCAGCGATACTCCCGCCCAGGTGATCCCGCAGGAGGACACATTTTTCAATACAGTCAAGGGACGCTTGAAACTGCGCCAGCTTGCCCCCGACCACGGACAACTGGTCTATTACGAACGGACGGATGATTCCGGCCCCAAGCGCTCCAACTACTCGATCTTCGAAACCCAGGACCCCGACGGCTTGAAAGAGCGCGCTCAGCCTTGCCCTGGGAGTGCGCGGCGTTGTGCGCAAAACGCGCACGTTATACCTGGTGGGTCAAACGCGCGTGCACCTGGACGAGGTGGAGGGACTGGGAGAATTCATGGAACTGGAAGTGGTGCTGCGCCCGGGACAGCCGGATGTGCAGGGACAGGCGATCGCGCGCGACCTGATGACGCAGCCTGGGAGTGGAAGAAAAAGACCTGCTGGAATGCGCATACATGGACCTTTTGGAAGGGAAATGACCACCGCCTGTGCAATCGTGCTCTCGCCGGGACACGTCTACCCGGACCACGAAGAAGCGCCTTCCCGCTTCATGTACCTGGGCGGATGGGAGGCGAAACCCTACTCCCGCTCGCTGAATTTCTTCGAACCTCAACCCGCCCCCCGCCAATCCGTGACCGCAGTGCATTCGGAGAGGATGCTGCGGGAATTCGAAGCCGCCTGCCGCCAGGGACCGGGGATCACCGACTACGCGCCTACCTACGTGACCCCCAGCACCTTTGCGGACGCCTTCCTGGCTGCCGGTGCAGCGCTGGACTGCACGCGCCGGGTGCTCTCGGGGGAGGCACACAACGCCTTTGCCATCGTCCGCCCGCCGGGACACCACGCCGAACCGGAAGCCGCGATGGGCTTCTGCCTGCTGAACAACATCGCCATCGCGGCGCGGCAAGCACTATCCGAAGGGATCGGAAGGCTGCTGATCGTGGACTTCGACGTCCACCACGGGAACGGGACGCAGGCCGTGTTTTTCGACGAGCAGCGGGCAGCCTTCCTGTCCACCCAGCAGGAGAACATCTACCCCTTCCGTACGGGATTCATCGAGGATGCTCCGCTGGCGCGCGGGAGAATCGTCAACGTGCCGCTGCCCGCCCGCGCCGGGGACAGGGCTTTTGCACGGATCGCCGAGGAAGTGCTGACTCCACTGGCGGAACGATTCAAGCCGGAAATGATGTTCGTCTCGGCGGGATTCGACAGCCACTGGGATGACCCGCTGGCGGAACTGGGACTCTCATCGGCTGGATATTATCAATATGCCCACCGCCTGGTGGAACTTGCCGGGCAGTACTGCAGCGGTAAAATCGTCTTTACACTGGAAGGCGGGTACAACCCCACGAACGTGGCGTCAGGTGTGGAGGCCGTCCTATGTGCGCTGACCGGGACGGAATTCAAGGGGCAAGACCCCAGCCCATACCCGGAGCCGGATGTTGAAGAGCGGTTGAAAGATGTGCGTAACTGGAATAAACTGAGTGGGAAATAATTAAATGGAAAACAAAACGAATAAAAAACAGACCTCGGCAACCGATCAAATCAGCGAATTGGAAAAATCTGAAATCCAAGAATTCCTGGATGTCCGACAGCTGCGCCGACGGGTCTTTCCACGCGCTGCATTGGTTGGAGTATGTGCAGGTATCGTTGCGCTGGGTTTCCGGGTTGCCCTGGCGGGCGCAGATGCCTTGAGGAATGGGCTGATCGCCTGGGCGCAGCGCATGCCTTCGTTCGGTTGGATCTTCCCGATCATTTTCAGTGCGCTGGGTGCAGGAATTTCCGTGATGCTTTCGCGACGGTTCGCACCTGAAACCAGCGGAAGCGGCATTCCGCATGTGGAGGCCGTTCTCCACCGCTTCCGCAAACTCGATTGGAAACGCGTCCTTCCAATTAAATTTGTTGGGGGGGTCCTTTCCATTGGAAGTGGAATGGCGCTGGGACGTGAAGGTCCTACTGTCCAGATGGGGAGCGCGGTTGGAGACGCCATCTCAGGATGGTTAAAAGTATCTCCGCGGGAACGGCTGACCCTGATATCGGCTGGGGCTGGTGCAGGGTTGGCAGCCGCATTTAATGCGCCTCTTTCCGGGTTGATATTCGTCCTCGAAGAAGTACGGCGGGACTTTCAGCCGATCGTATTCGGTGCAGTTTTCATCGCTGCGGCAGTGGCGGATATCGTGACAAGGATCGGGGCAGGACAATTTCCTTATTTTTCTGTCCCCGCCTACCCCATGCCCCCCCTGGCCTCCCTTCCGATATTTGCACTGCTAGGATTGACCGCCGGGGTTTTTGGTGTGCTCTTCAACCGGAGTTTGCTCACGGCGATTAACCTGTATGCACGATTACCCAATCGATTTGTACTTCCTGCTGCCGCGGTCACGGGTGGAGTAATTGGACTGGTTGGTTGGTTTTCACCGGTATTGCTGGGCAGTGGGCATACCCTGGCCGAGTCGACACTACAAGGAAGTCTACTTCTCACAGCTTTACCGCTCATATTTGTAATTCGTTTTTTATTCACCACTACAAGTTATGGAACAGGCGCTCCAGGTGGAATTTTCGCACCATTACTTGTCCTTGGTGCTTTGATCGGCCTGGCAATTGGATTGATTGCACACAACCTGGCGCCTGCCATCGTTCCGACTCCTGCGGTTTTTGCAGTAGTGGGAATGGCGGCTTATTTCGCGGCCATAGTCCGTGCCCCTCTTACCGGGATCATGCTGATCATCGAAATGACAGGCAATTATTCTCAAATGCTGCCACTGCTAATCGCTTGTTTTTGCGCTTATGCGGTTGCTGAATTCATGAAAAATCTGCCGATCTATGAGTCCTTGCTGGAACGTGATTTGAAACAGGGCGGGGATAAGTTTCTCCTGGAAAAGCCGGTGGTCGTAGACTTTACCATTCAAACGGATGCTCCTTTTGCCGGGCAAGTTGTAAGTTCGCTTGGCCTTCCTTCCGGATGCATCCTCATTCGAATTTCCGATGGGAAACGCGAATGGGTGCCCAAAGCCAATACTCGTTTGGAAGCTCAAATGCGTATCACAGCAGTAATTGCACCTGAAGCTTCGAACGGGCTTGAACTCCTACGCCAAGGTTGCGAGGGGACGAGAAAAAGGAAACGGGAAAGGACCCAAAAGAAAGGTTGAACCGGACCAATAATCACATTACTAGCCAGGCAGTGAAAAAAAGGAGGATAAGCTCATGACATGGCAGAACCAACTCATAGGCGATTCATTGTCATGGGTGCTGGAACCCCAGAACCCAGAATTGCGTGCCCTGGCGATGCGCGACCTGCTGGACATCCCGGAAAGCGATGCGGAATACCGGGCGACCCGCAAGAAGGCGCACCGGGAGGGTCCCATTGCTGCCATCCTGGATGAAATGAATGAAGATGGATACTGGGCGGAACCGGGAGCAGGGTACAACCCGAAATATAGGTCCACAGTCTGGTCACTCAGCCTGCTGGCACAACTGGGCGCGTGCGTAAAGGAAGACAAGCGCATCGAGCAGGCATGCGAATACTTCCTGGAACATGCCCTGACCACAAACGGACAATTCACAGCCACGGGAGCACCCTCGGGGACGATCGACTGCCTGCAGGGGAACCTGTGCCGGGCGCTCCTGGAACTCGGGTATGACGACCCGCGCCTGGACACGGCATTCGACTGGATGGCACGCTGCATCACCGGCGAAGGGATCGCCTCGATTGCTGACAAGCATGCATCCATCCGCTACTATGCGGGCAAGTGCGGTCCGGATTTCGCCTGCGGGGCAAACAACAAATTACCGTGCGCGTGGGGGGCAGCCAAAGTAATGCTGGCATTGGGGAAATTACCAGAGGAAAGATACACCCCCGTGATCAAGCGCGGCGTGCAAAGGGGCGTTGATTTCCTGCTCAGCGTCGACCCCGCCGAAGCAAACTATCCGACCGGCTACGCCAGCAAACCCAGCGGAAACTGGTGGAAATTCGGTTTCCCGGTATTCTATATAACCGACCTGCTGCAGATTGTTGAGGCACTGGTGGCAGTGGGGTATGGGAATGACCCGCGCCTGCAGAATGCGCTCAGGATCATCCGAGAAAAGCAGGATGAAAACGGGCGCTGGGCATTGGAGTTTGAATATACAGGCAAGACCTGGGTGGACCTTGGGAAGAAGAAGGAGCCCAATAAATGGGTGACACTGAGGGCATTACGGGTATTGAAAGCGGTTGGAGCGGGGAATTAATTCTGCCAAATGATTTTTTCCAACATAATGGGGTGTAATACAAAGCCCAAATAGTTGTATAACTTAATAGACAAACATCCGTCCGGGAGGGCACTTTGCAGCGACGAACCAAAACGGCAACATCCCAGCCTGATTTGCTCGAAAGTGTATTTGAAGCCTATTATCCGGCGGTTTTCCGATATTTCCGTTATCGCGGCGCTGATGTCGAGACTGCCAACGACCTGGCATCCTCCACGTTCGAACGGGCACTGAAAAACGTGGCGCGTTATGACCCCAAAAAGGCGCAGATCCAGACCTGGCTGTTTACTATCGCCCATAACCTGGGTGTCAACCATTGGAAAGCCAAAAAACTAATCGCACCACTCGAAGACGACCTGCCCATCCCGGAAGATCCGCCAGTGGAGAAGGCAATCATCCTGAACCAGGATAAAGAACAGATCCTGCGAGCCCTGAATTCCCTCGACGACCGGTCGCGCGAAACCCTGGCGCTCAAATTTGGGGGGCGGCTCACCAACCGACAGATCGCTGAACTCAACCATCTGTCCGAGAGCAACGTGGGGATTATTCTTTACCGTTCCCTTTTAAAAATACGAGCAATTCTGGCAAATGAAACGACGGAGGCGAGCCATGAACGATAGCTTTATCGATATATTCAGTGCCCGCCTGGATCAATTGCTGGGGATTGCGGCGAGTAAGGAGCTCGAGTTATTTGATCATCCCAAAGGGGAGGCCGTGCTATCTGCAGCGGTCGCGCTGCAAGGACTTGATTTCACTGGCGAGGCTGCCCCCCGAACGGGACTACACGCCAGGTGGAAGTATCAATTCCAATCCCATAACCCATTACGCCGATTAATTACCGCCAGGGCTATTTGGGTATCAGCCTTGATCCTGGCGCTTGCTCTGATCATTGTTTTCCGCCAGCCGGCGCTGGCAGCCGTAAGCCGCTTGTTCGGGTACATCTATGTCCAGGAATCCGGATTCCTGCCGGCGGATTCGACGCTGGTCATGCAGCAGCCGGTGATCCAGGAACATGATGGGAGATCCCTGACCGTGACCCGCGGTGTTTCGACCGCAGACGGCCTCACCCTCTATATCGAAACCAGTGATACCGCCACCCCTGCGGACGGCGCCATGCTTGAAACCGGCGGAGGGTCGGGATTGGCGCTGACATATTGGGAATATTTTCCGAATACTCCCGGCTCGCACGGTGCCAGGCTGACCTTCCCAGCCCTGCCTGCCGGAGTGACGCAAACCACCCTGACCCTGCCCGCAGGCTGGCATTTGCCCCTGAAATGGATCCCCGCAGCCCAGTCTCAACTGCTGGATGTGCGCGCCGTTCCGTTTGTAGACGCCACCCAGCCGCCGTCCTCTGCGGCCGACCTTTGCGTGGAAAAGAATGGCATCAATCTGTGTTTGCGGGCTGCCACCGACGGAAAGGAAAACACTTCCGTGCTGCTGGAGGGCCAGGCGACTAACCCAGCTTTAAAAGCCTCGTCTTCATGGCCGCCGGGACTGGTCTGGCAAAGCGAAACCGAACCAATATCGCTGCGGGATGAGCTGGGGAACATTTATCCGATGGACAACCAGCGACCATCCTTCGATGGGACACTAGTCTTTCCTCCGATCAGCGGAACCCATAACATGACCCTAACCATCCCGGCCGTGTTTGCCACGGTGGATATCCCTGACCAGGTCATCACGGTGGACGTGGGCAGCGACCCCCAGCCAGGCGACATCATCCCATTAAATGTGAATATCCGGGTATTGAACACCACCGTCCATTTCAGCAAAGCCACCTTTGTGGGAGACGTGGTTGGAAGCCTGCGCCTGGTCTTGAATGCCGACGAACCCATCCAAACGATAGACGGCATCACACCGGATCAACTAGAATTGGGAAGACCCTCCCCGGAGGTTCCCATTTACGGTAACGGTGATTTCGAAGGAAGCAAAGACATATTTGTGGAACTCATGCAGCCGGGCGGGAAAATCAGCGGGGTGATCAATCTCCCGATCATAAGCGCCACCGTCATCGTGCAGGGTCCCTTTGAATTTACATTCAATTTATCCGATACAGGGTCAGTCACCCCCACCCCACTGGTTGCCAACCCCGAAGACTTTTTACCAGCAGCCACGCCCAATCCAATGTCGCTCGACAGTTACTTCTATAGCGGACGGATGTTAGAATCGGGCGACTTGCTCTATACGGTTCTCGACGGAGACAAAACGAATGTGTATGCCTACACTTCCAGTGCGGGTACACAATCTTCGCTGGTCGCATCGCTTCCAGGCGAGGTCTCTCAGGTTTATATTCATCATGACCGCCTGGGTATGGATTATTTGGCGGGAATCCAGGTAACCAGAGATGGGACTACCTATATTGATTCCATGGCTTTATACACCCTCAATTTTGAAGAGGCTGGGCCGCGTCTGCTTTATACCTTTTCAGCCAACGCGGGAGGCATGGTCGGGACAGCGGTCTCAGGAGATTGGTCCTATGATGGTCGTTTTGTGATAATTCAATCGCCGCAGACCACTCCCGGAAGTGGTGACTGGAAATTCTTCTGGTTCGATCTGTCTTGCCGCACCGGGGCAAATTGCGAACCACATGAAATCATAGTGTCGCCAGGGTTTAGCGTGAGTTATCCAACATTTGAGCCGAATGATTATCGGATTTTGTTTACAGGGTTGGATACCAGCATTGGAGGCATACCAGGGGTTTTTTTATTGAACTTGGATCCGTTTCAACCAAACAACCTGTTGGTTAAAATACCTTCAAAAATGTTAATCGCCGATCTTGCTGGATACCCCGCCCAATGGACTCCAGACGGAAAGATATTTACCGGTTGTTGGGATGGAACATCCCCAGAAACAGATTTCTTTTGCAAGATTGATCCTACTACCGGGGTTGCGACACATGGAGAACCAATTTCCAAAAACATGGGCGGATACCGACTCTTTTCGTTAACTTATTCCCTATCCCCTTCCGGGGACAGGCTTCTGTACTTGGTTTTTCCGAAGATGGCGACCGATACTTCCATCCCCGATCTGCGCTTCCTCGACCAGGACGGCCATCTCGGCGCTATCGTGGCCTCATCCTTTTCGATTTCCAATGCAATATTCTCGCCCTCCGGACAAAGCATCGCGTATATGCTCGACAATGAGCAGCGCGTAGAAATTTATGATATACCTACCGGTAGCCACACGAATATTTTTAATGGCGATGTTCCCACGGCACTATCGTGGATGGGCTGGGTGCCCTAATTACGTTGGATTAACCGGATCGGGAAAAGAAACGGGGTTGGTGGGCATCTTCAATTGCCACCAACCCCGCCTTGTTAATAATTCTAAAAGATCAATTGCCCCAGCAGAACCGCCACGCAGGGTGACGGTGATATTATCCACATCCTTGAGCGGCAGAGATTCGACCAGGGTCCCGACGAGGGCGACGATGGTAATGGGAAGCAGGTAGCCGCTGAAGGGGGAGGCGAGCACGCCTGCCAGGACAAATATCCAGACGATAAATGCCGCCAGCACCCAGCCCCCCAGGAGCATGCCCAGCGAGCCTGCCACCGATTTGCCTTTGCTCCACGGCAGCTTCGGGGATTAATGCCGCGCCCCATGATATCAGCAAGTCCGTCGCCGCCGCACATCAGCATCAGCGCCACCATCCCGATCGGGGAAGTTTTCCAGTAGACCAGCGTCATAATCACGAAGATAATGCCGTAGAACAGCGGTCCGCGCAAGATCTCACGCCGGTCCCCGCTGCGCGACATGGCTTTGACGGAAGCCTCGTCCTTCATGATGCCCAGCCCGATCAGGGCGAACTGGACGGTGATGGCGAACGGGACCAGCGCCGCCAGCCAGCGTGAATACCAGACATCCGGGAAGAGCAGCCAGCAAAGGACGAACAACGGACCGGTGAAGATGTGGATGAGTTTGCGGCTCAGGCGGGATTCGATCCAACCGCGGTGGGCGGCGAAGTCCAGCAGGCGCAGTTCGATGAGCGCCACTGCAAAGGTGATGATAAGGGCCAGGAAGGGATTCATTTCTTCTCCGTTTAGCAGACCAGGATATGCCCATTAAAACACCATCGACCTGAATTGTATACGGGGAAGAGGACTTAAATCCCTGCCAGCAGGTTTATGAGGTGGGAAATTTAGGTATAACCCGACATGTATTCCAAGAACGAAACCCGGCGAACAGCGTATGTTTCGATGGAACCTTGCGCATAATTCCGAATAAAATACCATTACATTTCGTTATAAGTATGAACAGTGCAATAACCTAAAAAGGATGACTGGTGCTGCAAACCTCAACCGCGGAAACTGAAACGAGCCTGATCGAACAAGCCCAGCAAGGTGACCGCAATGCCTACGGTGAACTGGTCCGCCGCCATTACCAGGGAGTTGTCCTGGTGGTCGCCCGCATGTGCGGCGACACCGGACTGGCGGAAGACGCCGCCCAGGAAGCCTTCATGCGGGCCTGGTTGAACCTGGCATCCTTCAAACCCGGCGGCAGCCTGCGAAACTGGCTGTACCGGATCGCCATCAACGCCGCGCTGGATGTGCTGAGGCACAAACCGGAAGAAACGCTCGAAGACGAGCAGGCAGCCAGGATGCCGGACCCGGCCGAAGAACCGGAAAAGGTCCTGATCGAAAAGGAGCAGGCAGCGATGATCCACCAGGCTGTCAGGTCCCTGCCGGAGGCAGCCCGGGCGGTGCTGGTGCTGAGAGAGTACGGCGGGCTCTCATACCGGGAAATTTCCACTGCGCTGGATGTGCCGATCGGCACGGTCATGTCCCGCCTGAATTACGCCCGCAATGTGCTGCGGGAAGTCCTTGCCGGAGAAATGGCAATAACGGAGAGCGAACATGCATGAAGAGATGCGCAACCTGCTGAATGCATACCTGGACGGCGAGCTTCAAGGCCGGCGTCTGCAGGAAATGGAATCCCACCTGGCATCCTGTGAAACCTGTCAAAAGGAACTCAATGAACTTCGAGCGCTCTCGGGACTTTTACAGGCTGACACAGAACTGGACGCACCCGCCGCGGAGCGTTTCGTCTCGAACCTGACCCTGAACCTGCCGCGCCGGGCTCAACCTGCCCGTCCGCCGAAATCCTTCCCACTGGCATGGTGGCTCGTCCCGGCGGGATTACTGGCGGCCTGGGTCTTTATCCAGACGGTGTACACCCTGACCGACGTGGTGACAGTTGCAAATTTGACCGGTCTCCTGGGAGCCAGCTCCCATTGGCTGGGAACCGGCCAGGAATCATTCTGGATGAGCATAGCAACGAATCTGTTCGGAGGCCAAATCCTTGCCCAACCGGCAATGCCCCTGCTGAACAACTTGAGCGTGGCAGCAGACAATTGGTTTGACGGGTTCATTTGGGAGGCAGTGGTTGCCCTGCTCTACTGCGCCTGGCTGGGAGTGTGGTGGCTGCGACAAAGCCAAAGGCAGATGAGAATGAAATTGTCTTATCGCAAATAAATTGCGACTGAAGAAATATGGCCGCTTTATTAAATTGACAAGGAGAAAAACTCATGATCAACATCGGAAATATCTTAAAACGTTCGTGGCACATCCTGTGGAATTATCGCATCCTATGGATCTTCGGCATCCTGGCAGTCCTCACCGGGGCTAGCGGTAGCGGTGGGAGCAACCTGCAATACAGTTTTGGCGGCAACCGGAGCAACACCGGAAACAACTACAATCCCAACTTCCAACCGGGACCGTACCTGACCCAATTGACGAACTGGTTCAACCAGAACATAAGTCCCCTTTTCGAGCACCCGGACCAGCACGTGGCAACCTTCATCTGGATCGGATTGGCATTCCTGCTCTTCATCTTAATCGTGGGAGTAGTCACCGCCTTCATCCGCTACGTCTCGGAGACCGCGATCATCCGCATGGTGGATGAATACGAGCATAATGGAACCAGGGTGGTATTCAAGCAAGGCTGGAAGATGGGCTGGAACCGGCGTGCCTTCCGCATGTGGGTGATCGACCTGGTGATCAACCTGCCGGTGCTGGTGTTCATGGCATTCCTTATCCTTTTGGGCACACTGGTATATTTCAGCGTGACCAGCGGCGCGAACGTGCTGGCCGTCGGCGGAACGATCACCGCCATCGGGTGCGCGTTCCTGTTCGTCTTTGTGCTGGTCATCCTGATGGTCTTCCTGGGTTTGCTGCGCGAGTTCTTCATCCGGGAAGCGGCTCTCGAAGATGCAAGCATCGGCGAATCGTTCCGCAACGGATGGGCACTGTTCAAAAGCAACTGGAAAAGCGCAGGGTTGATGTGGCTGGTGATGGTGGCAATCGGCTTTGGGTTCGGGATTTTGACCATTCCCGTTTTCTTCCTGCTCATCCCTTTATATCTCATCCTAGCCATCCCCGGGATTGTCGTTGCCGCCGTCCCGGCTGCGATCGCCTTCGGTCTAACCGCCCTGTTTGGCGGCGGACCGGTGGCATGGATCGTGGCTGCCCTGATCGCAGCACCCTTCCTGCTGCTGGTCGCCTTTATCCCCCTGACCGTTATCGCCGCCTGGTTCCACATCTATTCGTCGAACGTGTGGACGCTGACCTACCGGGAAATCAAGGCGCTTGACCTGGTCAAACCGGAAATTGCGACGGTCGTTCCTAACTAAACCAAGTGAATATCTTGAAAACCTCCTGGCTGGATCTCATCAGCCAGGAGGTTTTTAATTAAATTATTGACAGAATTATTTCAATTTATATATCGAAACGGCTTCATTTTGGTAGACAAGCCCTGCGTATCCCTGGCTCACGGACAGGTCCCCCAGGGCAGTGGAAAAGAACGCCCCCGTTTGCGGATCCTTTTGTAGAACCGGATCGTGAATGTAAATGTAGTCAAAACTCAAATTGTTGCCTGCTGCCCAGGTTTCCAGGCATTTAATTGACTGACCCATACATTTTTGGACAGTGACCGCTCGAGCCAGGAGGTCTGCAAACGAGTTTTGATCGTCCCACTCATGTCCCTGCACGGTGGCGATGCTGGTGCGCCCTGTCAACGCCGGGAACCATTCGGAGACGGGATCGTTCAGGGGCGAGTCGCCGGTCAGCACCAGGAACTTTCCCTGGCTGTCCGTATTGCTCCTTACCCAGTCGAAAGCAGCCTGATCTGAATTGGCGAGGGTGGTGGAGTTCAACAGGGCAAAAACAGTGCCCATGGATGAAACGATCCACATAACCGCCAGAAAGGTGAAAAAAACCTGGGACAGTCTGCCTGAAAGAGGATGCGGTTCGACGGTCCCGGGCAGCAGCGAGTGCGAGATGCGGTTAAAAAGCTTCAGGATCCCGGTCAAGGCAAAAGCAGCAAGAATGGCAATACAGGGACATAGAAACAAAGGGGCGCTGCGCGGTTCGGAAACCAGGATCACCACGGCCCACACAGGAACAAAGTATTTGCGTTCCGCGAGCTGCCAGAACAGTCCGATCAGGGCCAGCGAGGCAATGATGGGGAGCCCAATTTCATGGGTGACGTTCGAGGTGAATATTTGCAGGATTCCCTCAATGCTGTAGACCCCGGTTTTGCCGGCTGCCAGGAAGGGTGCAATGCCGTTGTGGACCAGTACAGTCCCCCACCATGGCGAGGTGACGAGCAGGACCAGCCCGGCAACCAGCAGCGATTTCAACAATCCGCTTTTATTTCTACCAAAGAACAGGAAGAATACGACCGCGCTGGCGGCAGTATGCAGCGCCGTCTCGGGATGGCTGAGAACGGTCAGCGAGGAAAAGACAGTCACCCACAATATGTCCAGTTTTCGGTGCGCGGTATATAACCTGTAAATAAAGAACAGGGATAAGAGGGCGAGGAAAAAGGCGGGCGACCTGGTCAGGCCGCCGCCCATGACCAGCCAGTCGAACGAGGCGGGAATAAATGCAAATATTAATGTGGCGAAAACAGCCTGTGCCTTATCCCCGATCAGCGCGTTTGCGAGCAGGTAGAAAACCGGGATTGCCACGACGGTGAAAATCGCCGGCAGGACCCGGAGGATGTCCAGCAATCCCCAGGAGGTAAGGTTTGAAAGGAAGCCGGTAAGATATAGAAATAACGGGGGGTACGCAAATGGCAGGGAGAGGTTGTTATAGCTGGTGATACCGGGCAGGCGATAGCCATTCGCCATTAAATCCCTGGTCATGGAATAAAACAATCCGCCGTCGTTGATCGGGAAATCTGACTGAAGGACGCCGTAAAAGCGGATAATTCCCCCGAACAGGACCGCAGCAGCAAGAAAAATGATGGCAGGATCCAACCCATTCAACCTGCGGGACATCCTCGAGATCATCCGGCCGTCTCCAAAAAATCCAAATTATTTCGATCCGCTGCGGGTGCCAGTATGAGCAGGGGTCAATTTATTTTCCTCAACCTGTAAAAAAAGACCTGTCAGGTAATTATAGTTGATGCGGCTATTTCCCTTCATCAATAAACCGAAAATCACAGTCCTCCCCGCCCTGCATGATGGTCCGCGTGCGGACCAGTTTCATGTGAGGGTTGAAGCCAGTGATGAAAGACTCATCCCTGGAGCAGGACAGGCAATAACCGAATTCCTTGATACCCAGGCGGGCATACATCTCCACGTATTTACAGCGGGTGACGTTGAAACTCAGCGTTTTTTTTGTTTGTTCCAGTAGGTCGTACTCCAGGGCTTCATCCGCTGCCCAAACCTGCTGCACGACCTGCAGGAGTTCCCGTGTGGAGCCGCCGCCAAATCTCGCTGCCAGTGCCTTCCCGGATTCCCGGGCGTCCACCCGGATGGCGGCTGAAGCCACCTGCATGGCTTTATCCCGACCCAGTTCGCGGCTGAAATCCTTCGATCAGGGATACCAGCAGCGGAGACTGGATCTCCCGACGTTCGAGGGCGGTGATTTGCCGGGAAGGATTTCCTCCGATGTTCCCCCCGGGGTTCGATTTTTCTTCACTCATTTCTATCCTCCAAATTTCCCTGGCTGGTGACCGAGAGTGCAGGGACCGCCCGAAAAAGTGATCATGGGTGACCACACCAAAATACGATGCTATTGATAAAATTCATCAGACCCTTGCTTTATAACATAAAATCATCCGCAAACTCAGCGAGCCCGAGGGCAGGCTGTTTTACGGATGATATGTCGTTGATCGGCAGGATAACAATGAATTGGATATACGGTATCACCGAGGCGGGCAAGCAGGGAGCCGAATCCAACCTGCGCATCAAGGGCTCCACCCGCCCGGTGGGGATAAGAGTCTATTTGTTGCCAAACTCCAGGAGGCTGATCACCAGCGGCTTGATCATCTTTTGAAGCGTCTTTTGTTCGATCCCATCCACCTTGGCAGTTAACATGAAATTTGCACTTAAATCGCCCTCAAATACGCTCAAGGCAGTAATGTCGCCGCCCTTTTCATAAATCGCCTTGGTAATTTTTGCCATCGTACCGGGTTGAGGCGAGATCAGGACACTGAAATGCACACCGGGTCGGCGTGCTCCCAGCATTTCCAGCATAATGTTAAAGAGGTCGGCCTGGGTGATGATACCAACCAACTCGCTGGCGCGCATCACCGGCAGGGAACTGATCTCATTGTCAACCATGATCCGGGCAGCTTCTTCGATGAGGGTATCTGCCGTGACCGTCCGGACTTTCTTTACCATGACATCCTTGACCTTGATCTTCTCGAGAAGAGAGGCAATTTCCCAAACTGCCAGGGAGGTCACGGAGGAAGGATAAGCTTTGCTGATGTCATTCTTCGAGACAATGCCAACCAGTTTGCCATTCCTGACGACCGGCAGCTGGCCGATCTTTTCGTGAGCCATCAATTCATGTGCTTTTGTGATCTGGAGATCAGGCGCAGCCGTGATCACCGGGTGAGACATACGTCTGCCAACGTTCATAATCAGCCTCCACTGGAAAAAAAGTTAAATATGATGTATTTGATGAAATACAATTTATTTTACCACGCACGGATTGCGCATACGTCGATTATTTGGTGGCTCCCGGAATATTAAAAAAATCCGCACGCACAACCACTGAAAATAAGGCGGTGCATGCGGATCACGTAATCAACCACCGGCCCGGGAGAAACAACCCAGACCGGAAGGTATGAGCAAAGTATCCAGCGGATGGTCGGAATAAGGGTTCCTGGTTGAACCAGGAAGAAATTCAAGTGACCATCTTCGGGTAAACCATTAAAATTACCACGATTGGCGGAATCCCGGTCAGGATCATAACCAGAGACAAGTTTTCATTCTTCCCAAACAAAACCAATGGCACGAATCATCCCTTGACGACGGGTATTGGTATTTCCGGAACGTGACCACGCTTGTAAACCAGGATCGTTCGTTTAAACTTCATAATTACAGTGCCGTCTTGTTTAAAGCCGACAGTCTGGATCTCAACGATCCCCATATTGGGGCGTGACTTCGACTCGCGCACGCTCAACACTTCAGTCTGGGCATAAAGCGTATCACCTTCAAAGACAGGCGAGGGCATGGTTATTTCCTGCCAGCCCAGGTTGACTCCATTTTTAGAAATATCATTCACAGTAAGACCCACGATCACTGCCAGCGTAAAAGTTGAGTTCACCAATGGCTTGCCAAATTCTGTCTGGGCAGCATAATAGTGGTCGAAATGAATCGGGTTGTTATTATTAGTCAGCAGGGTGAACCAGGTGTTATCGGTGGTGGAAACAGTGCGTCCAAGCGGGTGGCGAATTACCATGCCAACTTGAAAGTCTTCAAAGCAATTACCTGCAGATTTGTTCATGATTTTAATCTCCTTGTTACGTGCATCGATTGAATTTTGTCGTTTTATAACGTTTTCTGCCATACGAAAGTTTGCCGCGTCGATCATTTTCCCTTTATAGCTGGAGGCTCCATGCCCTGCAGCTGAACTTTGTTGATACGCAGTCACGACCTCACGCGCCCACTCCAGCTCGGCAGGTGGGGGTGAGAATATACGATTGACAATTGGCAGTTGATTGGGATGAATACATTGTTTGCCGTCAAAACCCAAGGCACGAGCAATGTTGCCAGCCCGCTCTATCCCGGCGTTATCCTGATAGTCAGCATAAGGACCATCCATGCAGCGCAAACCATTGGCGCGTGCGGCTGCAACGATAGTCTGCATGGCTGCATGCCAGCGATGCCCGGGATACAGGGCGTCAAATTCATCTGCAACACCAATATTTGAAAGCGGCATTCGCATCGAAGCTGCAAAATCGCCAGAGCCAAAAACCAAAGCTTCCAAGCGGGGTGAGCTCTGGGCAATCTCACGCAGGTTCAAAAAACCCGCAGCCGTCTCGATCTGCAATTCAATACCAATCGAACGTGTGCCGGGAATGTTCGCTTCGATCTGTTTCAATAACGTATCCATGAACAATACGTCCTGAGCACTGTTGGTCTTCGGCAACATGATCAGATCAAGGGTTTGCGAGCAGGCTTCCGCCACTTCAATAACATCCCGATAGGCGTAGGGCGTATCCAGCGCGTTGATCCGCACCATCCTGGTGCGAAGCCCAAAATCAATGTGCTGCAGCGCTTGAATAACATTGGAACGAGCTTCAACCTTTTTGTCCGGTGCAACTGCATCTTCAAGATCAAGACAAATCACATCGGCCTGGCTTTCCGCCGATTTCTGTATCATGTGCGGATTAGAGCCGGGCACAAACAACATTGTCCGTGTTAACCGGTCAATAGACATCATCATGAGGTACCTCGCAATTCCGTCAGCGACTGCCGGGTATGCCCACCCTGGGGCTGCACTGCATCCATATCAAGGGAGAGACGCTGGCAGGTTAATGGGAGAAAACATAACTGGAATCACACCAGTTGGCGAGCGCACTTCCCCCCAATGTCTCCACGCAGCAAGTTGCGCGTGTTTTTCAAAAGCTGGAAAATCCATTGGACCCATCAAACCACATGATCCCAGGGGCGACTAAAACGAACGCGGTAAGCCCAAAACATGCTCAGCGATAAATGACAGTATAAGGTTGGTGGATATTGGGGCTACTTGATACAAGCGAGTCTCACGGAATTTCCGCTCGATATCATATTCAGCCGCAAACCCAAATCCGCCGTGGGTTTGCAGGCAAACATTAGCTGCCTGCCAGGATGCATCCGCTGCAAGTAACTTTGCCATATTGGCTTCGGCACCACAGGGTTGACCCGCGTCGAAAAGCTGGGCCGCTTCGTAGCGCATCAAATCCGCGGCGCGCAGCTGGGCGTATGCCTGGGCAATCGGAAACTGGATTCCCTGGTTTTGTCCGATCGGGCGATCGAATACCACACGTTCATTCGAATAACCACACGCTTTATCAATGAACCAATAGCCATCCCCAACACATTCCGCGGCAATCAGGATACGCTCAGCATTCATGCCGTCGAGGATATATTTAAACCCCAGTCCTTCCTGTCCGATCAGATTTTCCACAGGTACTTCGAAATTATCAAAAAACATTTCATTGGTTTCATGATTAACCATGTTTCGGATGGGTCTGACAGTCACCCCTTTGCCTCCATTCTCCCTTAAATCCACCAGAAAAATGGACAATCCCTCTGTTTTTTTCTTGACCTGGTCCTGCGGGGTAGTCCGCGCCAACAACAGCATCAGATCCGTGTGCTGCACCCGGGAGATCCAGACTTTCTGACCATTCACATAATATCGATCGCCTCGCTTCTCTGCAAAGGTACGGGTCTTGGTGGTGTCAGTCCCGGTAGTTGGTTCGGTAACAGCAAATGTTTGCAGCCGCAATTGACCAGACGCAATCTGCGGCAAGTATTTGCTTTTCTGCTCAGGCGACCCATGGCGTAACAACGCCCCCATGATGTACATCTGGGCATGGCAGGCGCCAGAATTGGCGCCGGAACGATTGATTTCCTCCAGGATTACGGAAGCCTCAACCAGGCTGGCTCCTCCGCCACCATAATCCTCAGGGATTAATGCTGACAGCCAGCCAGCCTTGGTCAATGCCTTAATAAATTCTTCCGGATAACCGGATTCTTCTTCAACACTCTGCCAATAGGTGCTGCCATATGCGCTGCAAACGTCGCGTACTGCCTTTCTAATTTCAGTGTGCTGCTGTGAACGGGGATTGATATCAGCCATTTCTTTTCTTCTCCTTTATTCCAATTTGCCCAAATTGATTTTAATCAAGCCATCGCTATGGGATATAAATTGCATGAATTGCCATCGGGGAGAAAATAATCATTAAATAATGCCATATTTAGATCGCCTGGCACCTGATAAAAGGCTTTGACTTTTTGCTAACAAACTAGTATACTGGTAGTATACTAGTGGAATACCGGGCAGTCAAGTTGCAATTCAATTAAATTGGTTGATAACCACCTATTGAAAGAAATGATAGATAACCCATCTGATTTTTCTGTTTGTCAGGAAGATCATGATAAAAGGAGAATAGGTGCCCGGTTCGATATTTTGCGAAAAGAGAGAAGGTTTCGTATCCTTGTTGATTGCTCCCTCAGATCATGATATCGATAAAGGTTTTCGCAAGATAGAAATTTAGCCAGATGACCAAAATGTGGTTATCCAAGATTAGACCGTCCTCCAATAAATCCCTGCCCGTGAAAATAATACGGTTTTTTTGGAACGCCTGGTTCCATGAGACCACATTCGACCAAAATCCATGATTAGGTTATGTTCTCGCATAACCCAAATTTGAGAAGATATGATTACACGTGAATTGAATCAACGAGCTTACGATGAAATTCGTCGGCGTATATTGGAAGGTGAATTCATTCCCGCCAGTCCGATTTCCGAGTATCAACTGGCGGCGGAATTGAATTTTAGCCGGACCCCCGTTCGTGAGGCACTCAAGCGGCTTGGAGAGGAAGGCCTGGTGTGGTCCATTCCCAACAAGGGCACGTTTGTCACCGAATTGTCCGCCCAAGACATCATGGAAATATACCAGGTCCGGGAAGGCCTGGAGGGAATGGCTGCCCACATCGCAGCTGAGCAAATGTCAGAAAAAGATGTCCAACTGCTTGACAAGGAAATTGCACTCTTAAATGAGTTGAAATTCACCGGACGAGTGGATGAAATCTTTCAATGTGATGTCCGTTTACACAAACTGATTATCGCATCAACCCAAAATATCAAACTCGGGAAAATCCTGGCAACTCTGGATGATCAGATGCACCGCGTGAGGATAATTTTTTCCCAAACCCCAGATTGGCTGCAAGCAGTGATTCAAGACCATACAACACTAGTAGAGAAAATCAAAGCACACGATGGCAAAGGCGCTGAAAATGCGATGGTACAACATCTGCGCTCCTCGTGCGATCGATCCGTGCAGATTGCCATGCCGCTGCGACGAAGTTTTGGCCCTGGCATCAACAATGGCGGTAAATAATTTTCTAATTTGACCTTTGAATATTGACAAATTGGTGTGGTTGGCTGAGTCCAACCCATGAAATCAATCGTTTTTTGGAAAGGAGCCTGCCTATAATATTATATAAAATTTACGCTAAACTCATTTCGTAATATGCAATGGAATTCAACCCACATATTCACCAATCATGGAGGAGAACGTGAAAAACATTTCTTTGCTGAGAAAGATAATTAGCGTAATATGCCTGCTCGGTTTGCTGGCAGCCTGCACCCCTGCAGAAACCAATGCTCCAGTTTCAACCGAAGTCCCTGCTGCACCTGAAGCCACCACAGCAGCTTCCGCCAGTTGTGAAATTAATTTTGGGTTGTTACTCTCGCTTACCGGCGACCTCGGAGACCTGGGGAAGGCGCAGTTGCCCGCCGTGGACATTGCCCTTAACGAAATCAATGCTGCAGGTGGACCTTTAGGCTGCACACTGGCGGTACAGACTGAAGATGACGAATCCACTGCAGAAGGAGCGGTGAAAGGAGCCAACAAACTTGTTTTGACCGATGGAGCGATCTCGCTGCTTGGCCTCAATTCTCTTGATATGGTCTCCCTGCTAGATTTTGCACGCTCCAACAAAGTGCCGATCATCACCCACTGGGGCGGCACAGTAAAACTCGACACTGAAGGGGGTGATTATGTCTTCCGTGACGCGTTATCCGACAGTTTTGCCGGCGTAGCCACAGCCAAGTTCCTCATCGATCAAGGCTACAAGACGGCAGCAAACATGTATGAAAACAGCGAGTCACCGCAAAGCAACGCCGTGACGATGAAAAAAGCCTTTGAAGCTGCCGGCGGTAAAGTTGTTTCTGATGTGGCTTACAATCCCGGCCAGGCGTCCTACCAGGCTGAACTGGCAAAGGTATTTGAGAATAAGCCGGAAATCGTACTCCTGTCTGCTGGCACAGACTCGGCGACCACCATCATGCGCGAGTGGTATCGCGGTAACTACGGGGGAAAGTGGATCCTGGGCAGCGACCTGGGTGCCAATGAAGTCGTATCGGGAATCGGTGCTGATATTATGGCAGGCCAGTATGGCCAGGCTGGTGCAGACGACGTGAATTCGCCTGCATACAAACGTTATCAAGAACTTTGGAAGGCAGCAACTGGTTCAGATACGGTCGCGCCATATTCCAGCCCCCTATATGATGCTTTTATCCTTGAAGCCCTGGCAATTGAAATCGGCGGTCAGGCCACTGGTGAAGCAATCAATGCCAACATGAAAAAGGTGACGACCGGCGAAGTTCAGTGCCTATCTTTTGCGGACTGCGTGGCCGCGATCCGTGAAGGCAAAACCATCCAATACATGGGTGTCTCCGGCCCGCTTCAATTCAACCAATTCAACAACGTGGTCGCACCCTGGTCAATTTTGCAGGCAGAAGGGGATGGCTGGAAGATATTCAAATTCTATACAGCTGATAATTTTAAACTACCCTAATAATTCGATTTGAACATTACCCTGGCATTGACGTAGAGTAATAAGTAAATCCCACCCTTTTCCATGGTGGAAAAGGGTGGGATGAAATTTTATTTCCACGTACCGGTCCCAGCACGCAAGGGAAAAAATCCCAGATCGTATTGTAGGAGTAGTAATTATGCAATATGCTGTTTATGGTCTCTTGATGGGTTGTGTTCTGCTCCTGGCCACCGTGGGATTCTCGATGATCCGCCGTGTCGAAGGATTCCTTAACATAGCACACGGACAAATGCTGGCAGTTGGGGCTTATTCCTGTTTTGTTTTCAACAACCTGTTGGGTTGGGACATCATCCCCTCCGCGATAGCAGCTGTGCTGGTAACCGCGGTGATTGGTTACCTGGTTGCTTACGCGGTATTTTTTCCTCTAACCGGAAAACCGCCCTTATTGATAGCCATAGCATCCACCGGTGCCTCATATGTCATCCAGGGATTGATCGAGGTTATCTTTGGACCAAATGTGAAGCAATACAGGTTTCCTCCAATGCGTGCCCTAAAAATCGGTGACCTGTCACTGGCAGGGCCCGACCAGATTGCCATGGTTATTGCCGCAGCTGTTACGGTTCTATTCCTGCATTTTCTCCTGACGCGCACCGAAACCGGCAAAGCGATCCGGGCAATGGCGGCTAATTTCAACCTGGCGCGCATACGCGGAATTAACACACCCCGGATGCGCGTGGTTATCTGGCTAATCGCCTCGGCTATGGGCGGTCTGGCCGGCGTCATGATTGGCTTGATCAGCCGGCTGGCTCCTTTCATGGGATTTGAATATATTATGCTCATCATGATCGTTGCCATCCTGGGCGGTTTGGGGAGTATCTACGGGGCAATGGTCGCAGCGCTCATCATCGGACTAATCACGCAGATGAGCGTGATGGTCATCCCACCGCAGTATAGCCAACTGATTGCCTTTGCACTCATTATCGTGGTCCTTCTCGTACGCCCCCAAGGCATCTTCAAGGAGGCATGAACATGACAAATATTATTCTATTCCTGGCAAGTGTCATCGCGCTGATGGGGATTTATGCGCTCTTAACCCTGGCGGTGAACTTGCACTATGGATACGCCGGTCTCCTGAGTTTTGGTATTGTGGGTTTTGCAGCAGTGGGAGCTTACACCTATGCGATCGTCACCAGGGGTGCGCCGGTTGGAGAAGATGTGTATCTTTTCTACTTCAACCAGCCATGGTGGGTTGGGTTCCTGGCGGCTGGCGTGGTGACCACGATTTTTGCGTTCATCATAGGATTGCCCACATTGAGGGTTGAAGGCGACTACCTGCTGATTGTGACTTTCGCATTCGCCGAAGTGATTCAGGACCTTTTATCCAATGAAGGGTGGCTGACCAACGGTACACGCGGATTCATCAATATTCATCTTCCCTTCCGCGAATTGATACCCGGGAGGAATTACCAACTCTTCCTGGCGTTCCTCATTGTGGTCATCGTCGCTGTCGTCTACCTGATCGCCCAGCGTTTGGGAACAGCCCCCTTTGGCCGCACGATGCGCGCCATACGTGATAACGAACCGGCAACGCTCGCCATCGGTAAAAGCGTCTATAGTTTCAAGATGCGGACATTCCTGCTGGGTGCAGCCATCTGTGGCTTTGCCGGGGCGATGTATACCTGGTATATGACACTGGCCATGCCCTCCATCTTTGGAATGAGCGTCTCGTTCGCCGCCTGGATCGCCCTGATTGTCGGCGGACAAGGTAATAACAAAGGCGCAATCGTGGGGGCGATCGTCCTATTGGGAGTACAACAGGCAATCAAATTCGTTTCACTGACCCCTGACCTGGCGCCAATCATTTCCTCCATCCAGTTGATCTTGGAAGGACTTGTGCTGATTGTGATACTGCGGTTCTGGCCGAGGGGACTAATACCAGAAAAAAGCCCAAGACCGCCCAAACCTGCGGTTGTCAAGGAGGCAATATGAGTGCAATGCTGCAAGTAGAAGGCATTTCCAAGTATTTTGGCGGATTGAAGGCCGTTGATGATTGCACATTAGGTGTGGAACAGGGGAGCATTACAGCCCTCATTGGCCCCAATGGATCAGGAAAAACAACCTTGTTCAATGTAGTTACCGGTTTTCTAAAAGCCACCAAGGGGCGTGTGCTGTTTGAAGGTCGCGAGATTACGAACTTCCCACCCCAACGGATTGCCAACCTGGGTATTGCACGAACTTTCCAAATATCCTCCCTCTTTCCCAAATTAACTGTCTGGGAAAATTTGTTGGTTGCTTACCCGCACCAGAAAGGGGAAAGCTTATGGGCCGTGTTCACCAGCCCAGGTAACATCCGCAAGCAAGAGGAAGAACAAATAGAACGAGCAAATCGCATCATTGATCGGATTGGTCTCGGCCATAAAACAAAGGAAATGGCGGCAAATCTCAGCGCTCCTGAAGCACGCATGCTTGAGATTGGCAGGCAGCTGATGTTTTCTCCGAGATTGATCATGCTGGATGAACCATCCAGCGGTGTCAATCCAGCAATGCTAGATGTACTTGCCAACATGATCAGCGAATTGAACAAGGAAGGGATGACCTTCTTTATCATTGGACATAACTTGGGTTTTATCATGAAATTAAGCTCCTTCATGCATGTTCTGCATTACAGTAAATTGATCGCTTCTGGCACGCCCCAAGTGGTTGCACGTGACGAGCGGGTCATTGAAGCTTATATGGGGGTGCGCCAATGAGCCTGCTAACCATTAACGTCCCTTGAAGTCCGGCTATGGCCGGCTGCCCATTCTCCATGGTATTGACCTGCATATCGAGGAAGGCGAACTCGTGGCTTTGATCGGTCCAAATGGGGCCGGCAAGTCCACCCTGCTGCAGACTATTGCAGGTTTATTGCCCTGTTGGAAAGGCCAGGTTGAATTTGATGGAAAGCGCGTCCATGACTATGATCCAAGCAAGCTTCCAACCTGGGGCCTCGGATATGTGCCGCAGGAACGGAATGTCTTCCCGAATTTGACGGTGGCTGAAAACCTCGAAATGGCGGCTACGCTATTGAAGGATCGCACACCAAAGATCAAAGCGGCATACGAGCGTTTTCCCATCCTGGGGGAGCGTCAGAAACAACTGGCGCGAACGCTTTCCGGCGGCGAACGCCAAATGCTTGCCATTGCAAGCGCCTTGATGCTTTCCCCCAAACTTTTGATGATAGATGAGCCGACGACAGGGTCTTGCCCCGAGAATCGGGGAAGAAGTGATTAAACTGATCCTGGAAATCAACAAGGGAGGCACAGCCATCCTGTGGGTGGTGGAGGAAAATCCAAGCGGTGTCTTAAAACACTGTCCACGCGTCTACCTGATTGAATCCGGTCAGATCCGGCGTACTGACAGCGGACAAAATTTGCTTAACGATCCAAAATTTGCCGAGCTTTTCCTCGGGTGTATCCTGAACGGCGGCACCCCATGTTATGCAAGGTCCCAATCAATCACCTGACAGATAGAAACCAAGTATGGAAAATAACCGGTTTGAAATTCGCATAGCGGGGTTCGGTGGTCAAGGAGTGGTGACCATGGGAAGAGTACTGGGTGCTGCCTTTACGATCCATGAAGGGATAAACTCGGTAAATACACATTCCTATGGTCCTGAATCGAGGGGGGGCTCCTGCCGATCGGAGGTCGTGGTTTCGCGAGGGTGAAATATATTACCCGAGTGTACGCAAGGCAGATATTTTGGTCGCCCTGTCTCAACCTGCTTTGGATGCATACAAACGAGACCTCAAAGAAGAAGGGATCGTGGTAATTGATCCCAATTCAGTGAAAGATGTTCCGAAAAGCCTGACCTGTTATGGGATTCCGGCCATGGAAATCGCCCATTCTGTGGGCAATGTTAAGTACCTAAATTCAGTCGTTCTCGGCGCATTGGCAGCGGTTATGAAATCCATAATTAAAAAGGAATCTGTGAAATCAGCCGTGGCTGAAAATGTGCCTCCAAAAACCATAGAGAAAAATCTGGAAGCTTTTGAAAAAGGATGGTCGCACATTGTGAATGCAAATATGGCTGTTGCTGATTAAAAAGGAAAATTAGATGGTTGAAGCAGATGTGATAGAAAAGAAATACCCCGGTAATTCTCCGCCGCCCTTACATTAAGCCTGGCAGGCATTACCTTGAAGGCAGCGAAGCCTGTGTCGAAGGAGCACTTGTTGCAGGTTTGAAAGTCTACGCGGGATATCCCATTACACCCGCTTCGGAAATAATGGAGCATGCCTCCCGAAGACTTCCACAGTTTGGAGGCCGCTTCATCCAGATGGAAGATGAAATATCAGCAGCTTGCGCCCTGATTGGCGCCTCCTGGGCTGGCGCAAAAGCGATGACGGCTACTTCCAGCCCGGGTTTTTCGCTGATGCAGGAAGCCATCAGTTTTTCAATTATGACGGAAACACCACTGTTAATCGTGGATGTCCAGAGACCCGGACCGGGGCAGGGATATATCACCACCAGCCAGGAGGATGTCATGCAGGCCCGGTATGGGCATCATGGAGAAGGACCCATTATTGCCCTAGTCCCCTCCTCCGTACAGGATATGTTTGAATTAACCATTGAGGCATTTAACCTGTCTGAAAAATGGCGCACTCCTGTCCTTCTAATGGTCGAAGAAACCGTGGCGCATTTGCGTGAGCAACTTATTGTGCCTGAACTTGATACGATTGAATTAATCAAGCGAAAGAAACCCCAGGACCTGAATATTTCTCCAGAAACCTATCTTCCCTATGGTCATGATATCGTGCCTCCGATGGCAAATTTCGGAGAGGGATACAACATCAACCACGTAGGCCTGGTGCACAGCGAAGACGGAAATGTCAGCAACTATTCCTTGAAGGTGCATCGGGAAAACATAGACCGGCTCCATCAGAAAATTGAAGGAAATGTGAATGAAATTGCCCGGATTGAATCCCGGTTTCTGGATGATTGCGATCACGTGCTAATCTGTTACGGATCTGTGGCAAGAACCGGTCTTGAAGCAGTAAAAGAAGTACGCGAGGTTCACGGTATTAAAATTGGTTTTATCCGCCTGGTGACTTTGTGGCCTTTCCCCGAAGAGAAATTGCGAAGTTTAATTTCAAAAGTAAAAAATGTTTTCGTTCCGGAAATGAACCTGGGCATGATCAAACACCCCATTACCGAAGCCCTGCGTGATAAATGTGACCGGGTTATTTCCATACCCGAAATCGCAGCATTGCACAGCCCTGAAAAACTGATCGATCAAATTATCAAGGGGGCAACATGTTAAAACATCCAATGCTCAAATACATCCGGGAAGACGGCCCGGCAGGCAAGCGAATGCCTTTAATCCTGTGTCCCGGCTGTGGAGCGGGTCAAGTGCTCAATTACACCCTGCATGCTGTGGATGCAATGATTAATCAATCCGGATTTAAAAAAGAGGATTTTGTTTTCATCTCCGGCATTGGTTGTTCGTCACGGCTTACCAGTCATTACCTGAATTTTGATTCCGGATGGACACTTCACGGCCGGGCGCTTCCCGTTGCAACGGGAGTACTCCTGGCGAACCCCAACCTGAAGGTTATTATTTTTACGGGCGATGGTGATGCTGCAGCCATTGGGGGAAACCATTTCATCCATGCATTTCGCAGAAATATCAATATTACCGTCATCTGTGTCAATAACGGTTTATATGGCATGACCGGCGGCCAGGTTGCCCCGACCACACAACCGTTCACGATCACCCCCACCACACCCTACGGTAATATTGAAGAAGCGTTTGACTTATGCAAACTGGCCACGGTAGCAGGCGCATCCTATGTCAGCAGATGGACTACCGCCCATCCCATGCAGACCATTAAAGCCATTAAAAAGGGATCGCCAACAAAGGTGCATCATTTATCGAGATACTATCTCAATGTCCTGTCCACGACCATAAAACGCCTGTGGAAATGATACACGCCCTGAAGGAGATGACGGTACCTGTCGATAAATCCATGAACGGCAATAAAATTCCTGTTGGTGAATTAACCTTCGCGCGCCACGTCCCGAATGGACGGAAAGGTATGAAGCCATCATTGAGAAGTGCAATGAGAGGGTTTCATGATCGAAATTATAATAAATCCTGATTATTGCAAAGGCTGCAGTATTTGTGTTGCATTCTGTCCCAGGAAGGTACTGCAGACTTCGAATGATATTAATTCAAAGGGATATATGCTTCCCGAAGCCGTTAATCTTGGCGCCTGCACTCAATGTATGCTGTGTGAAATCGTATGCCCGGACCTGGCTATCGCAGTAACAGGCAAATAGACAAGCAAAGAGGGATATATGAATTCAGAACAATTAGAAAAAAATCCTTTCAGCATTCCCCATCATATATGTATAGTAGTAAAAGACATCGAAAAAACCAAAAACTATTATAAATCCATCGGTATCGGTCCATGGACTGAATACCCGCCCCTGGTTGAATATACAAAGCTCAAGGTGATTGACGAAAATGGCTTTTTAGCCACCCGTTTTGTCTATACAAAAATCGGTGATTTGCAGCTCCAGCTCGTTCAACCCGGTGAGGGAAAGACAATTTATAAAGAGTTCCTTGAAAAGAATGGAGAAGGCGTCTTTCATATCGGTTTTGAAGTGGCGGATATCGATATTATGGATAAGCAGCTTACAGAGAACGGCCTGAAAATTCTGTCAAGCGGACGTCGGGATGACGGATCTGGATTTTCCTACTATGACACCAGGCAGCAAGCCGGCGTAACCTTGCTGATCCGCCAAACCAAAAAAAATCGTAATCCTAAGGATCGGTTTGAAAAGTCACACCCGAATATATATTCTGCAGACAATATAAAACATGTCAATTCGACGACAGGTGCCACTCATGGGTTTTTGTAAGGCCACATTAATAAGCCTTACCCAAAGATTGAATACATGCTTTACAAAAGGGGAAATACAGGCGGGTCTGGATGATAAGGAAGCCTATCCAATCTTTTACAATTTGTCGCGATAGTACCGAATGAGCGTATTTTACAAATAACCATCCGACTTTCTTACATGTTCCTTTAGATCAAATCACTGTTTATTTGAATATGTTGATACCGTGAACAACCATACAGCACCGGAGGTAAATCATGAACATTCTAGACGTACCCTTTGGAACCATGGATTGGAGCAAGGTTACTCCCAGCGAACACCCGGGAACAACCGGTAAGGCGCTTTGGCGCACCCTCGAAATAGGTAATATACGGGTACGCATGGTGGAATATACCCCCGGCTACATGGCAGATCACTGGTGCAAGCGCGGGCATGTACTGCTGGTACTCGAAGGCGAGCTGGAGACAGAGTTGAGCGATGGACGAAAATTCCAGCTCAAGCCCGGGATGAGCTACCAGGTGTCGAATGATGTTAGATCCTCACCGCTCGTCAACTGCCACCGGGGCGAAGCTGTTCATTGTGGATTAAGGATCGCTAATTTACCGGGTTCGCCGGGATCCCAAGTTTCGATCTATGGTAACCCCGCACCTGGTAGGTTTGCAGGTATTCGCAATCTCTAATGGTTGTATCAATTGGGAGGAGCAGGGGGAGGCGGATAGTTCATCCAGCGAGGGCGGGTGATTTTTTCCGGTACCTGAGCATTTCCAACCCCCAGTAAACCTTGCGATCCTTGAAGGTCAGTCCGCATTTTTCCAGGACGCGGATGGAAGCAACATTCTGCGGATGGACCAACCCGATGATATCGGTCAACTTGGCAGCTTCGAACCCATAATCCAGTGCGGCCCACGCCGCCTGGGTGGCAAAGCCGCCTCCCCACACCCTGCGGCTAAGCAGATAAGCCACTTCATTCTCACCACTTTCGGGCAGGAATTCGAGCCCAACCCAGCCGACCGGCGCAGTATCCGATTTAAGGGTGACGGCCCAGTGTCCGTAGCCGCGCTCCCGCCAGTGATCAAGCTGATGAGTAATGTAGCGCTTGGTTTTTTCCAGTGTGAAAACGGTGGGCGGAAAATATTTCAGGATGTCCGCCTCCTGCAGGATGGCGTGGAGTGCCCCGGCATCCTCCTGTTTCCACGGGCGCAGGATCAGGTCCCGGGTCTCGAGAGTGGGAATATCCATTCATCCTCCGGCATTTGCCAGCCCGGTAACTTTTTCCAACTGGTCGTGGTCGGGCATCAGGTCCTCCATGTCACGGATGCGGGAAAAGATATAACCCGACATGAGCGCCATTATGGTCAAAATCCCGAAAACGACCATCATCACGGCCATCCCGGAACCAGGACCGGTGCCGGTCATCCACCCGAATAATTTCGAAACCCAGGTGCCGCCCTGCATGGCAGGCTCCATTACGTAGTCAGCCAACAGGCCCCCCAGGACGGGCGTGAACGTGTCGGGAAACCAGGTCAGCATGCGACGGGCGGAAAAGACGCGCCCCTGTACGTCAGGCGCAACCTTGACCTGCAGCAGCGATTGGCTGGTGGCAATCCCGATACTCGAGCCGATGCCTCCCACCAGGATGGCCGGGACCCAGATGCCCAGGCTGCGACCCAACCCGAATACCAGGTTTCCCAGCAGGCAATAGAATATCCATCCAAGTAATACTCCATGGATGCGGCGTTTGGGACCCCCCAGGCACTCATGATGATCGAACCCAGGGTCCAGGAAAGCGCCCCGGCAGTCTCGACCACGCCGAGAACGATGCTGTTATTGCCCGTTCGCGAAAGTACCAGCGGAACCTGCACACTGTTGGGGAAACCCAGGAAAAGGTTGGCGAAGAAAAGCATCACCACAAAACCAAGCAGGCTGGGGCGCTTGAAAATATACCTGAACCCGAAAGCGGCTTCATGCAGCAGGCTGCCCTGGCTCCTGGCCTTCGACCGTGCGGGCGGGTTGGGGGACATGTACCATCAAGAGGGCGCCGATCGCCAGGATGAAAGTGGCAATGTCGATCAAGAGAATACCTTTCAAACTGATCAGCGGCAATAGTGCGCCAGCCAGCAGGGGAGCGACAGCCGAGGGTCCGGCCTGGACAAAAGACATCAACCCGTTGGCCCGTCCATAATGCTCCTTGGGCACCATGGTGGTGATCGCGGCTGAATAAGCCGGCCATTGGAACGCATTCCCCAGCCCGATCAGGACGTTGACCAGGTAAAAATGCCAGATCTGCAAATGACCCGAGGAGAGCAGGATCAGGATGGCGACAGAACCCAGCCCGGCAGCCAGGTCGCTGACCATCATCATCAACTTGCGGTTGTAACGGTCGACCAAGACACCCGCCAGCGGGATGATCAACAGATATGGCAGGGTGAAAGCGCTCTGCATGATCCCGAGCGAGGTGGCGCTTTTGGTCTGTTGGAAGACCCAGATGGACAGGGAAAATCCGGTCATGCCGGAGGCCAGGATCGATACAGCCTGGCCGGCCAGCACGATGCTCAGACCAGCCATTCCGGAGGGGCGTTGACGGGGGGACATTTTATTACCTGCCGTTGAAAGAGTGGAAAAAGAAAACCGTTGAAGTGGAACCCCTGGTTCGGAGTGTAATCGCGGCGGGAGTTAATCCTTCCCTGACGAGGCCAAGAGTTTCCCAAGGTCGTAAGCCTGCTGCAGTAATTCCGGGTGTTTTTCAGCGTCACCGACAGCATCCAGCGAGCCGTGGACAATGCCAACGATCTCGCTGTTCAGGAAGCGGCACAAGGTTTCATAAGTGTGGATGGCATTAATGGCGCCGGAGGTATAGAGGTCGGTATCCCCGTAGGTGAGGATGAAGCCATACTGCTTATGGCGGACCTCCTGCCACTTGTGACCCTGGAACCCGTACCAGCGGTCGATGCAGAGTTTAAGCTGGGCGGTGATCGTGAACCAATAGATTGGGGAGGCCAGCAGGATGGCATCCGCGGCAGCCAGCTTGGGATAGATCGGCTGCATGTCGTCTTCGATGACGCAAGCTCCGTCGCTGCACAATTCGCAGGCGTCGCAGGCACGGATGTCGAGGCCGTGCAGGTAGATACTTTCCACCTGCGCGCCGGCTTCCGATGCGCCGGCGGAGGCGCGGCTGGCGAGGACGGCACTGTTGCCTTTTTCGCGCGGGCTGCCATTTAAAATGAGGATGTTCTTGGTCATGAAGTTCTCCTTATCCGTGTTGAACGCGAGCAAAAGACCAGGCGGTTGCCGCCAGGTTGATAAAATAGGTGACCAGGGTGATAAACCCATAAGATTTGTCGATTGCGAATGCAAAGCCGATCATGCCCATCAATGCCAGGTAGTAAATACCCAGGTAGGGTCCCAACCAGCGGGAATGGCGGAAGTCGAATTTCATGAGGTGATCCAGAAGAAATTCGACTGCATCATAAAGTACCAGCAGCCCCGGCAGGACGAAGGTCCACCACGGCCGTGCCCAGGAGGCATTTCAGGATGGCGATAACCAGGAGCGGAATCCCAAGTACAACCGCTATCCAACCTATTGTGCTCCCAATCTTCGGTTTGCCCCCGCCCCTGAAAAAGAACATTAGCGCCAGCAGCAGGTTAGCCAGGTTGGCGATTATGAAGACAGCAAAATCAAGGTAAGCAAAAAGGATCAT
The DNA here is from genome assembly GCA_963741635.1 of uncultured Chloroflexia bacterium. GTDB lineage: Bacteria > Chloroflexota > Anaerolineae > Anaerolineales > Villigracilaceae > UBA877. The sequence goes on from CAVUIO010000010.1 coordinate 99,011, forward strand.
GACATCCCGGAGAAAATTGCCAGGAAAATCGGTATATCCGTCCCGGCGTGAAATAAGATCGAAGCCCACACGCTGTCTGTTTTTTGCATGATATATCCCCAAACCAGCCCAAGAGGGATGAGTACTGCCAGGAATATGTACTCATTGGACGTGTAGGTTACTCCCTTGTGCAGCAGCGTGAATACAACGACTATCAGCACGTTTGAAAGGAATTTCCCCAGGAAAGGCTGCAGCTTCCTCAAGAATAACCCGCGGAATAAGAGCTCTTCCTGGGCAGCATTGGCAAGGATGGAGATCAACAGCCAGGGAGTCCAGGATAGAATCCTTGGTAACGACAAAACTCCGGGTTTGAACATGAGACCCGCCATGGGGATGGAACCAGCCATGCAAATGAGCAGGGCAACGACCCCGATCAGCAATCCCAGTTTCAGGTTACCTTTCTGGATGTAGATCGAACCCAGGCTGCCTCCAGCCATCCGGGTAAGGAGAATAACCGTACAAACTACAATGAAGCCCTCGTTCAACTTCAACAGCGCAAAACTTGCAGGAGAGGCGCCATCGACACCCAGGGAATCCATCAGGTACCTTCCAAATATCCAATCCAGGGAGACCGCGATGGCAAGGATCAAAAGACCGATCGTCATTGGCAGGTATTGGTGATAGCGGGTACTGTTCCGCAACAACCCGGCCACGATCAAGAGCAGGGCGATCAAAACGATCCTGCCGAGGTAATCGGTGCTCCATTCAAGGACCGGTCGCAAGGGACTGAAAACGATCATGACCAGCGAACCAACGACGATGAAAATCAAGGCAAGAATGAGCCGGTCAGCCCACTTGCCCGGCGAGGGTCGATCAAGCTGCATGGTTGATCTCCTTTTACATGAGTTCTTGGTATCCTGCAACTATAGGTTATTACTTTTAATGTCTCGCGTCAACAGTTAATTCGAGGGGGAATAAAATCCCTGCCGGGGGGCAGGGAAGTACGGAGGTCCAAATAAAATATAAAGAGTAATGATTTGGCGCCCCAGATCCAATCCCTAGAATTCCTCGCGGTTGAAACGCCACACGGCAACCAGCACGAACAGCAGGCACTCCAGCAGCACTGCCACCAGGGGAATGTAAGAATAGGGCGGCTGACCGGATAACAAAGCCGGCACAATGGCATTGGTCTCATTATTCAGGGGAACAACCAGGGTCCATGGGATCAGGTATCTCAGAACCGGCAACATTCCGACCAGGTACTGCTGCAGGAACAGGAATGCCAGCCCTATGCCGATGACCGAACCGCGGTTGTTGAACAGGCTCCCGAGCATGAGCGTAAGGGACAGGTAAAAAAGCTGGCTGATAAAGATGACTCCCATTGCTGCCAGGAACCGCAGCGGGTCAAGCGGGACCTGCATGCGGATATAAAAGATGGACCAGGCAACGAGCCCGGGTACCACCACCATGGTGGCAAGCACTCCCAGCCCATTGGCGATCAGCTTGGAAAGGATGAACGCCGGGCGGGCAGCCGGCTTGGACATCACCCAGGCAGCCGTCCCATCCCTCTTCTCCCCCACCAGGGCGCCCTGCATGATAATTATTATTGCCACTGCCGGGAAGATGCCGGCAAACACGGCATAGATCATCAACCCGTCCTCGAGTTTAAAATCCGGCGTTCCGAACAGCACCGCTCCCAGCATGAACCCGATCACACCGCCCCAGATCAGGCATTCCACCCACCACATCCTGGTCTTCCACCAGCGGGAGAGTTCGTTGTCGAGCAGGTTGCCAAGCCCGCGCCGCCAACCCTGCTCGCTCACCATTTCGAAATCACTATTTCCGGACATCTCGATCTCCTTCGATGACCTGGATGAAGATATCTTCCAACTCATAGCGCTTGCGGCGGAATTCCGTCACTACAGCCGGGGTATCGACCAGCATTTTGAGCAGTTGCATTTCAGCCGCCTGCGGGTCGGAAACGCTGACCTGCCAGGTGATTTCTCCGTCGTGTTCGCCGGTCTTGATGCCGCCGACCCACGGCAGGGAACGGGCTCGTTTGAGAGCCGGTTCCGTATCGCCCTTCAAGGTGATCTCGTAAATCACGCCCTCACTGCCTGCCAGCAATTCGTCGATCGGTCCCTCCGCCACCAGTTGGCCCTTGTTCAAGGATAACCACGGTATCGCTCACACGCTGGACATCATCGAGGATATGGGTGGAGTAGAAGATGGTGGTGTACTTGCGTAATTTGGACATGACTTCCAGCACGTCACGCCGTCCAATCGGATCGAGGGAGGCAGCCGGCTCGTCCAGGATAAGCAGGTCCGGGTAATTGACCTGGGCCTGGGCGATCCCCAGCCTCTGCCGTTCCCCACCCGAAAATGTCTTTAGGGGGCGGTCCGCTTTTTCGGCAAGGTCGACCAGGTGAAGCATTTCATCCACCCGGTCTTCGATTTTCTGTTTGGGTCCCTTGAAAAAGAACCTGGCGGTGAAACGCAGGGTCTGGCGGGCGGTCATGTACTCGTAGAAATGCGGTTCCTGGGGCAGGTAACCGACGCGGGCGCGGATATCGACACTCTGGGTGATGGAGTCCATCCCAAAAACCGTGGCAGTCCCCGCGCTGGGACGGATCAGCCCAAGCAGCAGCTTGATGGTGGTGGTCTTCCCGGCGCCGTTGGGTCCCAGGAAACCAAAAATGGAATTCTGGTGGACATGCAGGTCCAGGGATTTAAGTACCTGGATGCCTTTATATGCCTTGGATATGGCGTGCGTGTCGATGACCAGGGGAGTGAACTCTTTCATAAGTTTCTCTCCGCGTACGGTTTAACTTAATTGTATCAGACCTCCCAGCCACAAGATGCTATAATTTTAGAAATGAAATACGAAATTCTTCACAATTTACGCATCCCCAAGATCGGGTTTGGGACCTGGAGGATCGGCGGCGAAAACGACCCCGACCCAGCCCAGGATGCGCGCTCCCTGGCCGCACTGCGGTCGGCGCTGGAGCTGGGGTACACCCATTTCGATACCGCCGAATCATATGCCGCGGGTCATGCCGAGGAATTGATCGGCAGGGCGGTCCGCGCGGCGGGGATTTCCCGGGAGAAGCTGTTCATCACATCCAAGGTAAGCCCGGAGCATTTGGGATATGAGGATGTGCTGCGTTGCTGCGGAAACAGCCTGCAGTCGACTGGACATGGAATATCTGGACCTGTACCTTATCCATTGGCCGACCCGGGGAATGAACCTGAAGGAGGCTTTCCGCGCCCTCAACAAGCTTGTGAAGGAAGGCAAGGTCAGGCACCTGGGAGTGAGTAACTTCGATGTCAAGCTGCTCGAAGGAGGCGCGGGCGCTGTCGGAAACCCCGCTGCTCACGAACCAGGTATCTTACAGCCTGCCGGACCGCACCTGCGTGGAAAACGGGGTACTGGCTTACTGCCAGGATAATGACATCCTGCTGACGGCGTATTCCCCGGTAAAGCGCAGGTACATCCGCGGGGACAACCCGTTGAAGGCACTGGCAAAGAAGCGGGAAGTGCCGCCAGAGCAGCTGGCGCTGGCATGGCTGGTGAGGCAGCCGCGCGTCATCACCATCCCCATGTCGTTCAACCCCCAGCACCAGGCTGAAAACCTGGCCGCGGCAGACATCGACCTGAGCGAAATTAGAATTGGCCCCATTTGCATAATCGTGGGGGTTGGAAAAGAAAAAAGGGATGTTATTACAGGCCGGTTTTTTTCATCCTTTCACTCATCGTGACCCTGCTTTATTTCCTGTATGGATTTAATCATTATTACCTGTTGCCTCCACCCGCAAATACAAGAACACCTCCGCTGCCGGATTTTCCATCGCGACCGCCCCACGGTTTCTATCCAACTGCCGGTATTCAACGAAAGCTACGTCATCCGCAGGCTGGTATCCGCCTGTGCCGACATGGCTGAAGCGTACGGGATCGACAAAGTGAGGATCCAGGTCCTGGATGATTCGACCGATGATACTGTAATGGAAGTCGATAAGGTGGTCTCGGAATACCGGGATAAGCATTATCAATATTGAAGTTAAAAGACGGGAAAACCGGAGCGGGTTCAAAGCCGGTGCGCTGCAGGCAGCACTGATAGGCACATCGGAAGATTTCATCGCCATATTCGACGCCGACTTCATCCCGCCGGCTGATTTTCTTTTGCGGTCGCTGCCATATTTTTTGCAGGATGACAAACTGGGTATCGTCCAGTGCCGTTGGACACACCTCAACCGGGATTTCAACCTGCTCACGCAGGCGATCGGTCATGCGATCGACGTCCACTTCCTGGTGGAACAGCCGGGGAGATATGCAGCCGGATGCTTTCAAAACTTCAACGGCAGCGGAGGGGTGCTTCGCAGGAAGGCCGTCCTGGAAGCCGGCGGATGGTGCGCAGACACCCTGGCGGAAGACCTGGACCTCAGCTACCGGATGCAGCTGCGCGGGTACGGGGTCCTATACCTGAGAGACCTTGAGTGTCCCGGGGAGATTCCTCCCACGCTTCCCAGTTTCAAGGTGCAGCAGGGTCGCTGGGCGTGCGGCTCTTTAAGGAATGCCAGGAGGATCCTGCCCGAGCTTCTCAAGGACCGCACGATAGAATTCAAACGACGCCTGCAGGCCTTCATCCATCTCACGGGATATATCATCCACCCGCTGATGGTCGTCTCGTTCCTCTTAAGCTGCCTGGATGTGCTGCTGGGTGTGAACTTCCTGCAATCCAACCAGGGTCACGCGGCAAACCCGGCGCCGGGAAGCGCGCTGTCTGCGGGGATCTCCAATTTGCATGCGCTGCAAAACCTGACCTGGATAATCCTCTTCCCGCTGCTGATCCTATGCACGCTTGCACCGTGGGTCTCCCTGCTGTCTACATTGAAATTCCAAAAATTATCCCTGGCGCGCAACCTCGCCAGCCTGCTGGTGCTGGTGCTGCTCAGCCTGGGAATCAGCCTCAGCAACCTGCGGGAAGCATTCAAAGCCCTGTTCTCGAACCGCACCTGGGAGTTTGCCAGGACGCCCAAGTATGCCGACCTGGCAAATTCGCAGGACTGGAAAAAGAAAAAATACCAGGTAGCGGTGGACATCATTTGGATTTTTGAACTTCTTTTTATCCTGTTGGGATCCTGGGCGATCGGGACTGCCATCCGGCAAACGAGCTATCCGGTTTTACTGGTCCTGGTACCTTTTACCCTCAGCTACGGGTTCGTCATGGTTTTTTCGATCCTGCAGAGCAGCAAAGCCAGGGTTTGAAATCATGGTAAACCCAGGCATAAATTCCACAAAGCTAGAGCTCAACAAACCAGCCGGGAAATCCGATCTATTCCTGCTTGGCGCCAGTATTATTGTTACAGGTGGTCCTGGCACTGTTCCTCGGGCATGCCTATGATATGCGCATTTTCATGGCAACCGGCTACCTGGTGGGCACAGGTCAGAATCCGTATGTGGCACAAGACCTGAGTGCGGTCTTCCATAACAGCAGGGTTCCAGGGAATCACCACGCTGGGATATTTTCCACCCTGGGCATTGGTGCTGGGGGCAATATACCTGCTCACTTATCAACTTATCCCAAACATTCTTCTTTACAACCTGGCGATCAAGCTCCCGGTCATTGCCGCCAACATCTGCCTGGCATTCCTGGTTCGATCGATATTGCGAAAAATGGGCACCCAGGAAAAAACCGTGCGCCGGGCATGGATATTTCTCCTGTTCAACCCATTCCTCCTGTTGATGTCGTCCGCCTGGGGGCAGTTTGATTCGATCGTGGCATTGCTGTCGCTGCTGTCCCTCCTCCTGGTCAGTGAAGGGAAACTTGCCGGTCCGGCGATACTGCTGGCGCTGGCAATTTCCTTGAAACCCACCGCCCTCCCGATCATCCCGGTAATATTTGTTTTCCTGGCGGGGAAATCCATCAAGCGCACGATATATTATTTCTGCGGTCTGGGGTGTTGCGATGGTTTTATTCTGTGCGGCTCCCTTTGCCCTGTTTGGATGGAGCGCGGCACCCATCCTGCAGCACTGGGATTTTCATTTCACGGTGGGAGGCGGGCTGTCATTCATGACCTTCCTGGAATATACAAAATGGTCTTATGCACTTGCCGGGGTCGTTCTGGTTCCTGGGGTGGCTGTGGCTGCCGGCTTGGGTATTGCCGCCTATATCATTAGAGGAAGAGTAAAAGATCTCGGCGACCTGATCAAGACAAGCGCCGCCCTGGTCCTGGTTTTTTATCTCTGCCGGGCCTGGGTGGCGGAGACGAATGTCGTATTGCTTCTTCCCCTTATCCTTATCCTGGTTTCAACGGAAAAGTTGAAATCGCCTTTCCCTCGCCGCGGCCTGGGTCCTGCCGTTGATATTCAGCTTTTTCAACACCTCCCTCTTCCAACTTTTATTTCCCAGCCTGCCCGGATTAATGAACGAGTTGCTAAAATTGGCGGGGAATTTCGAGGTTGCCCGCTACGTCCTGCGGACCCTGGTCGTGATCGCCTGGCTGGGTGCGGGATGGTGGACGGCGATCACCTGCCTGAAAAGAGAGCCAATGAAACCGGGAATAATTCCCGTCGGGACACCGGGGTAATTAATCCATGGGACTTAACATTCCGATCATCCCGGGACTTTCCCTGAGCTTCGGTGAATCGCTCCCCGACCAAAAATATGCGACCGCCCGGCTTGCAGAAGGGTTTCATCCTGATCGACCAGGGCGTGGAGCTGGCCGAAGAAGCAGTGGGCTTTGGGGTCCCGCTGGTAAAGCGCGGGCTGCAAACCATATTCCCTGGGGAAGTGGAGCTTAGCTCGCGGCAGGAGGGATCGACCTGGGTTGTCACGGCAAAATTCAAGTTGAACCTGGTCGAAAAAATATCGAGGGGTGGGAAGGGGAATGTCGGAAATGGGTTGTTTTACGCGGTCAAGGATTTCCTGGCGGAGGTCATCCGCCGCTTCCCTCTTTTCCGCAGCACCCTGACATCCATTTCCAGCATGTTGAGGCGGATGTTCGGTTTGAAGACGACCTACGCGGAGCAAGGCAGGGCCATGGAAGTCACGGCGATCCATACCATCGAACCAGGGACGGGAAGGACGCTGGTGGATTTCGATTTTAGCGGTCTGCCAGACGACCTTACCGAAGTGGTGGTGATGAATGAACAGGGAGCTCACGCCTTCGACCGCTACCAGGATAGCTCCGGGAACTGTTACCAGGGCGGGCAGGTGGGCTGCTGGGATGAAGTGGATCGCCGATGAAGCCTGGTTCGAAAGCACTCCCGCCACCTGGCATTCAGGCTCAGGCAGGTGGAAGGAGCACGCTTTTCAGGGGCAGGGAATTGATCGGGTCGCGGCTGGCCTGGGCCGGGTTTGGGTATACCTTCCCTCCATCCATGCAAAGGTTGCGGTATGAGCTGAAAATCGAGAGGCTGGCATGACCTCCGTGCTGCTGATCTATCCGTTTTTCGTCCCGCGCCGCGACCGCTCGGTTTTCAGGTTCCCTCCGCTGGGTCCCAGTTATATCGCTGCCAGCCTGCAAAATGCCGGTCATGACGTGCAGCTCATCGACTGCACTTTCCTGGATCGAGCCGACGCCCTGGAAAAAGCGCTGAGGGCGAAGGCGCAGGTGGTGGGCATCTACTGCATGGTGACCATGGTGGACGAATGCGCCTGGTTTGCAGAGAAACTACGACCGCAGACCCGGCTGATGGTGGCGGGGGGACCGCTGCCGACCTGCGATCCCGAACCTTTCTTAAAGCACTTCGACGTGGTGGTGCGCGGCGAGGGGGAACAGACCATGCTGGACCTCCTGCAGGCTCATAGCATTGGTTCCAGCCTTGAAAATATCCCCGGGCTCGTTTACCGGACCGATCCCGCCTGGCCGGACAAAGGCAAGCTCGTCTATACCTCCGAGCGGAAATTCACGAAAGAATTGGACCGCATCCCCTTCCCCGCTCGCAGCCTGCTGCCCAATGAAAGCTACATCCGCCAGGGCAGGAAAAAGTACGGCTACTCGATCACCACGGTGATGAGCACACGCGGCTGCCCGTACCGCTGCGAGTTCTGCAGCAACGTGGTCTTCGGCGGTTCGTACCGGGAGCGCTCGCCGGAGAACGTGGTGGATGAGATCGAAGCCGTCGCTTGCGCTGGGCTACGAGCGGATCTCCTTCGCGGACGACGTTTTCACGATGAAAAAGGAAAGGGTGATCAGGGTGTGCAGGGAGATCACCCGCCGGGGGCTGCAGTTCAACTGGGAATGCCTGGGCAGGGTGGACGCCCTGGACTATCCGACCGCGCTTGAAATGAAGGCAGCCGGGTGCACGCGGATCTACTTTGGGATCGAGTCGGGCAACGAACAAATGCTCGAGCGCATCAATAAAAAGATCACCCTGGACGAGGCGCGCCAGGCAGTCAACGCCGCGCATGAAGCCGGGCTGCAGGTGGGGGCTTTCTTCATCTTATGCTATCCCGGGGATACGGACGACACGGTGCTCGAGACCCTGCATTTTGCCACATCCCTGCCCCTGGACTACCTGGGGCTGAGCATGCCCTATCCCCTGCCGGGGACGGACCTTTACCGCAGGACCAAAGACCGGATCAACCGCGAATGGCATCCGGACGAGAGTCCATTCGGCAGCCACGTGCTCATTTTCAATGCGGATTTTTCAGAGACCAAGATGTGGTTCGGGATCATGAAGGGGCATGCCCAGTTCGAGATCAAAAAACGGACCGGCAAACTGGCCCCCTTATTTTTGAGGCTCTTTGAAAAGCCGACCGATGCGATCTTCAGGTTGTTGAAATAAACCCAGCCCCTGGTCAAATTGGGGAAATTTATTTGTTCTTACCGGCAAATGCCTGCATCGTCTCCCCGATCCTGCGCCTCAGCCAGGCTGGATCGAACTCCAATTCATAAAGGAAAGTGACTTCGTTCTCCACGTTCCAATCGTTGGTCGTATCCACCTTGCTCACGTGCTCGAACAACTGCGATCCCGGCAGCGGGTAGGGGACATTGAAAGAGATCGAATCCAGGGGCAGGTCCAGGGCGAAGCGGAAGGTATCTTCGATGGAGGAAATGGTCTCGCCCGGGTATCCGACGATAAAAAAGGCCGCCACTTCAATTCCCGCTTTATGGAAAAGCCGGACCGCATTTTCCCCTCCACCACGGTGGCTCTCTTTTTCATTAAGGTAAGAGTCTCCTGGCTGCCGGTCTCCAATCCAAGGTAAACCCGGCGGCAACCAGACTCTTTCATTAAGCGGGTGGTTTCTTCGTCAATCCCGGTAACGCGTGAGAGGCAGCTCCAGGACATGCCCTGACCGGCGCTCCGTCGGCAGAACTCCCGCAGGAAAGCGGTGTCAAGGGTGAAATTGTCGTCGGCGATCCACAGGCTGTCATAGCCCAGCACGCGGATTTGGTTAATCTCCTCGAAAACCGAATCGAGCTTGCGGCGGCGGAACCTGCTGCCGAAGACCGGGCGGGAACAAAAATCGCAGTCAAACGGGCAGCCGAAGGTGGTAATGATGGAGGCCGTTTTCGATCCATCCAGCTCCTGCCACACTTTCTGGTACGCTGCATGGTCAAAATCGCCCCGGTAGGGCAGCGGAAAGGATTCGAGTTCTTTCTCCCGGTAATGAACCATGGGATTTTTTACTTTTAGATTTTCATTTTGAATGGTGAGCCCTTCGTAATCATCGAGCTCCAAATCATTTAATTGCAGCCGGGAAAGTTTCCGATCGAACAGGTCTTTGCAAAACCTGGGAAAGCCCAGGTCGGCCTCGCCCCTGAATACGGCATCGAAGGCTTGACAGTATTGATCAGGATAAAGGGTGGGCAAAGGTCCGCCGGCGACCAGCAGGCAGTCGGGGAGGCCGGTGCGCACCAGCTCTGCGACCTGGAAAGTGTTCCGGCTCAGGGTGACCATGGAGTAGATCCCGACAATATCCGGGCGGTAGGAGCCCAGTTTTTTTCGGATGCCATCGAGGGTGTCGAAGGTGCAGTCGAAGATCCTCGTTTCGATGCCCAACCCGTGAAGATGGGCAGCCAGGCTGGCCATGCCGAGCGGCGGAAATAAAAGTTCGTTGGGAGATTTAGTGCGGAAGTAGGGGTAAACCAGGGCGACCCGGGGCATGACTTTTTTTCTCCAGATACCGAATAAAGGGGTTGAGTTATATACCGATAATGAATGCTTCGGTGTAAACGAGCACCCCGATCAACGTGGCAGTCATATAGAGGACATAGGCCGTGCGCATAAAAAGCTTGTAGTTCTTAAAGCGCAGCGCTTGAGGGACCAATTCATTACCGCGCAGGACCACAAATACTCCCAGGAGCAGACCGATCGCGCCGACGATGGCGTGGACCGTTGTGACCCCATAATCGCCCTGCAAAAGCTTGCCGGGAATCCCCGGAAGAATATGGAGGACGAAAGACCTGATCATTACGCTCAGGACCACCACGGCATTCAGGCTGGCAGACGCGGTCTGCACCCAGCGGTGGCCTTCGAAATGTTTATGCCGCGCCAATTGCCAGCCAAGGGTGAACAGCGCGGCGGTCAACAGGATCAGGATGAGTGTCAGATCGGAAAGGAATGGGGCACGTGTCCCCAGGAACCCGGGCTGGGTGAGGAAATTATTCATTGTTCGAAGGAATGGTGGCTGAACCCGGACAAAATATCATTTGGGTTATATCGCTCCCGCGATATTTATGGAAGCTGGTTTTATTCATTCAATTATATGACCAATTCCGTGCCCTGGAGATGGGTGGAGAAGGGAAGCGGGGACGGAAGCTTTCCAAACCGCTTGGTTTTTGGTGGATTGTGTGTTTGAAATGTAATGGAATCCCGGGTCGAAAAGTTGACTACTTTAATGAAAAAGTGATAATATTTTTAATATTTGTGTAAAATATTAAAATAAATTGGGTGATCGCGAAAACATGAGAATTTAGTGATTACCCGGCAAGACCATCTCGGCTTGTGATTGTCGAATAAATATTGCCGGTCTTTGGTGAACCAAGGAAGGATGGAAATATGGCAGAACACGAGTTGGAAGTGGGATCAGCGGTTCCCGATTTCACGCTCCCCTCCAACCAGGGCGGCGAGATCAAGATTTCCGATTTTCGCGGAAAAAAAGTCGTCCTGTTCTTCGTGCGCGAGTACGAGTGACTCCAATGCCGCTCGCATGTCGCCCAGTTGGGGCGCTTAAATGATGAGTTTGTCAAGGCAGGTGTGCAGGTCCTGGTGATAATCGGCGAACCGCTGGAGCGCGCCCGGAAATATGCAGAGTCGCTTAAAGCGCCTTTCCCGGTCCTGGCTGACCCGGAGCGTACGATCTATCATCAATTTGAACTCACCAAGAATTTCATCGGGATCCAGCACACCGCCTCCGTGATCGTCGACCCAAATGGTGTGATCACCTACCTCAAGAGAAGCATGAACCCGATGACCTGGCTGCAGGAAAGCAAGGAACTGGTTCGGGTTATCCTGTCATAGGAATTCCGCTGCAGAATGTTTGCGTAAAACGATTCCTTGCGATCGTATCTTTTTGGCGCAGAAGTGTGGAATTAGTATTCAGGAGTGGAAATGGAAACTTTAAATATCTGATCATCGGCGGCGGGATGACCGCCATGGCTGCAATACGAGGTATCCGGGAAGTGGACCCGCAGGGATCGATCGGGATGGTGGGACAGGAACCTGACCCGCCCTATAAACGCCCTCCTCTCAGCAAGGGACTCTGGAAGGGCAAACCCCTGGAGAGCATTTGGTTAAAGACAGACGGCCTGCAGGCCGAGTTCCGCCTGGGTCGAAAAATCGTCTCGCTTGACCCGGGCAGTCTCACCGCCAGGGACGACCAGGGGGCGACCTACAAGGGTGAAAAGATCCTGCTGGCAACCGGGGGCACCCCGCGCCGTCTGCCCTTTGGCGGCGATCAAATCATCTACTACCGCACCCTGTCCGATTACAAGCGCCTGGCGGAACTCAGCCAGCGCAACTTGTCATTTGCCGTGGTCGGGGGAGGTTTCATTGGGTCGGAAATTACCGCTGCCCTGGCGATGAACGGCAGGCAGGTGACCATGCTCTTCCCCGAAGAAAGCATCGGCGCAGCGATCTACCCGCACGACCTGTCCCTGTTCTTGAACGATTATTTCATCAAAAAGGGTGTGACGGTTTTGCCGGGGGAGATATTGAGCGGAGCCGAAGCGAGCAAGGGGAAAGTGGCGTTAAAGACAAAAAACGGCAGGGAACTGCTGGTCGACGCGGTCATCGCCGGGATCGGCATCCAGCCCAACGTGGAAATCGCCAAATCAGCCGGTTTGCAGGTGGGCAACGGGATCGTCGTTGACAGGACCCTCGTTACGAGCCAGTCCGGCATCTTTGCCGCCGGAGACGCAGCCGAGTTTTACAATCCGCTGCTCGACAGGCGCATACGGATCGAACACGAAGACAATGCCAACAGCATGGGGCGGCAGGCCGGGCGCAACATGGCGGGCGCCAACGAAGCTTACGATCACCTGTCCTATTTTTACTCGGATCTCTTCGAGCTCGGGTATGAGGCGCTTGGAGAGCTCGACCCCCGCCAGGAAACTTTTGTGGACTGGATGGACCCCTATAAAAAAGGCGTGGTCTATTATTTGACCGGCGGCAGGGTGCGCGGCGTGCTGCTGTGGAACGTTTGGGACACCGTCCCGGCCGCGCGTGCCCTGATTGGCTGAACCGGGTCCATTCAAGGCTGCCGACCTGAAAAACCGTTTGCCGAAATAATCAATTAAGCCATTTAGTCCGGTCCACTCCTCCTTTTTGTGTTTTTATGACCGGGAGGATCCCGCAGCATACAGGGTTTTTGATCTAATTCAATTATTGGTTGGGTGTGAAAAATATCCATCCGATAATCAGGTTCCCGAGCTAAAAACATTATTGGTTTGTGATTGGAAAGAGTACATATGGATGAATTAGCCGAAATGCATTGCAAGAAGATAGAAGCCAGCACCCCCAGGCTGAACGATCAAGAGATAAACCAGCTCGCCGGGCAACTCCCCGGCTGGCAGGTTGGTGAGCATGGAGGCGAGCCGCGCCTGGAAAAAGTCTTCACCTTCCCGAATTTCCGACAGGCAATGGGTTTCACCGTCCAGGTCGCACAGGTTTCCAATGAAGAGGATCATCACCCCGCCCTCCTGACCGAATGGGGAAAAGTAACCGTCTCCTGGTGGACCCACAGGATTAAAGGTCTGCACCAGAACGACTTCATCATGGCCGCGAAAACGTCTAAAATATACGGAGATCAATATGGATCCGACAAATAAATACGAAGATGAAGAATTGAATGATTTGATGGAACTAACAAAACGGAAGATTCTCCGAGGATCAGAAGACTCAAGTTCGAGGGCTACGCCGCTGAAATTCTCACCAGCCTTGGGATGGACCTAAAATCCCCGAGTACCTGCGATACACCCCGAAGATTCATCCAGTCGTTGATCGATGCCACCGGAGGCTACGACGGGGACCCCAAGCTGCTTAAAACTTTCCGCACCGAGTGCCGCGGCGAGCCGGACTGCCGGTTAAGCCAGGTGATCGAAGGTCCGATCCATTTCTTTTCCCTGTGCGAGCATCATGTTTTCCCGTTCTACGGGGAAGCCTACGTGGGTTACATCGCCAACGAAAATATCATCGGCATCTCCAAGCTGACCCGCCTCGTGCGCCTGTTCGCCCAGCGCTTTGCCGTACAGGAACGGATCGGGCAGCAGGTGGCCGATGCCCTGGAGTCGATGCTCGAGCCGCACGGGGTGGCTGTTTACCTGCAGGCCCATCACCTGTGCGTCGAGATGCGCGGCGTGAGGGAAGTGGCGCCGATCACGCGCACGTCGGTCTGGCGCGGTTATTATGCGGACGAAGATTCCCTTCGGGATGAATTCCTGACCAGCTGCGGCTTTAAGAAATGATCTCATTTGATCATTTACCAAGGAAGGAGAGCACCAGGTTTGACCTGGGAGATATGACCCTCGACGGAAAAACAGTCCTGATCACCGGTGCGGCCCTGCGGATAGGCCGCTCGCTGGCTTTGGCGGTTGCCCGGGCAGGCGGGGATGTGGTCCTGCACTTCGGCAAATCCCGAAAGGACGCCGAAAGCCTGCAGGCGGAGATCGAAGCCGCCGGCCATAAAGCTTTCATCCTGCAGGCGGACCTGGCGGACCCTGCCCAGGCATCCACTTTGATCGAACGGGCCTGGCAGCACGCTCCTCTGTACGCCCTGGTCAACAACGCTTCCATATTCGATCCGCATGGGTGGGCGGATACCAGCCTGGAGATATGGAATCGACTCCCTGGCGGTCAACCTGACGGCACCCTTCCTGCTCAGCCAGGCATTCGCCCGATCCCTTGAACCGGATGGGACTGGACGGATCGTCAACCTGCTGGATTGGCGTGCCCTCCACCCCCGACCCGATCACCTGGCGTACATGATCAGCAACGCCGGCCTGGCTGCCCTGACCCGTTCCCTGGCCGTGGCCCTCGCGCCCCGCATCACGGTCAACGGGCTGGCGCTGGGAGCCATCCTGCCGCCTGGAGACGGATCCCCCCACCATGTCAACCTTGAGCGCGTTCCTGCCCGCAGGTGGGCAGCCTTGGATGAGGTTGCCCAGGCTTTGATTTTCCTGCTGGATGGCCCGGCGTACGTCACCGGCGATGTGCTCCACGTGGACGGCGGCAGGCACCTTACCTAGGAGGTGAAATCATGGATCAAGTATTAATCAAGGACCTGGTGGCACGCGGCATCATCGGGATCAACGATTGGGAGCGCGAAAGAGCCCAGGAGATCCTGATCAATATCGTCCTTTTCGCCGATCTTAAAAAAGCCGGGAAAACCGACAACATCGATGACTGCGTCGACTACCGCACGGTAGCCAAAAAAGTCATCGCCCACGCCGAATCAGCCCACAGGTTGACGGTGGAAGCCCTGGCAGCCGACCTGGCGCGCATCTGCCTGGAAGTGCCCGGGGTGGTGAAAGTGAGGATGCGCGTCGAAAAACCGGGTGCCGTGCGATTTGCCCGTTCGGTGGGAGTCGAGATCGAACGCTCGCAAGAGGAGCTTTGAGCATGGGTTCGGAGCACACGGCCTGCCTGCTGTTGGGGTCGAACATAGAGCCTGAACACAACCTCCCCCTTGCCGTTGATCAACTTCAAGAAACACCTGACCGTCCTGCAGATTTCGCGGGTCTGGGAAACGACCCCGGTGGGTTCAGCCGGGCCGAATTTTCTTAATGCCGCCATTTTGGCGCGGACTCTCCTGGATCAAAAATCATTAAAATCGGAAATCCTTACCCCTGTGGAAGCGCAACTGGGGCAGGGTCCGTTCCGCGGACAAGAATGCCCCGCGGCCGATCGACCTGGACATCATCCTGTTCGATGGCAAGCTGCTGGACCCAGGCTCGTCTGGCATTTCGCCCATCGGGCAGTCCCGGTTGCGGAACTGCTGCCGGAACTCCGCTCGGAGGCTGGGGAGAAGCATTTGGAAATCGCCGGGAAATTTATCGCAGAAGGTTCAATCTGGCTGAGGACCGACGTGAAAATGAATATATAACGGGTGATTGCAGAGTTAGATATTATAACGTTCCGGGATGCTGGCTGGAGGTATTCTTTCTTATCGCTGATGGTGTCCACCAAATTTACACCAGCAATTATCAAATATTTACTGGATATGCGATAATGTTATTGATCTGAAGTGTAATATTTTGCTTAGGGGATAGAACCCGGTCATACAGGAGAGAGGGAAGAAAATGGCACAATTTTCCCGTGTTGAAGTGATCAATGAAATTCTGCGGATCGGGGTAGTGCCGGTTTTCTACCATGCCGATTTTGATGTTCCAAAAAAGGTGGTGGATGCCTGCGCGGCGGCCGGTCTGCGGGTGATCGAGTTCACCAACCGCGGTGACAACGCCTGGCGTGTGTTCTCCGACCTGGTGCAGCATTTCGTTACTGCCGACCCGGACCGTGATCCTGGGCGCCGGCTCGGTGGTCGATCCCGGCACTGGCGCGCTGTATATTTCGAGCGGAGCAAATTTCATCGTTGGACCCGGTGCTGAACCCCGAACTTGCCACGGACCTGCAACCGCCGCAAGATCTCCTACAGCCCCGGCTGCGGCAGCGCCTCCGAGATTTCCCAGGCCGAAGAACTGGGCGTCGAGATCGTCAAGATCTTTCCGGGCGATTCGGTGGGCGGACCGAAATTCGTCAAGTCGATCCTGGCGACCCATGCCTTGGACTCGTATTATGCCCACGGGCGGGGTCGAGGCCACCCAGGAGAGTCTCGATGCCTGGTTCAAAGCCGGCGTGGCTGCGGTGGGCATCGGCTCCAACCTGGTGCGGACGGACTGGGTCAAAGCTGGCGAATTTGAAAGGATCACCATCCTGGGCCGGCAAGTTGATCGACTGGGTGCGGCTGGCGCGTGAGCGGACTGCAGTCCGGAGGCTTGTCATGAGCTCTGCGAATAACCGCGTCGTCACCCTGGGTGAGATCATGCTGCGCTTGAAATCGCCCGGTTTTGAACGTCTCCTGCAATCCCCCATTTTGGAGGCAACTTTCGGCGGCGGTGAAGCCAACGTGGCTGCCTCCCTGGCGAATTTCGGTGTCGATGCAGCCTATGTGACCGTGCTCGCCAGGGAATGCGGTCGGAGATGCCTGCATTGCCTTCCTCAAAGCCGCTCGATCGACACCTCCCTGGTTGTCCGGGGCGGCGACAGGCTGGGGATTTATTTCTTCGAAACGGGGTCCAACCAGCGTCCCTCCGTGGTCGTCTATGACCGGGCCGGGGCGGCAATCGCCAATGTCGATCCGCGTGAGCATGGACTGGGAAGACGATCTTCAAAGGCGCGGACTGGTTCCACATCACCGGCATCACCCCTGCCCTCAGCCAGCGTGCCGCAGAATTGTCCCTGGCGGCGGTGCGCAACGCAAAGGAACGCGGCCTGACCGTTTCGTGCGATTACAACTACCGCAAGAACCTGTGGAAATACGGGAAGAAGGCTCCCGAGGTGATGTCCGCGATCGTCTCGCTGGTGGACGTGGGCATCGCCAACGAGGAGGACTGCCAGAAAGCGCTTGGCATCAACCTCGAGGAAGGCGGAAAGCGGGAACGAGATCAAAGGTGGAAAGTTAAATGTTGACCGTTACCGGTTGCTTTGTGAAAAGGTGCTGGAAGCTTTTCCGAACCTGAAGGTCCAGGCGATCACCCTGCGCGAAAGCTTCAGCGCCGATCATAACGGCTGGTCCGCCTGCCTGCACGACCGTAAGGATTTCATCCTCGGTCCGCACTACGACATCCCCAATATCGTCGACCGGGTCGGGGGCGGGGACGCGTTCGCGGCCGGGTTGATCTACTCGCTGATAAATGGCAAAAGCCACACAGATGCCCTGGGCTTCGCGGTCGCTGCCTCTTGCCTCAAGCACACCATCCCCGGCGACATGAACCGGGTCAGTGTCAACGAGGTCAATGCCCTCCTGGCAGGCGATGCTTCCGGTCGGGTGCAGAGGTGATCCCGGTCCAGCAGCTCGATTAGTCGCCATCAGACTTTAATAGCGAGGCGCAGCACACGGGTCATTCGATTCTGCACGCTGCTCCACATCGATAAAATCACCCGGAATTCATGACAAAGCACACGATTAATTAGTGCCTTTGGGGGATTTTTTTATCCCTTTAATGATCATACACCCCATATATGGGATATCTCATATAGATTACCGCCAGCCCTGGGGGATCATTTATGGATTATTCCTGTAATTGAGGGTCCAACTTCCTAGTTTCGGAATTCTTTTCCAAGGATTGCCTCCTGGATTGGGTTTATAATGCGCCCTTCCCTGGTTGCAGGTCCAAAATATTCAACTCAAAATCAAATTTCACCCTATGGGGGCTGAAAAGAATCACTTAACGATTTGCCAATTCCGGTTGTATCGCTCCATCCCTGGGATCTTCTCACCCCACCGCCTGAAATATCCGTCCGTTTGAAATCCTCAAGAATCTTATTGGAATGAAAGGAATATTGGTATGAAACGGAACTCAATTTATCGGTTTGCGGGTCTGCTTTTCCTGGTCTCCCTCCTGCTGGGCACAAACCCGCTAGTCCTGGCCGCCGGTCAATCCGCCTCCACCCCTGCTTCTGCGCTGACCTTCAACCCGGCAGCTGATGCTTATGTCGTTCAAACCTCCGCTTCCACAAACTATGGCACCGGGGTTTCCCTGCGCCTGGATGCCAGCCCTGATACCCGCAGCTACCTGCGCTTTGTCGTCAGTGGTTTGAACGGCGCAGCCGTCCAAACCGCCTTGCTGCGCATCTATGCCAACAGCGCCAACACCGCCGGTTTTTCCGTGCAGGCCGTATCGAACAACACCTGGGTTGAGAACGGGATCACCTGTTCAAATGCACCTGCAGCCGGGGCGGCAATTAACAGCTCGATCGCCTTTGCAGCGGGCACCTGGGTGGAAGTGGACCTCAGCTCTTATGTAAAAGCCGCGGGCACCTTCAGCCTTATGCTATCCAGCACGAGTTCCACCAATACCAACCTTGCCTCCCGCGAGGACGCCACCCATGCTCCCCAACTGGTGGTCACCACATCTGCAGGGTCGGGATTGCCAACCGCCACCCCACACCGACCACCCCGCCCGTGAGCGGGACCGGCGGCAGCATCCTGCTCATGGCCGGGGACATCTGCAAACATAATTTCGGCTCCGTTGACTACACTGCCAACTGCAAAAAGACGGGCGATCTCGTCCGCAGTGTGCTGGCGTCCAACCCGGGCGCCCAGGTCCAAACACTCGGTGACAACGTCAATAATGATGGCGGGACTTCCTCTTATGATGCCGAGTACCAGGACCTTTATGCCCCCAACTGGGGCAGCTTCCTGAACGTGACCCATGCGCTGATGGGTAACCACGATACCTACCCGCCCGGCGGCGATGCCGCTTATTTCAAATATTTCGGCAGTACCGCCGGACCCCAGCCCGGAGGCTATTACAGCTATAACATCGGCTCGAGCTGGCACGTGATCGTTCTGAATGCCCAGTGCTCCAAGGCGGGAGGCTGCGGCGCTTCCAGCGTGCAGACGACCTGGCTGAAAAACGACCTGGCTTCCAACACCCGCAAGTGCGTCCTGGCGGTCTGGCACCAGCCGCGCTTCACCAGCGGACGGCATCCCGATGACACCACCTATGCTCCCTGGTGGAACCTGCTCTACCAGTACAAGGCTGACATCGTTGCCGGCGGGCACAACCACAACTACGAGCGCTTCAACCAGGTCAATGCAAATGAACAGGCTGCCGCGGACGGTATCAGGGAGTTTGTAGTCGGCACCGGCGGCGCGCCCGGGCGATGGTTATACTTATGCTTCCCACCCGCTCCAACCCAACGAGGTCATCCGCAACCAGGCCCCCACCTACGGGGTGCTCAAGCTGACCCTCTCAGCCAATTCCTATTCCTGGAGCTTCCTGCACGCGGCCGGATCCGCCTTCAGCGATTCGGGTCACTTCCCCTGTCATTGATCGATGGGCTAACGTCCCAATAAAAGGCCAGGGCTCAGCTTTCTGAGCCCTGGTTTTTAATATCCATTCAAAAATGAACGCCAGCTCAGCCCTTCGGTCTTGCCCATTTCAGCGTTCAGGTTCGCCACTTGGATGATGCACATATCAATGTATTGCTCCTGATCGGCAGGGGAGCAATTTAAAAAACTCGTATTTGCACTCCTGCGCCAGACATTGCGAAACACCATTCCAGGTGTTAAAATACGATAAATATTGTGCTAATTGTATAATATTCGTATTCAGGAGAACCTGCCAGCCGGGCGGGAAACAATACCATGTCAGATCCTGTTTTTGTCGGTCGTGAAACCGAACTGCATAAGCTTGATACGTTATTTGAAAACGGCCTCGCAGGGGAAAACGCAGGTCGTGTTTATCGCAGGTGAAGCGGGGGCAGGGAAATCATCCCTGGTCGCCGAATTCGTCCGCCGGGTCGAAGAGGCCGACCCCACCCTGATCTCCTCCATGGGCGAATGCAACGCCCAGACCGGCATCGCCGACCCCTATCTCCCCTTCCGCCAGGTGCTGACCGCCCTGACAGCCGGGAATGAAGCCGCGAGCTGCCGCAGAAAAAGACAGGCTTAAGAAGTTGAACCGCTGGAAGGATTTTGTCCAGGTCTCGACCAAGACCCTGATGATGGTGGGACCCGACCTGGTGGGGATCTTCGTGCCCGGGCGGCACCGCTGCTGACCCGGCTTGGCACGCAGATCGCCATCAACAGCAACCTGGCTGGGAAACTTTCCGAGCGGGTCGGGAAAAAACCGGGCGCGGAACCCGCCAGGGTCGATGCCGCCCTCGACCAGGAAAAGATCTTCGAACAGTACGCCGCCGTCTTGAAGACTCTTGCCAAAGGACCGCACCCTGGTGCTGGTCCTGGATGACCTGCAGTGGGCGGACAACGGCTCGATCAACCTGCTGTTCCACCTGGCGCGCCAGCTCAAGGACAGCCGCCTCCTGCTGGTTGGCACTTACCGCCCCGACGATGTATCCCTCGGCCGCGACGGCGGGAGGCATCCGCTCGAGGCGATCCTCAACGAGCTCAAACGCTATTACGGCGACATTGTCATCGACCTGTCGCAAACCGGGAAAAGCGAGGGGCGGAAGTTTGTCGACGCGCTGGTGGATTCCGAGCCGAACCTGCTCGACCAAAAATTCCGGGACGAGTTGTTCGCCCATACCGGCGGGCATCCGCTCTTCACGGTGGAACTGCTGCGCAGCCTGCAGGAATGCGCCACCCTTGTAAAAGATGACCAGGGCCGGTGGATCCAGGCAAATCAGCTCGACTGGGATGACCTGCCGGCGCGCATCGAGGGCGTGATCGGCGAACGCGTGGCGCGCCTGCCCGCCGACCTGCACGAGACCCTGACCATCGCCAGCGTCATGGGCGAGGTGTTTGCCGCCCAGGTGGTGGGACAGGTTCAAAAGGTGGACGAAGCCGAGGAGGTCCGGAACCTCTCACGTGAGTTGGCGAAACGCTACCTGCTCGTCGTCGAACAACCCGAAAAAAAGGTTGGCGTCCGCTATTTATCGGAATACCGCTTCGAGCACATCCTGATCCAGCAGTACCTGTATGACGAGATCGGCGCCGGTGAACGGCGCATTCTGCACGGTAAAATTGCCGGAATCCTGGAGACGCTTTACGGCGACCATGCGGAAGAAATCGCCCTGCAGTTGGCGCATCACTTCGAAGCTGCCGGGGATGCAGGGAAAGCGCTTACTTACCTGGATTGTGCGGGTGATGCAGCGTTTCGGGTCTATGCCTACGAAGAAGCGGTTTCCGCTTTCAGCCGGGCCCTCGAGCTTGCGGATCAATCCACCCTGGATGGATCCCTGCTTACCCATGTCTATTTGCGCCGCGGGCGGGCGCTCGAATTGAGCAACCGCTACGAACTGGCGCTCCAAAACTACGAGCAGATGCGCTCAGCCGCCCAGGATCGACAGGACAAGTCCATGGAACTTTCCGCCAGGGTCGCCGCAGGGACGTTGTACTCCACAATGACCCCGGTTGCTGACGCGGAGAAGGGAAGGTCACTTTCGCAGGAAAGCCTGGAACTGGCTGCGGAAGTGGGAGACCGTGCCGCGGAAGCCAAATTGTTGTGGAACCTGCAGCTGGTCAGCCTGTTTCAGAACAAGGACGCGGATGCCATCGACTTCGGCCAAAAAAGCCTCGCCATTGCACAGGAATTGGATCTCCACGAGCATTCGGCCTTCGTTCTAAGTGACCTGGGCTGGGCTTATACCATGACCTGCCAGTTTGAAAAGGCGAGGGAAAGTTTGGAAGCCGGCACCCGCATCTGGAAAGAGTTGGGGAACATGCCCATGCAGACCAACAACCTGAACCTCACCATGTTTGGCGCGTATTGGGCCGGCAGGGACGGGCTGGTCCTGCAGAGCGCTGGGGAAGCCTTGAAGATCAGTACTGCCATAAAGGAGATTTGGAACCAGGCCTCGGCTCGAAATTTCCAGGGGCTGGTATGGCTGGAAGCCGGGCAGATCGACCAGGGGCTGGAAGCCCTGGAAGACAGCATCCGCCTGGCAGGCAAGGGAAACGCCTATTACGAAACCTGGTACCGCGCCATGCTCTTGCGGGCGTATGCAGAGCTGGGCGCCGCCGCCCTGGGGAAGGAAACCTACCAGCTTCATCGCGTTCCAAATGCGGAAATCCCGCCCTCGCCCATGCGCACCAGCGCGTTGACCTGCTTTGCGTTGTTCGAAATTGCCAGCGGCGACCTGGATGCAGCCGCAGCCACCCTGGCTGAGTGCACCCCCGATGCTCCCGCATTGGAAACCCCCCCCATCCTTGCCAGGTGCCGGCTCGCCCTGGCGCGCACAGACTTATCAAACGCCCTCACCCTGGCAGACGAGGCGGTCAGCTTCAGCCGGGAACACAACCTGGGGCGCTACCTGCCCGAGGCCCTGCTCCTGGAAGGCAGTGTGCATCTCTTGCAGGGCGATTTGGATAAGGCGCAGGCTGCCCTGGGGCAGGCCCGCACCGAAGCGGAAAAGCTCGGGTCGCGCCGCCTGCTCTGGCAGATCACCGCCCTGCTCGCCGATATCGAATCCGATCCGGGGCGTGCAGCCGCGTTGAAAGCCGAAGCCCGTCTCATCGTCCAATTCATCGCCGACCATATCGCTCGTCCTGATTTACGCTCCTCCTTCCTCGCTTCCGCCTCCGTCAGTGCCGTGATGGCATAAAATCAATCCACCCATAAAACACATCAAAGCACAACTTTCGTCCCTCAACGGCTGATTCCTCAAAGGTTTGGGGGGTGGGCGCTTGATGGAACCATCTATTCTGGATGCCATCCTTTATGAGCGAGCAGGTACCATTTTCCGCCTCACAGTTGTAAGGGGACTGTAAATTGCATTTTCTCCAGGATGGAATATGCTATAGACAAGGGCGATGGCTGCTGTTCCGCAGCGGAGGTCTGTGGATGCAGATATTCTCGCACCGGGATAAGGCTTTTTTTTAGAGGGCATTATTTATTCGAGGTCGGGGGGTACACTGCAGGAAACATTTTTCGTAATTGGTTTTATTGGCGGTACGTTCAATTGAATAAGCCTGTCGGTCTCGGAAACGGATGTTTTTGGCTTGCTTGAATTCATCCTTTCCAAAACCGCCGGGCATGGTTCCAGGGCTCCCTGGAACCGGATGGGAATTAGCCAATATGCCAAACGAAAAGTCCAACTCACCCAAATGTGAACTTTGCGGCTTTCCATTGCCCCTGAATGCGCCCGTTTGTCCCAGGTGCGGCGCAAATTTGTCGTTGATTCAAATGATAAAAGCCATACCTCCGGTTAACTCCATCCGGGTTCGTGCGCCCGCCTCTGCCGGGGTGGATCGACTGCAGGAACCTAAAACCCTTCCCTTGCCACAGGCTGTGACCGGGCAAAACAAGCCTGCCGGACCGGTCGGAGTCATTCGCTCGGATGGGTTGAAAACCAAGGGGACCGACCGGGTCCTCCCCCTCCGGTCTCCGGACTCCGCGGCGCCCAGGGTATTGCGGTCGGAACGGAAACCCGTCAACGGATTCCAACAGGGTTTGCCGATGCGCAGACCCCCCTCCGCCCCTGCCAGAACCGCAAGACCTGCCGCCGTCACGGCAGGCTGCGCCCCCCGGGTCGAACCCGCTCCGCTCGTTGCAGCCGAACCCGCCGCAGCCGCTGCTGCACAAAGGATCCCTGCTGGGGACCAGGGCGGCATAAAGCTGCCTCAAATGGAAGCGCCCGCCGTGCGTAATGGACCCATAAATCGATGGATCGCCCGCGGGGCGGCAAATTTCAGTGCCGGCTTTAAAAACCTTTATTCCCGCCCGTCTGCGGCGGGGGTTCCCGGTACCCGCTCGAAACCGGGTTACAAGGGCTTTTTAAAGAGAATGGGTCCTCCCCACCGTCATCATCACGTCTGTGTTTTTCTTTTTCATGGAATACCTGGCAAGGAATTACCAGGCGCGCGCCGACAGCGGCACCGGTCAGGAACCCCAGGCGACCGTGGTCGCCCTGGGTGAAAGGATCAGCCAGGCCGAGTCCACCCTGTCGGCGCTGCAAAATGCCATCGCCGTGCAGCAAAACCCGACCTTGGTCCAGGCGACAACGGTCCCTGCCGCTCAAACCGAGCTGGGTAAGACCCTGCTCCTCGGACCACTGGACGGGGCTCTGGTTCACAGCAACGACGGGTTGATCAAAACCTTCTGGGCCGAACAGGATACCAAAAATTTCATCCTGAACGTCGTGCTGGGTAATCCTTATTCCGCCGTTTTCCATCCCTGGGACGTCTGCATCCGCTTCAGGCGGGTTTACACGGATGAATACCGGCTGACGATCTTTTCCACCCGCGAGTGGACCCTCACCTACGGCATGTCCACGCAACCCATCGCCGGCGGCACATTGCCGACCCTCAAAACCGGGGCAGGCTGAATCGAATACCGTTTACCTGGCGGTCGTCGACGGGGTGGCCTCTCTAAAAGTAAATGACGCCCTGGTGCCCGGCATGGACGTATCCGCCTACCAGGCCTCCGGGGACGTGGGCATTGCCATCGGCACCCAGAAGGGGGATGAAGTCGACGGGAATACCACCCTGTATAAAGACTTCACCCTTTGGAGTATTCCCTGATATTTTTTCCGCTTGTCATGGATGTGCTGATTAAAATCCATTCGAGCTGAAGAATAGCAGTCGCAGTATTTCTTAACATTTAGGGGGGTTATTGGCTTTGGGGGAAAGTGGTAATATTCTGCCCAACACGCTTTCATAACGCGCCCTAAGGAATAATCGTCATGATCATTTGTCCCTGGTGTGGCACTGCCTGCATGGACTCCATTTATCCGCACCCGTAAATTCATGTGAGCTTCACGACTGCCCGCTTGTTGTTTCCATATAAGGTTGTCTCTTTGGATATTTCGGATATATAAAATGGATAATTCCTTCCCCAGCATCTTCAACGACGTGATCGGTCCCGTCATGCGCGGACCCTCCTCCTCCCACTGCGCCGCCGCCGTCCGCATCGGGCGCATCGTCCGCGACCTGATGGACGGGGATATCCAAAAGCTGCTGGTCGAGTTCGACCCGCACGGCTCGCTTGCCGCCACCCACACCAGCCAGGGCTCCGACATGGGCCTGTTCGCCGGTCTGCTCGGCTGGGACACCACCGACGAGCGCCTCCTGACCTCCGCCGAGGCCGCCCGGGCTGCCGGGATCGACGTGACCATGCAGGTCGCCCCCCTCAAAGCCAGCCACCCCAACACTTACCGCATGACGGTCTCCAATTCTCACGAGCACCACACCCTCACCGCCATCTCCACCGGCGGAGGCATCATCGAGATCACCGCCATCGACGGGGTCCCGGTTTCGCTGGCAGGCGACTATTTCGAAACCCTGCTCTACGTCGGGGCGGATGCAGATGCGCTGTTGGCTTATTTGAAGCGGGAGATCCATGCCGATGATATCCTGCTCCTGGGGAGCGGGGATGTGCGCTTTATCGAGGTCAAGTCCGCGGAATTTTTGCTCGAAGATAACCTCGCTGCCCTGCGCTCGAAATTCGACCTGCGGTCCGTCAAGCGCATCGCCCCGGTGCTGCCGGTTTTATCGCGCCGGGATATCCACCTCCCGTTCCTCACCTGTGCCGAAATGCTGGACTACAACCGTGATAAGAATCTCGACCTGGCTGACCTGGCGATCCATTACGAGTGCGCCCGCGGCGGTCTGACCTCCGGGCAGGTGCTGGATAAAATGACCGCCATCCTGCGTGTCATGCAGGGCGGCATCCGCCTCGGGCTGGCGGGCACGTACTACCCCGACCGCATCCTCGGCTTTCAGTCCGGCAATTTCCAGACGCAGATGGACGCCCGGCGCCTGATCGACGGCGGCGTCTTGAACCGCATCATCCTGGATACCACCGCCCTGATGGAATCCAAGAGCGCCATGGGGCTGATCGTCGCCGCCCCCACCGCCGGGTCCTGCGGCGGGCTGCCCGGCGCCTGCATCGGCGCCGCGGATGCCATGGGGCTATCCTTAAATGACCAGGTGCGTGCCATGCTCGCCGGCGGGCTGATCGGCGTCTTCATCGCCGCCCGTGCCACCTTCGCCGCCGAGGTGGGAGGCTGCCAGGCTGAATGCGGTTCCGGCTCGGGGATGGCTGCCGCTGCCCTGGTCACCCTGGCGGGCGGGTCCGCCCTGCAGGCGGTCAATGCCGCCTCCATGGCGCTCCAGAACGTGCTCGGCATGGTCTGCGACCCGGTCGCCAACCGCGTCGAGGTGCCCTGCCTTGGCAAGAACGTCCTGGCTGCCAGCAACGCCCTCGCCTGCGCCAACATGGCGCTCGCCGGTTTCGACCCGGTCGTTCCCCTGGACGAAGTCATCCAGGCCATGGACGCGGTCGGCAAAATGCTCCCCTCCGCCCTGCGCTGCACCGGCTACGGCGGGCTGTCCGTCACCCCCGCCGCCCGCGCGATCGAAAAGCGCCTGGCTCATAACCAGGCGTGTGATTGATAAGGTTTCCCATGACAACTTCCATCGATCCTGAAAAACAAAAGCAGGCAAAACAATATTCGCGCATCCGCCGCCGGTTGTGGGTCCTCGAGACCGCCGCCGGAGCCGTCTATCTGCTCGCCTGGCTCTTCTTCGGCTGGGCGCGTTCCCTGGCAGCCTGGCTGAAGACCGTCACATCCAATGACTGGCTGCTGGTGCTCGGTTTTATCGTCGTCTTTGGCGGGCTCGCTTTCATCCTCGAGCTGCCCCTCGACTACTACTCCGGCTTCACCCTCCCCCACCGCTTCGGGCAGTCCAACCAGGACCTGCGCGGCTGGGTGATCGACCAGTTGAAGGGACTGCTGATCAGCGTGCCCCTCGGGCTGGTCGTCCTGGAACTGCTCTACCTGGCGCTGCGTCTCGCCGGACCCTGGTGGTGGTTGTGGGCCGCCGCCGGCATGCTGGTCTTCACCGTGCTGCTCACCAACCTGGCGCCCATCCTGATCATGCCGCTGTTCAATAAGTTCGTCCCCCTGGGTGACGAGCACGCCGAGCTTGCCGAACGCCTGTTAAAGCTCGCCGAACGCGCCCATACGAAAGTGCGCGGCGTCTTCAAGTTCGACATGTCCAAACGCACGAAAGCCGCCAACGCCGCCCTCACCGGGCTGGGCAATTCCCGCCGCATCGTCCTGGGCGACACCCTGATCGACGAGTTCACTCCCGACGAGATCGAGTCCGTCCTGGCCCACGAGCTTGGTCACCAGGTCCACCGCGACATCCCCATCCTGATCGCCTTCAGCACTCTCATGACCCTGGTCGGTCTCTACCTGGCCTCCCTGGCGCTGACCTGGGCTTCGGGCTATTTTCACTTTTCCGGTCCCGCCGACATCGCCGGTCTGCCCGCCCTGGGGATCGTGCTCGGCGCTTTCGGGCTGGTCACCCAGCCGCTCGGCAACCTGGTCTCGCGCTGGCGCGAGCGCCTGGCGGACGAGTATTCATTGCAGAGCGTGGGGAAGCCCGCTTCGTTTGCCTCCGCTTTTGTCCGCCTGGCAAACCAGAACTTGGGCGAACTGGACCCCGAAAAGTGGGTGGTGTTCATGTTCTACGACCACCCGCCCCTGGGCGAACGCATTAAAATGGCGGAACATTGGAAATAGAGAGCAGCCAACCCATGACAGATATCACTGCAGAAAACTCCGCCGCCCAGCAGGCCATCGAGAAAAATTACCGCTGGAATTTTATCGTCAACACCCTGGATGGAGCCAGTTTCTGGTTCGGGATGAGTTTTTTCTCGTCCACGATCATCCTGCCGTTGTTTGTCAGCCATTTTACCAGCAGCCCCCTGGCGATCGGCTTGATCTCTTTTCTCGGCTGGGGCGGAATTTTCCTGCCGCAGCTGTTCACCGCCAATGCGGTCGAGCGCGCCCCCCGTAAAAAATTCTTCCCGGTCACGCTCGGCTTCTTCCTCGAACGCCTGCCCGTATTATTGCTTCCCTTCGCGGTTTATTTCCTGGCAACCCGCCGCCGGTCTTAACCCTGGTCCTTTTCTTCTTTTTTTACACCTGGCAGAACGCCGGCGCGGGCACCATCCTGGTGGGCTGGCAGGATATGATCGCCAAGATCATCCCGGTGGATAAGCGCGGGCGCTTCTTCGGCATCTCCAATTTCATCGGCAACGGCACCGGCATCCTGGGGGCGCTGGCCGTTCCCTTTATCCTGGAAAGATTCACCTTCCCGCTGGGTTATGTGATTTCCTTCGCCATCGCCGGCGGCATGTTCTTCCTTTCCTGGGTGTTCCTCTCGCTCACCCGCGAACCGGCCGTCTACAGCAGCAAGCCCCCGGTCTCTCAAATGAATTACCTGCGCTCCCTGCCCGAGATCTTGCGGCGGGACCGCAACTTCCGCATGTACCTGCTGGCGCAGATCGTCTTTGCGGTGAGCGGCATGGCCACCGGTTTCCTGGTCGTTTATTCCGTGCAGACCTGGCACCTGCCGGATGCGCAGGCCAGCGGCTTCATGATCGCCCTGCAGGTCGGTCTTACCCTGGCGTACCTGTTCTTCGGTTTCTTCTCCGACCGCAAGGGACATAAAATGAGCCTGGAGATCTGCCTGCTGGTGAACGTCCTGCTGCTCGTCCTGGCGATCGTCGCCCCCAGCCCCTGGTGGTTCCTGCCCATCTTTTTCCTGCGCGGGGCCGTGAACGCCGGTTCCTTTGTCTCCGGCATTTCCATTACTTATGAGTTTACCGACCCGGAAAACCGGCCCACCTACATCGGGCTGGCAAATACCATCCCGGGGATCGCCGCCTCGCTCGCCCCCCTGTTCGGCGGCTGGCTGGCGGGAGCCGTGAGCTACCGGGCGATGTTCATCCTGTCTGCGCTCATCGCTGCCGCCGCCTGGGTGCTGCTCCGTTTCGCGGTGCGTGAACCGCGCCACGTAAAATCCCCGGATATCCTGATTCCGGAAAAGATGAATTGAAAGTGGATAATTGAGCCGGGTCTTCCGATCATGTCAACCGTGAAACCATGCCTTCCTTAACGATCAAATCCGGTTTCCCCTCCGAACCATTGGGAGATATTTCATTCAAAGAGATCCGCCTCGACGAGCTGGTTGCCGATTTCTACTGCCGCGTTTCAGGGGATCCGCAGCCCGCGCTGGTCCTGTTGGGCGGTTCCGAAGGCGGGAAAAGCTGGAGCGCTCACCCCGAGCAAATCCGCCAGTTCGTCGACCGGGGCTTCGCCGTCCTGTCGCTGGCCTACTTCGGCATCGATCCGCTCCCCGCCTGCCTGCAGTGCATCCCCCTCGAATACTTCACCAGGGCGTTTAACTGGTTGTTCTCCCAAAAGGAGATAATTCCAGGCGCTGTGACCCTGCTGGGAGTCTCGCGCGGTGCCGAACTGGCGCTTCTTCTTGGCTGCCACTTCCCCGAAGTCAAAGCCGTGGTTGCCATCGCCCCCAGCTCGGTCGTCTTCCCCGGTGCGCCGAAGAATATCCTGGACGCCCTGCGCGGGCAGCGCTCCGCCTGGAGCCATCAGGGTCGTGATCTGCCCTTCGTACCTTTGCCGTATTCGTGGATCACCCTGCGCGGGCTGCTCACCGGCCGGCGCACCCGCATGTTCCTGGAAGCCCTGCGCAACGACGGAGCCGTGAAAGCCGCCTCCATCCCCGTGGAAAGGATCCGCGGACCGCTCCTGCTGGAATCCTTCACCCGCGACCAGGTCTGGCCCTCCACCCTGATGTCAAACCAGGTGGCATACCGCCTGGGCGACCGCGGCTTCCGGTTTTACTTCAAGCATAATGCCCATGCCGCCGCCCACTCCGATTGGGCCTTCGCCTCCTGCTGGAACAACATCCTGGTATTTTTAATGGAGCATCGTCCGGCTGCATGGGTGTGAATGGGACCGTTAATGCATATTAGTAAGTTGAATGGATTTGATGCGCTGCTTTGGCAGAACCATTCAAACTTAACCGAATCCAACAAAATGCATGATTGGAGGGTCTGATGGATGAACATGTGAGATATTTTTCAAAAAGGAAACCCTTGAAATGCCCGCAATGCGGTGAGAAGAAGGTTGCTTCGATCCTGTACGGGATGGTCTCACCAGAGTTGGGTCAATCTAGGGACTTGGACAAATTGTTTTTGGTGGCTGCTGCGTTACTCCCGCCGATCCTTCCTGGCAGTGTACGGGATGTGATGCGCAGATCTATAACGAGAGACTGAGAACCTGGTTCCAGGAAAATCCGGAGCCCTGGTAATGATTTGTCTCATCGGCCGCCAAATGGCTGTTCTAGTCCAACGAACGATCTCATCTGGATACGGTTTTGTTTCCGAATGGTAAAAGGATATCGAATGAGTATCATCCATGATGCTGCAATGTTTGGCGATCTCAAGGGTCTTAAGTTTCTGCTTGACGAAGGCGCCAATCCCGATCAGCGTGACGAAGGCGGGATGACTCCCCTCCATTATGCAGCCAGTGCAGGGCGCCTTGAAGAGGGAAAACTGCTTCTGGAGAATGGAGCGGCTTTGGATGCCTGGGATGCAGAAAGAGCCACCCCTCTCTACTTCGCAGCCTACTTTGGCAGGACCGGGATGACGGATTTCCTTCTCAAAAAGGGGGCAAATCCGAATACCCGTAACCAGGCTGACTATACCCCCCTCCATGTGGCGGCTGAACGTGGTCATTATGAGGTAGTCGCTGCGCTGCTGGTGCACGCTGCCGATCCGGGCATCGCTTCCCGCAACGGGGATACCCCGCTCTCCGCTGCGGAAACCAACGGTTATTTTGATATCGCCTCCCTGATCCGGGAGAACCTGTCCCAGCGAAATGTTGGGAAAGGCAGCCCTGCTGCTGCCCCGGTCGGAGCACCCCCGGCATCTTCTCCAGCGCAATTGCATCCCGCGCAGACTAATTTTGTCGGCATGTACAACAAAACCCAGGGTTCTGCCGGACTCCTCGGAATGCTTGTCGACTTTTTCAAGACCATGCCGTTCGTCTCGGTCCGGGTTGTATGCTTCTATTCGAGCCAGGATCTCTACCAGATGGATATGGATATTAAGGCGCAGAAGCCCGATCAGGGGGTTCCGCAGGGCATCCAGGTTTTTTGCATCTCTGGCGCAAATATGGAATGGAAAAAGGTCGATATGGAAAAGGCGCTGCAATCCATCCGGGCGCTTCCGGTCAAGGGCTGGGAACCGGGCATGGAAAGCCTGCTGGTTTTGATTACGGATTCTGACGGCAGTTTTGCCGCTCGGGTCGCCTCCCTGCCGCTGGCAAATCGATACGCCTTATTTTTTGGATACAAGCCGGAAGTGGACGCAATGATTCGACGTAAATTATCAGGCAAATGATCATGACCGCTCTTACCCGTCAGGACGTGCTGACCATTCTCCAGGGGGATTGGGGGACATATGTGCAGCGCTATCGGAATTTATTGCCTGAAGCCCGGTCAGCCTTCCTGGTGAAACAGGGCTATGTCTGCTTTGCCGATCTGCTTTCCCATATCGTCGCCTGGTGGGATGTTGGCTACCATTCCATCGAAAAATATATATCCGATCCAGGGTTCCAACCACCGGAATACGACGTGGATGCCTTCAATGCCAGGGCGGTTGCTAAAACCACCGGGCTTGATGAAGACACGGTGGTTAATTCCTATGAAAAGATGCGCGGGTTATTAATCGACTTCGTAAAAGCCCTGCCCGAGTCTGCCTTCGAAAATGAGAAGGTGGTCAACCAGTTCAACATGGAATTGGTGGGGCATTACCGAGATCATAATATTCCGGAAATGGGATAATAAGATAATGAATTTACAGGACAGGTACCGCGGCGCCCTCCTCGGCCTGGCTTGCGGGGATGCGGTCGGAACTGCCGTCGAGTTCAAAACTCGCGATACATTCCCCCCCGTTACCGGTATGATTGGTGGCGGACCCTTCAACCTCAAGCCGGGGGAATGGACCGATGATACCTCGATGGCTCTCTGCCTGGCTGCCAGCCTGGTTGAGTCAAAAGGTTTTGACGCCCGGGACCAGATGGAACGTTACCTTAAATGGTCTGAGGAAGGATATCTGAGCAGCAACGGATCCTGTTTCGATATTGGACTCACCATCGGGTCTGCTTTACGGTGCTATAAGAGCACCGGTGATCCATTCAGTGGGTCCGCCGATCCAAACTCTGCGGGAAATGGCTCCCTGATGCGCCTTGCCCCGGTTGTCCTGTTTTATTATCCTGATCGCAATTTATGCCTCCATTTTTGTTCGGAAAGTTCCCGCACCACCCATGCAACCCTGGAATGCCTTGATGCCTGCCGCCTTTTCGGTGATATGCTCTTTCGTGCCATGGAAGGGGCGGACAAAGATAATATTCTTCTTGGTTCACCTTCTGACCTGGTCAGTGCTGTTCCTCTAAAATCTATCGCACGAGGCAGTTATTTCGACAAACCCAGGAGCGGGATCCTCGGCTCGGGGTATGTCGTGAAAAGCCTGGAGGCTGCCCTATGGTGCTTCTGGAAGACAGACACCTTTGAACAGGCGATTCTCACGGCAGCCAATCTGGGTGATGATGCGGATACCACCGCAGCCATTTGCGGACAGATCGCTGGAGCGTTTTATGGCGAAAGCGGTATTCCGGTTACCTGGTTAAACCAGCTAGTAATGAAAGACAAAATCGGGGAGATGGCTGAGCAATTAGGGTCGGTAAGCAAGAAGAAATTTATAAAATAAATGTTCGATTGACAATTAGAACGTATGAGCTATAATATACTTGGCGGGTGTTTATTTCTTTCCACTCGCCTTGTGAGCAAAGGCGGCTTTTCGCGGAGCATATTATCCCTGTTCTTCAGGGACCCCCTTTGGGGGCTGCCATATCGACGACACCGCAGAGCGCATTGTCCCTGTTCTTTAGGGATCCCCCTTAGGGGATGAGTTGTCGGTGTTCGGCACATTTTGCCCAAGAGAGGCCGCAGACAGGATTTTCCTATCGCCGCCTAGGAAAGCAGCCCAAATGGACGGGTGCAAAGGCGAGATGTCTTGGGAGCCATTATCCATGATTGCTACAGATAGTCTTCGGGTTTGTTTAATCACAACGGATAGGTTTTTGCACCATACAAGCCGGCCTCATCGTTTCAATTTACCGCCAGCCTGGAGGTGGAGCCGCATTGGCAGGCAGTGGATCGATGAAGACACTATTCGCTATGTCCAGGCAGTTGGGTTTATGCGTATCAAAATAGTCGTCGTTACCCACATCCAGCTTGGAAGGTTTCCAGGGAAGCGAACCCGCCCAGAGTATGTCGGCGTTGCTGTCCGAAACTTTCCCATTTTGGATTTCGTGAGGTGCACACACCGCCGCAGCTCCCAGGGTTTGGAAAATCTCCTGGAGCATCGAGAATTCCTGGATGCCTGGTGAATTAACCGAGCTCGTAAAAGCATTGTCGGAACATTTCACCTTGCCATAAGCACCTTTCAGATAAAGGACCGTCACATCCCCGGTTATTGTTGGCGGCCAGGCAGAACCTCCACAGGAGAATGTACTACTCCCATCGTAATACACCGCATACAGCTTTTTTGGCTGGTTGAACCCGGCCGCGTTCAATTCCGTCTGGATTTGCTCGCGTACAAAGGAACCATGGCTGGCGACCTTGGCATCCGTCTCTGCCAAACGGAAAAAGCTGATATCTAGCGCTCCTTGGTATGTATCCATTCGAAACTGCCGGCCACCAGTTTTGCAGTCCCATCCATTTCTCAAAGGACGCAACTGAGGTGTTTCAAACGCCGGTCGTATCGTATTTACGATCGATCCCGTCGCTAGGCACAACATACATGACGTGGACTTGATAACCGGACACATCATCGGGTCGATCGGTTGTCGACCGGTCCTGGAGCACCGGTAGGGTAGCTTCAGGGGTTGAAGTAGATGTAGGGACGGGAGAAGCGGTAGTTTCTGAAACGGTAGGCTGCGGGGAGGAGGAAGCAGACGTCGTCTGAGGAGCTACTGGAGCACAACCGCTTACCCCCAAACAAATTATTAGCACCATGCCCAAGGTCATGCTTTGAATGTTCAAAGATCTTCTGATTTCATGGATCCACTGATTTAGTTTAATACCTCCGAACAAATTTACTTACTTGGGTATTCCTCTTCAGCAGACATCCACCGTTATGTCTTGACCTCTAAGCTCACCCCCTCGGATTTGGAAACCTTGCGATAATTATAATATTTTATATCCGAAAAGTCTATATTCTCAGTTCATAATCATTGAACCTAAAAACATCGTATGCAATTGAATATACCTTCCGATGATGATATGTTGGGGGGTTCACTAATAATGAATGATCGACATACCTCACCCCCAGTTTGTCATAAGCTAAGAAGCAATTTAGCTTACCGCGGTTTGATAATGACTTGTTTGATAGTGTAACTTTGACGCGGCATGTTGACCTGTCTCCTTTCCTGATCCTGATATAAGAGTTGGATTGGTTTTTTGGGACAGGTCATATCCGGGGCAAGTTTTATGGTAGCCTGTGATATTTACTTTCAGAAAACAGTTTGGCTCGCCAGCCTCCCAGGGAATCAAAAAAGCCCATACAGGCTTTTTTCGAGTGACCGACCGGGGACTTCTAGCCGACGTTGTCCCCTTTGGGGAGGCGGCCCAGCCGCCACACTTGCACCGCACGCAAGTGCAGGTGTCGGCTGGTAGGCGACATCGCGAAGCATCCCCACGGGGATAAGTCGCCGGAGCCCCCTGGGCAAACCCCGAACCGGCTAAATCAAAAAGCCCCAACTCTGGGGCTTCTGTGACCGACCGGGGACTTGCGAAGTACCCCCTGGGTAAACCACGAACCAATTGCTTATATATTCTGGGAGACCGAGATGACCGACCGGGGACTTGCGAAGTACCCCCTGGGTAAACCACGAACCAATTGCTTATATATTCTGGGAGACTGAGATGACCGACCGGGGACTTGAACCCCGAACCAATTGCTTAAGAGGCAACTGCTCTGCCATTGAGCTAGTCGGCCTTGCGGCGGTATTATACCCCAAAGGGTTTCGGAGTCAATATTATTTCGATCATGAGATATCTCGAACCTCACTTTTCGAAAGCACGTCGATTTATTTGAAAGTATAATACTGCCCGGATTGATAAACCATCCGCAGGCACCTCCCTCACAAATACCTGCCCACGTCAACGTCATTAAAAGGAGAGCTTGTATGCTTGACCAGATCAAGGAACAGATCGAACGCATCAAGAACCAGGGCGCCACTTACGTGGATACCCGCTGGTATCCCGTCGAGGAAGCCAATTCCCTGATGATGTGGAACGGCAATCTTAAGAGCGCCGATTCCTCGCGTGAAAGCGGCGTGGGCATCCGCGTGCTTTACAAGGGCGCCTGGGGGTTTTCCGCCTCTTCCGATTTGAGCGACCTCCCCGCCCTGTACGATAAGGCCTTCGACAATGCCCGCGTCGCCGCCGAGCGCGTCACCTTCCCCATCCGCCTTGCCGAGAAGGACGCCGTCCAGCCGACAAGTTCGAAAGCCCCTGCCGCGATCAACCCCTTCGAGGTCCCCCTCGCCGACAAGGTCGCCTTCCTGAAGGACATGGATGAAAAGCTCAACCAGCCGGGCGTCTTCCAGCGCATCTGCGACATGACCTTCGTGCGCAAGCAGGTCATCTTCGTGGATTCGGAAGGCAGCCAGATCGAGAAGCTCATCACCGAAGCCTTCGCCAGCATGCAGGTCTCCGGTCTCGACGACTCAGGGCGCCACCTACGAACGCACCTTCCGCCCCGCCCGCCAGGGCGACTCGCGCGGCTGGGAGACCCTCGACAAAACGCTCTTCACCGAGAACGCCGAACGGATCGTCAAGGAGATGAACCAGGTCCGCGCTGCAGACGAGTGTCCCAAGGAGGACCGCTCGGTCATCCTGCTGCCCAACATCATGTACCTGCAGACCCACGAGACCATCGGTCACGCCCTCGAGCTGGACCGCATCCTCGGCTACGAGCTCGCCTTCGCCGGCGGTTCCTTCGTCACCCTCGACGACTTCGGCAAGCTGCGCTACGGGTCCCCCAAGCTGACCGCCCGCGCCGATGCCACCCTGCCCAATTCCCCCGGCAGCTTCGGCTACGATGATGACGGCGTCCCCGCCCAGGACGTGGTCCTGATCGATAAGGGCATCCTGGTGGGCGCCATCACCGGTCGCCAGATGGTGGAGGAGGCCAACGCCCGGGCCAAGCGCCAGATCTTCAAGGGCTCCGGCGGCGCCAACCGCGCCACCTCCTTCTACCGCGTGCCCATCGAACGCATGACCAACATCAACATCGACCCCGGCACGGACGGCACCCTCGACGATATCGTCGCCAAGACCGAAAAAGGTATCGTCCTCGACAGCGAGCGCAGTTGGTCGATCGGCTCGAACCGCGAGCAGTTCCATTTCGGCACCGAGATCGGCTGGCTGGTGGAAGACGGCAGGATCACCAAAGTGGTCAAGAACCCCACCTACAAGGGCGCCACCGTCAAGTTCTGGAACAGCCTGTCCGCCGTGGGCGACCGCTCCACCTGGCAGGTGAAATATGTGGATAACTGCGGGAAGGGGCAGCCCAACCAGATCATGCAGCTGGGGCACGGGGTGCCGGTCTGCCGCTTCGATAACGTGAGAATAGGAGAATAGCCGTGAAGGAACAGAATCCTGCAAACACTGACAGACTTGCGCAAATACGCCCTGGATAAAGGCTATGAGGTCTCGCTTCTCTACCACGAGGAAGACAGCTACCTGATGCGCTTCGCCAACTCGTCCATCTCGCTCAACACCAACGAGCATCTCATCCGCCTGGAGATCACCGCCTATTCCGGCAAAAAACGCGCCAGCTATGAACTCATCACCGACCTGGGCAAGCTGGACGAAATGAAAAAAGGCATCGACATCGCCGCCGAGATGGTGCAGCATGCCCAGCCGCTTACCTACCAGCCCACCCTCCCTGTGTTCAAGCAGACCTTCGCCGACGAAAGCGGGTATGACTCCGCCCTGGCGCAGATCAGCAATGAGGAAAGGCTGCAGGTTTTCAACCAGGCTGCCGCCGGGCTGGAAACCGAAGCGGTCAAGCTCTCGGGCATCTTTTCCAGCGGCATGAACACGATTGCCCAGGTCACCACCCGCTCGGAACATACCCAGTATTTCAAGACCTCCGATGCCCAGGTGACGACCGTCCTCTCCCACTCCGCCCTCAAGTGGGAGGTGACCGCCGAACAGTCCGCTTCGAAAAAATCCGAGCTGGACCCCGACGGGCTGCGCGCCGAACCTGGCTTTCCTGGTGGAGCATTACCAGGCCGATACACCCCAGCAGGTTCCCCTCGGAAAATACAACATCGTCTTTGGTCCCGCTGCCATTGCCGATATGCTCGGTTTTATGAACTGGATCGCCTTCAACGGCGGCCTGATGAAACGCGGTGTCTTCTTTCCTCAGCGAGGACAAGGTCGGGCAAAAGGTCTTCTCCGACAAGTTCACCCTCGTCGACGATCCCACCCGGCTGGAGACCTTCCCGTTCAAAAGGGACTTCACCGGCATCGAGCGCAAGCCCTTCCCCATTTTCAAGCAGGGTGTCTTCCAGGGCTTCACCTGGTACCAGGATGACGCCGATGAGTTCGGCTGCCAAACCCACCGGGCATACCGTTTCCCATAAAAGCCTGGCGGTCGCTCGGCGGGCACCCAGGATGTCAAAACACTGCAAGCCCTGGTTGCGCAGCCCCGCACCGAGGACCTCCTTTACATCCCCTTCCTGCACTATATGAACATCGTCAACCCCTCCAAGGGGCATCATCACCGGCAGTTCCCGCTTCGGTGCACTGCTGCTCAAAAAAGACGGTTCGGTGGTCGTGCCCTACAACGTCCGCCTCACCCAGAGTCTGCTCGATATCTTCGGCGACAAGGTCGCCTGGCTCTCGCGTGACACCCTTCCCTACAATACCTCCCAGAGCTACGGCGCCCGCAACCCCACCGCCGTCATCGTTCCGAAATTCATGCGCGTGAACGACCTGGAGATCTCTCTTTCCAATTCTTCGTATTAGGTTGCCTGTGGAAATCGACTTATTGGTAATTATGGAAGCTGTTTTCCCAATCTACCGGGAACCTCATGCCGCACCTTCGACCTCGGGGGTGCCGGCAAAAGTTCCCCTGGCTGGAACAAATCGGGAATTTCGGCGTCTCTTGTTAGGAGGTTTCATCTATATGAAGAAACTGTTCTTTCTGTTTGCATCCCTGTCCCTCGTTTTGGCTGCCTGCGGACCTTCCGCCCCGGTCGTCCCCACTGCCACCGCTGTGATTCCGACCCTGCCCGGCGCGGTCCCTTCCGCCACCCCAACCCCCCTCTCCACCGAAATTCCCACCTCGCTGCCTCAGCCACGCTTACCATCCCTCCCCAGGGCTACGGTCCTTCCAATTTCCCCACCAATGTGGACCCGCTCACCGGGCTCGAGGTCTCCGATCCGACCCTGCTGGACCGGCGCCCGATGCTCATCAAGGTCTCGAACATCCCCCGCAACAACCGCCCGCAGTGGGGGCTGTCGCTCGCTGACCTTGTCTTTGAATATTACACCGAGGAAGGCGCCACCCGTTTTGCAGCCATTTTCCTCGGGAACAATGCCGACACCGTCGGGCCCATCCGCTCCGGGCGCTTCATCGACGCCCAACTGGTGGACGGATACAAGGCCATATTCGCCTTTGGCTCCGCCTACGTGGTCGAGTGGAACCGCTTTACCCATTCGGATTTTGCCAACCGGCTGGTCATCGAAGGCAATTCCACACCCGTCTGACCCGCTACGAACCGAACGGTGCCAATTTCCTGGTTGCCAACACCGCCACCTTGAGCGCCTGGGCTACCAAGAACGGTGTCAATGGGCGCCAGAACCTGGACGGCATGGTCTTCAATCCCGCTGCCTCCATCGGTGGGGACGCCGGTTAACCAGGTATATGTCCGCTATTCGGCGGTGATCTACAACCGCTGGGACTTCGATCCAGCCACCGGCAAGTACCTGCGTTTCGCCGACACTGCGGATGATTTCAATAATAAAAATCCGCAGTATAAGCAGCTTACCGACCGCCTGACCAGCCAGCCGATCGCCTTCGATAACCTGGTGGTCCTGTATGCCAATCACGAACTCTACAGCCCCGGCATATACGACATCCAGCTCATCGGCTCGGGTGACGGCTATGCTTTCCGGGACGGGCAGGCATACCCGGTCAAATGGCAGCGCGGCGCCGCTGGCGTGGTCTCGCTTCTCACCCCCGATGGGCTCCCATACGCCTTCAAGCCCGGCGACCACCTGGTTCGAGGTGCATGGGGGAGACTTCGAACCTCCAGAAGAACTCCCAAGTCTGGCGGTTCACTCACAACATGCCGTAAAATTATGAAGGGCGACCAGATGGTCGCCCTTTTGACTTAAAGATCCATCCGGAATTTCAATCAGGAGGAAACCATGAAACGAATTGCGGTGCTGACGGGCGGCGGCGATGCGCCGGGGTTGAACGCGGTCATCCGGGCGGTTACAAAAACTGCAATAAATATTTATGGCTGCGAGGTGCTCGGAGTCAAGGATGGATACGACGGTTTTATAACACCGGGCGGAGTCGTTCCCCTGGACCTGGCCGCGGTGCGCGGTATCCTGCCGCGCGGCGGCACCATCCTGGGCACCGCCAACCGCGGCAATCCCTTCGCCCGCAGGGTCCTGCGTGACGGGAAGGAAGTGATGGTGGACATTTCGGACGAGGTCACCGCCGCCATCAAGAAGCTGGACTTGGATGCCCTGATCGTCATCGGTGGGGACGGGACGCTGCGCATCGCGCATGGAACTGGGGGACAAAGGGGTTCCCGTGGTGGGGGTGCCCAAGACCATCGACAATGACATCGGCGGCACGGAGGTTACCTTCGGTTTCGACACCGCCCTGATGATCGCCACCGAAGCCCTCGACCGTCTGCACACCACCGCCGAGGCGCATCACCGCGCCATGGTGCTCGAACTGATGGGACGCGATGCCGGTTTCATCGCCCTCCACTCCGGTGTGTCCGGCGGCGCGGACGTGATCCTGATCCCCGAGATCCCTTTCAAATTCGAGGCGATCATCCGAAGAAGGTGCGTGAGCGCGCCGAAGGCGGCGCGCATTTCAGCCTGCTGGCCGTTTCGGAGGGAGCCAAACCCCTGGGCGGGCAGCCGGTCTACAGCCGCAGCGGGGATGCGGTCTATGTACCCCGCCTGGGAGGCATCGGTCATGAAGTGGGGCAGTTCATCGAATCCCAGGGGTTCGAGTCGCGCGTGACCGTGCTGGGGCACGTCCAGCGCGGCGGCTCCCCCACCGCCTTCGACCGCTGGCTGGCAACCCGTTATGGTGCCGCTGCGGTTCGGGTCGCCGCGCTCGGGGAAGCTGGGAAGCATGGTTGCATTGCGCAACGCCGAGGTCATCCCGATCCCCCTGGCCGAGGCGCTGGCGGTTCCCAAGCGTGTGGATTTGAACAGCGACGGAGTCTCCACCGCCCGCGGCCTGGGGATTTGTTTTGGAGATGAGTGATTTCGTCGTTCTGCGTTCCCGGGGATGTTTCGCTGTGGCGTCTGTTCGGTTTACTTCCGCTTCCCCGCGCCTCCATCCCGCTGCCTGGCTTAAAGCGGAAGGCCGCCTTTCGGCGGTCTCCCTGTTGGCGCTGTGGCACCTTTATCGCAGAGCGAGGAGGGATGCCACAGCGCTTCGACTCAAACTACTATCCATTTTGGGCACCACCTCCTCTTCTATAAGGATGGCGGATTTGGGGGCAGGGAAGGTTCCCTGCGCTTCGGTTAGTATCGCACAAATCAATTTGTATGTCAATGGGGGCTGCGCTTTATGAAACATGTTTCACGGAATCGGGCGGTAGTGAGGTTACCCCCTGCCCTGTGTTTCCACCGGGACCGGCAAAACTGGATGACTCGTGATACCTTTTGATAGCTGTGGGAAGCGCAGGCCGGCTATCCTGTATGGAAAACCGGTGGAGGAGGATCGTATGAAACGCACCACAATTCTTTGGATCGTTGCCCTGGCCCTGGGCTGGCTGTTCGACTTCTTGTTCTGGCAGCATTCAGCAGGGATCAATTTTGCCATCTTTGCCATGTTGTGTCTCGCTGGTGGTTTCCTGGTGTTGGTGCTCAACGGCATCCAGCCGTCTCTGAAAGCGCTGCTCCTGCTGGTGCCCATCCTGTTTTTTGCTGTCATGACCTTTGTCCGCCAGGAACCGCTGAGCATCTTCGTTGCCTTTGGATTTACCGTGGCGCTGATGGGCGTGCTGGCCTCCACGTATCTTGGCGGGCGCTGGATCTGGTACAGCCTGTCGGATTACGTGGTAAATACCTTAATTTGGCGATAAGCATGCTCGCCCGCCCGGTCATCTTTTTCAATGAAAACCGTAAGCAGGCGGCGGAAAAGCCGGAAATTGTTACGTCAGGTTCGCGTGCCGGTTGGAAGCGGTTCTGGGCAATTACCCGCGGTGTGCTGATCGCCATCCCCATCATCGCCATCTTCGCCGCCCTGCTCTCTTCCGCCGACCTCGTCTTTGCCCAGCGCTTGCAGGGTTTTATCAAGTTGTTCCGCCTCGAGAACCTGCCGCAATATATTTTTCGCGTGCATCTACATTTTGATCGGAGCATATGCGCTGGCGGGTACGATCCTGCACGCCGCCCGGAAGAGCAGGGATGAAACACTAGTGGGCATGGATAAGCCCATCGTCCATCCCTTCCTCGGCTTCACCGAAGCGGCAGTTGTGCTCGGGGCAGTAGTGCTGTTATTCGCATCTTTTGCGGTTGTCCAGTTCCAGTATTTCTTCGGCGGTCAGACCAACATTGGCGTGCAGGGTTACACCTATGCCGAGTATGCCCGCCGTGGCTTTGGAGAATTGTTGGCGGTGGCATTTTTTCAGCCTGCTTATGTTCCTTGGTCTGAGCGCCGTGGTCAAACGCCACGGGCAGGCCCAGCGTTGGGTTTTCTCCGGGCTCGGGATGGGGATGGTGGCTTTGGTGGGTGTGATGCTTGTGTCGGCCTTCCAGCGCCTGGTCCTTTATGAAACCGCCTACGGTTTCTCGCGCCTGCGCACCTACACCCATGTCTTTCTGATCTGGCTGGGTGTTCTCCTGGCGGTGGTGCTGGTGCTCGATGTTCTGCGCAGGGAGCGTGCTTTCGCCCTTGCCGCGCTGTTGGCTGCCATCGGTTTCGGGGTGACCCTGAACCTGCTCAACGTGGATGCGTTTATCGCCCGGCAGAACGTGGCCCGCGCAGCCGCGGGTTCCGAACTGGATGTGGCAACCCTGGCTTTACTCTCGCCAGACGCTGTCCCGGTCCTGGTTGCAGCCTACCAGGATCAGGCTCTGCCGGCGGTTACCCGCGCTGCGGTCGGCGCGGCGCTGGTCTGCCGCCAGCAGGTCTCCCCCTCCCGCGTGGACCAGGATTGGCGCAGCTTTACCCTCTCGGGTTTGCAGGCGGACAAAGCTTTGCGCCTGGTACAGTCCAGCCTGGATGGATATCAGGTTATGAAGGTCGATTGGGATGTCCAGGTGATTTCACCCGGCAGCACAACCTATGATTGCTATCAGACAGGAGGAGGAAGTAATCCGAATTTATTCCAGCCATACATCCGGGCGGGATTTTCCCTCCCCGGCTTGGCTTTTCTTCCGGACCAAAATGATTATTCAGGGGGTGGGTGTGGTAGTGAGATCTGTGAGCTGCACCCGAAGAAAATTGAGCATTTCCAGGGCGGTCAGGTTGCGCACCTGCATGCCGTAGTCTAGGCTGTGAGGGATGGAGAAATCTACAAAATTGAGATATGAAACGCTGGTGAGATGTGAGACATCTGCCAGCCCATGATCGGGTAATGGTTGGGCCGCCAGCCAAAAATTCCAGAGCGGTAATTCATATTCCACGGCAAGCCGGGCGATGCTTGCATTGATGGAATTATCCCCCTCCAGGTTATCGGCCTTGGTCCCCAGGACGGGAACAATTCCCTGCGCGATTGTATCTTCGATGATGGCGCGCAGGTTGGTTTCAAAGACTCCCGGGGTGTGATGAACATAATAGGACTCGTTGGTGCCGAGGGAAATAATGGCAAATGCCGGGTGGTCGAGGCGGTATTGGCAGTCGAGCAGGGTTTCCTTGCTCAAGCACTGGTCACCGGTCCAAAGGGTGGTCAACAACCCGGCTGTATTCAACCCGTTTTTCGCTGCCAGGCTGGGACGTCCAAATGAACCTTTGAAATAGTCGATTGCTGGCTGGAGACCAGAGTAAGTGCCCAGGTTGTATTTCCCGTCAAATCCCACCAGGAAATCCGGGGCTGCGGAGGCACAATCGCCGATACGAGAGAATATATGAGGGTTATTCCCCTGGAGCTGCCCGAGCCGGTATATTTCGCGCACACGCTCGCTGACATCCAGCGGAATAACAGGCAGTCTCTCCCAAAAATCCGCAGGAACCGGCGTGAGTGTGGGCGCGGCAGTTGAGCCAGCCCCAACTGTGGGAGTGGAAGTGCCTGGGAAGGCAATCGAGTTCGTTGGGGATGGCAGGCTGCCGATGGTAGGAGAGGCTATCTCCGTGGGAGGCAGCGGGATCGAGGGAGAACACGCTGCAAGGAATAACAAAAGACAAAGACAGCCGAATATCATGGCTGTCATTATCTTTAGGTTTCGATATTTCCAGGCCGGGATCATGGATGGCTTAATTTAATACATTCGAGATCGCAGCAATATGTTCAGGTGTATTTCCGCAGCAGCCTCCTACCACCCGCGCCCCCAGGGCTGCATACTTTTTGGCAAATTCTGCCATTTGACCGGGCAGCACA
Organism: uncultured Chloroflexia bacterium; assembly: GCA_963741635.1. Classification (GTDB taxonomy): domain Bacteria; phylum Chloroflexota; class Anaerolineae; order Anaerolineales; family Villigracilaceae; genus UBA877. The sequence continues at coordinate 142,824 of CAVUIO010000010.1, forward strand.
TCGTAAACGGTATTCCCGTCAACCAAATGAGGCAGGCCGGCGTTGGGCTTGATCCATAATGGGAAGCCCGGTTCCGCCGCGGCGTATTCCTGCTCTACTTTTTCCATGTTTTCCAACGAGGTACCGCAGTTGGCGCCCACCAAAGTGGCGCCCATCCCTTTATAACGTTTGATCATCTCCGCCGGTTTGACACCCATCATCGTCCGGGTGCCACGGTCATAGCTGAAGGAGACCACGATCGGCAGGTCGGTGATCTTGCGGGCAGCATTAAAAGCCGCATCAGCCTCGTCATAGGCAAACATGGTTTCGATAACCAGCAGGTCCACCCCACCTGCCACCAGCCCCTGGACCTGTTCGGTAAAAGCTGTGCCCGCCTCTTCAGGGGTAAGCGGACCAAACGGTTTCATGAGCAAGCCCGTGGGCCCGATTGACCCGGCAACCAGGACGCCGGGCTGGGTGGAAGCTGCCTTACGCGCCAATTCGGCAGCACGCGTGTTCATTTCGGTCACGCGCTGTCGCATATTTCGATTCTTTCATCCGCAGGCGAGTGCCGCCAAAGGTGCAGGTTAACAGGATGTCAGCACCGGCAGTCGCAAACGCCGTTTCGAGTTCCAGGATCAGTTCAGGCTGGTCAAACACCAGGTCTTCGGGGACTATTCCGGGTTGAAGACCCATTTTATGCAGGTTCGTACCGGTAGCTCCATCGGCAACAAGGGTTTTGCCGGATTGCAGTTTTTCCAGGAATTTATGCATTGGTACTCCTCGGGTGGCCCTATTATACCGGCTGATTTGGGTAAAGGACCTCAAACGCCATATTTTTTCTTATGAAAGCCTTAACTCTCAGCGAGCAGTTTCGTTGGTGATATGTAGTACAATCTTTTCCTGAAGGTTCCCAGGACTATCGGAAGAAAAAAACGTGCCGTCCCGCAAGCAAAATAATATCTCAGAAACAATCTCCCCAGGCAACCAATCCCAAGCGCTGATCCAACTGAGGCAGGTCTGCAAAATTTATGAGACCGCCGCAGGTGATTTTCCTGCGTTGAGTGACATCAGCGCGGATGTTTATCCCGGCGAATTCCTGGGCGTGATCGGCAAATCCGGTGCGGGGAAGTCCACATTGATGAACATGATCACCGGGGTGGATCATGTCACCTCCGGTGAAGTGATCATCCATAGGGACCACGAATCGGTTTCAATCCACTCCCTCACTGAAGATGATCTGGCACTTTGGCGCGGTCGCAGCGTGGGTGTGGTCTACCAATCCTTCCAACTCCTGCCCATGCTCACCCTGGTCGAAAATATCATGCTTCCCATGGATTTTTGCGGACTTTATAACCGCACCCAAAGCCGGGCGCGCGCCCTTGAGCTTTTACGGATGGTGGAATTGGAAGAGCACGCCAACAAGCTCCCAAACTATATTTCAGGTGGTCAGCAGCAGCGGGTGGCAATCGCGCGGGCCCTGGCGAACGATCCGCCCATCCTGGTGGCAGACGAACCAACCGGTAGTCTCGACTCGATGACGGCTGACCATGTCTTCGAAGTCTTCGAGCGGTTGATCAAGGACGGAAAAACCATCATCATGGTAACCCATGATAACAGCCTGGCGCCGCGTTTCTCCCGTCACCTGGTAATTCAGGATGGCGAGATTGTCCCGGATGTGGCACTGGATAATGGAAGACATCATTCCCATGCCCAAAATAAAGACCGCCAACGGAGGAACCACTGGGACCAAGGTGATTGGCATACGCAAGGAAGGTGTTCAGCCTGGACGCCGACCTGGATCCCTGTCCCCGGGTAGGAGATCCCAGCCTGAACCGTTCAAGAGGGAAATCCATGACGCAGATCTTCAATCCTGGCTCTGCGCCCCAGGCCGCCATAAACCTGCAGAAAGTGGTGAAAACTTTCAAGAACGCCGCTGGCGAGTTCCATGTCCTCAAAGGGCATAGACCTGACCCTGCAGCGCGGCGAGTTCGTAGCCATCGTGGGGAAGTCGGGCAGTGGCAAGTCGACCTTGCTCAACATGATGACAGGTATTGACCATCCGACAGGGGGGCAGGTGGTTATCAACGGCCAGAATATCTACAACATGAACGAGAGCAAGCGGGCATTGTGGCGCGGCCGAAACCTGGGGATAGTATTCCAGTTCTTCCAACTCCTGCCCATGCTGACCCTTTTGGAAAACGTTATGCTGCCGATGGATTACGTGGGTATGTACGATTTCGACGAACGTCCCAAAAAGGCCATGGAACTGCTTAAGATGGTAGGGTTGGATAAACAGGCTCACAAACTTCCCGCGGCGGTCTCGACCGGGCAGCAGCAAAGCGCAGCCATCGCGCGTGCCCTGGCGAACGATCCCGCCCGTCATTGCGGCCGACGAGCCGACCGGAAACCTGGATACACGCTCGGCGGACGCGATCATCACCTTGTTCGACCACCTGGTGAAAAGCGGAAAGACGATCGCCATGGTGACGCACGATCCGTCCCTGACCGAAAGGACTTCGCGCACCATCATCATCACCGATGGTGAACTGGTGGATGAAACGGTGGCGAGCTGCCTGCCGCTGCTGAACCACCGCCAGATGCTGGAAGCAACCCGCCAGCTGGAACTCTTTACCCACCAACCCGGGAGCATCATCCTCCAGCAGGGGCAGCACGTGGACTACCTGTTCATGATCAAGCGCGGTGTGGTGGAGGTCGTTTTAGGCTCCACAAATCCACCTGCGGGATCAGGGAAGACAAAACGCAAGGATATCAGGGTTGCCTCGATGGGACCGGGACAATTCTTCGGCGAAATCGAACTGATGAAGGGTGGGCAATCCATCGCCAGCATCCGTGCCGGTTCGCGTGAGCCGGTGGAACTGGTTGCGCTGCACCGGGATCCTTTTGTAAATTTACTGCAGAGATTCACCTCTTACAGAAGAAATGATCGCCAAGATCGTGCAGGTACGCCTGGAAGAGAACCGCACCGTCGACCGCCGAAGCAGGAAATAAGGAAAACAGGAATCCAATGATTCGTCCGCGGTGGCGCAAGGTATTTCACGATCTTATCGGTAGTTTTTCGCGCACAGCCCTGGTGGTGCTATCCATAGCCGTGGGCGTATTCTCGATCGGGGTTATCGTAGGCGCTTACGTGATCATCTCCCACGATATGAGCGCCAGCTACGCCGCCAATAACCCAATGAACATTCGAACTGCGCACCACCCCGTTCGACAATTCGTTGATCACGGTGGTTAAAGAGATGCACGGCGTCAAGCAGGCTGAGGGTCGCAACGTCTTTGCCATGCGGGCACGTCTGCCCGGCAGCAGCCAGTGGGTGGCACTTAACATGGTGGCGATCGACAATATCTCAAAGATGCAGATCAACCTGATGCACACCATCAGCGGGTCGGGCATCCCGGGTAAGGACGAAGTCCTGCTCGAACGGAAGGCATTGACGATCCTGAATGTCTCCGTGGGGGATACGCTTGAATTTGAACTATACAACGGCTCAATCAAGACCATGAGGGTTGCAGGGATCGTGTCGGACCCGAGCACGGGTGCGGGAGATTTCCTGGCGCAGCCTTTTGCTTACATAAACACCGACACGCTCTCGTTTTTGCAGCAGCCGGATACCTTCAACCGCCTTTTCGTCACGCTCAGTACCGGTCAAAACGACGACCAAACCCTGCGCCAGATGACCACAACCGTCAGTGATAAGGTCACCAAGAATAATGTGACCGTCCTGCGCTCAAGTTCCTCCAAAACAAATGAACATCCGATGGCCTCCACTGTCCAGGCTGTGCTGGGGATCCTCCTGGCGCTGGGCATCCTGATCCTGTTCTTAAGCAGTTCTTTGATCGCTAACACCCTCAGTGCCTTGCTCAACCAGCATATGCGTCATATCGGCGTTATGAAACTGGTTGGCGCACGCCGCAACCAGGTCTTCGTGATGTATATCGCCTTGATCCTGGCATTCGGGGTGATCGCCCTGCTGATCGCCGTACCGTTGGGCGGACAGGGAGCTTACGCCCTTTCAGCCTTCATCGCCAACAAGATAAATTTCAGCCTCCTGGGATACCGGATCGTACCGCTGGCATTTGCCGTGCAGATCGTGGTGGGGCTGGCAGTACCGCTTCTGGCAGGATTGATCCCCGTTTTGAACGGGTCCCACATCACAGTGCTGCGCGCCCTCAGCGGAGAGATGGGCGGGGCTGAAAAGAAACATGTTACGGCGGTTGCTCACCGGGATACCCTCATCGAGCGGCTGCAGCTTGGAGTTCAGCCACCTGCTCGCCAAACGCGGCATCCACATCCCGCGCCCGCTGCTGATCTCCCTGCGTAATACATTCAGGCGAAAAGGGCGCCTGGTGTTGACACTCTTCACCCTTACCATGGGTGGTGCAATTTTTATCGCGGTGTTTAACGTGAGAGTCACCCTCCACGATTACATTGGACAGATCGGTCACTACTTCCTGGCGGACGTGCAATTGGATTTCGACCAGCTTTACCGCCTGAACAAGGTCGAGTCCGGCTGCCATGCAGGTGCCGGGCGTGGTTTCGGTGGAAGGCTGGGCTTATACCAGCGCAGAGGCGCTCTACCCGGACGGCACCACTGCTGACAATATCACCGTACTGGCTCCCCCGGTGAACAGCAAGCTGATCGCGCCGGTACTGCTTTCCGGACGCTGGCTGCAGCCGGGCGACACGCAGGCGATCACGGTGAGCGAGGGCATCCTGTCGAAATTCCCGGACTTGAAGGCGGGGGGTACGCTGCGCATGAAGGTAAACGGCAAGGAAGAGGACTGGCTGGTGGTGGGTATATTCCAGTTCGTCAACCAGGAGGGGACGATCGCATATGGCACGTACGAATTTATCTCCGACCTGACCCATATCACCAACCAGGCATTCTCCTTCCGCATCGTCACCGACCGCCACGATCCGGCCTACCAGCAAATGATGGCCGACAGGATCGACGCTTATTTCCGTGCCCAGGGTTACCATGTCAACCAGGCACGTACCGGGATATCCACCCTGCAAACCGCCTCGGACAGCCTCGACATCCTGGTCACATTCCTGCTGATCATGGCGCTGCTGACGGCGCTGGTGGGCAGCATCGGCCTGACCGGAACGATGGGCATGAACGTATTGGAGCGCACGCGCGAGATCGGAGTGATGCGCTCCATCGGCGCAGTGGACAGGGAAATCATGCGCACGGTCATCGTGGAAGGCCTGGTGATCGGCGGCATTTCGTGGCTGCTGGGTGCGCTGCTGTCATTCCCGATCACCTATTTGTTATCATCCATTATCAGTTCGGCCATTTTTCAATCCCAGATCGCAGTGCACTTCACATTCACCGGCTTTTTAATCTGGCTGGGAGTGGTGTTGGTGCTCTCGGCGTTGGCCAGCGTTCTGCCGGCTCGCAATGCCGCACGGCTGACGATCCGGGAAGTACTGGCTTACGAATAGCCAGCATGTTGAATGCAGATTAAGGAATTTTCTAATTATGGCATCCCCAACCAGGCACATTAGAAACCGGGGTATTGAAAAGGAGTGTTGTCATGAAAAAATTATAACCATTATTCCCATAACCTTGAGCCTGTCTCATGCTGCTGGCGGCGTGTAGTGGTACCTCAACCGTCACCCCCACCGCCACGCCCATCCCGGGTCCGGAAACCGTGGTCGCCACGGGACACCTGGTGCCCAACCAAAGCGTGTATCTCACCTTCCTGGCAAGCGGTCGGGTGCAGGAAGTGCTGGTGCATAAGGGAGACAAGGTCAACGCGGGGCAGGTGCTAGTTCAACTCGGCGACCGCCAGCAGGCGGAAGCCGCCGTGGCTGGCGCCAGGCGCAGCAACTGGCCGCCCAACAAGCCTATGATCTGCTGGTGAGGACCGCGGACCTGGGCAGTGCACAAGCCTGGCAGGCTTATATGACTGCACAAAAGGTACGCTGCCGCTGCGCAACTGGCCTGGGACAAGCTGAACCTGAACACCATCCAGACCGATATCGATAATGCCCAGGCGGATGTGGCCTCGCGCCAAACAGATCTGAATAATGCCCAGACGGATTTCGACAAGTACAGCAACCTGCCTGCCATCCAACTCCACCCGGATCACCTATGAAAATGCCCTACGCACCGCACAGACCAATTACGACACTGCCGTACTGAAGGTCATTGACCTGACCAACCAGCGGGATACCCTGCAAGTCTGCCTTGAATGCTGCCAAGGCTGCGGAGGCCGAGGCACTGCGCACCTACCAGAACTACCCAGAATGGACCCGATTCCGACAAGCTGGCGCTGGCACTGGCACAACTGGATGCTGCCAAATACCCAGGCGACTGCGGCTCAAAGCGCACTGGATAATTACGACCTGAAGGCACCCTTCGCCGGGATGGTGGAAGATACGAACGTGTCTGTCTCGCAGATGGTAAGCCCGCAAACCTGGGTGGTGGCGCTGGCGGATACCAGCCAATGGTTCGTGGACACCAGCGATCTGACCGAAACGGACGTGGTCAAGGTAAGCGTGGGACAGGCGGTCAGGATCACCGCGGATGCGCTGCCGGGTGTGACCATGGACGGCGCGGTGGAGTCGATCAGCGGGGCGCCCACCCTGCAGGGTGGGGACATCCTGTACACGGTGCATATCCTGCTGAAGAACCCGGATCCCCGCCTGCTGTGGGGAATGACGATGGAAGTGACTTTTACGCCTTAGTTTCCATCTACCAGGCAGGGCACCATGAAGCATGCGGGTCAGACGTATCTTCATCGCAACGAAAACAATTGGATGGCAGTAATCGCCTACCCAGCTTCGCCGTGACAGGTATCACGGGCTACGACTGCTTGACCTTCATCTGATTCTCGGTTACAATTTTCGCCGCTTAAAGAGTTGCCCCTTTAGCTCAATGGATCAGAGCGTTTGGTTGCGGACCAAAAGGCTGTGCGTTCGAATCGCACAAGGGGCACCACGGAAGCGGGCAACCCCCGCTTTTTTTCATAAATACCGGGAGAGGTCATGGAAAAGTGCCAGATCTTGCTGACCAACGATGACGGGATCCGATCGCCGGGTCTGTGGGCTGCGGCCGGAGCGCACTCTCGGAGCTGGGATTCGTGACCGTGGCGGCGCCACGCGAGCAGTCTTCGGGGATGGGCCGCAGCCTGCCGATGACCTCGGACGGGGTGATCCGGCCCGAGGTCCTGAACGTTTGCGGCAAGGATTGGACGGTGTATGCGGTGGGTGGGACCCCGGCACAGGCTGTACTGCACGGTATCCTGGAGATCATGCCGCAGAGACCGGACCTGGTGGTTTCGGGCATCAATTACGGTGAAAATGTTGCCACCGGCATCACCATCTCTGGCACGGTGGGGGCAGCCATGGAGGCAGCCTCGCAGGGCATCCCCGCCCTGGCGGCCTCACTGGAGACCGGACGGGAACATCACCTGACCTATTCCACGGAGATCGATTTTTCAGCTGCGGCATATTTCACCGCATATTTTGCCCGCAGGCTGCTGGAGAAGAAGTTCCCGCCGGAGGTGGATTTGCTGAAAATGGACGTCCCCTCCGACGCCACGCACCAGACGCCCTGGCAGGTGACCCGCCTGGCACACCAGCGCTATTTCGTCCCGGTGAAACCGAAGCGGAAATCCTGGGATGAGCCGGGGGTGGTGGATTACGAAGAATGCAGTGGAGCTGGAAAACGAGGCAAAGGACAGCGATGTGTACGTGCTGCGGGTGAAGCGGCATGTGTCCCTGACACCCTTGAGCCTGGACTTCACCGCCAGGGTGGACTTCGATGGAGCTGGACCGGATCTGCTGCGAGCGGATGATTGACGGGGGATTGGGGGCGTGATAGAATGCATCCCGCACCGGGCGTGTAGCTCAATGGCAGAGCAGCGGCCTTTTAAGCCGTTTGTTGAGAGTTCGAGCCTCTCCACGCTCACTGGTAATCCTTTTGTTGAGAGCCCCCAATAGGGGATGATATTCGAGCCTCTCCACGCTCATAACGTTCTGCAACCACAAGTTGCGGAAGATTACATCGAAGGCATTGGCCTTCGATGTTTTTGTTATAGAAGAGTTTTTTGTGATGTCAACGACTAATATCGCTACAGGGAACAATGTCTTCGCACACTGATGACTCATGTCATCAATCTGGCCGATGGCAGCTGGAAGCTGCCTCCTCATAGGGGATAATGTCGGCTCACGCGCGATCGGATGAGGGCGCGAAGAGGAACAAATATTTTCACCGAAAACAGCTTTTTTACTCGAGGGCTTCTTCATATAGATGTGCCTATGATTTTAAGGGGAGGAATTGATTTCCTATTCGATCCTGAGGAACAAATAAATCCCGTTAAAAGATCCTTCTTTTCACACAACAAAGGTCTCCAAGATGAAAACCCGATACAATTGCGGGCAAGCATACAGCCCTCGGAGGAGGATCGGAAGACCCACTCATTAAGTCTTCTTTTATGCGGTTTGCCTGTTATGAATGGATTTTTTTTACCAGGCCGTGAGAGAAAAGAAGAGGAACGAGGTCCAGGAATTATCCGTCTGAATTTAAAATGTAAAGGTGCGCTAACCCTGCGGCCAGGAGATAAAATAAATATCCCATGCCGCGTTATAATTATAGAAATTATGTTCTAGTTTGTCAAGGGCCAACGTAGAAACAATCCACAGCGAAAGATTAATTGTTTTTTATTCCCAGACCAGGTAGAAATCAATACCCAACTGGTGTATTTTTAGGGCGTATGTTTGATCACGATATGGATCTTTCCGCTGCCTGTAAACGCGCCATCCGCCGCGGAACCGGAGCCGGAAAATTCCTGGTCGCCCAGGATCGGGTTGAGATTCCGCATGGGGACGGTGAACATGAAAAACCCGGCATCCCACCAATACTGTTGGAGACCGGCCCTGGAGGCAGCCCCAGCTGCGTTCCTGTTTTTCACATCCTCAACTCCTGAAAAACCGCTCAGCACCACGTCAAACGATTTAGTCACACACGCATCCCAATTCTTCAGCCATAATTGACCGCTATATACTTGGCCGGCCAGTGGATAAGTCCCGGTGGGATTCGTATAGGTTCCGTTTTTGACTGTTAAGTAAAAGTTATCCAATTTCCCCCAAAGTTCCAAATCAAACTCATTGTTTATATTCTTGATGTCGGCGTTTTGCTCCACGTGACCGGTGGCATAAGTATTTCCACTAGAGAGCCAGGTGCCATCAAAACTATCATCGATGGTCACTTCAAAAGTCATTGCCGACATAATATCCGCAAGGCGATCGGGTCCGCCAACGAACTGCACCCACTTTTCGAGGGTCAATAAAATAGGGAAAGCGCGGTAATCGTGCTTGGTTTTCAACTCGTTGAGGTAATAATCGCGGACCGTCGTGGCCCAGGAGCTAATTTTATCGGGAATCAGAATCAACGGTGTTTCACCGTTGAGCAACAGGATCTGACGATCGATCTGCAATCCTATATAAATCGCCGCCATCAACCGGTCAGGCGGCTTATCCTTCTGATACTGATCCCCCAAGATCTTCATGGTTTTTTCAGCCATTTGCAGGATTTGAATGGCCGCCTCTAGCCCCCGGGGCGGTGTCAATATTTTCACCCCCAAGAAGGTAGATATTTTTTATCGCCGCCACTAGCTCCCCAACGTATTCACCATATGGGTCCAAAAACTCGCGCATATATTCATAGACTTCGTTTTGCTCCGGGTTGACTTCTGTGCCCCGGCAAAACATACTGATGGATGGCGGAAAGGGAGGGGGGGGAGGCCCGTTTTTTATAAATTGATTGGCAGCATCCAGGGCCCTCCAATACTCTTCCACGATCATCCTGCGATAATGATCCATACCATCCTGCCCGGTACCATAACCATTGTCATATCCCGCTGAGCTGAAATGCCAGATCTGTGCGATGGCTGTTTTCCCGTTGCCGGTATTGGTGGTGGGCGCAAACGCTACATGCGATCCATCCTGCTGGAATGAAAATATTAAACCAATTCCCGGATTGCTGATGGGAGCGGTGGCAGACAGCCGAACGGAGTCAACAAACTGCAGCCCATCCGGCTCAAGCTGGACGCCGCTGATAATCCTAACCTGCGACCCAGAGAAATCGATCGTGGCAAAGGGTGTCATTTTTATTTCCGTTGTCATTAATAAAGCGCCCGCAGGAATCGACAGCATCCAGCCATAGCCATTGGCATCTGCGACCGTGAGAATAAGCCCCTCCTCTGAATTAATATCAAAGGTCCCACTCACCTGCCGGGTGGTATCGAGGGTGAACATGACGGAGCCGAGGTCACCCAACACCTGTGAGGTTTCTCCGGGAAGCGTGGCGAGGGGAAGAGAAGAAGTCTGCGTGGATGGCAGCGCGTCCGGCTGGGCGGACGGTGATGGAGAAGCTGAAAAGAGACAAGCTTGAGTAGAGGCGAAGACCAGGAAAACAGCCAAAAGTATGCTAATAATGTTTTTTGTCTTCATATTTACCTCCCCTTCTTACCCTGCCCAGGAAAACGATTCCTTGAAATTCGGAGTCCATCTCCGCTGAAGTGTCTGAGCAGGTTTCAACTTTTGTCGGGCACCAATTTCAGTATATAATCAATTATCCCCAAATACAATAAACACTTTTATACCTGAGCACAGAAGACAATCAAGGAGAAACGGTCCATATGAAGAAAACCTTGCAGCGCGTTTTTGGCCAGGGGATTTTTTACACCGGCTGGAAGAATGCCATCTTCAGCATCGTGCTGGCGGTGGGAGTTTATTTTACAAGCCAGATCTACTATGCCCTGAACCACGGACCGGCGGTGCTCAACCTGCATACGGCGCTCGATTCCGCCATCCCGGTGGTGCCGGTATTTGTCATCCCATATAACTCGCTGCAGCCCTATATATACGCCACCCTGATCTTGTTCCTGCTTTTCAGAACCAAGTATTTCCAATCAGCGTGCCTGGCGATGATCACGGTGTGGTTCATCAGTTACGGGTTCTACTACTTCCTGCAAAGCGAAGTGGTGCGCCCGGTGCTGACCGGCACGGATGCGTTCTCGAAGATGGTGATGGACGTGTACGCCGGGGATAATGCCTTCAATGATTTCCCGAGCCTGCACACCTCGCTGTCAACGATCCTGGCGATCCACTGGGTGAAGGTGAACAAGCCGCTTGGGATCGTGCTGGGCATCTGGACAGCGCTGATCGTGGCCTCCACACTGCTGATCAAGCAGCACTACATCGCCGACCTGGTATTCGGGCTGGCACTGGCGTTCGCGGTTTCATTGCTTTATATGAAGTTGTTCAACTTCTCACGAAGCATATAGTATATATATAAAAGCAAATTAATTCAGGAGAATTGCCATGGTCGAAAAGCCATCCAAAGAGGTAGATGAACTGCTTGCAAGCCTGCAGTCCACTGAGACCGGTACGAAAGAGCAGGCGATTCGAAGATCTGGATTACTTAAAACGAGCAGCAAGGAAATTGTCACTGCATTGTTGAAGATCAGGGAGACCAGCGATAATATTGCCTTTATCGATCTGACCCGGCAAGCATTGATTGCTCCTGCCAATCAGGCCATATTAAGGGCGTATCCGACCATGGAAAAAAATATCGCGGCTGAAATGAGGCAGGAATATGAAACCCGGGAAAAGGAAAACAGTCCAACGGCTGAAAAGGCCATCTCCTTGAGATATATTTGGGTGAGGGCTGACGTAACGGTCCAGTGGCCGCAGGTATGTGTTAGATGCGGTAAGACCGGGGAAATGGATAGGCATTTAGCAGATCAGACGATCCCCTATTCCTTGGTAAAGGAAGGCCGCGGAGTCCCTGGTTTAACTTTCAGTTCCGGTTTTCCTGTTCTTACCACAACAAGGACCAATGAGTATCTTGCCCAGCACATCCAGCCGCCCTTTTGCCATGAATGCGCCGAGCCAATCAAGAAATATAAAAAGGTGTCCACTTTTGCCTCAAACCTGGGTTTCTGGATTGGTTGTGGAGTGGTCATTATTAGCATGCTGGGTTTCACTTCATATTTTGGCATGGGTTTTTTCCAATTCCTACTGCCGTTTGGGTTGGGGATCGCAGCCGGGTGGGGTGCCGCCAAGATCTATTCGGTATCGCAAGGGGATCCCCCCCGTGCCACTACTGGATTCCATGTCACACTCCGGCCAGAAAAAAGTTTTCCGGTCGAGAAAATCGGTTTTTATTTCCGGAGTGAATTATATAGTGAATTGTTCAGGCAAGCGAATCAATCCAGTTTAATCGCTGCGCCTGCGTAGTGATGGAAGAAAAAGGGCTCTAAAAATGTCAGAGCCCCTTTTTATTACTGCATATACCGCTCATAGGCAGGTTGTCCTGGACGGCTATTTTCATCTGCCGCCCATCCACCAAACCCCCTGGTCAGAACAAAATTTCATGGTTACATAAGAACCAGGTTTACGCCTTCGAGAGGGGGGCTTTTTTGCGAAAAAAGGAAAACTTTCGGCTAAAAGCACGCCTCTGCTTTCCTTTTTTAGAATTACAAATTGTTGATCCAGAAGATTCATTAATATAAGATAAATATAGCCCAATATATAATTATAGCGTGATATACTCCCGGTTGTCTGATAAGTAACCCGGTGTGCGGAAATGAATAGAGGCGGATATGAAAGCTAATAGGTTTCTTTTCATCCCATCCATCGTAATGGTTATTTTGACGTTGGTAGCCTGCGGACCTGCAGCTACTCCCGCGAGCGGAAGCCCACCCACCCTGGGGTCGGGGCCGGCAAGCTCCTCTGGAGGACCGTGCACCAACCCATGGGAGCCGGTCAAGGTGGGTGCGGTCTGGAACTACAACATCACGGGGATCACCACGGCGACCGACACGCGCACCATCCTGACCGTGGCGGCGGACGGGTTCACCGACCAGAACGTTTTTTCAAACGGCATCACCCTGCCGGGCACATGGAAATGCAGTAACGGCGCCCTGACCGACATGTACCCGTTCAGTACGGTCCCTGCAGGAAGCAGTTCAGCATCCGTGCTGCACACCAACTCGGTGGACGGGACCGGTCTGCCTGCCAATGCCAGGCCGGGGAATACATTTTTGCTCACCTACCATATGTCGGGCAACGTGACCGAGAACGGGACGTCGCACCCGTTGACGGAAGTGGTCAGCGAGGACTGTAACGCCGACAACATGCTCTCAGTGACCGTCCAGGCGGGAACGTTCGACGCCCTGCACCTCACCTGTGGGGTCAGCCTGACGATCACGGCGACCGTCAATGGAGCGCCAGGCCAACCCATCGTAAGTAACAGCACGATCCAAAGGTGGTTCGCCAAGGACGTGGGCCTGGTGAAGTCGGTGGATACCAGCAGCGCCGGGGTGAGGACGACCGAGCTCACCTCGTACAACATACCGTAGAAATAATTCCCCGGCGAAATAAGCCGGGGAATTATTTTTTTTAGCCATGGAATCAGAACGTTCAAGCGTTCCTCATAACTCATTCTAAATTTCTCACCTATTCTTCCTTGGACTCAATGGGTCAGATTCCTCATTCGAATTGAGAATCTTATATGGCGTGATTAAATCAACCCGGCTTATTGTTCAAGGCAGTATTTTGCTTCATAGGGTTTTGAGCGCAGCGCATATCCCTCCCCGTCCTGTACAAAATAATAACTCTCGGTGGCACTTCTGGCGAGAGTAGCGTATTGGGGTCCGTCGGAAGTTAGGGTGAGCATACCTGCCACCGTGGGAAGGAGTATATAATCCTGCATTTGCTCATCGAATTCCAAAGGAGTGATCAGCAGGGGGATGCGGTCATCCCCAATCCACCAGTTGGAGGGATGAAGGTAACTGCCGGATTGGATGATCAGGTCGGACAGACCCAGGCTGAGAGCAATATCCGGGAAGATCTTTTCGGTGGCGAAATCATACCCGCTGACTTGGCTGCCACAGCCACCCGGACCTGCCCCCCAGAAGGTGACAAAAGCGTTGTGCGACCCGTTCCACGCAGCCAGCCCTCCGAAAACCTTCGCCTGCACAAGCAGGTCAGCGCCAGGATCGGCAGGGATGGTCAGTACTTCCGTTCCAACACCCTGGTTTATGTCATCCAGGGCCACCACCAGTTTCCCAGTGGAGCTCCAGCCCAAAGATCCAACCCATTGTTTCACCCGGTTATCGATGAACAAGGCCGAGCGCGGCTGTGGGGAACCAGCGGCGAGGACTTCGCACCGCTTCGCCGCAGTCCACGGCAGTAATGCAGGTAAGAGTGGAATAAGCAAGACTCTGCCCATCGGGAGAGGGCGCAATGTAACCGCAGCCGCCCATGGTTTTAATCTCCAACCAGTCATAGCGCCAATAATCAATACCCGGCTGGCGGGTGAGACACTCCTGGGGAAAGAACATGCTGCCCGCCAATGGAACCGGCAGGAGCCGGTGACTTGCCATGACAGTCTGCGAGTAGAGATCAGAGACCTGCTCCGGGCTGAGAGCCTGGGCATATACCTGGAATTCATCGATGGCACCATCGAAATAGGAGATCCCGTCCGGCCAGCCGCCAACAACCATTATGTTGCCGTCCCCCAAGGCGAGCCCGGTTGTGGGCCAGTCGTTTACCAGTACGCCGTCCGTATATTCCCGGAGATGGTTGCCATCGTAGGTGACCACCCGGTTCACCCACGCATTAGCAGGGAGGGTATCAGGATTGTTAACGAAATCGGGCAGGAACAGGGTACGCCCATCAGCTCCCCAGAATTTGGGGGTATCTGTTGCCAGCACCCAACCGGAGCCCCCGCCGCCTTCCTCCCATGCTGCACTGGCCAATTTCTGGGCGGCCTTAGGCTGCCCGGTCATGAACCACAGCGAAAGGGTAAGTTCCTTCCTGCCGGCGGTTGGATTGACTTGCGCCTGGATATAACCCGCCCCTGAAAAAGAGATCGCCTGCAGGCCTGAAATGCCCCGGACTGCCGCCACCGGCCCCATAACCTGCGCATCATTGCCGTTGCCCGAACGATCTTTAACCAATCCGGTGGTCGGGAAATCCCCTTCAAAATCGTACCAGACCAGAGGCTGCGGGGCAGACGGGGTGGCATTACCAGAAGAAATGGTTGGGACTGCGGAAGGAGTGATTTGGACTGTGGAAGGAAGGGGAACAACCGGGACTGGTTCAACTGTCGGCGCGGCCGGAGTTTCCTTGATGGAACTACAGGCTGAAATCCATAAAAAAATAAAACTAAACCATAATGATGGTACAGTTTTGGTTTTTATATGGGAATGCATAAGGTTCTCCCGGTCGCTCGATATGAACATGGTGTTCCACCACTGCTCCCTGCCATCAGGCAGCCAAACAACTTTTGGACATCTCTTAATTTATTGTACTTTATATATGAGGTGTGCAACGAATTCAAAGGCATCGTAATAATTCACGGTTGCACATTATTCCTGCTTTTCAATTATCTTCAATCAGCCTCCGATCCTAATCGAGCGCCTTGCGGCACTGCGGGCAGCCGCTGCCCATGCCCAGGCCGACCTGGCAGCGCCGGCAGCTATTGTGAAAATATTCCCGAAATTGTAATTTCTGCTGCAAGTTGTATACTATTCGTATCCAACTTGTAAATTTTATGGATTTATCCTTCCATTAGCGTTGGCAATCCCGGCCACGTACCCGTCAACCGCCAAATCGCAGGTGAACACATACCTGTGCGAATTTTACTAAAGAAGGGGGCATGCCATCGAGCAGGGGGAAATGCCGAGCGTTGAGAAGGTTCAAGGTATCCTGGTCAAAGGAGAAGAACATGAAAAAGGGTATTTTCGGCTTGATGCTTTTCGTTTTACTCAGCAGTGGGTGCTCCCTGGCGGGTGTCCTGCCCAAAAATAATGCCGGTGCTCCCAAGGCACTTCAATATATCTTTGAGATCCCCCCCGATCCGATTTCCGTGAGCGTGAGCCTCGAAAATGAGAAACAGGCTGAAACCCTGATCCCGACTGCGGGTGGCTCCCTGAGCGTGACTGGAGCGGATGGTACGGTCTTCCGCCTGGATATCCCGGCCGACGCGCTTGCAAGCGATACCTCCATCAGCATGATCCCGGTCAGCAAGGTGGAAGGGATGCCTTTTGGCAGCTTCATGTATGCCGTTCAACTTGAACCGGAAGGTTTGCAGTTGAATGATTTCGCCATACTCACCATCACCCCTGCGCAAGCGCTCCCGGTAGACCAGCAGATCTTCTTTGGCTACCAGGGGATGGGCGCAAACCTGACCCTGGTCCCACCGGTGCCGGGCTCGCAAGAGATCAAGCTGCAGCTCCTGCATTTCAGCGGATACGGCGTCTCCAGGGGGCTGCTGGCTGATACGCAAGCAGCCAGGGCGCGCATCGGAGGCGATGCAGAAGCGCGCCTGAACAGCGCAGTCGGCGAGCAACTCGCAAGGATGCGCCAGTCCCAATTGATGGGCCTGGACTCCAGTGAGCAAGTGGATTGGGAAAATACCTTCACCCAATTCGAAGAGCAGGTCATCAGGCCGCGCATCGCGGCCGCCGGTGAATCCTGTGCCAATGGGCGGTCAGCCATGCAGACGGTCCTGGGGGTGGAACGCCAACGCCAACTGCTGGGGTTGCACGGCGGCGAAAACCTGCTGCAGGATATGGTCAGCGCGAACGGGTTAATGGAAACGGTGGCGAATGTCTGTTTGAAGGAAGAATATGAGCTCTGCCGGGATGAGCATATCATCCACCGCATTGTCCCGGTTTGGCGAAGCCTGCAGCGGCAGTACGAACTGCTGGCACCGGCTGGAAGCCCTCCCTGGCCCGCCCTGGAAGCTGCCAAGACCTATGTGCGCCAGTGCCTGACCTTCGAGCTCGAACTTCACTCGCAGATGACCATGAGCGATGGTTCGGGATTTACAGGCAGTTCCACGGTTGAGTCAAAGGTCAAGTTACAGGTCGATCCGAATGACCCCGAATTAAAACTGGGCGGTCAGGCGCCATTGGTCAACACCGCCTTTGATTTCAATTTCCCCGCCTGCAGTTCCGTCAGCGCCCCCGGCGGCGGGACCTTTGAAGTTGTTGGCCTGGATGCGATCACGGATGTACGATCTCCCACCGATGAACTCGGTTATGTCCGCGACCTGACGCTCAAGTATTACCCGGGGACCACTTCGGAAACCGTGACCGTCACCTGCGACAATGCCGTCACGATGCCCCTGCCCGGGCCGTGGTGGACTGCTGGGTTCGTGAGTACGCATCAAAGCGAGATGGATTCTTCCAGCGGCGCTTTCCTGGCGGACAATTGGGAAATCCTTGGGAATGCACTCTTCGCCAGCAAGGAATGGAGCAAGGATAGTGGAACAGGGGTCACCGAGGAGGGCAACTTTAAACTCTTATCACACCCCCGGTCAGTGAGCGGGGGGATTAATAATGCTCCGCAGGGGTGAGAACGACCAAACTCACTCGGAAAACATGCCTCAAAACGAATTTCCCGGCAGATCCTGCCGGGAAATTTTTGCTGACGCCGATCCTAATCGAGCGCTTTGCGGCACTGCGGGCAGCCGCTGGCCATGCCCAGGTCGACCTGGCAGCGCCCGCACCAGGCTTTCTGGCAGTCGTCGCAGAAGAGCAGCACGTCGCCGGAACCGATCACCAGGGCGCCGCGCTGCTCCATCAGCTTGAAATACTCCTCGATCTGTGTGCGGGTCCGGCCGCAGCCGGCGCAGACGTCCCGATCCCCGGAGCCCCTGGTGACAGGTTTGGAGGGCTGCACATAACCGGGTGCGGAGGTGATGCGGTCGAGGCAGCCGTTGACCAGCACGAGCATATAATCGCCCTCGGGTCGCCGCCACATGCAATAATCCGTGCGGGCGAGTTCGCTGCGCAGCCCGGCGAGGTTGCCGACGCCGGTGACATTGGAGCCCGAGAGCATCTCGTCCCCGGGGTTGGTGCCGGCAGGCTGCCCGAGGAGTTCGACAAGCTCGTGCATCGACATGCCGATCTTTAGTTTATCTGTAAGTGCAGTCATGGAATGATTCCTTTCAGCGATGAATTATTAATTCTGTCAGCATTTGTGCGGCTCAATCCCCTGGAGGACTTCGCTGAATTATAGTCATTTTTGTGGATCAGGACAACGAACTCAAAAGAACCGGCGGGGGGTTCCCGACCTAGCGAATAAACGGGTCTTCGGCCGGCAAGGACTGACCCCAGGTGGTCATATAATCGTCCAATGCCATGGGGGCGAAACATTGGCGGATATAGACGATATCCGGCGCCTGCGAGGCGATGAAGGCAAGTCCCCGCTCAGGGTAGATATAGGTCATGGCGGATTGCAGGTAATAGCTGTAAGTGGTATGGGCAGGTTCGCCATATTGGGCCTCCACGGCTGACCATGCCAGCGGACTGTCCCCAGCCGTCACGATACTAACCAGCACAACCACCCCGTCCTGGATATACACGGAGTTGAACTGTCCCTGCGAGGGGGAGGAATAGAGCATATCTTCGAAGGCGCCTTCCGGCTCCACTGCCAGGGGTTCGCCCAACAAGCTGACCAGCTGGTCGCGGGTGGTCGTCCCGGGAATAATTCCCGGCAGGCAAGCCCCGGGCGCCTCCCCGGCAGGCTGCTGCGGGACGGAGGTTGGAGCGCCCTGGGACTGGAACGGTATACTGCAAGCCAGGGCGGTTAATAGAAGCAACCCGGCAGCGAAAACCAGGGAAAGATCACGGCTGCTTCTGTATCCCGTTTTCATATTCGACGCCTCCAAATATTTGATCACGAATGAAGTTATAGCGTGCCATGGAAACGGCCCTAAGGTTCAGGGGGTCATTCACGTACATCATCACCGCTTCCGACATATCCTCAATTGGATTTGTCTTTCCATAATCGGTTGGCGGCAGGTTATCATTGGTACTATAAAGCTTCCACCCCGCAGGTTGACCGTACCAGGCCCAGCCATTATGATTCCACCCGCTGGTAGGTCCAGATTCACTGGCGGTATTCGGGCGGGTGGCATCCATATAATTAAGCACCAGTGGAGAATTATAGACATCCATGTAAATTGAATTTTCATCCTTGCGGTATTGATAGGCATGGATCATTTCGTGCAGTATGGTAGCCTTGAATTCAATATCGCCGTTGGGATCGTTTGAAAAATCACTGTTGGGAGAGACAGCGCCGTCAAAGATGCGAATGACGGAAGAAGCGCCGCTGCAATCCTTACCATTATATTTACCGCAGGGGAAATATTTCCCACCACCGGCATGCAGGCTGCCGTTTTCATCCATGTCCAATTTATTCCTGATGATGCTGGTCAGCGCCATATTTTTTAACATGGCGGGCGGGATCTCCTTAAGCACATCGTTCAACAAGCTGAGTTCGTGATCGCTCCAGGCTGCCTGGGCGTAGCCGTCCTCGCCAAAACTATCTTCCACGCGGATGCCGTAGGTTTTGTAGATGTATTCCGAAGTGATCTGAGCGGGGGCAGCCGAGGCCGAGAAAGCGGCAGGGTCCTCGAAGGTAAAGACCTTGCTCCAGGTACTGTCCAGGGATTCCATCACAAAGTCGCATTGGATCGACTTCCCGTCCAGCACCTGGCAGGTGGTGACATAAACATCATTGGGGGTGGGAAAGGTGAGGGTGCCGTTGGGTCCGCCGGTAAATGAGCCGACCAGCTCGGTATAGGCAGAGGGGGTGCAGATCCCGGTAGCGAGGTCCTGGTTAAATGCCTGGTAACCAAAAACCGCCTGGGAGAAAGCCTGCCCTCCGGCAGCGCCCACGTCATAGATCTTGATATAGCGGCGCAGAGCCTGGTCGGTGAAACCGCATAACATTTCATCGTTGGTGGCAGTGAGCCGCTGCGGCTGGGTACCCTGGGCCCTCACGGAACCGGGAATAAAGGACCCCAAAAAAATGACCGCCAGCAGGAATTGCAAAACGAGAAGGAAGACCCCATGTTCCGGAATTCGCAATTGAGATTTCACGATGCATTCCTCCTTTAGCGGCGATGATCCTTTAACATAGGGGCGGATTTGCCCTAAATGCATGAACCATCTTGCGGATGGATTTTATTGCGTTGGTTTTTAGGAACCTAATGAATATTATGGCATTTTGAAAAATCCCCGTCAATACCCCCAGCCATATTTATTCGCGGAGCAGCACGACCGGTATTCCGCCTGCGAGGTGAAACGGATTGCAAAATAATTACAGGTCGGATTTTAGGAAAGTCAATCGAGCTCCAATGAACCCGATGCTTCATACGGCGGCTTGAGGCTTCCGTATGACGTGAAACAATACCATTCAAGCTCATTCGCGCGCGAAAACAAACACAAACGAATGAGAGGATTTGAGGTCCTTTTTTTAGATCATGCCAATGTGAAACAATTTTAGTTTCGAACTACCAGCGACGCCTCATGGCGTCGCTGTGGCTGAGGGCGGCTTGAGGCCGCCTCAGCTCAAAACGAATGAGAGGATTTGAGGTCCTTTTTTTAGATCATGCCAATGTGAAACAATTTTAGTTTCGAACTACCAGCGACGCCTCATGGCGTCGCTGTGGCTGAGGGCGGCTTGAGGCCGCCTCAGCTCAAAACGAATGAGAGGATTTGAGGTCCTTTTTTTTGATCATGGCAATCCAGCCATTGCATCGAGCTCTCGTGAGCCCGATGCGGTGACCGACGACATCAAGCCGTCGTTCACCGTGACACATTTATTGGAGGAATGCGTCATGGGAATATTGTCCTCATATCGAAAAGCTACAGAGACATTGTCGCGGTGGATATATATGTGTATGGCATTTGATCCTGAGGAACGAAGAGGAACGAATATTCTCTTCATAGGGATGGGATGAGTGGATGCGGACGATCTTTAGTGACCAGGCAGTCCGCTCACCGGCAAACCAAGCAGGAGGAGACGGAGGCACACCAGGAGGGCTGGCGACAGAAATACCAGGGCGAGCAGGAGGCTCAATATGATCGATTCAATTGTTAAGGTGCTGGGCGACTTCACTGATGACTCATGCCAGTGGAGTGGTGTACGTGTCCTTGAAGCACTCGTACACTATAATAGAACATATATTCTGTTAAGTCAAGGGGGAAAAAAGAACGGGTGAAGTGGATCGATATCATCGAAGCGGGGGAGAGGGAGACTAAGTTCAAGCGTAAATGATACAGTAAAACCAAATTCCCCGGCGAAAATAGCCTGGGAATTTTATTCGTGACGCCTGCGAGGTGAAACGGATTGCAAAATTATTATCCTTTGGAAAATTAATTACCCAATCACGGCGCCGTGAAGCTGAGCACCGTAACCATATCAAATGGTTCACCCCCCACTACCCCTTTTGAACGAGCGGTGATCGTGCCCGGGTTTTGGGTAACAATAACCACGTTCCAAACGCGGACCGTACCCATCGCAGGTCGATAAAAATCGATCGATCCAAAGGCTTGAAGGTTAACAGGACGCCCTTCAATAACCATCTCATATGTTTGGTCCGACCAGTATTCGTCCAGGGTACTTCCTTTAAAGGGATAGTTATCACAGACACCCAGACCGATATTGACCATGGTGCCCACGGGTTGATCACAAGATTCCGTCCCCGTCCTGATATCAACCGGGCAATGCAGCTGCATTGCGAAACTGACCTGATCGCCCTCCCCTGTGGTGATTTGGAAGTTTCCAATCTTATCCCCGGGATTGATCAACCCGCCGGAAGATCGTGGGGCTGCAAGTACACATGCACAGGCAATGACTGATATCAGCGCAATGAGCATCAGTATGATATGCTTTTTCATGGTCATACTCCTCAATATAAGGAAGGAATTGACCGATTTTCGCCGGTCCCCGGGGATGTGACAGCCATGAAACGCGGGCAGCTTTGTAAATTTTTGGATGGCGCTTAATTTATCAGTGTTCCCCAACCAGGCATGCGATCCATTAAAAAAGCGAAACCCAACGGCAGGTTTCGCTTGATTTCTCCCAGGATCTCAGCCCCTAACGGGTCGATCTGTCATGCCAGGTTCTGGTCCAATTTCCGTCCGTGTGCCCATATTAGCACGAACAATTTGCAGATTCAAGCCCCAGACAACAATCAGGGTGGATAATTTTTCAGCGTGGTATAGTCGGTGCGGTCACGGCGCTAGTAATTCACGCCCAGGGCAGAGACTTTATAGTTCACGGGTCCGGCGGGCGCCTTCCCAATCCCACTTGCAGTGAAACTGGCGCTGGCACCTGGAGCCACATTCGATGCCGAACCTTCCGCCGTCCCGACAAGATTGCCTTTTTGATCAAACACGAAAATGCGGGCAGCAATGACGCCCAGTGCCGAACTGCCCTTGTTGGTCACTGTTCCCGTCACCTCAAAAATGGGATCATCCCCGCTTAAGGAAACATTCGAGACGGCGGCTGCCACATCGGTGGAGTAATGCCAGGCCGGGATGAAATTCATGACGCTGGTTTCATATTGAACCGAACCCCAGGCTTCGGTCAAGGGCGCCAATTCACACGTGAAACAAACATTGGCAGCGACCGTTTCCCCTGGCAGGATGAAGCCGTTGCCGCCGCTGATCCCATCCAAAAAGTACAGTTTTTCGGTGCGCATTAATTTCCCCGCCTGGTTCAGCAAATCCGCGTTAACGCCAAATTCAGGTTCGATGGGAAAATCGTATGGATTGCGGATCAAAACATTGGCGCGAACATTGCCATCCCGATCCGCCCAGACCTGGGATTGAACAACCTCAAGCTTGAGCTGGGCAGAGGTGGGTGTCGGGATTAATGCCGGGTCCATCGTTGAGGCCGGGATGGAGACTGCCGTCTCCGTGGCGGGTGCAGTGACCGCAGCCGCCTGAACCGGTGGGGTGGCATTGGCCGGCGCCGACGAACCGCAGGCTGAAATCATAACGGACAAGAGAAGCAGTACAGCGGCGAAACTGGACACATTCTTCATGTTTTTGCTCCTTGATTCGATTTCTTATTGCGAACAAAGGCTCCTTTGACTCCTGGATGATACACCCGTATGGATTTTAGGAATCCAGCAACCTTGCGTATTGGAGGCGATCCTCTCATGGTAGTCTCAAGAATTGCCGGTAATGAGCGGCGCACTGTTGACTCATCCCTCAGGGGGATCCCTGAAGAACAGGGATAATATCCCTGAAGAACAGGGACGTAGTCCTTCGCGAATGCACTCGTACACTATAATAGAAATAAATGAAAGGGATCGAACCATTGAATCATAGAATATTCCGAATTATTGTTTCCATTGCTGCAATGAGCATGTTATTCACAGGATGCGCTCAAGCAACTCCTCAAGCAACTCCCCCAGCAACACCCCAAGCAACTCCTCCAGCAACACCCCAATATACCCTCAGGCTGATGGCATATAACATCTGGTTCGGGGCGGGAGTTAACCCGGCACACATAGAACGCGGGTCAAACATGAACCGATTGGCGGACCTGATCACGCTCGTCAAGCAGGCAAACCCCGACATCCTGGGACTTGAAGAAGTGACCGAATGGACCTCCGGCAGCCCCAGCACGATCGAGCAATTTGCCAGCGCGTTGAACATGCACTACTACCTTGCCCCCACCTGGAGGGGCATCAATCCAGCCATATTTTCCAAGTACCCCATCCTCGAAACCGAAAACCTTTCCGATTACGTAGGCAATAACGGAGCCCTGCGGGCCGTGGTGCAGCTCCCGAGCGGCCAAAAATTGAACGTGGTGGTCGTCCATCTTGATCCGTCAGATGGACTGCTGCGGTATTGCGAATTTGACAAGCTGCGGCGGATCATGGAAGCGTACACCGACCAGCCGAGTATTTTAATGGGGGATATCAATACCTACCCGGATTATTCGGGAGCAAAGTATCTCACCTCGGGAGGCTGGGAGCTGGTGCAGAGTGAGACCATCGATAATATTTTCGTCCACAGCCAGCAGGCGTGGAGCGCCCAACCAACCTGTTTTTCGACAGACGCCGCCGCTCCCGGGTGCGTATACGACAGCGGGATATCCGATCACAAGCCGGTGGGTGCGACGATCTCCTTTTATGATTCCAAAAATCCCGGGGGCACAGCTTTGTCTGCCACCCCGGACCCGGTTCCCAAATGCAACTATGACCGGGCGCCTGCCCAGGTGCCGAACGATCCCTTCAGCGGGACAAGCCTTGACGAAACCAAGTGGAGATCCCTAGGCAACGGGGGAACCGTCAAGGAGGACGGCAGCCTGAGCGTTTCCACGACGAGCTCCCAGCCGAATTCCAGCGCGATGATCAAGTCCACGTGGCGGCTGGAAGGAGATTTCGACATCCAGGTGGATTTCCAAATAGGGGAAGGATGGAGCACGCCTGCAAACGACCACCTGGACGGGGCATACCTGGGGGTGATCATCGATGGGCAAAGTTACCACATCACCCGGCTGAAATTAAGCGGCGAGGGCGATACGGACAAGTTCTTCGCCTGGAGCACGGATGGGACCCTGAGCGTGGAAATGCCGACCAGCGCCCAGGAGGAAAATACCGCCTGACAAGAGCCGGCACGAGCCTTTCACTCCAATATGACACCGGGGCGGGATGGCAGGAACTGGCAAAGGTAAGCGTGCCGGCGGACCCGGCAACGGTGTACCTGGGGAACGGCAGTGTAAATGCCTCCCAGGCTTTTACGACCTATTTTGAAAACTTCCTGATCAACTCGGGGTCGGCGATATATTGAGCGATCGGGAGGGCGGGTGGGGACGGGCGGTTTACCGATGAGCTGCGTGCAATGAGGGAAAGTAATTAGAAACCATCCCCGGCGACAGATGCCGGGGAATTTTTTATTCGTGACGCCTGCGAGGTGAAACGGATTGCAAAAATATTATAGGTCGGATTTTGGGAAAGTCAATCGAGATGAGGCGGGGTGGAGGAGGAACGGTGTATAAGCGGGAGAGACACTTCCCACCAGGAGACGGATTTGGGTGGTTTTACAGCTTTCAGAATCTTGACCGCGGCTTATGACACACCTGCGGTTTGCAGTTCGCTCTCTGTCATTAAGTCCTTGGCCAAAATAGTCATGATACGGCCAACCTTTGGATTAGAAATTAATGTTAAATGCACGCCGATCTCTTTTCCGTCAGAGCAATAGATCCAATGTGCAACATGCCGTCCTTCGGGAATGGTAAAAGCCGGATCGGTCAATTTATTAAGAAGGGTGAGATACCCGCCAGGCAAGTGAGGGCGAACATCAACTGGCATAAGCCACGGGCACACCGTCACGGCAATAAACCACTCAGCGGTGAGTTTTGTTGCACTAGAAATTTCTTTCCCGGATAATGCAAGCGGCATTTGCTGCCCAATAAATGATACTGCGAACGACCATTGTTCCCCGGTCGAAAGATCCTTACAAAGTTGTTTTAAGACAGCGCCATCCGGATTGCGCTGCAGGAGGGAATTAAGCCGCTCCAGGTGGGCCATCAGCATTGTTTTGATGCGTTTGATTTCATAATCTTCCGGCAATGTGGAAACCTGGGTTGGTTGAGATTGAACTATACCGGGTTTTTTGAATGTTCTCGACTTATAAATGTAGCCCCCCAGCAATCCTGTCAAAGCTGAAACCAATGCAACGCATATCAATACTATGGATACCATCATAACCCGCCAAAGTATGCTCTCCTTTGCTCCCATATCGACCACCATAATTATTCCAGCTATTAATCCAACAAAGCCGCCAGTAATTGCACCTGCCAACGCACTTTTTTTGTTGATTAATTCTTCAGGAGGCTTCTCATATTTCATCCACACGAAAGCACCTATTGCCCCGCATAAAAGCGCAGAGAGACTGCATGTGGGAACACCGGCGAGTAAAGACACTATAGCAACAATTCCCATAATTCCGAAAAGCCCCAAAAAACCAATCGGCTTTTTTTCCACTGCCTGTTCAGAGCCAGATATCTCGCCCATATTAATTCCCTCCGAAAACATGAACGCCCCGCTGGAAAATTATTACCCGGGTTTGAAGTAATCCAATTGAGTATGAAATTTGAATAATTTTATACCATGTACTCTTTAGTGATAAGTAATTATAGTATATGGCTATATTCCCCTTAAGACAATAATCCCCTGATTTTTTACAAAACCAAAGGTATGGCTGCAACGTTCTCCTGGTTATCTCAAATCATCCGTAGTCATAAATGCACCTTCAAGTATTCATGGTAATTATCCGACACTCCCGACCAAAGCCTCGAAACCAGGAATAGAGCTTCAGACGTCAGAATGCGAGGGGCGCTATATTGGACCAATTGGAAAACGCGGGCCTGGTGAAGTAGGCCGGCAATCATCGAGGCGGGGGTGAGGGCTGGCAACCCCGCTACATAATATCGGGATTGAATTAATCGAAGGTTAGGCAGAAATATCACGAACAGTAATGTGGTGTTATTATCATCAATATTAAATAATCCCTTGAAAATCTCTAGTTGGAGGAAATTATGAGAGAGCTATCAGAAACCTTCATGCAAGATTTATTAAATTCGGATGGCATGCTTTTTCCATACTATCAAGCGTAAAAAAAGATCAGACATTAATGCTGGCAATCCGGGAAGGATATATTAATATCTATTATCGAGGAGGAAACATCCTCGAAGTAACTGAAAAAAAGGTGGAGACTTATGGGGGTTTTTTTGATAAACGATACAATAAAACCGGAAAAAAAATGCCTTTTACTCCGGCAACCATAAAAAATCAGGAGGATGCAAAGGTATGGGTTGATTCCTTACCGGTTCTTAAAAGTTTCATAATGAATTTCTCTCCACCTACAGCAAGGATGAAAGGGAATTTCAACAACTGGTTGCCCGTGAAAACAATAACTCATCCATTTCCAACGAAAGCGATTATTTTATTTCCGATATCGAAGTATCAGAATCCACCTCAGGGGCCCGGTTTGATATGATCGCCATCAAATGGCCAACTACAAAACGAAGAAGTGGAGACAACTGCCGGGTAGCATTCATCGAGATGAAATATGGTGACGGCGCCCTGGGCGGTAAAGCGGGGATGCTCAAGCATCTCAAAGATATGGAGCTTTAATTACAAACAAGGAAAGATATGCTGATAAGGTGAGGTGATCGAGAACCAGTTCAACCAACTCGATCAACTAGGATTACTAAAATTCAATAAGAGTCAGCGTTTCACCAAGATTTCATTAGACCCCAATCAAAAGCCGGAAGTGATCTTTCTCCTGGCGAACCACAACCCGCGTGCGACGGGTCTAAAAACAATTCTCAGCACTCCTGAAATCACGGCATACAGTAAGTCGCAGCATTTTGACCTGAGGTTTTTTGTCGCCAGTTTTGCCGGTTATGGTTTACACGAAAAATGCATGCTGAACTTATCCGAATTTAGGAAATTACTATAAGAACTATTACTAAAAGCACCTGGCAACAGATATGGATTCGTTAAAACAAACAATTCCCCGGTGAAAAAAGCCGGGGAATATTTTCATTTTATGATACGGGGAGATAGTTTAGGCAAAGTACTGGGCTCCGCAGCGACACTGGCTGACGCAGATCATCGAAACGAGAAAAAGAAATCGCCGCACTTAACTCAGTAGTCAATAATTAATTCACTTGAAATATTAACGTTACAGATGGTGTTTATAGGATACTTTCGGATAATGATATAAAGGACAAATAGAGGCGATCGGAAAAAAAATAATGCAAGCGAAAAAAGCGATATTGATCATTTAAAGTATTGACAAAACAGCTATAAATAACGTTGGGAAATAATAATCTCCAATAAACAACAATCTATAATTGAAAACTATGTTTTTTTAAGAATCGATTGATGCCATTTAGTCATCGATCATCATTTTAGCGATCGTCATAATCATCATCATGACCATTATTCTTCTTAATACAATAAAATAATTTAGATAATTAGGTCAATGTAATTACTGTAATTTTTCTTCTTGGGTCTTCTTTAATTAATTGTCTTAATAGACTTGTTATCATTAATCGCCAATAAAGCTGTATTTGGGTGGTTACTTACAAAATCTCCAAATATTTCATCTGCAAAAGCTCGACCAATTGATTCGATATTCTGAAAATCAAGAATAACAGTTTTAAACTTTTCTAAGCGGGTGAGTAATCGTTTCGCCTGCGATCTTGACACCAGATTTCTCATTTCCATACCGAGCTAATTTTACTGGGACTACTGTTTTAGTAAAACCATAATTATCCGAAATCGCTAGTAAATTTCGAAAACACGCTAGTGGTAGTTCTGTTCGACTTTTGTGAAATATCCATAAATACTTCGGTTCCCGCCACATCTTTATCGGATTTAAACATGAAATCGATTTCTTTTGTAGTTCAAGTAATATCGACCAGAAAATACAATAAAAGTATCAAACATTCTGAGGTAAAAAAGATGCCTTCTCCGGTATGACTATCAGGATCTGTTGTTAATTTTCCTTCGGACAATTCAAGAATGGCGTGCAAAGGATCATCGAGATCATATTTTTTTTGAATTTTATTAAATCTGCCGACACCATCATCTGTTATCCACATCAATATTTTGTCAATCCAAATAGAGACTAAAACAATAATTGTTTTTCCTTCGGAGTGGTCTATCGCATTATTAAATATTTCAGTAAAACCATAATGGCATATATTAAAGATTATTTTGTTAACGTTATTAAACAAAGGAGCAATACCAGCTCGCCACACTTTATCTTCAGCTAATTTATCCTGAATTTGATATGTTTGCCTGAAAGACACCAATGGAACTAAGGTATATTTTCTATCGTGGTTTTTCCCTAATTTCTATTTTATGTTCATGCTCTAACTCTATAGATATTTAAAACCGTAGTCCGCGACAATTTATATTTTTCTTGAGTGAAATGTACAACATCTTTTGGATGATCGCTGATATTCCATAAAATAAATTGTGTTATTTCATCGCGCATTTTTTTTGATAGGCTCATATAATACTCGCCGCTTAGAAGAATTTATAAACATAATTCTTAGCTATTATAAACATAAATAAGGTAATTGTCAACTGATTTAAACAAGGAAGGATATCGGTGAGCCCCCTAATTATTTGTTGCGGAAAGCCAATATGATATACAGAGGACCCAGCAAGAGTCGGATTTGCGGCCAAGCGTATTCAGGCTCAATTCCAGTACGGATATGATTTACCTTTATTATCGAGAATGATGCTCGGCACCATAACGATTAAAAGTTCAATTCTAATAGATGCAGTTTATGCAAATTAATCATATGATTATTCAAGAATTTAAAAAAAACATCTTGAAAACCAAAATATACTGATACACTATTTCCGGGATTAGGTATATGACCTAGATTGCCCGGTTTTGGAATATTTCCAATATTACCAACATTTCCAATATGCATATCAACAACCATATCTTCACATAATTCGCCAACATATATGCCCGAGAGCTCAAAGACATGGGAGCCGTCTAACATGCCAATTGGTTCTCCGTTCATTGCAAATATAAACACATCGTCCAAGAGACCAACCGCATTTCCATGCATGTTAAGAAGAGAAATTCCGTCATTGTAGTTTACCTTTCGATTGCTAAGCTTATTTATCAGATAATAATTTTTTATGAGCAATTTTTAATTAATTCGTTATATGAATCGGAAAAATTGGAGGCTGCTGTATTTAGTTCTTCTGCAGTCGCCTCAAACTGTTTGGCAGCGTCTCGATAAGCGTCCCGAATAATGTATTCGGTCAGTAAATTACCTTGCCTTTCTATATAACCTAATTTTCCATCAGCTATTTCTTTTTGAGAGGCGATTACATAATATTTCGGTCTTGTATTTGAAGCAAAAACATTTACCTTAATAAGGTTATTGAAATCTTGCATTTTGTTTACCAACTCTTTGCGCAATATTTCTAACTTTCTATCTAAAAAATAGCTATCTGGTTGATCAAATAAATTTTGAAGGGAGTAAATAGGCAACAGAAAATCCCCATCAAACTCAACTCTAAAATCATGTTTGGAAAGAAGCTGGGTTTTTGTATATCCATCGCTGGGAAGTGCTTGTTTAATTTTTAATATTCAGTTCTTGATCTTTCTTCCGTTTCAAATCATGTGTTCCCCAATATCTGCCAATAAATATTCCAATGCCAGTTAATATGGTTGTAATAATCCATTGAACCCAATCAGCCATAATACGATTTCCTTAGATTTTTATACTTTATGATAATGATTTTTAACGGAAACTAAATCTCATTTATGGTTTTCCCGCTTAATCGTGGTTATTTCCAAAAATCTTGCTCTAAATTCAGCATATCTAATTGCATCTATTGACGAATTGGCTGTGGCAAATAACGCATATAAAACAAAAAATATAAATAGAAGAAAGTTTAAATTTGGGTAAATGTATATGTTTGTTGACAAGGCATATGGCAATATTCCGATAAACAAGGAAATTGAGACAAAAAATCCAATAAATAGCAATATTAGTGTGAATTTAAAGGTGAATATTATCTTCTTGTAAAAACCTTCGGCTTGCAGGAAGCGCACAAATTCATTGTCTCCTGCGGTAATTAAAATGGATAATGCTGCAAAAAAAACCGAAAATATAATTGCAAGAACAGTAATGGTTATTCCATATATTTCTTTTACAAATCCTACTTGAAGATATTGGGGCAAGAAGAAATATAAAAAGACAACAATTATTACCGATAAAATAAAATCCCAAGAAATAAAAATACTTTTAATTACCTTCATGATTCTCTGTTTTAATTCGCTCTTGGATTTTAGTAAATTATGGTAGGAGTTTGATCAAGAATATTTTAAGGCTTTTCACTTACAACAACATCTTTTCTCACAGGGAAGTTCCTCGGTTGATATGTCTTACGATTTCCATCAATCGTGCCGTGAATTACCCCTTTTCCATATCCATCAATAGCCGTCAAAAGACTCGATGAGAATTCGTCATCCGCAATGCAGATTTGTTAAGTCCTCCGGTTCTTTGATTCTATAGTCTGTTTCATTTTATCGGCGTTAACCAATTTTAATTTTTCATCAAGAGATTTATAAGTGTCTCTATTACTTGGGTTTGTTGGGTGGATATCAAAAGATACTATTTAATATCTTGATAAAGTTTACTTAAAGCTTCTTCAATTCGAATTTCTTCATCAATAAATTCGACTTTTACGCTGACAAAAAAATTTGCGTGGCCAACATCAATTAGATGAGCAAATATATCTCGAAATTGACCAGGACTAATCCTATTAGTTATTGGGCGATATGCAATAATTGAACTTGGAATATGGACGAAAAAATCGGATTTGGCAACAACACCATCTGGTAAGCCGCCTTCAATCAATTTATGTACATTTTCGTCAACCACTTCTCCTTCAAGCATCGGTTTATATTTTACTAATAATCCATAAGCAAAATCAGAATTGATTTCCGTAACAGCAAAAAACCCATATTTATATTCACCCTTTTGATGAAACTTGTTTGTGTTAAATGCTTCAAATAATAATTGCTTCTTATCTGAGAAATTGCTAATAATATTTACTCGACCAAAAAAGTAAGTTTGTGTTTGAGCAGCCTTCATTGTATCTCCCTTAAATTTTTTCTAATATTTATTTAGGGGGGGTAATGCGATTGAGTAATATATTTATCGTGTTTTTTAATTATCAATTTTTATTTTTTCGTTCAATATAGTTTTTTTTGTGACGGGTGAATTAGGTTTTGTTTATATAATGAATAACCCCATTATTTGCCTAATTAGTTCTTCATCGTCCGCGATACCTAACTTATAACAACTTCCCTCACCCCACCACCCCTGATCCATCCACCCTATAATCCCCGACGATATTCAAGAACGCCTTCACCACGGCGGGATCGAAAAGGATGCCGCTCTGCTGCTGCAGGTACATGCGGGCGGCGTGCCGGTCCAGGCGGGACGCCAGGGGCGCTCGGAGAACAGGGCGTCGTGCACGTCGACCACGGCAAAGATGCGCGCGGACAGCGGGATGCGGTCGCCGCGCAGCCCGTCGGGGTAGCCGCTGCCGTCCCAGCGCTCGTGATGGCGCGGGGGATGTCGAGGGCGGCGCCCAGGTTCTTGATCGGCGCGAGCAGCTCGTAACCCCGGCGCGGGTGGCTCGTGGTGATCTCCCACTCGGCGTCGTCGAGGCTGCCGGGCTTGTTGAGGACGACCTCGGGGATGACCAGCTTGCCGATATCGTGCAGCAGGGCGCCGCGGCGCAGGTCGTTGAAGTCCTTCTCGTCCACGCCCAGCTCAGGCAAGCTGGACCGTCCAGTGCGCCACCCGCTGGGTGTGCGCCTGGGTCTCGCGCCCGGGCTTTCGCCAGGGCGCGCGCCCAGCTTTCGATGGCGGCGTCGTAGGCCAGGGTCAGCTCCACGTTGGAGCGCTGCAGGTCGTGGAAGAGGGAGGCGCTGTCGATGGCGACGCCGGTGGTGCCCGCCAGGGTGGCGAGGAACTCGAACCAGTCATCGGCAGGCTTCAGGACGGTGCGGTGGTAGATCTCGAGCACGCCCTCCACCTGTCCCTTGGTGATGAGCGGGATGGCGTAGTAGCTGGCGAAGTTCTCGCGCACAGCCCTGCGGAGAAGAGCGGCTTCGACCTGGGCTTCGTCCAAGGCAGGGATGGAAACGGTGCGCCGCTCGAGGGCGGCGGTGCCGGCATAGCCCTGCCCGATCATGACCGCTGACGGGCTAGGTGGTAGGTGCGAAAGCCGTGCCCGGCGGCGAATTCGAGCATGCGCGTGCTGCGGGTTGAGCAGCAGGATATCGGCGGCATCCACGCCCAGCTGACCGGTGATCTGGCGCAGGATGACGGACAGGATGACGGTCAGGTCGAAACTGGAGTTGATGGCGGCGTCGATGGAATGCAGGGCAGAGAGGCGCTGCAGGTTGTGGCGCACCTGCTCGGTGGCGGCACCCGCTCGGTCACGTCGCGGATGACGGCGATCAGGGTCGGGATCCACGGCGGGGACCAGGCGCGGCCTCGAACCAGCGCTGTCCTTCGCGGATCCTGGAGCTGGTAGTCCAGCGAGACCACGCTGCCGGTCTGCAGGGCTTCATCGAAGGAGCGAGAATTTTTCGGCCACGTCGGCGGGCAGCACGTCGCGGATCAGTCCTGCCGGTCAGCCGGGGGCAAAAGGTAGAGCGCCAGGGACTGGCCGGCCTGGTAGCTCAGGATGCGCCCGGAAGAGTCCATGGAGAGGAGCAGGTCGGGCAGGGCGCGGAAAATGGCGTCCAGCTTGATCGATGCTTCGGCTGCGATTGATCATCCCGGGGATTTTATCGGAGTAACTTGAGATTCGAGTTCCATGATTCCTCTTGCAAGAGCAGGGACATAGATGCGGAGCACGATGGTCCCCTTGACCATCGTGCCCCATCCCTCCGCAATGTCCGGTGCTAGCGCTCAGATACCCATGAAGACCGGAGCCTGGGCGAAAGTTGGCAGTGACGGATGCAGGTCAAGCCCAAAGGCCTGGAGGATGTTCTGAGCCAGTTCGGCCAGCGAGTCGGCGTGAACGGACAGCAGCGAGTAGCGTTCCGCATCGGATAGGCTGAAGGTTTCGCCGTGCAAGCCGTTATCGATGGCGGCCTGCGGGTCGACCAGCAGCTGGTTACAGAATGAAGGATTGACGACCGCCGCAGCGAGCAGGCGGGAGAATTCGAGGTGGTCTTCCGGCGAAGGGGAAACCATCATGCGAAACGGAACAATGCAGATCCTGGGTAGTGTACATTCACTCTCCTTTACCAACTGGTCATTTATTTTTTTGGGGGGGATTTCCGGCAGGCTTTTTTTGAACGATCCCAGCGGCTTGCCCTGGGTGAGCATGCAGCCAGAAAACCCCGGCGGCGATGACCATATCTCCCAGGCTGAAAGCGACCTGGTAAGGGAACCCCCTGGGCGGCAGAAACCGGTCGGAGAGCCAGGCCAGGCTGGGTCTGGGCGGACGGGAGCAGGACGTCCTTGAGACCGAACCTGGTCCCGCTGGCGAGGGCTGCCAGTGCGTTCTGGGTGTCTGCCGGAACGAGGCGGCTGGCGGTCTGCGGGCTGATGGGCATGAAGCCGCCGTTGAGAGCCATCACCAGTAAATTCAGACCCAGCCCCAGCGCCAGGAGCCAGACTCCCGACAAGCGCCGGTTGACAGCGCAGAAGACCAGGAACAACACCAGGGAAGGCGAGCAGCCCGGCGGCTGCCGAGTTCATCGGGGACCTGCCGGGGGCAGGTAGAAGACGACGAACTGGGGCAGGAAGGCGAGGATCGCCAGCCAGGGACTGCGCAGCGGCGGGACCGTCCACTTTGGGCAGGTTTGCGGAAGCGGGCAAGCAGAAGCCCGGCGACCAGCCCGGCCAGGACGGCAACCAGCAGGATCATTCTTTAGTGAGGCACCCAGCCGCCGTCAGACGGAGCGCCGGCGCCGAGGACGAACAGGACCAGGGCAAGCAGGGCGAAGGCGACCTGGACGTGCTGGCGGTTGATCTTGGAAGTCAGGGAGAAGATTTGATTTTTCATTAGACACCTCTTTCGATTGGAATATCTTCCAATGTTACGTTCCCGGCAGGCTGCAAAGCAGGCTTCAAATTAAACCGGATTATGAGAAAAAAACAGCCCCGGCGGGGCTGGTTATATTTATTTTGCGGGTGCGAAAAAGGGATCGCGCAGCGGGGTGCCCGCAAGGGTTTTTCATCCTGCGCCCATCCCCCATACCCCCTTCCCGTAAATACATTGCATTGATGAGAACCAGATTTGCGCCTACGGGAAGGGGGCTAAGATGCGGCAAAAAGGGAAGCGTTCGGCAAAGTACGCCTCCGCTTCCCTTTTTTCGCGTAACTGATGGAAAAGGAGGAACCGGGAGACAATCAGGTGGTGAGGTCGGCGGTACGAAAGGGCTTCGGTCTCCTGCGGAGGGCTTGAGTTCCAGTTCATCCTGCAGGGCCGTGCGGCAGGCCTGGTACTGCCAGATCACACCCAGCCGGTCGCCCAGGTCGGCGTGCAGCTCCATTGCCAGGCGGTGGAAATCCTCGAGGCAGGGATTGATTTCGAGGGCGCGCTTGCAGGCCTGCAGGGCGGCGGCGCAGCTGCCGCTCCTGGCGCAGCAGCACGGCAAGCTGGCGGAAAGCGTCCAGGCATTCCTGCTCGAGGCGCTGGCGTTCGGGCCAGACCCAGACGGCATCCACGCCGTGCAGGAAGGGTCCGCGCCAGAGCCGGGTGGCAGCCCGCAGGTGGACGATCCGGTCTTCCACGGGCCCGGCGATCCTGGCCTGGGACAGGTGCGAATCGAACTCCTCCACATCGTACTCGTAATCCTGGTGGCGGTTGAAGAAATATACGTCCTTCTCGAACAGGATCACGTCCTGCCCGAGGGCATGCCGCAGGCGGTAGAGGTTGTTCTTGAAGCGCAGTTTCAGCGTGTCCGGGTCGGCCTCCGGCCACAAGGCTGCGCCGATCTCGTCCTTGGTCAGCGGGCGGGGGCTCAACAGGAAAAAGAAGAACAGGTCGCGCACCGAAACCGTCTGCCAGTGCGAGCGGGTGACCAGCTTCCCGTTAACGCGCACCTGCGGTTTGCCCATGGTCTGCAGGCCGAGGCGGGTGCTCTGCAGCGGGGCAGCCTTGAGCATGCGGCGCAGGCGCTTGCGCAGGGCGGGCAGCCGTCCGCCCGCCTGGTCGGCGCGCCGGATCAGCGGTCCCGCCTGCGGGTCGGAATCCATGTGCGCCAGCCAGGGGGAGGCATGCCGCAGCATGTGCACCAGGGGCGAATCCCGGCCGTCGGGGGAGAGGTCGGCCCAGAGCGGCTGGAGGTAGCTGCGCGCCGTGGGTCGGTCGCCGGAGGCAGCCAGCGCGGCCGCCAGCCAGACACGCGCCCAGTCCGCTTCGGCTCTCAGCTCGCCGCGCTGGAACAGGTCGAGGGCGTTGCGGATCTCCGACAGGGCGGGCGGAACACGTCCTTCCGCCAGGGAGAGGCAGCCGCTTTCGAGGTCGAGCAGCCCGGTCTCGTAATTGGAACCGGCTGCCTTGACCGATGGGGCGCACCTGCTGCAGCCAGTTGTGGGCTTCGGGGAACCTGCCCTGCAGGCGGGCCAGGCGCACCTGCACCAGCAGCAGGTAGTTCACCAGGAAGGGATAGTTGACCTGCTGGGTGATCACCCCGGCCGAGGCATAGGTCTCGCGGGCCGAGTCGAACTCGTCCAGGTCGGAAAGGATATCGCCCAGGCTGGCCAGCAGCAGCGCTTCCAGCGGGCGGAAACCGCCCTGGCGGGCGCAGGTGAGACCGTCCTCCAGGGTCCTGACCGCCGCCTCGTAATCGCCCTGCATGTAATACAGGACCGACAGGTTGTTCAGGGTGTTGGCCTGGGAGTACAGGTTGTTCTCGCGTTCCCATTCCGCGCAGGGCATCCTGGAAGTACAGCTCGGCGGCCTCGTATTTGCCGGTGGACTGGCAGACCCAGCCCAGCTCCGACTGCAGGCGGGCGATGCCATCCGGCTCCCCGAGGGATTCTAAGCGCTGCAGGGAATCTTCCAGGGAGACGAGCGCCTGCTCCGCCTGCCCCAGGCGGAACAGGCAGATGCCCTTGAACCGTAAAGCTTCGGCACTGACGTGCTCCAGACCGGGCACGGGTTCTGCCAGGCGCAGGGCTTCCTCGCGTATCGTCCACCGCCCCGGCGTAATCGCCCACCAGGCGGCGGGCGGCGGCGCGGCGTACGAAAGCCTGCGCCAGCACGGGCAGGTCGGCCGCCTTTTGAAGCAGTGCCGATGGTGCGGTCGAGCAGGGGCACGGCAGCGGGTCCGTCGCCCAGCCCGCACAGGAAGGCGCCTTTCAGCGAGAGCAGGGCCGGGCGTTTGTCCATCAGCGCGGCGGGGATCTCCTCCAGCCAGGACTGCAGGGTGATGAGACTGCTCCCTGAGCAGCAGCCTGGTCTCCCAGCCGCTCCACCAGGTCGGCCAGGTCCTGCGGGCTGCCAGTCTGGCGGACGAGGGCGAAGGCTTTTTCCAGCTCGCCGCCTTGCTCGTACACCTGCGCCAGGCGGGCAAGGATGGCTTTCGCCCGCTCGGGGGATTCCCGGAGCATGCGCTCGCGCAGGAAGTCGGCGAAGAGATGGTGGTAGCGCAGCCATTTCCCCTGGGGTCCCACCGCCTGGACGAAGAGGCTGTTGCTGCGCACCGTTTCGAGCAGGTGCTTCCAACTGCCTGCGCCCGAGCACCTGCCTGCACAGCTCCAGGTCGAACTCCTCGAGCAGCGAGGTTTCCAGCAGGAACTGGCGCACCTCCGGAGGCTGGGGGGAAAGCACCTGCCCGTCGAGATAGACTGCCAGGTCCACGCCCGAGGAGCGCGCTGCCCGCATGCGGCCGGCCCACAGGGCGGCGGTGGCGGGGTCGGGAGCCTCGCGGCGCACCTCGTCCGCCGAAAGGATCAGCCCGGTGATCCAGCCCTCGGTCTGGCGCGCCAGCTCGTCCGCCACCTCGGCGGTCATCCTGAAGCCGTAGTTCTGCTCGAACAAGGCGCGGATCTCGGCCGGGCGGAAGGCAAGCTCCTCCAGGTCGAAACCGCTGACCTGCTGGCGCGCCACCATCTGGGCGATATTGGGCAGGGTGGGCAGGCGCCGCGTGGCCAGGATGACGTGGCAGTTCTCGCCGGACTGGGAAATGAAGCGGCTGAACAGGTCGCGGATGGGAGGGATGAAATCGATGAACTGGTAATCGTCCACCACCAGCACGAAATGCTGGTCGATGCGGTCGCCCAGTTCGTTGACCAGGCTGGTGAGCAGCCGTTCGGAATCCTGCTCCAGGCTGGTGACCGAGCGCAGCACGGAGTTGGAGCGTTTGCCGAAAGCGGGGAAGCGTTCCGCCACGGCGGCGATCAGGTAGGCGAAGAAGCGCTGCGGGTCCTGGTCGAGGGGGTCGAGCGAGAGCCAGCAGACCGGCATGCCGCGCCTGGCGCGCAAAATCGACCAGCAGGGAGGTCTTGCCGTAACCGGCCGGGGCGGTCATGATGATCAGTTTTTTATCCAGGAGCGAGTCGAACTGCGCCAGCAGGCGCGCCCGGTGCAGCACCTCGGGGCGGAGGGCCGGGACGACGACCTTGGTTCGGCTGATGGGAATTCCGGTGGCTGCCATGGCTGGTTTAGACAATTTTACCCGTTTCCAGCCGCGTCTGCTGCCATCCCTCCCCGCAGTTTCTTGCGGTATACTTTCAAAAAGTGCAGATCGATTCCGGGGTTCACCCGGTCCGCCGGTGTACGAGGGAGCAGGGATACAGCGATGAAACAGGTCTTGCAAAACATGCGCGACGGGAAAACCGTCGTTACGGAAGTGCCCGCGCCCACGCCGCGCCCGGGGCAGGCGCTGGTGAGGGTGGCGGCCTCGCTGGTCTCGGCCGGCACCGAACGGATGCTGGTGGAATTCGGGGAGAAATCGCTGGTGGGGAAAGCGCGCGCCCGCCCCGACCTGGTGCGCCAGGTGACGGATAAGATGAAACGCGAGGGGGTGCTGCCCTCGGTGAGGGCGGCCTTCAGCCGTCTCGACCAGCCCATGGCGCTGGGGTATTCCTCGGCGGGCACGATCATTCACTTGGGTGCCGGGATGGAGGGGTTCAAAACCGGTCAGCGGGTGGCCTGCTCGGGCGGCGGATACGCCGTCCACGCCGAGTACAACGTGGTGCCGCGCAACCTGCTCACCCCCCTGCCCGAACTCGGTGGACTTCGAGTCGGCGGCCTTCACCACCCTGGGCGCAATCGCCCTGCACGGTTTCCGGCTGGCTGAAGCCCAGCATCGGGGAAAGCGTGGCGGTCATCGGGCTGGGCCTGCTGGGCATCATGGCGGCACAGATGGCAGCCGCAGCCGGGTGCCGCGTCATGGGCATCGACACCAACCCGGAGCGGGTAAAGCTGGCGGCCTCCTTCGGACTGGAGGCGTGCAAGCGCGACCGGGCGGTGGCAGCCGGCACAGGCCTTCACCTCCAACCGCGGCTTCGACGTGGTGCTGATCTGCGCCGACACGGGTTCCAACGACCCGGTGGAACTGGCGGCGCAGCTCGCCCGCGACCGCGGGCGGGTGGTGGCCACCGGCGCGGTCGGGCTGTCCCTGCCGCGCAAGGTCTACTACGAGAAGGAACTCTCATTCATCAATTCGCGCTCCTACGGACCGGGGCGCTACGACCCCGCCTACGAGGAGAACGGCCAGGATTACCCGGCGGGCTACGTGCGCTGGACGGAGGGACGCAACCTGCAGGCGGTGGTGGCGCTGCTGGAAAGCGGCAAGCTTAAAGTCGAGGCGCTGATCAGCCACCGCTTCCCGATCGAGAAAGCCGCCCAGGCTTACCAGGTCATCACCGGCAGGAAGAAAGAGGAATTCCTGGGGGTGCTGCTGACCTACCCGGCGGGAGACCTCGAGCCTGCCTGCAGCCCGCATCACCTTCCCGGAAGCGCGTGCAGCCGGGACTCGCCGGGAATAGTAAAGCTGGGGGTGCTGGGGGCCGGTCTGTTTGCAAACGCAACGCTGCTGCCCGCCCTCCAAAAGGTGGGCGGGATCGACCTGGTGGGGATCGCCTCCGCAGGCGGGCTGCACGCCCAGGCAACCGCGAAAAAATTCGGCTTCGCCTATGCCGCCTCCAATGACGAGGAGATCCTCAACGACCCGCAGATCAATACGGTTGCCATCCTCACCCGCCACGATACCCACGCCGGAGCTGGCGGTCAGGGCGCTGCAGGCCGGCAAGCATGTGTTCGTGGAGAAACCGCTGGCGATCGATGAAGCCGGTCTGGAAAAGGTGATCGCAGCCCTGGGCGTGGGAGCCGCAACGACGCAGAAAGGTAAAGCCTCGCCCTCCACCCCACCCGGGCTGCTGACCGTGGGATTCAATAGAAGGTTCGCACCGCTGGCGGTCAGCCTGTCCAGGTTCCTGGAAAAGCGCAGCGAGCCGCTGCACGCCCATTACCGGGTCAACGCCGGCTACCTGCCGCTCAACCATTGGACGCAGGACCCGTTCCAGGGCGGCGGACGGGTGATCGGCGAAGCCTGTCATTTCGTGGATTTCCTGGCATTCCTGGCGGGCGCCGCACCGGTCTCGGTCAGCGCCCAGGCACTCCCGGACCTCGGCAGGTACCGCTCCGACAACCTGGCGATGACCTTCACCTTCCCCGACGGCTCCATCGGCGTGCTGGACTACCTCGCCAACGGCGACAAGTCCTTCCCGAAGGAGCGGCTGGAGGTCTTCTGCGCCGGGGACGTGGCGGTGCTGGACGATTTCCGCTCGCTGGAAACGGTCCGCTCAGGGAAACGCACGGTTGAAAAGGGAGCCCAGGATAAAGGTTGGAGCGGCGAATGGAGCGCTTTCGCGGCTGCCATCCAGTCCGGCGGACAGCCGCCCATCCCCTACGAGCACCTGGTGGGCGTGACGACACGGTGCCACCTTCGCGGTGATGGAGAGTTTACGCGCGAGGAGAAGACAGATCTTAGCGATTTGAATATGGATTTAAAATCGAAGGACCCCTGCACGACCACCAGTCTTCCGTTTGCATCCCCATCCTGCGGGCCCTGCCGGATTGGTTCGGCATCGAAGAAGACCTCCTGGATTACGAACGCGAGATCGAGGGGCTTGCCCACCTTCCTGGCAAGGTCGGGCGGGAGCACGGCAGGTTTCCTCAGCCTGAAGCAGCACAACCCCTTTTCGACCGAAATCTACGTGATGGGTGTCCGCCCGGAAGCCCGGCGTCTCGGGCTGGGACGCCTCCTGGTGGAGGCTGCCGAGGGTCACGCCCACGAACTGGGCGCGGAATACATGCAGGTCAAGACACTGGGACCCTCCCGCCCGGACAAGGGCTATGCCGCCACCCTGGCCTTTTACGCCGCCCTGGGATACCGACCGCTGGAGGAATTTCCCCAGATCTGGGGGGAAAATAATCCCTGCTTGATCCTGGTCAAGCGCCTCGCATTTTAAATTTCGCAGCGCCGGGGGAAATATCTATTAGCCAGGAAGATAAATCGAATCATTTACCAACTTTGTGAAAAAGGTTGCAAGGGTGGACGCCGGGGGGTATAATCAAAAAATTTAAAAATCCGGAGGTTTTCATGACGAACATCGTTGACCAGGTTTCCCTGGGCGCCATCGTCCAGGTGCGCGACCGGCTGCTTGACCAGCAGGCCAAGGGCCGCAAGATCCTGCGGCTGGAGTCGGGCGACCCGTCGTTCGACATCCCCCCGCACGCCCGCGAGGCCATGGAGAAGGCGCTGCGCGATGGTCAGACCCACTACACCGCCTCCACCGGCATCCCGGTGCTGAGGCAGGCCATCCACCGCAAGGTGACCACCGAGAACAAGCTCGAGGTCCCCGGGCCCGATAACGTGATCGTCACCAACGGCGGCATGAACGGGCTCTACATCATCTTCCGCGCCCTGCTCGACCCCGGCGACGAGGTCATCCTGCCCAACCCGATGTGGACCGAGATCGCCGAGAACATCCGCCTGGCTGGCGGGGTGCCCGTGCCCGTGCGGCTGCGCCCCGACGAAGGCTACCTGTACGCCCCCGCCGACATCGAAGCCGCCGTCACGCCGCGCACGCGCGCCATCTTCATCAACACCCCCCACAACCCTACCGGGATGGTGGTGCGGCGCAAGACGATGGAAGAGATCGCCGCCATCGCCGAGAAGCACAACCTGCTGCTGGTCAGCGATGAAGCCTATGAGCACGTCATCTTCGACGGCGAGGAGCACGTCGCGATCGGTTCGCTGCCCGCCGCCCGCGGGCGCACGGTCACGGTCCACTCGCTTTCGAAAACCTACGCCATGAGCGGACTGCGCCTGGGCTACGTCATCGCCACCGACGAGCTGATCCTGATGCGGCTGAAGAAACTGGTGCGCTGCACCATCAACGGCGTCAACTCGGTCACCCAGTACGGCGCGGCTGCCGCCATCAACGGCCCGCAGGATGCCCCGCTGGCAATGTCAGCCGAGTACCAGCTGCGCCGGGACATGCTCTTCGCGGCGCTGGAAGAATCTCCCTACGTCAAGGCTTTCAAGCCCTCGGGAGCCTTCTACATCTGGGCGCGCATCACCCCCGACTGGCCCGGCTACCAGGGCAAGACCGATGACTGGTCCATGACCAACTACCTGATCGACGCAGCAGGCATCGGCTCGGCGCCCGGCTCGGCGTTCGGCCCGGACAATGAAGCCTACATCCGCTTCGCCTTCTCGTGTTCCACCGACCAGATCCGCGCTGCCGCCGAACTGCTTCCTTCAGCGCTGCGCGCCGCGAAAGGCTGATCTTTCGGGCTGGATATATAAGGGGTAAATCAACCCGGGCAGAACCCGGTTTCCGGCAACTCATGAAAAACAGAGTCGTTATGGATGCATTCCATACCGTGTTAAAGTTTATAATACCTGTATCATTTATCCGTCCCACGCGTGGAAGGTCGATTCCTGCCTGGAGGTAGGATGCAGCGGGTGGAATTGACCTGCCCGCGTTGTCCTCCCGGAAAAAACCGCTAATATCCGACCGCATCCCTGATGAACTTTTTCTCGCAAATAAACATCGCCTTCAAAGCTTTCAACCAGCTTGGTCCGGAACCGGTCGCGCTCAACGGCCTCTACCGGCTCGGGCTGGCGAGCGGGCATTATAAACGTCTGACCAGCCGGGCGCCGGAAATGAAGCGGGTGGAATTGATGGGGGTCATGCCGCTGCCCGGGCGTGAAGAACTGTGCAACAGCCTGGGCGATGAGGGTGTCTCCACCGTCCTGTCTGCCGCGGACGAGATCGCCGGTGGCAAGGTCCGCCTTTTCGGCGGGGAGCCGGTGGACCTCGTGCTCAGCCTGCCCGGCAAGTTGGACACTGGACCTCCTACGAAACCGGCAAGACTCCCATCCCCTGGGGATCTATTTACAACAGCAGGATATCAAGTTCGTCTGGGAACCGGCCCGTTTCGGCTGGGCGTTCACCCTCGGCACGCGCCTTTCGCCTGGGCGGGGACGAAAAATACGCCCGGGCTTTCTGGCAATATTTTGAGACTTTCACGGAGGCCAACCCGCCTTACCTCGGTCCGCACTGGATGAGCGGGCAGGAAGTGGCGCTGCGCCTGGTGGCGTTCGTCTGGGCAGGGCAGGTCTTCGCCTCCGCTTCTGCTTCCACCCCGCAGCGCAAAGCCAGCCTGGCGGCTGCGGTGGCGGCGCATGCCGCCCGCATCCCGCCCACGCTGGTCTACGCCCGCTCGCAGCAGAACAACCACCTGCTCAGCGAAGCGGTGGGACTGCTCACAGCCGGCCTGGCGCTGCCCGACCATCCCGGGGCTGCCTCCTGGCGGGACCTGGGCTGGCGCTGGCTCAACAAGGGGCTGCAGTCGCAGATCGACGGCTACGGCGAATATTCCCAGCACTCCACCAATTACCAGCGCCTGATGCTTCAACTGGTCCTGTGGGTCGACAGGTTGTGCCGCACCGACACCGGGCGGACCTTCCGCTGGCCGCGCCAGAGCCTGATCGGCATCCGCCGCGTCGGTCCACTGGCTGCTGGCGTTGATGGACGTCGGAGACCGGGCGGGTCCCCAACCTGGGCGCCAACGACGGGTCGTACATCTTCCCTCTGACGGTGCTCCCGTTCGAGGATTACCGCCCCGTCCTGCACGCCGCCGCGCG
Organism: uncultured Chloroflexia bacterium; assembly: GCA_963741635.1. Lineage (GTDB taxonomy): Bacteria > Chloroflexota > Anaerolineae > Anaerolineales > Villigracilaceae > UBA877. Next base: position 186,363 of record CAVUIO010000010.1, read on the forward strand.
CCTGTTCCTCGAGTACGACCTGCCTCACGGAGCCTGGGATGAGATGGCGCTCTGGTTCGGCGCACAGGCGCCGGGACGCGGCAGCATGTCGCTGCCGCGCTACGTGGGCGACCAGCTCTACGGCAAAAACTCGTGGGCTTCCCTGCGCACGGCCCAGTTCAATTCGCGCCCCTCCCACGCCGACCAGCTGCACTCTCGACCTGTGGTGGCGCGGGATGAATGTGACCCCGGATGCCGGGACTTACCTCTATAACGCCGACCGCCCCGTGGGATAACAGCCTGGCCAGCTGCCAGGGTGCACAACACCATCACCGTGGACGGCAGGGACCAGTTCACCCGTGCCGGGCGTTTCCTTTACCTGGACTGGTACAACGCCTACCGCCTCAGCCTGCCCTCCGACGATCCGTCCGTGCTCCAGCGGGTGCGCGGCAGGACGCGTGCCGGCGGCATCCGTCATACCCGCATCGTCAGCGCAGGCGAAGACGACCGCTGGCTGGTGGAGGACGAAGTCCTGCTGCTGCACATGCCCTGGGAGAAAAAGCGGCGCCTCTTCCGGCTGCACTGGCTGCTGCCGGATTGGAAATGGAACCTGGACAGCACCGGCCTCGGGATCCTGCTCCGCCTGGAATCCCCGCACGGACCGGTGACCCTCTCCGTCCGGTCTTCGCCGCCGGCCCTGCCCGCCTCGTTCTCTCTCGCCCGGGCGGGCGAACTGCTGGCGGGCAGCGGTTCACCGGGCGCCACCCGCGGCTGGATCTCCCCGAATTACGGGATCAAACTGCCGGCGTTGTCGCTGGCGGTCGAAATTAAAGTCAGAAAATGAAGTAAAATTCATCTCGGAGTTCATTTTTCCCAAATGAGTTACCGTGCCGGTATCATCCTGGTTTTGGACGACAAGGTCGCGCTGATCGAACGTCACCGCGCCGGGCTGCATTATTTCACCTTCCCCGGCGGTCACGTGGACAAGGGCGAGACCCCTGAACGGACCGCGGTGCGTGAAACCGAGGAGGAACTGGGACTGCAGGTGGACGCTCAAGCAGCTGATCGCCCAGTACGGCTGGCAGGGGAAATGGCAGTATTACTACCTGGTGGAAGTCACCGGTGGCACCTTCGGTTCCGGCAAAGGGGAGGAATTGTTCGACCCGCTCCCCGAACGGGGCACCTACCGTCCCATGTGGATGCCGGTCTAAGATATCCTGGAGCAGCCCGTTAAGCCGCGCCCGTTGGCCGAACTGGTGGTGCGTTCACTGAAAAAGGGCTGGCCTGAAGAACCGGTCATCATCCCCGAAAGTCCCGATTAATTTCACCCATGAATGGATCCGAAGAGGGGATGCAGGTGGGATTTGCATGGAACACCCGCTCGGAGACACAAAAATAAAAACCAGGTGAACGCTCGTGCGTCACCTGGTTTGTTTTATGGTCCTGCTGCCCCATCGAGGGGTGACTGCTATCCCTGGCTCGGGAAGGCAAGGAAGTAAACCGGTTTGAGCGGGAATTTGAGCGCGCGGATCCTGGTCGATCTTGGACTGGTGTTCCACCCACAGGTCCACGAAGGTTTCCAGGTCGATCAGCCGCACCCGGTTCTGCGTTTGCGTCATGGCGAACTGGGTCAGGTCGTTGGTGCTCCCGCCCAGCGAAATATAAAGACCCACGTCGTTGGGTTTCAGCACGTTCATGAACGCGCTCAAGCCCATCCCGGGTGGATACCTGGGATTTATTGGCAACGTGCACCACGATCCTGGCGCTGTTGAGACCCAGGGGGTCCATGTAGCAGACCAGGTCGATCAGCCCGTTGTCTTCCCCGATCGGGCCCGACCAGGCGATGGTGCAGCCCATCGCTTTCAGCAGCACGCTGACCATTTCGCGCAGGTCGCGCATATCGAGATTATCGATGTACTGGCGGATCTGTTCCCACGAATTTTCAACGGCAAAGTTGTAGGGGTTTGCGCCGATCTGCACCAGGCGGTTGTTTTCGCTGGCTTTCCACTGCACGAACAAGCGGACGGATTCCTCGAAGAAGTCCGCTGCGTTCTTGTAGCGCTTGCAGGCGTCGCGGCCCGCTTCCGTAATAAACCAGCGCCCGTTCTTGGTTTTTTCGAGCCAGCCGGCTCTTACCAGCGGGATGGTCCCCACCCGTATGACCACTTCATACCGCGGCGAGTAGGGAGCGTAGGGGTAATAACCGGTCTCGTATTCCGAGAGCGGTACCGTCGCCTGGATATAACGCATGATCTCCGACACGTAAAGCCCCTGTGGTTCGAACCACAACAGGTCGAAGACCAGGCGAAGTATCTCGCTGATCCGGTTAACCGTTATATCAGTCATTACTTGCTCGCATGAATTGGGTGTCCTGGAACCTGGATCGTCAGGCAGGGCAGTTAAAACCGGAAGCTCAAAGGTTCCCTGTTTGGATCGGAATGGATTCCGCCTTGGGAGTAATACTGTTTGCGGTTCATCCTGGCAAACTCGGCGATTTCCGCCTCGGGGATAAGATTGCGGCCGCCGCCCAACAGGTAACCCGGTGACCAGAAGTCACGCAGGAATTCGTTGCCATTGAACTTTGCGAAATGTTCCAGGATAAGTTTGGAACTTTCCCGGCGGATCAGTTTAATGTGGGAGGCCGGCGCGAGCGTGGGAGGGATCCTCACGATCCACTGCATGTAGCCGCGCCCGACGACAACCTGTTCGAGACGCCAGCCGTAGGCCAGGAAGATATTCGGCAGCTCGGTGTTCACGAAACTGGCGAATTCCTCGTCCAGTTCGTGCGTCTGGAGGCGCGGGATCAGGACGCAGGAATAATATACATCGTACAGGCTGTACTCGGTTGGTCCGAGAGAACTGCGTGTCAGCTCCCCGGTTACGTTGATCGGTGAACTGGCTTCCAAGGGCGGGCTGTCGTGGATTACGAATGAAGTCTGGGAATACGGGTTTCTCTCTTGAGGCTGCGCGGCCCCCGTCCAGGCTGACTGGCTTTCGGACCCGGGAGTTTCTTCGGATGCAAGCGACGGGGGTGTGGTGGTCAGTTCGCCTACGTCCGGGTTTCCCGATGCTTCCGGCTGCGCATTTTTCCCGGCCTCTACGGGTTCCGCCTGCGCGTTTACCGCTATTTTATTCACGAGATCAGTACGGGGTTCATATGCACTGCTACGGGTGATCTCGAAGTCGTCAGAGATGAACGGAGACTTCGTCACCTGGAGTGCCGCTTCCGATTCCCTGGGGAGGATGTGTACCTCGGGCATGGAGAGCCGCGGGTTCTTCAGCACGCCGGTCAAGTAGCGGGTCTGGCTGCGTAATATATCGAAGGGAGTCTCACCGTCGAACGTAAGCGCCAGGATGATCCCAACCGCCAGTACCGTAGCAGACAGCAGGTGATTCTTGCTGGTGGTCTGCAGGCGCACCGGTTTGATCAGGTCGGCGGTGCTGTCATTGCCCCAATACCTGCGCACCAGGCGGGAGCATTCCTCCACGGCATCCTTCGATAGTTCACCCGAATGTGCCAGGATGCCCGTATTGGAAACGAGCATGGCTTCCTGGACCACCAGGTTGGAAGTGGCTGCCACCAGGTTCTTGGTGGCCAGGGCTTCGTCCATGTACCAGGCCGGGACCGTGTCTTCCGCCCGGCTGGCATAATTCGCATCGACGTACCCGGGATCTACAGCACTGGTTTCGGTCCCGTCCCGGATCAGTTCCATCAACTCCCGCTGGACAAAAGGCTTGCGCAGGAATTTCCATGGGCGCAGATCTTCCATCTCGGAGGGGGGATATTTCTTCGAGATCAGGATGAGGGCGATGGCCGGGAATGAATTCCGCAAGGTAAAGCCCTGCTCCAGCACCTTCTCGACCCCCAATTCCATGTCCAGCAAGGCATAATTGAGCATCCTGCTCTTCCTGGTCTGGGTGATTGCCTCGGAAATGGATGTGGCAACGATCACATCACAGGAGGCTTCTTTACCCAGGCTTTGGCTGACGATTTCGCCAAAATCCGAGTGAGGAGTCACAATTAAAATCTGCTTTTGCGACATAATATGCCTTCTTTTAGCGATCTGGATATGCTTGATTAAAGAACATTAAGCCAACATTATGAACAACTTAAAGATTCTATGGCGTATAGCTAAATTATGTATCCATCCTGTCAGGAGAGAAATAAGGTAATTACTGAAATCTTTGTAAAAAAGGCGCTACCGTAGTGTGTAATTTGCCTCGTAATTCCCCTGAGAATTCTGTCAAGTTTCGCTTCGTCAATACGTACGTAGAACATATTTTCTGCTTAAACATCCCGTAAGTATAATTCCCATTTACCCCATAGATTCCATATCCAAATCATTGAAATAATTACGTTATCCTACCGGATTCTTCGGTGTTTCCCTTATTCCATTTCGTCATAAATAGCGCGATGATATGGGTGTGGATTAGTACCGCGCTGCATAAAATGATCCGTAACAGTCCTCCGTTGGGTTGGTTTTTTGAACGTGCAGCTACGTAATGATATGGTGTAAAATATACTGGAGCTTTAATCATTTCTTCGAGTTCCGTAAACAGGTTGTTACGCCGAATTTCCGTCCTGGTTGTGCCCTCGTCCGGTCTTTCCCGGCTGTTTTTACAGGGCAAATCAGGGTTTATTCACGCAGTTATTGCATGGAATTATCGAGGCATTCGCATGAGGGATGATGCTCCATTTATCATTGGCTAGATCGGAGGATGCCAACCTCCAGGGCGTGTCCCCAACCGGGGGTAAATCCGAGGTAAGATGAAACCATCCCTCCGTGAATACGCAGTGTGCTCGTACGGGTATAAAAGTGGGATTTTCATCCTTCACGGAGCAGACCAACTATCCCAAATTCCGAATTTCGTACGTAAATCCTCCGTTTCGGCGCGTACGTTTCCATCCGGGTGGATGCGCAGCCGGTTATTCCCCGGGTATCAGGCAATGCATTACCCCTGGCAGGTTGTCTCAGGGTTTTTCCCGGCATTTAAACCGCTTCACAGTGTCGGATTTGGTTCCTCAGACTGGATTTAACCCGTAATGGGCCAGGATTTGCCGTCCGGGCCCCCCGGAAACCCCCTGTAAAGGAGGTTTCGGGCAACAAGAAGATCAAGGTATTGATCGCTGACGACCATGTCATGGTCCGCCAGGGATTCATGCTGCTGCTTAACGCCCAACCCGATATCGAGGTGGTCGGGGAAGCCGCGGACGGGAATGAAATGGTCGAGCTGGCCGAGAACCTGCACCCCGACGTGGTCCTGGCGGATATCAGCATGCCCAACCTGAACGGCATCGAAGCAACAAAATTGATCCACCAGCGCGATCCGCGAGATGCCCGTGGTAATGATCACCATCCATACCTCCTCCTCCTACGTCGTCCGTGCCCTCAGGAGCGGTGCGCGTGGATACGTAGTGAAAAACGACGATTTCCAGCACGTCATCCGGGCTATCAAGGCGGTAATCCTGGGACAACGCTACTTGAGCAGCCAGCGTTTCGGAGCAGATCATCGATGCGGTTGTCTCAGGTACCAGCCAGGAATTCAACATGGATGACCGTATCTCCATCCGTGAGCGGGAGATCCTGCAACTGATCGCCGAAGGTAATTCCAACTCGCAGATCGCCAGGAAACTTGTCATCAGTGCCCGTACGGTGGAGACGCATCGCACGAACATCATGCGCAAGCTGGAACTCACCTCCCAGATCGACATCCTGCGCTATGCCATCCAGCACGGTCTCGCCCAGCTCGAGTAGCCAGAAGACTATACGAACGCCATGGATTTAAATCTTCACCATAATTTTCAAGTTGACCGGTTGACCGGCGCCCTACTGCCGGCAAAATGAACTCCAGGATAATGAAATGTGCCTGGTCTTTTTTATTCTTAAGTCAATTGGCTGCCGATAAATTTCCTTTCGCCGAATCTCGGGTAATATCGTACAATATCTGCATATCAATTAATTAGCCGGGCTGCGGGATGCCCTCGCCAGCTGATCGCTGTTCATTAATCCAGGAGACCAGATTCCGCCATGCATGTCCTGCTCATCCACCAGGCCTTTGCCGCGCTCGACGAACCGGGTGGCACCCGCCATCACGAATTCGCCCGCGCCCTGGCGAGGCGCGGCCAGCGTGTGACGGTCATTGCCAGCCGGGTGAGCTACCTGACAGGCGCTCCCCTATCCGACCAGGGAGGTAAAAGGGGATCAAGCCGAAACTGGCGGTGTGAGGGTGATCCGCGCTGCCTCCAGCTCATCGCTGCATAAATCCTTCGCCAGGCGCGTCTTCGCCTTCATCTCGTTCATGGTCTCCTCGTTTTTTATCGGACTGGGAGTCAAAAACGTGGACGTGGTCTGGGGTACCTCGCCGCCCATCTTCCAGGGCATCACCGCCTGGCTGCTGGCGCGCCTCAAGCGGCGTGCCCTTCCTGTTCGAAGTGCGCGACCTGTGGCCCCAGTTTGCCATCGCCGTGGGTGTGCTGAAGAACCCTCTTCTGATCAATTTATCCCTGTGGCTCGAGCGCTTCCTGTACCGCCGCGCGGCGGTGGTGATGGTCAACAGCCCCGGTTACGTCCACCACGTGATGGAACTTGGCGCCCGCCGGGTGGAGCTCGTCCCCAACGGCGCCGACCCGGAGATGTTCGATCCCGCCGCGGATGGTTCCGAATTCCGCAGCCGCCACGATCTCACCGGCAATTATGTCGTGCTGTATGCCGGCGCCCACGGTCTCTCGAACGACCTGGGCGTGGTCCTGGAATCCGCCGCGATGCCTGGCAAGGACCTACCCCAATGTCCGGCTGGTATTGCTGGGGGACGGCAAGGAAAAACCGGCTCTCCAAAAGCAGGCCGCCGAAATGGGGCTGACCAACCTGCTGTTCCTGCCGCCCATCCCCAAGATGGAAATGCCCGCCGCACTGGCGGGCGCGGACGCCTGCCTTGCCATCCTGAAACCGATCGAAGAATACAAGACCACCTATCCCAACAAGGTTTTCGACTACATGGCAGCCGGGCGTCCGGTTGTGCTCGCCATCGACGGGGTCATCCGCGCCGTGGTGGAGCAGCGCCGGCTGCGGGATCTTCGCCCGGCCCGGTGACCCGGCTGCGCTTGCCGAAGCCGTCCAAAGCCCTGGCTGCCGATCCGGCCCACAGCCGCAGGATGGGGCTGGCCGGCCGCAAATACCTTGAAGAGAATTTCAGCCGCACCGTCATCGCTGAAAAAATCATGGAAATTCTGAACAGCCTTTCCAGCTAGGAGGAAGCTATGCCCGCCATCGCCTTCAACCGCTACTATCGCTATACCGCCCTTACCCGCCTGCTCAAAACTCTTGCCGAAGAAAACCCGAACCTGCTCCATCTCGAAAGCATCGGTAAAAGCCACGAAGGGCGGGATGTCTGGCTGGTGACCGCCACCAACTTCCGCACCGGTCCGGACGTGGAAAAGCCCGCCCTGTGGGTGGACGGCAACCTGCACGCCTCCGAGGTGGCCGGGTCGACGGCTGCCCTGTATTTCATCAATACACTCGTGACCCGCTACGGCAAGGATGCCGATGTCACCGCCGCCCTGGACACGCGCGCCTTTTACATCGTCCCGCGCGTCAACCCCGACGGCGCCGAGTGGGCGCTGGCCGATAAGCCGCGCTTCATCCGCTCGAGCACGCGCCCCTACCCGTACGACGAGGAGCCGGTGGAGGGGCTGCTCCAGGAGGATATCGACGGGGACGGGCGCATCCTGACCATGCGCCTCCCCGATCCGAACGGCGCCTGGAAGACCCATCCCGAAGACCCGCGTCTGATGATCCGCCGCGACCCGGTCGATACAGGCGGCACTTATTACCGCCTGCTGCCCGAAGGTCTGCTGCGCAACTTCGACGGGGTCACCATCCAGCCCCAGGGGTCGAAGGAAGGTCTCGACCTGAACCGCAACTTCCCGGTGGCGTGGAAACAGGAGAACGAGCAGCACGGCGCGGGTCCCTACCCGGTCAGCGAACCGGAGTCGCGCAACCTGGTGGACTTCATCGTCCGTCACCCCAATCTCACCGGCGTGGTCACCTTCCATACCTACAGCGGGCTGCTCCTGCGGCCCTACGACGACCGCTCCGATGACGAGTTCCCACCGGAAGACCTGTGGACCTACAAGAAGATCGGCGACCAGGGCACCAAAATAACCGGTTACCCCAATGTTTCGTGCTACCACGAGTTCCGCTACCATCCCAAGCAGGTGACCACCGGCGCATTCGACACCTGGATGTACGACCATCTCGGGGTTTTCTCATGGACCGTGGAACTGTGGAGCCCCATGCGCCAGGCTGGCATAAAAGATTACAAGTACGTCGAATGGTTCCGCGACCACCCACTCGAGGACGACATCAAGCTGATGAAGTGGAACATCGAGGTGCTGGACGGAAAAGGTTACGTGGATTGGTATCCCTTCAAGCATCCCCAACTGGGTAAAGTGGAACTGGGCGGCTGGGACTCGATGAACTACTTTGGCAACCCGCCGCTAAAATTCCTGGAAAAGGAGATCAAGGTCTTCCCCGAGTGGATCCTCTGGCACGCCCTCATCTCTCCCAGGCTGGCGCTTCACGCTGCTGAGGTCAAGTCCATCGGCAAGGGCACCTGGCGCCTCCGCCTGGTGGTGGAGAATACCGGCTGGCTGCCAACCTATGTGACCAAGAAGGCCGTGGAGAAGAAGGTCACGCGCGGCGTCATCTGCGAGATCGAGCTTCCAAAGGGCGCCAGCCTGCAGTCGGGTAAGCCCCGCCAGGAACTAGCCCAGCTGGAGGGACGCGCCTATAAAACCGCCTTTCCCGAGGGCTGGGAGGGCGGCACCGACGACCGCCTAAAAGTCGAGTGGGTGGTGCGCGCCCCCAGGGCGGCACGGTCAAGCTGACCGCCCGTCACGAACGCGCCGGCGTGGTGCGGGCGGAACTCGAATTAAAGTGAAAAGTCAGCCCTGCGGCATCTCCGCAGGGCTTTTTTTTATCCTTTAGGTTTCGAGGATTGCAGCGGCGCAGGAACGGATTTACCGGGAGTCTTAAGGGTCTTCAAGTTGGGTTTCGTGTGTTGGTGATTTTGTGGTTATTTTTCCGCCGGACATTAAGAGCTCTGTGAGACTCTGCAGGCCGGGCATTGCAATCTCCCTTTGAACTTGCTATACTATTTTATGTTTTTGGCTATCATCCGCATAGGAGGCAAATCAAATGAGCGATAGATACTTGAAGAGTCTGTTGGGCGAAAATGAGCAGGTCCTGTTCGTAACCCACCAGCACTGGCTGGTGCTGGGGGGCGAGATCCTGCTCGAGGTCCTGCTGTCGATCGGGCTGATCGTGCTGGTCTCCCTGATGTATTTCATATGGATATTGAATCCCCTGGTGCTGCTGGGTTACCTGCTGCTCATCTTCCCACTGATCAGCCTGCTGCGCGACGTCCTGATCTGGTCGAACCGCAAGTACGTGGTCACCAACCGGCGGGTGATGCAGCTTGCCGGGGTCTTCAACAAGAACGTCACCGATTCCTCCCTGGACAAGGTCAATGACGTCAAGTTGACCCAGTCCTTCCTGGGACGTCTGCTCGGTTACGGCAACATCGAGATCCTCACCGCCAGCGAGTTGGGCGCGAATATGTTCACCCATATCGGGCAACCCCATCCAGTACAAGGCAGCCATGATCAATGCCAAGGAAAAGCTCGAGCGCGCGCCCGTGCAGGCCGCGCCCGTCGCCCCGGCACCCAACGCCGCGGACCTGCTGACCCAGCTGGATGCGCTGCGCCAGCACGGCGTGCTGACCGAGGCGGAGTTCCAGGCAAAGAAAGCCGACCTGCTCAAGAAGATGTGAACCTGAAATCAAGGAAATCCTTTATCCGTATATTCAGGAGTGCAAAATGAGGAAGGTGGTTGTTTTCAACAGGGTATCGTTGGATGGTTTCTTTGCCGGTCCGAACGGGGAAATCGACTGGTTCGTGCCGGATCCCGAAGTGGACCAGGCCGTGCACGCCGGCATGAGTCCGGATACACTGTTGCTCGGCAGGCTGACCTTCCAGTTGTTCGCCGGTTACTGGCCCCACGTGGCTTCCGATCCGAATGCGCCCGAAGGCGCACGGGTCATGGCGAACGAACTGGACCAGATGAACAAGGTTGTTTTTTCCAGGACATTGAATAATGTGGATTGGAAAAATTCCAGGCTGGTAAAAAGCGATCCTTCCAAGGAAGTGCTGGAGTTAAAGCAGGGAATGGGTCCCGACATTACCATATTCGGCAGTGGGACCATCATCCAGCAGCTTGCCCGGGATGGGTTGATCGATGAGCATCTGCTCGTGATCACCCCGGTCATCCTGGGGATCGGTAAACGGCTGTTCGGCAGTTTCGACAGGACCAGCCTGAATCTGTTGGAAGCCCGGTCGTTCCCCTCGAAAAACGTCCTCCTGCACTACGGCCTGAAGGGGAAATGAAATATTCCAATCCGGGTGCTTTTCGAGCGCGGTCCCGCCCTCAGCCGGCACCTGCCCAAACCGTGAGGATCCTGCCATGGTCACGACAATTCGACCGCCATCCAGCAAGCGCATGCTGTTGATCGAAAGGAGAGCTGTTATGAATATGAAGGAACACATCCTGGCTGCCATGCGGGAGCAGCTCAAACGCTGGGAAGACCTGCTGGGGAGCATGAACGAAGCCCAGATCACGGCGCCGCATATGCCTTCCGAATGGTCCACCAAGGACGAGATCTCCCATTTGTGGGCCTGGCAGCAGCGCTCCATCGCCCGCCTCCTGGCAGCAACCCTGGACCGGGAGCCCGAATATCCTAAATGGCCGGCGGAGCTTGACCCGAACGCGGGAGACGTGGACAAGCTCAATGCCTGGATCCACGAGACCACCCGCAAGGACCCCTGGTCGAAGGTCTACCTGGATTGGAAGATCGGTTTCCTGCGCTTCCTCGAATTGGGGGAGAAAATAGCTGAAAAGGACCTGCTGGATGAGAGCAAATATCCATGGATGAAAGGCTACCCGCTCGCTTTCACCCTGCTGGCAACCTACGACCACCACCAGGAACATTTCGACGGGTCGGTGCTCTGGCTGGACCAAAATAAAAAATAGGGGACGGTTTATATACGGCTTGAATTTCACCTCGCCTAACATCAGAGGCAGCTTATATTTAAGAGGGGTTGCCTGCAATGAATGCCAATGAAGTCCTGACCGACCTGCTCGAAGATAACCGCCGGAGATTAAAAAGGAGGCTCGACCGGATGAGCGGCGAGTGCGTCGCATGGAATCCTGAGCCCGGTGCCAACAACATCCTTATCACCATCTGGCATATGGCGCGTATGCTGGATGTCTTTCTCACCCAAAACGCAAAAGGAAATCCCCCCGAAGACGAGTGCTGGTTCCGCATGGGCTGGGCGGAGCGGACCGGCTATGACCCGCACGGGCTGGGTCAGAACGGCTGGGGCATGCTGACCGGGTTCACCATAGAAGAAGTGGCTGCCATGCCGCCCATGGCCCGCGAGCAGGTGCTGGGATACCTGGATGCCGTTTACGATGCGGTCAAGGATTACCTGGGCGGCATGACCGAGGAAAAACTGCTGTCCCCCGGGGCGGGGTTCGAAGGGAAATACTCGCAGTACCAGTGCATCCAGATGGCATTGATGGACAACGTGCGCCATCTGGGGGAGATCTTCGCCATCGAATCAAGCTGGAAGCGGCTATATGAACAAGCAGCCAGATCCTGAAAGTAAAGGGCGTAGATCGATACGCCTGGAGGGATATGATTATTCGCAAGCTGGAGGTTATTTCATAACCATCAGCACGTCGGGAAGAAAGCGCCTGTTTGGGAATGTGGCTGGAGGAGAGATGCTGATTAATGAATTGGGGAAGATTGCCCAGGAATGCTGGGAAGATATCCCAATCCATTTCTCAAATGTGACCACAGATGCATTCGTTGTAATGCCAAATCATGTTCATGGCATTATTTTCATTCATGAAAAGACAATATCGGATACACCCACCCGTAGGGGCACGATATATCGTGCCCCTACCTCGTCGGTCGTGGTTCAAAATCCACAACAGAACAATTTGGAAAACCAACGGTCGGTTCATTATCCACAATCATTCGGACATTTAAAGCCGCCGTTTCACGTCGCGCGAGAAAAGATATGAATTCCAGTAAGATATGGCAAAGGAATTATTACGAACATATCATTCGTGATAATGCTGATTACGAACGCATTGCTGCTTATATCCTCAATAATCCGATCAATTGGGATAGTGACGAAGCAGAATATCTAACTTGTAGGAAACGGGGATTAAACAAGGTGAGTTGGAATCTGGTATTATCCATAAATCATAGATGAACGACTGAGCAACCAATTTAGCACATCACCTAACATCCTTTTAGAGCTAATATGCAACGTCTGGTTTCACGAATAATTCAAATTATTACTTTTCCAGTCATAATTCTTTGCCTGGGTGGTTGCAATACAACCCATGCGGCCCAATCCAGCCTTCCCACGGGGCTAAGTATTGAAGAATACCCGCTTAAAAATGCGCCTGGTGTGGAACCATTGACTTTCGTGCCCATCCAGGGAACTCAACAGGAAATTTTGGCGAAACATCAACCAGATCGGGGACTTGTTTTTCCGGACAACTCCTTTTTCACGAATGGTAATGCAGGTATGTCGGTACAAATGGGAAATGATAAAGTGGAAGCGCTGAGAATCTTCCACCGATATGGTTACCGATCTCGGCACCTTTCAAAAGGTTTCCGTCCAGGTATCACGCGCCGGGCAAACGATCTATTCCATCCCGGCTGGGGATGGCAGTCCCATTAATACATTACAAGGGCTGTGGGCCTATTCAAATCATTGGGCGCTTGAAATCGCTGATGTTACCGAAAAATTTTCCCTGAATAATCAAATTTCACTCAATTCTGTTGGCCTGATTGTACTGGACGGCGAATTGCTGAATGAGCGCTACCACTATGATGAAGCATTTGGTTTTCAATTAATGAATGGGAAGCCATTCTATTTTTTCAAACGAGATGGCATAATTAATATATCTTATGATAATCAGGTGATAGCATTAGGGTATACCCAAATCCCTCACTACCAATGTTGCAGCGGAGCGGAGTTAAACCCAAAGAGGGCCCAAAACATGGTGGCTTTTTTCGCTCAAAGAGACGATAAATGGTTTTATGTTGAAATTGGAGTTTTTAAATAATATCAATCACAGCCCAAGATGAGGAGTGTCAAAATGAGCGATCTTGTTTTCGAGCAACTTGCAGACGCCCTGGATAAACTTCCCAACGGTTTCCCGCGCACCCCCTCCGGGGTCGAGATCAAAATCCTAAAAAAACTATTTTCACCCGAGGAAGCAGCCCTCGCCTGCCAGCTTGGCGGGACGTACGAACCACTAGACGGGCTCGCCAAGCGGAACGGGTCTGCCGGTCGATTCAACCCGCAAGCAGCTGCTCAACCTGGTGCGCCGCGGCGTGCTCTGGCTGGAGCGGCGGAACGGCAAGCCCCGCGTCCGCCTGGCACCTTTCGTGGTCGGCATCTACGAGGCCCAGATCGAGCTCATGGACCACGAGCTTGCCCACCTGGTCGAGGATTACCTGGCGCACGGCGGCGCACGAAGGGATCATGAAACCGCAGCCCGCCCTGCACCGCGTCCTGCCTGCCTATAACGCCTTGAAGACCGAAGCGGTGCTGCCGTATGAAGACGTCCGAGCAATCCTGCTCGAGGCCGAACAGCTTCCACGTGCAGAGTTGCATCTGCCGCGCCCAGCAGGACCAGCTTGGCAGCCCGCAAATGCGATTTCCCGCTCGACATGTGCCTGGGTTTCTCGTCCGAGCAGAGCGCCGCCGGTCCCGGATTTATTTCCCGGGAGACGCCCTGGCAATTTTGGACAAGAGCGAGGAAGTCGGGCTGGTGCACACGGTCAGCAACGTCATGCAGGGGATGGGTTACGTCTGCAACTGCTGCGGCTGCTGCTGTGCCATCCTGCGGAGCATCAATGACATGGGGATCGAGAACTCGGTGGCTTACGCCAGCTATGTGGCGGTCATCGACGCGGAGATCTGCGCCTCCTGCGGGGACTGCATCCAACGCTGCCAGGTGCATGCCATCTCGGAAGGCGAGGAGCCTCGCTGGTGGACGAGAGCGCTGCATCGGCTGCGGACTTGTGCGTCACCGGCTGTACCAACTTTGCTGCCCGCCTGGAGCGCAGGCCAGAGTCCGAGATCGTCCTCCCGCCGGTGGATTTCAGCGCCTGGGAGCAGGAGCGCCTGCACAACCGGGGGCTCGACGGTCGATCGCCCAAAGAGCGGTGATGCATCATGGGGGGGAAAGAAACAAGGATAAATATAATGGTTTTTAATGTCCATTTTTCGCCATTCTGAAGAAAAGACCATTTGCGCTATAATGAATTTACCATGCCCATCACCCGCTCCAAAAGACCTCCCGAAAGACCGGTCTCCCGCTCCGGGAACGCGGCCCTCCCCATCCCTGAAGCGGAGCCGGTCAGTCGTCCCCATCCGCCCGCACAAGCCGCGTAAATCCTCCAAACCCAACGTCCCTCCCGAACGTTTCTCCCTGCTCGACAACATCCCGCCCGAGCGCCGCATGGACATCCTCGGCGTGGTGCTCGCCATCGTCGGGCTGGTGACGCTGCTCAGTCTCTTCTCGGCCACCAGGAGCAGCCTCACCGGCAGCTGGATCAACATCCTGGCGCAGGTATTCGGCTGGGGCGACTACCTCCTGCCGGTCGGTCTGCTCATCCTGGGCGTCTGGCTGGTGGCGCGCAACGTGGACCGCCTCCCCGCCCTGAACATCGAGCGCCTCACCGGCATGATCCTGCTCTTCATCGGGCTGCTGGTCGCCTTCCACGGCATCGACGGTCCGACCGCCACCGCCATCGAGCGCGCCCGTCTCGGGAACGGCGGCGGCTACATCGGCGCCCTGCTCCAGCAGGGACTGGTCAGCGCCATCGGCGAGGCCGGCACGGTCATCGTGGTGGTCGCCTGGCTGCTGATCGCCATGGCATTGACCCTCGACCTCTCGCTGCAGGACATGTTCAAATGGACCGCTCCCATCGGGGCAAAGATTGGCGCCTGGCTGAAGCAAAGCCTGCAGAAGAAACCCGCCGCCTCGACCGCGGGCGGGTCCCCGGAGGAACCGCTCGACGATTTCACCCCCCTGCTGCGCCCCCCGCTGGAGCAGCCTGCTCCACCCCTGCCGCCCGGGGTTACGGTCAGGACCAACCTCCCGCTCCATCCCGCCATCACCTGGACGCTGCCGAGGGTTGCCGATATGCTGGAACCGCCCGAGGCCCCCAAGGTCAACGAGGAATTCATCGAGAAGCGCGCCCGCCTGATCGAAGAGACGCTCGCCTCCTTCGGCGCACCCAGCCAGGTGGTCGAGATCAGCCGCGGTCCCACGGTCACCATGTTCGGCGTGGAACCGCTCTTCGTCGAGTCGCGCTCCGGGCAGACGCGCGTGCGCGTGGGCAAGATCGCTGCGCTGGCCGACGACCTGGCCCTGGCTCTTGCCGCCCCGCGCATCCGCATCCAGGCCCCCGTTCCGGGTCACGGCTACGTGGGCATCGAAGTCCCCAATGAAGAGATGGCGCTGGTGGCGCTGCGCGAAGTGGTGGAAAGCGAGGTCTTCACCCGCAGCAAGGCGCCCCTGCGCTTTGCGCTCGGCAAGGACGTGGCCGGGTCACCCCAAGACCACCAGCCTGGAATCCATGCCGCACCTGCTCATCGCCGGCACCACCGGCTCGGGCAAGTCGGTTTGCGTCAACGCCATCCTCACCTGCCTGCTGCTGAACAACACCCCCGACGACCTGCGCCTGATCCTGGTGGACCCCAAGCGCGTCGAGCTGACCGGTTACAACGGCGTCCCGCACCTGCTCGCCCCGGTGGTGGTGGAGATCGAACGGGTGGTGGGCGCCCTGCAGTGGATGACGCGCGAGATGGACAACCGCTACCACAAGTTCGCCGAGATGGGGGCGCGCAACATCGCCGATTACAACCTGCGCGTGACCGCCCAGGGCGGCAAGAAACTGCCCTACCTGCTGGTGGTGATCGACGAACTCGCCGACCTGATGATGATCGCCCCCGACGAGACCGAGCGCACCATCACCCGCCTCGCCCAGCTGGCGCGCGCCACCGGCATCCACATGATCATCGCCACCCAGCGTCCCTCCGTGGACGTGGTGACCGGGCTGATCAAGGCCAACTTCCCGGCCCGCATCGCCTTTGCCGTGGCCTCCAACACCGACAGCCGCGTCATCCTCGACCAGCCCGGCGCCGAACGCCTGCTCGGGCGCGGCGACATGCTCTTCCAGGCGCCCGACTCTCCCGCCCCGGTGCGCCTGCAGGGCGTTTTCGTCTCGGATATCGAGATCACCCGCCTGGTGGAATACTGGAAACAGCAGGCCGGCGCCTCCTCTCCCTATGGCGCGGCTGCCGGCAACTCCACCGGGACCCCCGGGGTGGCTGCACCCGGACCCGCTCCGCTGCCCTCCACCCTGGACGGGAAACAGGTGCCCATGTTCGAGGACATCACCGCCCTGCAGGGCGACCCGCTGCTCAACGACGCCATCGACACCGTCCGCCGCGAGGGGCGCGCCTCGGTCTCCATGCTGCAGCGCAGGATGCGCATCGGCTACACG
This sequence comes from uncultured Chloroflexia bacterium, assembly GCA_963741635.1. GTDB lineage: Bacteria > Chloroflexota > Anaerolineae > Anaerolineales > Villigracilaceae > UBA877. The sequence continues at coordinate 203,004 of CAVUIO010000010.1, forward strand.
CGCGCCGCCCGCCTGGTGGATACCATGGAGGAGAAGGGTATCGTCGGTCCTCCCGAATCGGGCACCGGCGTCCGCGAGGTGCTGGACTACGGTCCCGCCGCGCCGCCGAAGGAAGACTGATTGATCAGGAGCCACCACATGGTGGCTCTCTTGTTTTTTCATCACGCGCTTTTAATAATGCCGATATGGAAACTCTAAATCGCCAATAAATTCAAATCAACCCAAATTTTACCCGGCAGCCAGGTCCTTAGAATGATGATAGGCAGTTTAATTAAGCTGCCTGCCTGGGCGAGCCAGGGATTATTAACGGTAGGGAAGGGGTCGATCTTCCCATTTTATATCATTAATCACGGGAAGGTCGACCCATCCATCTCTGGTTTCATTTTGCACAGAATTCAACTCGAAATTTCATTGAAACGACTTTCACCAGATCGGGAGGCGGATATGAAAAAATGGATCATTTTTGGGCTGCTGGCTCTCTTCATAGGGATTTCATTCGTCTTTTGGCTGCCTGCGTTTTTAGGGACCGACATGCTCACCGATTACCCATGCGTGATCGGGCGGCTGTTGGCTCTCACCGGTTTTATCCTGGTGCTCTTCCAGGTGGTGCTGAGTTCCCGGCTGAAATGGATCGAGCGCGGCCTGGGACTGGATAAAATGCTGGGCATCCACAAAACAGCCGGGGTGGTCGGTTTCGCCTTTATGCTCTCCCACCCCGTCCTGCATGCCTCCTCCGACATCCTGGCACAGGGGTTTGTAACCCTGAAGTGGCCCATGATCCTTGGGCTGATCACGGTGCTGCTCGCACTCGTTACGGTTGGCACCGCGCTGCTCTATGGAAGGCTGCACCTGAAATATGGGACGTGGAAGGCGATGCACTGGTTTAATTTCATCATCGTGCCGGTCATCTTTGCGCACAGCCTGCTGCTCGGCACGGACCTTGGAGCCCAGCCGCCGTTGCGCATCTTCTGGTATATCCTGGGCGGGTTGTACCTGGTGCTCATTGCGGTGATCTTGTGGGATCGCATCCAGCGTCCGCCGGCAGCTCCTGCAGGTCACCGATGTTATCCAGGAAACGCCTGATACCTGGAGCCTGCACTTCAAGGGCGGCACCCCGGAGCACAAGCCGGGTCAATTCATGATGCTCTCCCTGCTTCATAACGGGCGCCGGGCGGAACCGCACCCGTTCACCATCTCTTCCAGCCCAACCAGCGGCGACCTGTCCGTTTCCGTAAAAGCGGTGGGGGATTTCACCTCCACGGTCAAGGACGCCACCCCGGCCGACGGCGCCATCGTCGATATGCCCTACGGCACCTTCAGCTTCCTCAATTACGATGCCCCCAACCTGGTCTTCATCGCCGGCGGGATCGGAATCACTCCCTTTATCAGCATGCTGCGCTACATGGTCGATAAGAAACTGGAACGGAACGTGATCCTGATCTGGGGCAACAAAACAGAAAAGGATATCGCCTTCAAAGCCGAGTTGGTGCAAATGGACGCGGCCATGCCCTCCCTGCGAATTATCCATGTGCTGTCGAACCAGCCCGAATGGCCCGGGGAAAAAGGATACGTGACCGCCGGACTGCTGCGCAAGCACCTGGAAGGCATCGAGAACCCTCAGATTTTCGTCTGCGGACCTCCCGTGATGATGACCAAAGTGGTAGGCGCACTGAAGCAGGTGGGCGTACCGAAGGAACGCATTCACTTCGAGCGTTTTGCGCTGCGCTGAGCGGGTAACTGCACCTGGTTGATTTCCGTGCTCCCACCCGCGGCTGACCTGCTGCCCTCAATTTAACCTTTTACCATAATCCAGAGGCAGACCTCCACCAAACCACAACCTCCCTTTCAACGGGAGGTTGTGTGCTGAAAACCCTTTCCCGGGAGGCAGCCATGATAATGAGGCGGTTGCTGCCGATTCGAAGAAAAATAGGCTTTATGGTATGATTCTTCCCAACCAAGGTAATTATGGAAGACAAGATAACCATCATTGAAGGTCCACCCCCTGTATTCGAGCCCGTCCAGGACGGCTGGGCGCTCAGTCTCGGCGAAGGTCCGTTCCTGCCGCTGACCCTGCTCACCCGCCTGCGGGCGTTCAACAGCCCGGCGCTTGTGGAACGCTGTTACCGGCGCTGGCGTCAAAATGAAACCATCCACCTGCATTATCGCAACGACCTGGGTATGGAAGAACAGGCTCCCATCGTGGCGGCACGCTCGATGGAAACCAACGACGGCCACGTTCTCCTGCTCTGGATCCAGCTGGACCCCCAAAAAGTCCACCTCGAGCTGGACTCGGGTGACGATGAGCCCGACCAGGAGTAACGAGTCCGTACCGGGTTGAAGGTTTGGAAAACCCGGGTCCCAACGCGGCGGGTAAATTCAAGGACGCGCAGTCACAAAATAATGGAGGGAGAGGCATAAGCCGGGTTACGCGCCTGCAGGCTGGTTCGGGTCCGACTTTTATGCTCCGTTTTCTCTTCAAGGAATAAGCAACAGGATGCTCGTGTTTTCATTTGTGCCAAAAATCACGAGAAAAATCATGCGCCTCCATGGAATTCGTCATATTGACTTAGTATTGATTATCGGGTACCTTTAAGTCGAAAGAAATTTCCGGTGGAAATAATTATGCTTGATTGGTTGGACATGGCATCGGATTAAGCGGGCGTCCCGTCCGGGGTGCCCGCTTAAATTTTCACCGCACTTCAATCCATCTATATTTTAAGGAGATAAACATGGCAGGACAGATTAATGCTTTCGAAATGGCGCAGAAGCAGTTCGACAGTGTTGCCAAGCTGCTCAAGCTCGATCCGCACGTGGCCGAAGTTCTCCGCTGGCCCATGCGCGAGTACACCTTCCGCATCCCGGTCCGCATGGATAACGGCACCCTGCGCATTTTCCAGGGTTACCGCGTCCAGCACAACGACGCCCGCGGTCCGAACAAGGGCGGCATCCGCTTCCACCCCGCTGAGACCCTGGATACCGTGCGCGCCCTGGCGACCTGGATGACCTGGAAATGCGCCGTTGCGGACATTCCCCTGGGCGGCGGCAAGGGCGGCATCATCGTCGACCCATCCACGCTTTCGGTTGCCGAGAAGGAACGCCTGTGCCGGGGCTGGGTACAGATCATGTGGAAGAATATCGGTCCTCGCACCGATGTGCCCGCGCCGGATGTCGGCACCACCCCCCAGATGATGGGCTGGATGATGGATGAATATTCCAAGCTGTGCGGTGTTTACACTCCCGGCGTTTTCACCGGCAAGCCGCTGGGCGGGGGTGGTTCTGAAGGCCGCACCGAAGCGACAGGGTTCGGCGTCATATATACCATCCGTGAAGCCATGAAACACCTTGGGATCGACCCCAAGAAGTCCGTGGCTGCCATCGAAGGCTTTGGCAACGTTTCGCAATACGCCTCCATCGGCTTCATCGAAATCCTGGGCGGCAAGGTGGCCTGCGTTTCCTGCTGGGACCGCAACGATAAGACTTCCTACACCTACAGCCACAAAGACGGCGTCGACCCGCGCTACCTGCTCACCATCGTGGACCAGTACGGCACGATCGACAGGAAGAAGGCGGAAGCTTCCGGTTACGTTGTCGAAGACGGCGAGAAATGGATCGAGAAGGACTGCAACGTCCTGATCCCGGCTGCCATCGAAGGACATGTCAACGGCGAAACCGTCAAGAAAATTTCCAAGAATGTCAAAATCGTAGCCGAAGGTGCCAACGGCCCGTGCACACCCGAAGCCGATGAGTATTTCAAGAAGAACAATATCTTCGATATCCCCGACTTCCTGTGCAACGGCGGCGGTGTGACCTGCTCATACTTCGAGTCCGTGCAGAATGACGCCAACTACTACTGGCCCAAGGAAGAAGTCCTGCAGAAACTCGACCAGAAGATGACCTCCGCCTTCCACGGCGTACTGGATATGGCGCTCAAGCAGAAGGTTTACATGCGCGATGCAGCCTACATGGTTGCCATCGACCGCGTGGCCAAGGCAATGCAATTGCGCGGCTGGATCTAGTTCAATCTCCTCCATCCTCTTAACTGGGACGCCAGGCAACCCTGGCGTCCTTCGTTGTTGTATAATAAGAGCAACCACCACAAAGCGAGCCTATAAAATAATGGACCTGCCCGAAGAGACCCCAAAGCCGGAAGAACCCACCCCCTCGGAAGATTCCTTCCCCGAAGAGCCAGGCTTACCGGAAGGGTTTACTCCGATTGGCGATATCTCGCATTCAGCGCGTGCCCGCCGAAGAAGGGCGCACCGTACGCTGGTCCCGCTTGCTGCAGATGAACGGGCAGCATTGCTGGATACCCTGGCGCGGCGCGCCTTCCCTTCCTTTGAATTCTTCCTGTTCGCCTTCCTGTGCGGAGTTATTTTGGGGGCGGCATACCTGCTCAATGCACCGGCGCTGCTCCTGGTGGGAATCCTGCTGGCTCCGCTCCTGACCCCATTTGTAGGCATGCTGCTGGCTGCGGTCACCGGCTCCTGGCGGTTCTTTTTCCTGACCCTGGGGGTGCTGCTGGTGGCGGCGGTACTGGTGTTCCTGACCGGAGCACTGGCCGGGTTTGCCGGGCGGTTGTGGGAGAACCTGCCGTTTACCTACGCCAGGATCCATGCCCAGCTTTGGTGGCCGGATTTATTGGTGGTTGCGTTGGGGGCAGGCTTGCTGGCAGTCTCATTTATCCGCTCCGAGCAAAAACCGATCGCGGCAAGCGTCATGCTGGCTTACGGAGTTTTCCTCCCGATCAGCGCAGCTGGAATTGGGCTGGGCATAGGCAGGGATATCAGCGGCGTAACGCTTTGGCCGAACGGGTTGCTGGTCTCCCTGGTCCACCTGGCCCTGGCAATGCTGGTCGGCGGGATTATCGTGGCGGCAATGCATTTCAAACCGTTGAAAATCAGCGGTTACATCCTTCCTGCATTCATGGGTATCCTTTCAGTAGCGGTGCTGGTGATTTTAACCGGGGTGGTCGGTCTTATCCGTGATGGCATCTACCTCCGTCCGGACGGTAGCGCCGACCTCCACGGCTGTTATCCTGCCCTCCGCAACCCCGACAGTTTTCCATACCTCAACGCCTTCCCAAACCAGCCTGCCAAGCGCAACCTACACGATGACCCTCACGCTGGTGCCGACCCCCGCCTATGCAATTATCGCTTCCCCCGAATTGAACGGTGCAAATGTCCGCACCGAGCCGGCCGGGGGCACCGTGCTGATCTCCCTGGTTAATGGGACGCTGGTCGAGGTCCTGCCCCAAATTCAAATTGTTGTTACTACTCCCTGGGTACGGATCCGGGTTAACAACATGGAAGGCTGGGTGCTGCAAACCGTCCTGGCCGCCACCACGCAGGTGCCCGCCTCAACTGCTGTTTTCACAGCAACCCCATAGATTTACATCCCTCTACCTGGAGTTATAGATGACCATCCATTTTGGAACGGACGGCTGGCGTGCCGTCATCTCAGACACTTTCACATTCAATAACCTGCGCATGCTGACCCAGGCCATCGCGGATGCCGTGACCTCGGAATCGTGGGATAAATCCGGGAACGGCGGCTCCGTTCCGGACCCAAAAAAGTTCGTGGTGGGATTCGACACACGCTTTCTGTCCGACCGTTATGCCGGGGATGCGGCCCGCGTCCTGGCAGCCAATGGATTTAAGGTTCTGCTTGCGCAATCGGATGCGCCAACTCCTGCGATTTCATACGCGGTCAAAAACCTGAAAGCCATTGCCGGAGTGATGATCACCGCTTCACATAACGCCCCCCGCTATAACGGCGTCAAGCTTAAAGCTTCCTACGGCGGTTCGGCGCTCCCCGAGCAATGCCACCGGGTGGAAGTTTACCTGAACGATAACGAGCAACGCGCCCGCGGTCCGAACCTGATGGACTTCGACCTGGCACGCGAAAAGGGTCTCATCCAGAGATTCAACCCGCTGCCGGCATATTTCGACCACCTGCGAACGCTGATAAACAGCGATTTGATCGCCGAGAACCCTCCCTGTTTTGTGGTCGACTCGATGTACGGGTCAGGACGGGGCGTGATCAAAGCCTTCCTGCAGGGAACCGGGTGCGAGATCACGGAAATCCGCTCCGAGATGAACCCGGGGTTTGGGGGGATACATCCCGAACCGATTGCCAAAAACCTGGGAGCCCTGGCGGGTGCCATCGGGGCCGGGATGGGAAATTTTGGTCTGACCACCGATGGGGATGCGGATCGAATTGGTGCAATGGATGAGCGCAGCAATTTCGTCGATCCGCACAAGATCTTCGCCCTGGCGCTGCGCTACCTCGTGGAGAAGCGCGGCTGGACCGGCACCGTGGTACGGACGGTCTCGACCACGCGCATGGTGGACCGCCTGTGTACCCGCTATGGTTTGAAATTACTGGAGACCCCGGTGGGGTTTAACCACATCGCTGATCAAATGATGACCGGCGATGTCCTGATCGGGGGTGAAGAATCTGGGGGTATCTCCTTCAAAGGTCACATTCCCGAAGGCGACGGGCCGGTGATGGGATTGCTCCTGGTTGAAATCCTGGCAGTTGCCAGGAAACCCTTGTCCGTTTTGGTGGACGAACTCCTGGCGGATGTCGGCCCGGCTTTCTACGAGCGGACAGACCTGCGCCTGCATCACCCGGTGGCAAAGGGTGAAATGGCCAATTTCCTGGTGAAACAAGCCCCTGCAGCGATCGGCGGGCAGAAGGTGACAGAAATCTGTGACATCGATGGCATCAAATACATCATGTCGGATGATTCCTGGCTGCTTATCCGTCCTTCAGGGACCGAACCGGTGCTGCGCGTTTATGCAGAAGGACGCAGCCCCGAAATGGTTAAAGCCCTGCTGGGTTACGGTGAAACTGTCGCCGCCAGCGTTACGTAATTCTCCCCAAACCCCAAAAGAGCATCCAGCATTCTTAAGAAATAAAAAAGCGTGGGTCCGAATCACACGGACCCACGCGAATTCCACCCATTGGAGCAGAGCCCTTGGTCTGCCCCTAAAATATATTATTTCGAGGGAGCCTTGCGCATGCGGCGAGCCAGGAAGATGACGACAATTAATGCCACTGCCAGGATGATCAAGGTTGGCAAACCGACTTCATCGAAGAAACCGGTGGTGGGCATGCCTCCCCCGGCGAGGGCGGTTTGAGTACCAATAACACCGCCAGCCTGTCCGGTGGATGTCATCTGAAACGCCAACTGTGTTTGCAGGGCAGCCAGGGTAGCCGGATCATTGGTAGGTGTCGAAACCTCGGTGTTCAGGGCGATGATCGGTGTCGCGCTGGCAGCCAGTGTCGGAGGAACAGGCGTCCCGGTAGCCAATGGGATGGCAGTATTCTGGGGAGTCGCAGTAAATAGCGCGGCCTCAGCAGTTTGGGTTAATTGTTGAACAGCCTGGGCATTCGCCTGCTTCAATGGTTGCCTGGGCAGCAGCTCCTTTGAGCGGCGAGGCGCGGTGAAATCACCAGGAAATAGACCGCCATGCAAACCAGGGTCAGGAACACCAGGCCCGCCATAATACCACCCACGATCAAGAAAGTCCGGTTATTTTTTGGCTCCGGCGGCGGTGCGTCAGGAGTTTCCATCAAGTTTTGGGCATTACCTTCATCCAACATGGCATCTTCCTCCTCGGTTAATATATATTACGCTAGGACTTCCAAATTTGCAAGCGGGACAACAATTTTATCGCCCGAATCCAGTTTTACTTCCGCGGCCGCCACCCTTAACCCACTGGGGACCAATGTCAGACCAGGCAGCAAGCCAGCAAGGGTGCCAGACGCCCCAAGGTTGGGGGCGCGCGTTAACCGGACGGATTGCCCGGGAGCGAACATCGCCTCATCCTTCGGCAGGGGCGGGTCTTCCGTTACAGGCATTGGGATCAGTATTTCAGGCCGCACGCCAGTCAGACGATCGAACGGTTCGGCATTAAGGGTCACTTCGCGACGGGCATTGGTCGTGAGCAGCAAATAAGCTGCGTTGTCCATCCGTTTCATCCCAAATCCGTCCATCACGATAACCGGGTAAGGCACCTTCGATGCCAGAGGGATGAGGGCAGGAGAGAGACCGCCCAGGATCAATCCTCGCACCGGCAGGTCACCGGCCGCCTCCAGCGCTGCCGGGGTCGCCGCAATACCCTGCCAGAAGGATGGCACCGCGCAGGCTGACATCGATCTTGTTTGCAGTAAGTTCTTCATCCGGTTTTGAGCCAATCGGGCATCAATAACCCTAATCCCAACTTTCCATTGCCCCATTCACCCTGTACCAGCCCCCCATTGAATGTGATCTCAACCCCGCGATCGGAGATCAGACGGGTCACCCTGCCGGGGATCGCGGCCTGGAGTTCAAAAACACCATCCCCAGCTTCCATTAAAATCCGACCACTGCCCACCAGGATTACCCGCCCATTAGCCGGCATGCGCAGGATTTGAGGGACGAGCCCTATATGCTGGGCGATGACTTCGCCCTTGGTGACCATTTCCCCGGCTTTGATCTGGATCAGGCGTTGGGCTGCATCCGGCTGAATACCAAACGTGAGGGCAACATCAATCAACAAATGTCCCTGCCCATAATGCGCTTCGGCCACCACATCCAGGGGAGTGACTTTTTGATCCATATGCGCAGTAATCCGACCGGGCACAGGTAAAAGCCGTTCGCGATGGAGCGTGATCAAGGGTAAAACGTGCACAATTGGCGCCAGCATGGAGAGCCTAACCTCCTACCGTCCACAACCATTTTTTAATCAATTCACGCCGCCGGGCGTCGTCTGCCGGAAAGCGCAGCGGCCTGCCACGCGCATCGATTACCACCCCCAGCGCCGTCCCATTGACAGGGATGCCGTCATCCCGCGCTGGACGGGGTCCAAGACCCAAATCGGCATGGTTTAAAAGCTCAAAGTACAGGCGCCCGGACTGCCCGACAGGCAAGGGCATGATTTCAAGCTCGCCCTGTTTTACTTCCACGCGGGTCTCGTTCCCGTTCTGGTTTATGAGGCGCACATTCAGAACTGGCGTTCCCAGGTGGGTGTTGGAATATGGGGTCACAACTGTCGCCAGCCCAAGGAATGCCCCCGATTCGAGGACTTGGATGGGCAGGATGGAATTGCGGGTGGAGATGGCGCCCAATGCCGGCAGGAGTGTGTTTTGGTCCAGGATCACGGTGGTGATACCAACCGGCTGGATCGCATCCAGGACGAGAAGCAGTGCCTGGCCAAGAGTGGGAGCACGTGTGATCACACTTCCTGCAGCCAGGATGGGTTCAAAATATGGCGTCAGGCCAAGGGCAGCCCTACGGATTTTGCCGGGAAAATCCTTGCCGGCGATTTTCAATGCCACCTGGAGACTCTGGCGTGCCACTGCCTGTTCAATCGCCATGTCTTCAGCAGTGGCGGGCAGGCTGACCGGATGAATGGATTTTTGGTAAAGGTAATCGCCAATGGCCTCGGCTGGTATCTCAAGGGGTATCCATTTTAGAATTTCTTCCACCCTGGTAAAACGCAGTAAATTGGCAAGCCCTTCCCCAAGTCCCAAATGGGGATACACACCCAGGGTCAATTTACCTCCGAACGCAGCCGCGATGGTGGCAGCGGATGCACCCAAGTCTATGCCCAGGATACCTTTGCTCGAGTCATAAACAGTGCTCAGGAAGCGAATTACACGTCCCTCGGCAGATGCCGTTGGAATCAGTGTTTTTCCAGCCCAACCGTTGAGCTCTTCCAGGCCCTGCATCTGGGAACCTCGCACCTGGTTGTAGAGTTCCATAAGTGCATTATGAGCGGGCTGGAGATCCTCGGTTTCGATTCCGGGACGCAGGTTCGACCCAATTTCCAGGGTGGAAGTCAACGGCTGCAAAGTTCTCCTGACTTCTTCAGCGAGATCCTGGTTCCCGGCAAATAACAAGGCGGGACGTTTATCAGCGGGAAGCAGGTAACAAGCCAGCCCGACAGTTTCTATCAGTCGCTGGACTGAACGGGCGGCCCCGCCGTCCGTTCCACCCGCAACCAGGATCAGGTCCGGGTGGAAATTTATCAGGCTGTCAATCTGCTCATCCGGCTTGCGCTTGTCATTCAGCCCAATGGTCTCTCCCACGCTGGTGTAGGTACTGCGCGCCAACCGAAGAGTGCTTTCCAGCGAGACATCGTCCAATAATGCAACCACTGCGGTTTTAATCGCAGGACCTGCGGAATGCGTGGCGGCAAAGGTATCCACCCCAGCCCCATCAGAGGCCGGAATGATCAATTGGTACCCTTCACCGAGGAATTTTCGCCCGGTGACAGTTTCCAGTTTTTCAATCGCCTGGCGTACACCTTCGCTTACATCGCGGTAAGGCGCCACGGCTGTAGTAGCAGAGTGCCCGGATGCAATGAAGCGGTAACTCCCTTCCACAACGTCGAACAGAGCGGCGCGGGTTGTTACCGTGCCGACATCAATTGCCAGGAGGGAATTCAGCATTAACCTGCGAAGCGGGCATAAAGGTTAAGTCCCAAAAGAACGCAATAATGATTTAAAGAGACGACAAAAAGGTAACGATAAAATTCAGACGCTCGATGAGAGCGGTGAGGGCAGCCATAAAGACCCCGGCGAAAAGTACCCCGAAAGTAATAGCGATAAAAATCTGACCCACCCAGCTCAAGATCCCTACCAGCTTCCCGCGCTGCGGACCTGTGGCGGTGGCTTTTGCACCAAAATGGAAATATACCAGGGCGGTCACCGTGCCCAACCAGTAAGAACACCCCCTCAAAGATGCGTTCAAGCCGGTATTGACCGGCAGTGGAAAGGTCGAACGCATTCATGGCCGCCTGGGTCTGAGGGAACAGCGTGCCCAATACGGCTCCACCAATGGCAACAGCCGCACCCACACCCACCAGGAACGCCATCGGCAGGGTCCCCGCGCTGGCAGTCCGCGGCGAGAGTTTGAGCAGGAGCAGTAACCCAAGTACCAGCGGGATGATGAGCAACAGGCGCTCGCCCAGGCTGGCGGGAAGAAGAGGCAAAAACAGGCGCGGGTATAATACCTGGTGCCAGGCAATTGCAGCCACATATCCCGCTGAAACGCCGATAAATATATATATGGCAACCCGAAAAAGCGGGTTATCCCCAATGAGATAACTCAAGACCATCAGGGTAAGCAAAAAACTAATTCCACCGGAAACAAGGTCAGCGAAATTAATTGAAGAGACAGCAGGCATGGTCAGACCTTTTTCCCTGGTTTATTTCGGCGGGCACGCACGCCTGCAACGGCGCTAAAGATTGCGCCAATCACAATCACGATTTCCGCAACCAATGCCCCTGCGCCAAACGAACTCCAATATTTTTCAGCCATCCCGGGAGTGGAACCGGGGTGGTTAAATATCTGACCGTAGGATTCACCACCAGCCAGCCCGGTAACCAACCCCTTAACCTGTCCAGAGGCATAATAAGGGAGGATCAGCGGTTCCACCTGCGCCGAGATGACCATCAGCATGGGAGTATTGCCCAATGATAGAGCCAGATTGTTCGATCCAGATACGCCCGCTATCGGCATTGTCGGTCAGCACTAGGATGGCAGCAAAATCGCTGAATGCCCGAACCCCTTGAAGAGGCGGCGTTGTCCAGGCCTCTTGGCCGTCAATCGTGAAAGGTGCAGCCTGTGCGGGGGAGTTGGCAAAATATTGAACACCCGAAGGGCCGCCTGCCAGGTATCCCAAGTCTACATATTGCTGCCCGGACTGGTATTTGTGTCCTGCCACCAATGGCGAAGCATTCGCATCGCTGAGGAAGCGTTCTGCTAATGCAGGTCCGGTGGGGCTGGTGGAAATCAGTGCCAGCCGGGGACCCTGGAGCAGCAAATGGTCCATTACAGGTGCAGCGGCTGCTTCCAGTTCACCTGAGAGAGAGGGGTCATAATCGAAAACCACGAGCACGGGTGAGTTGGATGGCAGGTTGCTGATCATGGTAAAGGCGCTGACCGTTTCGGGAGAGCGCAGAGTACTGGCAGGGGTGGCGGGAATGCCTGTCAGGATGGGCAATAAGACTGCGGCAAGCAGGAAGACAGTGATCACCCAGCGCCAAACCCGGCTGGAGGTCAGGCGCGATTGCCCCGCAACCACCGGCTTGGTCTCGCCGGAAATCATCTTTTCGAGCGCTGCCGCGTAACGCTGCTGATTTTCTGTGACCTGAAGAATCGCTGTATAGGCGGGCGGCTTCCGCAGCGATCCGAGACCGGGGGTCACAGGTAATACACCCTGCAAACCTGCCAACGGACCGGTCTGCTCGGGGGCTAGCTGTTCCTCATGCGGAGCTTCCCTGGTTTCGGCAACCACCAATTCCACCGGGCGCATTGCCTGCACCCAGGAAGGGAGTTCGGAAAGTTCGAGATTTTCCGGAGTGGCTTTCTCAATATTGCCCGCAGATGCTTTTTCAAACGCCTGCTCAGGGTTTAATTTTGAAATCCAGTCAGGCATTTCCAGGGAAAATTCCTGATCGGTTTGTTTACTGGAGGCGGGTCCTTCTTCGCCGGCAATCAGTGCGGGGGGTGAGCCGGATGGTTGGGAGGTCTTTTCAATCCCCGCCAGCCAATCGGGTAGTGGGCCGGTCCCTTCCCTAATTTCAGAAGGTTGGGGGGTACTCCCAACCGGTTCATTTTTTACTGCCTGCTGCTCCGCTGCCGAGGCTTCTGCCTGGTACGCGGACAACCAACCAGGTATCTCATCTCCCGTGGCAGCTTGTGGAGAGGCGACCTCAGCAGAAGCTGGAGGTGCAGCAGGAGCAGAACCTTCAGTCTCGGGGTTTGTCTCAACTTCTGCAAGCCAATCCGGTACAATTTCTTCAGCAGGTTCTTCCGCAGTTGCCGGGATCGAGCTCAAATTCGAAAGCCAGTCCGGAATTTCAGACTCGGCGGCAATGCTGTCAGGCATCCCCGGGGTGGGTCCAGGTTCAATTACTTTTTCCTGAGGTGGCGTCTGCCATCCAGGTAAGTTTTCTTTTTCAGCCTGGATGGATGGAATCTCTGCAAAACCGGTGGGTGATTTCGGCCATTCAGGCAGGTCTTCTCTTTCAGATGGGACAGATGAAGCTTCCTCGGGACTGGTGGGTGATGCCGGCCATTCGGGAATGTTTTCTGTCTCTGTGGGGACAGAAGGAACTTCTTCGGTATTGGCGGGCGGGTTTGCCGGTAAAGCTGAAAGCCATTCATGCAGTGCTTCATCCTGTTCGGCAACGGGATTTGTACCCTCCCCGGAAACGGTCGTTTCTGTTCCCAGGGAATCCAACCAATCAAGGGATTCCATTCCGCCCTGCTTTTCCCCCTCGGGTTTGGCATCCGGCGTCTCTGGTTTCGGCTCGCCACCCAGGCGCGCCTCCCAATCGGCATCGGCTACACCTGCCGACAGGCTGCCGGTGGTATTCAAAGCCCGGTCCTGGAGTGAAGCAGATTGCTGGGCGGATGTATCGGGCTTTTCTTCCCGCAGACTCGCCAACCAATCGGGGACTTCCTTCTCATCATCGGCGACTGTTTTCTCTAGTCCGGGTAACCAATCGGGTTGGTCGTCGGTCGTATCAGGCTTGGCGTCGGGTGAGGGACCCAAAGGCATGCGTTGGTCGGGGGAAGTGGCCTCCGAGGGATTGGATTCGGCTGACTCTTCCGCTTTTCGCAACCTGCGCAGCCAGGAGGGGAGCGTTGATTCCAAAGCCGCCGTACTTTTCACGGTCGGTTCTTCACCAGGGCGGACGAGATCGCTGGTCGCCAGTTTAACTTTTTCGAATTCCGAGGTGCTTTTAATTACGGGGTTTTCACCCGGTTTGATCGGTTTGGCATCCAGGTAGGAGGATGCCAGCGGTTTCAACCTGGCTCCACAGAATTGGCATTTCTCAAGTTCGCCAGGATTTGCCTTACCGCAGGCAGGGCAGAAAACATCAGCCATTATTTATTCCCCCCATAAGGACGGTCGACACCAAAGAGAATCCGTATCCCAGTGGTAAGTGTACCGAGAGCCACTCCCAACAGGATACCGCGTGCACCTGCAGCCGCCAGTACCTGGGCAAAGAAAAGGCGCACCGTGTCACCTAAGACCGGGATTGTCCCGATGAAAGGCAGAGGTGCGGTGGCAAACAGGATCAGCACCACCGTGACAAGGAACACCACCGAAAGAAGGTTGAGCCGGCGCCGGAGCAGACGGATGCTGGCATAGGTCAACGTGACTGCCAGCATCGCCATCAAGCTGGCTTCCACCGGCAATTGAACGGTTGTAAAGATAATTTCCAATTGACCGGGTTTAACCAAGCCAAGCACAAACGTGACCGCCAGGCTCAGGATCAGGAGCAGGCTGTAGAAAGACCCTTTTTGCTTTTTTTGTATTTTTTTGAAATGAACTTGAAACAGATTGAAGATCCCAATAAAAATTGCAAAACCTGCCAGGATAATGGCCCAGTTCAATAATGTCAGGCGCAGGGAAACCAATAAGGACGCCTGCCCAGTCGTGGATTTAGTAAAAAAGTAGCCTGCCATTACGATCAGCCCACTGGCAATGGCGAGAGCGGTACTGATAACGGACCTGGTGGAGGGGATCCGCCTGGGGTTCAAATGATCCTGCCAGTGTGAGCAGCGCCCCGATCACTATGGCGGCAATGCGATCGCCAGCGCAGGACATCCTGAACGGTCAGGCTGGAAGAGTGCAGGGAACCCGGTTCAACATAAGCGCCGGCTGCAAATATTTCCTCCCCGACGAGCGGTTCCTGGGCGCTGGCATAGATCACGGCCTGGGCTGTCAAATTATCACTGCCAGCCAGTACAAACGAATTTTCGCGTTCCACAGCGTCAGTCAGCAATCCCACTTCGACGCCGAAATTGCCCATCAGTACATTCGCTGAAACATTTTCGTCGCGAATTGCAGGTATGGCTCCGGCAGCGTATGAGAAGGGGGTCAAGCCCGCCAGACGTCCCGAGACAGGGTCGGAGGCTGGCCGGTCCAGGAACTTTCGAGGCAGCCTGGAGGGTATCCTGCGATAGGATGGCGAGCGGTGCATCTCCCGAAGTAGCTATCGGAGGCTGGTCGCCGGAAGAAGTAAGATCAGCCAGGCGGCGCAGGAGGGCTAAGGCCTGCCAGTGGCGGAAGCGGATTGTGGAGTGGTCAGCGAGCCTCGTCCGAGGGATACATGGAGGCGGCTGCCATCTTCAACGACAAGCCCAACCGCCTGGCGCAGGCGGGTGAAGGCGGGAATGTCACGGAAAACTGGGGGAGATTTGCGGCGCAGGTAGGCAAGCGCCAGCATCATGATTGCGCTTAATATTACCAGTCCAAAACCGGCCAATCCAAGCCAAGTGCTCATGCGGGATTTTCCTCACGCAAAAAGTCGGCAAAGGCCTGGGTTTCATTGTGATCTTCCAACAAACCGGCCAATGCTTCTATGAATCCATTCGATAAAGCCGGGCGCAGGAGTGGGCCTCCCAGGTAGAGGGCTTGTGCACCAAGCACAGTCAAGGGACCAGCGGCTTCGAGTGCCCAGGCAGCCAGGTTTTCCAGATCCGCGACTGGCGGAGGAATTCGGCCCAACCCGGCCAAGAAGCACGAGCATCAGAGAAGGCATCCATCTGCATCTTGAAATGAGTATAGCACATGTTGTGAAACATTAGAACAAACGAGCATTATCCCATTTTATATCCTCACGCGAGGCTGGTCAAGGATAGTATAATCCACTAAACATCCCAACCTCTTGCCTCATTTATATGGAGATTTTTAATGCTTTACGGGAATCGGATTCGCCTGCGCGGCGACGAACGCAACGACCTGCCGAAATTCGTCAATTGGCTAAACGACCCCGAGGTCCGGCGCTACCTCAGCATGAGCACTGCCAATTTCGCAAGCGTCCGAGGAGAATTGGTTTGAGAACATGCTCAAGCGCCCACCGAGGAACAATCCCTTGGGATTGAAATCAAGGGCGGGAACGGTTGGGAATTGATCGGTAATTGCGGGATTTTTGACATAAACTGGCGCACCCGCAGCGCCGAAGTTGGATTGTTCATCGGGGAAAAATCATGCTGGAACAAGGGCTATGGCACCGAAGTGATGCGGGCTCCTGCTGAGCCACGGCTTTGGGACCTTGAACTTGAACCGCATTTTCCTGCACGTCGACGCTGATAACTCAGGCGGCATCCGCGCCTACGAAAAGGCCGGCTTTATTCACGAGGCCCGCCTGCGGCAGGCGATTTTTCGCGATGGCAAAGTATTGTGACGACCTGATCATGAGCGTGCTGCGCTCTGAATGGAATCCAGACATCATAGGCGGATAGATGGCTCAATCAAACGAACTGCGTGTTTACGGCGGCATCAAACTTTATGCGGGGACAGCCAGCCCGGAGCTGGCACAAAAGGTGGCTGGATACCTGGCAGAGGAATTCTGCGGACGGGATATCGTTGAATTCCCCAATGGAAACTTGTTTGTCAAGCTGCACAGCAGCGTGCGCGGCCAGGATGTTTACGTCATTCAGCACACGGCTTCACCTGTTCACCGCAACTTGATGGAACTGCTGATCCTGCTCCAGACCCTGCGCCTGGACTCGGCAGCCCGCATTACCGCGGTCGTCTCCCTACCTGTGCTATGGGCGCTCGGATAAAAAAGACCAGCCCCGCGTTCCGATTACCTCCCGTTTGGTGGCTGATATGATCCAGATCGCCGGAGCGGATCGATATATGACCCTCGACCCGCACGCGTATCAAATCCAGGGCTTCTTTTCGATACCCGGCGATGTATTGAATGCCTCGCATATCCTTTGCGAATACGTCCTGGAAAACCTGCGTCCCTACCTTCGGGACCCGGTGGTCGTGACCGTTGACCTGGGTTACGCCAAGAAGGGACGCGACTTTGCAGCCCGGATCGACTCACCGATCGCGTTTGTCGAAAAAAGACGGGTTGCCAACGACGCCCGGGCTGAGGCACTGACCATCATTGGCGATGTCAAGGGCCGCGACGTGGTCCTGGTGGACGACGAGATCGATACCGGCAGATCCATCGCACAGGCTGTCAACCTCATCAAAGAGAACGGGGCTCAACGCATATACGTGACCTTTGTCCACCCCATTTTTTCCGGGGATGCCGTGCAAAGACTGGCCTCCTTACCCGTCACCGAATACATTACCACCGACAGCATTCCAATTCCGGTGGAAAGCCGGGAAGCCTTTGGCAACCGGCTGACGATCCTTACAGTTGCCACACTGCTTGGAGAAGTCATCCGTCGTGCCCACGAAGGCCGCAGCGTGGGTCAAATGTTTAATGAATAGTTTTCAATTGTCGACCAAAGCCTGGTCCCGAATTCACATAACAGGAGGCCCATTATGAAAGGCAATCCCAAGGTTATCGAGAAGCTCAATTTCCTTTTGGCGGATGAACTGACGGCAATCAGCCAGTACATGGTACAGGCTGAAATGTGCGCCAACTGGGGATATAAGCACCTGGCGGAAATCATCGAAAAACGAGCCATGGATGAGATGAAACATGCAGAAAAGCATATTGAGCGCATCATTTTCCTTGAAGAGAAACCGGTCGTCAGTGAATTGAACAAAATGCATATCGGGGACACCGTCGAAGCTTTTCATAAAAATGACTGGGATGCAGAAAATGGTGCCATACAGGCATATAACGACGGCATCCGGCTGGCGACGGAAATGAGTGACAACGGCACGCGCGAAATGCTCGAGTCAATATTGAAGGATGAAGAGGACCACATTGACTGGATCGAAGCGCAATTCGACCAGGTCAAACAAATGGGGCTCCAGGTCTATCTTTCGGAGCAAATTTCATAGGGCATAAAACATCCATCTTTCCCTTATCCCTGCCTCCTGAGAATCCATGCCGGAACTCCCCGAAGTTGAAACCATTGTCCGAACCCTGCGCCCGGTCACTGCTGGGGAAAACCATTCTTTCCGCCGACTTGCGCTGGCCGCGTACACTGGCGACCCCTACTCCGGCCCTGTTTAAAAAACGCATCAAAGGTCAACGGATCGAAGGTATCTCGCGCCGGGCGAAATTTCTGGATCTGCAATTAACGGATGCGCATCTCCTCATCCACCTGCGCATGAGCGGAGACCTGTTGGTTGTGCTGGGCGGGTATCAGCCTGCAAAGCATGACCGATTGATTGCACAGCTATCCGAGGATACCAGCCTGGTGTTCAATGACCCGCGCAAGTTCGGTCGGGTCTGGCTGGTGAAAGATCCGGCTGAGATCTTCCGGGACCTGGGAATGGAACCCTTCTCGGAGGAATTTTCTCCCGAATGGTTATACCCGGCATTGAAAAACCGTCACCGCCAACTCAAACCCCTCTTGCTGGACCAGAAATTTCTTGCAGGGTTGGGTAATATTTATGCGGACGAAGCTCTATTCCTGGCGAAACTCCACCCATTAACCCCTTCGGATGCGATCTCGAAAAAGCAGGCAACTGGTTTATGGCAAGGGATCCGCGAGGTGCTGGAAGAGGGCATTAGACACAATGGAGCGAGCATTGACTGGGTCTATCGTGGCGGAGATTTTCAGAACCATTTCCGGGTGTATGGGCGGACCGGCGAACCCTGTCCCAGTATGTAAAACTCCCATCAAGCGCATCACGGTGGGACAGCGCGGGACGCATTTTTGTCCCCATTGTCAGGTGCGCACAAAATCTAAAAATCCTGTAAAATAAAAGATGATGGACACAACAACGATTTTCTTGCTCTTTTTAGTTGCCTGCCTGGGCGCAGCTGCAGGTGCATTGATCCAGCGTGCCCAAAATCGGCGGTCAATGCCACCTTCCCCAAAGGAAGCTGCACACTGCCCCCTCTCCCGCTAATAAACTTGCTTCCGAGGGGGATGTCGAAATTCTGCGTGCCTGGCGGACTCTTTCCGGAAAATTGTGGCTGGAAATGGATGGATGCGCGCCTGAATGGAAAAGAAGTCCCTGCAGCCGGACCAGCGCCGCCGCCTGGTGAGCATGCTGGTTGATCTGACGTACCTGGTTGGAAAACATCCCCGTACCTGCTGCCGCCTCAGAGGTTCCACCCAGGCCGGTTGTTCCAGTCGGCATCCCGGCACCCGTAAAAAAGGGAAAAAATGCTGCAGAAGCAGCCAAGCCCGAACCGGTACTAAAAAGCATCGTTGAACAGATCGATGATGTGCTGCAAACCACCCTGTTGGGCAGTCCATATAAGGACCGTGACATCCACCTGACGGAGGGTCCGGGAGGAATTGTGCTGGTCAAGGATGGGCTGAATAAATTTGAGGGGATCGAGGCCGTGCCCGAACCAGAAATCAAGGCACTCATCCGGCAGGCTGTGACCGACTGGGAAAAGAAGCCGCATTAATTCTTGCCGGCGAGGTTCACCGACAACAGATCGTTCTATATTGGTTTTACCAGGTATAGTTCCCCGCGTTCAAACCCGCGTTCAAGATAATATTGTCGTGTGCCCACCGCCGAGATGACCGCCATCCGGCGGTATCCTTTTGCACGGGCTACGGTGTCAGCCATCCCCAGCAGCCGCGTTCCCAGGCCGGTGTGTTGGGCTGCACCGTTTAGTTCGGTCCCCACTGCCAGCGACTGACCATAGACATGCACCTCACGTATGATGGCCGACCCATCCAGGTCGGTTAACCCTGTGGCAGGCGAGTTCCTCCCGGGCAGGGAAAGCCGCAGGAAACCGGCAATGTGGTCTTCCGGCGTAATAAATGACAGGAAGTGCTCTTCAGCCCCATCCGCCTGGTAGACCTGGTCATCCAGGCGCAGGTCTGCAGGTAGTCACTTTTCCGCCGCGCACTTCACGACAGCGGATGCAATCGCAATGTGTCCCGCGGCGGGCCATTTCGACCTGGACATCCTGCCGCAGACTGGTTCGCTTATTACCCGGAAATGACGTGGGTGGATGGGATATCACGGATGATGCGGTTGACACGGCAGTAACGGGGGATGGATGGCTTTACGTCCGCTATAAGTTGGACAAGCTCATCGGTGGAATAGGGGTGATATTCACCGCGTTTCCAGATCTCGTAGAGTGCCGTGTTTTCCAGCAACTGGGTGGGGTAGATCTTGATTTCGTCCGGGCAAAGACCATCCCAAAGGCGGGGGAAGTCGGCCCGGTCGGATTCGAGCGTAGCTCCCAGCAGGTTGGGCATCCAGTGCAGGACTATTTTGAACCCGGCTGCCCGGAGCAGGGCAACCGCCCGGTGAGCCTCGGCAACGGTATGACCACGCTGGTTGAGTTCCAGGATGGAATCATCCAGGCTCTGCACCCCCATCTGTACCTTGGTCACTCCAAGAGTGCGAAACCAGGCCAATTCGTCCGGGGTGATTTCGTCCGGGCGGGTCTCCACTGCCAGACCGACGTTTCGGTGAACGGCTGTTTCGTTGAGCAGGTGCGCTTCCGCGATTCCCGCGATCCCATTCCCCATGCCCTCCTCTCCGGGTGGGACAGGAGCAGTCCCGTTCATTGCGTTAAAACATTGCTGCACAAACCAGGCCTGGTAATCCCGTCTATAGGATGAAAAAGTACCTCCCAGGATAAGCAGTTCGATTTTATCGGTAGGATGCCCCACCGCGTTGAGAGCCTCCAGGCGCGAGCGCACCTGCGAATAAGGGTCAAAGTTATGCTCCACTGCCCGCATGGCTCCGGGTTCATCCGGCAGGTAGGATTTGGGCATGCGAATATCATCCGGGCAAAAAATACATTTCCCCGGGCAGGGATAAGGCTTGGTCAGCACGGTGACCGTGGTAACCCCAGAGAGCGTCCGCACGGGTTTCAGGCGAATGGCTGCCAGCAGGGTTTCGTCAGGGTCCCATTCACCAGATTCCACCAACTGCTGGTATGCCGCGACCAAGGCAGATTTATGGAGCGGTGCATCGTTCCAGGAATTCTCCCGCAGGGCAGCTCCCACCGTCTTACCGGCGCGCACCTCTTCCAGGGCACGGCGCGCCTGGAGCATTTTTTCAGGGGGGAGGGAGCGCATTTCGCTCCAGTTCAGTTTCTTAACCATCGTCAAACACAGATATAATCAGATTATGAAAGCCGAAACAAGCGCCCGGCTGCTTTCCTTGAACAAACAATTCTACCAGACCTTCGGGCGGGAGTTTTCTTCCACGCGCCAGCACCTGCAGCCAGGCGTTCAACGCATCCTGGACACCCTGAATGGTGAAGAGTCGCTGCTGGACCTGGGTTGCGGGAACGGCGAATTGGCGCGCGAGCGGATGCGACGCGGGCAACGCGGCCCTTATACGGGGCTGGATTTCAGTCTGCCCGCTGCTCGAAGTTGCCAGGCACGGCTGGGAGGACGCACCTGCCACGTTTATCCGCGCTGACCTTTCCGCCACCGACTGGGATAAGCGCATGCTGGCACCCACCCGGCAGCGGTTCGACGTGGTAACCGCCTTCGCAGTACTCCATCACATCCCGGGCGCCACTTTGCGCTCATGCATTTTGGAAAAAGTTCACAACCTGTTGAGCCCGGGCGGTAAATTCATTCATTCGGAGTGGCAGTTCCTGAACAGTGAAAAACTCAAAATCCGCGTGCAGCCCTGGCATGAAGTGGGGCTCACTGACAAGGATGTGGAACCTGGCGATTACCTGCTCGACTGGCGCAGCGGGGGGCGCGGCCTGCGCTACGTGCATCAATTTGAAGAAGCGGAATTGGTAGGACCTGGCGGGGCAGAATGGGTTCCGGGTACGCTCGCAATTCTATTCAGACGGGGAAAATGGTCAATTGGGTTTGTACCAAATATGGGAGTTGCATGTGAAGACGAAAGAAGAAATCGTCAACAACTGGCTGCCGCGATACACCGGCACACCGCTTGAAGAATTCGGGAAGTATATTTTGCTGGTCAACTTTGGAAATTACGTGCACATGTTCGCCGAGATGCATGGCACGCGGGTCTGCTGCGAAGAAAAACCGATGCCTAATGCCACTGCGGACGGGATTACGATCATCGACTTCGGGATGGGTTCAGCAAATGCCGCCACGGTAATGGACCTGCTTTCGGCAATCAAACCGAAAGCCGCGCTTTTCCTGGGTAAATGCGGCGGGCTGAAAAAAAGCAACAAGCTGGGAGATTTGATCCTGCCGATCGCCGCCATCCGCGGTGATGGTACTTCGAATGATTACTTCCCACCGGAAGTACCGGCGCTGCCGGCCTTTAACCTGCAAAAAGCGGTATCCACCACGATCCGCAACTACCATCACGATTACTGGACAGGTACGGTCTATTCGACCAACCGGCGCATCTGGGAGCACGATGATGAATTTAAAAAATACCTGGTGCGCGTCCGTGCCATGGCAGTGGACATGGAAACAGCCACGATTTTCACTGTCGGCTTCTACAACAAAATCCCATCGGGTGCGCTGCTCCTGGTTTCCGACCAGCCGATGACACCGGATGGGATCAAAACCGCCGAGTCAGACAAACAGGTTACAGAAGACTTTTCCGAACTGCACCTGAAGATCGGGATCGATTCGCTCAAGGAAATCATCAATGACGGATTGACCGTTAAGCACTTGCGTTTCTAGTCGATCCGTTATCCGCTTGATCCAGCCCCCCAACCATATTATCAAAATGCTAATCGCCATCACGCGTCCAGTAAGCCCGGCTATCAACCGCTGCGAACTGTCCCATCTGGAACGTAACCCAATTGACCTTGAACGCGCCCGGTTACAGCACCATGCCTATGAGCAGGTCCTGCGCAGCCTGGGAGTAGAAGTACATTCCCTGCCTGAAGAGCCAACCCTGCCCGATTCTGGTTTTCGTTGAAGACGCTGCCGTTGTCCTGGATGAGGTCGCGCTGCTCACCCGTCCGGGAGCGGAAAGCCGGCAACCCGAAGTCGAGTCCATCGGTCAAGCACTGACCCCATATCGGCAACTATTTACAATAAAGTCTCCTGGAACACTGGACGGTGGAGACGTATTGATCGTCGGCCGGACGATCTATGTCGGGATATCCGGACGCAGCAATCAGGAGGCAATCGTCCAGATGGACGATATCCTGATCTCCCCTATGGCTACACCATCAAAGGTATGCGGGTGACCGGGTGCCTGCACCTGAAATCTGCGGTCACGCAGGTCAGCCCTGACACGCTATTGATCAACCCGGGCTGGGTGGATAAAGATAATTTCCCTGGAATGAGATTCATTGAAGTCGACCCATCTGAACCGTACGCAGCCAACGCGCTTTTGGTGGGCGAAAAAGTCATATACCAGCCTGTTTATCCAGGGACGCTGGACCGCCTGAACGCGCAGGGAATTCGATCCGATCCTCGTGGATGAATCCGAGTTGGGCAAAGCTGAGGGAGCATTGACTTGCTGCTCTCTCATTTTTAGTATTTGATACCCTTCCAAAGGTTCATGGTAAAAAATGGGGGCTTAAACAAACTCTGTTGATTTCACAACCCATTATACCGCCGCCAATATCAGTAAAATGAGCCTGTCCCTTCGCACTGGGAAGTGTTCCGTGGGGTTAATGCAACGGTCATTTCGATATGGAGTGGAGATATTCAATTATGCCGTCCTGACCGGGTGGACAAGGGGATGGCTTTTGGTGTAGAATATATGTGAATAATTGCACAAACGATTAAAAAGGATAATAATCGTGCTTAAAGTCAAAATCCTCGGCCTGCAATATCCCGAACGTTACGTGGTACGGCGGCTGGTCGCGGCGGTACAGCAGGAGTTGTTGTCCAATTCCACACAACTCGACCTGGAAATTACCGAGGTCACTGACCCGGGAGAGATTGGGAAATATGCGTTTGTCCTGGTGTTGCCCACCCTGGTGATCGACGAGCAAGTGGTATGCAGCGGGCGCTTCCCCACCAGGGAAGAGGTGGCGAACTGGTTGGTGGAAGCAGCAAAGAAAAACCAACCAATACCGATTCCCCTTCCTTAACCGGAGGGGATTTTTTTATTTCCGGGGGAAAATCAATGGCTACGGCGTTGCAGGGCGCAGGGTCGCGTCCAAGTGGTCCGGCAGATTACTAAAAAAGCCGTCCGGCAGGGTCAGGGGGGTGTAAGTTACACCGGTTCCAATGCTGCCGTAGGAAATGTAATACAACTTGGTAATTGCGTTGTTCACATTCTGGTAGATGAATAGGAGATGTGATCCATCGGGGCTGAAGCGGGCAGCGGTGTAACAGCAGGCAGCCTGCAGAGGGTCAAGGTTTTCGCTGTGCTTGGTCTCTGTATTGTAGGAATATAAATAACCGAGTTCATAGCGAACCTTGCTGTTTAGCACGAACAGGGTGCTGCCATCCGAGTCGAATGAAGGGATGAGACCGTTTGATGCGTAACCGGTCATCGAAAACCGGGTGGCGGGGAAACCATCCATCGGGATGGGAGTGATGCTGTTGCAGGTGGAGACGTCGAAAATATCGATCAGGTCCACCTTTTTCCCGGAATCAACACTGTTGGTATTTATTGCCAGGGCTTTCCCATCATTAGACCAGCGAACTCCCTTCGGGGCAGCCAGGTTTCCAGCTGAATTGTAGGTATAGCAACCTTTCATGTCGCGCAACTGGATCCAGGTGTGGGCTTTTGATATCGCCGCTAAATCAAAGGGAACCACATATATGACCCGGTTCAGGTTGACGGCGACCTGTTTCCCATCGGGAGAGATCTCGAAAGCCTCCAGGTAAGTGGCTGCGGGAAAACAGGTGACCTCAGATACGGTCCCACCCGGCACCGTGACAGACTGGATGCACAACCCGCTGATATATAACAGGCTTTGCCCGTCGGGCGACCACTGCAGGTCATTTTTGGTTCCACCACCCTTTGTGATCTGGGTGAGGTTGCTGCCATCCACACCCATCACCCAAATGTCATTATTATTCAGGAAGGCGATCAGATCGGCACCGCCGATTTTCACAGGTCCCGGCAATGTGGATGTGGGGCTGGGGTTGGGGGTATTGGATGGAGTGGGCGTGTCAGCGCTTCCGGTTGGGTTAATTGCGACAGGGAGGTTAGTGTTTGTCGGCTGGCGGAAACCCGTTGTGCCAGGTACGGTCGTGGCTTGAGACAACGTGGGAGTGATGGGAGCAGCCAGGAAGGGGATCTTGTCTTTGAGCAGGAAGATCCCTGCTACGACAACCACACAAACCACCAGTCCTGCGCCTCCCAGGCCGATCCACAACCCGGTTCTTTTGCGAGGCGTGGCTGCGGCAGGAGCCGGCATTGAGGGTTTTTTTGCCTGGATAGTTCCAGGCGGAGGTGTAGGTTTTTGGGAAACAATGGTCCGGGCCGAGGTGACGAGTGTCTGGTTGGCAATTCCCAGGTCCGGAGTTTCTCCGCGTGCAATAGTATTCAACGCTTCGGAAAGAGCTTTTACCGTTGGGAAGCGCTCGTCGCGATCCTTCGCCATGGCTTTTTCGATAACCGCTTCAATGGCGGGAGGCAGGTCGGGCTTGATGTCAAGGATATGCGGGACGGGATCAGTGATGTGCTTGACAACCACACTCATCGGGGTGTCGCCGTGGTATGGCTGTCGACCGGAAAGTAGTTCGAACAAAATGACACCCAGGCCGTAGATGTCGGAGCGCCCGTCGATGCCCTCACCCTGGGCCTGTTCGGGTGACATGTAAGCCGGGGTGCCTACAATGGCGCTGCCGGTCACATTGGAAGGAGTGGCGGCAATTTTGGCGATGCCAAAATCGGATATATACGGCTCACCATACTGGTCGAAGAGGATGTTGCCGGGTTTCAGGTCGCGGTGGATGATGCCCTTGGCATGGGCGTCGTCGAGGGCGGGCGCAAGCCGCACAAAGAGGTGGGCCACCTCCTGGATGGTCATGGGGCCTTTCTTGATCCGGTCGGTGAGCGCTCCGCCGGTCATGAAGCGCATGACGAAATACGGCTGGCCATCCTCCTCACCGAAGTCATAGACTGGAACGATGGCGGGGTGTTCGAGCATGGCAATGGTCTTGGCCTCGCGCTCGAAACGGGTGCGGAACTGGGGGTCGTGCAGCATGGCACGCGGCAGAACCTTTAGGGCCACTTCGCGTTCAAAGCGCGGATCGTATGCCTGGTAGACGGTGGCCATTCCGCCTCGGCCAATTTCTGCCTTGATCTCGTAGCGTCCGATCTTTTGTGGCTCCATGGACTGCGCTGCTCCTGGTGAAATCCGTAACCCCACCTGTGCCGAAATGTTTTTCAACTACAGGAATTTATGATGGATATTCACACAATTCCCTAGTATAGCGTCGGATAAGAGGAAACGCAAGAATTTGGTATAATCCCTTTAATGCCCCAGTAGCTCAACGGATAGAGCAGAGCACTCCTAAGGCTAAGGTTGTGGGTTCAATTCCCGCCTGGGGCACTCATTAACGAATCTTTAAGATAACTCTAATCAAAAAGTACTTGCATTTTCGATGAATATCATGTAATATATTCACGCAAACACTTGGGTGCCCCCCTCACCCAGGTGTTTGCGCTTAAATCTACTTGTTACGCTCTTTCCCGCTGCGGCGGGAATTTCGTTTAATCCCAGGAGAGACCGATATGACCCCTCGAATTGCTGTTGTAAGCCTGTGGGCGGAAAATGTGCCCGCCAGCGCACATTTTTACCGGGATGTGCTCGGGTTGAACCTCTTGGCACACCATCCGGGCGAACGGATCCATTTCGACCTGGATGGCTGCATTCTGACGATCGTGCCGGGACACCCGGCGCTCCCGCCGGACCCCGAGCCGCGCTTCCCGGTGATCGGCTTTTCAGTCCCCATCCTGGACGAGGCGATGGAATCTCTCCGGCTACATGGAGTGGAAATGCCTTGGGGCGTGGAATCGAACGCCAGCGGCAGGTGGGTGATGTTCCGCGACCCGGCGGGAAACCTGGTGGAATTGGTGGAATTCAATAAATAAGGACAGCTTTTCAGCCGTCCTTATTTATTCATGCTATTTCCGCAGATCAGCCAGGTTCTCCTCCACCGCCTGAACTTCCAATTTGAGCTCAGCCAGGTAGGATTCCAACTCCTCGATCTGCTCGGCCTTTGTAAGAAACTGGCGCTCGAAGCCGCCCTCTTCTCCGCAGCAATCGCAGCCACAATCGCATGTTCCTTTTTTGCAGTCACACCCTTCGCTCATGTTATTTCTCCTTGATGGTTTGACCATCATCTTCTGAATTACGCTCATTTAGAAAGCGCTTGCTTCAACCAATTGACTATCTCGCTTTTCTTTGGAAACCTTCCCACACACACCAGTTTGTCATTCACAAGCAGGCTGGGATAGATGAATACCGGTGTAAATTTCCCTATCTCGGCGATATCGCGCACCTCGGAGATATCAACCAGGAGGTCGGGATATTCAGGTTCCAGGGCAGCCTGGGCTGCCACAACCGCCCGCCGGACGGCGTAACGCTGAGGGGTCCTGGACCCCAAAATATTGACCCTGATCTTCATCAGGCTTCAGCCGTAGAAAAGAGTCTCTTTTTCAACCCAAATGCCACGTTGACCAGGCCGATCATCACCGGCACCTCCACCAGCGGACCGATGACCGCCGCGAAGGCCTGCCCGGAGGAAATCCCGAACACCGCCACCGCCACGGCGATTGCCAGCTCGAAGTTATTGCTCGCCGCGGTAAATGAAAGAGTCGCGGTCTGCTTGTAATTGGCGCCGACAGCTTTGCCCATCAGGAAGCTGACCAGGAACATGACTACGAAGTAAATGAGCAGTGGGATGGCAATGCGCACCACATCCAGCGGCAGTTGGACGATATAACTCGCCTTTGAGTGAGAACATGACGATGATGGTAAAAAGCAAAGCCACCAGGGTGATGGGACTGATAAAGGGGATGAATTTGCCGTGATACCAGTCCTTGCCCTTGATCTTCACCAGGACCAGGCGGGTGAGAAAACCGGCGATAAACGGGATGCCGAGATAGATAAATACGCTTCGAGCAATCTCTCCAATCGTGATCTTCACCACCGAGCCGGAAAGGCCGAACCAGGTGGGCAGGACGGTGATGAACACGTAGGCATATACGCTGTAGAACAATACCTGGAAAACGGAGTTGAACGCCACCAGCCCGGCGGCGTACTCGGTATCGCCCTTCGCCAGCTCGTTCCAAACAATGACCATGGCGATGCAGCGCGCCAGCCCGATGAGGATGAGACCGGCCATATACTCGGGGTAACCGCGCAGGAAGATGATCGCCAGGGCGAACATCAGCACCGGACCGATCACCCAGTTCTGCAGCAGCGACAACCCGAGTACTTTCCAGTTGCGGAACACATCGCCCAATTCCTCATAGCGGACTTTTGCCAGGGGCGGGAACATCATCAGGATCAGCCCAATGGCGATCGGGATATTGGTCGTCCCGACCGAAACCAGGACGTTAAACCTGGCGACCTGGTAGGAGAAAAAGTAACCGATCCCCACTCCCAACGCCATTGCCAGGAAAATCCAGACGGTCAGGAAGCGGTCGAGGAAAGATAATTTTTTAGTGGTGCTGGTTTCTGCTGCCATGAAATCTCCTTTGAAAATCAGGAATAAATCCGCGGGCGATGATTACATACGGTGCACTCTGAGAGCACGAAGCTTTGCGCGCAGCATTTGCACCGTTGGAAAACCTTTCAAGCCCTGGGGGGTGGGATAGATGCGGCAGTTGAGGTTGTATCGCTTGCGTTCTTCAGGCCAAAAATCGATACCCGCCACGCAAAATGAAGGAGAACCTAAAAACTTCAGCCGGGCAGCGGCGGCATCATTCGAAACGTGCACCAGCCGGATGACCGCCTCCAGCCCTTCGGCTTTCAGGGCTGTCTTCAGGTTTTCAAGGGCTCGCTGCCAGGAGGGACAATCGTCGATGTACAAAAGATCAATTTTCATGCGACTTCAACAAAGCAACAAGATCCCGCTCCATATCATCGCGGACTTTTCGGAAATCTTTCATGTCATTAGTTTTAGCCGGGTCGGGATAGTCGTGATGAAGGCGCTTCCCTTTCCCAAGCCAGACCGGGCATTCCTCCTGGGCCGAATCACACAGGGTGACTACCAGGTCCAGGTCCGCGTTCCTGAATTCGTCCACCGATTTCGTGCGGCCCGTGTGCCGGATGCCGATCTCTGCCAGCGCGGCGATCGCCTTGGGATGGACGGATGCGGCGGGTTTCGTCCCGGCGCTGGCAGCTTCCCAGGTTTCACCCAACCGGTCGTTGATGATCGCTTCGGCCATCTGTGAGCGGCAGGAGTTGCCGGTGCAGAGAAAGAGAACTTTCTTTTTCATTCTGACACAAGCGCATTTGTAAGGAAAGTGGTGATCTCGGCTTCGCTCGGCACCCGCCCGGCAGAAACCACCTTCTCATTGATGACCAACCCCGGGGTTGCCAGGATCTTGTATTTCATGATCTCGACATGGTCAGTCACTTTCTCAATTTTGGCTTCAATGCTCAAGGTGTTGACAGCCCGGGCAGCCAGGGAGGCCAGATTTTGGCAATTCTGGCATCCGGAACCTAAAACTTTGATGCTAAGCATATACACCTCCTTAAAGTTAAACAGATTGAATAATAATATCGGGCTCGATGACGATCTCTGATTTCACGGAGTTCGCCACCAGGCTGTATTTTTGAGCGGACTGCAGGGCGCGTCGGTACACGCGCCTCCAGCGAGGAGATTTTTTCCTCTCCCTTTGCTATCCGGATGACCGGCCAAAAACGCAGGTGGGTGAACGTTTCCGTCCGGTCCAGTTCGATCAACTTGGTCCCTTCGGCGCGGCATTCGTAGGAGAGCAGGTTGAGCTTGAAGCGCTCCGCTGCCCAGATGAACATCATCATGATGCAGGTATTGGCTGCTGCCACAAAGGCATCCTCCGGGGTCAGTACTCCCGGATGACCCTGCGAATCGGGCGGCGCGGAGAAATCCATTTCGGGACCATTGCCCATGACGATATGCCCCCAATGCTCACCCTTCCACGTGACGTTGGTGTCATAGGTTGCGGTTTGGCTCATTTGGATGCCTCCTGCTGATCGATGTAGGCGGCGTATTCCCTGGCAAGGCACTCTGCATAGGCATCTTCTTCATCCAGCGGGATCGGGTTATAAATCTTCACAGCCGCCAATAAATCGTCAGACAGCTCCCGGGCGTCATGCCTGGAAGAATCATGGATCTTTTTGAAAATGAGCGGGAGGGCGATCAAGGTAACCCTTTTTCCTTTTATGTCAATTTCCTGCACCGGAATCCCGGAACCGCATGAACAGGTGGCCTGAACGGGTTCGCTCGCAATGGGTGATTCGTCAACGGCGCCGGTTGTCCGGTTCCAATTTTTATGGAGCAATTCATCCACCAGTTCTGCCGTCCTTAAAGCAGTGGCTTCCACTGCCTGCTGACCCGCCTGGTTTAGATGGCGTTTCCCTTCCACTTTTCCGAGGCCGCGCGAGGTTACAAGATCGCTGACAACAATCCCGGCCGCGGGTTTTCCGGAATACATTTCGGTGCCTCGGGCTGCGCAGCGTTTGTCACAGCCATCGATGGCAATGGTGGGATAGAAACGGGCAAAAGCCCGGTCGCCCTCGCCGCCTGCCAGGAAGAGCGGCAGGCATATGGTGACCGTATCCGCAGGGCGCAACTGCTCGAGGATCTTGAGGGCTGCCAGCCGGGATACCGTGCCCTCCGGGATTTCCTCGCCGGAGCAGGAGACAATGCCGACTTTTTTTCCGGGCAGGTCAGGCATTTTTGCCTCCCGGGTTCCCGGAAATTATCCCATCCACAACGGCAGTGACTTCCTCAGCCAGTGCATGGGCCAACTTTTGACCACCGGCGTTGAGTTCGGCGATACCTGAAGGTTTAAATTCCCGGTAACGCCGGTAAACATCCAGGACAGCAAATTCCTGAGCGACCGTCCCGCCGCTCTGCAGCACCATTTTGGCGGCGCAGGCAAGCTTGCATCCATCGATGGTCACAGCCGGACGGGTGGAAATCGCAGCACGGGAATCTTCATCTCCGAGCACCAATAGAGCCAGGGGCACCAACTGGGTCTGGTGGGGGCGCAAATCATCGGTGACCAGGTAGGCGGCTTCACGGCTGACAGTGCCGTAGGACTTGCCGATCCCGCTGCATGGAACGATCATCACTTTCTGGTCTGAAAACGTCATGATTTCTTCACTTCCTCTTCCGCCTGGCGCTTCACGACTTTGAAATAGGCTTGTGGATCGAGCAGCCGCAGTCGCTGGGCTTCCCAATCGGCGGCTTCGATCACAGCCATCCAGCCTTCTCCATAAGGGTCCTGGTTGATGGCTTCCGGGGTTTCCGTCATCGCCGGGTTGACCTCGATAATTTTCCCGCTCACGGGGGAGGGGTAGGATATGTTCACCTTGATCGTCTCAACGACCGCGATCTCATCCGCCAACGCGATCACCGTCCCGACCGGTTTTATTTCCGCAAAGGCCACGTCCCCGCTGTGCTGTTGTACAAAATCGGACAGCCCGATGCGAACACGACCACCTTCTTCCATTGCCCAAACCCCTTCCTTATTATAAAAACGGTCGTTGGCAACTTTGAAAGTAAATTTATCCAGGGTGATTTCCAAATAGTCAGGCATTTTAATCCTTAGCAGGGTTCCTTTTCTTTAGCACAATTGGGGCAGGTACACTCCGGCGAAGGCGCCAGTTCGGGCAGCGTCACTTCCTGCAAAGCGGCTGCCTGGCGGATCACCGCCAGGTAACGCGGGTCGCTCAAGCGGTAATGAATGTTGCGGCCCTGGCGGGAGGTGACCACGATGCCTGCCTTGCGCAGCGCCATCAAGTGTTGGGATAGGTAGGCCTGCCGCCAGCCGAAGGTGGCTTCAAGGTGACAAACGCAGGCCTCACCCTCGCCGATGGCGAGCAGTATCTGCAGGCGGGACCCCTGGCCGATGGTCTGGAGCAGCGAGGCAACTTGTTCAACCGGCGACATATTCGTCATAGTGAATATATTATACCCTGTGATAATTCCCCCGGGAGTGCGGAGTGTCACATCCGCAGGCGCCGGATGTAATCAAATCTCATCATCCGGGCGCCGGGTCAGGGACAAACCATTTCGTTGAGGGCGGGGAGCAGGTCAACACGCTTGGACCCGGGCAGGATCCGATACGCGAAATTGACCTCTCCTCCCGAACTATTTCAAGGCTTGCAAAGCCTCGCCCAGGCGGGAAATTTCGTCGAGGGTGTTGTAATGGACGGCGCCGACACGCACCATCCCGCCGCTAGACTCAAGCCCCAGCCGTTCGGTGACCGCCAGGGCATAGTAGTTGCCATCCCAGACATAGAAGCCTTTGCCAGCCAAGTACTCGGCGATGAGGCGCGGGTTTTTGCCGGCCATGTTGAACGAAAAGGTGGGAACGCGCTGGTCCAGTTTCTGCGGATCAGTGGGACCGTAAACCCGAAGCCCGGGCACCTGTTTCAGCATGGATAAGAGGGCGCGGCTCAGCTCGAACTCATTGGCGCGCAGGGCGGTAAGTGCCTTCTTGAATTCGAGGCGGCGCCCGGCGTATCCCCTGGATAGAAGTCCCTCCTCCTGCTCCGCGCCGAAGGTCTTGCCGATCCACTCGAAATACTCCAGGGCGCCCAGCACGCCGGCGATGCCTTCGTGGTTCTGGGTGCCGGTCTCGAACTTGCCGGGCAGGGAGTTGGTGGCAGGGCGGACCTTGTAGGCTTTCAGCTCCTTGAGCAGGTCGTAGCGACCGTACAGGACGCCCGCATGAGGTCCGAAGAATTTATAGGAAGAACAGACCAGGAAGTCCACACCCAGGTCCTGGACATCGATGGGACCGTGGGGGGCATACTGGACCGCGTCCACGTAGACCAGGGCGCCGGCAGCGTGGGCCATCTCGGTCATTTTTCGCACCGGGTTGATGGTCCCGAGCGCATTGGAGGCGTAACCAAACGCCACGAGCTTTGGCTTCCTTTCGAGGGCCTCCTCGAAATCCTCCATTCTCAAGGTGCCGTCATCCAGGTTGAAGTCGACCCAATCGATCCTGAGTTTGCCATCTTCGGCAATCAGCAGCCAGGGGGAGATGTTGGCGTCGTGGTCGAGGCGGGTAATGACGATGCCGTCGCCGGGGTTCAGGGTGCGGGCGATGGAGCGGCTGATGTGGAGGGTGAGGGTGGTCATGTTGGCGCCGAAGATGATCTCCTCGGGGCGGGCGGCGTTGAGGAAATCTGCCATGGCGGCGTGGGCGGAGTCGAGCAGGGCGTCGGACTGGCGGCTGGTGGGAAAGGCGCCGGCGTGGTTGGCGTTGCACTCGAGCAGGTACTGCTGGATGCGGGCGGCGGACTGGCGGGCGATCTGGGTGCCGCCGGGGTTGTCGAAGAAGACGGCGGGACGGTTGAGGGAGGGGAATTGTTCACGGATGAGGGGCAGGTTGAGGGACATGGGAAACTCCTTGGGGCTGATTATAACAACCCTTGAGGGATGTAACGGAAAACAAACGAAGGTTGGCACCGACTGGACATCGATCAGCAGCGTGGCGAACGGGCGCTGGATGCTTTGCTGCACCCCGACGACTCTTCCCACGGGGATCCCCTCGGTACCCTTCGGGGACGATGTGCTCCGCGATGTCGTCAGGGTAGCGGCAACGCGGGCTTGCCAGCCGCCTCCGCGGCACGACCGGTGGAGGAGGGGAAAAGAAACAAATATTTGACCTGGGCAAGGTGGTTCTCATCGAGTGGATCTTCATTAATCGGACTCCAAAAATCGAGGTAATTAATTGAATCAGGCATTGATCCTGAGGAACAATTCCCTGCGGTCATTTATGATCCTTTTAATGCCTGGCGAAGGAGTGTGCTGAGGTAATTGACCACCAAGTCACAAAGACACGAAGAAATAAATTACAGTGCAGAGTGTGAAATAAAAAATCTCTTGTGCACATACATCTGACATACCCGTATTCCGTAAAAAGCGACTCGAATAAAAGTCATTTTTGCATAATATGTGGGTAAACGAATACTCTCTATTGTTAGCAAGAAATCCATCGAGGGGACTGAATAGGGCTGCGCTATATGAATATGCGGTTTTTAAGGTGCGAAAGATAAAATGAGCGAGGATGTCCATGGACACTTCCCTTGCTACAATTTTCATTTTAGAACATATTTTCTAGTTTGGTCAAGTGGGGAAATAGAGATACAAAGAAGCGAGACATGCATTAATGGAATCAATACGTCAGATTAGTTTTACATTGAAGTCGAATTGCATTATTAAAAACGGTTCACTTATAAAGGCAAGGTCTTTCTATTTTTGAGGACGTTGGTTCATTCAAGGCAAGTCTAATTTTAACGAATGGAGTAATTTCTACCAACTAAATTTCTCAAGTATTCTTGGATTATTTGCCACTCCAATATTAAGAGACAAACAGACAACGACAAGATATCAAAAAAGGTATATGGATGAAAAAATACACTTTGTAAGAAATTTTTTATATTTGCGAAATATGTACAGTTAACACAACAAGGAAATATTAACATTATCTGAAATATAAGATGATACGAACATTACTAAAGCTGCATTATTGCGAAGTATCGAAACACTTTCATCAATTGCTCAGTATTCTCAGTAGTTTAAGCGAAATTATCCTACAATGGTCGGATGAACGCAGCAATTTTTGTATTTGAAAACCCAATTATCCAAGTCGCTTATTCTCATTCTCTTATTTGATATTAATTCTCCTCAATAAGCACATCAATTCGGCGATAAAATATCAGGCTATTGTTAATAATCTGATTATTTTTACAAGAATTAGAAGGCTAATACCAACATATTTAACAATCTTTTATTGTTGATGTTTGCGATGTTTCGAATTCTCAACCTAGTGCTCAGCTAAACCTTCATTTTGGAGGAAAATCGCGTATAGTACATAGATGGTATGCAGAAATGATTATAAACCTTAAACCAGCTATAACAAAATTACGAAGATAGCACCTCTTGCTGTCGGCACTTTACTTTTAGGTCTTTTTACCATATCTTTTCTATGAGATTTTCCGCTGGAGGTAGAAGTCAAGAAATTCGCGGGGTCTGATAATTTCCACATTTCGATATCCTGAGACTTTGAGCAGATGCCTGTCTCCACTGACAACGAGATTACTTCCACTTGCCAACGCACAGGCAAGAAATTTATCGTCATCCGGGTCACTGCAAACCCGTTCAGGCAGGCTGGGGGGATAAGACAACTTCTGCGCGCTCGATTACATATTCAAGGATTGGTCGAAGATCAATCGATGGATGGTCTTTGGCGAGAATTTCTCCGACCTGCCGATATTCATCCAGGATTTCAAGAGAGAGCTCAAGTTGGATTTTCCCGTCCCTCCAGCTTTAAAATCTCAAAAGGCGGTCCATTGAAAAAAACTCCGGACACAAATACATTCGTGTCCAGGACTACCTTCATTTTCGTCCCCGAGCCTTCGATACGGCGGCTGATATTTCTGCGCGTTTCAAGCCAGCGAGCTTCGCCTGCCGGCGCGCCTGTTTTATGAGACCATCGAATTCGTCCATCCCGGGAGCAGAGATGGTTTTCAGGATCACAACACCATCTTCACCCAAAACGATAAACTCGACACCAGGCTTGAGATTCATTTGCTTCCGGATGGAATCCGGAATGACAATTTGACCTTTAGAGGACATGCGGGTGGTAGCAAGAGTATTCATTGGTTTCTCCTTCGTCTTACCAGTAAGATTATAACACGGAATACCAGGCAACTTTTGCAGAAGTTAATATTCTCATGGATATTGTCATTTAGAGAACAAGCGACAGAGTAAATACCTCTTCAAGCGGTACAGTCAATGCGGAGGATGAATTTCCTGGATTTACTCAATTTTCCATTACGGAAATTGGATAACAGCGGCATGGTGATTTAAACCATCAACGCCAGGAATCTTTCGATATCGTACGTGGCAGACTGGGCAGCGGGAGCAATGCGGCGCGAGACGCCGAGGTATTGATCGAAGCCGTGAACCGAAGCGGGAAACTCGAGGTAGATCGAGGTTGCGCCAGCATCGGTGAGGGCCTGGTGCAAACCGCGACCCTGGGAATTGGCAACGATAAAATCTTCCTCGGCAGCGACCAGGAGCGTGGGCGGACAATGCGGACCGGCATAAGCCACCGGTGAGGCCTGGTGGTAGACCCGGGGAATTTCCTTGAGGGTGCCACCCATGAGGTTAACCAGCAGCAAGGCGCCACCGGGCATGTTGCCGTAACGGTATTCAGGAAATGCACGGGTGCGGGTCATGAGCCGGTCCAGCCAGGAGCGGTTGAAAAGGCGCGGGCGCAGGTCATCTGTAATTTGAGAGCGATAATTCCGGCTGCCTGGGGTTCGAACGGGCGTACTCGTTGAAAAAAGCAGACAGGTCGGTAATTCCGAACATCGAGATAACGGCGCGCACCGACATGTCGGCGGAGGGATTGATCCCCTGAAATGCCGGGTGACCGGGGGCATAGGCTGCCAGCAAGGCGAGGTGCGCCCCGCCGGAGACACCCATCAGGACGATGCGCTCCGGGTCGACCTCGTATTCCCGGGCATGGGTCTTCATCCAAACGATAGCCTGTTTGACATCGCCCAGCATGCGGTTCAGATCCGCTCCCGGGGCGAGGGAGTAGGCGAGGTCCATGACCACATGCCCCTGGGCAGCGAGACGGCGGAACAGGGGCTGGGTGAGGAAATCCTTGTCCAACGCCTGCCAGAGTCCGCCGTGAAGATAAATGATTGCCAACCGCTGTGTGCGGGACACCCTGCGGTGGTTCCCAGATGTCGCACAGCAAGGATTCGTCCGCTGCGCCGGACTTGCCGAGGTCCACATTGCGCTTCCCGGGGACAACTGGCGGGGCGGGTTGGATGAGGCGATAGCGTTTCGAAGCCAGGCGGGACTTTAAAATCGGAGGGGATGCGGTCTTCCCAATTTAACCCCAAATGCCCAGGTGAAATGGTCATGCCCCCGGGTGACAATGATGGTGTGGCGTATACCCAATGCAGCGGCGAGCAGGCCTGCAATGACAACCAAATAATCGTGTGTAAACCAGCCCAGGTTTGCCCCTGCAAAACCCGCCAGGGCAAGGAAGGGAGCCCAGGCACCCGCCCACAGTTTTGGCAGCCAGATTACCCCGCCCCATAGGCCGGGAGGGGATTTAATGATGGTAAATAGGCAAAAGAACAGGGAAAAGTAACCAAGGGTTCGGGAGATATATAGCAAAATCAGCATGGCTTAGCGCAGGTCAACGCCCGGGTGCCGCGTTTTATAATAATGACCGGTGCTGCGAGTCCCGGTTATTCCAGCGGGACCAGAACTCCAGGAAGTTCTTTGCCTTCGATGAAATTCCGGACAGTCTGAGCGAACAAATCAGGGGCATTCATCGCCCAATTATGTTCTTTGGTGATTGAGGCGCCGGCTCCTAAATCAATCAATTTTGCCTGTCCGTGGGGCAGGGTCGATGCCAGTTGGCTGGCCGAGTCTTTCACCACGGCATACTCCAATTTTCCGGCAAGTACCAGGGTGGGAACGTTTACCTTATCCAGGTTGGCCGGCATCCGGTAGTGCTGGTTTGCCAGGATGAGATTAACAAACTGGTTTTCGGTCATGATTTGAAAATTAGCCCGGTATTGGGGAAAGAATTCCTCCGGAATACCCGCTGAGTATTTCATATTCAGCCGCATCCACCAGTTATTTTTTCTGAATGGCGGAATAGATATGCGGAATGCCCAGGCCAACATCTTCGGTGAATTCAGCCACTTCATGCCCTTCATCCGCATCGGCAGGAGCAGAGCGCTGGAAACGATCGCCTTTTCGATCACTTCCGGCGCAGTCGCCAGCATTTGAACGGTAACCTGAGCTCCTTCCGAGAGACCGACGACCACCGCCTTCCCGCCGTGCGCATGTTCACGTACCAGTTCTATAGCCTGGTTGGCTGCCAGTTCCATGGTAAATGGCCGTGTGCCCATACTCTCACCATGTTCGGGCATATCCGGCACCAGGCAGTGGAAATC
The DNA here is from genome assembly GCA_963741635.1 of uncultured Chloroflexia bacterium. Classification (GTDB taxonomy): domain Bacteria; phylum Chloroflexota; class Anaerolineae; order Anaerolineales; family Villigracilaceae; genus UBA877. The sequence continues at coordinate 240,891 of CAVUIO010000010.1, forward strand.
CTGCAGCCTGGCCACAACCGGGTCCCACATCCAACCCGCCACCCCGCCGCCGTGCAGAAACAGGATTGATTTGGCAGTCTCATTACCCGAAGCAAGAAATTTGATTGAGATGGACATTATCGTAGCCTCGATTTAGCCTGGTCGGTCAGATTTTGAATGTTCAAGCAACGCATCGCGTTCCTTTTCCCAACGCTCAAGCAACTGCGGGATTTCTCGCTCCAGGAAGGCATACATCAGGTGCATTTCTTGCAAACGCTTTTTTCTTCCGGGAGAAGATCCTTTAATAGAACAAGGCCCTCTGCTGCCAATTGGCGGAAAGTAAACGCCTGCGCCAGACGATCTTTAAGAGCCTTGGTCCAGGCATCATCGCGAATCCGGAAATAATCCCGGCGCACCCCTGGCAGGCTGACAACCTCGATCAACTCGACCTGGATCAACAGGCGGGTCATACTGCTGATTGAGCTCTTACTGGCCTGCAGCGCTTCCATCAACTCGGCCATCGAAGCCTGCGGTGATTCGGAAATCAACAGCCAGGCAAAAATACGCCCCCCCATGCGGGGAAAGCCTATCTGCTCAAAATACAGTCCCACTTTTTCTATGAAATAACGCTCCCCATCGGTTACCATATTCGAATTCCTCTATTTCCTTATTATGTAATAAGTATAGCACGTTCTGTCTGTCCAGTCCATACTGGACATAATGGATATTGCGACCAAAGTCTGTGCACTGATAAATCGGTGACCTGGGGGATAGGCTGCCAGTTAGGCGAGATACGCCCCTCCGGAGACACCCATCAATGAGAGGAAGGGAGCCCAGGCACCCGCCCACAGTTTTGGCAACCAGACAACCCCGCCCCAAAAGCCGGGATGGGATTTGATGATGGTAAATAGACTAAAAAACAGGGAAAAGTAACCAACGGTCCTGGAGATAACCAGCAAAATCAGCACCGCTTATTTATTTCTTTTGAGATTCCCCTTATGAAATGATTCAATTTAGCAAAATTCCCCAGATATTTATTTGGCTTTCCAATTGGCGAGGACCACGATGAACATGGTTAACACGATCAGTCCCGACATCCCCAAAATAACCACAGAGACGGTGTAGGTGGTTTCACTCGATAGAAACCGTGCGCCGACCCCTTGAAAAAGAAAGCTTACGCCGAAGACCACCAAAAATATTTGCGCAAGTATCTCGGTGATCTTTGCAGAGCGCTGAAACTTTGGGGTGGAGAACATTTCGCTCATCGGCCGCATTTTGATCCAGCGCAAAAGCCGTTTGTTGAACAGGGCAGCCAGGATGATAAGAATACCAATGGCAGAATAAATGATCATCACCAGGGGGTTATTCGTCATTTTTTGGTTCTCCTTACCAATTTAGCATGAAAGGTTAGAAGAAAAAATATTTTACAGGTCGCCAGTTTGGGTTGGCTTTCATCCTTCGATTGCAAAATACCTGAATCTGCTGCGTTTTCTTCCTGAAGAACCGTACCGTCGGGATCAGGGGTCTACTTTCTACACATCAAGGAAGCGAACCAGTCAGGCTGCAAGCATTTTCAGCTTATTTTTCCGACAACTCGATCAGCCCCTGCTTGTCCGGGTACTTCCCGACGATCCCGGAGTAGAACTCCCGAATGAGGTCAAAATCAGCCTGGATATCGCCGGATGGTTTCATACTTGGACCCAGGCCGCAAACCTTATTTTCATAATCCAGGTAAGCCATCACGATGGGGACTTTAGCCTTAAGCGCAATGTAGTAAAATCCCGAACGCCAGCGGGAGGCTTTTTTGCGGGTCCCTTCGGGGGAAAGGCCGACGATCAAGTCATCGGATCCATCAAATTTGGCTGCAATTTGATCCACCAGGTTTGTGCTTTCACGCCGGTTGACCGGAATGGCGCCCATCGAGCGCCAGAATATGCCCATCGGCCAGCGGAAAAGCGATTCCTTGCCCATCCAACGCACCGGGATCCCTTCGGCAGCCATAAACAACAGGATGATGACTGCATCCCAATTGGAGGTGTGCGGAGCGCCAATCAACACATAGCGGGAGGTGTGAGGCGATATGACCCGGGTGCGCCAGCCCATTAATCGTAAAACGAAGCGAGCACTAACGCGGGCCAGCGAGGACCTTTGAATACCCATTGCCAAAGTCATGGAATTTGCCCTTTATAACGAACAGAATAGACCAGCGCGGATCGCCGCCCAGCCGAAAATAAACTGAACGAAAGTCATATATATCTTGCATTGTATACCATTTAGCTGGGAAACCCAGAAACGAAAACAAGCAGGCTGACAAACAGCCTGCAGTCGCCCCAAGCCGTGCCAGGAGTACCAATCTATTTCCGATATGGTGATGGATCCGGGATGTCGAGTTTAAAAGATCCAGGCAACTCCGTCTAATAATCAGGCGGTATCCACCAGGCTCAGGACCCGCCCAAGGCTGTCGGCTACACCAGCCAGCAATGAGATCTCCGGTTCGGTATATGCAGTTCCATCGCCGCGCAGTCCCAGGTACAACGTTCCGATATTGTTCCCATTTTTGCCAATTGGGATGGTGATGGTTTCCCGACCGGCTTCCCAACCGCCCACTATCGAGACAACTTTTCGCGAACCTTATGGGTAAGGATAACCGCTCCGCAGGAGGCCTGCAGGGCCGTGGTAGATTTGTCCAGGAAACGCCGGGCGGCGCTCTCCCTGTCAACGACCTCCTCGATGGCCTGGATCTGGCGCTTGAAGGTTTTCAAGGCAGCCAGCGGCTCCCGAGGATTTTTAAATCGCCTGTCGACAAAGGCTTGCAGTGCATTCTTGATGGGCGTGAACGTGGATGCCAGGATCAGGGTGGTCAAAACGATTGCTCCGTCGGACTTGGTCCCGGTGAGTGCGAACAAAGAGGCGCTGTAGAAGGCTGGTTGAGGCGGCATACAAGCCGCTCAGGATCCCCGTCAGGGGGATGTAAACCAGGGTCCGGTTGATCAGGATGTCGATCTCCCACAGCCGGTAGCGCAGGATCGCCATTCCAATGGCAGCCGGTAAGGCGATCGAAACGGGAACGGCAACCAGGTAAGTGAGCTTATTGTCCGTGAAGAAATTATAGATCGGGGAACAACCTGGAGCAATTCCATTAACAGGAAGATGCCTGCTGCAAAGGCAACCCATTTGATCTGCCGGCGAATAACCAGGTCAGCCTTGCGGTAGCGGATGATGATGGAAGCCAGGCAAATCAACCCGCAAGCCAGCAACAGGGGGAAGGAGAGATACAAAGATATTAAAAGAATACCATTGGTCGGCATGAAGTTGTCAGGGTGGAGCAGGAGTTCGAGACCCCGAAAAGGCCACAATGATACTGCGACCGGGGTGAAGAAAACCAATGGCAGGGCACATATCCAGGCGAACGCCCGCCAGCGGCGGGAGGGCAGGTGCCCGGTTGGAAACAGCAGGACCGCGTAGGTCAGCATCAGGCACAGCCCGGGAAACCAGGCAAATTGCCCCAGCCACGACATGAGCGGACCGCCGGGAAGAGTCCCCGGAGAGGTGACCAGGGTGTAAGTGGCATATTGATAAGCAAAACTTACCAGGCCCTCGAAGAATCCAACTGCAAAGAAGATCCAACCAAGGGGATTGTTGGGCCGCAGGATAGTGATCAGGATTGCGATGGATGTCATCGAGAGTGCCAGGATCCAGCCCATGTCAGAGAGGATGGACCGCCAATCGGCGCCAATCATGCCATAGAAAATAACACTGCCGATCCCAATGGCGGCATTCACCAGACCAAAAAATATGACTGCCCAAATTAAGATTCTCTTCTTCAACATTGAATGGATCTTCCTTTCCAAAGAGTTAAATACGTGGAACCGCATAGTTCCGTGCGGGCAGCAATTTCCATTATTCACTTTCAAGCTGGGACGGTCACCCTGGTGACCCAATTCCGCAGTTTATTTCCCTCCAGCGAAATTGATATGCCGGACAAAATACTTGTAAAAAGGTGATCCGGCTAATTTCATGATATCGATATTATACAGCAATTAACCTATTTTTATCTTTATTGTGATATATTTCTCAATCAATACGCCTGCACAATCTTGAATTCCTTCTTGTTCCTTCCCACTGCACTGAAATCAAAATTAAGAAAAGGCTTAGACCCGGTGGACCTCCAGTCGAGCCCACCTTGTTTGGGTGTATGATTATTCCATGAGCACGCTTGCCGACCGCCTGGATAAATTAACAGCACCCGCCGAACTGGTGATCCCCCAGCCGGACGGGGCGGTGCGCTGCACGGCCTGCGGTCACCGCTGCCTGATGCGACCTGGAAAACGCGGCATCTGCCAGGTGCGCTTCCACGACGGGACGGAGCTGCGCGTGCCGTGGGGCTACGTGGCGGCGCTGGCGGCGGACCCGGTGGAGAAGAAGCCGTTTTACCACCTGATGCCGGGCGCCATTGCCCTGACCTTCGGCATGCTGGGCTGCGACTTCCACTGCGGGTACTGCCAGAACTGGCTGACCTCGCAAACGCTGCGCGACCCGGAGGCCGCAGAGGGAGGCAATTTCGTGAAGCGCGTCTCGCCGGAACAGATCGTGGAGGCGGCACGCAGCGTGGGCGCCGAGGTGATCGCCTCTTCGTACAACGAGCCGCTGATCACCAGCGAGTGGGCGGTGGCGGTGTTCAAGCAGGCGCTCGCGGCGGGGATCAAGTGCGTGTACGTCTCGAACGGGAACTCCACGCCGGAAGTGCTGGAGTACCTGCGGCCCTACCTGAGCGGGATGAAGATCGACCTGAAGTCGATGCAGGATAAGAACTACCGCCAGCTGGGAGGGGTGCTTGAAGAACACGCTGGAAACGATCAAGCGGGTGCACGAAATGGGGTTGTGGCTGGAGGTGGTGACGCTGGTGGTGCCCGGTTTCAACGACAGCACGGAGGAACTGTGGGAGGCGGCGCGCTTCCTGAGCTTCGGTCTCGGCGGACATCCCCTGGCACGTGACGGCGTTCCACTCGGATTACAAGATGGAGGACACGCCCAACACCCCGGCGAACACCCTGCTGCGGGCGGCGGAGATCGGAAGGGAGGCGGGGCTGCATTACGTTTACGCGGGGAACCTGCCGGGCAGGGTGGACGAGTACGAAACCACCTTCTGCCCGCACTGCAATGCCGCCCTGGTGGAACGGACCGGGTTCCGGGTGCATGCCATGCGGGTGGTAGCGGATGGGAAATGCCCGAAATGCGGGGAAAAGGTGGCGGGAGTCTGGCCGGACGGTGCAGCGAAACAGCTGGGATAATAGCCTGGACAACACAGGTCGGGAATAGTACCTCCTGATGACTTGAATCCAAGCCTGAAATACTGTACAATTTCATAAGGTAGTGCCCCCATTACCGATCGTTCGCGAAAGGGAGACACAATGGACATAATCAAGGTATCCGCAACCTCCCGTACCTCTGCCGTGGCCGGGGCGATTGCGGGCGTGGTCCGCGAACACAAACGGGCGGAAGTGCAGGCAATCGGAGCGGGAGCCGTGAACCAGGCGGTGAAGGCGCTGGTGCTGGCGACCGGCTATCTCAAGAATGACGGCATCTGCGTGGTGGCGGTGCCCGAATTCGTGGACGTGACGATAGAGGACAAGGTCAGAACGGCGATCAAGATCGTGGTCGAACCCCGCTAAGAGATCCCATTGAATCCCAGAGAACAAATACTCATTCTGCGCGCCGGTGCGGAGCGCAGCGTGTTTGTTATAATCTAGGGGAGGGAGAGCCTGGGAATGCTGCACGCAAGAACATTAATCCTGAGGTGTTTTGGCAGCCTGTTGGCGCTGGGGGTTTTGGCAGGCGCGCCAGGGAGCGGGGCTGTGCAGGCCGCGCCAACCGGACCCAACTACCATTTGCAGCCAGTACGCCAGGTCCAGCAATCGATTGCGGGTGACCTGTTCGTTCAAACGATCACATTTGTATCATCGCGCCAACGGACGCCAGGGTGGGAGGGCTCCCATACACGGTGGTGGTCACAGGCGGCGAATCCGGCAACCCGGTGGTCCTGACGATCGACGCCTCAGCGGCGACGGTTTGCTCGATAAGCGGGAGCGTGGTCTCCTTTATTGGATTTGGCAATTGCGTGATCGATGCGAACCAGGCGGGCGGTGGTGGATGGGCGCCGGCTGACCAGGTGCAGCAGACTTTCCCGGTTGTCAGGGGAGATCAGATCATTACGTTTGGTAACCCGCCGGTCAAACCGAGCGTGGGAGGCTCGTATACCCCCTCTGCGAGCGCCACATCCACGCTGACCGTTGACCATCACGATCGACAACTCGGCCTGCGGCGATTTGCTCGATCAGCGGCGGGGTGGTTTCCTTCAATGCAGCCGGCATCTGCGTGGTGGATGCGAACCAGCCGGGGGACGGTACCAACTGGAACCCGGCTCCCCAGGTGCAGCAAATCTTCACGATCACAAACAACCAGACCATCACGGTGACGCAGCACGCCCCGGCCAGCGCGGCATATAACTCCACTTTCACCGTTGCGGCAACATCGGATTCCGGCCTTACCGTCTCGTACTCTGCCAGTGGAGGCTGCACCAATTCTGGCGATCTATTCACGATGACCAGTGGGACAACCGCATGCACCGTCCACTATAACCAGGCCGGAAATGACATTTATGCCGCCGCGCCGGAAGTCACCGAGACCGTGAGCGCCACCAAGCTCAACCAGACGATCGCGTTCAGTACATCCGCCCCGGACAATGCGCAGGTGGGCGGGTCGACTTATAACCGGTGGCTGCGGCAAGCTCCGGCCTGGCGGTGGCATTCAAGATCAATTCAACCGCAGCGACAGTCTGTGCGATCAATGCGGGAATCGTCTATTACAAGACGTTTGGAACCTGCGTGATGGATGCCAACCAGGCAGGCAACGACAACTACAATGCGGCGCCCCAGGTGCAGCAGTCTTTCTATGTCAACCCGGCACCGGCGACCCACCTGGTGATCAGCGAATTCAGCTCACGCGGTCCGGGGGGTGAAAACGACGAGTTCGTGGAAATCTACAACCCGACCGGCGGAACTATCAATATCAGCTCCTGGACGATCAGGAGTTCGGGAAGCTGCACGCTGGGACAAGGGCAGGTCGTATCCACCCTGGTGACCTTCGGGCTCAACACCACGCTCCAACCCGGTCAGCACTACCTGGTTGCATCAAGTGTTTCCACCCTGAACGATCAGGGTTCCAGTATGCCGCCAGATAAAACTTACATAGCGGCTCCCGCAGAAGGCGGGGTGGCAGGGATCGACGATGACGGCGGTGTGGCGCTGGTAAACCTTGGCGGTCAGATCCAGGATGCGGTGGGGACGTGCGTGGATACCAAATTCCATGAAGGGACCGTCCTGACACCATTTTCCAGCGGAGACTACAATCCCGGCAACCCAAGTTACGAGCGCAAGCCCGGTGGCGCCACAAGCTGCTACGATACCAACGACAATTTCAAGGGACTTTATTCGGATCGACCCGGCCGACCCGCAAAATTCGCACAGCGAAAAGATACGCTGCGCCGGCGTATCCATCTTCACCCCAACTCCCACATTCACACCCAGCCCCACGCGCACGCCCACGCGTGCCCCCACGTCCATCCCGGGCAACGTGGTGCTCAACGAATTCCTGCCGCACCCGCGCAGCGATTGGAACGGCGATGGGCTGGTGGACACGGGCGATGAGTTTATTGAGCTGATCAACGTGGGTACGGCCTCCGTCAGCATCTCAAAATGGAAACTGGACAACGGAGCCGGGAGCACCAATACCTTTACCCTGCCCAACCTGACCCTGCTGCCGCGCCAGATCGTGGTTTTCTACCATGCCGACACGGGAATCGGTTTAAGCGACGTGGGCAGCAGCGTGCGCCTGCTTAAACCGGACGGGCGGACAGCGGATATCTATAACTATCCGCTGGTAACCATGGCGGACCGCACCTGGTGCCGCCTGCCGGATGGGAATGGGGGCTGGGGATTCGTCTGTTCCCCCACACCCGGGAAACCGAACGAGGAGGTCAAATCGGGTTCACCCGGGGCGGGTGAGGGAGCGGGGTCGGTCTGCATCAAGAACCTGGCGCCGCCGACGGTGCTGACGGCGGAATGCAGCAGCCCGGGTGGGAGGATGTTCGGGCAGGGGGGAAGCGCCGAGATCTGGTTGAACAGCCGCTTGAAATTCGATACTTTCGTGGAATAAAAAAGATCCCCGCACAGTTCTCCTGGCGGGGATCCTGATATTTTAATCCTGGGCGGCGCGCGCCACTTCCTCGGGGTCGAAGACAACCTCCTCCTTGCCGGTCAGCCGTTCCTCAACCTTGCGGGCGATCAGCTCCAGGTGACCGTTGTGAGCCACGTAGTCGATGTCGTCGGCGGGGACGGTCAACACCGGGCAGAGCGTGAAGTCGGCGATCCAGGTCTCATACAGATTGTTCAGGCTGGTGAGGTAATCGGCGGGGATGGTCTGCTCGTAGTCGCGCCCGCGCTGTTCGATGCGCCGGACGAGGGTGGGGACGGAGGCGCGCAGGTAAATGACCAGGTCGGGCGGGGGCAGGAACTCGACCAGGGTCTGGTAGAGCTCACGGTAGGTCTGGTAATCGCGGGGACGGATGTGTCCCTGCAGGAACAGGTTATGGGCAAAGATCTCGGCATCTTCGTACACCGAGCGGTCCTGGATGGCGGAGGACGGGTACTGGGCGAGTTGATGGTGGGCACGCAGGCGGTGGGTCAGGAAGAAGATCTGCGAATGAAAAGCCCAGGCCTGCATGTCCTTGTAAAAGTCCGCCAGGTAGGGATTTTCCGCCACCGGTTCGAAGAACGGCGTCCAGCTCATTTTTTTGCAGATCATTTCGACCAGGGTGGACTTGCCCACACCGATATTGCCTGCAACCGTTACAAATTTTTTCATTTCACCCTCTTGGGGGCACCCGGGCAGGCGCCCAAAATTTACGGCTTTGCAGCCAAATCTGCGTCAATAATTGCTTTAAACTGCTCGAACGGCTGCGCCCCCACCAGGATCTGGCCGTTGATCACGAAACTCGGTGTACCGTTCAACCCCAGGCGGGCGGCGTCGGCGGCATCCGCCTCGATCTCTGCCTGGGTGTGGTGGTCGTCGAGGCAGGCGGTGAAGGCGGCCAGGTCCAACCCCAGGTCGGAAGCGTACTGTTCATAGGCCGTGCGCCCGAGGGAATACTGACCGCTGAACAAGGCGTTGTGAAACTTCCAGTAAGCGTCCTGTTCGCCGGCGCAGTTGGCTGCCTCGGCTGCCGGGACCGATTGGGAGTGCATGGGCAGGGGCAGGTCGCGATAAACGAAGAGGATCTTGCCCGGGTAACTCGCCATCAATTTATCAAAGTTCTGTTGATACCAGGCCTGGCAGTACGGGCACTGGTAATCGCTGAATTCAACAATGGTAATCGGAGCATCCGCCGGACCGATGGAGGGGTCGCCATCCGTGGAAACGGTGACGCGCTGGTCGCCTGTTGCATCCGCGGCAACCGGTGGAGTTTTGGGACTCCACAGCAGGTAACCGGCACCCAGCCCGAGCACGAATGCGACGGGGATGAAGAGGTAAAAATAGGGGGAAACCTGCCTGCGTTTTCTGTGTGGGATGGGAGGGAGCATGGCGGCGATTATACTGCTTGTCTTCTAATAACGTAACTCATGGATTAATTATGACGTTGAAGCAATAAGATTTAAGGCTTGATGGCGACGCAGCACCCTGTACTGCTTGTCTACAATAAACGTAACTCATGGATTAATTATGACCTTGAAATCATAAGGTTCAGGCCTGATGCCGACGCAGTACCCTGTACTGCTTCCTTTCGGAAACGCAACCGTTTTTAATGATCGACACAGAGGCGGGAACCAGGATGACAGTATGAATATTAGTAGGGAGTGACCCTGGTCAGGGTCTCGGGGCCGGAGCTCCCATCGCTGTAGGACCAGGTGGCATCAAGGCTGTTGCCGCTGAGCGAGGTGGTGGTATGCGTGACCGTCAGGTTAAGGTCGGTGTCGTAATACGTCCAGGTAAGAGTGCTGCCGGACCACGCCTGGGATGAGATCACGTACGAGGTTCCTTCCCAGGTGACCGAGGTCACGACGTAGGCATTATTCTGCCAGGCGATCACGAACTGGTCGCTGGTATCCGGGTCCTGCCAGGTGCCTGCCAGGCCGGGCATGGCCTCCCCCCGAGGGGTTGGGGTTGTGGTCAAATTTGGAATGAGCGAACTGCACGAGCAGGCGATCACCGCCATGGCAACCACGAAAATCAAAACGGTTAATAAGACCTTTTTATTGGGGCTCATGATATTCTCCTCGTAAAAATTGCAAGTGGGCGCTAGTGCTATTGTACAATAATTGAGGAGAAATGTTTCACATTTTGGGAAAATTTAAGGAACGATTTCCTGGACTCTGCCCACCTGGCCGTCCACCAGGCGGACCTTGATGCCGTGCGGGTGCGCGGGCGAACTGGTGAGGATGTCGCGGACAATGCCCTCGGTCAATTTGCCGGAGGCCTGGTCCTGCTTCAGGATGATACGGACGCGCGATCCGGGGTGGATCTGGGAGCGGGTGGGAGGGGCCACGTTATTGCAGCATCCCACTGGCAAATTTCAAAAAGGCCTGCACGTCCTCAAAATTACTGACCAGCCCCACCGAAACGCGCACAGCGCCGGAGGATTTGCCGTCGATGCACAGGCGGAAGTCGTCCAGGCTCAGGCGCTGGTCGTGCCCCGGCTGGGTGAAACAGGCGGCCAGTTCAGGTTTCGAGAGACCCAGGGCGATCTCGCCCGCCCCCGGGTTGCAAAAGCAGCCGGTGCGCAGGGAAATATTGTGCTGCCCGGCTTCCAATTCGATCACGCGGTGGTCAACCGGCTGACCGGACGGGTCGAAGAAGTTTGCGGATACGGCACCGCCGCGCCCGTGGGTGGTCAGCGGACCGTAGATGCGCACCAGGGGCACACCGCTGCTGTGTTTCATTTCCGACAGGTTGTCGAGCAGCCAACCGGTGAGAGTGCTCACCCGCTCGTGGATGGTCTCGTAGCCAATGGACTGGATGTGCTTCAGCCCGATCTCCACCGCCGGGATGTTGAGGTAATCCAGGGTTCCGTCCTCGAAGGCGGCGGGAGCCTCTGCCAGGTAGTACTTGTCCCCCTGGACGGAAGCGACGGTGATCGTCCCGCCGGCAAACCACGGGCGCCGCAATTTCTTGAGCGCTTCACGGCGGGCCAGCAGTGCCCCGATACCGGTGGGGTACCCGAAGATCTTGTAGAAAGAGAGGGGGACGAAGTCCGGTTTGAACATTCCCAGGTCGAGCGGGTTGCTGGGGGCGAAAGCCGCCGCGTCGAGCAGCACATCCCAGCCCTTGTCGTGGGCGCGCTGGATCCAATCGAGTGGGTGCTGCACACCGGAAAAATTGGACTGGGCGGGATAAGCGAACAGGTTGCTCCTGTGACCGGGAGCCGGGTCGAGGGCGGCATCCAGGGAGTCAAGATCCACGCGCATGTCGGGCAGCCCGACCGGGATGTAGGTCACCTCGGCGCCCCTGGCATGGGCGAATTCGCGGATGCCGTTGACCGAGTTGTGATTGTCAAAGGTCAGCACGTAGCGGCTGCCCGCTTCGAAGGGGTAGGATTCGCCGACCAGCTTCAGTGCACCACTGGCGTTCAGGGTGAAGATGACCGTGTACTCGGCAGGGTCGGCGTTAAAGAACTTCAGGATGGCGGCACGCGCGCTTTCGATCAGGCGGGTGGCAGCCTGCGAAGTGGGGTTGGAGGAATGCGGGTTGCCGAAGACGTTATCGGCGAGCACCTGCTGGTGCAGGCGCATCTGCGAGTCGGCATACAACCCGCCGCCGGTGTAATCGAGATAGACCTGCCCGGAACGGTCAAGGCGGGCGTAATCGCGGTCACGGAGTTCGTCCAGGTCGTGGGTTTTGTCGTAGGAAGGGTACTTTTGGATAAATTCAGGGTAATCTTTCATAGGAGCTCCAGCAAAGTTGCAGTCTGTAAGGCAGGGCAGGTTAATATGGAGGCCAGGGGATATTCACGAAGAGCGTGTACCCGTGTTTTTCAACCGTGTAGATGCGGGCACTGGAAGCCTCCCGGCAGCCGGGCTCGTCGATAAGCACGGCATATTGCGTATCACCCTCGATGTTCTGTTCAATGGGAAGCTTATGTTTCACGGGGGTAAAGACCAGTTGACCGGCGTGACAGAGCCAGGCAGCGATCAGGTAGCCTTCGTAGTCATCTGCGGTCATCCACACGCCGTTCCAGGCAACGGTCACCTTGGTCCCCGAGCGGAACGCCTGGACCCCCGTAGGGGGACGGTATAGCTTGGTCCAAATTGGAAGTATTACATCCCAGGGGACGATCGGGATATTCGTGTGCGAGGCAAGGTCGCCACCATCCATGAAGCCGCCCAGTTCGGTTTTTATCCAGCAAGGATTATCATGTAATCCATCCTCGAGCAGGAGCCAAGTACCGTCGTCGTTGCGTCCTTTCACATACATCCATACGGATGGTGGCAGCCCGTACTTGTAAAGATATACATCCCCCGGACCAAACCAACAGGCAATGTGGTCTTTCCCCAGGATGGTGACCCTGGGTTCCTGGGGAGCCGGTGTTAGGGTCGGGGTAAGAGTGAGCGTGGGGGTGGGAGAAGGGGTGAAGGTGGGAGTCACAGTGACGGGCACCTCCACAATGCGCGTCACTTCCCTGGTCACTTCCTGGGTCACCACCTGGGTGATCACCTGGGTCACCTGGCGGGTGACTTCCACTGTTTGCACTACCGGCGTGGCGGTTGACAGGTTCGAAGCCGGCACGCAGGAGACACCTGCCAGAACAAGCAGCATCGCCGCGGCACAACCTTTTCTGAAGAAATCAGGGAAATGGACGGGGTTCATCATGAGGATGTGGCTCTGCTACCTCTAAAAGGATTTATAAACCCCCCTTTATGGGGGCTTTACGTCACTGGGTAAATCACCGGGCAAAGAATATTGTCCCGGGGTATTTTAACACCGCTTTACCTATTTTAATGGGTTGCCTCCCTTACAGGCTCGTGATAAACTTATCAAAGATGTCAACATCCGTGCTGATCATCACGTCAGACATCCCATTTGGGGAACATATCCGCCAAATATTGGAAGAATCGCGGCGGGTTGTTGTGCGCGTAACCGGGGAACAGGGGGCGGCATCCGTTTACGCACGCGAAATAAAGCCCTCCCTGGCATTCCTGGACACTTCCCTTCCTGAATCCGACCTGCTTAAAATTGGAAACCTGCTGCGCCAGGTCAACCCCGAGATCATTTTTGTCGTCATATCGGAGGCCGGCTGGCATTCGGCACTCGAAGAACTTTTCCCGCGGGATTACCTCTCCAAACCCTTCTACGCGCCTGATCTGCGCGAGATGATGGAGAATTACTTCCCCGCCTCCAAATTCCCCGAAACGGGTCCCCAAACGAAAAAAGGCGACGCCACCGGCGATCTGCCCTGGCTGTCGGATGTAAACCGGGCTGCCCAGCACCTGACCCGGCTGACACTCGAATCATCGGCCCAGGCGGCGCTGATCACCCGCACCGACCAGCTCTGGGCGTACGCGGGGCAGCTTCCGCAGGAAGCCGCCCACGAATTGGCCGCCACGCTCTCTCGCTACTGGGATCACGACGAGGAGAACGACCTGGTTCGTTTCGTGCGCCTGGCTTCCACCGACGCCGAGCACATGCTGTATGCCACGCGCCTGGCGGAAGGCATGGTACTGGCGCTGGTTTTCGATGCCGAGACGCCCTTCAGCACCATCCGCACCCAGGCTTCCCAATTGGTACACTCCCTCTCGACCAGCCCATCCGACGACACACCGGACGAGGACCTGGCGGAAGGCGAACTGGACCCGACCCCGGGCGCCGGTATACAGCCCGGTGCCCCCACCCGCAGCCCGCGCCTGGACCTGCCGGTTGGGTCAGGATACGATTTTGAACCTTCCGAGCAGGCGCCCGGAAAAAACTTCAATGCCGCCCTGCCGGTGCAGGATGCCGCCGCACCCCAGTTAAGCCGGCAGCCAAACCCGGTATTGAGGTTCCGCCAATTGCTTGAAACTTACCAGGGCGAGCCCCAGGCAATCCCCTCCGAGGAAATGCTTCAATCCCAGGAGGTCACGCGAAAAATAAAAACCCGCAAGCCCGAACCAGCCCCCGAAACCCTCGAGGAAACGGTCGCGACCCCGGTGCCCGAAGTGGCGCGCAAGATCGTCCTGGAGCCCGTCACGCCGGCCGTTTACAACCTGGACTATGCCTGCCTGCTCCTGCCGCGTTTCCCCCAACACCACATGACCGGAGAACTGCTGGACCGGCTGGGTGAATGGGTGCCGCATATCTGCATTGCCTTCGCCTGGCGGTTGGAATATATCTCGGTCAGACCCGAGCACTTGCAGTGGATCGTCAACGTGCCGCCGGCAACCTCTCCAGCCTACCTGATGCGTATCCTGCGCCAGCATACCTCCGAAAGAATTTTCACCGACTTCCCGCATTTTAAAAAAGAAAACCCCTCCGGAGATTTTTGGGCGCCCGGCTACCTCATCATGGGAGGTTCCCAGCCGCCCCCGGCGCAGTTGATCAAGGATTTCATCATCCAGACCCGCCAGCGGCAGGGGATCATCCAGCTTAATAACCGTTAATAACCTGGAAGCTTGTCACCCGGCGGCCTGTTAACCCGCCCTCTTCGGAAAAAAGTGCCCCCAACCTTATACCTAATCGATGGCCACGCGCTGGCCTACCGCATGTATTTCGCCCTCACGGCAGGCGGGTCCAGCGCACGCTGGCAGACCTCCAGTGGCGAACCAACGGCGGGGATCTACGGCTTTGCCGCGGGAACTCCTGCGGATCCTGGAACAGGAAAAACCCGATTACCTGGCGGTTGCCTTCGACACCGGCAAAACCTTTCGCGATAAAATTTTCCCGGATTACAAGGCCACGCGCGCCAAGATGCCCGAGGACCTGCGTCCCCAGATCGAGCGCATCCGCCAGATGGTGGATAGCTTCAATATCCCGCGCCTGGAGATGGAAGGCTTCGAAGCGGACGACGTGCTCGGTTCGGCGGCCGGATGGGCTGCCAAACAGGGGCTGGGGGTAAAAATCATCACGGGCGATCGCGACCTGCTGCAGCTGGTCAACGACCGCACCATCGTCTACCTGGCCGGCGACGACAAGAACTTCATCACCCCCCAGGATGTGCTCGACAAACTGCACGTCCGCCCGGACCAGGTGGTCGATTACAAAGCGCTGGTCGGCGACAAGTCGGATAACATCCCCGGCGTGCCCGGCGTGGGCGAAAAGACCACCGAGAACCTGCTGGCGAAATTCGGGACGCTGGACAATATCTACGCCCACCTGGACGAAGTGGAACCGCGCTGGCGCAGCAAGCTGGAAGCCGGGAAAGAATCAGCTTATATGAGTTACAAGCTCGCCGCCATCCGCACCGACCTGCCGGTGACGATCGACCTGGAGCAGGCGCGCCCCGAGGTGTTCGAACCCGCCCGGGTGGAGTCGCTGTTCCGCGAGCTGGAATTCCGCACGTTGATCGAAAAACTCAGGAAAATTACGGGAGCATCGGGCGATGCGCCCGCCGGGACCGGTCAAATGAATATGTTCAGCGAGGCAGTCGCCCCGGCAGCCAGACCCGCAAAAGAATCCTCCCCGGAAACGAAAAAGTTGAAGGTCAACGTGGTGGATTCGGCCGCAGGGCTGGCCGCGTTAGCTGAAGCGCTTTCAAAAGCATCGCTGATCTCATTCGACACCGAGACCACTTCCACCGACGAGATGACCGCCCGCCTGGTGGGGATCTCCCTGGCAGTCAAGCCCGGGGAAGGATATTACCTCCCCGTGGGTCACAACGCCGGGAAGCAACTGCCGCTCGAAAAGGTCATCGCAGCCATACGCGGCCCGATGACCGATGCCCGCATCCCGAAGATCGGTCATCACCTAAAATACGATTTCATCATGCTGGCGCGCAACGGTCTGCGCACCGGACCGCTGGGCTTCGATACCATGATCGCCGAGTGGGTGATCGATCCCTCCTCGCGTCACCTTGGGTTGAAGACCATGTCCGATGCCCGGCTGGGCGAGAGCATGACCCATATCGAGCAGCTGATCGGCACGGGCAAGAACCAGCGCTCGATGGCGGATGTGGCGATCGAGGAAGCGGCTCCCTATGCCGCCGCGGACGCCGAGACCACCCTGCGACTGCGCCCGATCCTGGAAAAGGAACTCAAGCGAGTCCCGAAACTGTGGGACCTGTTCCTCGAACTTGAATTGCCGCTCATCCCGGTTTTGGCTGATATGGAAATGGCGGGGATTGCCCTCGACAAGGATTTCTTCGCCAAATTCTCGAAGGAACTCAGCGAACGGATCGACAAGATTGAAAAACAGGTCCAGGAAGGTGTTGGCAAACCCTTCAACCTGAATTCGACCCAGCAGCTCTCGGATGTGCTCTTCGGGGTGCTGAAACTCACCCCGCCCGACAGGGGACGCAAGACCGCCTCGGGTCATTATTCAACCGCGGCGGGGGTGCTCGATGAGCTGAGCGGGCAGCATCCTGTCGTGGACATGATCCTGGAATACCGCGAGCTCACCAAGCTCAAATCCACCTACGTGGATGCGCTGCCCCTGCAAATCCACCCCGAGGACGGGCGGGTGCACACTTCGTTCAGCCAGACCACTGCAGTTACCGGGCGGTTGTCTTCGTCCGACCCGAACCTGCAGAACATCCCCACCCGCACCGACCTGGGGCGGCGCGTGCGGCGCGGTTTCCTGGCGGGTCCCGGCAGCGTGCTCGTCTCGCTGGACTACTCACAGATCGAACTGCGCATCGTGGCGCACATGGCGGGCGACCAGGCCATGTTGAATGCCTTCCGCGCCGGGCAGGACATCCATGCCACCACCGCAGCCGCCATTTACGGGGTGCCTCTTGATAAAGTGACCAAGGAAATGCGGCGCCATTCCAAGGCGATCAACTTCGGCCTGATTTACGGCATGTCGGCATTCGGCCTGACCCGCACCACCGAGTTGACCCTGGCAGAGTCGCAGGATTTTGTCCAGGCATATTTCAAGCAGTTCCCCGGTGTCAAAAAATACCTGGACGGCATCCGCAAGGAAGCCACCCAGAACGGCTACGTGGAGACGATGCTGGGGCGGCGGCGTTACTTCCCCAACCTGAAGGGCAGCGTGAACCAGGTGGTGAGAGCCCGCGAGGAACGCGAGGCCATCAATGCACCCATCCAGGGGACCGCTGCTGATATAATGAAAATTGCCATGATCCGGATCCCATCCGCCCTGGCGAAGGCCGGTCTGCACGGCAGGATGCTTTTGCAGGTACACGACGAACTGGTGGTGGAATGTCCCCGCGCCGAGCTGGATGAACTGGTGCAGGTGGTGCGGAATATCATGGAGAATGCTTTCAAGCTCGATATTCCTCTGACCACCGAAGCCCGCTGGGGCGTAAACTGGGACGAATTAAAACCGCTGGGATAAAACTTCATCAAGGAAGACCATGGCAGGACGCGAAGATCTTTTCCAGAAGTCGATGAACATGGGCCACTCGATGGCCTGGGATCAGCAATGGGACAAGGCTGCCGCCTCCTACCGGAAGGCGCTCGAGGAATTCCCGGAGAATCCCAAGGCGCTCTCGAGCCTGGGGTTGGCCCTGTTCGAACTGCAAAAGTACGATGAGTCGCTCAAGGTGTACCAGAAGGCCTCCCAGGCCGTGCCCAATGACCCGGTGCCGCTGGAAAACGTGGGGCAGCTTTCCGTCCGGTTTGGGAACCGGCAGGAAGCCATCCAGTCATTTTTGAAGGCTGCCGAACTTTATATCAAGAACCAGGACGCGGACAAGGCCATCACGAACTGGGAACGCGTCACCCGCCTGGATCCCGAACACGTCACCGCCCATTCCTACCTGGCGATGGTCCACGAACGACTCGGTCATACCCAGCGGGCGGCGACCGAATACCTGATGATGGCCAGCCTGGTGCAGCGCACCGGGAACGCAGAAAAAACCAGGGAGATCGTCGGGCGGGCGTTAAACCTGGATCCCGACAGCCCGGAAGGGCACCAGGCGCAGATCCTGCTGGATAGCGGGGACCTGCTGCCCAAACCGACCCTGCCGCCGGGCGCAGGCAATGACCTGCTGTTGGAACAGGCAAAGCCGCAGGAAACTCCAAAAATTGCAGATACGGGTCTCGACCCCGTGGAAGAGGCGCACAAGCAAGCCCTCACCCGGCTGGCCGCCATCCTGTTCGACCTGACCGACGCAGCCGGCAACCTCCCGGCGCCCAAACCTGCGCTGCAGGTCATCTCCCCCCGGGCAGCCGAAACGGATCCCATGGTAACCGAACGCGCCAACATCATGCTGTCCATCGGCCAGGCGATCGATTATCAATCCAATGACCAGGAGGCCCAGGCTGCCGAGGAACTTGAAAAAGCGCTGGCGGCCGGTTTCGCCGACCCGGCGCTGTCCTTCGATCTGGGGCACCTGCGCGTGAAGGGCGAGCAGTGGGAAAGCGCCCTGGGGCATTTGCAGGTGGCAGCCAAAGACAAGGATTATTCCCTTGGGTCACACCTGCTCATGGCACAGGTCCAACACCAGCTGGGGCAGCTTCCCCTGTGCGCGACCGAATCGCTCGAAGCGCTCAAGCTGGCGGATGCCCAGGTGGTACTGCCGGAACAGGCGGACGGTATCCGCCAATTGTACGAACCGCTGATCGAAGCCCAGGCCCATCAAACCGACACGACCGTCATGGAACAGGTATACAACAACGTCAGGGAGATCCTGCTGCGCCCGAATTGGCGCTCTGCCATGCTCACGGCGCGTGAACAGCTTCCAAAATCCGAGGAAGGGATCCCGCCCATGCCTCTCGGGGAGATCCTGGCCCAGGCCCAGAGCGGCCAGGTCATCGAAGCCATGGGAAAGGTAAAGATCCTGGCGCGCGCCGGTCACCTGCGGACTGCCATGGACGAAGCCTTCGAATCTTTCAGGGTTGCACCGACCTTCCTGCCGCTGCATACCCTGGTGGGTGACCTGCTGATGCAGGAAGGACGCACCCAGGATGCCGTCACCAAGTATTCGGTGGTGGCGGAAGCTTACAGCGTACGCGGGGAAGCCTCCCAGGCAGTCAGTCTCCTGCGGCGCATCGTGCAGGTGTCGCCCATGGACATGACCGTGCGCACCCGCCTGATCGACCTGCTGGCGGCAAACGGGATGGTGGATGAAGCGGTGACTGAATATATCGAGCTGGCTAATATTTACTACCGGCTGGCTGAACTGGAACTGGCGCGCAAGACATACACCACTGCCCTGCACCTGGCCCAACAGGATGGCGCTAACCCCGCCTGGAGCGTCAAACTCATGCGCCGCATGGTGGATATCGACATGCAGCGGCTGGACTGGCGCCAGGCACTGCGCATCTACGAACAACTCCGCACGCTCGAGCCTGACGATACCAGCATCCGCAAAAACCTGGTCGAGTTGAATATCCATCTCAACCAACTCCCCCAGGCCACCGCTGAACTGGATGGATTCCTGACCCACCTGGAAAGCTCCGGCAGGCGGGCGGAAGTGATCCCGTTCCTGGAGGAGATGGTAAAAGATAACCCGAAGCAGGGCCTCCTGCGGCGGGCACTGGCGGAGGAATTCCGGCAGGCAGGGCGCATCCCTGAGGCAGTCACCCAGCTGGACGCGCTGGGGAACATCCTCCTGACCGCCGGCGACCGGGAGGGTGCCATCCGCATCCTTGAAACGATCCTGGCGTTAAATCCGCCCAACAGCAAGGACTACCAAACCCTGCTGGTCAAAATAAAAACAAGTGTTTGATAAAAATCCCCTGCAGCCGCGGGGATTTTTTGTGGCTCCCCCGGAAGGCAAGGGGTACCTTGGGATCCGGGAGACCGTGATCCACCCACCAGTTTGCAAGCGGGAAAATTATTCCAAAAAGGTTTTACATCGATCCTGAAAGAATATGACCGGACTTGAACCGCATTTCATCGGCGAGGAAATCAAGGTCCATTTCGACCACGAACCTGTCCGCCAGAAAACTCCACCCTGCCCGGACGGTTTCACCTGGCAGGGACGCACCTATGGCGTGGTCGAAAAGATTTCCGAGTGGACCGACTTCACCCGCCGGGGAAGGATGGCGCGCAACATGCGCCCGGCGCACGCAGCCGCGGCAGCGGAACGGGGCTCGCTGGGGGTGGGACGCTTCTACTTCAGGGTGCGGACCGCTACGGGTCAGCTCTTCGACCTGTATTACGACCGGGCCATCAAGGACGTGGATGACCGGCTCGGGCATTGGTTCCTGTACAGGGAAATCTTTGTGATTAATTCCAAATAATTGCCTCTTCCCGCCCTAATTCCCCAAGCACAGCAGGTTACAGAATGGATACACCCTGGTTCGAAAGGGTTACCAAC
Organism: uncultured Chloroflexia bacterium; assembly: GCA_963741635.1. Taxonomy (GTDB): domain Bacteria; phylum Chloroflexota; class Anaerolineae; order Anaerolineales; family Villigracilaceae; genus UBA877. Next base: position 261,337 of record CAVUIO010000010.1, read on the forward strand.
CACCCATTCCATTGGCACGTGACGGTGATAAAATTTATTTATTCGAAAGGACCTTATGAAAAAGATTGATATTGCGCTGACAGGCCTGGTCATATTGGCTGCCCTGGCGGGCTGTACCTTCCCGAGCGGGACCCAAACTCTTCTGCCAACCCTGGTCCTGGTCCCTTCGCCGACATTTTATCTCGCCACCGGCACATGGGTGGGCTCCACACCTACCGTCGACACAGCCATCCTCCCGGCTTCTGCCACACCCTCTCCCATCCTCCCCACCGCCACCCTCAACCTGCCGACTCCTACTCCCTCCGGTTCCCACCCTCACCTTTGCACCCAGCCCGACCCTGGTGAGCACTCCCACACCCCCAACCGGGACCGTCCCCGGCACGTCCAGTGGACCCTACGGTGTGATCAGGATCACACCGGGTGACGTGTTGAGCGTCCGCAGCGCCGCCGGGACGGGCAATGCGGTTGCAGGATCCTTCCCTGCGACTGCAACCAACATCATTCGCACCGGACCCTCCTCCATGGCGGGCGGCGACTTGTGGGTGCAGGTACAGAACCCGGGCGGTGGAACGGGCTGGGTCAACTCGCAATACCTGACCGAATACAAGGCCTCGAGCGATTTTTGCAGCGACAGCCGGGTTAACACCCTGCTTGCGAATTTTGGCACCGCGATCTCAACTTCGAACGGAGAGCTGCTCTCCGCTCTGGTAAGCCCCCCGCACGGCATGACAGTTTATCTCTGGCGCAACGGCATTCCCCACACCTTCGAGTCAAGCGATGCCCGCTGGGTGTTCGACAGCACCTATTCACATAACTGGGGGTCGGCTCCCGCCAGCGGACTGGATACCATCGGCTCGTTCCATGTGGAAGTGGTGCCCTGGCTGCAGGAGGTTTTCAATGCCAGCCCCACCCAGACCTGCAATTCGCTCGGCAACGCCGCCCAATACGGCACAAACCCGTGGCCGCTCGAATATACGAACGTCAATTTCTATACCGTGCTGAAACCCGGCACTCCCGGCGTGGACACGGATTTCCGCTACTGGCTGGTGGGTGTGGAATACTACCAGGGGCAGCCCTTTGTCTTCGCCCTGATCCATTTTGCCTGGGAACCGTAAGCTCGAGACACCACGACTTAAATCAAAAAACCCGTTTTCACTTGAAAACGGGTTTTTGTTGCATTACTTTGCCAGCAGGTCAGCCAGCACCCTGGCGGAGTTTTTCTCCACGGCCTCGTGCAGGCTCTGACCGTGGGTATCCATGGTCACCACCACGGGGAAATCCCTGACTTCGATCACCCAGATCGCCTCGGGCACACCGAATTCAAGTTTGTAAACGCCCAGCACCTTCGTCACGGATTGGGCGATCAGGGTGGCTGCCCCGCCAATGGCGTGGAAGTAAACCGCCGGCACCTCCTGGCAGCCCTTCAGGGTCTTTGCTCCCATGCCGCCTTTGCCGATCACACCCTTGAGGTTGAAATGCTTCATTACCTCGGCCTGGTACGGCTCTTCGCGTATGGAAGTGGTGGGTCCGGCGGCAACGAACTTGTACTGCTTGGTATCCAGCCCCGAGACGACCGGGCCGCAGTGATAGATCACACCGCCCGCCAGGATCGGTTTGAGGGCTTCGTAGACCTGCAGGTCTTCCCCCTGGGGAACTCGGGTTTTCCTGATAAAGGTCTCGATCAGCCATTTATGGACGACGTCGCGACCGGTGATCATCACTCCGCTCAGGGCAAGAGGCTCGCCCACATTCAGGCTGCGGATGGTTTCGTCGGAAATCGGAATTGTAAGTGTGCGCATGGTTTTTTCCTTCCCAGGGGGCACGGATTAATCTGCCCTCTCTAATTAATCGTAAGTGACCTCGCCATCCTTAACGGTCATGGTGCGCCGCCGGTATGCCCAGCACATATACGAGACGGTGACGAAGTACGAGGCTGGCAGGCGCGACAGCCCGGTGATGCGGGTGTCGAGCACCGTGGTCTTGCCGCCGAAACCCATCGGTCCGATGCCCAGCTGGTTGGCTTCAGCAGTCAGGCTTTCCTCCATTTCGGCAAGTTTGGGATCGGGATTGCGCGTGCCGATCGGGCTTAAAAGCACTTCCTTCGACTTGACATATCCGCTGCCGCGGTCGCCCCCGATGGAGACGCCCAGGATGCCCGGTGCGCAGCCCTGTCCCTGGGCACGGTAGACAGCGTCCAGGACGACCTTGCGCACCCCTGCCAGGTCTCGCCCCGCCTGGAATGCGGTCTCACCCACTTTGCCGGAATAGGGGATCGAATACTGCGCACCGCAGTTCTCGGAACCGCCGCCCTTGAGCATCAATTCGATCGATAGTTCGCTGCCTTCGACCTCTTCAAAATGGATAGTAGGGAAATCGTCGCCCCCCAGGTTATTCCCGCTGTTCTTGTCGGAGATGGCGTCCACCGCGTTTGGGCGCATGTAAGCTTTGCGGGTTGCTTCCGCCAGCGCGCTGCGGATCTGCTGCTTCAGATCAAGGGTGCTCCAGCCGGTGGGAGCCTTGACGTAAAAAATGGGAGTGCCGGTATCCTGGCAGACGGGGGTTGAATTCTTGCGGGAAAGTTCCACGTTCCTGAGGATGGTCTCGAACGCCCCGCGCGCCGCTGAACCGGGCTCTTCCTGCTCGACAGCCAGGCGCAGGCGTTTTTCTCAACGTCCTGCGGCAAGTCGGTGGATGTTCGGCGGATCAGTTCGAGGATCTCATTGGTCAGGTCGCGCATGGTGTCCTCCATAAGGGGATGAACAGCTAAACCCATGATACCCCCAAAAGGTTTAATTTTGAGTAACAAAGGGCAGGGGTTGGATAGGCTGAATATCCTGAAACCGGGAAGTTAGGGAATAAAAATACTCCCGCAGGATAATCCTGAGGGAGTCATTACGAGTCGAAAGGGTTAGGGTTTATACACAAAGAAGTTTTTAAACAGGATATCGGTGCCGGCTGTGCTGTATGTCTTGGCGATCAAGCCGACGTCGCCGCCGGTGAATGAACTGTCGGTCGCCGAGGCGACCTGGGTCCCATTAACGTAAAGGGTCAGGTTGCTCCCGATACAATCGGCGCGGATATGGTTGCTGGCAGCGCCCTGGTTGATGTTCGAGTTTGGTAGCCAGGTTCCCATCCGACGAAGAGATGATGGTCTTGGTTGCGGCGCTGTCGATCCCGATCCCGGTAAACCCGTCACTGCTGATGTAGAAGAAATAATAATTATCCACGTCCTGGTAGCGGCATTGCACGCCAAAGGCGTTGTCATCCGGGCCTCCAATCTTGGTGGCGTCCACTTCGATGCGCACATCGCTTTGGAACGACTGGTAGGGGTTGGCAAAGAAAAAGGAGTCGGTCTGGATGACATTGATCCGGAAACCGCCATTCTCATAATCAGTGGAGCCGTATTCGTTGTGGGACCGGTCCCAGCCGCTGTTGACATTGGAGAAATCATCCTGGAAAAGGATCTGTTGACCGGTGGAACTCCCGCCCGTTGTTGGTTGTGGATTTATCTGTACGGGCGATTGAGGTGTGGGGGTAGGCACGTTGTTTATACCGCAGGCCAGTGCGACCAGGACCAGGACCGCCAGCGCAAAATAGACCTTATTATTCATGATTTCTCCTTGGAATATTAGAATTCGATTAATTTGTGCAGTATACCCGAAATGCATGGTTTTGCAAGACGGTTTTAGCAAAATAGGAATTTTGTTTAATCGGCCGCTCATTCCTTGACAAAAGTACCCAAAAGGCGATAGAGTACAAGCCATGGCTAATGCTAATGATCTCTCCAGGGAAATCCTGGCGACCATCCGTTCCGCCCTGAGCGAGGACGTGGGTCCCGGGGACGCCACCACAAACAGCATCGTGCCTGCCGAAGCCGGGATGCGCGGCCAGATCATTGCCAAGCAGGAGGGCGTGGTCGCAGGGCTGGACGTGGCGCAGGCCGTTTACCTGATGGGCGACCCGCAGGTGGATTTTACGCCCCAGGCGGAGGAAGGCAGCCGCGTTAAAAACCGCCAGGTGTTGGCGGTGGTTTCAGGGAGTGCCCGCAGCCTGCTGACCGCCGAACGCACCGCCCTCAACCTGCTGGGGCGCATCTCCGGCATTGCCACGCTGACGCGCGCCTTCGTGGATGCGGTTGCCGGGACGAAGGCAGTCATACTGGACACGCGCAAGACCGCGCCCGGACTGCGGCTGGTGGATAAACTGGCAGTGAGGCGCGGCGGGGGTCAGAACCACCGCATCGGTCTCTACGATATGATCCTGATCAAGGACAACCACATCGACTTTGCCGGCTCCATCACCACCGCCATCACCCGCGCCCGGGCCGGAGCAGCAGGGCTGGTGATCGAAGTCGAAGCCCGCACGCTGGACAACGTGCGCGAAGCCCTGGACTGCGGTGTTGATCGCATCCTGCTTGATAACATGACCCTTGAAATGATGACCGAAGCTGTCCGGTTGACGAAAGGCCGCGCCAGGCTGGAAGCCAGTGGGAATGTGTCCCTTGAAAACGTCCGGAAAATTGCCGAGACGGGCGTGGATTATATTTCAGTCGGCGCATTGACCCATTCGGCGAAAGCGCTCGACGTAAGTTTTGATTACCTCGGTTAAAAACAAGTTCCTGCCCGCCGCAGTTCCAGTGTCTGGGCAGATTACCGGTAAGGAGTTTTTGATGAACACGCAGGAAATGTACGAAAAAATGAAGCTTAAACTAGACCGCATCGTCCCCGACGTGGAGCTGCGTTACAAGGCGGAGATCGCGGTGGAGATCAACGAACTCAAGAAGCAGCGCAACGCCGTCATCCTGGGTCATAACTACATGGAACCGGCCCTGTTCCATTCCATCCCGGATTTCACCGGCGACTCGCTCGACCTCAGCCGGAAGGCCGCCCAGACGGACAAGGACATCATCGTCTTTTGCGGCGTGAGGTTCATGGCTGAGACGGCCAAGATCCTGAACCCCACCAAGACCGTGCTGCTGCCGGCTGCCAAGGCAGGTTGTTCGCTGGCAGAATCCATAACGGCCGCGGACGTGCGCGACCTGAAGGCAAAATTCCCGGGCGTGCCGGTGGTGACCTACGTGAACACCTACGCGGACGTGAAAGCCGAGTCCGATATTTGCTGCACTTCCAGCAATGCCGCGGCGGTGGTCGAATCGCTCCACGCCGACACGGTGATCTTCCTGCCGGATGAATACCTGGCGAAAAACGTGGCGCGCGAGACCGGGAAGCACATCATTTTCCCGGCTGCGGCACCGCGCCCGGGAGAGACAGCGGACAGCACCCCCGGAGAGCTGGATTACCAGCTCATCGGCTGGCGCGGCCGCTGCGAGGTCCACGAGAAGTTTACCCTTAAGGATATCGAGACCGTGCGCGCACAGTTCCCCGACGTGGTCATCCTGGCACACCCGGAATGCAGCCCCGAAGTTACTGCCGCGGCGGATTTCTCCGGCTCGACCAATGCCATGATCCGCTACGTGCAGCAGTCGCAGGCCCCCCACTACCTGCTGCTGACCGAGTGCGCCATGGGCGATAACGTGGCAGCCGCCAACCCCCAGAAGGACATGCTGCGCCTGTGCATGGTGCGCTGCCCGCACATGAACATGATCACGATGGAAGATACCCGCGATGCGCTGAAGTTCAACCGCTACGTCATCGACGTGCCCGAGCAGATCCGGGTGAAGGCCTTCCGGGCGGTGGATAGAATGATCAAAATCGGCTGAAAAATAAGTAGTAACGACTTAAGTCGTTACTACTCTTATAATATCTAAAAAAAACATGAAAACCACCGACGTTCTTATCATCGGTTCCGGGATCGCCGGAGCCACGGCCGCGTTGAAACTGGCGCAGAACCCGCGCAGGCGCATCATCCTGATCACGCGCGATCCCGACCCGCACGAGTCCAACTCGCGCTACGCCCAGGGCGGGATCATCGGACGCGGGAAGGACGACAGCGCCGACCTGCTGGTGGAAGATATCCTGGCAGCCGGCGCAGGCGCCTCCCTGCCCAGCGCGGCGCGCATCCTGGCTGAGGAAGGACCGGCGCTGCTGCAGGAAGTCCTGATCGGGACAGCGGGTATCGCTTTCGACCGCGAAAAAGATGGCGACCTCGAGTTTGGGCAGGAAGGGGCGCATTCCCGGCGCCGTATCCTGCACGTGGGGGATGGCACCGGTCGCGCCATCATGGAAGGCCTGGTGGCTGCCCTGCGGAAATGTCCCAACGTGGAACTGCTGACCGAAGCCACCGCCGTGGACCTGATCACCTATCCCCACCATTCACGCGACCCGCTGGCAGCCTATGGACCGGTCTCCTGCCACGGCGCATACGTCTTCGACCGCAAGGGAAAATCCATCCACCGCACCCTGGCGGCGGTGTCGATGCTCGCCACCGGCGGGATCGGTCGCATTTACCGCAACACCACCAACCCTCCGGGCGCACGCGGCGACGGGCTGGCGATGGCCTCCCGTGCCGGGGCGCGCATCCTCAATGCCGAGTACGTCCAGTTCCATCCCACCGCCCTCTCGGTGCCCGGGGCGGAGGGGTTCCTGATCAGCGAGGCCGTGCGCGGGGAAGGCGGCATCCTGCTCACCCCCGATGGGCATTCATTTATGGAAAAATATTCCCCCGAGTGGAAAGACCTGGCACCGCGTGACGTGGTGGCGCGTGCCATCCACACCGAGATGGAAGCCCACGATTATTCCTACGTCCTGCTCGACATCGCCTCGAAAATGCCGGCGGCGAAGATCAAGAGCCGCTTCCCGAATATCTACACCGAGTGCAAACGCGTGGGGATCGACATCACCCGCGAATCCATCCCGGTCGTCCCGGCCGCGCATTATTTCTGCGGCGGTGTTGCCGTGGACGAGTGGGGTCGTTCCAGCGTCGACAACCTGTATGCGGTGGGAGAAGTCTCCTGCACCGGGCTGCATGGAGCCAACCGCCTGGCCTCGACCTCCCTGCTGGAGGGCCTGGTTTGGGGGACACGCGCCGCCCGTGACATCGAGGCCCGCTTCGCCGCAGGTCCGAATCCTGCCATCCCCACCGGCGATGAAGTCCCCGCCTGGGACGAATCGAACCTGACCCATGAATCCGACCCGGCCCTCATCCAGGGCGACATGCAGTCCATCCAGAATATCATGTGGCACTACGTGGGGCTGGTGCGTTCCGGTGAGCGGCTGTCGCGCGCCATCCGTGAGCTGCGCCACATGCAGAACGAGATCGAGACCTTTTACCGCAAGACCAAGCTGAGCGACGGGTTGATCGGTTTGCGCAACGCGGTGGAAGTGGGGCTGGTGGTGGGCGAAGCCGCCCGCCACAACCGCCAGAGCCGTGGCTGTCACTTCCGCTCCGATTCGGTGGATGGAGGGGACAGGCTGCTTTAGAAAACAAAATGGATTGACAAAAAAAGAGACGGATGATATCCGTCTCTTTTTGGTTTTTTAATCCCGAACTTACCTCTTGATCTTGGTCTGTTCCAGTTCCTTCATCTCGCCCGTGGCGATGAAGACCGTCCGCTCGCAAATATTGGTGACCCGGTCGGCGAGACGTTCCAGGTTGTGCGCCACCCACAGCAGCAGGTTGGCGCGCTCGATGGTCTTCGGGTCCTGGATCACGAAGATCATCAGATCGTGGTAGATCTGCATATACAGTTCGTCCACTTCATCGTCTTCGGCAGGGATGGCACGCGAGGTCGCCACGTCTTCGTTGATGAAGGCGGCCAGGGCGCGGTGCAGCATGTTGACGCCCTTTTCCGCCATGCGCGGGATATCGATCAGGGGCTTGAGCAGCGGCTGGTCGCCCATGCGAATACTGATGTTGGCGATGCCCTTGGCATAATCGCCCATGCGCTCGAGTTCGGTGCTGACCTCCAGGATGGAGGCCAGCAGGCGCAGGTCGTGCGCCATGGGCTGCTGGGTGGCGATGACGATCATCACCTGTTCTTCGATGGCAAAGCGCTTCTCATTGATCTGCAGGTCGGTTTCCTGGATGACGTTCGTGAAGCCTCCAGGTCGCGCTTTTGAGCGCATCCACCGCACCGAGGATCGGCTGCTCCACCATGCTTCCCAGCAGGAGCATTTCATCCTTGAATTGGTGGATTTCGGATTCGAATGTTTTTCGCATGGTCACGACTGCTCCCTGGCGTTGGTTCGTCATTATATCCTTCATTCAAATACATCGAAAATAAATCATCCGAACCGCCCGGTGACATAATCTTCGGTGCGCTTGTCTTTGGGACGGGTGAAGATGGCGTTGGTGCGGTCGAATTCGATGAGCTGACCGGCACGCGCTTCGTCGATCATCATCATGGCGGTGAAATCCGAGACGCGCGCCGCCTGCTGCATGTTGTGGGTCACGATGACGATGGTGTACTCCTTCTTTAGCTCCTGCATCAACTCTTCGATCTTCAGGGTCGCGATCGGGTCGAGGGCCGAGGCGGGTTCGTCCATCAGGATCACTTCGGGCTCCACCGCCAGGGCGCGGGCGATGCACAGGCGCTGCTGCTGCCCGCCGGAGAGCGCCAGCCCGGACTGGTTGAGCTTGTCCTTCACCTCGTCCCACAGGGCCGCCTGCCTTCAGGCTGCGCTTCCACGATCTCGTCCAGGTCCGCCTTGCGGTGGATGCCATACAGGCGCGGCCCATAGGCCACGTTGTCGTAAATGCTCTTGGGGAAGGGTTGGGGCGCTGGAAGACCATGCCCACCCGCCGGCGCACATCCACCACATCCACGCCTGGGCGTAGATGTTCTCGCCGTCCAGCCGGACTTCGCCTTCCATGCGGCAGCCGGGCGTCAGGTCGTTCATGCGGTTGAACGAGCGCAGCAGGGTGGATTTGCCGCAGCCGGAGGGCCCGATGATGGCGGTGATCTTGTTGTCGTGGACGGTCAGGTTGATATCCGTCAAGGCGCGGAACTTGCCGTAATAGACAGCCAGGTTTTTGTACTTCCATCTTTGGCCAGGAGTCCATGTCCGCCTGCGTCGCGCGATTGGCGCTGAAAGTGACCAGGGGTTCTGCAATTTCGGTCAGTCAAATTCATGCGATTAACCTCCTTCATGCGGCGGTGCGCGGCTTTGGATCCACACGCGCGCGCAGTTACATTGATAATCAGCACAAAGATCATCAGCACCAGCGCCACAGCCCAGGATTGCTCCACCCGCTCCGGGAAAGGCTGCTGGGCATATTTCCACAGGGTCAGCGGCAGCGAATTCGACCGGCTGCGTTGACGATGCTGCCTGAAGATGGTGGAAAACTGATTGCTGGCCACTGGCACACCGCTGGACATGATCTGCCCGATTTCGAAGCGCTCGTTGCCCAGGGCGGTGAAGAGCAGCGGGGCAGTCTCGCCCGCGGCGCGCGCCAGCCCCAGCAGGAAGCCGGTGAGGATCCCGTTGGCCGCCGCCGGGAAGATCACGCTCAGCGAGGTCTTCCATTCGGGTGCGCCCAGCGCCAGCGAGCCTTCGCGCAGGGTGGCGGCACCAGCTTGAGCATCTCTTCGGTGGTGCGGATGATGGTGGGCAGCATGAGGATGGCCAGGGCCACTCCGCCCGCCAGGCCGAATAATGCCCATCGGCTTGACCACCAGCGCATAAGCCAAACAGCCCGATCACGATGGAGGGCACACCCGCCAGGACATCGGTGCTAAAGCGCACGGCGACGCCCAGCGGGGTATTGGGATGGCGGGCCGCATAAAAGGCGCCAGCACCCCCGGCGGGATGGCAAACAGCGCCGCCAGAGACCGTGATGACCAGCGTGCCTTCGATGGCGTGCAGCACCCCGCCGCCGGCCATCCCCAGGGCGTGGGCAGTTGGATGAAGAAGTCCAGGTTGATGCGATTTCCCGCCGCGGATACACCACGTAGCCGATGATCCAGAACAGCGGGACCAGCGCCAGGAGGGTCAGCAAGCCGGTCAGGGCCAGCATGAGCGCGATTGATGATCTTGCGCTGGCGGGTGCGCGTAGCCTGGTGAGCGCATGTATGCGTGCGTGCGCAGGTAAAGCAGTGCGTCATGCGCGCGCCTCCTGCGGGCGCCTGGCGGGCCACCCGCCAGACCAGCAAGCGGGCCACCAGGTTAAGCAGCAGGGTGATCACAAACAGCACCAGGCCGATCTCGATCAGGGCTTCGCGTGTGCAGTTGGAGTACGGCTTCGGCAAATTCGTTGGCGATGATGCTGGACATGGTGTAGCCGGGGCGCAGCAGCGAGAGCTGAGCCTTCGATGCTGTTGCCGATCACCATGGTGACGGCCATGGTCTCGCCCAGGGCGCGCCCCAGCCCCAGGATGACCGCGCCCAGGATGCCGGACAGGCCGTAGGGGAGGAGCACCTGCCAGATCGTCTCCCATCGGGTGGCGCCCAGCGCCAGGGCGGCTTCGCGCTGGGAGCGGGGATGGCCAGAAACACGTCGCGGGAGACGGCGGCGATGGTGGGGATGATCATGATGGTCAGGATCAGGCCGGCCGCCAGGCGGCTGGCGCCGCTGGCCGGAATCGGGCCGGCGAAAAGAGCGCCCGAGCACGGGAATCTTGCCCAGGGTGTCGCCCAAGAAGATTGCCGAGGGGCGCAACCACCTGGGCAAGAAGACAAAAATGCCCCACAGCCCATAGACCACGCTGGGGATGGCGGCCAGCAGCTCCACCAGCCAGCTCAGCGGCGTGCGCAGCCAGGCCGGGCAGAGTTCGGCCAGGAAGACGGCGATCCCCAGGCTGATCGGCAGGGCAAAGACGATGGCGAACAAGCGAGGTACAGGGTGCCATAGATGAACGGCCAGGCCTGGAAATGGTCGTTGACCGGGTCCCAGTTGGGCTTGGCGGTCGGCGCCAGGAAAGACCAGGCCAAAGGCTGCGCGTGATCCGGCGGAATCGGTCCATAGCAATATGCCGATGGCAATCATCAGCAGGATGACTAGTGACGGAAACGAAGAAAATCAGCCCCTGCCAGGGGCGATCACCGTGCTGCAGGAACTGTCGAAATCGGTTTACCCGGTTTGATTCTGAAACGGGTTTGGCATGCTTCTGCATTGAGAACCTTATCTAAGTCAAACAGCCACGATCTTCAGGCTGCGTCGGTTAATCAAATTGCCCGCAAAGATTTCGTTTGCCGGGCATATTATACTGGTCGATGGAGGACCTCCCTGCGGAGGTCCTCCATCCTGGAAGGAAATGTTGTGCTTACGGTATCACGATCGGCTGACCGCTGCAGGTAACCTGGTTGAGCTTGGCTAGCACCTGCTGAAGTACCGGGGCAGGCAGTGGCACGAAGCCCAGGTTTGTTGCCTGGCTGGTCGCTCCCAAATCGGTCAGGAACCAGTGGACAAACTCCACCAACTTTTGAGCCTTGACACAATCGCTCATACTGGTCAAATGTAAAATCGTATAGGTGTATCCCGAGATTGGCCAGGAAGCCGCTCCGCTGGGGTTGACGATGACCGCTGTCAGCTGAGGCGTAAAGGAATTGGCGAAGTCGGTCATGGCTGATTTGACGCTGTCGGCACTGGCACTGACGGTCTTGCCTGCCTGGTTAACCATTTGGGCAAAAGGCAGTTTGTTGGCTGTGGCATAACTGTATTCGACATAACCGATCGCGTAGGGTGTGTTCTGGACAGCCGCAGCCACACCCTGGTTGCCCTTGCCGCCGATGCCGTGACCCGACTGGTCGGCGGGCCACTGGATCGTCGTTCCGTGACCGGCAGTCCATGCGCTGCTGAAGGAAGCCAGCGCATTGGTGAAAATTTCAGTTGTGCCGGAGCCGTCGGAACGATGGACTACCGTGATCTGTTTGGCCGGCAGCTTGGTAGCGATCTGCGGGTTAAGGGCCAGGATGGCGGGATCGTTCCACATGGTGATGGTGGAGTTATAGATTCCCACCAGGGTATTCCCATCCAGGATGATGGCGGGATCCTTGCTCGGATCCAGTTCCGGGATGTTATAGGTCAGCACGACCGCGCCTGCCAGGACCGGGAACATCTGCAGGTCCTTCCCCGAGGCGATCTCCTTGTCGGACAGGACGGAATCAGAACCCGCAAAATCGATCGTGTTCTGGATGATGGCTGTCTTCCCGGCGCCGGAGCCGGTGCCCTGGTAGTTGATCACCACCGCTGGGTCGACATAAGAATATGCATACGCCCACTGGCTCATTGCCGGCTGCTGGAAAGTGCTGCCCGCCCCGGTGATCTGGATCGACCCGGCTGGCAGAGGTGTGGAAGCGCTTCCCCCGCTTTGGGTTTGGGTTGGGGATTGCGCCGACACTGCAGCGCTGCAGGCGCTGAGGACAATGCTCATGGCTAGAATAATGGAAGTAACGATAAACGGTTTCTTGGACATTTGTATCTCCTTAGTTTTCATGCTCACATTCTAGCAAGGGATGTTTAAGGCGCTACAAACGCCGGGTTAACGTTTGGTTAATGGTTCGGAACATAAAAAAATCCCCGTCATAAACCATGTGACAGGGAAGCGTTCTTTTGGTTTTTTACTATGCAACCGGGATGGTGAAATTAAACGTGCTCCCCCTGCCTTCCACGCTCTCCGCCCAAATTTTGCCTCCATGGGCTTCCACGATGTGACGGGCGATCGACAGCCCCAGCCCGGTGCCGCCGCTGGAGCGGGCGCGGTCGGCTTTGTAGAAGCGCTCGAAGATGCGTTCGAGCTCATCGGCGGGTATGCCCACGCCGCTATCCTGCACCGAGAAACGGATAAAACCATCTTCTTTCATTGCTGACAGGGTCACCTTTCCGCCCGGGTCGGTGAACTTGACCGCGTTATGGATGAGGTTGACCAGCACCTGTTCCAGGCGCGGAGCGTCGGCACGTATTTCGGACAATTCCTGCGAACTTCCCAGGTGCAATTCGACCCCGGCGCGTTCAGCCTGTGCCCGCATCCGGTCCGAAACGGAGACCAGGAGGCTGGCAGCCGAAACAGGTTTGAATTCCAGCGGCAGTTGTCCCGAACTCGATGCGGGTTAGTTCCAGCAATTCACTTGCCATCTGGGTCATGGCATCCACCTCGGTCTCGATGCTCTCCAGGAAATGGTTTGCTGCCTTGGGGTCCTGCAGGGCGCCGCCGCGCAGGGTTTCGGTGAGGGCTTTGAGAGACGCCAGCGGCGTTCGCAGTTCATGGGACAGGTTCGATACGAAGTCCCTGCGGACGGTCTCCAGCCGCCTTACCCGGGTGAGGTCCTGCACGAGCAGCAGGCTGCCGCCGGTATCCTGGTCGGGGATGACCACCAGCTGCAGGAACAGGTGCCGCCTGGGTAGTTCGACCGACTCATTCTGCAGTTCCCGCTCCTGCTGGCAGCGCTGCCAGGCCTCCACCAGCTTGTAATGGCGGAGCACTTCCGCCACCGTCCGCCCGTTCGGGTCGGGACTCTCGAAGAGTCTTCCGGCTGCCGGGTTGGAAAAGCGGATTCGCCCTTCCGGATCGGCGATCAGCACCCCGTCGGTCATCCTTTCCAGCACGGCCAGGAGCCTGGCGCGTTCCGTCTCGGCTGCAGAGCTGCGCTCTCTCTCCACCTGTGCCAGCAGGTTGACGGCATTCGACAGCTCTTCCAGGCCCGGTTCATCCTTCGCAAGGTTTGACAATGGCTGGTTTTCATCGGCAATGGCCCGGATATCTCTCGTATAACGATGGAGCCTGCGCTTCAACATGATATATCCCCAGCCCAGCGCAATCAACCCCAGGGCCAGGATAATGGTTACGGCAGGCAGGAACCAGTTCATATCATGCCTTTAAATAGCGATAGGAAATGTGGACCGAGAGTCCGGTCAGCACCCAGTTGACGGCCAGCAGGCCCACCCCGCCGACCAGGATGAGTCCCCAGATCATGGCCCGGGTGACTTCGAAACCCAGTCCAAGCATACCGCGCAGGTCGCTTGCAGTGGATGGGCTGAGCAAGGCAATGGCGGCGGAGGCGGCGCAGATCAGCGCCAGCAGCGACTGTGGTCAATATGCTTGTCCGCAGGGAGGCGCGGCGGATGCGGACTCCGTCCGTGGTCTCATGTGCCAGTTTCCCACCTATGATAAATCCCGCCGGGATCGCCAGGGCGGCATTGAATATCGGTACACCCATAAAGAAGCCAAAGGTGCCCACGGAATAAAACAACAGCACCGCCACCCAGAACACTGCCCCAAGGTTGTATGCCCGCCCGATCAATTTTTTCAGGAAGAATAAATCCGCCAGGATGCCAAGCCCGAGACCGCCGAGACCGCAGTACGGGATCCAGCTTTCCGGCAGGAGGGCGTATGACCCCCACCAGAATATCAGCAGCCCGGCGATGGGAGCCAGGGGAGCGAGGATGAGACCGAGAGCGAACCGTTCGATTTTGGTTTTCATGAGATAAATCTTACCCCGATGAAACTGTCAGGTGCTTGCCCTTCCTATCAAAACGCGGACGGGTGATCGACCGCTGGTAAATTTATCCCTCGAAACGGTAGCCTCCGCCGCGTACGGTGACGATCCGCACCGGCGCAGCCGGGTCGGTCTCGATCTTTTGCCGCAGCCAGCGCACGTGCACGTCCACCGTGCGGCTGTTGCCGATGTAGTCCCAGCCCCAGACGCGTTCCAGGATGAATTCGCGCGTCAGCATCTGGCGCTTGTGAGTTGCGAAGAATTGGAGCAGGTCGTACTCCTGCGGCTTGAGCGCCAGCACCTGCCCGTCCAGCAGGACTTCTCGCCGGGATTGGTTGATGACCAGGTTGCCGAACGCCAGGGTTGCCTCGGAGGAACCAGCTTCACCGGCTTGTACTTTCGCTTGTTCATCCCGAACGAGCTCGGCACGCCGCAGTTGCGCCTTGACCCGCGCCAGCAGTTCGCGCATCGAGAAGGGCTTGGTCAGGTAATCGTCAGCGCCCACTTCCAGCCCCACCACCCGGTCGATCTCTTCGTCGCGGGCGGTAAGCATGAGGATGGGAACGATCATTTCCTGCCGCAATATCCTGGTGACCTCAAACCCGTCCAGTTCGGGCAGCATGATGTCGAGCACGATCAGGTCCGGTTTCAAGCGGCGAGCAGCTTCCAGTGCGCTTCGCCCGTCACCGCAAGCCTCCACCGTGTACCCCTGTTTCTCGAGGTTGTAGACCAGGGTTTCCTGTAAGGAAGGTTCATCCTCCACGACTAGGATCGTTGCGGACATGTCATTATATTATCACAATCAAATGCCTGGAATCCAGGTGGGGATCACCACTCATCTCTCATTATCGACTGGTGAACGCTGTCAAAACATATACACCGGAAGGAATAACTCTGCCTCTCATCATGCATTTAAGCTCCGGGATTAAACTGGTTCCATGAGAAGGGATAGGTTTGCGGTATGGATGCAGCTCGAAGTACTGATGTAAGATCGGGCGTGCGGATCGAGGTCGTCACCATCCTGTGGATGGTAATCGAGATGGCCGTCTCGATCGGCGCAGGCATCGCTGCCCGCAGCGTACTCCTGACCGCCTTTGGCGTGGACAGCCTGATCGAGCTGGTCAGCGGCGCCATCCTGCTCTGGCGGCTGTCCACGGAAAACCGGGGCGGTGACCTGGCAGCCGTCAGGCGGGCGGAACGCCGGGCAGCCTGGGTGGTGGCAGCCAGCCTGGGCCTGCTGTGCGTTTACGTGTTGGTCTCCTCCCTTTACCTGCTGCTCACTCACACCAAACCCGAAAGCACCCTGCTCGGGATTGGGATATCCGCGGCAGCGCTGCTGGTCATGCCCTGGCTGGCGGTGACGAAGCGCCGCATCTCGAAGCGCATCAACAGCGCCGCCCTGGCAGGCGATTCGGCCAATTCCCTCACCTGCGCCTACATGGCCGCCACCGTGCTGGTCGGGCTTTTAATCAATACCCTGTTTGGATTGTGGTGGGTCGAGTATATTGCCGCGCTGGTGTTCCTTGCCTGGCTGGTTCGGGAAACCTGGGAAGTTTATATGGAAGCGCGGGAAGAAGCCCCCGAAGGAAAATAGCGCCGCAATTTAACGCGCGAGCCGGGAATCCAATCAATAAGATGGGTTTTCCATATGCCCCCCTATTTGATCGCCAGGTAGCGCAGGTTCGGATCGTTTCCCATTGATGAGGTATCGTCCGGGTAAAAAGCTATCACCGGGTTCGCCTCACCCGCCGCCATTCTCAACGCCACCCAGCCTTCCAGCTCCGCTCCGGGCAGGAGTCGTATTTGAAAGCCATACGCGCCCGGGTCCGGGTGGAAGGTAGATCCATCCCCCTGATACGCTGTTGCTGGATTCGTTTGCCACGCTGAATTTATCCGCCCCCACCCAAACCGGCAAGATCCTCCGAGCTGATGTAGCGCAGCCTTACCTGCAGCAACAAGTATTCCGATCCTGTTTCCGGCGGTGAATAATTGGGGTTGTCCTTTTCCAGGATCGCTTCTGCTTCCTGCCCCCGGACGGAATTTATTAATGTTATTTCCCAGTCGGGGGAAATTACCACCTGCCCGGCCGGCGCAGGGTCGTTCATGTCCACGCCCATGCTGTTTGGTGAGCTATTGGATATATCCGCCGGAAGTGAAACCGACGCGCCTTCTTCCAGCGCCAGGAAGCGCGTGGACCGGTTTCCATTTTCTTCCACGTTCAAAATTACCATCATGTCCTGCTCATCGGTGGGGATGACCGCATCGATCCAACCCTCCACGGCCTCGGCGGTATACATGTCTTCGAATAAAAATTCCGGCTGCGGCCAGCCGTCCATGGTGTCGCCATATGTTATGTTGGAACTGCCGGTCATCGACATTTCAGAGATTCCCAGGCTGTGGTAATTCTCATCCATGGATGTGCAGCGCACGAATATTTTTGCCAGGGCATATTCCCGTCCCGCCGGGAGTGGATCAGCCTGCCATTCTGCGGCATTGATCACTGCCAGGGCGGCCTCGCCTCGCAGGAATTCCAGGGCTTTGATATCCCAGCCCGGGACAGAGATCATTGTATTCAAAGGGACCGGGTTCTTCCGGGTGAGACCTGCTGCAGTGTTATCGGGGCGCTTCACGCCCGGCGTTGCCAGGATCGAAGTGTTTAGTGTGCAGGCAAGGGGGATCAAAAACAGGAAAATGACCAGCGGGAGTACTTTTCGAAGATAATTATCGTTTTTATCCATGCTCGTCTCCTGGATAGACAGGGATATTCCAGTGGACTCTTACATCCATTATAGTAAATAGGCGCGTGACATTCAATGGGGAATAAACCCATGGTAGACATTTCCCGATTTTTGCTGCATACTATGGTTGTGAATTGACCGGGTTCCACCTTATGCTCTGATGATTGTCTCGAAGGAGCGCTGGATGAACACCACCCCGCAACGATCCCATCCTTTCATAAAGATCATTTAAATTTGCAGCAATTTTCCTCAGCCTGGTGGGTGCCAATCTTGCTTGTTACGCCACCACCCCGCCATCGCTCCCACTGGCTCCACCTGCTGAAGACCAAGCTCCGGTTCAATCCGGCGATCAGCCCGTCCAGCCTCCTGCCCAGGATAATGTCAGTACCGGCGATGTGGTCGGTGGCTGGTATGGACCGGCCTGCGATGAAGCCGAGGGGACCTACATCTACCGCTGGTCGGTTGACCTGATGAAAGATCAGCAGACCGGGCAGCTTGCAGGGGTGGTCAAGTTCCACGATTGCCCCGGCGGCGGGCGGGTGCTTTACTATGTGGTCGGGACCCAGCCGGTTGGTACGGTATACACCTTGACCGGTAATAAGAAAGAGGGCGGTAGGCGACCTGTTCAATTCCGCACAGGATAACGTCACATTTACTTTCGACAGTTCCACCGGGCAGATCACACCCAACCTTGCCCCGTAAATTTCGGTTCTTACATGGGGAGCACATCCTCATAATAAAACCGCCGCGGTCTGGAAGGGGATTGGCGGCGGATTGATTTCTAGTAGAGCCAGGAAATTCAGCGTCGGGATGGGACGCTACAGGTCCCGCTTCCGGAAAACACGCACGGTCAACACCAGTACCGCCGCCAGGTAAACGATCGCATATGCGACCATGAGCAGGCTGGGTGCCGAGCTGGCTCCAAAGGGGGAGATCCCCAGCAGCCCCGAAAGCGGCGACTGCATTTCGTAAGCCGCCCGGCGCCACAGCGATTCGCTCGGGATGATCAGGCTGGTTACGATGCCCACCTGGACCGCCGTCGGACTGTTGAGCACCGCGCCGATCTGTTCGATCCAGCCGCCGATGAAGGACAACCCGTATAACCCGAAGACCACGCCCCCGGTTGCCAGGGCGGAGAACCGGCTTGAAAACAGCATTGCCACGGTCATCACCAGCAGGCTTTCCATGTAGATCAACACCACCCCCGCCAGCAGGTGGGGCGCGGTGTACCCGGACTGCAGGAAAATGCTGAGCACCACCCCGCCCTCCATCAGCAGCAGGTACAGCCCCAGCAGGCCGGCAAATCCCAGCCACTTCCCGAACACCACGTCCGAGCGCCGGATGGGCTTGGTGACGATCACCTGGATCGTGCCCGAGTTGATCTCGCCCGCCATGGTGTCCGCCCCCAGCAGGGCAGCCATGGCGATCCCCAGGAAGGTGACCGCGTACAGCCCCGCCAGGAACAGGCCGCTGGACCTTTCGGAATCGATGATGTTTTGAATGCCGGTGCTGGTGGTTGCTGCCCTCAGGGTCGGGATGACGCTCGCGTTGATCATGTGGAAGCCGACCGTATAAACTCCCAGGAAGCACAGCCCGAGCAGCAGACCGGTCAGCACGATCCGCCGGCGGATCGCCTGGACGAAGGTCATGCGCGCCAGGATGAAGATCGCGCTCATAGTCCGCCTTCCTTCCCCACCGTTTCGATGAACAGCTCTTCCAGGGATACGTGCTTGGGGGCGATCTCGTACACCGCCGCCCCGTGTTCCACCAGGTAGCGGTTGATCTCCGGCAGCGCCGACTCGTTTTGGATGACCATGCTCAGCGAGTCGCCGTCGAGCTGGATGTCCTGCCCCCAGTTCGACAGTCCCGGCAGGATCTCCGGGGTAACTCCCTTGACCCTTAGGACCGCGTTGATCTGACCGGTGTTCAGCGACGCCAGTTCCAGCAGGCGGATCACCTCCCCGTGGCTGATGAAAGCCACCCGGTCGCAGGTGACCTCGATCTCGCTCAGCAGGTGCGAGTTGAGGAACACGCACGTGCCCTGGGTGCGCAGCTCGCGGATGATGTCCCGCACCAGGATGCGCCCCACCGGGTCGAGCCCCGAGGTGGGTTCGTCCAGGAAAACCAGCGCCGGCTGGTTGAGCAGCGCCTGCGCCAGCCCGATGCGCTGCAGCATCCCCTTCGAGAATGTGGACAGGTGCCTGTCGCGGAACCCGTCCAGCCCCACCCGCTCGAGCAGTTCGTCGATCCGGGTGCTGAGTCGCGCGCGCTGCATCCCGAACAGTTGACCGTGCAGGGTCAGGAACTCGCGGGCGGTCAGCCAGTCCTGGAAGCGGAAGTGCTCCGGCAGGAAGCCGATGCGGGCGCGCGTGCTGCGGTCTCCCAGCGGGGCTCCCAGCAGGGACGCCTTCCCGGAGGTGGGCGTGATCAGCCCCACCAGCATCTTGATCGAGGTGGTCTTGCCCGCCCCGTTCGGTCCCAGGAATCCAAACACCTCACCCTGCTGGATCTGCAGGGTGAGGCTTTTTACTGCGGCGTTGTCGCCGAATTCTTTTCTTAATTCGTTCGTTTCAATCGCTAGTGCAGGCGGCATGTATGTCCGTTATGGGAGGGAGTTCGCCATCTGGATGGCTTGCTGGGAATTGGTGCCCAGGCTGCTGATGGCGTAGATGATACCATTCTTGACCCACACCAGGGCATACTGCGGGGCGTCGTCCGCCGGGCGCTGGATCAGCGTGCCGGTCACCCCGTCCACGCTTACCTGGTCGTAGGTGGCGGCATTCTTGGGCAGCGGGATCACCAGGGTGGAGGTCCAGTCGACCGTTTGCACGAAGGCGGCTGCCTGGTCGCTGGTCATGCCCGTGAATTCCAACCCGATCTGGGCCAGTTGCGAGATGTTCAGGTCTGCCGGGGCCGACACGGTCGGTGTGGGGATCTCCGCCAGGATGACGCAGTCGGGATAGCGCCGTCCTGCAGATCCGCCCCCGTTGAGCTGGGCGCCCGTATCCGCAGCGGCGGGATCGGGGCAGGTCCCATAGGCAACGCTCACGCTGGCGGGGATGGTCACCGAGACGTCTTCACCATTGATCGAGGTGGGCAGCACCAGGTCGGTCCGCCCGGATTCGTTCAGCAGCGCCTGCGCCTTGGCTACGTCGATCTTTAAAGTGAAGGCGGACGAATTTACCACGCTCAGGCGCGAGGGCGTCATGCCCTGCGGGACGCGCACTGTGAAACCTGCCAGCTGGCTTGCCTGGGCAGCGTCCGCCGCGGTGACCGGGGTGCCGGGTTTCTGCTGTGCCGTCACCGAGCTTGCGATCAGGTCGCTGACCTGTTTTCCGAGCGTGTCGTTCCCGGTCAGCGATTGGATGCCGGTCAGGTCCACCGGCACCACCACCACCTGCTGCACACGGAAGAGGTTCAGGAACTGGCCTGCAAATGCGCGTGCCTGGGGGAAGGAAAATACCGCCGCCAGGATGACTCACGGCTGCCAATCCAACCCGCAGGCTGGTGGAGGCGAATAACTTTTTAATCATGGGAATCTCCTTTCGGGAATCGTTGCGTTGATGGAAATGGAGCAGGGCTGCCTTTGCCTCCGGAGCAGACTGTCCCTCCGGCGAGGCCAGGAAGGACAATCCGCTGGTTGCCTGCTTCGTCTCTGCCAATATCCGAACCTGCCGTCTCTGGCAGGCGGCGCACTTTTCCAGGTGCAGCCTGCCGGTCTCGTCCAGTTCCTGGTCGAGCGCCGCGCGGATTTGTCCGTCGTTCAGGTGTTTGTTCATTTTTCCTCCTCGGTAAGGGCGAGGTAGACTTTCTCGAATTCACGCTCGGCTCGCAGCAGCAGCGGACCGATGGATGTGGGCGCTAGCCCCAGGCTTTTGGCGATGTCCTTGTAGGGCATCCCCGAGTAGCGAAGCACCAATATCTCAGCCCGCCTTGGGTTCATCTTTGCCAGCGCCCGCCGGGTGAGCAGGTGCTCCTCTTTTTTTTCTAGGATCTGCGCCGGGCGGGTCTCGGGGGGGTCTTCCAGGGCGCCCTTCCCCGCCGACATTTCGTAAAACTGGCGGTGCTTGGCACTGCGGATGGATCGCAGCCCCAGGTTGGTTGCCACCCGGAATAACCATCCGCCCGGGTTGTAGCCTTCCACCCGCCTTGGCGGCTGCCGGTAAAACCTGAAAAAGGTTTCGAGCGCCAGGTCCTCGGCTTCCGCCGGGTCGCCGGTCATGTGCCTCAGCAGCCGGTAGATCGGATTCCACTGCTCGAGGAACAGCTCCTCGAAGGACTGCGAGGCAGGCGCAGCCTCTCCCGACACGCTACGGGAATCGACCGGGTCTGCCTTGCGGGCTTTCATCGCCTGGATTGCTCTTTTGCGGGGGATAATTTCATCCATCGGTCCTGGGGTTCTTTCCTGATATTAAAACCCCTCCCGATGGGGAAATGAGACAGTCTCATTCCGGTGAGCATACCACGGAATAATTAATGTTTAGAGAGTGATGACCTTTCCCGCCCTGGCTCTGTGCTTCGAGGATATCCGCCATCCCCCCCACGATCCCCACCTTCACCTTTTCCGTCTGGTAGAACTAATTGTGAGGTCTTATTTTATAAGCAAGGAGAACTCCCATTGTCGAAATTATTATTCTTAAACACTCAAAAAGAAAATCTTAATCTCATTCAGGAGTTTTTTTTAATCATTTCTTGAACAAAGGTTACTATTTCCTGGGGTTTTTTATGCATAGCTAAACTTACTACTATTCTTTCTGTTTTTGATTTTATATGCAACGAGAACCTTTACTCCTCCCAATTCAATAACATCAATCCATTTAATCACTTTAACTCCCAATATCTTGGGTTGTTGTATTTCTTTTGGTGTAAAGAATGTAAAAATCTCGCGGAATAAACTCCATGTTGGTAATAACCCGGCTAAAATACAAAAGCCAATTATGAATCCTGCCATCAAAATTGAATTTGGTGACAGGGTATGGGTATTTATGCTTTTGGATGATACGAGGACTATTTCGATTATCAAATAACCTACAATAATCCATGTCGTAATCATAAAAATTGGTCCAAACAAACTCAAGGGAAATCGTTTTTTCATTTTGCCTCCACTAATGAATTCCTTTGAATAATCTTCAAAACGCCTTCCACAATTTTAGTAAGTAAATTCGCCCTAAATTATCTATCTGAACCTAGTGTGTAACTGTTGTCCCTTTGCATCGTGTACCCGAAGTCCGTCTCCGTTGTCGACCCCACATCCGAACGCACCTGCCCGAAGGGCAGGTAACGCTGTTCGCTACCCAGCGCCCCTTCCTCATCCGTCACCGCCACCGAGCCCTGGTGGTCTGTGAAGTAACCATAGGGGCGGAACACATCGTCCCTGAAAGGGATGTTCCGCCCGTTCACTCAGCCATCGTTTCAACCCTCCGGTCTGCACTACATGCGCGCCTGCAGTAAAGTAATAGGTTGTTAAACAGCTAGCGCCGTCAATTTACACCTGTTTGACACGCATCCCATCGCCGTCATATTTGAAGTTACAGAATGCGGTTATTCTAGAAGGAACCGAGAGCGTTTACGCCATTTTAAAAATCCTTACTAATCGCATAAATTGTAAGAAAATCTCCCGTTAACTAAATTTTTTTAAATACCAAACGTACGTTTTCCTTCACTAAAAGCATTAATATCATGTCGGAGTCGGAAATAGAAGTCAGGTCTACATTTTTCTCACGGAGGAAAAGGGAATTTTAACAAGAAGCACTATCGTGATAACACCATAATCGAGGCAATATATTAACTGGCAATTTATTTTTCTAATAATTTCAATATTCCCGTCCCGATTGTCATAGGTGGTTGCTCTTCTACAGATGGGGTTCTTTTCGCAATATTTACAATTATCCGATTATCAATAATCACATTTTCAATTTGCTGCTCTTTTATATCTCGGACTTAAAAATAATATGCTTGATTAGTTTCATTATTCGTAAAAATATGGTATGTAAAACCATGAGAAGTAGTTTCTTGACTAAAATGAACTATTACCTCATGGTAGGAATTCCATGTTTCCTGAATAACAAGAAGAAAATTTTGATTTTCTAACATATATATTTTTTCCCTGTCGATACTTTCTCTCGTTCCGATGCTCCGCGTCGGAACCCTTTTTTCCCGCTCCTGCGGAAACCATGGTCTATCCTGATCCTTCTTTTCGAAGGGTCCCCAAAAACTCCACCGTCTTTAAAACCGGCAGAAGTGCGGGCTGGTAATCCTTGACATTGCGCGTGATCAAATAATCCGCCTTGCATTGCACAGCCGAGATCATCTGCACCGCGTCTTCATAATCGCCGTAGTCAAGGTTAAGCGCCTGCTCGATCGTGCTTTGGTCCACCGCCGCGATCTTGATGAATTGCATCAGGTTCGTGATCGTCGCCCGCGCTTCCCGCCGCGGAGCGGTCCTTTCTGATCAGGTAAAACAGTGTGGTGATGCTGTGTGCGGCCACATAGCCCTTTACCCGTCCGGTCTCCACCGCCGCCAGCAGGGCTGCGGATTTCTCGTGGAACGGTTCCCGCTTCTGCAGGACGTCCAGGAGGATGTTCAGGTCGATCAGTACGCAGGGCTTAGCCGCCATATTTTTCTTCCAGGTGTTTCCTGTAATCCTTTACCGAAACCGCCTGTGACAAGCTGCCGCGCAAGCCTCCGCACGATTGGGGCATTTTCCAATGTTTCCGGGGCGGGGAGGGCGCGCAGGTACGCTTCGATGAGATCGGTAAGGGTGGTGTTGTTATCGGCGGCGTAGCGTTTAAAGTTCTCCAGCAGGTCGCACGGCACGCGCACGGTCAATTTGGTCTCTTGCATGTTGGTTCTCCTGCCGTACATATTAGCATCTCTACGTACGGCTGTCAAGAGAGCCTCGCAGCCTGTATATTTCCGATTTCTTCCTGAAGGCTTTATCATATCCTGCTGGCTTTAGTCGGAATACTTTTGTTTCCCACTTGACAAATCAGAACATTAATTCTATTATTCGTGCAGCAAAATATATTTGCCGGGAATTTTCTTCCATTCCCTGGACCTTAAAAACCGAAAATAAATCGAGCTGCGTGCGTCCGTATTTTTCTCTGGCGATCGGTGGTTGCTTCCGCGTAGAGATTTAAACCCTTTGTGGCACTTGCCCTCGAAATTTGGGTGTCGTGCCTTCGTGGTTAATCTTCATCCACTCATCCAGTGGAAAGGGTATTCGTTTGCCGGTGACCTTTGCGAAAGTGACGTTAATTCCCCATTCCAGCCCGTGCAAAACTTCAACCCGCCTCCTCCGACCACCCGCTGGCTGCCTGAGTTTTATTCGTTTTGGAATTGTTTCGAGGAACAATATTCCCAGCCTGGTATATGAATATGAAGGGACATTGAGAGCGATTCGTTCCTTTATTGTTTCAGAGGAACAATCGCAACATTCGATGCCCGCCACGCCTTGACTGAGACAGCTTCGAGCTCCTCCTCCGCCGAATGCCCTCCTCTCCGGGCAGGGTATAATTGCCGGGATGTTCGAAATCGTCTTCCTCGGCACCTCCGCCTCCGCCCCCTCCGCCAAGCGCGGCCTCTCCGCCCAGATCGTCAAGCACGACGAGTTCCGCTTCCTGGTCGACTGCGGCGAAGGCACCCAGCGCCAGATCCTGCAGTCCGGCATCGGCTTCAGGAACCTGGGCAACATTTTCATCACCCACGGTCACCTGGACCACATCCTCGGGCTGGCCGGGCTGCTCTCCACCTTCATGCGCTGGGAGACCATCGAGGAGCTCAACATTTACAGCGGCAGGTGGGCGCTCGACCGCATCCACGACCTGCTCTACAGCGTGGTGCTGCGCGGCGGTCAGCCCCCCATCGTCCTCAACCTGCACGAGATCAAGCCCGGCGTGTTCTTCGAGACCGGCGATTTCTCGGTGACGGCTTTCCCGGTCTTCCACCGTGGCTCCGACTCGCTCGGGTTTCAAATTCGAGGAGCGTTCCCACCGCCCCTTCCTGCCCGAAAAGGCGGAAGCCCTGGGCGTGCCCTTCGGACCCATCCGCCGCGACCTGGTGGAGGGCAGGACCATTACCCTCGCCGACGGGCGCACGGTGGGACCCGAGGATGTGCTCGGACCGCTCAAGCCCGGTGTCCGCCTGGTGTACGTCGGCGATGCCGGCCGGACCGACGACCTGGTCGCCGTTTGCCAGGACGCCGAGGCGCTGGTCATCGAATCCACTTACCTGGAAGAAGAGGCCGAAATGGCCCGCCAGTTCTCTCACCTGACCGCCAAAATGGCCGCCGAACTCGCCCTCCGGGCGAACGTGCGCCAGTTGGTGTTGACCCATCTCTCCCGCCGCTACCGCGAGAAGGACGTCCTGGCCGAAGCCCAGGCTGTCTTTCCCAACGTGCAGGTGGCCCGTGATTTTGACGCATATTCATTCAAACAGGAAGGCTGAGCATGCCCCGTTTCGAGATCGACCTCAACCCGCTCGAGCACATCACCGTCGACGCCATTGGCAAGCCCGGCGCCCGTGTTTTTTACATCCAGGGCTGGCGCAAGACCGACCCCGCCCCGGTGACCATCATCATTGAAAAGGTCCAGCTCCAATCCCTGGCGCTGGGCGTGGACCAGATGCTCGATGAGCTTGCCCGGCAAAAACCCGAGTTGAATATCATCCTGGCGGAACTGGACGAGACCAAGATGCACATCAGCCCGCCGGTGGACCCGCTCTTCCGTGCCGGGGAAATGGGGCTCGGCTACGACGCCGACCACGACATGATCGTGGTCATGGTGCGCGAAGTGGTGATGGAAAACCAGGAACCCGAGGAAGCCTCCGAGGTGCGTTTCTGGTGCACGCGTGCCCAGATCCGCCTGCTTGCCGATTGGAGCAGGGAAGTCGTCAAGCGCGGGCGTCCCATCTGTCCGCAGTGCGGGCAGCCCATGGACCCCGAAGGTCATTTTTGTCCCAAGAAGAACGGGCATAAGCATTAAGCGCCTGCCTTCCATTATCACGACTGCCTTCCTGTTGATAGATTATCGGTTTTGATTTCATCTGTGGTTTAAGCTTCCATGACCGCCTCTCCCGAAGATCTTCGTCTCGACCTCGAACAGGGGGAGATCGAACTTAAGGGCCAGTTCTCCCTCGGCTCGAATTACACCTTCCTGGTTGCCGTCCGCAATGACGGGCGCGAAATTCCCGCCGTCTACAAGCCCCAGCGCGGCGAGCAGGCCCTCTGGGATTTCCCCGAAGCCTCCCTGGCCGGGCGCGAAGTGGCAGCCTACCTGGTCAGCGAAGCGCTCGGCTTCTGCTTCGTCCCCCTCACCATCCTGCGCAACGGACCCTTCGGTCACGGTTCGCTCCAGCAGTATATCGACCACGATCCCAACCAGCATTATTTCACCATGGGTCCCTCCGACCGCCCGCGCCTGCGTGAGGTGGCGCTGTTCGACCTGCTGGTTAACAACGCCGACCGCAAGGGAGGCCACCTGCTGCTCGAGAAGCGCACCCGCAGGCTCTACCTGATCGACCACGGTCTGTGTTTCCACTCCGAGGAAAAGCTGCGCACGGTCATCTGGGATTTCGCCGGGGAGGCCATCCCCTCCGAACTGGTCGCCGCGCTGGAAAGGTTCCAGGCCCTGCTGCACAGCAGCCTGTCAACCGCCCTGCGCCCCTACTTGAGCGCCGAGGAACTCGCCGCCCTTGAAGACCGCACCCGGGCGCTCCTGGCAAACCCGCTGTTCCCCCAGCCGCCCGACGACCGGCGCTCGTTCCCCTACCCGCCTTTGTAAGGGCACGATACATCGTGCCCGTTCCTTGCCGCCTCCCATAAATCATCCGGAGAATTCCATGCCTCATTCCCGTCTCGCCCTGCTTGGTTTTGGAAATGTCGGGCGCGCTCTGGCGCGCCTGCTCCTGCGCAAAGAGTCCGAACTCAGGGAAAAATATGACCTCACCTTTAGCGTCACCGGGATTGCCACCGGAAACCACGGCATTGCCGTCGACCCGGATGGGCTCGACCTCGAACAGGCGCTGGCGTTGGTGGAAAGCGGCAAATCCCTGTCCCCCCTTACCAAGAGTCCCGTCACCGGTTCGCTCGATTTCGTCCATACCGTCCCGGCGGATGTGCTCTTCGAGAACTCCCCGGTTAACGTTGAAACGGGTCAGCCTGCCATCGACCACCTGCGGGCGGCCCTGGAACGCGGCCTGCACGCCATCACCGCCAACAAGGGTCCGGTAGTCCACGCTTACCGCGAACTGACCGCCCTGGCCGAATTCCAAAAACCGCAAGTTTTTCTTCGAGTCCACCGTGATGGACGGCGCCCCCATCTTCTCGCTTTTCCGCTCGGCCCTTCCGGCCGCCCAATTATTATCCTTCCGCGGCATCCTCAACTCCACCACCAATCTCATCCTGGGGCGCATGGAAGCGGGCGGATCGTTCGAGGAAGCCGTCCGCTACTGCCAGCAGATCGGCCTGGCGGAGACCGATCCCTCCGGCGACGTGGACGGCTGGGATGCCTCCATCAAGGTGGCCGCCCTGGTCACGGTGCTGATGGGTGTGCCCTTCACGCCTCAGCAGGTGGACCGCACCGGGATTCGCGCTATCTCCTCAAAAATGGTTGCTGACGCCAAATCCCAGGGCAAACGCTGGAAGCTGGTCTGCAGCGCTGAAAAAGTTGGGGATGAGGTGAAAGGACGCGTGGCGCCCGAACTCGTCTCCCCCTCTTCACCGTTATACAGCGTGGAAGGCTCCTCGTCCATCGTGGAGTTCCACACCGATGTGTTGTCCAGCCTCGCCGTCGTCGAGGGCAATCCCGGTCCGGAGACCACCGCCTATGGTCTCCTGGCGGATTTCATCAATGCCGTGAAGGGTCAGTGAGCAGGCTGCGGTTTCGGCTGGTTTGATACTTTTCAATCCAATAGGAAAGGCCTCATCAGGTTCCACTGTTCCTTCCAGTCCTTCTCGATCAGCACCCTGACAGGTGCCGGGATCGCGGCCGCCATTCCTTCCCGGTCATCACCCACTAGGTTATACAGCACGAAGGGCAGCACCAGGAACGGTGGTCCGGCGTGCTCCTGGGAGGACTTACCCATCCGCAGGCTTACGTCGGCCTGCTCCTGCGGGGTCATCACCCTGGCGATGGTGCTGGAACCGAAGGAACTCTCCTCTAACCCAATATGGGAGGGCCAGATCGCCAGTATTTTCCGCAGGCTGTCGACCACCCCACCCAGCCCGGCTACCGGGTTCGCCTCTCCTATATTGGAAAGTGCCGCGCTCATGGGTGTCAATGCCGCTTCGATCTTCCTGTGGTCGGCAGCCAGGCGTTTATAAGGTGCAGTGGGAAGTTTTTCTTTCAAGGCGGGGAATGCAATTTCGTCTTCCCCCAGGTGATGGGCAGCCAAAACGGACCCCAGGCTTTGGACGTAGTCCTTGTATCCTCGCTGCAGGTCCCGGTCCGGGAACCCGTCCCGCAGGAATTCCCCCCCGCTTTTCAGTCCCACGTTGAGCCCCCGGGTGATGGCGTGATGGATCCGCACCAGGTCCTGGGCAAGGTCCGGCAGGTTGCTGTCATTCAGGGTCATATGGCTTCTCCTTCGCTCCATAATTCTTATCAGGCGGCTGACTGATCTGTTTGAATTCGTTATTAAATTGCAGGCTAAAAGATTCTACTAGGCGTGGTTTCTCTACATCAATTTTATTAAGAGAAATATCCTACGGCTTTATGGGGATGTCGACCGTCAACGGGATCTCGCCGCGCAGCATTTGGGTGGCTGCGCCTGCCAGCCTGAGATACCAGTCGTTGGGCAGGCTGGTCCCGTCGGCATCCAATGAAACCAGGGGGACGCCGACCGGCTGGTCGTTACTGGTCGCCGCGATCTTGTACATGGCGGTGCCCTCATCCACTTCGTCGAACATGGCGTTGTAGATCATCGGGACATTTAGGGAAACGGCGTTGTACACCTGCCGCCAGTATAAATTCCCTCCCCGCCGCGGGGTGACATTGATAGGCGGAACTGCTCGCATTTTGGAAGGAGTATCCCGGGAAGACCACCGGCATGTATTCGGCGCCGCATTGATTTGCGGCCGCCATGTCCTGCTGCATCGTGGATTTGTACTCGTCCACCTGGGCGTCGGTTTTAAAGCGCTCCACTGTCCAGGGGCTGATGACGTTCAGGGCGCAGTAGTATGCCGCCCAGCCCGGGTCGGGAAGGGAGTCGTTTTGCAGGCTGCGCCAATGGGTGGGCACTCCGCCCACCAGGGTCACTTGCAGGCTGGGGTCCGGGTTTTTCTCGAAGAAATCGACCAGGTTCATGGCATCCTGGGGTGTGCCGGGATGACCGGTGAACCCCAATCCCCAGATGGCAAGCACCGGCTTGCCGTTCTGGTGCAGGTAGGATGGACTTTCAGGTACCTTGAGCGTGTCCACCAGGAACTTCCAGTCATTTTCCAGCGCACTAACGAAAGTGCTGGCATCCATTCCGCTCGTATCGTACATGATCGCAAAAACCCGCCCGGTTGCTTCCGCTCCCGCCCTGGCATTTTTCGTCACCACGTTGCGCTCGTCGAAATAGACCGGGTCGGACAGCTCCGAGCCGAAACGCTGCAGGAACACGCCGTCGATCCCGTACTGGCTCATCCACTCGAAATGGCGCAGCACGGTTTTTGGGTTGTAGGCTGAATAGAGGTTTGCCGGCTGCCCGTTAGGGAAGGTCATGTTCGTCGGGCAGCGTTCGCCGGGGGTCAGTTCGCTGGTATCCGGCCACATCGCCACCCTGAAATTGGATGCATCGGGGGTGCTGCCGTTGAACCAGTGGAAATACCCGTTGACCTGTGATCCGTCACCCGGGCAGGTGAACCAGCCCTGGTAGCCCATCAGCAGTTTATGTTCCATGCTGGATGCATCCACAATTGTTGGAGGGCTCAAGGTTGCGGAGATGGTGTCTGTCGGAGTGGGTCCTGTGGTGGGGGCGGGTGGGTTGGTAAAGACTGGTAAATTTGTCGGCTGTGTTGTGGTTGCTGCTGGATTCCCGCTGCAGCCCAAAAGGATTATAACCAGGAAAAGGACGATAACCCGTTGGAAATTGAGACCTTTCTTTGCATGCTCCAGCATGAATGCCTCCTTGCAGGCTTGGCTTAACTGATCATTTTTAATATGTGGAAGCCAAATATCCAGTGTCTCGGCTTTTGAAAAAACCATTCGCTTCAGATGAGCGAGATACTGCATAAGAAAACGGTTTTGATTTCCAGCTCTTTGTTTGGTTTTCCAAAACTAACCGCTGCTTTCTACCACCTTTGCTAACTTATCTTTTTACCTGCGAATAACTTCTTACCCTGATTTGATACCACCCCTGGAACACTAACACGAAAAGGGGAATCATTACATTCCAGATCTCCATTTGGGTTCTGGCACTAATGCCAAGTAAAATGATTGCAATAATATCAATGATGAGAAAAATGATTGCAAGCGGTAAATATTTATACCCTTCCTTTGCAAGACTCATGATTACCGTGATGATAGGAATGATGAGCAATAATTGATCGTATGGCCAGGTATAAGGGGTTAACAATAGTGTTGCTGTTACTGCCAACCCTGCAGCCAGAGATGGTGAAGTATCTGTTTTCTTTGCTACCAATATATATAGACATCCAGTCAATAAGAATATGCCAAATATGCTTCCGATTCCCAAGGAACAATTGAGATTATGGTTGCATAGTATTGAAGAAATTCCCCATATTGTGGGAGAAAATCCGAAATTCTGTGCAAAGTTAATGTTTCCAGCTCTAAAGAATTCAGAAATCCAGTTGGGATTTTGGACTAAGCCGGTAATAAGAAGAAACAAACCAGATATTCCTCCAGCAATTAATGAATATGATTTCCTTTTCAGAATTAGGTACATGGATAAAAACAAAATGATTGGAATACCCAAATTTGGCTTTAAGGCCAGGATCGGCAAGAAAATAGTGCCTTGCCACCATTTTCCCCTTTCCCACAAAGAAATCGTAATGACAATCATCAGTAACAAGAACCCGCTCAATTGCCCATTGATTAAAGTAATTATTGTTGGACGGAAAATAACCACTCCAGCGAATATCGGCAGAATAAAAGGTTCATATTTCGGTTTTGGAAACAACTTCAACAAAATTAAAA
Source organism: uncultured Chloroflexia bacterium (assembly GCA_963741635.1). Taxonomy (GTDB): domain Bacteria; phylum Chloroflexota; class Anaerolineae; order Anaerolineales; family Villigracilaceae; genus UBA877. The sequence continues at coordinate 292,547 of CAVUIO010000010.1, forward strand.
CTGATGAAATAATCATAAACTGAGTGAGCATAACCCAAATAATAAAAGCTTTGTAAAGGGGAAGTAGACCAAAGGGAGCAAACAATAATGTGAGAGGCAAGGGATATATGAAAGTGGCGTTGGGAATCCAACTTGCTCCAAATTGGAGATGACCTCCAATCCAAATAGTGGAGAGGTATGGATTTTGCCCTAATACAGCCAGGTGCCCCGCCAGCCAAAATGTAAAAAAGTCGCTGTTGTGATATTCTATTGGATTAACAATTTCGGTGGCAGTAAAATAGAATATGATCTGAAAATGGGAATTAGAATAATCAGCCAATATTGTGACAATTTTTGTCTAATCGTGGTTATGGTCATTAATATTCCGTTGATTTTTTCTAAACAGATATTTTGCCCTTAATTGGCGGAAAACGCCTTCGGCTCTGACCACATTTAGAACTATATCATCCAAATATATAGTGGATTTTGGATTCGAGTCAACTATTATAGGAACCCTCAACAATGGTAAGAGAATGCAATTATCCTGCATCCAAATGTATTTCTGTTTATGCGTGTTGATTTTTTCACTGTTTTTATTGGATGCTCACCAGGGCAATTATCCCAAACCCAACGATGAGCGCCCCTGAAACCCGGTTGACCCAGCGCAGCAGCGTTGGCTTAAAGCGTGCCCGGAACATGCCCACCGTCCCGCTCAACAACAGCCACCAGGATGCAGAACCGGTGAAGACGCCCAGCACCAGGATCCCCGCCGATCCGTAATTTCCGTGTACGCTTGCCAGCCCCAGCCCGGCAAATATCGCCGCGAAAGATATGATCGTCATCGGGTTGGTCAGCGTGAGGAACAGGGTCGAGGCATAGGCTCCCAGGAGACCACCTTCTTTGCCCTGCGCAGCCTCTTCGGCAGGTCTCGCCAGGAAAGTCCTGACCCCTAAAAAGCACAGGAACAGCCCGCCGATAAGGCGCAGCCAAACTTGCTGGCTCACCAGGAAATTGGAGATGAATGCCAAACCGAACCCGGCGATGCTGCCGTAGACGGCATCCGCGCTGGCAGCCCCCAGCCCCGAAACCAGCCCGGATGCCCAGCCGTTAGCCAGGGTTCGCCGGATGCACAACACCCCGATCGGTCCCACCGGCGCGGCGATCGAGAAGCCGATGACGAGTCCCCTCAGCAGAAACGAGATGTCGATATTCTTCTCCCGGTAAACAATCTACTTCTTCCTGCCCGATTTTTGTTCCGCTCGTTCCAGGTTTTCAGTCGCCCTGTATTTCACGATCTTGCTGATCAATTTTAACGGCAGGGGTTTATCCAGTGGGAATTGCACAGCGCCTTTCGAGCTTTCGTAAATGGACAACTCATCCTTGAAAGCCTGGATACCGCTGGGTTGGGGATAGAACCCGATGTGATTTTTATGCCCGGCAAAATGCACCAGGTTGCCTTTCAGATCGAAAGTGGGCATCTGGTAACTGATTTTTTCCTTCGCTTCCGGCGCGGCTGCTTTTATGGTTGCCCGCATTTCCTCCAGCTTTTTTTGTATTTCCTTGGGGAACATGGCAATGTATTCATCGATGGTTGTATAACTACCAGGTCTGCTTTCCATGCCTCCTCCTGATGATTTCCTCTGCGCGCTTGGCTGCATAATTTCTATTTATTCTCAATCGCCTTGCGGTGACGCAATATAACACATCTCCACCAGTGTAAAAATATGTAAGGATTTGTCAATAGTCCAGGGTGATTTCGTGAATTTTTAGGGGGTACAATATTGTTGAAACCAGGCTGGCACGACGATGAATCCGCCCTCCACCATATATCTTGCCCTTGGCTCCAACCTCGGTGACCGCTCCGCAAACCTGCGGGCAGCAATAACCGCCATGCCGCCTGGCGTGCGTGTAATTCAGGAGTCGCCTGTCTATGAGACAGAGCCCTGGGGTCTCACCGATCAGCCCTTTTTCCTGAACATGGTGCTCAAAGCTGAGACCTCCCTGGGACCGGTGGAATTGCTCCAGCAGCTTAAAAACCTTGAAGCTGGGCTGGGGCGGCAGCCCTCCGTCCGTTGGGGGCCGCGCCTGATCGACATCGACATCCTTTTCTACGCCGACCTGGTCCTCGAAATCAAGGGATTGGTCATCCCCCACCCGCATCTGCACGAGCGCGCCTTCGTCCTTGTCCCGCTTGCAGACCTGGCACCCGACTTGCTCCATCCGGTGTTTTGCAAGTCTGTGCGTGACCTGCTGGCGGGGGTGGATGCCTCCGGAGTGAAACGATATGAGCCTGCCGATTGAGCAATTGAATTCCGAACCCGCCCTGGCGTGGAAGGTCGCGGTCGATGTGCTCAACGCTGCGCCTGATTTGGTTGCAGCCCGCAAAGCCGCTCAAACCGTCCAAAATTCACCCCTGGTGGGGCAGTTACTTTCCGCGTGTGACATGCAGGACTCTGCCTACCGGAAGTGGATCGGGACGCACTGGACCCTCTCCCTGCTGGCTGATTTGGGCTACCCCCCCGGGGACAAGTCCCTCCGTCCGCTGATGGAAAAGACCTACCACGCCTGGCTTAGTAATGAGCATCAAAAAAACATCCGCTTGATCGCCGGGCGGACGCGCCGCTGCGCCTCCCAGGAAGGGAATGCCATCTGGTCATCGCTGCGGCTGGGGCTGTCGGATGAGCGCACCGATGAACTGGTCGCCCGCCTGCTTAAGTGGCAGTGGCCCGATGGCGGCTGGAACTGCGACAAGCGCCCCGAAGCGGACAGCTCATCATTCATGGAAACGCTCATCCCGCTGCGGGCGCTGGCGCTTTACGCCCGGGTCTCGGGAGATCCAAAGGTCGCCTCGGCGGCTGAACGTGCCTCCCAGGTCTTTCTCTGCCGCCGCCTGTTCAAACGCAGGCGTGACGAAGCCCTGATGGACAAGCATTTCGTCCTGCTCAGTTTTCCCTCCTACTGGCATTACAATATCCTTTTTGGTCTGAAAGTCATGGCGGAAGCCGGTTTTATTTCCGACCCGCGCTGCCGGGAGGCTCTCGATTTGCTCGAATCAAAAGCGTCTTCCAGATGGCGGCTTCCCGGCTGAAGAGTTGTACTCCCGCCCGACCAATCCCGGGTTGAGCGGGTACACTCCTGTCCGCTGGGGCGGCACGGGCACCCGCAGGATGAATCCTTTCGTTACCGCCGATGCCCTGTACGTGCTGCGCATGGCAGGCAGGGAAAAAGGCTTGGCTCTGGAGCAATAAGGGTATCTTTCGATCATGATTTCCCTGATGGACTCTCGACCGCAGGCAACCATTATCCTCCCGGGGTTTCGCATGGGTTGGATGCTTGTTGGGTCACTGGTTTTGAGGAGTCCCGCATGACCGTAAAATGCTCCGTGTTTGTTGCGATCTCGATGGATGGATACCTTGCCCGCTTGAATGGTGATCTGGACTGGCTCACAAAAACTGCTGCCACGAATACCAGCGAGGATTACGGCTACAAGGAGTTCTTTGATACCGTCGATACGGTGATCCTGGGCAGGAAAACGTACGAGCATCTGCTCTCCCTTAATGATTGGCCTTACGCAGGTAAAAGAACCATCGTACTCTGCCGTGATGCAGGGAAAGTTCCCGGGGACCTTGCATATCCCGTTAAATATCATGTCCGGTCCCCCGGCAGGTTTGGTGCGGCGTCTTGAAGTGGAAGGGGCTCACCATGTTTATGTCGATGGCGGCACAACCATCCGGGGGTTCTTGAATGCCGGCGTGATCAATGAAATGATCATTACCTTCGTCCCTGTTTTGATCGGGTCCGGGATTCCCCTGTTTGGGAAGCTTGACCGGGATGTAAAATTGCAGCACGTCGAAACGACCCTCTACCGGAATAGCCTGCTGCAAAGCAAGTACACCGTCGAAAATTCGTAATAAATTCACGCTATATTTTCCAAAGCCCCGCGTTTTTCCATTAAGAAAGAATTCCCTTTTTCGATATATTGACTATAATGATTTCAGTCGAACCAGGAGTCTGCCCAATGACCGAAATTAAACCTCTGTATTGGAAACCCGAACCCGGAATTGGTTATACCGTTGTGCGCCGTTCGGACGGGGGCATGGCGCTCACCTTTACCGACCTGTCGGATGCCACCCTCCAGCACTGGCACGATTTCGCCATGGAACACCTGCTCAGCTCCGACCGTCTTACCCGCAACCTGTATGACCTGCGCCAGATCAAGGAAATCCCCGAAAAAGCCATCCATATTGCCATGGAAGTCAACAGCGATCCGGGCGCTCGCAACATCCGCCTTGCAGTGGTGGTAAACAATGACAAACTGGCCAATGCCGTTCGTGAGATCTACTACGCGGTGGTGCCCGAGACTTCGGCTGCCATCAAGATCTTTACCGATATGGATGCCGCCGAAGCCTGGTTGAGCCGCCCGCTGGATCAAATGGTGTAGGCTTTTCTGGTGTCTTTGCAAAGGTTCAGCACCTCTTCCCTGACCATTGGCAGCCATACCCTGGTGTGGGGTGAACGCACCTACGTGATGGGGATACTAAACGTAACTCCCGATAGTTTTTCCGGGGATGGTCTGCTGCCCGCGCTCGATCCTCCAGGGTCAGCCTCAAGGGAAGCGGATGTGGCAGCGGCGCTGGAAAAAGCCCGGGCGTTTCTCGCCGCCGGGGCTGACATTTTGGATGTCGGTGGTGAATTCCACCCGCCCCGGCTCCCAGCCGGTGGATGCCCGCATGGAGAAACAGCGCGTGCTTCCGGTCATTCGGGCTATTGCAGCCGGTTTCCCCGATGCGCTCATATCCATCGATACCTGGAAAGCCGAAGTCGCTGCCGAGGCTCTTGCCGCGGGCGCTGGCATCCTCAACGATGTCTGGGGGCTGCGCCTTGACCCGCAACTGGCAGGAGTCGCCGCGCATGCCAATGCACCCGTGATCCTGATGCACAACCGTTCCAAGCCCGCCAATATCGAGGTCCGCGAACGGCTCGGTAAGGCTTATGTCGGTGCTGAATATGATAATTTACTGGAAGACGTCAAACGCGACCTGGTGGATTCGGTCGGCATCGCCCGTTCGGCCGGGATTCCGGATGAACACATCCTGCTGGATCCCGGGATCGGGTTTGGCAAAACGATTCAGCAAAACCTGGAATTGATCAACCGCCTGGACGAAATTCGCTCCCTTGGATATCCGGTCATGCTTGGCGCCTCGCGCAAATCCTTTATCGGGTTCACCCTCAACCTGCCTCCGGACCAGCGCCTGCAGGGGACGGCTGCTGCGGTTGCGGTGGGTATTACCCGGGGAGCTGATATTGTGCGTGTCCATGATGTTGAAGCAATGGTGCAGGTGGCACGTATGACCGATGCCATTGTCCGCCCTCATAAAGATGGCTGAAGAATACGATAACGACCTGCTCAGGGAGGGTATCCTTCATTTCAAATCGAAGGAATACGACCTGGCGCGCCGTTATTTCGAGCGTGCCCTGGACGCAGCCGATGACCTCCAGACCCGGGCCCAGGCTAATTATTATTTGAGCCAGGTGGTGGAAGACCCCGTGCTAAAGCGCCAATATCTCGAGCAGACCCTTGCCGCCGATATGGGTCACGCCGGCGCACGCCGCGCCCTGGCTATCCTGGATGGAAAACTTACTCCCGGCGGGATGGTCAATCCAGACGCCCTTCCCGCTCCCTTGCCCGGCATCCAGGAAGCAGAAAGTCTTCGCATCTCCTGTCCGTGCTGCGGTGCCCCCATGGTCTATTCTCCCGATGGTTCCGCCCTCATCTGCGAAAACTGCAGGCATTCACAGGGACTGGATAGCGGCACTCCCGGCACGGAACAGGATTTTTTTGTCGCCATGGCGGATGGGAAAGGTTTCCGCAGGACCATTTCGGAAAAGACCTTCCATTGCCAGGGCTGTGGAGCCGGTTTCCTGCTGGCTCCCGGCGATCTTTCCGCCAGTTGTGCCTTCTGCGGTTCAGTCCACGTACTTGATGTCCAGGCTGCCCGTGAGCTGGTCGCACCGGATGCCATCCTCCCCATGGCTTTCGATCACAATCAAGCCGCCGGGCTGGTATCGCAATGGTTGGGTAAAAAACATATCTCTACACAGCCTGGCGTACAGCCCCCGCGCGGTTTTTACCAGCCGGTCTGGGCTTTCGATCTGATCGGCAGCCTCTCCTGGGAAGGACGAGTCGTCCGTGATAAGCACGAGCTGCCTGTATCGGGGGAAAGCCCGGCCCAATATAGTGATGTATGTATCCCGGGGTCTTCCAAATTAGGCGGATTATTCCAGGAAATCCTTCCGGAATACCGGCTTGCCGCTGCACCAGCCTTCGACCTCCGTTTCCTGGCTGGTTGGCCGGCCCTGGTCTACGAAACAACCATGTCAGAAGCTGCCCTGGAGGCTCGCCGTATCACCGTCGAACGAATTTGCCGTGCCATCCCCCTTGAACACGGAAAGGTAAATGGTTTTCATTACTCAACCTCCTCCATTTCGATCACCTCCTACCGTCTCATCCTGGTGCCGGTTTGGCTGACGGATTATTCTTACGGGAACCAGGCGTTCCGGGTGATTATTAACGGGCAGTCCGGTACCGTGTTGGGTGACCCCCCCAGGCGCGGCTTGAGAGACCGGTTGGAAAACCTGCTCGCCTCTTAGATCGATAATTTCTTCCATGTCCTCCATCCTCACCATCATCCGCCAGCGGCGCCATCGCCGCAACCAGGTCCGCAGCAGCACCCAACAGCGCTCGCAGCGGGCGGTGCTTGCAGTCGGATTCATCCTCAGCGCCGTGATGGTGTTCCTCGTGTTGGCTGCCACGCTGACGTATGCCTCCTTCACCCGCGGCCTGCCCGCTCTCGAGCAGGTCAGCCTGCTCCTGGATCCCGCGACGGGGTCAGCTGCTCCAGCCCACCCGCTTCTATGACCGCACCGGTCAGCACCTGCTCGCCACGCTCTCCCCCACGGACGCAGATCGCACCTATATCTCCTACGACCAGTTCCCGCAAAGCCTGGTCGATGCCACCCTGGCTGTCATCCAGCCGGATTTCTGGACTTCACCGGGGTATTCTCTTAAAGGCTGGCAGGACCCATCCTCCCACCCCACCCTGGCTCAACGCCTGGTCTTCGATTTGGTATTTTGGGACCAGCCTGCCTCCACCCTGCGCAGCTTGCAGGAACGCATGCTGGCAGGTCAGCTCACCGCCCGCTATGGTTCAAAACAGGTGCTGGAATGGTACCTGAACAGCGCGGACTATGGTCACTATGCCTACGGGGCGGAGGCCGCCGCCCGCTTTTATTTTGGAAAGTCCGTAACCCGGCTCGATCCGGGCGAAGCAGCCTTGCTGGCTGCAGTGAGCCAGGCTCCCGCCCTCAACCCCATTGATGCAGCCCCGGCAGCAGAGCAGCGCCGCCAGCAAACTCTCATGGTCATGCAGGCGCTGGGCTTGCTGACCGGAGACCAGGCCTCCCAGGCCATGGCGTCCATTCCCACCATTACCGGGAAAACAGCAGGGGTTCCGGAAGACATTGCCCCGGCCTTCATCAATCTGGCCCTTTCCCAACTGGACGCCACTTTTGGCTCGGGCCGGGTGGAACGCGGCGGGCTGGTGGTCATCACCAGCCTGGATTACGACCTGCAGCTCCAGGCTGTATGCACCGTTCAAAACCAACTTGCCCGGTTGGCGGGAGAACCTGCGGAAATTCCTGCCCTGGATGGATCAGCCTGCACCGCAGCCAACCTGCTGCCGGCCCTCCAGCCGGGAGGTTCCCCGTCGGGCACAGGCGCAGCCGCCAGCGTGGTCATTCTCGATCCGCAGACCGGGCAGATCCTGGCCGTCGTGGGTGACACTGCTCCCGGCAGTGGGCAGGGTGCCTCCCTGTCAGTCCAGCCGGCGGGGACGGTCATCACCCCCTTTATCTACCTTACCGGATTCTCACGCGGCCTCAACCCGGCCTCCCTCGCCTGGGACATCCCCGGCAGCATTTCCATTCGCGGGCAGGTCTACCACGGCCCTGTCCGCCTGCGCACCGCCCTCGCCAACGATTACCTCCCGCCCGCGCAAAACATCCTGGCGCAGATGGGCACTGAAAGTGTCCAGAACATCGCCGCTTCCTTCGGGCTGGATTTCCCCGCCGGACTTCTGACCAATGATTTCGACCTCTCCCCCGTAGCCCTGGCTGGCGCCTACGCGGTTTTTGCGGATAACGGTACCCAGGCCGGGCAGCCTTCTGGCAGGTGCAGCCCTCCAGCCGGCCGCGGTTTTGCAGGTCAGCGGCGTGGACCATTCTGTCTGGGCTGATTGGACGGCTGCAAAGAGTCAGCCCTTGCTCAGCCCGCAGTTGGCATACCTTATGAACCACGTCCTGAGCGACGAGATCGCCCGCTGGCCCTCGCTGGGTCATCCCAACCCGCTGGAGATTGGACGCCCGGCTGGTGCAAAATTATCCCGTTCACTCGATTCATCCGGGCACTGGACGGTGGGCTATACTCCTCAGCGTGTGATCGTCGTCCATGTCGCAAGGGGATGGTCCGGAGTCCGTGCCGCTGCTCTTTTCTGCCGACCTGTGGCATGCCCTGATGCAGTATGCCGCCCGCGACCTGCCCTCTGCCAGTTGGGAAGTTCCCTCCGGCATCGTCACCGTCAGCGTTTGCGATCCGTCTGGCATGCTTCCCACCGCGGCCTGCCCGAATGTGGTCAGCGAGGTATTCCTGGATGGTCGCCAGCCCGTGCAGACCGACTCACTCTACCAGACCTTCCAGGTTAACGCCGAGACCGGGCTGCTGGCAACCATTTTCACCCCGCCGGAATTGGTGGAATCACGCACCTTCATGGTGGTTCCGCCGGCGGCGCGCCAGTGGGCAGAGACCGCCGGGATCGCCATGCCTCCCACAGCCTATGATACGCTCCAGGTACCCCCGGTCCTGCCTGAGGTGCACATCACCTCGCCCGCCATGTTCTCAGACCGGCGCGGCAGTTTCTCCATCCTTGGCAGCGCAGCCGGGGCGGATTTTGTCTCTTACCGCCTCGAATACGGTCAGGGGCTTTACCCGCAGGATTGGTTGCAGATCGGTTCCGACAGCTCCAGTCCGGTGACGGATGGAGTGCTTGGAAAATGGGATACAACCGGGCTGGATGGGCTGTATGCCCTGCGCCTGATGGTCGTTCGTACCGATCAGCGCGTGGACCAGGCCGTGGTGCAGGTTACTCTCGATAACACCCCGCCCCAGGTGGCTGTCTCTTATCCGCAGGCCGGGCAGGAAGTTAATCTTTCCCAGGAACCTCAGGTCGCTCTGCAGGCGCAGGTGAACGACCCGTTCCTGGCAAAAGTGGAATTTTACGTGGATGACATTCTTGTGGGAGAATCTGACGTTGCACCCTACGGAGTGTTCTGGCAGGCAACGCTGGGACCGCATTCGTTGCGTGTGGTCGCCACTGACCGTGCCGGGAATACCGCCGAAGCCAGTATAGATTTCTCGGTAAAATAATGTGAGCATGCCAAATAAAGTCGAACAAATTCAAGTCACTGATCCGCTGATCATTGCGCCCTGCGGTATAAATTGCAGCCTGTGCCGCGCCTACAATCGCGACCGCCATCCCTGTCCTGGCTGCCGCGGTATCGATACAGACAAGTCAAAGTCATGCATCGATTGCGTCATGAAAAACTGCCCGGAACTTGACGCTGGCGGGTTTCAGTTTTGCTATTCATGCGCGCAGGTTCCTTGCCCCACTTTGAAACACCTGGATACCCGCTACCGGACCAGGTATGGATTAAGTGTTATTGCAAACCTGGATAGGATCCGGGAGGCTGGGGTGGAGCTTTTTCTTTCCGAGGAAACAACCCGCTGGACCTGCCCGGAATGCGGCTCCCGCCTTTGCATGCACAAGCCGCAGTGCCTCTCCTGTGGGTATGCGTGGATGCCGCCTAGTCCTGCCGACTAGCCGGGATTCCACCATCCTAAGTTACTTGTTCCAGCGGGGAAAAATTCCGAATTGGACCGTTTCTCTTTGAATATAATCAGCGAATTTGTGAATGTTAAATAGATGCTCTGCCTGCGGTGCGGTTCTTCCGGATCACGGTCAATGCCGTGACCGTTTCGATCTTTGTATGGCATTGGAATTCGAGAACCCCGCCACCTTTGGGACTGTTCATCATCTAACCGTTGCTTGCTATATGCTCCAGCATAATGAATATTCCCGCATTGCCTGGCTCGAAGCCAGGAAAATGGTCGCCCGTTTCATCCGCGATGGGGTTACACCTTCTATAATGATGAAGGAAAACCGTGCAATGGTTGATGACGGGCATCGAAACTGGAGCATAACTAAAGGGATTAAACTTGCAGAGTTCGATACGATTGTCTGGTCCCGCACCTTGGCTGATGTCCGCACGGATGATCCCGAAACTTATTGTTCCGATGTCAGCCTTTGGGCGGGCAGTATTCTTGAAGACACTGAATCGTTGATCCTCAAGTTGGGCAGCCGATAATTTCTGAAGGAGATAACGATGATTGCAAGGACCTGGCATGGCATAACCGAAGCTTCCAAGGCCGATGAATACGTTGACTACCTGAATAAAACAGGTATTCCCGAATACCGCCTGACACCCGGCAATTTGGGCGTGTACATGCTGCGCAGGATCGAGGGGAATAAAGCTCATTTCCTTTTGCTCACACTTTGGGAATCCGAAGAGGCTATAAAAAAATTTGCAGGCCCTGATTTGGAGAAGGCGAAGTATTACCCGGAGGATGAGCGCTTCCTCCTGGAATTGGAGCCGAATGTTACCCATTACGAAGTCCTTGCCGCCCCGCAGGGATGATTGGAGGTTGAATATGTCCCCTAACCAACCCGCACCCAAAAACATCGACGAATACATCTCGGGTTTCCCCGCGGACGTCCGGGTGATCCTGCAAAAGATCAGGGCAACGATCAGGTCGGCTGCGCCGGACGCAGTGGAAACCATCAAATATAAAATGCCCACGTTCATGTTGAATGGGAATTTGGTTTTTTTTGCCGCCTTCAAAAACCATATCGGCTTCTATCCTCCGGTAACCGGTGCGAAGGAGCTGGGAAAACAACTGTCTGTTTATGAAGGACCCAAGGGTTCATTGAAGTTTCCCATGGATGAACCAATTCCTTATGACCTTATCAGGAAAATTGTGGTAGTCAGGGCAAGGGAAAACCTGGAACGAGCGCAGGCTAAACACAAGGGGAAATAGAAATAATAACGGACTGCTGGCTGATCATTCTCCAAATTGATCCTGACTAAATCGACTTGCAGATTGAAATTCCCAACCGTTTAATCAGCGTTGACATGCTGGGCTATTTTTACGCCCTGGGTTTTCATTCCAATGCCGTTTTAGACGATTCATTTGCACCATCTCCCATAAATTCTCAGCATATCGATAAATACTAGGTTTTCTTCCAGTGCAAGACCTAAATCCGGATTTACGCAATTCGTTATATAATGAATTTAGCTTGCATCCATTGAACCCAAAATGCAAGGGATGTACAGAACTCATTATTCATGAAGCATTCTTTATAGCAAGCGGTCGTAAAATAATTCCGGAGGGTAAATCACCATGTGGGCACTCGTCATTCGTTCCCCGTCCAGCGCGCCGGTTGAGTATGAAGTCAAGCCCGGAAAAAACACCCTCGGTAGGAAACCGGACAATAATATTATCATTGCGGATAAGTCCGCTTCGCGTTTGCACGCAGAGATCTACTGCCAGAATGAAATGGCAATTTTATATGACCTGGGCAGCACCAACGGTACGTTCGTGAACCGCGAGCGCATCTCCAAGCCGCATGTTTTGCAGCCCGGCGACCAGATTCGGATCGGTCAGCACATCATCAATGCCTCTTTTCTGGAAAACGGCGGCACCCCCCACCTGGTTTCCGCCCTGTCTGGTACCCGCCCTCTCACCCGTGACCTTCTGCTTAAATCGATCGACCAGCATGCCGTCTTCCTGGATGTGGTTTCCAGCCGGCTGACCATTATCCTGGACCTCGACACGGCTCTTGTGGAAATTGCCGAGGTGACCCGCATGGCGGTTGGCGCTGAAAAATCGGGGGTGATCCTTGCGGAACAATTCGACCATCTCGATGATCTTGGTTTGCCTGAAAAGATCATCCGCCAGGCAATCGAACAGCGGTCGGTGGTGATTGTCCCGGATGTTACCGCCGAATATAAGCAGTCCATGCCGGATGGCAGCCAGCATCTCATTCTATCGATCTTGTGCGTGCCCGTTATGATCGACGAGGATGTGGTTGCCCTCATTTACGCCTACAAGACCAATACTGCCTCAAGACATTTTGACCAGCATGATGTGCAGCTTGCAGTGGCGATCAGTCACCAGGCCGCCCTCACCATTCAACGTGCAAAACTTCTCAAAGAGTCCCAGATGTTCGAGCAGTTGGCAATTACCGACAGCCTGACCGGGCTGTTTAACCGCAGGCAGATCCTTCACCTGGCAGAGATCGAGTTTGGTCGGGCGCGCCGTTTCAAGCATCCGCTTTCACTGCTCATCCTTGACCTCGATGACCTGAAGCAGGTGAATGACTCTCTCGGTCACCTTGCCGGCGACTGTGCCTTAAAGGCGGTTGCCGAGGCCAGCAGGAAGCACATGCGTGAGATCAATTCCATCGGGCGCTTCGGGGGCGATGAATTCATCATCCTGTTGGTGGAGACCGATCTGGAAGGGGGTCGCGCCGGCGCAGAACGCATCCGCCAAACGATCACCGATACGCCCATTAATACCAACCAGGGTCCCTTCACAATTGGGGTGAGCATAGGGGTTGCGGTCAACAGCGAAGGGATTCCCAATGTCGAGGAATTGATTAACCAGGCCGATATTGCCTTGATGAAGGCGAAAAAAGCCGGCAAGAATCAAATTGCAGTACCAGATTAACCTGGTAGTCAATTCCTTCAAGCATTTTGCTCCAAATAGCTGTTCAGGATAGGGCTGCCCCTTTTCTTGGACAGCTTTTCTGAAATGAAAGGATTTCCCTGTCATGAAAATTCTATTTATCGGGGGCACCGGCTTTATCAGCGCCGAGGTTAGCCGGCTGGCATTGGAAATGGGAATTGAGCTCTATCACCTCAACCGCGGGTTGCGCTCCCCCAGCCTGCCCGGCATCCACCAGGTTACCGCGGATGTACACAAACCGGACGATGCCCGCTTGGCTTTGCAGGGCATGACCTTCGATGCCGTCGTCGATTGGATAGCCTACACCCCTGAGGATATAGAGCGCGACCTGGCTCTCTTCCGTGGCCGGGTCGGACAGTTCGTCTTCATCAGTTCGGCCTCGGCTTATCAGAAACCGCCGGCGCATTACATCATTACCGAGTCAACCCCCCTATGCAACCCGTACTGGCAGTACTCCCGCGACAAGATCGCCTGCGAAGAACGCCTGATGCAGGCCTATCGTGTGGAAGGTTTTCCTGTAACGATTGTCCGCCCCTCCTTGACCTATGATTCGAATTTTCCGATCGCCATCGGGGGTTGGGGTTGTTATACCCTTGCCGACCGGCTGAAAAAGGGCCTGCCGATCATTGTTCACGGTGATGGATCTTCGTTGTGGGTTGTGACCCACTCGGAAGACTTCGGACGGGGGTTTCTCGGTCTGCTGGGCAATCCCAGGGCATTGGGTCACGCCTTCCACATTACCTCCGATGAAGTGCTGACCTGGGATCAAATTTACCGGACCATTGCCGAAGCCCTGGGTGTCGAGCCGAAGATCGTTCACATATCCTCGGAATTCATTTCCCGCGTGGCGCCGGATTTGTCCGGGAGTTTATTGGGAGACAAGACCTGGAGCGCGGTCTTTGACAACAGCAAGATAAAAAGTTTCGTGCCGGGTTTCCACGCTTCCATCCCCTTCCGCGATGGCATCCGCCGAACTCTTGCCTGGTTTGCCGCGGATCAAAAACGCCAGCGCGTGGATGAGTCCGTGAACGCAGAAATGGACCTCATCCTTAAGCAGTATTCGCTGTCTTCAGCCTGATTGCTGAGGCAGTCATATCTCATTTTGTGAGGGTCTCTTTTATATGACACTCTCAGGAATTTTTTTCACCATTACAAGACGCCTGCCAGGGCTTTGTCGAGATCATCCTTTCCCTATCCGATGACCAGTTCTTGTGCCCCATGGCAAAGGATGAATGGGCTCCCCGTGATGTGGTTGCCCACCTGGTCGGTTGGAACGACTTGATGATCGAGGCCTCCCGCTCCCTCCTGGTTGGAAAATCTCCCGCCTATTACACCGACACTCGGAATGATTACCGCAACATCAACTACGGCTTTACCTCGAAATATTCCTCCCGCTTGAGGCATGATCTCCTCGCCGATCTCCGGGCTTCGCTGGCACGCTTCGAAGCCTTCGTCTCCGCACTTTCGCAGGATGATTTGACCGCGCACCACGGCGTCCGCCACTACAGCGGCGATCCAGCTACCGTCACCAGGATCATCTCTTCGCTGGCGGGTGATTATCGCACCCACACCGCCCAGATCCGTGAGTGGCTGAAAAAAGCTTGATCCAATTCTTTAACCCAAGCGTTTGGGATACCCGATGAAACAAAACTCGCTCGATCGTGTCAGGTATTTTAATAAACTCGTTACAAACAAGCTCCTGATCCACATCTCCGGCAAAAAGATCGGTCATTTTGTGATCTTGAGCCACGTCGGTCGTAAAAGCGGCAGGCTCTATCGCATCCCCATCATTGCCGAACCGACGGTAAACGGATTTATGATCGCCCTCACCTACGGCAGGAAGGTTGACTGGGTTGAAAATGTCCTGGCAAAGGGAAGTTGTTCGATGGTCTGGAAGAATAAGGAGTACCCCCTGTTCCATCCCGAATTCGTCGACAAGGAAATCGGCCTGGCAGCTTTTCCCGCCTTCTTCCGATCGGGATTAAAGATGATGGGTATTCAATATTATCTAAGGCTGGAAATCCAGCAGTAATTCCCCCAACAATTCCTCTTTACCCCATCTCTACCAGAACTTTATGGGTCAGTCCATCCTCTACCAGCAGGATCTGGTTACCGGGTAGCGGGTTTCCATCCAGCTTGACTTGGCGCACACCGCGGTTAAGGCCCTGCGGATTCTCCACACTGATCAGGTAATGAGTATTTCCAAAGCGGTAATCCGCTTTATATCCCGGCCATGATCCGGGGATGCATGGGTTGATGGTGAGCGTTGCGCCCGCCCGGGTGATACCCAGGATGGCTTCGAGTCCCAGGCGGTACATCCAACTGGAAGAACCGGTATACCACGTCCATCCGCCCATCCCCGTGTTTGGGGATTGGCTGTAGATATCGGCAGCCATGACGAAAGGTTCCACCTTGTATCGTGCTGCTTTATCGGCTGTATCGGCGTGGTTGATGGGGTTCAACATGTGGAACAAATCCCCCGCCCGATCTCCCTGACCGAGTGCTGCAAATGCCCATGCTGTCCATACAGAGGCATGGGTATACTGCCCGCCGTTCTCACGCACGCCCGGCAGGTAGCCCTTTATATACCCGGGGTCACTGCCCGTCTGGTCGAAGG
This sequence comes from uncultured Chloroflexia bacterium, assembly GCA_963741635.1. Taxonomy (GTDB): domain Bacteria; phylum Chloroflexota; class Anaerolineae; order Anaerolineales; family Villigracilaceae; genus UBA877. Next base: position 308,062 of record CAVUIO010000010.1, read on the forward strand.
GCGGCGTAAATAACAAAACCATTTTTTCGGACTGTTTCACCAGCATCCGGTAAACAGATTCCATCGCCTGCGCAGCCCTCTTCGGATCCCCTGCTTCCGATAAAATCGACCACGATTGGGCGATCGAATCGATCCTGCATTCGCTGTTTTCATGCGATCCTAGCCGCCTGCCGTCATCGAAGAATGCACGCAAATACCAGTCACCGTCCCATGCGTTGGCTTCGAGTGCACCGGATAACTTCTCCGCTTGCTTCAGATATGGGGCAGGGTCATCCTTCATCAGCGCTGCCAACGCCTCAAAACGCTTGAGAGTGGCATACAGGAACCAGCCCACCCAGACACTCTCCCCGCGCCCTTCCACCCCCACCCGGTTCATCCCGTCGTTCCAATCCCCAGTGCCCATCAGCGGGAGGCCGTGCACGCCGGCGGTTGTGCCCTTTTCCAGCGCTCGGCGGCAGTGTTCGTAGAGGGAAAACGCCTTGTCCGTTGATTCAAACAAGGCATAACGTTCCAATTCACCGGGTTTGAGCGCTTCTCCCACCAGGAATGGGATGACCTCGTTCAAAATGGATTTATCGCCGGTGACGGTAACGTACTCCGCAGTAACATAGGGCAGCCAGAGTAGATCGTCCGAAAAGCGGGTGCGAACTCCCCGCCCGGCAGGCGGATTCCACCAATGCAGCACGTCCCCCGCCTCGAATTGATGCCGTGCCGCCTCTAAAATATGGGCGCGCGCCAGGTCAGGGCGGGTTTGCAGGATCGCCATGACATCCTGGAGTTGGTCGCGAAACCCAAAAGCTCCGCTGGATTGATACAGTGCGGTACGCCCCCACAGGCGGCAGGAAAGTGTCTGGTAGAGCAGCCAGCGGTTGAGCATCAAATCCATGCTGGGATCGGGGGTTTTGACCGTCACTGTATTCAGGATGTCATCCCACTGCTGTCCGACAGAATGCCAGGTGGATTCAACCTGCCCCGCCGCCTGGATTTTTTCGATGAGCGCCAGGCTTTCGGCCCTGTTGGCCCCTTCACCGATCAGGAAAAAGACTTCTTCCACAGCACCGGGTGCCAGGTCAACATGCAGTTGCATCGCTGCGCACGGGTCCAGCCCGGCATTGACCGCGCTTGCCAGGCCGATCCTGCCGAGCGCCGCCGGGTTGCGCATACTGCCCAGTCGTCCTAAAAACTCGGTCCGGTCGGCGGTCACACCGTGCGGTTTTTTATTTGCAGCCAGGAATGCAACCCGCTCGCCAAATTCACTGTTGAACCGGTTGCTGGCCAGCAGGGCATTTCTATCCGGGTCGAATTCCGGCATGATGTGGGCTTGCTGTGTCTCACGCGTCGTGCCAAGCACCCATTCGGCATAATAGGTCACCGTGATGCGGCGCGGGCGTGCCCATAGGTTTTGTAGTCGTAAATGCGCAATTTTGACCGGCGCCTCGGGTGCGGCAAAATAGCGCAGGTTCTGATTCAAGCCGTGGCTCTGGCTCTCGAACCGTGAATAGCCGGCTCCATGGCGGATAATATGCGTTGTATCTGCCCCGGCTGGCATGGGTGTGGGACTCCAAACCAGCCCGGTTTCTTCATCCCGCAGGTAGAGCGCCTCACCCGGCAGGTCGGTCACTGGATCGTTACGCCAGGGGGTCAACCGGTTCTCGCTGCTGTTCCCAGCCCAGGTGCATCCGGAACCAGCCTCTGAAACCAAAAATCCAAAATCGGGGTTGGCAATGACATTTACCCACGGGTGGGGGGTGTGTTGTCCTGGTTGCAGATGGATGACATATTCCCTGCCATCCGGGCTGAATCCGCCCACTCCATTGTCCATTAATAAATCAACAGGGATTGGAAGGGGCGGCGTCGGTTCGGGGTCGCCCACTGGAGAAAGTAAGGGAGTGAATTCCGGCAGGCGGGTCGGCTTTCCTGATAAACGTGCAGCGTGCTCAGCCAGGCTCCCACCTTTTTCATCCAGTACGACACCCGCCGCTGTTTGCAGCAGGATTTTCTCGGCAGGCTGGAGTTGGTCCGCACGCAGCACGAAAATCCCTTCACGCTGGTTCAGTGATGCCTCTGCACCCATGCGCCGCACCTGGCGCAGGATGGCATTGTGCAGGTCGAGGGTGTAGCCTGTATCCTGGTCGTTCAGGATGACCAGGTTTACCGTCACGTGCTTGTTGCGCCAATACAAAAAGGCTTGCAAGGCTTCGGGTAACAGGGGAAAATCGCCATCCCGGATGCGCAGCAGCAGTATCGGATAGTCTCCCGAGATGCCGAAGGCCCACAAACCCGACTGCCCCTTTTCATTTTGGGCCAGCAGGTGAGGTGCTGGGCGCAATATCCCGGTTGGATAGAGCAGGGCGGATAAAATGTGCTGGATATTTTCGAGAGTGTTTGCGTTCAACCCCAGCTCAAGTAATTCACCTTCGCACCGAACCCGTGCCTCGTCGAAGGCGCGGTATATATCCTGCCCGGTTTTATAGCGGGACAGTTTTTCCAGTGCTTCGGCGCGCGAGTCGGCTGCCAGGAGCAGGAAGCTCACCCTGGTCTTTGCGTGCGGCTTCAAATCGATTTCCTGGGCCAGCGAAAAGATTGGGTCAAGGCTCCCGTGGCTCGACCCTGAAAGCGGGCGATCGGCGTATCTGCAGCGCCTGGGGGTCGCGCATGGTTCGTCCCCTTCCCAGGAATTGGGCCCGGTCGCTTTCGTGTTCGCCAGTCATTTCCCGCCCGGCTTCGATGACCAGTGCATGTAGCAGCACCACTGGTTTTTCGTCCGCAGAGCGCGGTCGGCGCTGGAACAGAAGTGCGTTTTCGTTTGGGAGATATTCACTATCGATGAATAGTTTGTTGAAGGCCGGGTGCCTCCGGTCGCTGGATTGATCTCCCAGTACCACTTCGCCATAACTTGTCAGTTTCAGCCGCCTGGGATGGTCGCTGTCATTCAGGATATTCACCCGCCGGATTTCAACGCCATCCGGGCTGACAGTCACTCCAGTGCGAAGGGAGATGCCATGCTCAGAATGGGGGAACTCCACCTTGTATGGATAGAATAAAACTTCCTGGTCCACTGCCGGAACGAGGTTTGCTGTCTGTTCAGGGCTGCAGCCCGATGGGCTGGCAGGTTGCAGACCAGAGTGCTCCGCTGTCCCGGTCCTGCACGTAAATCCATGTACCCCAGGGATCCAGGGTGGTATCGGACCGCCAGCGTGTCAACGCAAGATCGCGCCATTGGCTGTATCCGCTCCCGGCATTGGTGATCAGTACGCTGGTTTCTCCCTGGGAAAGAACGTGCACCTGCGGGATGGGACTGTCGACCGGGATGCGCCACGGTGCGCTTTCGAGCGGGTGCAGCCTCCCGGGGAACCACGACTGGTTCATCGAGGTGGGGAAATTCAAGCGGTGGGTTTTGCGGGATCTTTTCCTGGAGCAGGAGTTCCACGCTCTGGATGCGCTCGTCGTCGTGGAAACGCTTCACCATCACGTCTCCTGATAGAAAATTACAGGCCGCCAGCAGGATCATCCCCTGGTGGTGTGCCATGTAGGATTGCACCGCTGGCATGGGCCTCCCCGACCGGCAGGCGCGTTGGTGTGAAATCGAGCGCCTCGAAATAGCCGTACCGCCCAAGCATATTCAATTTCTCCAGGTGTTCCATGTTTTCCAGTACTGCCCGTGGTTGCAGGGACAGCCCCAACAGGGAGGCATAGGGGGCTACAACCAGTTCGCCGGGAAGATCGCGTTTGAACCCAAGGTCGGGCACGCCGAACGCCCTGTACTGGTAATTCATATTGACATCGAAGGCAAAGTAGCCTGATTCAGAAATGCCCCAGGGTACCTTTTTATCCTGCCCATAGCACACTTGTGCCTCGAGTGCTGCGTAACAGCTGTCCGAAAGGAATGTTCCGGCATAGTTTTTAGTAAACAGGGTCGGCATGAGATATTCAAACATGGTGCCGCTCCAGGAAAGCAGGACCTGCTTGCCGTTTACCTTCGTCACCGGGCGCCCCAGGTGCTGCCAGTGACTTTGCGGAACATCCCCTTTTGCGATCGCGATCAGGCTGGCTACCCGGGCTTCGGAGGCCAGCAGATCATAGTAACTCGGGTCTAGTTGTTCGCTGCTGGCGTTGTAACCGATGTGGAACACCTGGCGGCGCTCATTGAATAAAAAGCGGAAATCCATGCCGGTTATCGTCGTCTCTGCTTTCCCTGCAATATCTTGAAAACCATCCACCAGGCGCGTTACTGCCGTGCGAGCCGACAATAAATCAAGCTTCAATTTTCTGCACCATGCTTGCACGGTTTCATCCAATGGCGCAGACGGGGTTGCCTCATCCCGTACTGGAGCCGGGATTACCTCATCCCGTACTGGAGCCGGGATTACCTCATCCTTCAGTTTTTCCTGGAATGTCTTTAGGTGTGTCAGGATGTGGTCATACGTTTCTGCTGCTTGTCCAAGCGAAGGCAATTCAATGGGCAGGCTGTTGCGTAACTCCTGCCAGGCGGGAGTTTGCATGAAAGGCGGAGTGATCCCGGAATCCTGATCGGCCTCGCTCCCGCCGCCCAGGCGGCTGAGCCATGGCGCAAACAAATCCAGGCTACGCTGCATATCTTCCAGTTGGTGGTGCATTAAATTAAGATAGAGTTGAAGTTCTGCCAGGGATTCAGCTTGTAAGTTGGGATGGCTGTCGAGCAATTCCATTAATCGACGTGACACTCGTTCCCACCCTTCGCCTGAAAGCCACGCAAGTGTTTTTATCCACTCAGCCGGTCGGTTCTGAATTTTGCTGAGGCGCTCGTAAATGCTGGTTAGTTCGACTTCAAATGATTCGACGGAGGCATCTGGGTTGTTTTTTTCAAGATCTTGTAGCGCCTCTGCCAGGATATCCAGGTTCGCAAGCAACCCCTGCCATTGCTTGTTGCCCAATATTGGCGCATCCGTCATTGCCAGGCACCCTTGTTTGAGCGTTATCAGGGCGGCTGCCAGGTTGCCGCTGTCCACCGTGGAAATATAGCGTGGAGGCAGAGCCGTCAACGTCTGCGAGTCGTACCAGTTCAGCAGGTGTCCCCGGTAATGCTCCAGCTTGTCCATGCTTTCAAAGATTACACGTAAACGGATCGCCAGTTCGGAAAGGCCCACGTAACCCAGATCATAAGCTGATAATGCGGATACCAGGTACATGCCGATATTGGTCGGGGTGGTGTAATGGGCTACATTACCGCCCGGTGACTCTTGAAAATGATCGGGAGGCAGCCAGTGGTCATCGGGACCTGCAAACTGCTCGAAAAATGCCCAGGTGCGCCGAGCCAGCCGCAGCACCTGCCTGCGCTGAGAATCCGATATGGGCGGGTTGGTGTGAGTCACAGGCTTGCTGATCACGGTCGCAACTTGAGGAGCGACCAGCCACGCAGCAAGCAGGGGCAACGCCGTCCATAATGCACCCGCATGGAAAACGATGATGGTAACCCCCAGCAGGGTGGTTATGACCAGGGATCCCCCCATTTCCCACCAGGTTTCGCTATTTGCCTTCAATCCTGAATGAGCGCGCCGTATTCGCTGCAGTCGTCCATTGCAGCAGGTTTCTTCGTTCGATTAACAGGCGGATCAGCGTCGTGCTGATTGCCCCCAGCATTAACAATGCTTCGTATGGCAGAAAAAGAATGCTCAGAACCCAGCGGATGAACGGGAACCTGGAAGGTTCGAAAATCTGTTTAAGGGTCAGCTTCCCTGAATTATGCCGGATCTGCTGCAGAGTCTGTATCGTAACGGGCAGGGCGGAAGGCAGCAGTACCAAAAGGGTCCAGACCCATGCTGCACCGGGCAGGAACAACCAGCCCGCTGCAAAGAGCGCCAGCAGCCCCGGTTGCACCAGGCTCCGACGTAGGTTATCGAATATCTTCCACTTGTCGATGGTGGACAATCGGTTGCGTGCCAATCCTTTTTCGGTTCGGACGATGGGGAATAACCAGGGCAGCAATTGCCAGTCGCCGCGGATCCAACGGCTCAATCTGCGGGCATAGACCAGGTAGCGGGATGGATATTCCTCATATAAAACAATGTCCGTCACCAGTGCCGCCCGTCCGTAAATCCCTTCGAACAGGTCATGGCTGAGCAGGGTATTCTGGCGAATCTGACCTTCCAGGCTGCGCTCGAAAGCCTCCACATCATAGATCCCCTTACCGACGTAACTGCCTTCGCCGAATAAGTCCTGGTAAACATCCGAAACAGCAAAGGAGTACAGGTCAAACCCGGCATTCCCGCTGAATATTTGCGAAAAGAGCGACCGGTTCGCACTGGTTGGTTTGATCGCCACGCGCGGTTGCAGAACAGTGTATCCGGCAACGACCGATCTCCCGTCAGCGGCAAATTCGGCATGGTTTAGCGGGTGCGCCAGGGTGGCAATCAGCCGGTTGGCACTCCCTTGGGGCAGGGTGGTGTCCGCATCCAGCGTGATGACATATTTAATGACCGGTCCCGTGTCTCCCGTCAGACCAGGATTACCCCATAAAATGCTCGCATCCCCAACCTGGGTTGTGTAGGAGGTAAATCCCTTGTTTAGCAACAGGTGATTAAAATCCGCCAGTTTCCCGCGTTTGCGCTCCCAGCCCATCCAGACCCCTTCCGATGGATTCCACTGGCGTGATCGGTGGAAAAGATAAAAAGGGCATGCCTGGGAATACTTTTTATTGAGGTTATCGATACCGGCACTCGCCAGCGCTAGGAGTGGTTCATCTTCCGGCATACGTTCTGCGGGGGCATCCCCGAAATCGGTCAACAGGGCAAAGGTTAGTTGTGGGTCGGGGTTGGATAAATAATATAGCTCCAGCTCCTGCAGGAGATGGTTGAGTTCGCTCTCGCTCTCCAGCAGGGTCGGGACAACCACCATCGTGCGATAGCCTGGCGGGATGCCCTCTGAAAAATCCATGCGCGGCAGGCTTTTTGGTTTAACTCGGTGGGTTACGATCCAATTCACCAGGGTGATGGCGCCCTCCAAAGCCAATCCCAAACCGAGCACACCTGCAGCGATGACTTGACCAGGCGAGCCGCCCGAAAGCGCGGCGTAGGTGAGCAGTCCGGCTATAAAAAGTACAGATAGGGCAGCAATACTCCCCAGGTATGTCGCAGTTGGGAATGAGAGCAGGACACGACGCACCTTCAAGCGAAATTCCGGCCGGAATCGCAGGCTTTTTTCGAGCTCGTCACGCCCTGCATCTACCAAAAAATACCCGACATGCCCCTTTCGCCCGACGTTTAAATTATCCGGGTTGGAATTTATATCTTCGCTGGGAGTTTTATTTCCCTTCTCCCCTGGGGATGCCGCGAAGTTATTGCGGGAACCAGGATCTCTGACACCTCGAGAGAATTCGATTGCGGCGAGTGCCACTTCCTCTTCATTGGAGGTCGAATCGCGCGCCAGTTCCTCAATGACACTTCGGTAGCTGTTGCGGGTATCGAAATCCATACCCGCATAAACCTGCGCCGGGTCGCCCCGTAAAATTCGTTCCACCCGGCTCGTCTGCTCAAAGAAGCTTTTCCAATTTGTGGCAGTGAGAGTGCGCAGGCTGAGGAAACAGTTGCGGACAATGGCATCGTTGGGAAGCGACGGAGGTGTTCCTTGGGTTGGGATATCTTCACTGGGATCCTGTTCTGGAAGTGGGCTCAAGTTTTTTGGCGGTTCGATCCCGGTCAGTTCTGCGCAGGCATGAACAAGCCTTTCCAAAATCCCGATTCGCAGCATGGTCGGGATGGCCCAAAGTTCCCCGATCGTCAGGGGTGTAACCTCCTGGTAATCCTGCACGAATACTGTTGCCTGGTTTGGGTCAATCTGGCTCTGGCTGAATCCGATCCATTCCCACGCCATTGCAAAAACCCTCGGTAGTTCCCCGAGTGATGTCCCTTCCAGCCTTGGCAATTGGTGCAAATAGCTGTCCGGCAAATCCTCTTTTATTTGGTGGAAAGTTTGGGTGATGATATAAAAATTATCCATCATCCATTCGCTTGCACGCGAGACGGATAAATCCTTCGATGTCCCTGCCTTGAATATTGCATTGGAATTTCGCAAAACCTGTTCCCAGCTGTCCAGGGGGTCCAGCAGGGAGGTTTTTTTAACGGGCACGGTATTCACTCCGTGCGTTTTCGCCAGCCTGTGCGCGAATTCGCGCAACCGGCTGTCCGGTTCCGAATTGGTCGTTCCGGAAAGATTGACTTGCGCCTCGATCGGCATGGACTAACGACCTGCGCGATCTACGGACAACAACTCGGGCGGCTTTTGCTCTTGTTTCGCCGGCTGGTCCTGAACGATCAGGAGGGGGGCTTTACCGTAAAGGATGAAATTGTTTACCATGCTGCCGTACGGCCATTGATGATTCCCCGTATAACCGTGCGCGCTCAGGGTTACCAGGTCGATGTGTTCCTGTTCCCCCATTTGATGGAGTGCTGCCGCAGCATTATCGCTGGTAATTAGATGCGTTTGAACATGGATGCCTTCCAGGAATGAACGCGCTTTCACTTCTTCCAAGTACCGACCGGCTTCTTCCTGGTTGCGGGTTACAATCTGGTTGGCCAGGTCAATATCTTCAGCTGTTGGCGGCATTTGGCGCGCCATTTCAGGAGTTTCCACCACTTGCACAAGATGGACTTGGGGTTTATGAAATTGTGCAAGTTGTGTAATGATTGGTAGCACGTTTTCCGCCCGCTGAGAGCCATCCAGGGGCACCAGGATGTGTTGATAAACCAGGGACTCGGCCAATTCTCCTGGACGATCTCCAACTTGATGGGCCCGAACAATGAGCAGCGAGGTCGGCGCACTCAGGATGATTTTTTGAGCAATGCTGCTGATCCCCCATTGAGTCAGCCCGCTGTGACCATGGCTGCTTAATATGATCAATTTCATCCCCTGTTTTTGCACATAATCCGTGATCCCTTCCGCTACCAATCCATCCAGGACCACTGTCCGCACCTTTAGACCGGACTCTTGCATCCGCGCTTTTGTTTTTTCCAGGTAGAGCGCCGCTTTTGTTTTATTGATTTGCCAGTTTAACAGGTCAAACAGTTGAGCTGGTGTGCCGTTCTGATTCTTTTCCAGCATGCGCAGCAGCGTGATATCCGCCTCAAAACTGCGCGCCATGGCGGCAACATGGGGGATGACGCACTCAGCCAGTTGAGAACCATCCAACGGCACGAGAATAGGATTGAACATGGTTCATCCTTTCAATTCATTCAACCCGCCAAATTCAGTCGGATTCACTGGTGGGATACTAAATCGACCGAATTATCGACAGTGTTTTAGGATGTAACTGGGTGGGTGAGTCATCTCGCGGTCTGCGAGGGGGAGGAGTAAATGGAGTGAAGTGTTTCGATGCTGTCGTCGGGTGACGCAATCGGCAGAAATAAATCTTCCAACCGTAATCAATTGATCCAGTTATTATCAGTATACTCTACTTTATTAAAACTTATGCTTGAGTAAATCGCAGACTGGGTAATTGATTACTGATTTCCGTTGAAACGTATCTAAAACCTTCCACACATTACGATAAAATATACACATCGCTGATGAGAAAGGAAAGCAATCCATGCCCTACGACATTCTCCCCGACGCCGATCGTCTGCAGAAAACCATCGAAGCTGTCCGCCTCCGTGGGATCACAGTCACCCTGGTCGACACGAAGGAGTCCGCCCTCGCCCATTTGCAGGCTCTCATCCCCGCCGGCTCCAGCGTGATGACCGGCGCTTCCATCACCCTCCAGCAGACCGGCTTCGAAGCCCTGCTCATGAGTGGCAACCATCCCTGGAAATACCTGAAGGCTGGGATAATGGCAGAGAAGGACCCCGCCAAAACATTGGCGCTCCGCAAGCAGGCCTCCCTCGCCGACTATTACCTGGGCAGCGTGCATGCCATTGCCGAAACTGGTGAGATCCTCATCGCCAGCGCCACCGGCAGCCAGTTGTCAGCCTATGCCTATTCGAGCTCCAACATTGTCTGGGTGGCGGGTGCCCAGAAGATCACCCCCAGCCTGGAAACCGCCTTTCAGCGGGTTCGGGAATATGTGCTTCCTCTGGAAGATAAGCACATGAAGCAGCTCTACGGGGAGCAGGCGCGCAGTTTTATCGGGAAGATGCTGCTCTTTGAGAATGAAGCCCCCTACCTGCACCGCACCGTCAACCTCCTGCTGGTCAACGAAGTCCTGGGGTTTTGAAGAAAATCTCCGCCAGGTATTTTAAACAGTAATATATTTATTAAAGAGAATGCGAAAGTGTAATGTATTTTTCGCATTCTCTTTTTTACTTTTAAAGTATGGGTGCAGCAAGTCTAAATTTATAATTCTTCCAAAGAATTGTCGTGACACCCACTTCGATTGAAAAAATTCATCGAGTAGCCGGATCATCTTTATTGACATTATTCATTTCAAATTGTATAGTTGAAAAGCGGGTTGTTGAAACAAATATGACCCCGGGCTATTGGGACGATAATACTATTTTGTTTCCGGGACTGTCGCTCTCAATACTGGGGCAAAGTAGTTCGGTAACATGTTAATCTTTTAATTTTTGCCGTTGGTTTGATTTGCTGGTGCTACGAATCAATAAGGACTGATATGGAAATAAATGACAATAATATGGATTCCGGTGTCGAACTGCAGCGTTGGCGCGCCAAAATCCTTAACGGTTTTTTGATCATTGTGGCAGTCGCAGCCACCCTGATGACCGTGGCGAGTATCCTGGATGCGATCGCCCGCCCGGGTCAGTGGCCTGCAACGATCGTTTATGCCACCCTGGATTTGGTGTTGATCGCACTGGCGATCTTTCGAGTTGACAACCGGATCCGTGCCTGGGGCGTTTTATTGGTACCGTATGTTGTGGGTGTGACCGCCCTTGCATCCTTTGGCCTGGGGAGCAGCGGCCGGCTGTATTTGCTGGTACTTCCCATCGGCGCATTGATCCTGATCGGCGTACGTTCAGGGATCGCCATGTCGGTCCTGAGCATTCTTACGATGATTGTCTTTGCCGTCCTTGCCAAAGACGGCATGCTGGCGAACTGGCTGGTCACCGATCGGAACTCTCTGCTGGTGGCTGATTGGCTTGCCGAGTTTGTGGATACCGCCATGCTCCTGGCAACCGTGATGGCGCTGCTTGTCATGTTCTATCGTTTCCAGCAGCGTCTGATCGAGAAGGAACGCAATTCCCAGGTCGATCTGCGCCGCGCCCGGGCTTTGCTTGAAGAGCAAAATGTCACCCTGGAACAGAAGGTCAAAGAACGTACTGAGGAATTGCGCGCCTCCAATGCCAGCCTGGAACAGCGCGCTGCTGAAATGTCCACTCTCAACACTATCAGCGAATCAATGTCCAGGCCCTCGATTTAAAAATCCTGACTCGCATTGTCGGTGATAAATTGCGCGAAACCTTTGACTCGGATTCTGCGTTGATCATGCTGCTGGACAGGCAAACGAATCTGATCCATGTTCCTTATGAGTATGATAAAAACGAGGGCGGGTACATCAATTATGTGGAGCCTTTCCCCTGGGGACCGGGGTATCTTCCAGGGTCATTTCGACCGGACAGCCGTTGATGCTTGGCACGCTGGAAGAAGAGATTGCCAATGGAGCTTATTTTCCACCGGAGATCATCGAAAAAGGTTCGGGTTTCTACAGCCAGTCGTGGCTGGGCGTTCCGATCATGGCTAACGAGCAGGTTTTAGGGTTGGTGGCTTTATCGGATGCGCGCCCGCATATTTTTAACCAACATCACCTGCGAATGATGCAGACACTTTCATCCAGCATCGGAATTGCCATCCAAAATGCACGTCTCTTCGACGAGGTCAAGCAGCATGAGCTGGATGCTCGTGAAGCGGCGGAAAAGATGCGCTTGATCTTTGAGAACGCCTTCGATGGCATCAGTATTTACGAGGAAATGCCTGCCGAGAACAGGCGTATCCTGTTGGAATGCAACGAACGCTATTGCGAAATGGCGGGACGAAGCAAGGAAGAATTGCTTTCCTTTAACGACACCCGCGCCATTCAGCGCGACCTCGGCGAGGATGCGGAAAGATTTGGCTGGGATCCGATAACCGCAGGCCGGGTATTTTCGGGCGTTTTCGCGTGGGACCGGCCGGATGGCAGGGAAAATATCATCGAATACAATGCGGCTCCAACCAGGGTGGGGGAACGCGTATTTACCATCGGCTTGGACCGGGATGTCACGGAACGCAGGCGGGCTCAGGAAGAATTACGTAAGGCCAAGGAATTGGCTGAAGCTGCCACCCGGGCTAAGAGTGCCTTCCTCGCCAACATGAGCCATGAATTGCGCACCCCGCTTAATGCCATCATAGGTTTTACCCGGATTGTCCGCCGCAAGAGCGAGGGGGAGATCCCTGAAAAACAAACCGAGAACCTTGATAAAGTGCTGGTCAGTGCCGATCACCTCCTTAACCTGATCAACACCGTTTTGGATATCGCCAAGATCGAAGCTGGCCGTATGGATGTGCTGGCTGCCAACTTCCGGGTCGCCGCCCTTATTGACCTTTGCGCCAACACTGCCCAGCCCCTTCTTCGGCCGGGCGTGCATCTGGAAAAACAGGTCGCTGAGGCCATTGGCACGATTTATTCCGATCAGGATAAAGTCAGGCAGATCGTCCTGAATCTGCTTAGCAACGCTGCCAAATTCACCCATACAGGCAAAATCGTTCTCGCCTCTCGACTGGATGGCGACAACCTGCACATTTCCGTCACAGATACGGGCATTGGGATAAGCGATGAAGCTCTTCCCCGTATTTTCAAGGAATTCCAGCAGGCCGATTCCGGCACCACCCGCCAATACGGAGGCACCGGGCTGGGGCTTTCGATCAGCCGCAATCTGGCACGCCTGCTGGGCGGGGATTTAAATGTTGTGAGTGAATTTGGGAAAGGCTCAACTTTCACCCTTGTCATTCCGGTCCAATATCGAAATAAAACTTTCCCCTCCCCTGCGCAAGCCACTCTTGCATCTGCGGAGCTGGAGCCGGTTCCCGTTCAAACGGCAGGACCCTTTCTTGCTTCGGGTTTCGAAAAAAAGCGTTTGCTGGTTATCGATGATGACCCCGACGCGGTGTATCTCCTCCAGGAGAACCTCAATAAGCATGAGTTCGATATCACCGGCACCCGCAGCGGCAGGGAAGGCCTTCAGCTTGGCACGCGAACAGCAGCCCCAGGCCATTCTGCTCGACATCATCATGCCCGGAGCAGATGGCTGGCAGGTGCTTCACGACTTGAAGGAAGATCCTGCCACGGCGAACATCCCGGTCATCCTGCTCACCATAGTGGACAAAAAAGCTCTCGGCTTCCGAATGGGCGCCTCTGCCTACCTGCTTAAACCGCTCGATCCGGTTGCGGTCAGGGAAACCCTGAACCGGGTGATTGCCCCGCAAATCCGGCTTCCAAGGCATGTCCTGGTGATCGATGACGATCCGAATATTGCTGAAATGTTGCGCCAGTTCCTGCCCGAATCGGAGTTCAGGCTGGATTCAGCGCTCGACGGGATGGCAGGGCTGGAAGCCATTGCGGTCGATCGCCCCGACATTATCCTGCTCGACATCATTATGCCGCGTCTCGATGGTTTCGGAGTCATTGAAAAACTGCGCGCAGATCCCCAAATGCGTGACCTGCCCATTATTGTGATCAGTGCCAAAGAATTGACAGCCGATGAATCCACCCGGTTAAAGAACAGCGTTTCCGCGATCGTCAAAAAGCAGGGGTTCCAGGGTGAAAAGCTGGTTGACGAGGTCAAGTCCATATTGGGATAGTTGGTTCGCCTGTCCTTCCTGTCAGGCTCTGAGGAGACTTTATTGAAAACCATTCTAATCGTCGAAGACATCGATCTCAACCTCGATCTGCTCACCCAACTTCTCGAGGATGATTACAACCTTCTCGTTGCAAAAGATGGGGCGCAGGGAGTGAGTATCACTGAAGAAAACCGTCCAGACCTGGTGTTGATGGACATTTCCCTGCCCGTCATGGACGGCTACGAAGCCACGCGCCGCATTCGTGAGAATTTTCCGGACCTGCCCATTATTGGCCTCTCCGCGCATGCCATGAGTGGAGATTACGAAAAAGCCATCGCCGCGGGGTGCACGGACTATCTCACCAAGCCCGTGGACGAGCAGCTGCTCTCCATGAAACTCAAGAAAGCCCTCGGGTAAAAATATGACCAACCCCAAAATCCTGATTGTGGACGACGAACTCTTTAACGTGGATTATCTCGAACAGGAATTGGAGGATCTGGAATACGAAACGATCTCTGCCGTAAATGGGCAGGATGCGCTCGAAAAAATCCAAAGCGAGTCCCCTGACCTTGTGCTGCTGGATATCATGATGCCGGTCATGGATGGCTTTGAAGTGCTTTCACACGTTAAAACCATTCCTTCCATTCGTGACATCCCTGTTATTGTCATCTCGGCCAATAACGATTTACCAAGCGTGGTCAAAGGCATCCAGTTGGGAGCCGAGGATTTTCTTTCCAAACCTTTTGAACCTGTTCTTCTGCGTGCCCGCATTTCTTCCTGTCTGGAAAAGAAAAATCTGCGTGATTTGCAGGTACTTTATCTTAAAAGCCTTGAACGCGAGTTCGATATTGCTCGTGAGATCCAGCAGGGCTTTCTCCCTTCGGAACTGCCAAAAGTGGAAGGCTGGGAAATTGCTGCCTACTTCAAAGCGGCGCATGAAGTCGCAGGCGATTTTTATGATGCTTTCCTCCTGCCTGATGGCAACCTGGTATGTGTAATCGGGGATGTTTGCGGAAAAGGCGTGGGAGCGGCCTTATTCATGACTTTGTTTCGCAGCCTCATCCGCGCCACCTCCACCACTGACTATTTCCTGGGAGAAATGACCTGGTGTCTCTCACCCCGGGGGAGCGCCTTCAGCACGTCATTGCATTCACCAACAATTACATCGCTAAAACCCATTGCGATGCGAACATGTTCTCCACCGTTTTCATCGGCATCCTCAACCCTCAGAATGGCATGCTCACGTACATCAACTGCGGAAATGAACCTCCGCTTGTATTGGAAAAAGGAGGCGCTGTGACCATGCTCCCCCCAACCGGACCGGTGGTCGGTGTAATCCCAGATGCCTGCTTCGCGGTGAAGGAGATCACATTGGGGGAAAATAGCGTTTTCCTGGCTTTTACCGATGGCATCCCGGATGCGCTCAATCCAGAGGGAATCCCTTTTGGCAATGATCGCCTTCTAAAATTGTTGAATGAAAGCGACACAACCTCCGCTTCGCTCTTAAAAAATATTGAGGGACAATTACATCAATATATCAGCGCAGCAAACCAGTTCGATGATATTACTCTCCTGGCAATTCAAAAGTATTCCAGCAACTTTCGATAGCAAATAGCGCCATTTGACGAACTACAATTTACAGGGTTTCGAAAGGTAATCAACGAAGTCCTGGGGTTTTGATATTTGCCTCTGGCTGGAAAGCGTATATTCATTCTGCCTATACCAAACATAAGAGATAGCAAAAAAAGGTACTGCGGGTGCTTCGCACCCGCAGTACCTTTTTTTGCACAATTCTCCCCTCCCCGAAATGGGGAGGGGCCAGGGGTGGGGCTGCATTAATAAAGGCATACCCGGCCAGCCTCCCTTGGGTGGATGTAATTTCAGCGGCGAGAAAGATCTTACTCTTGGCTGGGCGTGACTGCTCCCTTCATCGCCCACAGATATCCCTTGGCATGCTCGATGACGGCTGGCTCGGCTGTTTTTGGGTCGAGGTAGACCTTCGCGCTCATCTCGTGGCCCGCCAGGCTCCGGGTATCTTGGGAGGGCGCCCATAACCCAACTCGCCAGCTTTTAGGAGCCCCATTTTCTGAATGGTCGGTCAGGCAGGCATAATACCGGGTCTCATCCGTATCTTCTTCGATTTCAACTTGGAGACTCATCGGCTTCGGTTGTTGTGTGCTGAGCACGCTCAGCAGGTGCCGCGGCCAGCGGTAAGCGATACCCTGGAAAATAATGCCGCAGACCACAAATATTGCTCCTGCAACCGCCCAGGTGATATTCCCCTGGTAACTGCTTATCGAGCCGGGCACTACCCCCAACGCCGCGGGGCGTATGAATAGCAGGAGCGAGTAGACGCCGAACACGAATAAAAGCAGGGATACGGACCAGGCAATAAATGAATACCTTTGGAGTGTTGCAACGCTGGCTTGATGTGACATCTTCTCCTCCTGATAATTTTTTCGGGCACCCGTCCGCGCCTCATGAATGTTTTTTGTATTTCAGGCAATTTACTTGATCAGCAGATGCAGTATATTGCCTAATCTTCTCATCGGCAATGATCTTATTACATTACTTGGTTTGTGAGAAAACCGAAAAAAGAGTGTGAAGGTGCTTTGCACCTTCACACTCTTTTTTCATACCACCCCTCCCACTTGACACTAGAACGCATGTTCTATTATAATGCATACTCAGGAATGCCTATGCCCAACAATCTCCGCCTCATCGCCGGTCCCCCCGCCCTCACCACCGCCTGCATGCGCCGCTACCTGGTCAGGCTGGCGGTCCGCGCACCCATCCGCTGGCTCATCTGCGGCAACTACCTCGACCTCCAGCTCCTCATCTACGACGTGGCCCGCCGCGCCGGCGGAGACTATTACCGCGTCCTCAAGGACAACATCGCCATCTCCCACGCCGAGACCTGCTACCAGGTGGTCGCCCTCCTGCGCAAGACCCGGCCTTCCCCCACCCCCACCTTCGTCACCGACCTGCTCCTCCATTTCTACGACGACAAGGTCCGCGATGACGAGGTCTCCGAATTGTTCATCCAGGGCATCCTGGCGCTCAGGGATCTGGGCCAGGCCGGCCCGGTGCTTGTCAGCGCCTCCCCCGGCAGCCAGCGGACTCAGCTCTATGCCATGTTGTTCCATAATGCCGACCGGGTCACCCGGCTGGAAGGAGGGTCCGACCATGGGTCATAATACCGCCTCCATGACCATGCGCTTCCGCTCCGAGCGCGCCTTCTTCGACGGCTACCGCCGCGCCCTTTTGCTCAAGAGCGACCAGCTCCTCTTCGACGAACTGTGGGATGAGATCGAGACCTACGTCCCCTCGGTCGAAAAAAGCAACCACCCGCTCCTGATCGCCACCCTGCTCATGTCGATGGTCCTCGAGCAGCGCAAGCTGATCACCTCCCTGCAGGCGCAATTGGAAAAGCTGCAGCAGGAGCTCCAAGGCGGGCAGCGCCTCCAGGCCGCCGAAAATGCCCGCCTGAAGGACGACCTGCGCCGCCTGGACGAGGATGTCGATTCCCGGCTGCACGCCCTGCGCGCAGAACTATCCGAATTACTCTACCCCTCCGATGGTGCACTCTAGTCTCTCCGGCTGGCTGCTCTTCATCTACCCCGACGAACAGGACGGGGTCGTGCTCTGGATCCTGGGCGAGGACGGCATCCGCCGCCGTCTCACCACCTCCTTCCTCTCCACCTTCTACCTCGGCGGCGAGCCCGACGCCCTCGAAAAGGTCGCCGCCTTCCTCGAGCAGGACAGCTTCCGGGTGCGTTCCTTCCTCACCGAGCGGCTGGACCTGTACGACGGTCCCCGCCAGGTGCTCGCCGTCCAGACCGCCAACCCGGTCCTCCAGCAGCACTCTCATCAACGACATTAAAAGGCGCTTCGGCGCCGCCCGCCTGCTCTACCACGACATCAACATCCCCCTCTCGGTGCGCTTTGCGGTGGCGCACGGCGTTTTCCCCACCGCCCGCTGCTTCTTCTCCCACGACGCTGATAACAACCTGCTCAACATCTACCCGCAGGACAGCCCCTGGGAGATCGACTACTCCGTCCCCGGGCTGCGCACCATGACGGTGCTGCCCGATGCCAACCCGCAGTTCTCCCGTCCCACCAGTCTCCTGGTCACCTGTGGAGAAGATGAGCGCACCCTGCGGCTGGACCAGCCCCTCCAGGTGCTCAAGGATTTCTCCCTCCTGCTGCAGTCCTTCGACCCCGATATCCTCCTGGCGCACTGGGGCGACGGCTGGCTCTTTCCTACCCTACTGGGTTGGGCGCGCCAGGACAATTTCGATTTCAACCCCAGCCGCGACCTGCGCCACAAATACCTCTCCCGCGACGAGGTCACCTTCCAGAGTTACGGCGTGGTCCATTACCGCGCCCCGCAGACCTTCCTCTACGGCCGCGCCCACCTCGACCCCGCCAACGGCACCGTCGGCGGCTTCAGCCTCCACTCCACCATCGAGCTGGCACGCGTCACCTCCCTGCCCATCGAAGTGGCTGCCCGCAACAGCCCCGGCGCCGGCTTCACCGCCATGCAGATGGGCGAAGCCCTGCGCCGCGGCGTGCTCGTCCCCGAGCACAAGGTCCAGACCGAGCGCTTCAAGTCCGCCGCCGATTTCAACCTGGCCGATAACGGCGGCTTGAACTACCGCCCCGTCGTCGGTCTGCACAACCACGTCGCCGCCCTCGACTACTTTTCCATGTACCCCAGCCTGATGGCGAAAATGAACATCAGCGGCGAGACCGTGGGCGTCACCGGGCAAAAGACCCTCTACGTCCCCGAGACCAACGTCCCCATCACCCAGGACGTCCCCGGCCTGGTCCCCTCGGTGCTCAAGCCCCTGCTGGAAAAGCGCCTGGCGCTCAAGCGCCGCATCGCCCAGATGAGCGAGTCCGACCCCCGCCGCCTCGAGCTGCGCGCCATGGCCGATGCCCTCAAATGGCTGGGCTACGTCTCCTTCGGCTACCAGGGCTTCAAGCACAACCTGTACGGCAACATCCAGGCCCACGAAGCCATCACCGCCTTCGGGCGCGAAATGCTGGTCAGGGCCATCGAATCCGCCCAGGGACAGGGCTACGCCGTCCTCTCCGCCAACACCGACAGCGTCTTCGTCAAGAAACCCGGCAGCACCCGCCCTGCCCACTTCCAGCCCCTGATCGACGAGATCAACCAGCGCACCGGGCTGGTCATCATGCCCGAAGCCATCTTCGACTGGATCGTCTTCCTGCCCTCCAAGGGCAACCCGCGCATCGGAGCCGTCAACCGCTACTTCGGGCGCATGCAGGACGGCAAGCCCAAGGTGCGCGGGCTCGCCCAGCGCCGCATGGACACGCCCGCCTGGGTGGTCCAGGGCGAAAAGGAGATCATCGACCTCTTCCTCACCCAGCCCGATGGGAACAAGCTCGCCGCCCTCCTGCCCGCCGCCGTGGACCTGATGCGCCGCAAAATTGACGACCTGCTCCAGGGCCGGGTGCCCCCCGCCGACCTGATCATCACCCGCCGCCTCTCACCGCGACCTCGACCAGTTCAAGGGTGTCTCCGACGCCCTCAGCGCCGGTCGCCAGATGCAGGAGGACGAGCGCACCGTGCAGGCCGGGCAGAAGATCGAATACCTCCGCGTCCTCGGCGTCCCCTCCGGCGTCCAGGCCGTGGACTACCTCCACTGGCCCGAGGACCGCCGCATCGACAAGCAGCATTACTCCGAATTACTGATGCGCGCCGTTTACCAGCTCCTCTTCCCCCTCGGCATCACCGAGACTGACATGCCCGCCCTCGCCGGCGAAGGACTCCGCCAGTTGTCCCTGTTTGGAAAAAAAACTCTGCTCTCGCCGCCGTCCCCGGCGGCACCATCTCCCCTTCTGTAGCACTCCCCTGGGAATGGCAGGGTTTGGGGAGGCAAACTCCTTGTTTCCGCCTGTTCATGTATAATTGGACTATCAGTGGGGGCCCCTTCCAAAAGCTCTGCCAGTTCGATTAAAAACCATATAGGAGAATAAAAATGGACCTGCCATCAATGCTGTCGAATTGTGCCGCCAAACAGAAAAAAGGGCTGCACTTCATCCTCGCTTCCATCCTGATTTGGACGGCTGTATTCCTGGTGCATTTGACCTCCCTTCCCATCCTCTCGAAGAATTTCCTCACCTTTTGCTTCACTGCCCCACTCGTTCCCCTCGCCTACATGTTCTCGAAGATCATCAAGGTGGATTTCACCAACAGGGATAATCCCCTCACCAACCTGGGCATCTTGTTTTCTTTAAATCAGATCCTCTATTTACTGATCGCCATGTGGGTCTATCCCACTGTTCCGGAAAAAATGGTCATGGTCCTGGCCATGATCTTCGGCGCGCATCTCCTCCCTTACAGCTGGCTGTATGGGTCAAGGACCTACATGGTCATGTCGGTCATCATCCCCATTGCCGCATTGATCGTCGGGGTTAACTTCCCCGCTCAATATGTCGCCGGGATGATGATCCTCATCGAGATCGTTTTCAGCCTGTTCCTTTTCGTTGAAGTAAAAAAGATCGCCTCCCCCGCCAACCCGGCTGGATCATCCTCAGCTGTTTGATTCTTCCAGGAGTTGCTCGAGCAAGTCGCTCACCTTCAATTCTTTTCCCCACGAGCGCAAATAGTCCAGGTCGAGCGCGCCTGCTCTCGCCCTCAAAACCCCCAACACATCCCGCCACTGCCTTTCCGAAACCTCTCCCCCCTGCCGGTACCATTCCAGCTTTGAAAGGATCGTGTCTTCTGCGCTTTCGAACCTGGCGCTCAATGCGGAGTCTCCCGGGAAGGTCTGGTTTTGTGCCCGGCTGAACTGAGACCTCGGAGAAATGGTCGCGGGCGCGGGATGAAAACATCCACCTTGAACATGCTCTCCCGGTGGATGACATTGAAACATAAGTTGGTCTGGATGGACTCGGCGATCATGTGCTCATCCACGAAGAATTCATTTTGGAGCGCGCCGACAAAAGGCTGGATGTGTTCGGGATGCATTTCGGCAATGACGTCTGAAATCCTGGGTGGTGCGTACCATGCCGTAGAGGGTGCTTGCCAGGCTGCCGCCAATAAAATACCGGATTTCAAGTCTCTCGAGTGTGCCGGTTACCTTGAGCGTGACTGCAATCGGTTCAGGTAGCATCGCTGATTTCTCCGTAAACCTTGCGAGCCAGTTCCTCCCCCAGCAGAAACCCTGCCAGCCTGCGTCGCAATTCACCCTCTCCCGCCTGCGGGTACCGGGAACGCAGTCCGCTCAGCGCCAGCAGCCGCGCCGCTGCGTTCAGTTCCGCCAGCATTTCCATCTTGCGTATTGGAGTTGCCTGCCGCAGCAGTTGGATCTGCAGCTCGTCCATCCTCGATAAGGGTTCCGAAAACCGCCTGCTCATTTTTTTAGTATAGCACGAACAACAATGTCATTGCGCGACCGGCGTACTTTGCCGCTCGTTGCATTCTCCTCACCTCTTCGCCGCCACCGGCCAGCCCAGGCGTCCAAAAAATACCGCCAGCTTGTAGATCAACCCCGGCACAACCACCACCCGCCTCCCGTCCAGGGCTTTCAGCGAGGCCGCGATCACCCGGCGGGCGTCCATCCACATGAAAGCTGGGATGTGGTCGACATCCATGTCCATGTGCGGACGGGCCTCGTGGAACTCCGTGTGGGTGAACCCCGGGCACAGCGCCTGGACCTTCACCCCGCTGCCCTGCAGCCCCTTGTTCACCGCCGCGCTGAACATCACCAGGAAGGACTTGGTGGCCGCGTACATCACCCCGTGCGTGCTGCCCATGAAGCCCGAGATCGACGCCACGTTGATCACCGCCCCATGCCCGCGCTCCAGCATACCCTGCAGCGCGGCGTGCGTCAGGCGGAGCGGGGCCTCGGTGTGCACCCGCAGCATCCCCGCCTGGACCTCCACCGGCACGGCCGCGAACGAACCCACCACCCCGTAACCCGGCGTTGTTGACCAGCAGGTCCAGCCCGGGCAGGGACTCGATCTTCTCCTTCACCGCCCGGATGCCCTGCTCGCTCGCCAGGTCGGCAGCCAGCACTTCCACGCTTGCCCCCAGCTTCTCCAGTTCACCCTTCAGGGCTTGCAGGCGCTCGAGTCGCCGCGCCGTCAGTACCAGGTGGGCGCTGACCGCTCGCCGACTCGAGCGCTTGCAAGACCCTGAAGGGTGAACTGGAGAAGCTGAGGGCAAGCGTGGAAGTGCTGGCTGCCATCACCTGGCGAGCGAGCAGGGAATCCGGGGCCGGGCAGTGAAGGAGAAGATCGAGGTCCTTGCCCGAGCTGGACCTGCTGACGGGGTGATAGGTGTTCACCGTTCAGACAGCCATGCCGGTGGAGGTGGAGGCGGGGATGCTGCGGGTGCACACCGAGGCCCCGCTCCGCCTGACACACGCCGGGCTGCGGGTGTGGCAACGCGGGCACGGAGCGGTCATCAACGTGGCGTCGATCTCGGGCTTCCATGGGCAGCACGCATGGGGTGATGTACGCGGCCACCAGAGTCCTTCCTCGTCCGCTGAGCGCAGCAGTGGACGGAGGGGGTGCGGGCAGCGGGTGAAGGTCCAGGCGCTGTGCCCGGGGTTCACCCACACGGAGTTCCACGAGGCCCGTCCACACATCAACATGGATGTGGACCACATCCCTGCTTTCATGTGGATGGACGCCCGCCGGGTGGCGGTGGTCGCCTCTTTAAAGCCCTGGACGGGCGGAGGGCTGGGGTAGTGGTTGTGCCGGGGTTGATCTGAAAACAAAAGCTGGCGGTATTTTTTGAGACGCCGTTGGGCTGGGCCGGGGGTGGCGGCGAAGAGGGTGGAGGAAGAAATACAACAGAGTGGCAAAGTACGCCGGTCGCGCAATCGGTTGATTGTTGTTCGTGCTATACTAAAAAAATGAGCAGGCGGTTTTCGGAACACATATCCGAGGATGGACGAGCTGCAGATGCAGCTGCTGCGGCAGGCAACTCCAATACGCAAAATGGAAATGCTGGCGGAACTGGAAGCGCACTCGGCACGGCTGTTACGGCGCTGAGCGGACTGCGTTTCCGGTACCCGCAGGCGGGAGAGGGTGAATTGCAGACGCAGGCTGGCAGCGTGGGTTGGGGGAGGAACTGGCACCACAAGGTTTACGGAGCGATGCTAGAATCACGCTCAAGTAACCGGCACACTCGAGACTTGAAATCCGGTATTTTCCCGCAGCAGGCAGGTCCAGGCAAGCACCTCTACGGCATGGTACGCACCACCAGATTGCAACATCTGAACGAACACATCCAGCCGCTTGTCGCAGCACTCCAAAATAAATAAAACACGCGAAGGATCGCCAATCCCATCCAGACCTATGTTTCAATGTCATCCACCAGAGACATGTTCAAGGTGGATGTTTTCATCCCACCGCCCGCGACCTTTCCTGAGGTCTCGGTTCAGCCGGGCACAAGACCAGACCTCCCCAGAAAAATGGCATTGAGAGCGCAGGTTCGAAAGCGCAGAAGACACGATCCTTTCAAAGCTGGGAATGGTACCGGCAGGGGGGAGAGGTTTCGGAAAGGCAGTGGCTTGGGGGTTTTGAGGGGGCAAGCAGGCGTGCTAGACCTGGACTATTTTGCGCTCGGTGGGGAAAAGAATTGAAGGTGAGCGACCTGCTCGAGCAACTGCTGGAAAAATCAAACAGCTGAGGATGATCCAGCCGGGTTGGCGGGGGAGGCGATCTTTTTTTACTTCAACGAAAAGGAACAGGCTGAAAACGATCTCGATGAGGATCATCATCCCGGCGACATATTGAGCGGGGAAGTTTAAGTTCCCGACGATCAAGGCGGCAATGGGGATGATGACCGACATGACCATGTAGGCCCTTGATCCATACAGCCAGCCATAAGGGGAGGAGGATGCACCAAAGATGCATCAGCAGGACCATGACCATTTTTTGCGGAACAGTTAGGTAAGCCCACATGGCGATCAGTAAATAGAGGATCTGGTTCAGGGAAAACAGGATGCCCTGGTGAGGGGATTATCCCTGTTGGTGAAATCCACCTTTGATGATCTTCGAGACGTGTAGGCGAGGGGGAACGAGTGGGGCAGTGAAGCGAAAGGTGAGGAAAATCTTCGAGAGGATCGAAAGGGGGGTCGGATACCGCCGGGATGCAGCCGTCCAAATCAGGATGGAAGCGAGGGAGTGGAGTTTCCAGTTCCTTTTCTGTTTGGGCGCGCCATTCGACAGCATTGATGGCAGGCATCCTTATTCTCCTATATGATTTTTAATCGAACTGGCGGAGCTTGGAAGGGGCCCCCACTGATAGTCCAATTATACATGAACAGGCGGAAACAAGGAGTTTTGCTGTCCCAACCCTTCCGTCCCAGGGATTGGCTGCGAAGGGGACAGCAGCGAGAGCAGAGTTTTTTTT
>CAVUIO010000011.1:0-349070 GCA_963741635.1 uncultured Chloroflexia bacterium
CAGGAGAATGGCACCGACCGGAGCTACCGCAGCTCCGGGATCGCGTTCCAGTACCGGACCAAGGACGAGTTCCTCCGGTTCCTTGAGGGCCTCGAACTCGTCCCGCCCGGTCTTCAGCTCATGACCGAATGGCGGGCCGAGGATGAGCCCCAGCCGCGTCCGCCTGCCTCGGAGGTCGGCGCCCACGCGGCGATCGGCCGCAAGCCGTAGCCCTGGCCTTGCGGCGAGACCAAGGCCCGCTGGGCTTGGGCGACCCTAACCGTCCAGTCGCGGACGCGGGCCACGATGTCAACCGTCCCCCGCGCGCGCGCTCCGCCGATCCCTTCTTTGACGTCCTCCCCGCCGTGAAGTAATCACAGCATCGGCCACCGACATTCAGCCCGGAGCGCGAGACGGGGCGACAGTCACGCGAGACGTTCACTCAGCTCAACCACGCTCGCCTGGCAGCACTTTGATGCCGTCCGAAAGGTCGAGGCCCACCACGATCATGCGAGGCGACCCCAAGCCGCTGCGCAACCAAGTGTGGCGCACGATCTGGCTACCCGGCTGCCCTTGACCCGGCAGGCCCTGGCGGAGGGGATCATCGGGGACTATAAAGCGCAGGTGATCGCGGAGGCCGCCCGGGTGCTGGGCAATGCGGCCGCCGCCGGAGCCGAAGCCGCCGTCGTCGCCCAGGGTGACCGGGAGGCCACCGGGGCAGATCCGCGCGGCGATCGGCCGGGCGGTGATCAAGGTCGGCCCGGACGCGGCCCGCAGGCGGCGGGAGGAAGCGGAAAAGGATCCGCGGGTGGAGCTGTGGCGCGAGGATGCGGGGACCGCGGCGATCTGCGGGTACGGTTTGCCGCCGGATGCGGCGCTGGCCGCCGACCAGGCCATCGCCGCCACCGCCCTGGAACTGAAGGCCGCCGGGCTGCGCCGGCACGATGGACCAGCTGCGCGCCCGCGCCTACCTGGACGCCCTGCTCGGCCAGGACTCCCGCCCCGCCGCCCCCCAGCCAGCCCCCGCCAGCACGGAACCCGCCACCACGGAGCCACCCGCCGCGCTGCCGGCATCACCACCACCTCAAACAAGCCGCCGGGTGGCAACTTGAGCAGCCCGAACCAGGAGTCCTGATCTGGCGGACTCCCGCCGGGCGCACATACGCCACCACGCCCACGTCTACCCGGTCTAGCGGTTGCGAGGATAGCCAGCGGAGAATAACGGCGTTACGCTTCCCTGCATCACGCTGGGTAGGGAGAGGCCGTGATGGCAGGGCCTGGAGATGAGATGGCAGCTGAGGAAGGCCGAAGTCGTGGTAACCTCCGCGCGTCCCATGCGACCCGCGAGCAGGTGATCGGTGCCCTCAAGGCCGCGTTCGTGCAGGGCAGGCTGACCGAAGATGAACTCGACGCACGGACGGGGCGGGTGCACGCGTCACGGACGTACGCCGAACTGGCCGAGGTCACCGCTGACATACCCGCTGAGCCCACGGGAGCCCAGTCCCCGCGCGACCCGTGGCCGGCGACGAAGGATCACCTCGCGGGTCGTATACGCGACAATCGCGCCGGGCCTGGTTGCGCTCATTCTCATCCCCGGTGGTCCCCGCACTACCAGGGAGGAACGTGGTCATCTTGGCCACAGTGGTCTATTTCGTTTTCTGGGTTCTCGGCGTGTGCATAATGGTTGGCTCACGGCACGCGAAGCGCTCCGGCGGGCAACTGCCTCTGCGGTCAGCACCGGGCGCACTCGCGGGAGGCACCGGTGATGACTGAGCCGGGAGACGAGATAGCAGCGGACACATCAGGCGGTTACCGCCTGCCCCGTCTCCTCCATCGACCACGAACAGGTGATCCGAACCCTCAGGGTCGCGTTGGCGCAAGGCCGACTGACCGAGAGACGAACACGACGCGCGGGCGGCCCAGGCGTCCGCCTCGCAGTCCCGGGACGAGCTAGCCGCACTCACCGCCGACCTCCCCGCCGGCCTGCTCGCTCAGCCGCCAACGGCCAGCTACGTCCGGACGGGCGTCTGCCTGACCATTGAGGCGGCCATCGTCGTCGGGCCTTCTATTGTGGCAGCCTGATAACGGGCTGGCGTTCATGGCGTTTGTCCTCTCCGCCCTCACCCTGCTCGTGGCCCCGGTCATCACTGTGGGCCTGATGCTCGATGTACGGCATCAAGAGCGGTCCGGCGGGCAGCTACCGCCGGGGCCAGCCCCCAGCGCAGGCGGGTGATCGTGTACCTCGGTGTCGTTCTGTACCCATCACCACGGGTGCAGGCAGACCGAACGATGGCGCCTCGAACAACCTCGAACCTGGCACCTACCCCATCTGACGCCGGACCGCCCCATCAGAAACAGGCTGGACGCGGGCACAAGCCCGGTCAGCCTGAACGGGACGCGGCTAAAGCTCCACGATGATGGTGACGGGACCGTCGTTAACCAGGCTCACCTTCATATCGGCACCGAACACGCCGGTCTCCACCCGGGCACCCAGCTCGCGCAGAGCGGAGACCACAGCATCGACCAAGGGCTCGGCCACGGGGCCGGGGGCAGCGGCCAGCCACGACGGCCGCTACAGGCCCTTGCGGGTATCGGCATACAGCGTGAACTGGCTGATCACGAGCAGCGGGGCCGCGACATGGGAGCACGACTTTTCCCCGTCAAGGATGCGCAGGTGCCACAGTTTGGCGGCTAGCTTCGCCGCCAGCTCCGGCGTGTCGGTATGCGTGACCCCGACCAGGACGGCCAGACCGGGTTCCTCGATCACCCCAACGACCCGCTCATCGACGGTCACGCTGGCCTGGCTCACCCGTTGGACGACAGCCCGCACCGGAACCTCCTCTCACCGCCAGCAGGGTACCGCCGGCGGGGAAATCGCCGCGGCCTCAGGAAGCGCACACCGCGCGGACCGTGAGACGGCAGGGACTGTGAGACGGCGCGGACCGTAAGGACGGCGCGGACCGTAAGGACGGCGCGGACCGTGAGGACGGCGCGGACCGTGAGGACGGCATGGACCGTGAGGACGGCATGGACCGTGAGGACGGCATGGACCGTGAGGACGGCATGGACCGTAAGACGGCATGGACCGTAAGACGGCATGGACCGTAAGACGGCATGGACCGTAAGACGGCATGGACCGTAAGACGGCATGGACCGTAAGACGGCATGGACCGTCAAGCGGCATGGACCGTCAAGCGGCGCGGGGCTGGTGAGGCAGGCGGGACTCCGGTCTGGCGGGCATCGTAGGCTGGCGGGTATCGCCCAGGGCGGTTCACCCGATTCGCACGAAACCGGCGCGGTGGCGGAGGGAGCAGTCATGGCTGACCCGGCCCAGGTGGCTCGTTCGATGTGGACGCTATTCGAGCCGATCCACGCGGTGACCTACTTCACGCCTGAGGCACGCGCGGCCTACGAAGAGCAGGGACTCCACGGGTTCTGGCGGGGGTATTTAGTGGGCCGGGCCGCCCCGCTGGGGCCGACAGGCGCGGCGGTCGTCACCGCCTCCTTCTACAACTTCGCACCGGCCATGGTCGCCCGTGCCATCCCCGCCGTCTGGGAGTTGTCGTCGCCGGGTAAGGCGCTGCCCACCCGCGCGCCAGGCCGGCGCGACCGCCGCATACGCCGGCTGCTCGCCGGGCGGGACGAGAAGACGGCGGTGGTCGCGGACCAGCTGGCCCGGGTGGCCGCCAGCATGGACTGCGCGGGCCGGGTCCTGGCCGCGGCCAACACCGCTCTGCCGGGCCCCGGGCACGCACTGGCGGACAGCGACATCGCCCTGGCCCGGCTCTGGCAGGCGGCCACCGCGCTGCGCGAGCACCGGGGTGACGGTCACTTCGCGGCCATGGCGGCAGCCGACATCGACGGCTGCGAGGCGCTGGTCCTGCGGTGTGCTCTGGACATGCGACGCGAGGACGTCAAGGCCATTCGCGGCTCGACGAACAAGCAGTGGGACGCGGCACAGGCCCGGCTGGCGGACCGCGGCCTGATCGGGCCGGACGGCGAGATCACCGACGCGGGCCGGGCCGCCCATGCCGCCCCGTCGAGGAGGCCACCGACCGGGCCGCCGCGCGGCCCTGGGAACGCCTCGGGTGGTCCGCCACGGCGGACATCGCGGACGCCTTGCTGCCGGTCGCGCAGGCCTGCGCCGCGGCGATTCCCTACCCCAGCCCCATCGGCGTGCCTGCGCCCGGCGCCTCATGACGGAACTTGTCCGGTACGAGACCCGGGACCAGCCCCTGGTGCTGAGGGAACTGCTGGGTCTGAGGGAGCCTGTGGGCTGAGGGGACTGCTGGGACTGAAGAGAGCGTAGGGACTGAAGAGGGCTGGGACTGAAGAGAGCGTAGGGACTGAAGAGGGTGGATGGACCGGGCGGGCCGGGGGAAGCGAGCGTACCAATCGGATAGCAGGGTGCGCAGTACGGCGATGAGGGCGATCGGCTGGTCGAGCATGACATGGTGACCGGCCACCGGAATCTCGATGAGCGGGGCGACCCCGCCAGTTCGTGGTGCATTGACCTCGCTCATCTGCCGGGACATGATGCCGTGCTCGGCGCGGAACAGCGCCACCCGGCAGTCCAGCCGGGTCAGCAGGGCGGTCCCGAACTGCGGCAGGCCGAAGATCCGCGGATCGAACTTCCACGTCCAGCCGCCCTCGACCTCGCGTACCGACGTCTCGGCGATATGCCGGGTGATGTAGCCCAGGGTGGGCTCGTCCGGAACGGGATGGAACCGGGCGATGGCCGCCGCCCGGGTGGGGTAGACGCGCAGCGGCCCGAAGGCGCGGTGCTCGCGCGCCGCCTGCTCTTCCGGGGTGAGGTCACGGATGGGCGAATCGATGATGACCGCCCCGGCGATCCGGGACCCGTAGAGGCTGGCCAGCCGCAGCGTAACGAAACCGCCCATGCTGTGCCCGATCGCCGGGTGCCGCGGGGCGGGATCCCCGCGGCGGCGGCCACCGCGAGCACCTCGCGCGCCCACATGTCCAGGCTGTAGGTCTCCCGCCGCCCGCTGTCACCGTGCCCGGACAGGTCCAGGGCGGCCACCCGCAGGCCCGCCGTCATCAGCGGGGCGATATCGTCCCACCAGCGGGAATGCGCCGCGCCGCCGTGGACCAGCACGATCCCGGGGCCGCCTGACTGCCCCCAGGCGCGGTAGGCGATGGGGGTGCCTTCGACGTCGATCCGGGCCCGTTCGGGTTCCGTGGCCAGGGCGGCGGTGAACCAGTCCGGCGGCGCGGCATCGGCGGCAGAGGTCATGACCAGTAGCGAACCACATCCGGGCGGCGGCGATCACCGGCGGGCACCCGATCTGGCCGGCCAGCTCTTCCGGGACCAGCACGGTGCGCGAGCGCAGGTACTCGCCCAGCCCTTTGGCCTGCGCGTCCGGGCGGGTGGTGGCGGCCACGCCGGGGGCCAGCAGCCCGGCCACGACGAAGTTGAGCGCGCGGAGGTTCGGCAGCTCGTACCGCTCGACGCCGAGATGGGCGGCCTCGGTGAACCCGGAGCAGTTCGCCACGCGGATGGGCCGCCTGGCCATGATCACCTCTCGCCCGGGGCGAGCGCCCGGAACTGGCCCGGGGCACGGCCGGGCCCGGGCGGCCCGGCGAACGCCTGGGCGATCGCCATCCACTCGCCCGCCGCGGCGCCCTGGATGTCAAGGCAGGCGTCGGTCAGGTGCCGCCGCTGCGTGACCAGCAGGCAGAAGCCGAAGCAGCGCAGCCGGTGATCCGGTCCGGCGCGCCCGGGTCTCTTTATCCAAACGCATATCCACCCCCACCGAGCTTGCCGAGTATACTGGCCTCAGTTCTGGTGCCGCCACCGCCATGCTGGACCGGCTCGAAAAGGTGGGGTTTATCGAACGCCGGCCCAATCCCGATGACCGCCGCGGAACCCTCATCGTCCTCGCCAAATCAGGAGCTGACAGGGTTGCCCCGTGGTATGCGCCTGTGGGAAAAGCCCAGGAACAGCTCATTTCAAAATACTCGGAAGATGACCTGCAATTGATCGCGGGCTTCTTTGAGGGCTACGCAAAAATATGGGAGCAGGAACGCGGGAAACTCCAAACATAGACGTGCGCCATGCCCGATAGACGCCCGAATAGCCCCACGCCTCTGCTTGCCGCCTTTGCTCGAAACCCGAAATTCAAAAGACGCCCTCTCGGGCGTCTCTCTAAGTTGCGGGGGCTGGAATCGCAAGTCCCCCCGGGGGAAACCAGCGACCCAGAATCAAAAGACGCCCTCCCGGGCGTCTCTATTAGTTGCGGGGGCTGGACTCGAACCAGCGACCTCCAGGTTATGAGCCTGACGAGCTGCCACTGCTCTACCCCGCGACGGGTACAACGAGCGGCTATTGTATCACCCCCGCAAAGGCAAGTCAAGGATTGAGGTAAATTTCCCGGCTGGTCAGGTACATCCTCCCCGCGATCCGGTCGTCTTCCTGGCTCACGGTCATCAGCGCCCACGCCCCCTGCGCGAGCGAATAATGCAGGTCCACCGTGAATGGCACGTAGCTGTCGTCCGCCGCCGGTGTAATCGTCGTTCCCTGTGAAGCGATTATCTGTCCGTCTCTTCCTATCAAAGTCACTTCAAGGGGCAGGCTGTTATACGGACGCATTTCCCCCGCAATGGTCACCGTTCCCCCCGAAACCCGCTTCCCGGGCGCCGGCTGTTCGATTACGCACCGTTCCTTCATATTCCCGGGTGCATTGATGATCGCCTCCCCCTCCGGCAGCAAAACGAGATGGACCGAATTCTCGGCGGTAGTTCTCCCGTATACATCCTGGGTCACCATGGTCAGCCGTCCCAGCTCCCCCGCTCCCTGGACCTCGAAGGTCAGTGTCCCATAATAATATGCCCAGGTGAAGGCCGTATTGAGCTGTAAAAGTTTGGATGCCATCAGGCGCCCGTCTTCCCCAAAAAGGAACACCGTCCCTTTGGACCCGTATCCGGGGATGGCGTACCCCGAGACCACTAACGGCGAGACCGCCTTCGAAAGCGGACCCGGCACGTAGAATTGGATCGCCGCTGACCCCACCGCAGGCTGCGGCAGGCTGGTTGCAGTCAGTACTGGCTCTAGGCTGACCGTGGTATCCGGCGCCGCGGTTTCAGTAAGTGTTGGTTCAAGGCTGGGAGTGGCGCTGGGTGTGTCTGTGTGTTCCGGGGTGGATGATCTTGTCGGCGTCTCGCTTGGTAGTGCCGATGGCTGCACCGTCGCCGAGGGCAGGCTGGTCTGCGTCGCCTCGAGAGCTGGTGTCGCTGTGGCTCGTCCGCAGGCGGTCACGAACATTATCATACTCACGATTAATAAGGCGCCTCGGTGCATTTCGAAATTATACCCGTAAAAAAGAGACGCCCTGTTCCGGGCGTCTCCATCTTCCTAAAGGTTATAGATCGCGCTGTATTTTTTCGTCAGGTAGCGCACATACGGCGCCGGGTCGATCTTCGATCCGGTCACTTTCTGGACCAGTTCCTGCGGTTCGAACTTTGCGCCGTGCCGGTGCACGTTCTTGCGCAGCCAGCCCAGCAGCGTCTCGAACTTCCCCTGTCGGATCTGCTCCACGATATCCGGGTTGTCCTGGGTCATCTTCTCCCACAACTGGACCGAGATCAGGTTCCCGAGTGCGTACGTTGAGAAATAGCCGATCGAGCCGTCTGACCAGTGGATGTCCTGCAGCACTCCCTTGGCATCGTTGGGTGGGGTCACTCCCAGGTAATCCTTCATCTTGGAATTCCAAAGTTCGGGCACGTCTTTGACCGCCACCTTGCCTTCCAGCATGGCGATCTCCATTTCCAGCCGCAGCATGATGTGCAGGTTGTAGGTCGCCTCGTCCGCTTCCACCCGGATGAACGATGGCTGGACCTTGTTGATCCCCTTGTAAAACTTGTCCAGGGTGACGCTCCCTAATTGCGGGAAGACCTTCTGCAGCCGTGGGTAGAAGTGTTCCCAGAATGGCAGCGACCTCCCCACCAGGTTTTCCCACATGCGGCTCTGGCTTTCGTGCACCGCCAGCGACGCCCCTCCTTCCAGCCCGGTCCGGTCCAGCTCGGGTGCCACCCCCTGCCCGTACAGGGCATGACCGCACTCGTGCATGGTCCCGAAGATCATGGAATTAAGGAAGTCCGGTGCCACCCGCGTGGTGATGCGCACATCCTTGATCCCGAAACCGACCGTGAACGGGTGGGCGGCTTTGTCCTCCCGCCCGTTGTTCCAGTTGTAGCCGAACTTGGTGATCACCTCCACGCCGAAATCCCACTGTTTTTTCTCGTCGAATGGCTGGTGCAGGAACGAGTCGTCCACCTGCGGTTTTTCGCTGATCGCCTTGATCAGTTCCACCTGCTTTGGACGCAGCCCGTCGAAGATAGCCTTCACGTCTGCCGTCTTCATGTTGGGTTCGAAATCGTCCAGCAGGGCATCATAAGGATGTTCGAAATTCGGGAAGAACGCCGCGTATTCCTGGCGCAGGGCTACGATCTTCTCCAGGTGCGGGCGAAAAATGGAAAAATCCGATTTCGACTCTTGCTTCCATCCAGGCTTGCTGACCGAGCGTTCTTGCCATTGCAAAATCGACCACGTGCTGGGTGGGTACCTTCACCGCTTTCTCGTAACCGCGTGCGGTTACTTTCAACCAGCCGTGCATCGTCCGAATCCGGGTCAAGGCTGGCCGCGTAAGGTTTTAGGTCTTCCAGCAGTTTGCCCAGGTCAGGGTCGGTGGACCGTTCGTGGATCAGGCGTCCCACCAGTGCCATCTGGTTGCCGCGTCCTTCCGCGCCGCCGGGCGGCATATATGTTTGCTGGTCCCATCCCAGCACTGCGCCAACATAGGTCAGGTCCATGATTTCCGCCAGCTTGTCTCTCAACAGCTTGATCTTTTCTTCCATGCAATTCTCCTTGTACCGAAGGGTATTATGGTTTCTTGGATATTCACCCGTTTGTAATCGGATCTGATTTGTAAAATCAGCCGGGCTTGCGACCATTATACAGGACTTATCCGGGATTGCAGCGTTCCTCACATCTGTGCACATCAATATCGGCGATTGAGTAAGAAGTGGCTTCTTTAACGAAATCCCCTCAATTCGATCAATGGAACGCCCTTGCCTCTGTTTTCGCATCAATGCCCCCTTCCCGTTATCGCACACTCTGGTTCTCATGAATATATTCGATTTGCGGGAAGGGGGTTTGGGGGATGGCCGGCTTGAGGAAATTTCCCAGCTGTGCACCCTTCCACAGGACCCCTTTGCCAATTGAATCGCGAAAACAAGGGTGCGGAGGCGTTCTTTGCCGAACGCACCCTTGTTTTGCCGCCCTTCCCGTTAACGAACACCTGGTTCTCATGAATATATTGGATTTGCGGGAAGGGTTGGGGGATGGGCAGTTGGAGGCAATATCTCCGCCAGGCACCTTTCCACACGACACCTTTGCCAACTGACTTGCGAAAACAAGGGTGCGGAGGCGTTCTTTGCCGATCGCACCCTTGTTTTCGCATCAATGCCCCCTTCCCGTTAACGAACACCTGGTTCTCATGAATATATTGGATTTGCGGGAAGGGGGTTTGGGGGATGGGCGCCGGATGACAATTTCTCCACTGGGCACGGACCCTCGAGTTGCACATCATCCGGGTTTAAGCAAATGATGGGCGGGGTTCACCCGCCCATCATTTTTGCTGGAATCTGGTTTAGCCAACAAAATGGTCCAGGATCAGCGCATTCCGAGATATGTCGAGTACCCAAAATTGATACCCGTCACAGAACCGCCATTTGCCACCGTAACCGTCTGCGGTGCAGTCTTGCTGCTGTAACCTACCGGGTCGGGACTCACATCCACGCAGTAAGTTCCCGCTGGCACGGTCAGCGTATAGAGTCCGTTGGCGTTCGTCAAGGCGGTATCCACCACGCCTCCTGGGCTTCCGCAGCCTCCCGAGCGGGCTCGCACGTTCGCACCCATGATTTTTACTGAGGATGGATGCAGGTTCAGATCGCCGTTGATCCCGTTATTAAAGACGATCCCTTGAATAGTCCCAGGCAAAACCGGCGTATTGGTTGGCTCCGGGGTTGGCGTGGCGGGCACCGGGCACACCCCCGGTTCATCCCCGGTTGGGATGAAGCCCACCGCCCACCGGCAGGTGTTGTCCACTTCCGCCAGCGCTTTGATCGGGTAATACTGGGTCAGCTCCACCAGGGGTGATCCAGCATCTGCGTTGGTGAAATGGTCGTTGTAATCGAACCATCCCGGGTTGAACATGCTTGCATTCATCGTCCACGCGCCCCACATGAATTTGTTGTTGTCGTTGATCAGCGTGCTTTTGAACGCGATCTGGACGATGTTCGGGTCTGACGGTGAAATCCGAGCCCAGGCTGTATCCGGGTCATCCCCCACGCCGGCATTGAAGACCTGCGTCTCGTATCCGTCTGTGTTTGCCGGCGGGTCGGACTGGATCGGGTGGGTGCTTCCCACGTCGTGATTTTTATCGAGCCAGGCTCCCACGCCGTCTGTTGACCATGTGGACCCTGGTTTAGCAGCCATCACCAGCACGTCGCCGCGCCCATCCATGTTCAGGTCCACTTCAACCCCGTAATCCCCCGGCATCCCGCCGGCAGGGTTTGGTCCGACTACGGTGATGCTCACATAGGTCCACTGCCCATCCTGGAACAGCCGAGTCCGTGTAATATCCAGGTCCGGGAAGTAGGTGTCCATCGTGTTCGCATTAAACGGACGCTCGTACAGGTTGCTGACAAAACTGTCGCCGCCGTTTGTCCGCTTCTGCGTTGCGAACGCGGACGAATTCCGGTCCGTGATCTCGCTCAGGCTTCCCCCCGGCGGTTCCCCGGGCGTCACCACGTGCACGATCGGCTTGGTCGTGGGTGTTTCTGTGTTCGTGGGTTGGACCGGTTCGGCGGTGGATGCGGGGTTCGGTGCGGATGTCTCCACGATTTGCGCCGTGGGTGGATTGTTTTGCCCGCTTATTGCCGGGATGGTGGGCGTCTGCGCTGTTGATAAATTGCATGCCAGCAGGGCTGTAAGTAAAACAAAAACCGGCAGCCACTTGACAGACGAATGGAATGTATTTCGGTTCATTTCTCCTCCATGGAATAAAAACCAAAATAAGCAAAACGGGGGCCTTCCGTCTTGATAATATTCTACTCTTTTTTGACCTTCATTCCAACCACTTCGCCAGTTGTTTTATTTGCTATCAACCCGATTTCTTGTTCCCCTACAAATCGAGATACCAGTTCAACATCACTTCATCTGCCACCGCGGAACAGCTGCATATCCGAACCGTCTGATCTCTCCCAGGCTGCAGCCCATGCGCTGGTAAAAGCGGCAGGCCGGGACATTTACATTCTGCGTTTCCGATTTTCATCTGCGGGCAGCCGCGTTTTCTGGACCACTCGGCTGCGCACCGGAAAAGCGGGATGCCCGCGCCCCGGAAGGCGGGGTCGACCCGTATGTCCCACAGCACCGCCAGGTCACTGCGTTCCTCCAGCATGGTCACCCCTTGTGTATTAACGCCACCGCTGCTCCGCCTGCCAATATCTCCCCCGCCATCGCCAGGAAAAAGCCCCAATTGCTGACATCGAATTTCCTCGGCCAGTCGCTGGGGATTTCTCCGTACGAATCATAGTCCTTGGTATATGGCTTTTCCACTGGCATCAGGTTCAGCAGCATCCCGCTCAATCCTCCCTCCACCAGGTCGATTTCCAGGCGCTGGTTCACTACTACCTTGGATGGAATACGGCATATTCTCCCAGCTTTCCGGTCCAATTCGAGGATTTTAAGGCATGGCTGTCTCCTAAAATGACTCCGGCATCATATGGATGCCGGAGTCATTTTACTGCCTTTTTTCAGGAAGATTTCGCTTATTCATACCTCAGCGCTTCCACCGGTTCCAGGCTGGCCGCCCGGTTGGCTGGATAGATTCCGAAGAAGAGGCCCACCGCTGCAGAAAAAAGCGTCGCCAGCAAGATGGCATCCAGGCTGATCGCCGGGCTGAATGGGTTCCCCGTGGCTGCTGCGATTCGTCCCACGATAAATCCCAGGAACCACCCCAGCAAGATGCCGATGATGCCCCCGATCAGGCTGAGCATGGAACTCTCGATCAGGAATTGCACCAGGATGTCGCGTTTGCGTGCTCCCAGCGCCTTGCGCAGACCGATCTCCCGCGTGCGCTCGGTTACCGATACCAGCATGATATTCATGATCCCAATTCCACCCACCAGCAGCGATATTCCCGCGATCCCGCCCAGGAAAATGGTGAAAACTCCCGTCACCGTGGTGGCGATGGAGAGGAAGTCCGCTTGCGAGAAGACCGTAAAATCATCCACCCCCACGGGTGTGCGGTGGCGCTGGCGCAGCACCTGTTTCACTTCGTCGGTGGCTGCCGGAACCACCTTGGCGCTGGCTGCCTGCACGTACAGC
Source organism: uncultured Chloroflexia bacterium (assembly GCA_963741635.1). GTDB lineage: Bacteria > Chloroflexota > Anaerolineae > Anaerolineales > Villigracilaceae > UBA877. The sequence goes on from CAVUIO010000011.1 coordinate 12,389, forward strand.
GTGTCCACCTCATTCAATACTGCCCGGTGGATCAGGCGCGTCTGTGCGGTGGTGAATGGGATGATCACCTGGTTATCCTGGCTGCCGAACGATCCGCCTCCCTTGGATTGCAGCAGACCGACGATCCTGAACGGCTGCCCGCCAATGCGGATTGTCTCGCCCACGATCCCGTTGCGGCGTCCGAAAAGCTTGTCGGCTACTCCCGGACCGATGACCGCCGCGGAAGCGTTTCCCTGTAAATTATCCTGGGTCAGGAAGTTGCCTTCGATCAGGGAATAATTCTGCATGACAAAATATTCGGGAGTGGTTCCCGTCACGGTCACGCTCATCGTTTGCCCGCTGGCGGTCACGTCGTTCCTTCCCTGGATGATGGGCGCCATTGCCAGGACATCCGGGGAGGCATATGGATCCATGATCGCCTGTGCATCGCCCAGGGTCAGCGGCTTGGGGTTGCGTACATTTACGATGTCGTTTCCCGGTATGACGAACAACAGGTTTGTACCGATCCCGCTGATCGCCCCGGTGATGGAATCCTGTGCGCCCTGTCCTACTGCCAGCATGGCGATCACCGCCCCCACTCCGATCACAATTCCCAGGATGGTCAAACCGGATCGGAGTTTGTTTCCGCTCATGGTTTCCAGTGCTTCGATAATGGACTGCCCGAAATTCATTGCTTCTCCTCGATCAGCCCGTCCCGAAGGCGGATGATCCGCTGCGTTCGGGCGGCAATTGTCGCGTCGTGGGTTACGATGATCAAAGTGGTTCCCTTGTCACGGTTCAAATTCAACAGCAAATCCAGGATTTCTTTCCCCACCTTTGAATCCAGGTTCCCGGTCGGTTCATCCGCCATGATGATGGCCGGGTTGTTGACCAGTGCCCGCGCGATCGCCACCCGTTGCTGCTGCCCTCCCGAGAGTTCCGTCGGACGGTGTGAGATGCGGTCGCCCAGTCCCACTGAATCCAGGGCAGCCCGCGCCCGCTCCTTCCTGTTTTGGATCCTCCGGCATAGCGCAGCGGCAGTTCCACGTTTCCCAGCGCCGATGTTCGTGACAGCAGGTTGAAGGATTGGAAGATGAAACCCACCTTTCGGTTGCGGATATCCGCCAGCTGGTCGTCGTTGAGCGTCTCCACCGCTTCCCCATCCAGGATGTATTGCCCTGAGCTGGGCAGGTCCAGGCAGCCCAGGATGTTCATCAGCGTCGATTTTCCGGAACCGGAAGGACCCATGATCGACACCACCTCGCCCCGCTCTATGCTTAACGATACGCCTGCCAGGGCGTTGACCTCCACCTCGCCCATCTGGTACACCTTCCTCAGATCTTCGGCGCAAATGACGCAGTCCGAACCCATGCTACCCTCCCCCAAAGGGGCCGCCCACCGCCGCCCTGTCCCGGTCCAAAATTGATCGGGGGGTTCAACACCAGCACGTCTCCGGCAGAGATGTCCCCGGAGAGCACCACGCTCATCGTATCATCTGAAGCTCCCAGCGTTACCGGGATTTCCGCAAGCTGCCCGTTCCGCAGCACGTACACCACCCGTTGGCTGTTCACCAGGTGTACTGCCGAGTTCGGCACCAGCAGCACATCGTCAAGGACTGGATGGTGACCGTCACCGAAGCGGTCATGCCCGGTTTGACATCTGCATCCGGGTCGGTCAATTCGACCGTAACATTGAAATTAACCACGCTCTGCACCGATGTTCCCACCCGGCTGACCTCGACCACCTTGCCGTGGTATTCCTTCCCGGGCACGGCATCGAAAGTCACCACTGCCGGTTGTTCGAGTGCAACATTGTTAATATCAACTTCGGATACCGCCACATCCACTAATAGGCGCGAAAGATCGTCCACTCGGAATGCATCCGTCCCGGGTGTCACTTGGTCGCCCACCATCCCCTTGACTTCGGTGACCGTCCCACTGATCGTGGAAGTCAGGTTGGCTGCGTCCAGGTTATCCACTGCCGTTTGCACCGCAAGTTGGGCCTGCTTGAGTTGAAGTAACGCGGTTCCGGTTGCACCGGACGGTACCGGTTCCCCATTCAATGCTGCCAGGTAGGTTCTGTCCTGTTCCAGCGTCGCATTTGCCAGGTCAAGTTTCGCTTGCGCTTCATCGATTTGCCTCTGGGTCGGTTTTTGCGAATAGGTGCTGTAACTATTCTGGGCTCTGTCATAAGCTTGTTGGGCATCATACAGTGCCTGGTAGAGGGCAGCGTCGCCAGCATTGTGCAGATAGGATCCGGCATTGGCGTTGTCGAAAGCTGTCTGGGCCTTGTCCAGGTTCGCTTTTGCGATCAATACATTGGCATATTGATCCTGGATCAAGCTGTTATTTTGCCAGTATTTCAAGTTGTTCACACCATACTGGGCGTTGGTAACATTTGTTTGGTCTGTCGTGATTGCCAGTTTGGCATTTGCGATCGCTTGGGGACTGGTCATTTGTGCCAGGTTCTCCTGGGCGGTGACGAGGTTCAATTCCATCGTGCTTTGGGTCAAAGCTGAAAATACCAGGCTCCCCAGCACGTCCCCTGCCTTGATCGCATCCCCCGGATTCACGTTTAATGCGCTGATGGTGCCGGTATTTTGCCATGTCTGGACGGTGGTCTGGTTGGCTCGCACATTGCCGGTTGCCCCGATCGTTGCGCTCAAATTTCCTTTTGCGAGGATCGTTGTTTGGTACGAACTGGCTGCGTTTGCATTTGCCCGGGCTCGGTAGATGATGAATACCCCCGCCACCACCACCACGACAATTCCAAAGATCAGCCAGTTCCTGCCTGCCCAACTCATCCCCTTTTTCTTGCCGGGGTTCTTGTTGTTTTGTTCACTTTTCCCTGCCATTCCATTCCTCCGATCCGATTCTTGTCCGCCCAGGCTTTTCCTGGTCGTTTAATATATACGCTGTTGTTATGGTTCTGGTGGCACAAAAATAAATGGCTTTCCAAAACCCAGTCGATTTTACCTTGCATGGCTCAAAGTTGGTAGCATGACATGGTCGCTATAATAGGCTGTTTGGTACCCCTTTACATTGTGATTATCGTCACCGGCATTCATGACATATAAGCCTGTATCCCCGGCATAAGATTGAGTATGATACATATCAAAATAGGTTGAGTTTGTCGGTTTCGGCAGGAGAGTACCATATGCAAACGATCCCAAGTGAATTTTTAGAGATAGACCGCAAGGCCCGTGTCTACATGCCCTATCAGGACCTGTCGCTTCGGCCGCCTACGGAACGCGTCTGCGATTTCGGTGACGTGGTCATCCCGTTGGATTCCGACCGCGCCATGCTCGAAGCCTCCCGCTGCATTCACTGCCCCGATCCCGCCCCCTGCATGCTCGCCTGCCCCTGCCACAACGACATCCCCTCTGCCATCTGGTTGATCGAGCAGGGCCGCTATGTCGAAGCCGCCCAGCTTTACCGTCAGACCTCTTCCCTGCCCGAGATTTGCTCACGTGTTTGCCCGCATGAACAACTCTGCCAGGGCTCCTGTGTCTTGAATAAGACCCATGAGCCGGTCCTGTGTGGCTCATTGGAAACCTTCGTTACCTGCTATGAGCGCAAGACCGCCGGGGTTGCCATGCCCGTTGGCAAGCCCACCGGTAAAAAGGTCGCCATCGTTGGCGCTGGGCCTTCCGGTCTTGGTTGCACCGAAAAACTTCTCGAGCAGGGACATTCTGTTACCTTGTTTGATTCAAAACCTGCTCCCGGTGGGTTGCTTGTCTACGGTATCCCGAATTTTAAGCTTGCCAAGGAAGTCTTCTTTTGCCGCTGGAGTGACTACGAAAAAGCCGGCGCCAAATTTGTCGGCAACACCTTCATCGGCAAAGACAAGACCATCGACGATTTGTTTACCCAGGGCTTCGACGCTGTCTTTGTTGGCGTCGGCACAGGCATTGACGCCCGCATGGACATCCCCGGTGAGGACCTGCCCGGCGTTTACGAGGGCACCGATTTCCTGATGCGCGCCAACACCGAACAGAACCTGCTCCCCGAAGACAAACGCGAGCGCCCGGTTTTGGGCAAACGTGTCGTCGTCATCGGCGGCGGTGATACGGCTTCCGATTGCCTCCGCTCAGCTCTGCGTCTGGGCGCCGAGGAAGTGACCTGCCTCTACCGCCGCACCGAAAAAGAAATGCCGGGTGGGCGCAAGGACCGCAAAATGGCCCGGGAGGAAGGCGCCAAGTACAGGTTCCTCACCCAGCCGGTCAAGTTCATCGCTGATGAGGATGGTCACCTGACTGCGGTTGAGTGCATCGAAATGAGGCTCGGTGAACCCGATGCGAAAGGTCGCCGCAAGCCGGTCCCGGTGGAAGGCTCCAATTTCTCCATCGCCGTGGATACTGCCATTAAGGCTCTTGGCTATTGGCCCGACCCGGTTATCGGCAAGACCACGCCCGGCCTTGAGGTCCATGATTATGGTCTGATTACCGTCACCGATAAAGAGACCGGTGCCACAACCCGTCCGGGTGTATTTGCTGCCGGTGATGGTGTCACGGGTGCCGACCTGGTGGTCACCGCCATGATCGGTGGGCGCAAAGCCGCTGCAGCCATTGGTGAATACCTGGAAGCAAAATAACTAAAGTTCGTGGTTGATTGCACCCACCTCGGATAATCATCCGGGGTGGTTTTTTTTAATGGGTTGTTCACCCTCCCAAAAGGTTCATCGGACAATTTCTGGGTTTTCATTCTGGACTGCATAAATATCATAAGATATAATATCTAAATTATCTATTTTGCGTAACGGAGATGATGGTCATGCGAAAAATCGTTGCCTCCCTGTTCCTGTCTTTGGATGGCTTCATGGTTGGTCCCAACGAAGACATGAGTTGGGTGATGGATAATTTCAACGACCAGATGGGCAGGTACGCCGCTGATCTGCAAGCCTCGATGGATACGGTTCTGCTCGGACGGGTGACTTATGAGATCATGAATAAGGTCTGGCCCTTCCAGACTGAAATCTTCCTGGCCCGGGGCGGACCGGATGAATGCTGTCACCAAGATTGTTTTTTCAAAAAGCCTCGACCATGTTGAATGGGGAAAATATGATAATGCCCGCTTGGTTCATGACATCCTTCCGGATGGGATCGGAAAAATGAAGAAGCTCCCCGGGAAGGACATGGTTATATATGGAAGCGCCAGCATTGTCCGGGAATTCACCCGGCTTGGCTTGATTGATGAATACCAGTTCCTCGTCCACCCGGTCATTTTGGGCGCAGGCAGGCCGTTCTTTAAAGACTTCACCGGTCCGGTCAACCTGGAGTTAACCAGGTCCGTCAACTTCAAGAATGGGGTGGTTGTGCAAACTTATGCCCCTGCCGGGAAATAGAATATTTCCCGCCTCTGCGAAACGGTATTGTCTACTTCGAAAGATTAAATAGCGTGTAAGCGCTGTCTTGGTATATTTGCACCAGTTGCGGGCATTTCACCGGAAAATCGTTCGGTAATACCACCTGTGTTACCCCCTCTTTGCGGAAATCTTTAAGTCGGACGCACTCCGCCCGTTGATAAAAATATGTTTCCTGGCGGAAACGGCGGTCCCATTCCACCACCTCTGCGCTTTGATAAGGTATCGATAGGAAATCGATGTAGATCGCCGCGCCGGCTTCCAGTCGGAAATCATAAAGGTTCGATGGTGTCAGGATCACCTGTCCCGGCTGCAAATGAGCCCGCACGTACGCTTCGACCGGCCTGTACGGCAGGGCGCCCCACTGGTTATTCACCAGGTAGGTTCTGAAAATTCCTGCCGCCATCGCCAGGGCGACCAGCACCAGCCCGGCGCTGCCAACTATCTTCTCTACTCTTGCCATGGGTCTGGAGAATACCAGCATGACCAGCTTCCCGACGATCAACACAACTGCGACAGGCACGAGCCAGGTCGAGAGTCGCCATGGGAAAATGAGTGCCAGGGCATCATTGTTGGTAAATACCTGCACGAGTGTCAGCACGATCGCCGTGCATAGGGAAATTAATAGGATCCAAAAAAGTTTGGAGCGCCTGGCAAGGAATAACCCTGCACCGACCAGCCCCAGCTTGACCACCACCGTTACATTGAACCATTCCGAGACGATGGCATGCGGTGGGATGCGCACGTTGACCAGCAGGCTGCGTGCAGCCGCGTCGATCTCGGGGTTCCCTCCCCAGAAATTAATAAACGTATAAACCAGGATCGGTGAGACTGCAGCCAGCGCCAATAGCCCCAGCCGGAACGCCGGCCATATTTTTTTCTCGCTGCGCCAGGTGTCGATTAAATATGCGAGTGTCAATACGCCCGCGCTGAGCAGGTATGTGGGATGGAACGTGGCTGCCAGTGCTGCGCTCAACACTGCCAGGACACTTTTTTCCTTGAGATATAAATAGATCGATAAAACCAGGAACACCCCGAACGAACTTGGCTGGAAGATTGGTCCAAGCAGGCGTTGCCCCGCCACTCCCCCTTCGAAGATGTAAGGCCAGTCCCCTCCCAGGAATCGTTGCAGCACGAACCGCAGGATTGCCGAATGCAGCAGGATCATCCCGGCAATGAACAAGCCGGTCTTCGCCTTGGAAGATTGGATGTGGAACAGATCGTCGGCGATGCCAAACAGGCTGAAAAAGTAAATGCCCAGCAACAGGGCATAATATATGAAGAAAAGGGCTTCACTATGGAATACACGCAGGCTGGTTGCCACCAGGAAACTGAAAACCGGGGTCGGGTCGACGGTATTTGACAGCCAGTCCTCATTTAGGTTCCCGACTCCTGCCTGGGCATACCCGTGCAGGAAGTACTGGTTTTGGTTCGACGTATATAACGGCGCCTGGTTGTATGCCAGCGCAAAGATGGACGTGAGCACCACGAACCATGCCAGCCTGGTAAAGAGTAGCTTGAGATTCCACCCTTTGGGTGGGATCGCGATTACTTCAGGGTTTTCTGGATTACTTAAGGACATTTTTTAACCAGGTTTCCTGCTAGCAAGGTAAACCGCGCAATGCAAGCGAAATGGGGACCTCTGCGCTGCGCGGTGGATTATTGGGTACTTGCGAAAAAGGGTAAGCCTGTTCGAATGATCTGGCGTTCTGTTATTGACGGTGCGTTATTGTACACCGGGGAGGTCTTGATTAATTCCTGCCGGCGGATTGAAATTTAAGGCATCGGGTTATTGGATCCCCAGTCCTCACCCAGCGCCAGCACGATATCCTCCGCAGCGTTTGGGTTGAAATCCACCAGGATTTGACTCGAGCTGCTCACCTTCATCAGCCCCATCAGGTACTGCATTGCGTACGGTTTCCCTGCATGTACGATGATGAGCGTCCGGCTTGGGAATGGGGAGTAATACTTGTCTGGGTAATCGCCTGTATTTCCGAAAGCGGTGACGTTCATGCCCTGGGTTTTCAGATAGTTGGCAGTCTTTTCGGCCATGCCGGTCACTCCCGAGCCGTTGATAACCACCACCCGCGCTCCTTCGGCCTTCATTTTTTCTTCCACGCTGCCGGTTGCCAGCGGGTCCATACCGCCCCCGCCGAATATCTTATCCACCAGTTCGCGGATTTTATCCGGGTAAGGTCTCAGCACGGCCAGTTTCTGACCGTTGAGATCGTACGTCCCGTCCTGCATCATGGTGTAATCGATCACCCCGGTCTGGATGCTGTCCAGGGGGATGTCTTTTGCCAGCACCGCCAGGCGCATCACGTCATCCAGGGTTAAATTGGTATTGATGCCGCTCGACAATTCATTATACAAGGTGGGAGCCTGCGCCATCAGGTTCAGGAAATTTCCAGGCGACAGCACTTTATCCCGCACCGCCATGATCACCTGCTGTTGGTGCTGGGCTCTCTCCACATCCCCGTTCGCGATCCCCTGGCTCACATCCCTGGCGCGCGCGATATCCTAGAGCCACCTTTCCGCTCAGGCATTGGTTCCCCGGCTCCAGGGTGACCGTTCCGGGTTCGAACAGCACGCCAACGTCGATCTTGGCTGGAATATCCAGGCACACCCCCCCGATGGTGTCGATCATTTTCGTAAACGTGGTGAAATCGATTAATGCAAAATACTGGATGGGTATCCCCAGGAAATTTTCCACCGTTTTCATCGCCAGTTCGGCCCCGCCCCCGGGTATTTTATATGCATCTCCCAGGAAAAGAGCGGCATTGATCTTGTTGTAGGAATTAAATCCGGGTATGTTCACCCACATGTCCCGCGGCACCGAGATCATACCCGCCGTGTGGCTGACCGGGTCGATCGTGAAAACGATCATCGTATCGCTCCGGCACGGGCATAGCCGCGTGTTCGGATCCCAATTGGCTTCGAAATCGTACCCCATCACCAGGATGTTTACCCGGCTGGCGCCGTCCCACGGTGCGGGTAACGGGATCTGTGGCGCGCTGGTGGTCGGCATTCCCGGGCCGGCTGTTGTATTCGCAACCGGGGTTCCCATGGAATTGGTAACCGGTCCGGAGCTCCCCTGGGCCGCGCAGCTCGAGGGTGCGATACCCGGCAGGGCTGTCAGCCTCCAGCATGTTACAAAACCTTTCATGAAAATAAACAATCCCACCGCAATTAATACCCCCGCCCCCATCCAGGCCAATTGTCCGGTGGTTGGTCGTTTCAAAGTGCGTACTTTTTCCAGGAAATTTTGTTTCGTTTCAGGCATTTCACTTCATGGGGGGCGGAACGGGCAGGTCTTTCTCGGCCACTCCGACCCACTTATCTCCTTCTTCAATTAACATTACCGGGATATCTTCCACGATCGGGTATTTTCGCGCGCAATCCTGGCAGATCAACCAGGTATCCTTGTAGAGTGTCAGGTTTCCGTCTTTTTCGCGCACGCAGTTTGGGCAGCGCAGGATATCGAGCAAATCTTTGTTGATCATGGGTTTCTCCTCCTCCGCAGGCCCGGCAAACGGCTATTTTACCACGCCTGGGGCTTGTAAAGGCTGTGGGACTCGCCAGCTACTGTTGGCAAAGGCCAAGCTCTGCCGCCAGGGCTTCCGGGTTTTCCGTACCTGGTCCGTATTGGCACACCTTGCCGTGCGGCACGTAATGAGTTTTGGTGGTGTCGGGCGGGTAAAGTAGCTGACCGTCCCGGGTGATGGTCCTTACGACGGTGATATCGGCACCGTCCGTCACCCACCAGTCATAGGGTGATATTTCCCCCGCCGAAAGGGCTGGGTTTTCTTCGAAGACAGGGTCCGGTACTGGAACGATATCTTGAGGGCCTGAATTCTGTACGTCAACCGTTCGCCCGTCATCCCCTGAGTAGAATTTCCAGGTGAGCGAATCATTTTGTGCGTTGAAATAGGTTTCCATCAACAGCCAGTATGGTCTGTCGTTCGTGAACTTTAAATCCACGAGTGGAAAATAGACAGTGGCATCCAGCCCTGCCAGGCTGGGGTCTGTCCCGCTGCGGGTTTGTTCATAATAATATACCCGGTAGGCATGCTCATGCCGTTCGACGATCGGGTATCCGGCGAAATAGGCTGTATGGAATAATGTGGTGCTTACCTGGCACACTCCACCGCCAACTCCCGTGATGGACTGGCCATTGTAAATGATTAAGGCTTCTGCGTAACCGTTTTCAAGACTGATATCGCCCATCGCGGTGCCCATTGAAAAAGTGGTGTTTGGTGGAATGAGCAATCCGTGGAACCGGGCAGCGGCTGCTTTGATATTTTGCAGGCGGGCGTCGCTGGAACCGCGAAAATAGCTTGTATACGATCCAACCAAACTGGTTATCCCCAGGGATGCTGCCGTGGCATCATCCCCCACAACGGGGTTTGCAGTTACCACTGTGATCGGAATATCGTGTTCCCCCGCCAGCAGGCCGGTTTGCACGGCTTGGATGGTTGCCTGGATATCCAGTTCCCGCCCAACTTGTGCTGGCACTTCCAGCAGGATTTGGCGTGTATTGCTCCCCGGGTTGTCGTCGAACGTAAAGCGCGCGTTCACCGGTGCCTTGTTAAGCAGCGGACTGATCTCGGCCAGGAATTGGGTCAGTACCCGGGCGTCCACTGACACCTGGTATTGCCAGCCCGAATCGGTTTGCACTGGCACCAGGGACAGCATCCCTGCCAGGGTGGCAGGATCGATCGTCCAGGGGCCCGGGTCGCCGGGCAGCGGGTTATCGATATGCAAGGTCAGTGGTGCGCTCATGATCTGCCGCAGGCTGGCGGCTTGCATCGCTGCCTCTGCCACCACCGGGGTCTGTTCCTCCACCACCATTTGCACATCCCCGTCCCTGGAAGGAAGAAAGCTGGCTCGACAGGTTCGCCAGGGTGGCATCCACGTCGAGCAATCGTCCCGGCTGGCCCTGGGTGTAAACGACTTCCGTCCCATCGATGTGCAGGTCGGTTTCGATCATCGGCTGGTCGATTTGGGCGCCGATGTTTACCAGGTAACCGTGCGCCACCCGTTCGTCGAACAGGATGACCGGTTTCAGGTCAACCCCTCCCTGCCAGGAATTTATTTGTCCGGCCAGCGCGCTGAATAATCCTCCCTGGCGGCCCACTCCGTACGCCATTTGAATGGAACTGCCCGCATCGAATACCATACCCAGTTCGGCAGGCGTTGCCACCCATACCTTGTCCCCGTATCGGAATACCACTCTGCCGCTGGTCGGATAGGTCAGGTGCTGGCTCAAGGCTTGGTTTGCCTGTTCCGGTGTCATGCTGGTCAGGTCCACGCCCGCCATCGAAATGCCGGGGAAGATCCGGCCGTTAAACAGCAGGTTGTATCCCCCGCTGATCAACCCGATGATTAACGTAAACAGCAGCAGCCCGCCTGCCAGGACGGTCAGGATTTGCATGGGGACAGGGGAACGGCGTGGTTTGGGGAATGGTTACGAAGGCCATTGGCTGTGATTATACTCCGTGGGAAAATAATCTTCTTTCAGGACGATGCACCCCGGTTTTTGTTCCCTTTTAGGAATGGGATGAACATGGGGGTGACCGCGTGCGTATTCGATGTATTCCTGCCCGAATGCGCTCCGCAGCTTGCGTTCTTCGATGGTAGCACCAACAATGACGTAAACCGTCAGGGCGATATTGACAGCCAGGATGTTGACCGTCATCAGCGGCAGCAGCCAGATGAAAGCCATCCCCGCCGAGTATAATGGGTGCCGGATGTAAGAATACAAGCCGGAAGTGGCTAATTTGGATGACGGGGGGTTTTCTTCGATCTGGCGTAGTCCCACAAAATCCCAGATATCGGTCTGTCGGAAGGCGTATAGCAGGGCTGCCACTGCCAGGAGTTCACCTCCCACCATGAATAGCGACCAGGGTACCGGGACCAGGTACAGGGTCCGGTCGGGCACCCGGAACATCAGGAACAGCACTGGCAGGAAACTTACTCCGGCGAAAACGTTGTAGATCAACCGGTAAAATCGGTTCTGGTTCTCCCCGAATATCCGCCTTGCCAGGTCCTTGGCTTTGCGCGTTGCCAGCAGGGAGTGGACCAGACCCCATAGGAATACCGCTAAAACGATCCAATACATATCGACCTTTCCATGGGCGGGTGGTGGAAATCATCCGCCTTTATTGGTATGCCGGGATTTCCAGTAATTTTTCACCCAGCTTCACCTGGTAATATGGCAGCCAGGCAACTCCGAAAAGGTTCACGTAAATATCTGTCTTCTTGGGCAGCACCGGGATCTCGGTAATGGCGTTCACGGCCTCGCCCCATTTGGACCCGGCCTCGTCCAGGGCTTGCTGGCGGGTCTGCTCCAATTGAGCCAGTTGCTGCCTGTACCCCGTGATCGCATCCACCGACTCATCCACGTCACCCTTGGATTGCTCTGTCATGCGGTGCTTGCTCATTGCTGCTGAGATCCTCCGGCTGCTTCTTCCCCCCAGCAGGCTGAATACTGTCTCAGCACCGGAAACCAGTTCTTCCCGCTTGCGCTGCTCCAGTTCGGATTTATCCTGTTCCAGTTCGCGCTGTTCTTTATTCAGTTTGTCGTTCAGGGATGCGATTTGTTTGTCGATGGCTGCTGTGGCTTTCGCCATGGCGGTCTCCCTGGCAGTGCGCGCGGCCTCGGCGCAGGCTTTCACGAAATCGGCCTGGGGCACGTCCGGTGTGGCATACAGCCCGAGTGCCTGGTTGGAACGCACCGTGATCTTGCTCGTGCGGTACACCCAGTCGGTAAAATCCTTTTGCAGCGCTGTGAGCAGTTTTTGGTCCGTCAGCGGTGCTTCCAGGCTGGCAAAACGCGCCTGTGGGTCGGGTGCCGGGTCCATTCCGTTGGCGTCCGGTACTTTGGCGCTGTAATCATCCCACCGCACCACACCTCTTTTATCCAGGCTGGTTACCAGGGTCGATCTGACCTGCTCTGTATCCAGGTTGTATTTCCGGTCCAGGAAGCGCACTTGTGCCGAGGCGATCAATGCCGGGCAATACACGATGCCCGCAGGAGCTGAATTCAGCCGGTACAGATTCTCCTGATGCAGCCGCTGCTTTGGTGAAGGATAAATTGAGCGGGAGAAAAACCTCCGCCACCCCGCTCGGTGCTGTCGGACGCGTTGCTGAGGTTGGTCGGTTTCCATCAGCTGCCCTCATCCCGCCACCGGTCTGGGGTGTTGCTGCAGGTCCGGGTGTTCCTCCTGCCGCCGCTGCCACCGCTGGCATGGGTTCATATCCTGCCGGGGTGACATTCATTGTGGATGAAACCCCGCTGCCTGTTGCTGATCGCCCCGCGCCAACCAGGGCATTCAGAGCCGGGATTTGTGTCCGGGTCAATGGCCCTGCCAGGAAATTCATCGTCCAGCGTGTCTGGAATACGATCGGGGTTTTTTCGTGGACGTTCTGCATCACGAAAACCCGCTTGCCCAGTCCGGAGATAAGTTTGTCCATGCTGCCCCGGTCCATGGCACCGGGAGCCGCGATTCCAGGCCATCCAGCAGTCTTTGCTTGTCCTGCTCCGTCTGCAGTTTGCCGATGAACCATGTCCCCGCGTTTGAAAGCGCCTTGTAGTCCACGTCCACCGGGTTCTGCGTGGCGAGCAGCAGGCCCAGCCCGAAAGCACGCGCCTGTTTGAGCATGCGCAGCAGCGGCTGTTTGGACGGAGGCACTGCCGTCGGCGGAAGATATCCGTAGATTTCATCCATGTACAGGATCGCCCGCAGGCTGGTCGCACCCGCTTGCGTCCGCATCCAGGTCTCCACTGCAGATAAAAGCAGGGTCACGAAGAACATGCGCTCGTCATCCGGCAGGTGCGCCAGGTAGAAAATGCTGTGCCGCGGGCGGCCGCCTGGCTCATAAAGTAATCCGCCGATATCCAGCGGCTGTCCGACCCGCCATAATTCGAAGGTCGGTGCCGCCAGGATGTTGTTGATCTGTAATGCCAGGTCCATGCGGTCTTTTGCCGGGAAAAATGTGTCCACCGGGAACGCCCCCAGCTTGTCGAAGGGTGGCGTTTGGATTTGCAGGATGAGTTCGGTCAGGTCCAGGGATTTGTTTTGGCTCCACGCCGCCTGGAAAATATTGGATAGCAGGATGTGTTCGCGGGAACGGATCGGGTCGAGTTCCGTAAAACCGACCAGCCCCAGGACCGCGGTTACCGTGCTGGAGATTTTCTCGGTCAGCACTTCCCGGTTGGTCCCCCAGTCCAGCCCTGGCGCAGCCAGGGAGGACAAAACGCTCACCGGTATTCCCGCATCCGATCCGGGGGTATAGATGGCGAACCCGGCTGCGTTGCTGAGAGCCGCCATCCGTTCGTGGTCGATGCCCCATTCCGCCAGCCCGTTTCGCCATGCCAGGGCGGCATCGGTGGAGGCTTGCTCCACGGTTTTCCCGGCTCTGCCGCGCCATTTCTGAATCCAGCCATGGTTGGAAATCCTGCGGAGCCAGGTTCGGGAAGTGCAGCAGCAGGTTGGTCAGGTCGCCTTTCGGGTCGATCAGGATCGCCGGCACACCCTGCAGGGCGGCTTCCTCCAGCAGGGCGATGCACAGCCCTGTCTTCCCGGACCCGGTCATGCCGGTCACCACCGCGTGCGTCGTCAGGTCCGCCGGATCGTACTCCAGCGGTTGGTCGCTCAATTTTGCCTTGGTGGGGTCGTAAAGACGTCCAAGATAGAATTTATCGCTCATGGGAGGGCCTCCGGGGTTTGCAGGTTACTTTACTCGAACATTCAAAAAATGGCAATCGTATTTTTGAGGCATTACCCAATGCCCGGTCAGCGCACTGGCGGTCAGGGTTTTGCCTGGTCGTAAACCCTTTGGAACTGGGCGAAATACCTTCCAGCGGCTTCCGCGCTGTGGATGATGACCACGTTTTCATCATTGCTGGTCTCGGCGCTCTCGCTGAAGTTATAAGAGCCGGTGATCACGATCGAGCGGTCGATGATCATCACCTTGTGATGCATCAGCCCGGGGTTGCCGTCCCTGCGTACGTCCAGGGCGGCTTGCATGAATGGGTCGTACTCGGTCCCCGAATTGTTGTCGACCTGCCCGTCGTCCATCACTCCCGCCACGCTGAGCCCTTCCGCCGCCCGCTTCTGGATGGCGTTTCCCAGGTCGTTGGATGTAAATGAATATGCCATGAAATATATGCTCTGCTTCGCATTTTGAATGAGGCTGAGGATTTTTGCCGCCACCCCGTCGTCCGGTGAGAAATAAATTTCCACTTGTGTCCCGTCGATGGTCACGCTCGGATAAGGGGTGTTCGCTATTACCTGCGGACCGAAGAAATTATCTACGAACATCTCATTGAACTCGGTGGTGTAATCTTCTGCCGCCTGCGTCGACCGGATTCTAACCAGGTCGTTGTTATCGTTGTATGCACCGCTGGTTGTGTAATTCATCGATCCGGTCCACACTTCGCTGTGGTCGATCACCACGAATTTATTATGCATCAGGCCTTCGCGTTGGTCGCCAATTATTTGTATCCCCGCCTCCTGTAATTGGGACACTTCCTGGGTATCCATGTTGTCGCTTTCCATCACCAGCCTCACATTAACCCCTCGTTGGTGGGCATGGATCAGTGCGTCCCGGATGCTCCAAAGGTTCAGGCTGTAGGCTGCCATATCCACCGCAAGCCTCGCCTTGTCGATGGCTGCTGCCAGCACCTCGTCGGGACCGCCCTCGAAATCTTTTGCGGTTGAAGCCGTCGGGTCTGTGAAGTAAATTTCGAGCCATCCGGAATTCGTAATGGTGGGTGTTTTATACTCCCCGGTAGCAGGCACGCTGGGTGTCGCCGTTCCGCATCCGGATGCTGCCATTGACATTACCAGTAGCATTACTATTACTACTTCATCAACAATGTGGCTATGCGCATCTAAGCGGGCCGTCATCTTTTTTCCCTTTTCCATCCGTTTCCACAATTATACTGCCTCATTCCCCGTTAGCACACAAGTTCCAGTTATTTGAACCCAATGGAATTACCCCTCCTCAATCTCCCCCGGTTTCTCGTACTGCCTTTCAAAATATCACCTTTGCTTGCTCGTCTGTTTCCCCTTTTGGAGAAAAGATTTGTTAATTGCCAGGAGCATACTGGATGCCCTTCATTCTTCCAGCCGCACCGTAGGGTATAATCCTCGCTCGTGAGCCTCTCTTCCGGTCAAGCCAACCGCCAGATCGCCCGTGCCGCCGGGGTGGTGATGCTGGCGTTTTTATTGAGTCAGGTTGCCGGGCTGGTCCGCCAGATCCTCGCCACCCGCGCTTTCGGCACCAGCTCACTCATGGACGCCTTCAACACTGCCAATATCTTTCCCGATCTGCTTTTCAACCTCCTGGCAGGCGGCGCACTTGCCTCTGCCTTCGTTCCAACTTTCACCGCTTTTCTCGCCCGGGATGACCATCCCGGCGCCTGGAAATTGGCTTCTTCCATTGTTAACCTGGCCGTTCTGCTCCTGGCGGTCCTCAGCCTGGTCTCCTCCCTTGTCGCCCCTCAGATTGCCCGCCTGCTGGCTCCCGATTATTCTCCTGCACAGCAGGCGCTCACTGCCCAATTGCTGCGGGTATTGTTGATTACCTCCACTGTCTTTGGTCTCAGCGGGATTCTGTCAGGCATTATAAATTCCCACCAGCGCTTCCTGCTGCCTGCCCTGGCCTCCAGCCTCTATTGGACCGGCATCATCATTGGGTTGATCTTCTTCGTCCCTTCCATGGGTATCTTTGGTCTGGCATGGGGCGCAGTGCTCGGGTCCATCCTGCACCTGGCCATCCAGCTACCTGACCTGTTCCGCCTCCCCTCCCGTCATTACACCCCCACTCTTGGTTTTGACAACTCGTCGGTTCGTGAAGTTGTTCTGCTCATGGGACCCCGTCTCATCAGCGTGGCAGTTCTCCAAATCAATATGGTTGTCACCGGTATCATCGCCAGTGGTCTGCCCACCGGTTCTCTCTCCGCCATCAAGTTCGCTTTCCCCATTATGACCATGCCGCTCGTGGTGATTGGTTCGGGGATCGGCTTCGCCACCCTGCCCACCTTCTCGGCACAGTTCGCCCGCGGCCAATTGGACGACATGCGCTCTTCCCTTTCTGCTTCGCTGCGCGGGGTGCTTTTCTTATCCATCCCCGCCACCCTCGGGCTGATCCTCCTGCGCGAACCCCTGATCGCCTTCCTGTTCCAGCACGGGAATTTTTCCGCTGAATCCACCCAGATGACCTCCTGGGCGCTGTTGTGGTACACCCTCGGGTTGGTTGCCCACTGCGTGCTGGAAATACTGGTGCGCGCCTTCTTCGCCTTGCACGATACTAAGACACCTGCCCTGGTCAGCGCTGGTGCCATGGGATTGAATATCCTCTTCAGCATGGCCTTCCCGATCTGGTTCCAGCACATGGGCTGGATGCCGCTCGGTGGGCTGGCTCTCGCCATCACACTCGAAACTGCGATCGAGACCACCGTTATGTTTTTCCTGCTCCGCAAACGGATTCACGGCATCCACGCTGTCTCATTACTGAAGGGGTTGGGAGCCGCTTTGCTCGGCACACTGTTCATGAGCGCCGCGCTGTTCGGTTGGACCCGTCTCATGGCTTCCCAATCCGTTGCGTTAATTACCCTGGGTGGCGTGGCGGCGGGTGGAGTGGTTTACGCTTTGGTTCTGGTCGCCTTGCGTATCCCGGAAATCGGCAGTCTGATCCGTTTGGTGAAACACAGATTTTCTCACAAAGATTATTCAATAAAAATGCAGTCCCCGCATAAGTGGGGACTGCCTGTTCATTTATTAAAATATAGGGGCTTAATGCAGTAAAAGCCACATTCCCACTGCCGCAAGCAACCCCAGCACTACGCCGCCCATCGCTTCCAGGGGTGTATGACCGATGGCTTCCCTCAGGTGCTCTTCACTGATCGGGTGCCCTTTGAGCAATTCTTCCACCAGGATGTTGATCTTCTCTGCCTGCTTTCCCGCCTGCCGCCGTACACCCGTTGCGTCGTAAACCACCACCATCGCCAGGGCAACCGCCACTGCAAAAACTGGCGAATCAAAGCCTGTATGCAGCCCCACCGCTGCTGCGGTCGAGGTGACCAGGGACGAATGTGAGCTGGGCATACCACCGGCTGCAAAGAACAGGGCCCAGTTCCAGCGGTGTTCACGCAGCGAGTTGATCGGTATTTTCAATGCCTGGGCCAGGATCCACCCGACCATGGCTGTCCACAAAATATGGTTTTGGAGCAGGGCGGCCAGGTTCATTGTTTTTCCTCGAAATCAATCAGGTCTTCACCAGCCAGTTCTTTAACTTTCAGCTCGGCTTTATCCAGCAGTTCGGCGCACCTTTTGGTGAGTGCCTGGCCGCGCTCGAATAGTTTCATCGACTCTTCCAGCGGACGTTCCCCCGATTCGAGCGCTGTCACGATCTTTTCGAGTTCGCTGAACGCTTCCTCGTAGGATAATTTTTCGATCGGGTTGCTTTCACTTTTTGCCATGCTCACCTATCCCTCTCCGGACACCCGGGCACTGAATTCCCCATCCTGCACGCGTACCCTCAGCCCATCTCCATCGTTGACTTGCAACTTGCTTGTAATTACCCGCTTGTTTTTTGTAACCACCGCATATCCCCGTTTCAACACTGCCAGTGGACTCAGCGCGATCAGGCGGTTCTCCAACCCCATCCGCCTGGCTTCAGCCAGTTCCAGGCGGTGGATATGCGCCGCGTTTCCCCGCCGGGTCAATTCATCCAATCTCTGGCGCTCGGTCTGCACCCTTCGAAAAGGTGATGATGATCGCAAACCACTTTGCAGTCCATCCACCAGGTTCTTCTGGCGGTCGATCAGAATTTCCATGCTTCCCGATAACGTTCGCATTATTTCCACAAGATCCAGTCGTAGTTCAATCACGGTGACGGCTGATGCCAGTTCGGCTGCTGCCGTAGGCGTGGGAGCCCGCAGGTCCGCCGCGAAATCCGCCAGGGTAAAATCCGTTTCGTGCCCCACCCCGGTAATGACCGGTGCTTCTGAATCGTATATTGCCCGGACTACTCTTTCATCATTAAAAGACCACAGATCTTCAATCGAACCCCCGCCGCGTGCCAGCAGGATCACGTCCGGGCTCGCAACCAGGTTCAATCTCTGCAATGCCTCCACAATTTTTAACGGTGCTTCCTCTCCCTGGACGGGTGTGGCTGCCAGTATCACTTCCGCCAGCGGCATTCGCCGCCGCAGGGTGTTCAGCATATCCCGTAGCGCGGCTCCTGTCCGGCTGGTCACGATCCCTATCCGCTGGGGGCTTGCAGGGATGGCACGCTTATGCTCCGGGTCGAACAGGCCTTCGGCTTCCAGCAGTGACTTGAGCCTCAGGAATTCCTGGAAAAGCGCTCCCTCGCCTCTTTGGTTGGATGTTGTCTGCGTATAGTTGGTATTGCCCGGCTACCTCGTATATGCCCAGGCTGCCGTGCACTTCGATTGCCAGTCCGTCCTGGAGAGTCAGTCGCAGGTGGGCGGCTTCGGTCTTCCAAATCACGCATCGCAGCGACGCACCGGCGTCTTTCAGGGTAAAGTAAACATGACCGGAGGCCGGTCGCGACAGGTTGGAGATTTCACCATCCACCCATATCCCCTGTAAGTTCGGGTCCCCTTCCAGCAATTGGCGCAGGTGGCGGGTCAGGTTGGTGACCGTCCATCGGGGAGATGCATCGAACAGCGCCATTTGTTGCATGCCTTGAGAATACTATTTTTCAGAAAGACTGTCAACCATATTTATTGGGTTCGGCTATATAGCCGGTTGTGCCATATGAATTCTTATATAATTCTTGGCGTTCTTCGTTCCATCAAGGTTTTTATCCTCCATATTTTGGTACAATTATCATTATGAAACGCCTATGGGCTCCCTGGCGCACTAAGTTTGTCCAAACCAAGACCTCCGGCTGTGTCTTCTGCGACCTTCAAATGGAACCCGACGGCCCCGACAACCTGATCCTTTTTCGGGGAAACCGTTGTTTTGCCATTCTAAACCGCTACCCTTACACCACGGGTCATTTGATGATCGTTGCAAATATGCACCTCAATTCTTTCGAAGACCTGGATGCCGGGACGCGCTCCGATATGATGGAAATGTCGACCCATGCAATTACCGTTATCCGCCGCGTTTACCAGCCGGACGGGTTTAATGTAGGTGCCAATATCGGCGAAGCTGCCGGGGCTGGCATCATCGGGCATGTTCATATCCACGTGGTACCTCGTTGGGCTGGCGACTTCGAACTTTATGCTGACCCTCGCCGAGACAAAGGTCATGCCCGAAGCTCTTGCAGAGACCTATTCCCGTCTCCGTTCCGTCTGGAAGCCTCAATAAAATAACTTTTGGAAAAGTTTAGGTTGGATGCGGTCAACAACTTCTTCATCAAATCTTTTCTTGCATTCAATCCTGGAATAACAAGAGTGTGAAAAAGAAAGGATATGCGAGCTTCGCTCGCATATCCTTTCTTTTTCTACCTTTTCCCCCTTCCCTAAGTGGGAAGGGGGAAAGGGGGATGGGCATTAGATCAAGTCAAGGTTGCTAAGCATCATGACGGTCAAAAGCATAAGAAATTCTAATGACGGCTTTCAGGATATTATCCCTACAGTGTTACAATAATCTCGTATCCACCCTTTCGCCAAAGGAGCCAACGTGGAGCAACAGGTTTTTGACTATGTAATCATCGGGTCCGGCTTTGGGGGATCGGTCTCAGCCATGCGCCTGACCGAAAAAGGCTACTCCGTCCTCGTTATTGAAAAAGGGAAGCGCTTCCTGGATCAGGACTTCCCCAAAACCAACTGGGAATTTTGGAAATATCTGTGGCTGCCTGCCTTGCGCCTGCACGGCATTCTCCAGATTAGTTTCCTCAAAGGCGCCATGGTCCTGCATGGCACGGGCGTAGGCGGTGGGAGTTCTCGGTTACGCCAATGTGCTCGAGGTCCCCACCCCGGAAACCTTTGCCACCCCCGCCTGGAATACCCCGCTCCCCTGGGGGACTGTCCTCAAGCCGCATTTTGAGACCGCCCGCAAAATGCTCGGCGTGGCTCGTAATCCCCGGCTCTGGAAGGCCGACGAACTTTTCCAGTCCATGGCTGTCAAGGCTGGCATGGATCGCACTTTCCGCGCCACCGATGTGGGCGTGTACTTTGGGGATGAAGGTGTCACTGTCCCTGACCCGTATTTTGGTGGCGCAGGCCCCGCACGTGCGGGCTGCAAACATTGCGGTGGCTGCATGGTTGGCTGCCGTTATAATGCCAAGAATACCCTCCCCAAGAATTACCTGTATTTTGCTGAGAAAAATGGAGCCTGCCTTGTCTCGGATTCTGAAGTTGTCGATATCCGCCATCTATCACAGGACGGGGCTCCGCCATCGGACAAGGGGTCCTCTGGATGCGCTTACCAGGTTACGTATCGCTCGAGTACCGGTTTTATTAAGGGGTCTCGCCGGCTGGTGCACGCTCGCAATGTTATCATCTCAGGCGGCGTGATGGGCACCCTGAACCTGCTCCTTCGTTTGCGCGATGTTTCTCATTCACTTTCGGATCTATCACCGCGCCTTGGGGATATGGTGCGCACCAACTCTGAAGCCCTGCTCGGTGCTGTCGCTCGTAAATCCGATATCAATTACTCCCAGGGTGTCGCCATATCCTCCATATATAACCTCGACGAGATCACGCGCATCGAGCCCGTCCGTTACCCGGATGGCTCATCCCTCATGCGTTTCCTGGCTGCCCCCCTGATTGACACCGATGTCAGCGTACCCGTACGAATATTGCGCTTCCTGGGGTGGGCACTTACTCACCCGCTTGACTTCGCAAGGGCCATGTTCCTTCCGGGTTGGGCGCACAATGTCACCATCCTGCTGGTCATGCAGCATGCTGATAACCGCATGCGCTTTCGCATGGGTCGTAGCTTTTTCACCCTTTTCCGGCGTGGCATGCTTGCCCAGCCTGAGCCCGGATATGAGATCCATGCCCAGGTGAAAGGTTCCCACGAAATGACCCGCGATTTTGCCTCGAAAATTAATGGGATTCCCCTCGGCTCGATCGGTGAAAATCTGCTGAACCTGCCCACCACGGCCCACATCCTGGGCGGAGTACCCATCGGACCGGATGCTTCCCAGGGCGTGGTGGATGGTGACTTCCAGGTCCACAACTATCCCGGTCTTTACATCATAGACGGGTCGATCATGCCCGCCAACCCCGGTGTCAACCCCAGCCTCACCATAACCGCTCTTGCCGAATATGCCATGTCCAAAATTCCCTCCAAGGCAGCATAACTTGAATCCCTGAAAAAGTGGACGGGATTCCACGCTTCTCTGCTGAAAGGAAAAGAAAAAGCAAGGATTAGCGAGCTTCGCTCGCTAATCCTTGCTTTTTCTTACTTTTCCCCTCCCCTTTTGGGGGAGGGGTTAGGGGTGGGGGAAAACTCAGATTACTTCTTCCGACTCTTCACATACACCTTCACCGCCTCGCGCATGAAAGCTCGCCAGCTTCGGGTCGATCCTGTCATAGTTCGCCTTGAACCGCGGGATCATCGTTGTACAGGTCTGCCAGGCCGAGCAGTTGCTCGTCGTTGGGGCTCCAGAAGTTTTGCATATGCTGGTGCCAGTGCGCAATCACCGCTTGCACCTCCGCGCTCTCCGCCCCTTTTGACATTGCGGCTTCCAGGTCGATATGGATTTTCTTTCCTTCTGCCAGGATGTTTTCCTTCTGGACGGGCGAATATGCCTTCCACTTCCGGTTGGATGCCCTTACCGTTTCAGGATCATACATCTGCTCCGCTTCCATTGTATATTCTTCCTGCTCTTTTTCGCTAAATCCTTCGAACATACCTTTTGCATTCATGTTTTCATTTCCTTTCAAATGGTCGATTGTATTGTCAACGGTGTGAATGAGGCGTTTCAACCGTTCCATTCGTTCCTGAAGTGCTTTTCGGTGGGAATGTAGTGCCGTCAGTACGTCGAAATCCGGGCGTCCCATCACTGTTTTGATCTCGTCGAGACTCAACTCCATCTCCCGGTAGAAAAGGATTTGTTGGAGTTTCAACAGGGCTTCTTCTTCGTAATGGCGGTAGCCGTTCCCGCCCAGCGAAGACGGCTTGAGCAGCCCGATCTCATCGTAGTAATGTAGGGTGCGGACGCTCACGCCCGCCAGTTTTGCCAGTTGCTTTACGGTGTACACCTTTGCCTCGAGCCATACTATAAACCATGACGTAACGTTAATGTCAAGGGTTCTGGTGTTGTTGTGAGCGGCGTACTTTACGTCGAGGTAAACTCCTCCCCCCTTATGGTGTTCCAAGCGCCGTCCTTCGCGAAGCATCCCCACAGGGGGCGGAGCTCATTCTCTCGAGATCAATAATGAAATTTGATCAGGTTATATGATTCGCCGTATAATCAATACATACCTGTTCATATCTCACCCGTACACACTCACAACTCCTCCAAAATCAGTTCCCCCAATCCCCCAATAGGCACCTCTCATGAATCCTTCCCTTCCCTCCTTGTTTATCCCCAGCTGGAACAAATACTTCCCCGGCGCAGATCTTCCCATCTGCTACTACTATACCGATACGCCTCTGGAACAGGACCGTAAAGACTCTGTTAACCGTGACCGCTGCCTGATCGGCAACCTCCCCCAGGTGCAGGACGGGCATCCCTACGTTTACAGTGCTTCTTCCCCCGGGTGTTCCGGCGGCAAACGCTACAGCGGATTTTCTTCCAAACTCCGCCCCAATTTTGAATATTTCCTTTCCTGCGGTATCCCTGGTGAACTTGAGGGTGAACGCTATAAAAAGACTCCTGAACTGGTCGAAGAATACCTGAAGATCCACCCGCCCTTCACTGCTCCTGGTAAATACCTGGTCTTCAAACGACTTGATATGCTCACCTCGGGTGAGCATCCCTTTGCGGTCATCTTCTTTGCTACCCCGGATGTGCTTTCCGGCCTCTTTGCCTTGGCGAATTATGATCGCCCCGATCCTAATGGCGTCATCACCCCCATGGGATCCGGTTGCGCCTCCATCATTAATTTCCCAATGGAACAGGCCCGGTCAGACAACCCGGCTTGCATCCTGGGCATGTTTGACGTTTCCGCCCGCCCCTGTGTCCCGCCCGGCAAATTGACCTTCACCATCCCCCTGCCGCGCTTTGAGCAGATGGTCCAGTTTATGGACGAGAGCTTCCTGGTCACGAAATCCTGGGATTTGGTTCGCAATAGATTGTAGTAACGCCTATAGTCGTTACTAATAATTGATAATCTTAAAGGGTCGATCGTCTCTTTCCAGTGTAGGGGCAAAGCATGATATGAAGGAATAAATATGTCAAATATCATATTGCTTTAATATTTGATTTAGATAGATATATTTACTTGCCAACCAAAAAAATAAAAATCGCCCATGTTAACGAACGATTTCATTCATAAATACATATTCCCTGGTATAGGCCAAAAATTTTCTTAACCTGAAGCCTAAATCCTATAAATTTACACATGAAGATTGCCAATAATTAATTTCCCGCGGCCGTGTTGTGCGACCACAATAATAGATCGAACTATTATTTCTTTGGGGCATAAATTGCAATCCCGATGTTTGTATTGATGTAAATTGGCGAATAGTAATCCAGGACAGGGATTCCAACAAAATCAATCCATACATTGTTTTCAAACCAATCACGATCAAAAAGGTTGGGGTCAAAATGCTTTGCCCAGATCGTTAAAACTTCGCTAACGATAAATGAGTATTTATGGTTTTGGAGATTATTTACAAACGTTTGCTTATACCCCTGATTCCTTGCCATTGCCATTTCCATAAGTTCTATTTTTTCATAAGGAACATAAATATCATATCCGGAAAGTATGTGAAAAACCAACAACTGTCGTTGATCAATAAAAAGGACGGGATGATTAATACTTATTGTTGTACTCTGAAGTGTTTTCCTGATGTCTTGAAGTGTTTGGTCCGTTTGAGAATTCGAAGCATACTGCCGAAGAGTAGTCTTGGGAAAGGCCATTATTACCGGAATTACCAACAGTACAACTACTGCACCATAATTCATAAGAATCGTCTTCCCTAATTTCAAAGGAGCATCCATTTGTACAGCGTGCATCCCGAAATAACATCCTGTAATCAGCAAAAGCAATAAGAACGTGTCGTAATTATGCAAATCGTACCCACCGCCAGCACGAAGACTAATTATTGTGCTAATTGCGAAAAATAGGGCGAGAATGCCAAGGATCATTAATAATCTTAGCCAATGAAAATTCTTTCTATATTTCCAGACAACATATGAAGTAATCAACAATACCGGCAAAGATAACAAAGAAATCCCGGCAAGCAACCCCATATATCCAGCATTTGGCCATAATTTATATAAGAAGTAAGCGTAGTCCATTACTGGATTTAAAAAGGGGATGACAAACCCCATGGTATTCATGTAAATCAAGTAAATACCAAAACTAGTAACACCTCCAGATATTGAATAATATAACGGCCATTTTATATAATTCAAAAGTTTTTTCTTTGAGATAGTCGTCTGTAAAATATAGATTACTATTGCTACGACAGCTGGCATTATGAACCAATTCACCCGGCATAATCCTTCCCACATCGAACAGATAACGATGATAATCAAATTTCGGACCGGGCGTTTCTCATCATACAGCCAAAGGACTGGGATTATCCCCGCTAATACATGGTAATAAACTGGACCTTGTAAAAGAAAAAGAGTCCCAAACATTGTTAACAGGATCAACAATTCTTTTTTTATTTCATTTTTTGTCTGGGAATATAAAAAAGCCTTCTTAATGATGAATAGGGCTGTCAAAAAACTGATAATAATAAATAAAATACTTACCCAAAAACGGTAGGCCCAAATTGGTAAATTGGGGATTAAAAAGACCAAACCGTCAAGGATGGATCTGCCTGGATCAAGCCAGGGCAATGATAAGTACTTTCCTATAATTATTGGAGCATAAACTTGGTAGGCGGCGAATATCCTTCCCCCTCTGACCATCCAATTGGAAATGGGTAGTTTGTAACAGAAGGAATAATTGCAATGATCCTAAACAAAATTCCTGATAAAGCTAGAATATATCCTAAGACAAGATAAATCTTTTTTTTATTTACGGACATTAGCATTCCATTAATCCAATTATTTCTTTTTGATTCCTTCGCATCATTTCTCGTCTTTTAAAATCCCAGGGCTCTTGGAATTATAATATATTTATAAAACGAAGGAATTCCCATGTCTCGTCTCATCCCTTCAACCGAACGCATCCAGCGCGCCCGTGACTTGATCCAGCAAGCCCGCGACTTCCCCGTCCCATCCGAGGGCGGTAAATATAACTTTTCCTATGTCGCCCGGGTTAAAGCCTTCCTCCAGGATGCTCGCGACCTGGTCAAGTTCATCCCCAAGACTCCCAGCGCCACCCCTGAAATGAAAGAGCAGGTCGCCCGGATCTTCCTCGAAGCCGACCGTGCCAACCAGGAGATTCTCCACTAGGGTTTGCCTGGACTTGGCGTATTTCCTGTCCTTTGTATCCGCAATTCTATGGTCGATTTTATTCGCCACCTTAGGGCGGCTTTCGCTGTGAGATGGGCTGGTTTATCCCTCGACATTACGTATCGTCGGGGTGCACGTCGATATTCGCGATAACCCTGTTTTACATTCATTCCCACCCCTCCCAAGGTTTCCGAATCTGAATTGGTTCTTTTTGATAACTCGCTACCAGGTTGTATCCTGCCCCTCACCCATGATACCTCAGCCAATCCTTTCCCCATAAAAATCCCTGAATCGGATACAATTAATACATTCATAACAGCTTCGTTAATAACAATCCTCTGCAGATCGGATTTCTCCTAAAAAAAACTCTCTCATATCAAGGAGCAGCAACCATGCCTGATAAAGGAAAAAGAGATAAAGGTAATAAGGAACAAAAGAAAAAACCCGCACATGATTTGAAGGAAAAAAGGAAACTGAAGAACGAAAAGAAGAAGAAAGGGACCTTCATTCCGGGTTGATCCAACCTGCTTCATCTTTTTTCAAGTCGGGTTCATCCAGGGGGCAAATCTAATTTTTCGCCACCCTCCTTTGAGGGTTGCCTTCCCTGGGCAACCTTGGGAGGGCATGTGGGTTTTTAATTTAGGTAAATGCGCGGCCGGGTTTTGTCTTAAAACCCTTCCACGCCAACTGTTTGACATTTCCCCTTTGAGGCATTCCCATGGATCCTTATTCGAAAAATTATGAGATTCGCTGGTCTGATATTGATGCCAACGGTCACGTAAATTACGCCGCTTACATTGATGCCGCTGGCGATTTGCGCTACCACTTCTTCACCGCCCATGGTTTTCCCCCCGAAAGGTTCGAACAGCTTGGTGTCGGACCGATCTATACTGACATCCATGCCAGCTTCCTCCGCGAGGTGCGCATGGGCGAGACAGTGACCATCACCTACGCGCTTGCCGGTCTGTCAAAACAGGGAGCCCGCTGGAAGGTTCATCACGACGTGCTCAAACCCAACGGGAAAAAAGCGGTCAGCATCGACCTCGAAGGGGCCATTCTTGACCTCTCCACCCGCCGCCCTGCCCTTCCCACACCGGAATTGCTTCAGGTTTTCAATTTGGTTCCGCGCACGCCGGTATTTGAAGAGCTCTCCGATACGCGTTGGACCCGCTAGCCAGGTGGTTTGGAGGAGATGCACCTTGAAAAAAACCTTTCCAGTCATTCTTGCCTTTTCTATCGTCTTGCTGTTTTTGATTCAATCGGCTGGCACCTTGGTCGAGTCCATTTACATCCTGGATTTGATGAATACCAACCTGGATGCCAAAGTGCTGGGTGTGTTGTTTTTTTTCACTCCCATCCTCGCGATCCCATTTATTAAAAGATTTCCCCGCCAGGTGCTTTGGGTTACCTTCGCAATCTTGCTCCTGTCGCGCGGTCTGCTCCCTTACCTCGACACATCCAACCGCATGCTAGCCTCAGGTTTGGCAACCGGAGCTTCCCTGTCGATGTTCTTTCTCCTCTTGCAGTCGAAACCTCGTGGAGAAGCCCGTTCCCAGGCTGGTCTTTGGGGGTCTGCCGGGATGGCAATGGCAGTGGGCTTTTCCGTGTTGCTGCGTACCCTGGACTTTGGTATCGATTATTCCCTCACTTCACAGGGTGGTTGGGGTGGCTGGGCCTTTGGACTCGCTCTCGGCGGAATGTTGGCGCACCTGGACCTCGATGCTGTGCCTGCGCCCGAAACCAAACCGGTCGGCGCTACACCCGCCATCCTGGGTTTCTTCCTCGTCCTGATCCTGGTCTGGTTTGCGTTTTCAGCCCCCTCGGTGATTGCCCGTTGGACTGAAGGCAGCTACCCGTTGATCGTGATCATCATCAGTCTCCTCGCTTTGGGCTGGGTCTTGCTGACCCTGGTCAGCCCGCATTTTTTCGACCGCCTCGGTCATCGGCTCCTTGTGGTTTGGAATATCCTCTTTACCGTATGTCTCACCGGGACCATATTGGCTCACGGGGTACCCTTCCCGCTCACGCCTTCTTCAGCTCCGGTGGTGGTCGGACCTCCAGCCTTATGGCAGGCCGTCCCGCTTGTGCTATTGCTTTTATTGTTCCCGGTCATCTTCCTCGACCTGCGCTTTTTCCTGGATCAGGTAAATCGCGCAACACCTTCACCGGTTCGCCTGGTACCGGGCATTTTGCTGGGAGGCTTCGTCCTCATTTTGCTTGTCTTCTCCAATATTTTTACCAATGTATGGGGTTACGTCAAACCGGTCAGCCTTATTTTTCGTGGCAAGTATTGGCTTCCATTTTTCCTATCGGCAGGGATCATTACCCTTCTCATTTGGCGGCTGAAAAAAATCTCGCCATCTGCGGTTAGAGAATCAGGATCGGAATTTCCATGGGCTTGGACCCTGCTCGTGGGATTGGTATTCCTGGGCACCCTCATTCGAATTTTTCCTCAAAAGCGTGTCCAGGTCGACGCTGCTGGAAGGACTTCCCTCCTGGTGATGACCTTCAATACCCAGGGAGCCAATGATGGCTCCGCCCAGAAATCCTTCGATCGGCAGCTTGCTCTCATCCGCAGCGTTTCACCGGATATTCTCTCCCTCCAGGAGACGGATACCACCCGCATCTCGCTGAACAACAACGACTATGTCCGCTACTACGCTGAAAGCCTGGGCTACTACTCATATTTCGGTCCCACAACGGTCGCAGGCACATTCGGCACTGCGATATTATCAAAATTCCCACTGGAGAAGACGCATACGATTTTTAGTTACAGCGATACGGATGAGATAGGTACTGCTGCTGCTGAGGTCGAAGTGGGCGGACTCCAATTTAATATCTTCGATGTACACCCCGATGGCTCGGACACTGCCAAAATGGTCTTTGCCCAGACTTTGCTGGATGTCTCAAAAGATGACTCATATGTGATTGCATTGGGTGACTACAACTTGCGTGATTATGAAGCCGCATACCAATTGATCAATAGCATGTACACCAATGCCTGGACCAGCGTCTACCCATCTAAAATAAGCACCTCCGGGGTTGATATGTCCGGTGATAATCGCATAGACCATATCTTCGTCTCCCACACCCTTGTGGTGCGCGACCCGGTTTATGTACTGCCTCCCGCATCCGCCACCGACCATCCAGTTCACTGGGCGGAGGTCATCTGGGGAAATCCGTAGGTCGTGGCAGGGATTTCCCGTTGATGAATTTTGGAAATATATTTATCGAAAATTTTAATTTGCTGGTGTAAAATCCGTGCAAAGGAGGTGGAGAAATGAAGATTACGGATAATGTATTCCTTGTCCCTGGCGTAATTGCCAACCCATATATCCTCGTAGATGCTGACGGGTTGACACTGATCGATAGCGGCATGCCCCGCAGCAACGGAAAAATCCTGGCATATGTCGCCAGCCTGGGGAAGACGCCCCAGGACTTAAAGCGCATTCTCATTACTCATTCAGACCTTGACCATGTGGGGAGTCTTGCCGTGCTCCATAAGCTAACCGGCGCTCGCACCTACGCCAGCCGGGTGGAAGCGGATGCCATTGCTGCAGGTAAAGCTTCCCGCCAAATTAAGCGCCGGGGCTTCTCGATGCGGCGCCTTATGTTCGCTCTCCTGGGTCCCTTTATGAAGTCCCAGCCATTCCAGGTGGACGAGATCCTGGCAGACGGACAGGTTTTGCCGGTCCTGGGCGGCTTGCTCGTGGTCGACACTTCCGGTCACACGCCCGGGCATATTTCGTTCTATGCGCTGGCCTCCGCGGTCCTGTTTTGCGGGGACTTAATGGTGACTGACGAGAATGGAATTCATGGCTCGCGTCCGGGGTTAACCTGGGATGATTCAAAAGCAAGGCAGGCAGAGAAAAAGCAATCCGAGTTGGGTGCCCGCATCGTCTGCCCGGGTCATGGTCCGGTTGTGAAAGATGCATTGGGTAAGTTTCCCGTTTAGCTCCTCCTGGGAGCCGATAATCCTTTAATTAATATGGAGATGCTTATGAACTGGAAACTGGTCTCTTGGAATGTCAATGGGATTCGGGCAGCGGAAAAGAAAGGGTTCCTGGACTGGTTATCTGCCAGTAATGCGGACCTGGTCGCGGTGCAGGAGACCAAGGCTCATCCAGAACAGGTATCTGCTGACCTTCAAACCCCCCCCGGTTATCATGCTGCCTGGAATTCTGCAGAGAAGCCTGGATACAGCGGTACAGTCACCTATTCCAAACAGCCTCCGACAAAAGTTGTTTTAGGATTGAACGAGCCGCGCTTTGACACTGAAGGTCGGGTCCTGATCCACGAATTCGAACCGTTTGTGTTCTTCAACATCTATTTCCCCAATGGGGGCCGCGGGCCGGAATGGGTCGCCCACAAACTGGCGTTTTACCGCCGGTTTCTTGAAGTCGCTAAAGGTTACATGCGTGCCGGTCGACCGGTAGTCTCAACCGGGGATTTCAATACCGCCTTTGCCGAGATTGACCTTGCCCGCCCCAGGGAGAATGTTAACCACTCGGGCTTTATGCCCGAGGAACGCCTCGGGCTGGGTGAATTTTTCGAAATGGGTTTAATTGATACCTTCCGCTTCTTACACCCCGACACCGTGAAATATTCCTGGTGGGACCAGGTCACCCGGGCGCGTGAACGCAATGTAGGCTGGCGGCTGGACTATTTTATGGTTTCCCCCGATCTAAAGGACCGCATTGTCGCCGCCGACATCCATGAGGAAATCATGGGATCCGACCATTGCCCGATCAGCCTGGTTCTATCGGTATGATCGCCGGGGATTTTCCTTCCTTTGTCAGTTTGGTTATTTGATTATTTGAACTTATTTAACAAATCTATATGGGAGCACGGCTAATTTAAATACCAGACAGCCTGGTTGACTTTCGTCACACCAGGCTGTCGGTTTAAAATAATTTCAGGCGGACCCGACGGGATTCGAACCCGCGATCTCGGCCTTGACAGGGCCGCATGTTTGGCCGCTACACCACGGGTCCAGGAGCGGGCTGAATATACCATGACGGTTTAATGGCGTCAAGGCGCACCTGATCCGTAAACCGATGGGTCTACCGGGGTCTTGCCCGATGGGTCGTATACATAGACGGTATCGCCCACATTTGCCCAGTTATAGAGCCAGTGTGCATCACCGATCGATAAATTTACGCAGCCGTGGCTCATTTGATACCCAAGCATGGTGTGCCAATATTCTCCATGCAATGCCCGTTCTTCGTCGAAATACATAGTCCAGGGCACGTCTTCAAGGTAGTAATAATCCGAACGGTCAGCCTCGGTTGCACCGCTCATCGTTTCCGTGGGCTTCTTGGTATTAATATGAAAGATGCCGGGTCTTGTCCAGAAAGGATCCACGCCCGTTGATACCAGGGTGGCAAACACCAGTCGATTATTGTCATATACGGATAATGTTTGTTCGAATAAATTGACCTCGATCCAGCGGTTG
This sequence comes from uncultured Chloroflexia bacterium, assembly GCA_963741635.1. GTDB lineage: Bacteria > Chloroflexota > Anaerolineae > Anaerolineales > Villigracilaceae > UBA877. The sequence goes on from CAVUIO010000011.1 coordinate 43,698, forward strand.
CCAGTCACCCCTTCCGGAGCGCTGGTATGCGGGTCCACCCGCGCCACTTCGCGTGAATTCCAGCCACTCATTTGGTCCTACCAAATTCCAGGTCAGGTTGCTGGCTTCTTTTGTATCGTATATTTGAACGATATTGAAGCGATAAAAAGTGCTGCTTGATTCCGGGCTTTTTAAACCCGGGGCGGAACGGGCGGTTGTCATGTCCATTACCCAGCCAAAGGCTCGCGCTGGTTGGGAACTGAAAGCCAGTCCCTGGAAAACGGGAATTGCCTGTCTGCCACCTTCCATGCCGATCAGGTCACCGGAACGAAGCCTGTAGTAGGAAGTTCCATTCCGGTCGGTTTCGACCCCAACATAAGAAACATATAACTCGTATCCAGGGGCGATGTGATCGGATGGCTGGTTATTTGCAGCATCTTCCACCGTGGCATACAACGGTGCCCCTTTATCGGTGACTTTAAAATATTTATAGGGAATATCGTTTAGGTCTGCCGCAGGCTGGTAACCTGGCAGAGGCGGGATGGGGTACGGAATACCGGTTGCGGCGATTTGAGCCAGGTATTCGGACGGACCGAGCGCAAGGCAGCCGTCCATGGCGGGTTCGTACACTCCGGGTGGGCACACCACCGAACCCGAATCCGGCTCGCTGGGCGGCAGGGTTTCACCTTGAGCCGCGACTGTCACCCTCATCTGGGATGAGTTATTCACAAGGAACAAAACGGTAATTAGGGGGATTAGGATTCGTCGCATGGGGGATGCTTTATCGGACGGGTGAGGATTATAGCATGTTTTTTTCAGCCGGCTTTTGTCGACCTTTCCTCTCTAAATGGAAGCGGGTGATAACTTGACACATATTGCTCCCTGTGCTAAATTTACTTTAGGTTCCAAGGAGGCAATTGTGGCAAAGAATCGCATCCAACTTATGGTTGACCGCTTGCGCGAGTTGCAGGCATCTTCTCCGGATACGGAGGCTTCAGCCGTTGTTAGTGTGGATGGATTGAGCATTGCCTCGGCATTGCCCCATGGGGTTGAAGAGGATCGGGTCTCTGCCATGTCAGCCGCAATGCTTTCGCTTGGTGAACGGATTGCAACTGAATTGGGGCGCGGTTCGCTGGAGCAGGTTTACATCAAAGGGGAGAAGGGTTACGTTATCCTCATGTCGGTTGGTCAGGAAGCCGTGCTGACTGCCCTGGCGCGTGGACAGGCTAAACTTGGGTTGATCCTGCTCGATATGCGGCGCACTTCTGAAGACCTCCTGAAACTTATTTAAGGGCACGAATTCAATGCAGCAAATCCCGAAAAGTGGTTACTACAACTCCAATAAATTCGCCCGCATTGCTCTGCAAGCGTATGAAGAAGTGATGGGGAAAAATGGCTTGAATGCCATTTTGAACCTGGCAGGCTTGAGCAATTTGATTGACAATTATCCTCCCGATAACCTGGAACGCCAGTTCGACTTCGCTGATTACACCGCCATTCATGTCGGCCTGGAAGAGCTGTACGGCCCCCGCGGTGGGCGCGGTCTCGCCCTGCGTGCCGGGCGCTCCACTTTCAGCGACGTTCTGAAAGGTTATGGGGCATTGGCAGGAGTAAGTGACTTGGCTTTCAAAGTTCTCCCATTGCAGACCAAGATACGTATCGGGCTGCCAGCCGCTGCAAAAATCTTTTCACAGGCTTCCGACCAGCTGACGACCGTGGATGAGACGGACGACGCTTTCATATGGACAACCCATCGCTGCCCAACTTGTTGGTCTCGCAAGGGCGCTGATAAACCGGTTTGCTATATTACCACCGGGTTGCTTCAGGCCATGCTCACTTGGGTTTCCGGGGGGTCTGGAGTTTCGTGTTAATGAATCCAAATGTTGTGCTATCGGTGACACCGTTTGCGAGTTTGTTATTCAAAAAGAACCCCTTTCTTAAGTTAATATCCCATGACCGAGGCAAAACCGAAGCTTCTGATTATTGAAGATGACCTCGATCTGGCTGATATGTTGACCGCATATTTCCGGGTTGAGGGATATGAAGTCGTTACTGTAAACCAGGGGGAGGAAGGGATCCATGCCTATAAAACCGCCCACCCTGATCTTGATCATTTTGGACGTTCGTCTTTCTGATATTGACGGCGTTGAAGTCGCCAATCGGTTGCGTGGCGTCCAAAAAGCGGCAGACACCCCATCATTTTCATGACCGATAAACTCGAACTTATCGATGATTTAAGAGGCCTTGAACTTGGAGTGGATGGGTACATCACCAAGCCGTTCGATGTCCAGGACCTGCGCTTGCGTGTTCGCAATGTCCTGCGTCGTGCCAGCCAGGACACTTTGATCAACCCTGTCACTGGGTTTCCGGAGGGAAAGCTGGTGGACGAGCGTCTGACCCAGTGCCTGCAGAAACCGGAATGGACCGCACTTATCATTTCCCTTGAAAACCTGGATACGTTCCGGGATATCTATGGTTTTGTCGCTTCGGATGATGTCATGCGCGCTGTCAGCATGATGCTTCAGAACGCAATTCGTGAAACTGGTGCTCCTGAAGATTTCATCGGCCACATTGATACCGCTGTTTTTGTGCTTATTACTGTTCCCGGTGTCGCCTCGCAATTGCAAAATCGAATATCGCGGTCGCCTGGAAAGATCCCTGGAGTATTTTTATCCCATCAAAGATCGCGAAAAATCTGCCAGGGACAACAAACGGCTTGGTGTTAAACATTAGAGCATTACAATCAAGCGATGCTCAATTTACTACTATGGAAGGTCTTAGGGATTCCTTCTGGTCGCAATTATTTATAGGAGCATCATTGAAAATCGTTGTTATCATTCCAACTTACAATGAAGCGGAAAACCTGCCAAAACTGGTTTCAGCTTTGTTTTCGCTCCCGCTGGATATAAATGTCCTGGTCGTGGATGATAACAGTCCTGATGGAACAGGACGCATCGCCGATGACTTGGCTGGTTGCAAATCCTGGTCGCATCCGCGTATTGCACCGCACCGGGAAATTGGGGCTTTCGTCTGCCTATCTTCAGGGTTTCCATAGCCTTTTTGATGAAAAATTGGATGCCATCGGTCAAATGGATGCAGATTTCTCTCATGACCCGGTAGCGCTGGTCGAGATGGCGAAGCGGCTTGAAACATGCGATCTTGTATTGGGATCCGCGTTACGTCACCGGCGGTCGTACTGCTGATAACTGGCCCCTCTGGCGAAAGGCGTTGTCGGCATGGGGAAATTTTTATGCCCGCAGCATCCTTCGGATTCCCACTGCGGGATGTCACTGGCGGTTTCCGTCTTTGGCGTCCTGAAACCCTGCAGGCAATGCCGCTGGAACGTGTCAAATCGAGCGGCTATATTTTCACTGTTGAAATGGCTTATATCGCTTGGTGTTTGCAGTTCCGGATCGGGGAAGTGCCTATTTATTTTGCTGACCGTCGTTTTGGGAAATCCAAAATGTCCTTTAAGATCCAGGTGGAAGCAGCCACGCGCGTCTGGCAGGTTTTGTGGGCATACCGTGATTTGCGGCGAAAGGGGAATGTAGGCCGGGTTCAATAATTAATTATTGTCAGTCCACAAGGTAATTATTTAATTGATTATTCTCAAAAAACCAGGGGATCATTAATATCCCCTGTTGCACATTTAGTGAGGATTACTGCATGATTCCTGTAATTGGTTTGAATAAACTTCAACCAATCTCCCCCATTCTTCCAGGCTGAGTGTTTCCGCCCTCCGTTGCGGATCGATGTCCGCTGAAGAGAGCATCTTTTCCGCTTCAACGGATGTGATCCGCAATCCACCCGAAAGGGCATTCCGCAGGGTCTTCCGCTTTTGTGAAAACCCCGCTTTGATGATGGTAAAGAAAATATCGAGCTTTTCCGTTTGAATAATGGGCTGCGGATAAAGGCAGATACTCAATATCGCTGAATCTACTTTTGGCTGCGGATAAAATGCTTCCGCCGGTATGAGCTCTCCAAGGACAGGTTTTCCATAAACCTGGACGCTTAATGCCAGCAGGCTCATTTTTCCCGCGTTGGCGCAAATTCGTTCTGCCACTTCCTTTTGTACGGTCAGCACCATGCGGCTTGGACGCATTTCTGCCTCCAGCAGGTGGCGGATTACCATGGACGTTATATAGTAAGGGATGTTTGCAACTACAATATAACCCGCTTCATTAATTAGTTCGGCGGGGTTGATTTTTAATATATCACCTTGAACCAATCGGATATTTTTATACGGGGCTAAAATGCTTTCCAGGGCTGGGAAAAGTTTTCGGTCCAGTTCGACGGCTGTGACTGACTGCGCCGATAGTGCCAGGTAGCGGGTAAGACTTCCCAGGCCGGGACCGATCTCCAGGACCGCCTCCTCCCGCTTAATTCCGCAGCGCTTATGATCTTCTGAAGTGCTTGATTGTCCTCCAGGAAATTTTGTCCCAGCCCTTTGCTCGGATGCAGATCATACCGCTTTAATAACTCGTGTATGTTTAGTCGCGGCAGCGATAATCCGGTCATGGCAGGACGTAGACCAGGTTTTGAGGAACAGGGGCTAGAAAGTAAACGGTTGTCCAACCCTCCATCGGCTGGTATTCCGCGTCGGTCCAGCCCAGGTCCACCCAGTAATGGTAGCCGGGTGGGAAACTGCCGCCTACATCGCCAACAGTGGCAAAACCATACCCTGGGATATACAGTTTATCTCCCCCAAATGCCAGGTACCACGAGTACACCATGGCAACCGTTCCTTTTTGGACTGGCATTCCGCTGGACGTGCCATAGGAGCAGCTGCCGTTCGGGGTTGCGGACCTGCATGGCGAATAAGAAGTGGTGTACATATGCACTGCCCGGTAATATTCGAAAGTCACTCCATCCACGGTGGCAGTGCGAATGACGATTTTGGTTCCGATTCCCATAATCCGGTCCTGCGGTGGGCGAATAATACTCTCATTTTCTGATTGCAGTGACACTTGCACTCCGTCCTCAGTACGCGTCCGCTGGCGTGATACAGCCAACCCTGCCTCCCCGCCTTGCAGCAGGGCTTGTTGGTCGATTTCCAGGTCTGCTGATAGTTCTGTCCGCGTATCGAATGGGATCTCTTTTTCCGTAAGGGCAACCTTTTCTGACACGCGCACAACTTGGATTTCACCATCCTTCGGAAGCGGAGTGATCTCTTCGGGTTTGCTGTAATCCAATCCAATAAGTGGAATACCTGCTTCTGACAGGGCTTCCCCAACAGTATTCGCGGCAGAACGTACTCCTATTTGGGTTCCATCCACCCTGATGGTAATTTCTTCTGCAGGGAAGTAACTGACATTCATCGCACCGGTAATGGGTGTTTCGCTTGGAGGATCTATCCTGTCGCCATTGAATAGGGTATATCCTGCTTCAGACATCGCCTGGCCGACGGTTTCAGCGGACGAGCGAACAGATTTTTCTCCCTCTGATGAAATAATGGTCAAAACTACCGCGCGTCGAACAATGAGAATGTAAGATGAAGCTTCTGGGAGTGAATCTCCAACCGGCACGGACGTGCCGAGATATAGAACCCTGTCATCAGGTCCAAGCGAGACTCCGGCAGCTGCCAGGATTTTTTCCGGTACGAACTGGGTGGTATTAAGGCTATATACCTGCCCATCGGCAAGTATGGTTACCAATAATGATTTTGATTGGCACGCAGATAGCAAAAACAAGATAACCAGCGTTGTCCAAACAAGCTTCTTCATATGGATAATTCTATCAGATCTTAATTTCTGGTTTTATCGGCATTAGGGATTTCGCTTGGAAAAAACGAAAATGGACGGGCTGATTATGCAAGGTAAGAATGATCAACCAAAGTACTTTTGTATCCATTCGCAACGTTCTCGGCAATGTTAATAAAAAACCTTTTCAATGGAAAACCCTCGATCGATTTTACGGGATCCCTTTTCCACTTGTCACGCGAAAAAAGGGAAGCGGAGGTGAACTTTGCCGAACGCTTCCCTTTTTTCGCAACGAATTCCCCTCCCGTATGCGCAAATCCGGTTCTCATAAATGGATTGGATTTTCGGGAAGGGGGTTTGGGGGTTGGGTGGCCGGTGGAAATATACCCTCCAGGTACCCCGACTGTGATTGTGTGAACATGCACCTATTATTATTCTTAAATTACCTGGGCTTCCTCAAATCCCATAACTGCCTGGTTATTTGTATGTGACCGGCGTGAAGAGCGGAATGCTCAAGTGCGTGTGCAAGGCACCACCCGGTGCTGAATGTTTTATCGTTGCGTGGGGAGCGGCGGATCTCTTCCAGGTCATTCAGGGATAACCCGGCCAACGCCTTTCGCGCAAAACCATCCGCAGAAACCAGCATCCCCTTCAAATCCTCAACGCTCAATCCTTTTGTCCTGAATTCGGCTTCACGATCCCGTTCAGGTGGGTTTTTTACAGCCACCCCGATCCAGTAACGCTCTGATCCGGTAAGATGGGATATTAACACGGCAAAGGAATTCATCTCTGGTCCGGGATTCCAGTCCAGGGCTTCATTGGGCAAACCCTCCAGGGACTTTCCGATATCGGAATGCAATTCGGAAAAATGGTCGATGAGATCACTGTAGAATGTCGTCATATCAGCCTCCGCCAAAATTATAGTCTATTCGGGTAAAATCTAATTATGCCTGAAATGATTTCGAGTCGCTCCAACTTGATCGTTAGACAAATCCGATCTCTTCATTCAAAAAAGGGACGATCGGAAACAGGTCTTTTCCTGGTGGAAGGGATTTACCCCGTGGGCGAAGCGCTGGAGGCGGGTTGGGAGATCGAGACTATGGTGTACGCTCCGGAGTTATTGACCAGCGACTACGCTCATCAGGTTGTGGATAAGCAAGCTCAGAGGGGCATGCGCTGCATTGCATTAACGGGAGATCTATTTACTTCGGTTGCTGAAAAGGACAATCCGCAGGGAATTCTGGCGATCGCTCGCCAGAGGGAAAGAACGTTTGCAACCTTCTCCGCGGAAAAGATTTCTTTTGCTGCGGCTGCGGTTTCTCCCCAGGACCCGGGCAACGTTGGCACGCTCCTGCGGACGCTGGAGGCGGTCGGTGCCGATGGATTATTTCTTTTGGATGGTGGCGTTGAACTGTTACCACCCCTCGGTTATCCGGGCCAGCATGGGAGCTTTATTCTGGGTGCCGGTGGTTCGGGGATCTTTTGATGAATTTTTACAATGGGCTGGAAGGAATTGGTTTCGCTTGGTGGGATCCTCCGCGCATGCAACTGTTGATTATCGGACCATCCACCATGGAACCAGTCCAATGATTTTACTTCTTGGGAACGAACAGAAAGGGCTCTCGCCCGAACAGATCGCCGCCTGTGACTTGGTCGTATCCCTGCCGATGAAGGGCAGGGTGAGTTCGTTGAACCTGGCGGTTGCTGCAGGGGTGCTCCTGTACCAGTTAATGGAAAATAAATAAGGGGCGCAGCATTTTGCGCCCCTATATGGGATTTGATTGTATATCAAAGTTCATTTTGATTTGGGGGGAAAAATTACCTGGTTTTTTGGCTAGAATTCATCCTCATCTTCTTCCCAGGTATCATCCTCCTCGTCGTCGCCTTCTTCCTCTTCCCATTCTTCCAGTTCCTCTTCTTCCCAGTTCTCATCCTTGGTTGCGGCTTCTTCGTTGGGAGTATAGGTCGCACAGCCGGTATCGGGGTCCAGTTCGACCGCCGCGGCGCTGCAATAGCCGTCGTCCAGGAAAACACAATCAGTATAGTGGCAGCGTATGCGGGGCATGAATTCCTCCTATGATGCAGGTTGTTTAATTAACCGGATAATGGCTAGGATAAAGATCAAACAGATGATGACTGCTGATGCCACGCAAAATGGACAAATGGCATGAATAACATAAATCTCAAGCCAGGTCAGATACGCTGTAAACGCCACCCCTGCCAGGCTAATTCCAAAAATAGCCAGTGATCCATTTTCTTTGCAATTTTAAACCGCGGTTCTATCAGCAAAATCCCGGCGATGACCAGGTAGGCCACCATTCCAAATACAGAGACTGGGATCCCACTGATTTCCGAATAGGGACTGAAATTGACATTGTGGCAGCCCCCCGATCCCAGGCACATGGAAGGGTTGTTCGTTAATTTATAAATAAGCAAATATGTTGCATCCAGTATTCCCAGGCAGGCAAGAATAAATATAACCCAATTGATTGCTTGACCAGTTTTATCGATTTGCGGGGGATTTATGCGATGGGCCATATATCTACTTCCGAGTTTGCAAGCAGCGATTTTACCCCAGAGGGCACAATCAGTAAAGCATTGGCGCGTACTAAAGAAAAGATATTTCCTGAACTCTGGGAACCGGACAGCCGCGCCACCAGTTGGCCGTTTTCCCGGCTGACTATGGCGCGCAGGTAGGATTCGCGACCATCGGATTCCACCGGTTCTGCGAGAGTTGCCTTTTCACGCACCTGCGTCTTGACCTCCTGCCCGCTGAGTTTCTCCAGCGCTGGGCGCACAAACACCTCGAATCCAACAAAAGCTGAAACGGGATTTCCCGGTAGTCCAAAAATCGGGATGCCTGCATATTTTCCAAAAGCCAGCGGCTTGCCCGGGCGCATGTCGACTTTCCAAAAATCGACTTTTCCATCTTCTTCGATTACCGTCTTAACGTAGTCAAAAGCGCCGACGCTGACTCCTGCGGATGAGACAATGACATCTGCTCCCGCTTTTATCGCTCGCTTGAGCCGGGAACGTATATCTGCCCGGCTGTCCCGTGCCACCCCAAGCCGGATTAGTTCGACTCCCACGGTATTGGCGAGGGCTGCCAGTGTAAGTGAATTGGATTTGTGGATTTTTCCAGGAATAAGCGGGACGTCAACGGGTAACAGTTCGTCACCGCTGGAGAGCAGGGCGAGTCGCGGCTGGCGGAAAACCGGCACCGTGGCCTCACCGAGCATTGCTAATAAGCCAATTTCCTGTGCCCGCAGGCGCGTTCCCTTCGACAGGACTTTCTCGCCTGCAAGCAGATCCCCTCCGCGTGGACGCACATTGGTCCCCTTTTGGATGGCTTTCTGTGATTGTCACTATTTTCGGTGCGGGCGGGCCTGGATTGCGCACACCCGAAGTCGGGATCCTCGACCATCACCACCGCCGCAGTTCCTGGCGGCAGGGCGGCACCGGTCATCACTCTTGCTGTTTGTCCGGGTTGAAGGGGCTTTTCGGAATATTCACCCGCACGGATATCAGCGGTCACGATCAGCGGTTGTTTGGAAGTTTAAATCTGCGCTGTGCAGCGCAAAACCATCTACGGCAGAATTGTCAAAAATGGGCAGGTCGGTTTTTGCTGATATATCCCCCGAAAAATGCGCCCGGTGGCGCGTTCGAGAGCAACGCTCTCCGAATTGACCGGAGAGAAAAATCCCAGGATTTGTTCACGGGCTTCCGAGACGCTTAACATAAAATAATATCGCCGCTCCTATTGAAAGCGGCGACATTATACCATGAGGGCAAGGGAAGTCAACTACCCGTTCTTTTGTTGGAACTCTTTCATGAACTTGACCAGGTTCCTCAGCCGCCTCGACCGGTAAGGCATTGTATAGCGACGCACGCATTCCTCCCACCGACCGGTGACCTTTCAACCCGATCATGTCTTGCTTCTTGGCTTCCCCCGCAAATGTGCTCTTCCAATTGCTCGTGGGCAGGCGGAAGGTGACATTCATCAAGGAACGGTCGGATTTTGCATGACCCTTGTAGAAACCACCCGATTCGTCGATGGTTTTATACACCATCCCGGCTTTGGTTTGGTTGCGTTTGGCAATTCCTTCCAGCCCGCCAATTCCTTTCGCCCATTTGAGCACCAGCCCTACAATATAGATGGACCAGCATGGCGGGGTATTGAGCAGCGAATTCTCTTCCGCCAGCGCTTTATAATCCAGTAGATTGGGCAGGTTGGCTGGGACTTTCTCCAGCATATCATCACGGATAATGCAAATTACCACTCCTGCCGGACCGGCGTTCTTTTGTGCGCCCGCATAAAGCATGGCATATTTGGAAATATCGATGGGACGGCTTGACAAAGTCGGAGCTGGCGTCGCAGATCAAGCGGCACTCCCGCCGGCGGATACCGGTTCGTTGAAGTATTCCACTCCATGGATGGTCTCGTTGGAGGTGAAATGAAGATAGGCTGCCTTGGGGTCCAGTTTTAGGTCTGCCTGGGCTGGCAGGTGGTTGAAATTATCGGCTTCCATATTGGCGGCCGCTTTGGCGGTCCCCAGTTTCTGGGATTCCTTCAAAGCTTTCTTGCTCCATGTGCCGGTGACAATGTAATCGGCCGATGTTCCTGCCGGGCGGAAATTCATCGGAACCATGGCAAAATGCAGGCTGGCGCCGCCTTGCAGGAATAAGATCTTGTAGTTGGCTGGGATTCCGAGCAGACTCGCGCAGGTCTGCCTGCGCCTCGGTGACAATGGCTTCAAATTCCTTGGAACGATGACTGATCTCCATCACGGACATTCCGGTTCCCTTGTAATCGAGCATTTCCGCCTGGGCTTGCTGAAGCACTTCCACCGGCAGAACCGCCGGGCCGGGATTGAAATTATCGACGCGTTTGGTCATTTTCTTCTCCTGTGAAGTAGTAGATGCGACGGTTGAATTGTGTTCATAGATTATAGTCCGCCCCTGCTTTTTCGCACAATAACAATCGGCGTTGTCATACAGGATGGAAGTTGGTTGACAATAAAGTGCGGCCGTGTTAAAATATTTCCGTGAACCAACGCTATTATTCATACAGGGGAACACGGGTTCTCGGCTCGTGTGGCTCTGTTTTTAATTCGAAATTTCTGAAAGGAGAAATATCATGAAAATCCTGGTCTGCGATAAAACCGAATCAGATGCCATCGAGAAAATGCGCCAGGCCGGGCTGACAGTGGACACAAATTTCGAGATAACGCCTGAAGACCTGCCCAGAGTTTTGCCCGGATACGACGGCTGTGTTGTGCGTTCCCGCACCAAGATCCGCCAACCATTGATCGATGTGTGCCCCAACCTTAAGGTCATCGTGCGCGGCGGTGTCGGACTGGATACCATCGATGCCGATTATGCCCGTTCGAAGGGGATCACGGTAATGAACACCCCCAAGGCCAGCTCCGCTTCGGTGGCTGAACTGGCGATCGGTTTCATGTTCTCGCTGGCTCGCAACCTTTACAAGGCCTACCGCCACCGTAAAAGCAGAAAAATGGGAGAAGAAAGCCTTCGAAGGAGACGAGATAGGCGGCAAGACCCTTGGCTTCATCGGGATCGGGAATATCGGAAAGGAAGTTGCCAGGAGAGCCAATGCGCTCGGGATGACCGTCATCGCCTATGACCCATACGTTAAAGAAGCAGCAGAATGCGGAATTGGTTACCCTGGACGAATTGCTCGCCCGCTCCGATTACATCAGCCTGCATCTGCCCAAGACCAAAGAGTCGGCCGGGATGATCAATAAATCCATGTTCGCAAAAATGAAGACCGGAGTGCGCATCGTTAACTGCGCCCGGGGTGGGATTATTGATGAAGTCGGATCTTGTATGAAGCACTTACCAGCGGCAAGGTAGCTGGGGCGGCGCTGGATGTGTATGCCGAGGAGCCACCCGCGGACTGGAAACTCGTCAAACTGGAAAATGTCATCTGCTCGCCTCATATCGGCGCTGCCACCCAGGAAGCCCAGGGACGGGTCGGGGCAGAAGTGGCGGAGAAATTGATCGAGTTTGCCAGGAAATAAATTTCGCAGATGCAGCCATTGCTCCTGGGAAGGTGCCTTCCGTTAACTTGGGATGGATCTCATCAATGCGCTAGAATCTGGAGACATTCCATAAGGAATATATGAAAACATTCGAAGACATCGGTATTCAAATCCCCCAAATATATCTGCCTCGGAAGGGCACAGACCTGACCAAATGGGCAGTCATCGCCTGCGACCAGTTCACATCAGAGCCGGAATATTGGCAGGAAGTGGAAAAACTGGTCGGTAATGCTCCTTCCACTTACAACCTGATCCTGCCTGAAGTATTTTTGGAGACACCCGGGGAGGAAGCAGCGCATCAAAGCAATCCAGGAAAAGATGCGAGAAGTATTTGAAAAACCAGTATCCTGGAATCGCATGAGGGACATCATCTATGTTGAGCGCAGTTGGTGAAGGAAAACCCGGCGGGGGCTCATGCTCTGCCTCGACCTGGAACATTATGATTTCACCAAAAGGCTCCACCAGCCTGATCCGGGCCACGGAAGGGACGATTGTTGAGCGCCTTCCCCCGCGCATGAAGATCCGCACCGGTGCGGCGCTTGGAACTGCCCCACATCCTCGTCCTGATCGATGACCCGGAACGGACGGTCATCGAGCCTCTGCAAAAGTCACTGTGGCAGGATGCAAAAACTTTACGATTTCGACTTGATGCTCGGTTCCGGTCACCTCACCGGGTATGCCGTCCCTGAGACCCTGGAGGCACAGGTGGTCGCTTCCCTGCGCAGGCTGGCACAGACCCGATATCTTTGCCGAAAAATACAATGATCGGCAGGGATAAGCCTGTTTTGTTATTCGCCATGGGAGACGGCAACCATTCCCTCGCGACTGCCAAAGCTGTCTGGGAAAGGATGAAACCTGAAGTTGGGCTGGGGCATCCCGCCCGTTATGCTTTGATCGAATTGGAGAATGTGCACGACGAAGGGCTGGATTTTCGAGCCGATCCACCGTGTGCTGTTTGGGCTAAAAAAAGACCTTTACGCCAGCCTGGGATCGTTTTTCGGCTCGAAACTTTCCTATAAACCTTGTTCCAGTGCCGTAGAAATGGTTAAAAGCTGTGGACGAAGCTAAAGACCGGGCGCAGGTTCTGGGAATGGTGGGCGGTGGCAGGGATTTTGGCATCATAGAAATCACCCATCCGTCTTCACACCTGCCAGTAGGGACTCTCCAGGAATTTATTGACCTGTTTATCAGGGAAGGAGGTGCGGATAAGGTCGATTATGTCCATGGCGAGGAAGTCGTCCTCAAGCTGGGTGCCCAGCCTGGAAATGCCGGGTTTTATGTCCCCGGTATGGATAAATCCGATCTCTTCAAGACGGTCATTCTGGATGGGGCGTTGCCGCGTAAGACTTTCTCGATGGGGGAGGCCGGGAAAAGCGGTTTTACATGGAAGCAAGGAAAATCGTTTAGCGATAATGAAAAAGAGCCGGTCAGATGGACCGGCTCTTTTTTATGATATTCACCATTCGAACCAGGGTGTTTTTCCTCCCTGGGTATTGGATTATTTCGGCATTCATATATTTATTCTTTTCGGCTGAAGGTTTTCCAGTGCCTTTTGAAAATCTGCTGGCCGCGGGGCGGAAAAAGTCAGCGCTTCCTTCGTCACCGGATGCATAAAAGATAAGGAAAAAGCATGCAGGGCGGGACGGTCGATCAGGGTGGTTTCCGCCGCACCGTACAAAGTATCCCCAAGCAGGGGAAACCCCAATGCTGAGGCGTGCGCCCGTACCTGGTGTGTCCTTCCGGTGGCTGGAATTGCTTCAACCAGGCAATACCCGTCATGCCTTTCAAGTATTCTGAAGAATGTTTCCGAAGGTTTCCCGTTGCTGTTGTCCACCAGGGTCCGGTGTTTGTGACCCACATCCACCCGCAGCCGGTGGCGGGCAATATGCTTTTCCCATGCGGGAGATCCGACCACGATGGCATGGTAAACTTTTTTTGCCTCATGGGCTTCGAATTGCATGCTTAGCGATCGATGTGATTCAGCAGAACGTGCAAATACCATCACCCCGCTGGTTATTTTATCCAATCGGTGAACTACCCAGAGTTTCCCGGATTGCTCTTCAAGGGACTTTACCAGGTATGGTGCATCTTTTTCCCAGCCGTCTGGCAGCACCGGGATCCCGGCTGGTTTGTTTATTACCAGGATTGCTTCATCTTCGAAAAGGATGATTTTTTGATCGAAGGTTTGGTTCACAGGAGTAATTTTACCAGTATCTTCCCTTTTTCCTTTTTCTTTGAAGAATAATTCCGATTGGACGCAGGTAAGTTGCAAATTCACTCTTTTCTTTAAATTAATCCCCGAAATCCACGACTGATAGGTACAGTATCGACTTACAATATTGTTGGCAAAGGCATATAGTTGCCTCCTGGTACGCGAAAACCGGGAAGTGGAGGCGTCCTTTGCCGAACACTCCCCGGTTTTCGCAACAAAGCCCCCTTCCCGTAAGTGCAAACCCGGTTCTTACCTATATATGGATTTATGGGAAGGGGGTTTGGGGGATGAGTGGCTGGTGGAAATATCCCTTCTGGACACCTTGCCTTTGTGTGTGTGAGTAGGTACTAGGTACAAATGTAAAATTTTTGCTATAATATTAATAGATCTTTAATCTTTAAATCGGTCTATAATCCGGTTGGATCTTGACTTGGAGAGGATTTCGTTCTCTTCATCTTGCAAATCGGATGGAATCGCCTGCCTGCTTCGGAGCATTCCAGGATTGTGATAGAGGTTAAAGATTCGGACTTAACCACATTATTGGTTGACTATTTTGTTCTTTTAGTACTAGCAATATTAAAATATGAACGGAAATCTATTTCGACCAGGTAATCATTACAAGAATATTCCTGTTAAGAATCGGGGATTTCATCTTTTATTGATATTCCCTATATACATTTCCCTCGTTGTTTCCGCGTTAAATGTAACCCTGGTTGATGCCGCAGATATATCCAAATTTCCCTGGAATAATCCCATTTCCGGTTCTCATCCGAATTAAACTCTTTGGGTAAAGCGGTCAACCCTCAGCAGGAATGCACCGACGATATCTATGAACCTGACAACAATTATTTACAGGCAAGATCCATTTCCACGAATGGAATACCACAATCTCATAACAACCATCCAGCCACCGAAGAAGATTGGGTGACTTTTCATGCCACTGGGGGAGACCAATACGAAATCGGGACACGACTGACTAATGACATTAATCAAAGCGACACCGCAGCCAATGATACATATTTATTTCTGTATGCCCCGGATGGGATCACCGAGTTGGCTCAAAATGATGATGTAGGCGACTTTAACTGGTATTTTGGGTATTACCATTATCGTGACAGTCTCATCACGTGGACAGCCCCCTCAACAGGAGACTATTACGTCCGTGAACTTCAATGGGGGCCGACGGTCGGGAACACCGTCAGAGATTGCCATACATATGATATGTGGGTGATAGATATGACTACCACTCCCATAATGGCTTTATCGAAAACCTCTACGACAGGTTCAGTGATATTCGCTGGACAGGTTGTCCCATACCAGTATCAGTTAACAAATAATACGGAAGCTGTGCTGACCGGTATTATCTTGAATGATAATAAAACGGTTCCGGTTTGCCCGCATACATCCCTCGACCCGGGTGCTTCAATGGTCTGCACAGCCAGTTACACGGTCAGCCAGGCTGATATGAACACGGGGGGTGTCCTGAGAAACACAATCAATGCAAGATACGACCCTGATATTGTCATCACCACCCACTTGGACATTCCGATAGTCCAGGACAGATCCTTGACACTGGAAAAGAATATCTCGGGTGGGGACCCGTACAGTGTCGCCGGTGCGACAATTGACTACTCCTATGCTGTGACTAACACTGGGAACGTCTCACTGGCGGGACCTGTCACGGTGACTGACGACCAGGCAGCAGTCACCTGTCCAAATGTGAATACCGTTGGCAACCACGATGCCAATCTAGATCCAGGTGAGACCCTGGCCTGCACCGCCAGCCATGCGGTAGCACTGGCGGACCTTGATGCCGGTTCGGTTACCAACCTTGCCACTGCCCATGCAGCCAGGACAAATTCGAACCAGGCAAGCAAGACCGCCTACGCCACCCAGAGTCCGGCTCTCGGTATTGAAAAGAGCGTCGCGGAAACAGGGTACTCAACTCTTGGGACTGTGTTGCACTACTCTTACAAAGTTACGAATATGGGGAATGTCACCCTCTCCGGTCCTTTCACTGTCACAGATGACATGGTAACCGACGAGACCTGCCCGGTCACTCCCTCGCTGGTTCCGGGTTCATTTATCACTTGCACAGCGAGTTATTCGATCTCTCAGGATGACCTGGATTTGGGGAGCGTGACGAATATTGCATCCGCACACGCCTCGTTTGGTGGTGATTTTGTAGACTCAGCAACTGACAGAGTGACGATAGTTGCCATTCAGAGTCGGTTGTTGACTGTTAAAGAGAGCTCGGTGACTACAAGTGTGAGCACTCCAGGAACGGTGGATTATAGCTACCTGGTAACGAACGCAGGCAACGTGACGCTGACTGGCATCCGTCTCAGCGACGATAATGACAATAATGACATGTCCTGTCCATCAGAGGACCTTTTACCGGGTGCCGTAATGACCTGCTCTGCAACCCACACGGTGACACAGTCCGAGATCGATGCGGGTGGCAACCTGAGCAATACGGTGACAGCCAGTTCAAATGAAGCGGAGGATGCGTTTGACTCCCTGGATATTCCGATCGAGCAGGAATCCTCCTTGGAGCTGACCAAGACAGGCGCATTGAATTTGGATATTGTCCCTCCAAACGGTGTCGCCAACCTGGGTGACACCATCACCTACACCTTCTTGCTCTACAACTCAGGGAATGTGACGCTTTCCGGTATCAGTGTCAGCGACCCGCGCCTGCCATCCCTCACCTGCACTCTGCCTGTCCTTGATCCTGGTTCGAGCACCAATTGTACGCCAGCCAACAATGTTTACTCCCTGATCCAGTCAGATATTAACTCAGGGTCAGTAATCAACACAGCCACTGCTTCCGGTAAGGATCCGCAAGGTGCCGATGTTTTTGGTTCAGATGGCGCAACGGTGACTATCCCTCAATCGCCGGTTATTGGCCTTGCCAAGCGCATGGTGGGGGCTCCGGTCGAAGTCACGCCCGGTACCTGGGATGTGACCTTTGAATTCCTGGTGAAGAATTATGGGAATGTTCCCCTGAGTGCATTGCAGGTAACAGATGATTTGACTCTTACCTTTCCCCCCACCAACCACATTCACCGTCCGTTCGGTCAGCAGCTCGGAATTCTCTGAAAACTGGTCCAGTCCATCCCAACCGACCGACTTCAATGGCACTGGCAGCAACAATTTATTGACCGGCGTTGATTTGCTGGCGGTCGCAGGGCAGGGGACGATTACCTTGGTTGTCCGGGTCGTTCCTGCTTCTGGAGGACCTTTCGAAAATACTGCAATTGCTTCAGGTCAACCGCCTGTCGGTAACCGGGTAACCGACGATTCAGCAGATGGGCCCGACCCCGACAACACTGCCGATTGCCCATCTTGTATTAATGGTGATAATAACCCGAACAATAATACAAAACCCACCCCGGTGGAATTTGCAGGGAACCTTTTTGATCCGCCGTTTGGTAAAAAATCTGTTGATTCTTCCGGGCTGCCTGAACTTTCCTGGACCATGGTCTGGATAAATGGGTCGAATATCGTCGCGGTGAATGCTGCGGTCAGTGACCCGATACCCCTGGGCACCCAATTCGTGGATGGGAGCTTGAGTTGCGTTGGTGCTTCTCCCCTGACCACGACCTCAGTTTGTGAGTACGAGCTCCCCGGTATTCCCTATCCACGCGGGCGGGTGATCTGGGCTGGGACCATCGGACCGGATTTCGGAGCCACCGATGCGGCCTCCGCCCAAAACGAACTAATTATTTCGTTCAGGGTGACAAAGAATGCTGGAGTGAACTCGGTCCAAAATAAGGCAACCATGGATGCTGACTTGAACGGGGACGGCGATACGACTGATTTAGCCGATCTAAGTGTTGCTATCGCCAGCGCCTCTTGGACCAGGCCTCCCAACCCGCCGAACCCGACCCCCACGCCTTCATCTTTCGGGTTCATCATCCCTGAGACCGGGTTTGCTCCAAATCGCATCACCCATCTGCCTCCTCAAACCATCTCCTATACTGAGTTGGGTGATCTTTGGCTGGAAATCCCGCGCTTGGGAGTTCAGATGCCCATTGTCGGGGTTCCTTTAGCAAATGGTGGGTGGGACGTGTCATGGCTCGGGAATGATGCCGGCTGGTTGAACGGTTCCGCTTTCCCCACTCTTGATGGCAATTCAGTCCTCACCGGGCACGTTACGGATGCTGCCGGGAACCCGGGGCCATTCTCCCAATTGTCCATGCTCTGGTGGGGTGACCAGGTGATCGTTCATGTCTCGGGAGCACAATATGTGTACAAGGTGCGCAGTGTCCTGCAGGCAGCCCCCGGGGATATGAATGCGCTTATGAAACATGAAACCGTTCCCTGGGTCACTCTGGTCACTTGCCGCGGCTACGATATTTCCAGTGACTCCTACCTCTACCGCGTTCTTGTCAGGGCTGTTCTTGTTGAAATCAAGTAACCATTAATAATGGAAATCCCCGGTTCTTGAAGAATCGGGGATTTTTATATTGTGGGTCGCTAATTCTCTGCTCCCATTATTTGACACGGACAGCCGGGATGTTTCTTTCCGGACCCATCGCCGCCCGTGGATCAGGACGAGGAATGGTCCTCTGGAATTTTCCCAGGAAAAATTTCACGGATATCGAAAATCCCAGCCCGATCATTTTTACCCAGGTCGTCAGGCCTCGTCGTTCGGGATAGCCGGTTCGAAGACAGATACCCGTCGCTCCTGATTCCATTTAAATACCATTCAAACCGGGTGCAGTACCATGCCCCTGCAAGTTTACAGCGCAGGTTGTCCAGCCTGTCAAGATATCCCTTCCCTGCCTGGAGGCAGTCCTCAGCCCTGTCCACCTGCTCCCGAACCCAGGCTCGGAAAGGTTCGCTGTCGGAGTTCTCATAATTTATGCCGCGTTGCTGGATTTCTTCCGATGGAATATTTATGTACCCTGCAGGGACATCTTCCAGTGTATCTCGCAGCATATGCGCAATATGAGCACCGATCACTGCCTGGTTCCTGTCCATCGTTTTCGGATAAGGATGCCCGTTGCCGATGAAATATTGCAGGCCGTCCATCACGGCGGTTGACAGCCAGGATGTGTAAACACTCAATTCCTTGCTGGAAACCAGGCGCCCTTTGCGCAGCAGCATCGAATTCGATTACTGCCATGAAATTATGGATGAACGAACGCAGCCCGCTGTCGGGACCCCGGTCATGGGCTACCAGGTCTGCGAGCATTTCCTCTTCTGGCGTGATATCCGTGGGGCGCTCGCCTCGGTACAGTGCATCGATCAGCTGCTTTTGCCTGGCGATAAATACCGTCCGGTCGGTGCTGGATTGGAATGAAACGTCGATCATGTCGTCCGCCCAGCGGAAATACGCGTAAGCGCGCATGCAGTCGTCCCCCAGGTCCCGGTCTGCAAGCAGGCGGGCTGTAAGATAAGATTGTTTGCTGCTCGATTTTGTGATTGAACGGGCCAGCGCGGCGGTGTCGGTCATGATGGGTTTCTCCTCGCATCCTTCGGTGGATCTACTCTTCCTTAATTATTTGTATCGTCCAGGATTCGTTGGGCGGTTAATCGGGCCGAGACGAGCACTGTTGGCACTCCTGTTCCGGGATGGGTGCTCGCACCCACGAAATACAAATTATGATAATGTTTATGCCGGTTATGCGGACGGAAATAAGCCATTTGGGTCAGTTTATGGCTTAGCCCGTGGGCGGAGCCTCGTGTCAGGTTATAGCGCTGTTGCCAGTCTGGTGGGCCGAAACCGGCTTCAACCTTGATGTGTGCCTCCAGGTCAGCCATCCCCACTTGGGCGAGACGGTTAAGGATTATTTCCCGCGCCCTTGCCTGGATGCCCTGCCAGTCTTGTGGGTTCTGGGAACTGATGTGTCCCACCGGGACCGCTGCATAAAGTGTGTCGCAGCCGGTGGGGGCCGCTGACGGGTCCATCCGTGTGGGCACGTGTATGTAAAAATTAGGTTCGTCCGGCATGCGGGTCCCCTTGAAAATATCCTCGAAACCTCTGCGGTAATCCCCGGAAAAGAATAAATTGTGCGCTCCCAGTTCATTGAACTGCTTGTCCAGTCCCCAATAGAACATCACCGTTGAACAGCCGTATTCCTTTCGATCGATTTGGGCGGCTTCATCCTCATCCGGAAGGAGTTCCCTGTATACATATCCCAGGTCCGCGTTTGCCACCACCACATCGGCCGTTAATTTTTCGTCCATCCACCAGCGTCAAACCTGTGGCTCGCTTCCCCTCCACCAGGATTTTATCCACTGGGGAGTTGTACAGGAACCGCACTCCCAGGTTCTCGGCAATCGTGGTTAATGTTTCCGCGACGCGGTACATTCCTCCCATTGGATAAAATAACCCGTCGGATAGTTCCGTATACTGCATGAAAGAATAGGTTGCCGGGGATTTATACGGACTGAGCCCCATATACATATCCTGGAAGGTAAACGCCATTTGCAGCCGGGGGGATTTGAAGAATCGGCTGGCGTATGCGGCGTGCTGCGTCAGCGCCTTGAGACGGAAAAAGATCGAAATCATGCGGGGGTTGATGAACTCGCCAAGCCTGCGGAAATCCACTCCGACAACGTTGGGCAGGGACAGTTCGTAATGCTCCCGGCCTTCTGCCATGTATTTCAGGAAGTGCTTATAACTTCCCGGCTCGATCGCTTCCACCTGTGCCATCATTTGGTGCAGATCGGATGTCAGGTTTAGCTTCGAGTTGTCCTGGAAATATAAGTGATACGTGGGATCGATCCGCCTCAGATCCAGATGGTCGCTCATGGTTTCGCCGAGCGCTGCATACGTCTCCGCATACAGCTCGGGCATCATGAACAGGGTCGCTCCCGTGTCAAACCGGTGTCCCTGGAGCTTCATCTGCCCGCAGCGTCCCCCGGACTTTTCGCATTTCTCCACCACGGTCACCCGGTACCCATGCTTCGCCAGGCGGGCTGCAGTGGCAATTCCGCCAATTCCCGCTCCAACGATCAGGACTGTTTTTTGATTCAGCTTTCTATCCATTTTTCATCCTTGAGACAAGGCAAGCTGGTATGGTCGCACCCCCTTTTTCGTGGGGAGCATCAATTGAGATATACGCTGCTCGATTGACCTGGGTATCAGGGTATCCAGGGTGAATTTTACAGGATATATTTAAAAAAATATGAATATTTTATTGATCAATTTATACAGGCTTTCGCGGCGCATATAGCTTTCACTTGAATAAGCAAATCGAATCCATCCTTTTTTTGAGAGGAGATTTCATAATACTTCCAATTATGCTTCCTGAAATACTTTATAATCGAGCCACTCGAATTCCTTTGGGAGCATTCTTGAAAATCATCCTTGCCAAACTTCGCCTTTACTGGTCGTTGACCAAGTCTTTACAGACGGGATTGTTGCTTGTAACCGGTCTGGCTGGATTCATGAGCGCTCGCAGTCCGGTGATCCATTGGTATGATTTCCTTGGATTGGTCATAAGTTTATTCCTGGCGATCGCCGGGAGTACCATTCTGAACATGTGGTACGACCGTGATCTCGATGCGGTCATGAACCGTACCCATCACCGCCCGCTTGCCGATGGGCGTCTTGCGTCCAGGGAGGCTCTCTTTCTTGGGCTTGCGCTTGCGTTCCTGGGCGTTGGATTATCCCTCGTCCTTTCCCCTCTATATGGGGTGGTTATTTTTGCCGGTGTGGTCCTTGATGTGGTTGTGTATACCCTGTGGCTCAAACGCCGCACATCCTGGAGCATTGTTTGGGGAGGAATATCAGGCGGGTTGCCCATCCTGGCAGGGCGTGTTTTTGTCACCGGTTCAATTGACGGGATTGGTATCCTTCTTGCCCTGGCGGTTTTATTCTGGATCCCGACTCACATTTTGACCTTCGCCATGCGCTACTCCGAAGATTATCAATCTGCTGGCATCCCCACCTTCCCATCCGTCTATGGTTTCCACTTTACCCGCATTTTCATTGCCATTTCTAGCGTGATCGCCGCACTTTGCATAACCGCGGCTGGGATTTTGATCGGTGTGCAATGGGGCGTCGTTCGCTTGTTGGCAGTCTTGTCTGCCGGGTTATTATTCCTGGCGGTTTCCACGGTCTTCCGCCCTAACGATCGCCTCAATTTTGGTTTGTTCAAATACGCATCGGTCTTTATGCTCTGTGCCATGCTCTTATTATCATTATGACCTTCGATCAGGCATCAAACCTTTCCCATGTTTGGATTCCGATGGATGGTTTGAAATGGTCCTGGTTTGATAGCTAATTTTATCCACCCCCGGGGATATTCTTGAAGATCACTCTTATTTGACCGAATCCTCCTGCTGCTCGCAGGGTTATTGGCTGCCTGGCAGGTTGCCGTGGGTATCAATGGGTTGGGGTTCCTGCCGATATTCGCTTATACCATCGGCTTTGGGATCCTGCTCGTTGCTGCTCTTGTTGATGATCATCCTGGGTTTTGATGCGCTGGATAGTCCCATTGTGGTCATCTTGTCGACCGTCATTCCGCTCAGTTTATCGGTGGGCTTGATATGGGAATATCTTCCTCTCTGGCGGGACCCATACCTGGGTTTTGCCGTGTTGGGTTTCTTGTCGATTATCATCACCCGTTCCATATTAATAAAAAATCAACTGCCGGTAATCGTCCTTTCCATCGTGCACGGCGTCGCCGGGATGATTATTTTCCTTTTGCCTTTATTCCTGGTTTTTTCTTCTCGCGTTGCTCCCGGGTTCATCCTCGTCGGCTTGGGCGGGGGGCTGATCGGGATTGGTGGGGTGTTATTTTTCTTTCAAAGAGCGGGGCATCCCCTCCTTTCCCGCCACTCGATAGTTCGACTCCTGCCCGGGTTGCTGTTGTTGACAACCGCCGCCTTCGTGCTCGGTTTCTCTCTTGCCTGACATCTCATCAAGTGGAGTTCGCCTGTGGAACACATCTCGAAATGGACACCCGCAACAAGGAAAATATGGCTCCACCTCACTGCCGGAGTGATGTGGTCGGGGGTTGGCATCATGCTGGTCGCCTTTGCCGTAAATTGGCTGGAGCTTGTCCACTCCTGGATGGTGGTCCTCCTGTTATTGGCCGGTCTGCTGCTTGCTGCCGCGATTTACTTCTTTGGGTTTTCGAAATTGGCTTCCAATAATGTCCAGCGGATTATTAAAATTCCCCGGGAACGGGTTTGTTTGTTTGCCTTCCAAAAATGGACCAGTTATCCCCTGGTCCTGGTGATGGTCGCCATGGGCATTTACCTGCGCCGCTACTCGCCCATTCCCAAGCCTGATTTGGCGGTTCTGTACATTGGTCTGGGGGTCAGCTTGTTTGTTTCAAGTTTCCAATACTATATCCAGGTGGTTCGAACCCTCAATACATGACAATAATGGGAGATGGATAATGTCTGATGATAAATTTGCAAACGTGACCGTGATTAAAAAAGCCAACATTTATTTCGATGGCAGGGTGACCAGCCGTACCGTCATGTTCGCAGATGGCACCCGGAAAACTCTTGGCTTCATGCTGCCCGGTGATTATGAGTTCAATACCGGTTCTCGCGAAGTCATGGAAATTCTCAATGGCGTGATGGATGTGCTCCTGCCTGGGAATCCCCAATGGCAGACTTTTAACGCAGGAGAAACCTTTGAAGTCCCCGCCAGCTCAGCATTTAAACTAAAGCTGAAGGTGCCGGTGGATTATTGCTGTTCTTACGGCTAATAAATTCGCCGCTTCTTTAAAATTTTTCGGCGGGGTCTCTCATTGGAAAGACCCCGCCGGATTGAATATCCAACTTTCGGAAAATACTTCCGTTATCAATCTTTACAATTTGGTCAACCAGCTCAGGCGCACCCAGCCGGCTGGTTTTTCGATTCGCGCCCATTCTCCCTGGATTTCCAGCACGTTTACCCGCTGGTCTTTGGTAAGGCTGTCGATTAAACGTGCGGTTGTATCGTTGGGCAGGTTCCGCACCCATAGGTGGGATCCAAGGAAGATGTACATGTTCCCGGTTGGGACCGGGGTTGGCGGGGTGGGAGGTTCGATCGGGCTGGTTGGCACTTCCCCCAGTTGTTCCATGAATGACCGCTGGAACACGCTCACGTCCATCGCCTTTCGTTTAATCCCAGGACGTCCTGGTACCCGCCCGGCAGCAGGCACCTGTCTCCTGTGAACTGGTGCCCCACGATGTTCTCTTTTATGACTCCGGTATCTTTAAAGATTGGGATCGTAATCCGGCAGCCACTTGGTCTTCAAGTCCTGCCAGCTCATCTGGGTTGCCACTGCGGGCTGTCTTCCGTATGCCGCAAACCAGACCTTGTATTTGCCCAGCCAGCTTTTCATGCTGGGGGCATATGTGGAAATGAACCCGCGCCCCGAATATATTCCCGTGATCGGCCATAACTTGATCAGGGCTTCCGTGAAGGCTTTGTAATGGCTGTCGAGCGCCCAGGGTTGAAACGTTGGCACCTGGCTCCAGGGTAGTCTCCCCAGCCGGGCTGCCATCCATTTATTCCAGTCGCTCCACCATTGCTCGACATCCGCCCACAGGGAAAGCACAGGCAGGCCGCTCTTTTTCAACGTTTGGACGGCAAAATTTGCTTCGGCATTTCCGCCTGCGATTGGGTCGTCCCACCAGTAGGCATGCAGCCGCAGATATTTCGAATATTTCGCTACATTTTCGCCGTTCTTCTGGAAATTCGAGTCAACCCCCATGCCCGATCCTGCCTTTAAAATAACGTCTGTCACCCCTCCGTCGATAAGTTCCTGGGGTTTGAGCATCACTTCCCAGTGGCTGTGGTCCGTCACCAGCACCCGATCTGTAATAATAGTTGCAGCCATTTTTCCTCCTTGAAATACTTCCCGGGAACCCTCGCACCCATTAAATCCTTCCACCGGAAGGCAGAATTTCCAAAAAAATTATAGCATGCGCTCCTCCAGCGCTCTATCCATGAAACTATAAATCCCCAGCCCTTAAAACTACCCTGTTGGCGGGTCCTGTTTCACGTCAGAAGCGCAAGAATCAGGTTGCTTCCTGCCTGGAATTCGGTAAAATGGACGCATGACCAGTTTCAACCAATTATCTGATGATTATCAACGTGTCGCACAGGCAATCCGCTTCCTCGAAGAAAACGCCCGCCGCCAGCCGGATTTGGTCGAGGTGGCGTCTTTTGTGGGACTGAGCGAGTATCATTTCCAGCGCCTTTTCTCACGCTGGGCGGGTATCAGCCCCAAGCGTTTCCTTCAATATTTGACCAAGGAAAACGCCAAAGCCTTGCTTTCCGGGACCTCGGTCCTGGCCGCCTCTTACGAAGCCGGTCTCTCCGGACCTGGGCGGTTATATGACCTTCTCGTCCAATGTGAAGCGGTTACCCCGGGTGAGGTTCGCTCTCAGGGAGCGGGCGTGGAGATTACCTACGGCTTTCATCCCACCCCCTTCGGAGAATGCCTTATCGCTCTTACCCGGCGCGGTATATGCCATTTGGCTTTTGTGGATGGCGATCGTCAGTCCGCTTTGCAGCAGCTCAAGCTTGACTGGGGCAATGCGACTTTTCACGAATCCCCGCTCCACACCCGCCAGGTGGTGGGACAGGTCTTCGAGCCCTGGCTCAACCGCACCCTCCTGCCTCGGGACCCCGTTTCCATCTCCCTGCACTTGCACGGGACGAATTTCCAGCTCAAGGTTTGGGAGGCGCTCCTCCGCATTCCGCCTGGTGCGGCGGTCACCTATGAGACCCTGGCGGGTCGGGTCGGTTCTGGAAATGGAGCCCGTGCGGTTGGGAACGCCCTTGCCGATAATCCTGTCGCCTTCCTGATTCCCTGCCATCGTGTGCTCCAAAAGGCGGGTGGATTTGGCGGCTATCGTTACGGCTCCGTCCGCAAGCAGGCTATCCTTGGTTGGGAGTCTGCCAAGGATGGAAAGTTAAAGGGTTCTCCTCCCTTCGTTGTCAGCCCAGCCAATCTGCCTTGGATCCCGTTTGCCACGTATACGCGAAACATGGAAAGCGGAGGCGTTCTTTGCCGAACGCTTACCTGTTTTCGCACGAGCCCCCTTCCCGTAAACAAACATCCTTTCTCATAAATCCAATGGATTGACGGGAAGGGGGTTGGGGGATGGGTGCCAGATGAAAACCTCCATTCTGGAACCACTGCCAGGAATACCTTGCCATTTAGTCGCGAAAATGGAAGCGGAGGCGCTCTTTGCCGAACGCTTACCTGTTTTCGCAACAAAGCCCCCTTCCCGTAAGCAAACATCCTGTTCTCATGAATAAAATGGATTTACGGGAAGGGGGTTTGGGGGATAGGTGCCATATGAAAATCTCCATTCTGGAACCACTGCCAGGAAACACCTTTGCCTTTTAGTCCGCGAAAAAATGGAAGCGGAGGCGTTCTTTGCCGAACGCTTCCATTTTTTCGCATCTAAGCCCCCTTCCCGTAAACAAACATCTCTTTCTCATGAATCCAATGGATTGACGGGAAGGGGGTTGGGGGATGGGCAATTGGTGGAAACACTCCTACCAGGTCCCCAGCTTTCGCATTGCTGGGTAACCTCACATTATCCCCCCTCGCAGTCTGGAACCCATTCCTACGACTCTTTAACAGTAAATTAACAAAGCATTGGTACAATCATTTTTATTGGATAACATGATTAGGATTATTGGTTGCAGGAGCCGGTCATGGAACGCAAACTAAAACACCTTGAAGTACCCTCTTCCGAGATTACCTCCCTCAGCGCCTATCTTTCGCGCCGGAATTTTTTGAAAGTAGCCGGGGCTGCCAGCGCCACCGCATTTTTGGCAGCCTGCGGAGTCAACGTTTCCTCCTCGGGTTCACCTACCCCCACGCTGACCCCCGGTCCGCCGGTCCCGGATAATGCCGTGGGTCTGACCACCGACGAGCTGGGCAGCCCGCTGAATACCGTGGACGACATCACCAACTACAACAACTACTATGAGTTCTCCACGGATAAGCAGGCGGTCAATCCCCTCTCGAAGGATTTCAAGTCCTCTCCCTGGACCGTGGAAGTTGGCGGGCTGGTTCAAAACCCGAAAACCTATGGGATCGAAGACCTGATGAAGTTCCAGCAGAAGGAGCGCATCTATCGTCTGCGCTGTGTGGAAGCCTGGAGCATGGTCATCCCGTGGAACGGCTTCCAGCTTTCCGATTTGCTGAATGAAGTCGACCCCATGACCAGTGCCAAGTACGTTCACTTTGTCACATTGATGGACCCATCCCGGATGCCCGGCGAACAGGACAATCTCTATCCCTGGCCCTACAGCGAAGGACTCCGCCTGGATGAAGCCATGCAGCGCCTGACCATCATTGCCCTGGGCCTTTACGGGAATCCCCTGCCCAACCCCGACGGCGCGCCTCTCCGCCTGGTGGTGCCCTGGAAATACGGCTTCAAGGGCATCAAGGCGATTGTCAAGATCGAACTGGTTGAGACCCAGCCGCAGACCATGTGGAATACCATCTCGCCCACGGAATATGGCTTCTACTCGAACGTCAATCCCAACGTACCCCACCCGCGTTGGAGCCAGGCCAGCGAACGTCGCATCGGGCAGTTGAGCCGGATTCCCACCTTGATGTTCAACGGCTACACGGACGAGGTGGCCAGCCTCTATACGGGGATGGATTTGCGTGCGAACTACTAGGCATGTCAAGTTAAAAATTACCTGGCTCCAAGTTGTTATTCATATTCTCGGCTGGCTTCCGCTGGCATGGTTGATCTTTGAATACTCCACCAATAGGTTGTCGGTTAACCCCATCCAGGATATCGAGCAGCGCCTGGGGGATACCGCTGCCTACTTTTTAATTGCCTCCCTGGTTTGCACCCCGCTGAATACCCTCACCGGCTGGCGTGAGCCGATCAAACGCCGCCGCGCCCTGGGGCTTTATTGTTTTATGTACGTCAGCCTGCATGTGTTGACATTTGTCGGTCTGGATTACGGTTTCAACTGGCAGTTGATCGGGGGCATTGTTCTGCAAAAACCGTACGCCATCGTCGGGCTGATAACGGGCATCCTGCTTCTCCCTTTGGCAGTGACCTCTTTCCGCTGGTGGATGAAAACACTGGGGCGTAATTGGCATAACCTCCATCGCCTGGTTTACCTCGCCGCCGTCCTCGATATCCTCCATTATGCCTGGGCTAAAAAAGGGAACTTGTTTACCCTCAGTGGCGACATCCTTCGCCCGTTTATTTTGGGAGTTCTGCTCGCCTTCCTCCTGGTAATGCGCATCCCTCCCGTCCGGCGTTGGGCAAGCGATAAGCGCCAGCAGTGGACTACCAGTCTTCGCCGCAGGTTCTCCCGCAATATTGAGAGACCCCAGTAACTACTCACCACTTGCGATAATAACTACTGAAATTTGGTGTTTGAAGCGGCGAAGCTGCTTCAAACACCAAATTTCAGATTTTCTCCCTCCCCCTTCGGGGGAGGGCCGGGGTGAGGGTGCATGGAACACCTTCGCCACTAAGTTCGCGAAAACAGGGGTGCGGAGGGCGTACTTTGCCGAACGCTCCCCTGTTTTCGCACTAAAGCCCCCTTCCCGTTGGCGCAGATCTGGTTCTCATGAATCCATTGCATTTACGGGAAGGGGGTTTGGGGGATGGGTGATTGATGGAAATTCCCTATCTGTACACCCTGACACAGAACACCATTGCCACTTGGTACGCGAAAAATAGGGAGCGGAGGCGTACTTTGCCGAACGCTCCTCTGTTTTCGCACTAAGCCCCCTTCCCGTTGGCGCAGATCTGGTTCTCATGAATCCATTGCATTTACGGGAAGGGGGTTTGGGGGATGGGTGACTGGTGGAATTCCCCTTCTGGACACCCTGATACAGAACACCATTGCCGCTTGGTACGCGAAAAAAAGAAGAGCGGAGGCGTACTTTGCCGAACGCTCTTCTTTTTTTCGCCACTAAGCCCCCTTCCCGTTGGTGCAGATCTGGTTTTCATGAATCCATTGCATTTACGGGAAGGGGGTTTGGGGGATGGGTGACTGCTGGAAATACCCCATCTGTACACCCTGACACAGAACACCTTCGCAACGTTGGTTCGCTGCGGTCCGAACTTCTCCGCGCACTGATATTCGGATATGAGCACGGACACTTTTTACGGGATTGTCAAAAAACAGGTTGAGCGGGTGAAAACCACCCGCTCAACCTGTTTTTTGACTTTCAAACCCCTCTCCCGTAGACGTTTCAACTAAAAAAATCTTTCTTGCTCGGGAGAGGGGTAAGGGGTGAGGGCAAAGATCTTCCCTGCGGTTGTATAAGCCGCCACTCTGATCGAATGAATGAGCTGGACACGGGGAACTTCAAGCATATTGATTGAAATGTCCGATATTAAGTCCGGACTTCAGCCTATATATTTGACTCCGCCCCTTTTCTGCTATAAGATAAGAAGAAATCGGGCGGAGTTTTTTCTTCCGCCTTCCCCGAGGAGAATTGCCTGTGAATACCGATAACCCCATTTACCGCCGCCCTGCCGAATTGCTCCAGGATTTGGTCCGGTTTGATACCACCAATCCCCCCGGCAATGAGCGCCTCTGCATTGAGTACATTAACGGCTTGCTCAAGGATGCCGGCATTGAAACAACCCTGGTCGCCAAATCTCCCCAGCGTCCCAACCTCATCGCCCGTCTCAAAGGGGAAGGCAAGGCGCCTCCTCTCCTGCTCTATGGGCATGTGGATGTGGTCACGACTGAAAATCAGAAATGGCAGCAGCCGCCCTTCGCCGCCAATATCGTCGACGGCTTCCTGTGGGGTCGCGGCGCCCTGGATATGAAAAGCGGGGTCGCCATGCTGTTGGCGGCTTTCCTGAAAGCCGGGGTTGAAAAAGTTAAATTACCCGGTGACGTGATCTTCTGCGCGGTCGCCGACGAGGAGGCGGGTGGGGATTTTGGCAGCCGCTTCCTGGTTAACGAACATGCCGGGCTGTTCAAAGATGTGAAATATGCTTTTGGCGAATTTGGCGGTTTCAACATGACCATGGGCGGAAAACGCACCTACCCCATCATGGTCGCCGAAAAACAATGCTGCTGGATGAAGATCACCTTCCATGGGCGCGGCGGGCATGGCTCCATGCCGGTCCATCACCAGGCAATGGCAAAACTCGCCCGCACCATCCAGTTGCTCGATCGGAAACCCCTGCCCTATCACCTCACCCCCGCCGTGGACCTCATGTTGTCCAGCATTGCCTCCGCCCTCGGTGGTGTCACCGGGCTCGCCATTCGTGCCATGGGTAGCCCCCTCCTTGCCGGCGCGGTGATCGGCACCCTGGGGGACCGCGCCGACATTTTCGCCCCCCTGCTCCACAACACCATCAGCCCCACCATCTTGAAAGCCAGCGAAAAGGTCAATGTCATCCCCTCCGAGGCCTCCATCGGCTTGGACGGTCGCCTGCTTCCCGGGTTCACCCCCAAGGACATGGAGAACGAGATGCATGCCCTGCTCGGCACGGATTACGACCTGGAGGTCCTGGAATACGATCCCGGTCCGTCCGCCCCCGATATGGGACTGTTTGATGCGCTCGGCGCGGTGATCAAAGAGTCTGACCCGCACGGTATCGCAGTGCCCTTTGTCATGAGCGGTGTCACCGATGCCCGCTTTTTCACCAAACTCGGCATCCAGACCTATGGCTTCACCCCGCTCCGGTTGCCCGACGATTTCAGTTTCATCGGCACCATCCACGCTGCCGATGAACGCGTTCCCGTCAACGCCCTGGACTTTGGTGTCCAGGCTGTCTTCAGCGCCTTGCAGAAATTCCACTAGGCGATTCCCCCCGTTTGATCGCAAGGTCATTAAGAAGGAGAACCGAATGCCCACAACCTCAGCCCAACAAGCCCTCGATATCCTCCGAAAAGGCGGCGAGACCTTCCAGTGGTACGTCATCCCGCTCCTTTCCTTTGTTTTCTATGTTTACACGGTGGAAGCCGAAAAGCGCAACTGGAACCTGGTCCTTGCCGGTCTGGCTTTCTGGGGCATGGACTGGTTCAATGAGATCTGGAACGGACTGGTCTTTCACTTTACTAATTATGCCCCGGTCTGGGGCGCGCCCGGTAAGACCGCCTTCCTTATCCTTATCGGATTGAATATTGAAATAATGTTTATGTTCGCTGTCTCGGGCATCATCTGGACCAAAATGCTCCTGCCGGATAAAAAGGCGAAGATCCTGGGGATTCCCAACCGGGTTTTCATTGCCGTTGTCGGCGCTGCCTTTTGCGTCTTCGTGGAATACCTGCTCAATTCTGTCGGCGCCCTTACCTGGGATTATTCCTGGTGGGGGCGCAGCGCCCCCTGGCTCATCTTCCTGGTCGGTTACCTTACTTTCTTTATCGTCGCCTTCCTTGTTTTTGACATGAAAAAGATGAAAAGCAAGCTCATCACTGTCGGGAGCATATGGGCACTGGATATCCTCGCCCTGGTCGTATTTATCCCCGTATTGCACTGGATCTAGACGAAAAAGAGGCGGACCTGATCTGTCCGCCTCAAATTACCTGTCTGGACCTGGGTGTAACCTTTACCTCTCTGCCCCGTATACCCGAAATCCGTCTCCGTGATCGACCCCACATCCGAGCGCACCTGCCCGAAGGGCAGATAGCGCTGCTCGCTTACCAGCGCACCCTCCTCATCCGTCACCGTCACCATCTCCGCCCCGCCGGTCTGCACTTCGTAGGCACCGCCCATAAAGCTTGCCCCGAGAGCATCGTGGGGGTAATAAGTTGTCAATGTGCTGGTGGGATTGCCGCTCCCGTCGAATTCAAGATACTCCTGCTCCACGCGGGTCCCGTCGGCTTCATTGTGGAACATCCACACCGCAAGGAGCTTCCAATTACCGTCGCAGGTCCCGGCTAATAATATCAGGGTTCCCCTGATAAAAGGTAGCTGACCAGTATTTTTTGCTAGCTGGATATATTTTTCTTATACGGGCCGTCGATTTTAAACCCCTAAGTATAAATAACCTTGTTAATATAGTGTAAGCACTTATCAAATGCCTTACATTTTGAAAAAAATAATTAATGGTTTTTTTCAATTCTCCTTAATGCTTTTTTTGCTTCTTTTTAAATCCAGGCTTTCGGATGATTCTGAAATTGCTTAATCGCTAAGTATGCTATTTTTGCCTAAAATCTACCCAATGCCATAATTGCGTAGCCAACCACTTCATCATCTTCGAGTAAATTAATTAAGATGTGTTGAGAACGCAAATCTTTCATATTACCCAATGCAACCACTAGCATTTCCCGAGATCTGCCATACCTTCTGTCTGAAACTAGATCTACAATATCTGTAAATACAGTATCATCAGCAACGACCGCAAGAGCATTACCAATAGCCCACTTAAGTCCTTGAAATTCAAAATTCCGTAATTTTCGAAATTCCTTAATAAGCACAGGTGCGGCAATAGGTTTTGCCCATGGTATTGACAAAGCCCTAACAATATCCTCCTTAACGTCCTTGTTTTCAACAAGAGGAAGCCAATGCAACAAGATTGGTATGCATTTCTTATTTATAAGTTTTTGTGAATAAAGGTCCGATAT
This sequence comes from uncultured Chloroflexia bacterium, assembly GCA_963741635.1. Taxonomy (GTDB): domain Bacteria; phylum Chloroflexota; class Anaerolineae; order Anaerolineales; family Villigracilaceae; genus UBA877. Next base: position 76,149 of record CAVUIO010000011.1, read on the forward strand.
CCATTCAACTTGAATACCGACCTTAGATAACTCTTTTAGAACCGGTGTGGAATCCCGTTTATTTATTTTAATTATTTGTTGTCGTTGGAATTCCTTCTCTTTTAATTGAAAAGAAAGAGGTTTGACAGCCAATAATTGTTTTTTGGTATGATCTATTTTCATGGTAAAAATCTCTGGTTAATTTGGCCTGAATTTATTAAATTCTGTAACGGCGATGATATCGTTGTACTTGAATGGGTCCATAACTCAAACATAAAGGACTCTCGTTGTGAATAAAGAATAAAATCTCTGAGTTGACTTGTTAGGGATAAATAATTGACATTTTTTACATCTGAAAGCAACCTTTGCGAGCTAAGTAATTGATCTGGAATGCGATAACTTGCTGATAAAGTAAGTACATATATCCATTGGGTGTTTTTTCTCAAAGTCCCCGAAGATATTTCTCCTGCCTGTCCCAAAGCCCTTATTTCATTAGTAGGATCTCCATCTACACTTACTGCCCCTCCAATTCCCAAAGCACCTTCAACGGCGGCTATACAACCTGGCCCACTAGCTGCACATAATAATCCTCCTCCACCTATGAGCAATGCAGCATGTGCACCTCTCCAAAATATTATGTATACTCCGGAAATTGTCCAATTTTCCCACCCTCCCATTGGATCCATGAATATTGTCCAAGCATCGCCAAAATTTTGCCAACCCTGTAGATAACTATCCAACAGACCTGTATCATTATTATTGATTACTCCCTCCTCCTTCATTGTCAGTTCATCAGGAGTTGTGGGATCAGATAGATCGGGAGCCGTTCCACCAGTACCTGGTTTCCCGGGGTTACTACCTTGAATTTTGCATCTGGGGTTGCTTGGATCAATTTTTCCAGTACGACATTCACTTGGCCTATGCCCTGAAGGATCGGTATAGTAAAGTGGATTGTTATTTGCATAGCTATATCGGTTTAATCCCTGAGTTTCCTCCCGGAGTAATTGTATCCGGCTGAATAAATCTGTTTATAGAAACATCATAGAACCTCGCATTGTAATCCATCAACCCCAGCGAAAACGCATTTTGCTGCGCGTCCAAATCCCTCTGCCCCGTGTACCCGAAATCTGTCTCCGTAACTGAGCCCACATCCGATCGCACCTGTCCGAAGGGCAGGTAGCGCTGTTCGCTTACCAGCGCGCCTTCCTCATCCGTCACCGCCACCACCGAGCCCAGGTGGTCGGTGAGTAAATAATTCAACGTGCTCGATCCGGTCGTCATCGTGCGCACCGCCACGGTCTGCCCGGCGATGGCGTAATAAACCTTCGTCATGGTTTCCGCCCCGCCGGTCTGCACTTCGTACGCGCCCCCCGCGAAGTAGTAGGTTGTTAAAGTGCTGTCGCCGTCAGTATACACCTGTTCGACGCGTGTCCCATCCGCGTCATATATGAAGTTCCACCCGGCAAGGATCGACCCATTTTCTTCGCAGGTCCCGCTGACCAGCAGGACCATAGAAAACCGGTTTTCCGCGTTATAGGATTGGTCGTAGGTCTGTCCATTCTCAACCCGGCAGGTCACACCTGCACTTGCAGCAGGTGCAAGTGTATTGCCATTCTCGTCGTACGAGTAAGTATCGCTGGTTGTCTCCTTATCCACGCCCGTCACTGCGTGCGGTTTATCCTGCGAGTAAGTATAGGTCTTGACGGTATCGTCCCATCCCTGCGGCGTCGGCGTGGGGATTAAACTTTTCAGGATTATTTCCTCCTCACTGCTATTCTGTTCTCTTATTCGGGGGATCTCGCCTTCGATTTACTCCCCCGAGAATAATAAATATCTAAAGTTAAAATACTCGTATAGACATGCAGATTCAAGTGTCGATTGTCACCTGCATTGCCCAGGCTGAATTCCCTGTCCCTCCTGGGTATTTGCACCCCTCGCTGTCGGTCATGGTAATTGAAGAGCTGATTTTGTTGCAAATCTCTCGAAGTGTTTCTTTGAACACCTTTGCCGCCTGGTTCGCGAAAACAGGGCAGCGGAGGCGTCCTTTGCCGAACGCTGCGCTGTTTTCGCAACAAAACCCCCTTCCCGTACGCCCAAATTTGGTTCGCATCAATAAATAAAAATTACGGGAAGGGGGTATGGGGGATGGGTGGCGGATGGATAACCTTCGCATCCTGCCTTCGATATTGACGCCTCTTGACAAATTAGAACATTTATTCTATGATATGGGCAGCAAAATAATTTTGCCGGGAAGTATCCTCTTTTCCCCGAACCTTAAAAACTGAAAATGAATAAACACATTCGCCAGAATTTTTCTCCTGCGAAAGGATTTTATATCCGTGCTCGTATTTACCCCCTTTGTGACTCCGTGCCTTGGTGGTTAATTTTCGCTGCACTCATCAAGCTGAAAAGGTATTCGTTCCTCCAAAATTGGTAAATCTGCACGCAAATTTGGTTGGCTCGGCGGAACCTGATGAGACTTATTCGTTCCGATTTGTTTCGCGGAACGATGCGCGTTCGGTCGCATTCGCGGAGCAACCCCATGGGGGTCCAGCGACCGACGCCATGCCGCTGACACTGCGAAGCGTCCCCTGGGGACAAGTCAGCGGCTGAAACCAGCCTGGTACATAAATATGAAGAGACAACAAGAGGCTTTCGTTCCCAGGTTGTTTTTAAAAAACAACCTCCCAAGACAGCGATCTTTCTTCCCTCCTTTGGGCAATCCTCTCCCACGAATTAAAAGACGCCCTTGGTTCTGGCGTAGGGGCGCACGGCGTGCGCCCATGCCCCGGACGCTGGTGCCGGGGTGCAGGTGTCGACGCCACCGCGGAGTGCATTGTCCCGTTCGCCCGTCCCCCGAATTTTGGGGGATTAGGGAACCCCATTTCCTTATTGAGGGGTTTGGGGAGTGTTCGGACGGCGACGCCGTCCGAACACTCCCCAGGAAAAATTACTTTCCCCCGCCCCAAGCCGAGGCGGCCTCAAGCCGCCGTCGGCAGTTTCGACACCGTGAGGCGTCGATGGGGGCGGGGGATAAAGGGGGTGGGGATATCATCCCGGTTCTTTCGGGATAACTTCGCGGGACGAAATCCTCGAAGCGCGGGCATTCCTTGATCACAAAATCGAATGCCTGATATTGACTAAAAATGCGATCGCGCATGCGCATCAAGGCCTGCAGTTCGCGTAGCACATCCCTGTCAGGGGCAATGAGTTCTGCCCGTTTCAGACCTGTCATGGCTCCCGTTCGCGTAGCACCCCTTAGGGGCAAGGCGCTCAGCCACCCCGTTGACACCGAAGCGATCCCCTTGGGGGACGAGTTTGCGGTGCTGCTCTGCCGGTTAAAAAATGGGAAATCCACTGCGCATTCACTTTTGACCCCCTAAAATCAGTCATTCGAATCTAGTCGTTTTCGCGCAGGATTTTTGGCAAATGGGACTTTATACATTTATCGGTATCTCCCCTACCTGCCCTGATGAGCCTCGGCCAGGCGTTCGCTCCCCCCATTGGCGATCCCGAAATCTCCCGGCCTTTTTTATCCTGCCCCGTCGCTGGTCACCCCCGCTAATGACGGTTTACATTTGGGCACCGGCCTCCGGCAGCTTGTACTCCCCCTTCCTGGTCAGCCTCTTCTTTCCATCCCCTTCATCCTCGTAGATTTCATACACCAGGTCGATCGGGAACACCTTCCCCAGCATCGCCTGCGCCGGGCAGTATTTTGTGGCGCTCAATTCCATCGAACGCTCCACCGCCGCCTCCTCCACTCCCTGCCCCGTGACCAGGTACGTAATGACTGCATGCGTGAACACCTTGGGGAACTCGCTTGCCCGCTCGGTTTTCACCTTGACCTCGAAATCGGTCACCTTTTGCTTCTTTTTCGTCAGGATGGAGATGACGTCCATCGCCGTGCACCCCGCCAGGCTGACTGCCATCAGTTCCAGCGGCTCGAATCCGTCCTTCGCTCCGCCCACCTCCGCTTCAGCCCCCAGCGGGACCTCGAATCCTGAATCTGCTTTCCCTGTGAAACTCAATCCCTTGTGCCAGGTCACGCTTGCGTTCATTTGGTTGCCTCCAAAAGGGGAGTGACGTATTTTTCTAAGGTTGCCTGGTTGATCCCGCCCATCCATGCGTACCGCACGGTCCCGTCTCTGTCGATTAAATACGAACTGGGCAGATCCAGGTTCTTGAAAAAACCCATGGATTTGCCCAGCGGGTCGAGCCACACCGGGAAGGTCAGCCCATTATCCTTAACGAATGAGTGCCACGTTGGCTGCCGGGTCGCCCGCATCGATCGCAATCACCGTAAACCCTTCTGCAAAATGGTCGCTGTAGTAGGCTTGAATTTCGGGCATTTCGGTAACGCACGGTGGGCACCATGGCGCCCAGTTGTTGATCAGGATCACCTGCCTCGAATGATCTTCCATCGAAACAGGTTTGCCTTCCACGTCGAACATGGCAAATTGCGGTCCGGGATAATTGGTGGTTGTCGGCGAAATGATCGGGTCGGCGCTCTCCAGGGCTTTTTGCTGGGCATTGATCAGCAGCGGCAGCAGCCCTGCTCCGATCAGGAAGATTCCCGAAGCGAGCAGGGTGATGATAACCGTCGAGCGCTGCTTGGGCTTTTTGATCTCGCCCATATAAACCAGGTGACATTAAATGGACTCTGGATGGGAACTTGTCAGTGCCGGATGAAATCGTTCAGGTTTAGGGTTCGGTAAGAGACGTTCCCGTACCGTATCGGGACACTCGCAGGGTTCCGCTGCCGAATCGTGGTAAAGCGAAATGGTCTTCCGCAGCGTATCCACCACCACGTGACAATCCTCGCATTCGGCAAGGTGCCGGTCGATTTCCTCGCAAAGTTCTTCGCTGAGTGTTCCATCCACGTACTCGGATAGGGAACCCAGCAGGGCGTGGCATTTGGAATTCTCAACCTCGGTCATTCTTCTTACTCCTTTTGCTGAGCCGTTCGCTGTAATACGTGCTGAGTTCTTCCCGCAGTCGCAACCGTGCCCTTAACAACCGGGTCTTTACTGCAGCCTCGCTCAGGTTTAATGCTTCGCCGGTTTCCTGTATGGAAAGCCCTTCGATGTCTCTTAGCATGAAAACGATCCGTTGGTTCTCGGGCAGGTGCTCTACTGCGCTGTCCATGGCAGCCCGTGATTCGGATGAAAGGAATTCGTCTTCCGGGAGTGGTCGCCAATCGATGAACTGCGCTGGAGAATAATCCTCATTGTCCTCGTTTTCTGTTGTAACGTCGCTTAAAGTTACTTCAGGACGGTGTTTCCTGCAGCATCATCAGGGCTTCGTTCGCAGCGATCCGGTACAGCCAGGTGGAAACGCTCGACCTGCCTTCGAAATCTTTTAGATGCTGGAAAGCCTTTAAAAATGTATTTTGCAGCACATCCTCGGCATCCGATGGGATTCCCAGCATTTTCAGCGCCAGCCTGTATATCGGCCCTGAGTATGCATCCACCAGCCTCGAGAATTCCTCCCGGTCGCCGGAACGCAGCGCTTCGACGGATATTTCAGTCTTGCTCTCCACCATTAGATGTTTTCCTCGTCGTTAAAAGTTGCTGGTCAAAGTATACTCGAATCATGCTTGGCGTATGACTTAACACACGGATAAATGTCTAGTCTTTTAGGATGTTTGCCACTGGAAAGTAATGACCTATATGGCTAATATCCTACATAACTATGGACTTGGAAAAGTATACCCACCTTGCTTTCTTCTCCGGATTAAGCACAGCCGATATCCAGTTGCTGGTGCCGTATTTCGCTCCCCAGACCTGGGTGGCCGGAACGGTGGTCTTCGACCAGGGTGATTGTGCCGAACATCTCTATCTCGTGGTGTCAGGGGAAGTGACCATCCGCTACAAGCCTGATGACGGACCGGTAATGAACTTGACCCGCATCCCGCCGGGAGGTATATTTGGCTGGTCCGCCGCCATGGGCAACCCCGCCTACACTTCCGGCGCGGTTTGCACCCTGGATAGTGAGGTCCTCCGTATTCGCGGTGCGGACTTGCGTATGTTATGCGGGAAGCATCCCGAGTTGGGCAAGGTGATCCTGGAACGGTTGTCTGCCATTATCGCTGAACGACAGCATGGTCAGTTGAGCCGGGTCAATTCAATGTTGACAAACGGGATGCGTCAGCAGTCGGATAATTAAGGAGCGAATTATATGACTGAAAATCAGGTGGACCCGAAAACAGAGATCCAGATGAAGGCGCTGGTTGAGCAGTTAAGCGCCTACATCGAGACCTTCCATGGTGGTTCCGCCGAATACGTTTCATTTGATGGCAAGGTGCTGAAGGTGCACCTGGGGGGATCCTGCCTGGGTTGCCCGCTTTCTCCGGCCACCTTGCATGGTTGGGTTGAGGGGACGGTCCGGCAATTTTTCCCGGATATCAAGAGCGTCGAATCGGTCTAAGAATTGATGATTAATAAAGCATCAACTCCCCGCCGCTTTGGCGAGGAGTTGATGTTTTAATCGTGAGACGCTATTTGGATCTGACTGCGCTGATCACCAGCACGATCCCGGCGATCAAAAGGATGCCGATCCAGGCATATTGCAGGACACCGACGAACGGTGTGCCTAGAACAAACCCAAACAAGAGCAGCACTGCAGCCGGGATGACAGCCCACTTCAACTTTGCCAGCAGCGCCAGCAGCAGGAATGTAAGTCCCAGTCCCATAAAAAACACGCCCCCGGTTTCTGAGATATTAAATGCCTCGCTCAGCGCCGAAGTAAACCCCAGGGTCAGCAGCACGCCGCCGGGGATGATCGCCCACCATTTGTTCGGCTGGCGGATGTATATCGCCCAAAAACCGGCTCCGATCCCGCCCAGGAAAGCCAGTCCGCCCCAGCCGATCTTATCCAGCAAAAGGGTCGAAGCTGCCATTCCCGCCAGGGTAAAGCCCGGGATGGCTGCCCACCATTTCGATGGCTCGCTGAAGAACCAGTACAGGAAAACTGCCGCCCCCGCTGCAAGTATTAAAGCCCAGAAGAAATCTGTTGCCCCCCTTAAAAACCCTATCCTGTCCATCAGCATCAGGATCCCGCCCAGGATCAGGACCACGCCGATCACGATCCGGTAATCGAAGCGTTTCATTTTTTCACCTCTAGTTTATTTCGATTGAACCAACGCCGGCACTAATGATGATATCGACCCGGTTGGCAGCAGTCCCGTAGTCGGCGGATTGGTACAACCCGCCGCCCAGCTGAGGAAACCGCGAATTTACGTTAACCGCAGCGATCCCGCTTTTTATCCGGATGCTGGCCGCGACACCCGCCGGGATGGTAGTCTTGACCGAAGACGCACCGGTATCAATTTCCACGTGGGTATTTCCGGCATTGGCAGGCAGTGTCACTTCGGTACTGCTGGCGCCTGTATCAATGTCCAGGTCGGTGACTTTCAGATCGCTCAGGTCAAGGATCGAGGCGCTTGCCCCACTGTCGATTTTTAGGTTCAAAGGGATATCTCGATTAACCCGAATGTCCCAATCCAGGCTTTCACCGGGCCACCACACCCAGAATTGTTGCGAGCTCCTTAGTTTGACCTCGATCCGGCCGCCTTCCATCTGGCTTTTATAGTTCAGGCCGTTTCCGAAAGTTCCATTCATAATTTCATTCGGTTCGGCTCCGGAATGAATGGAGAGTTTACCGGCACCGTGGTCCAGCTTGATGGTGGCGCTTGTTGCGCCTTCCAGCGGGATCGACACCTTTTCCCCCTCGATTGGTCGGTTTCTGACAAAGAAACCGGTTATCAGCCAAATTCCAAAAGCGATGATCAGGAGCGGCCAAAAATATCCGAAAATGTCCCCGACGATGACCCCTGCCTGCTTCAAGAAGAGCAGTGCTGCCATGACAATCAGCACCCCTCCCCAAAATAAGCTGCCTCTTCTATTCATGTTGGACTCCCTTCTTATTTCCGCCGGATGATGCCGCGTATGATGAGCCAGATACCCAGGAGAAAGAGCAAGCCGATTGGTACATAGGCGCTGAACAATCCGAAAATGGTCCAGGCGTTAAATATCGTGGCAAAGATGGTAAACAGGATTGCGCAAGCCACAAGGAGTCTCAGTCCTTCCCGAAGATTGGACATAAAGTTACCCCCGATGATCCCCGACAGGATTTGCCCGACACCGACAAAGCCCGGGATCAGCGTCCACATGTATGACCAGGATTCCCAGTTTCCGGTCGCATTTTGATAGTAGAGGATTCCCCCGATACCTGCAACGATACATGCTGGAACGGCCATATCCGGTGCGCCCACCAGCAGTCCAATGACCAGGATGGCCGCGCCTGCCAGCATCACCCACATGGGCCACTCGAATGTAAGGTGCAGGATGTTTGCCAGGTTGGGGTTTATCCGGGTGGCAATCAGCCAGCCCGCTGCAAGAATGAGCAGCAGTCCAAAAACCAACTGTGTACGATTTCTCTTTTCCATGATCTATTCTCCTCCGAATAATTGAGCTTTCAATGTATTTACGCCACTTTCATCGAAAAGTTACACGATTAACATTTCGCAATTGAACAAGCCAGGTGCGCGCAAACCCGGACCAATCTATTATATGGGTTATCTCCAAATTTTTTCTATCAAATGGCTGAAACTTAGCTACCAAATGGGACCGTGCTAGGTCGGCGTCGTGAATGATTATTCTTTTTTTAGCCCGCCAGTCCTTGATAATAAATGGTAGATAAAGCAAAAGGAAAACCAGGATACCGATCAATTCCATATAGATCAGGTAATAGGGCCATCGGGGAAGCACATCCAGCAAGCTGGCAGTGGAGGGCTTACTATTTATGTACAGGAAATCGGTCCCCAGCAGCAAATTGATCGGGTAAATAATTGCCGCATAGATATTAAGACCGATCACCACTCGCCAAAAGGATTTCCATGTTGGTCGAAAACCTTCCACGGTTGTCATAAAAATCCCCGAGGTGATCAACAATCCATGCGAGATCATGGTCTGGAAAATGCGATAATGAGGAAATCCGTATATCCCCGCATCTGGAGTTAGTAAAGCCTGTACAGCTCCACCGATACCAATAAAATAGACGAACTCATAAATGGGATAGAACTCAAATATGAGCATAAATCCAGCCAACCAGATTAATATGCTGCATATATGCAGGGGCAGCATCGTTTGCAGCGTCCAGTGACCCCAATAGAGGTTCCAGATATGCCACGAGGCTTCATCGGCCCATAAAATTATTGCCATCGCCCAGCGAACTGCTTTGCGAGTCTTTGGTGATGATTTTCTGAAGCCCAGCATCCCAATGTTCAACAAGGCAATTGCTGCCAGTGCGACCAGGTGCCAGGTCCCGAATAAGACGAAGGCTCCGCCTGTATAGTTGTAAACGAAATATTTTGACATCGGTAAATTGATCCTGGGACTTGATCTATATGAATATTTCCTAGAACGGACCGTAATTAATTAAGACTGCCACACCCAGGAAGGCCACCGTCGCCAGGAAAATCCAGAACCATAACTTAAGCAGCCATTTCACCCATTTATGGTAAGGGACAACGGTCAGGCTGAGCGTGATAAGCAACGCCGCATTGGTTGGGTATACCAGGTTGGAAAAACCGTCACCAAAGCAGTATGCACTCACCGCAATTTGGCGGTTAACGTGCACCAGGTCTGCCAGGGGCATAAGGATGGGGATCAGTAAAAGAGCTTTTGCTGATCCGGAAGTGATAAACAGTTCCATCACCAGCGTCAGACCATAGATGGCCAGGGCAGCGGTAAAAGGGTTAAGTCCTGAGGTAAACGAAGAGGCCCAATGCAGAATCGTATCCAGGATGCCGCCCATCTGGACGATGTACCGTACACTTGCAGCCATCATCAGGAGGGGGACTGCTGGTGCAATACCCAGGAACCCGTCCCAGACTGCCTTCCAGACCGACTTCCCTACCCCGGCAATCAATCCTGCGCCTACGCCGCCGATCACGAAAAGGAGACCCGTTATGGGTAGGGCATAGTCGGAAAGGAAGCCGATGAACGGTGAAGCCACAAGTACCGCCAGGATCAATGAAAAGAATATTGCCAGGAAAATGATTGCAGACCGCATGTGAGGATCGTCAGTCTTGTCCACCTCAAAGGAACCGAGACGAATCCGTTCATCCTGGTCTTCTTTAAAGACAGGAGATGCTTCAGGATGTTTATCGATTTTTTTGGCGTATGCCCGCAGGAAGAGTGCCAGGATAACATAACCTGCGATAAATAAAATTACACGTGGAAAAGCGCCTGAAAATAGTGGTAACCCAGCCAACTTCTGCGATATCCCTATCGTGAAAGGATTGAATATCGCCATAGAAAAACCTACATTGGTCGCCAGGATTGACATCCCCAAGCCAACCAGGGAGTCCCACCCGAGTGAAAAAGCCAGGGCGATGATAATGGGCACCATGGGGATGACTTCCTCAAAGATGCCAAAAAAAGCTCCCAACACCATAAAGAAAAATGTGATGACCAGTAGCATGGCGTACTTACGCCCGCCGAACGCCTTAATGATGCGTGAGATCACTGATTTCAGGATTCCACTCTTATCCATTACTGCGAAAGCAATTCCCACCAGCAAAATAAATAGAATGATGGCAATGACCGTGATATTGCCTTCCGCTCCAAGAACTTCAAACGGCGCCGTGAACCAGCGCCAAATCGGGTAGTTGGGTCGCTCAATCAAAGTAAATGATGTGGCATCAATTACCTGTCTCCCACCAACATCCACAAGAGCGTAATGTCCTGCAGGGACCACACGCGTAAGAATTCCTGCGCCCATCATCAGGATGAATATGATTGCCACAGCCTGGAGAAATGCCTTTGTGCTGATCTGGGCGCCAGATTTTGGTTGGGTCATGAGTGCCTCCTTGGGATAAGCAATATTTATTTTTTCGGAATTTTATGCTCAGACAAAAAATTATAGGTTGTTCACTTTACCGACCAAATCCAAGCTAACCTGCCATAGTTTTTCAGCAACAGACTTATCGTATGATTCAGGGCTGGAAGCAACCTGCTTGCAGTCGATATAATATTTTCCAGTCACCCCCTCCACTTCCGGGGAAGCTGCAAGATATATGCTGGTCTGTGCACCCACCTCAGGTTTCTGCGCAAAAAGCCGTGCAGATAGTTTCGCGATTTTTCCCGGGAAACCGCTGCTGAGAGGGATTCCAGTGTCGACATATCCAGGATGCAACGCATTGACGGTTACGCCGGTCTTCTCAAGGTGGCGGGCAAGTTCGTAAGTGAATAAAATATTGGCTAGTTTCGATTGACCATACGCTCGGAATCCTCCATAACGCTTTTCCCCTTGCAGATCATCAAAGTCAATGCTCGCGCCCACGTGCGATCCTGAGGCCACATTGACAATTCGTGCTGGAGCACTGGCCTTCAGAAGGTCGAGCAGGAGGATTGTCAAAAAGAAATAGTTCAGGTGGTTGAGCGCGAAGGTCATTTCATATCCGTCCTGGGTAACGAAACGTTTAATAAAAAAACCACCGGCGTTATTGACCAAAATATGCAATTGATTGTGAGACTTCCTAAAGTTTTCGGCAACATGCCTCATTCCCGACAGGGTGGATAAATCCGCAGCAATATACTCGACCGGGTTGCCAGTTTCGCTATTTATTGCCGAAGTTGCAGCAGCACATTTTTCAGCATTCCGGCTAACGATAGTCACCAGTGCTCCCATTCGGCTCAGCTCTCGTGCTGTTTCCAATCCGATTCCATTGGTCGCCCCGGTCACAAGAACAATTTTTCCGTTTATTGTGGAATTCATTTACTCCTCAGCTTTATTTATAAAATGGAAATCAAACAGAAGAGAAAGACAATATCCGCTTAAAGCTTCTGTTCCAGTCAAAACTCCCAGGAATTTATAATTCCAAAATTGATGAATTAATGGGTTCTCCGAACAAAATGAAGTTTATAGGATAAACCTGCACAAGTCAAAGGGGTTTTAATGGTTTTTACTCCTTTTCGTTTTCTCAACCCAAGGTACGGCTTTCCCTGTGCAGGAAAAATCGGGTAGAATAAAGGGCTGGTGGGAATCCGGGTGCGGTGTCAAACCTCCCACCTTCCAGGAGATACCATGGACTTTTTCAAAACAGTTGAAGATCGCCGCTCCATGCGAAAGTATGCCGACTATGCCGGTCGAAGATGAAAAATTGCATAAAATCCTCGAAACGGCGAACAAAGCTCCATCCGCGGGTAATTTGCAGGGGTATGAGATCTATATTGTTCGCAAACTGGAACAGCGAATGTCGTTGGTCAAGGCTGCTTGGGATCAGGAATTTCTGGCTGAAGCCCCGGTTGTGTTGGTTTTTTGTGCAAACCCCGCTCGTTCGGTTGTAAAGTACGGAGACCGTGGCTGTAACTTATACTCCCTCCAGGATGCCACGATTGCTTGCGCTTACTCACAATTGGCTGCAAAGGCGCAAGGACTGGATTCGGTCTGGGTGGGTGCTTTTGATGAAAAAGCTGTTAGTGAAATCCTTCAACTTCCCCAGGATCTCAGACCGGTTGTTTTACTCCCGGTTGGATATGCTGGAAAGGAACCGCGCCCACGCCCGAGACGCGATTTGCGGGATCTAATCCACGAAGTCTAAGAATAAAAATTAGGAATGGGTTTATAAATCCATTCCATAATTTATATAATTGCATTTAGAGGAAATGGCATCCGGATTTATCCAAACCGGATGCTTTTATAATTTTATTTATCGTTCTTTACCTGGCTGGCAGCATCAGAACAATCGCAAGCAATGATCTCCTGGTTACCGCGCGTCAGGGTACCCTGGTATGGGGCACTTCCAATATGTGCAATCCAACCATTCAGATTGAAGGATACGGCGCTGTTTACAGGAATCCATTCACCGTTGTATTTCCGCGCAATGTGGACATGCGTTCCGGTGGCAGTGCCACCTTCACAGGAAGGATAGCCGACTGGATCGCCCACCTTCAGTACTTGACCCACTGTCGCTCGACCGGTTGTTGCAACATGCAGGTAAAGGATGTCCCACCCGGTGCGTTCGTTCCCATCTCCATCCAAATCGAGTATCACCACCCCGGGTTCAGAACGGACCACCACTCCATTTGCCACGGCGAGAGCAGGGAGTTGAGTGTTGGAACACCCCTTCACATCAGGTGGGGCGAAATCGAGAGCAGCCCAAGGGAGGAGACTTCCCCAACCGGTATGCGGACCACCCGTGAACGCCCAGGTTGCTCCTGCTGCGAATGGAAGTGTTAACTCTGGCTGTTTTAAGCTGACCGGGATATGAGGCTGGTCAATCGCCCACGGATCACCAAAAAGATTGGTGTAAGTTTGAGCCATGCCGCTGGGACCGATTGCATGGGTATAGTCTTCCAGAGAATCATGCAGAGAAAAGAAGTATTGAAACGCTACCGAGGCTGCAGTCTGCCATGGATCCGGACGTTCAATATTTCCATCCAAGTGTTCGATTTCGTTCAAAGTCCCGGTGCGCCAGCCATAGTAACCGTTGTTGAGAACATCAGCCGCCCAAATCAGTTGCATATAAAGTCCAGCATGGGTGTAATCCACCTCACCAAGCGGGTAGTTACCCGTGGGGGGAACTGGTTGGGATAATGCCCCTGTCAGGTATTCCAGGATCGCCAGGAGTACCCTCGGACTGACACTGTAGTTGGTTGCCACCATATCGACGATCTCTGCCCCGGTATGATTGGCGTCACCGGCATATTCGCGGTAGTCTTTCAACCAACCTGGGTGACCGGCAACAAAAGCTGATGTGTCAAATCCTATGGTAGCCGGACCATTGATGAATAGACTGTCGGGCAAAATTTGGAATGTGGTCCCCCAAAATGGCAAATAATAAATCGGTATTTTCATCGGCATCCCAGGAGGCATGGTTGATGCATCAGAGGGGATGTCAGGGTTGGCAGCCCGGATTTCCTGGATGGATGTATTAAAATGTGCTGCCAGTGCCGGTAGTGTGTCACCTGTCTGGGCTACATAATCCACCAGTTCGCCGGGATTATATTCAGGACGTGAAGGAGTGGGAGTCGGGAATGGTCTTTGAGTTTGCGTGGATGAAAGCGTCGGAGGCAACAAGGCTCCACCCTGAGGCAGACAAGCCGCAAGGGATAGGACAAGGAGGAGCAGAAAAACTTGTTTATTTCGCAACAAGGGATTGGGGTTATTGACCCGGCTGGCGAATAATTTTAGATGATCCAATGCTGACCTGGCTGGCCGTAACCACCATATTTCCCTTGGTAAGAGTGCCCTGGTAAGGAGCGCTGCCAGCGTGAGCTGTCCACCCGCTTAAAATAAAGGGCAGCGGGTCACCAGCAGCCACCCACTCGCCGTTATATTTCCGGGCGATATGGACATGTGTTCCAGTGGCATTGCCGCCTTCACAAGAAGGATGACCGATATGATCGCCGGCATTGACCACAGTATTAACGGGAATACGGTTCTTGGCAGCGATATGTTCATAAAGAAAGACCCAACCGGTTTGTTCAAACCCATCCTGATCCAAATCGAGCACAACATATCCGTCTTCGGAGCGCACAATCAGGCCGGGCGCAACTGCCACCACCCAGGCATTGGATAACCCGCAGCCCGGCGCATCCATAGCTGGTGCAAAATCCAGGGCAGCTAACGCACTCTGCTGTTCCCATGCAGGATGCGGGCCGCCGGTAAGAGTCCAAGACGCACCCACTTCAAATGGCAATGTGAAATTCGGCTGAGTCATATCCGGAGGGAATAGAGGACCTGTCTCCTGGGCTCGGATCCAGGGTTCGCCAAACATATCGGTAAAAAGCGCTGGAAAACCGCTGACCGGATCGATCACCTGAAGCCATTCTTCATAGTTAAGCTGTTTTGAAAACAAATATTGGAGAGCCACCGTCCCGGCATTCAAGGTCGGATCCAATCGTAAGGTAGAACCATCCGGGAATGTTAATTCGGTCAGCGTTCCATCGCGCCACCCATAATATCCTGCCAACAGGTCCCGAACGATCAGTCTTAGTTGTTGATAAAGGCCCACATATAAGGGATTTTGATAACCAAGCGGATAAGACATATCCAAGTCAGGGTGAGGAGTACCCCTGACCCAACCGGAATAATACTGGATCAGTGCGAGCAACATGCGCGGACCGATTGAACTCCCAAAGGCCATTCGTTTAACACCTTCTGCACCTGTGATCATAACGTTTCCCAGTGGTTCGTGGAAGGTTCGTAAATAGCCTCCTGCTGAATTCACATATTGCTCGATATTAAAACTTTGATCACAAGGTGAATAAACCAGTTCACAATCCGGGATGATTTTCGTGGAAGGAGTGGTGGGGATCTGGAACACCTGGTTTGGAATGATGAGCGGTGTACCCGGATTCAGCAAACCGGCTTTGGGCAAATTTACCGTCGAAGAAATCTCAGAGACCGAAACGCCAAAATGTAAAGCAACCGCTTCCAGGCTATCCCCAGATTGTGAAGAATAGATGATAGAAGGGCGCGGGGTTTCGGGAGTGTCTGACGGTAGTGTGGGTGTAACCGTTGGAGCAGGGGAAATCGTTGGGAATTGAACAGTGGATACTGGAAGCACCCAATCTGTTGGTGTGGATGGCGGGTCTATAATTTCTGTCTCAAAAGCAGTGGGGGAAACCGTGGGGGTTGTATCATAAGAGCCCCACAAGTTGGGGCTGCAAGACGAGAGAATGATACCTGTAATTACGAATAAAATTGCAACTTTACGCACGACTGAATCCATCGGGCAAATTATACCGCACCTGTCCGAAATCCTGTTTTTGCCAATTTCTTTATCCGGTTATTCAATTTCATCAATAAAAATACCGAAATTTATTATATTTAAAGTGAAAATCTGGTCAATCTTATCTCTGGATCTGATTGATGGGGTTATTTCCTTCAAAAGATTCAACCACCACTCCATTACGGGTCAGCGAGCCAACGTATTCCTCGCCTGTACCGGAGGCTATCCATCCGCTGAGATTGAACGGAACAGACCCACCCGCAGGAATCCATACTCCGTTGAATTTGCGAGCCAGATGGACATGGGTGCCGCTTGAAACCCCTCCTTCACATGAAGGGTGTCCCACGGTATCACCCGCGTGCAAATATGTACCGGGTTGGACGCGATCCCGGCTTTCGACATGCATATATACAATCACCCAGCCGGTACCTTCATTTCCGTCACCATCCAGGTCCAGAATTACCACACCTTCACCAGTCCGGGTAACCAGCCCATTCGCAACTGCAACAACCAAATCATTGGACTCAACACAACCCTGCGCTGTTCCGGGAGGGGCAAAATCCAGCGCACCGAAGGGAGAACCTGCATCCCAGGAAAGGTGAGGCCCTCCTGTGAAAGCCCAAATTTCTCCCGACCGGAAAGGAAGAGATAAAAGAGGTTGCGCCAGGTTGGCGGGGACAAGTGGTTCGACCGTTCTATCAAAGGGATAACCGAAAAGCCGGTCATATGTATCGAAAAAGCCACCGGGGGAAACATCGCGCAGCCAGGTAGAATAATCGTCCAACTGGGCAAAGAAATTTTGAACTCCGGCTGTCCCCGCATTTATTGACGGATCCACCGGGACCACCGAACCATCTTCCAGCATCCATTTCGTGACACCGTTTTCGACCCACCTGTAAAAACCACTGTTGAGTTGGATGGAAGCCCATGCCAATTGGCGGTACAAGCCAACATACCAGCCATCATTAAAGCCAAAGGGCGTGTCCCCAAGAGCAGGGTCGGGATTAGGTTTGGTCAGCCAGCCAGAGCGATATTCCAACACTGCCAATAATAAACGCGGATTGATCGAATAATCCTGCGCTATCAGCTGGACGACCTGGGCGGCATTCAGGGTGGCACCGTTTACAACCTGGGTATATCCTGCCAGGTAGCCACCCTGACCCTGGATAAACCCGGCAATGTCGAATGACGCACTCATCGGTCCATAAACCAATTCTGAGTCCGGAATTAGCTTGAAACCAGGACCGGGAGCCTGTGGGGTCACTTCGGGGATGGTTAGAGTTTGACCCACTTCAAGAGCATCCGGGTTGGCAAGACTGTTGGCTTTGACAAGAGCATCCACGCTTACGGCATAACGTTCAGCGATGGCACTCAACATATCGCCTGATCGAACCACATAAGTTTCGGGGCCCTGCCCCCCAGCGATCTGATAATGAGGGGTATCAGAGGTGGGTGTGAAAATTGGCGCGCCGGTCGGACGCGGAGTTGGAAGGGAGTAAGAAATCGTCGGTGTGGAAGCTGCGGCAGACGTTGGGACCTGTCCCGATGCCCAAACAGATGCCGGTGTTATCACGCTGGACTCTGTCCAGGGACGGGCGCAGGCTGCAAGCAAGATAATCATTCCAAGCATCCACAATCGTTTAAGGGACATTGAATGATTTTACTGCCATTTATTCAAAAATGGTTGGCAGGGTCCTGTAGTCGAAAACCCAACCCTAAGGTTATAATCACGGCGAACAAGTTTTCGAACCCATCTTTTTTTATCCTATAACCATCCCGGAAGTGCAATTGCGGTATTCACACGCAAAATGAAAACAATTTTCTTTACTCATTTGACGGTGCTCTTCAATTTGGACCATGAATATTCGAACTGATGCAATCTCCCATCCGGACGGTGGACTTGATGGGACCCTTGAACCAATTGAATTCCCGGAAAGTGTGTGTCACAGGACAATCCGCGGAGATACTTCTTATTATCCTCAAGCGGAGTTTCACGGGCGGATCATTTATTTCTGCACCGAAACCTGCAGGAGCGTTTTCCTTTCGGACCCGGAAAGATTTTATGCTGCCCACAGCAAACGGAGACCCGGATGACAAGACTCTACGGAGGTATGGAGGGCGGCGGGACCAAGTTTGTGTGCGCGGTTGGCACAGGCACAGGCAAAATTCTTGAGGAAATTCGCATCCCAACCACTTCTCCAGCGGAGACACTGGACAAGGCAGTTGCCTTCTTTAAAAATTTCGATATCGATGCCATTGGCCTGGCTTCGTTCGGTCCACTGGACCTAAATCCAACATCTCCAGCCTACGGAACCATTACAGCAACACCCAAACCCGGCTGGACGGGAACCAATATATTGGCACCATTCCAGATGGCATTTCACCTGCCCACGGCATTCGACCTGGATGTAAATTCAGCGGCTCTTGGCGAATACTTTCTGGTGGCTGAAAACCGGAGACTGGAAAGCCTGGCTTACTTCACCATTGGTACAGGAATTGGCGCAGGTTTTGTTATCAACCGGAAAGTATCACATGGACTGAGCCACCCTGAAGTGGGTCACATGCGTCTTCCTCATGATCGGAAGAAAGATCCATTCCCGGGTATATGCCCTTTTCATGGGGACTGTTTTGAGGGGATGTGCTGTGGTCCAGCACTTGCCAACCGGTGGAGAAAACCCGCCGAAATGCTTCCCGATAACCACCCCGCTTGGGACCTTGAGGCAATGTATATTTCTTATGCACTGGTCAATGTAATCTTGACAGTATCACCGCAGCGAATTGTGATGGGTGGCGGTGTGATGGATCACAAGCACCTTTTTCCTTCCATCAGGAGCAAGGTGCGGGCACTACTGAATGGATACCCAGATTTACCCATACTGGCAGGGTCGATGGAAGAATATATAGTTCCACCCGCCTTGGGTAACCGGTCTGGAGTATTAGGTGCGTTGGCAATGGCTAAGAGCATATCGGGTCGCCATTCCGCGATCGCACAATAATGGCAGCAGTTTATTATTTATTCACCAGGAGCTAACATGGCTGAAAATACGAACCGGGTCGAACAACACGGTTGCATCGTGTGCGGGAAAATACATACTCTGCTGGTTGTATATACCCCATCAGGAAAAATGTTCGGTTGTACCGTAACAAGCCCGGATGGGCGGGTTGTCCCAGACGATGTAAGACCCCTGGTTGCATGCAATTCGCACAGCAAATCTGAAGTGGATGACGCGCTTGAAAGTCATTATCCAGGCAGGGAACAGCCAGAAGATAAAGAGGACTGAACAACTAGAATCGCCCAGGTCGTCGAGTTCAGGACATGATGCCATCTCGTACAGTATAATAACGACGATACACAATTCCCAAATTTGCAATTTCCCAAAACTTATGCCCTCCCCTCTTGTCGAATGCATCCCCAACTTTTCCGAGGCACGCCGATCAAATGTTGTTGACGCGATTGCTGCTGCCATTTCTTCGGCCGGTGTGACCGTGCTTGACCGCCATTCCGACAACGATCACAATCGAACAGTCATAACCTACATTGGGGCACCCGAAGCCGCCGAAGAAGCAGCCTTCAGAGGCATCCGCAAAGCAGCTGAACTGATCAACCTGGACGAGCATACCGGAACGCACCCGCGCATCGGTGCGACGGATGTAGTCCCGTTCGTTCCTCTTTCCGGCATCAGCATGGAAGAGTGTGTGAGCATTGCCCGCCACCTGGGCGAACGCGTGGGTCGGGAATTAAATATCCCCGTGTATCTGTACGAACAGGCCGCCACCCAGCCCGACAGGGTCAACCTGGAAAACATCCGGCACGGCCAATATGAGGGGCTCAAAGCAGAGATCGAGACGCACCCCGAGCGGAAACCTGACTTCGGCCCGTCACACCTGGGACCCGCCGGCGCAACAGTAATCGGAGCCCGCCACCCCCTGATCGCTTTCAATGTCTACCTGGATACGGACGATTTATCGATAGCAAAAGCGATCGCAAAAGCAGTCCGGCAATCGTCGGGAGGGTTGCCCAGCGTAAAAGCATTGGGGATGCTGGTGGAGGGAAAAGCGCAAGTTTCAATGAACCTGACCAATTTCCGCCAGACTTCCATCCAAACAGCAGTAGAGGCGGTGCGCAAAGAAGCTACAAAGCACGGGAAAAGCATTCACCACAGTGAACTGGTGGGCCTGGTTCCCCAGGAGGCCATGACCGAAACGGCTGCCCTTTACCTGCAATTGGACGGTTTCAAGTCTGACCAGATCCTGGAAAACCGACTGTTCTCCCTTCCCAAGCCTGAAACTCTGAAGGATAACTTCCTGGAAGCACTTGCCGCAGCGACACCCACTCCCGGAGGAGGCTCTGCGGCAGCCCATGCCGGCGCAATGGGGGCTGCCCTCGTGGCGATGGTTGCCCGGCTGACGATCGGAAAGAAAAAATATACAGCTGTGGAAGACCAGATGAAAGAGATCCTCAGCCAGGCCGACCGACTGCGGGAGGAATTGTCCGCCGCAGTGGAAGAAGATTCGGCTGCTTTCGAGGGGGTGATGACCGCCTTCAAATTACCCAAGGACACTCCCAGCCTGGAGAAAGCTCGCTCAGCGGCAATCGAGGCTGCCACTCTGCGGGCTTCACAGGTTCCCCTGAGCGTTGCACAAAAATCCGTGAGTGTAATGGCGCTGGCAGAACGAGTGGTGGCGCTCGGCAATCTCAACGCGATCAGTGATGGCGCATCAGCCGCCGCGATGGCGAATGCTGCGCTCACTTCCGCAGGTTACAACGTGCGCATCAACCTGGCTGGACTGAGTGATAAAAATGCGGGTGAACCCTTTCTCACCCGATTACACACCCTCGAAACCAAAGCAAACAACCTTCAAATAGAAATCCAGAAATCCATCCAGGAGCGAGGGGGGTTCTCGCTGGGATGAGGCCTCCCAAAATATTTATACTTCTTTGCATGGCCGCCAGCATCATCCTGGCGGCTTGTGGTAACCCTCCTGGCGGCATGATTCTGCCATCACCAACCGTCCAGCTCCCCACCGAGAGGACGGTTCCCCATTTCACACCCACTGTAGTAACACCACAAGCAACCGAACCACCAGTGGCAACCCCAACCCCCATCGCATGTTCGCCCGAGACCTCAGATTTTTGCATCGTCGATGCCTTTTTTGTTTTCCAGATTCCCATCGCACCCCCGGGAACCGACACGATAGACCACTATTATCCCTATGGCGGGACCGAAGGCGGGACGCGGGATCCGCATCACGGTGTTGAGTTTTATAACGCAAGCGGAACACCGGTACTGGCAGCGGCGAATGGGACAGTTTATTTTGCGGGGAATGACAAAAGCCAATTGTTCTCACCCTGGGAAAATTTTTACGGGAACTTGATCATTCTTAAACACGATCTTCCGGGCACACCTTTTGACACGCTCTACACCATTTATGCCCACCTTTCAAAAGAAGAAGTTACTGCAGGGCAGAAAGTGACTGCCGGGGAAAAAATCGGGGAAGTGGGAGCGAGCGGGTCGGCGGAGGGCAGCCACCTTCATTTCGAGGTCCGGGTGGAACCGGGCGATTATTCATCCACTTTAAACCCGGAATTATGGCTGAGACCTCATTCCGGTAATGGGACACTCGCCATCGCAGGTGACGGATAAAAATGGGAAGAATGTTTTCCCAACCTTCAGCATCCAATATTATCCAGACCGGACCGGGCCAGCAGCCAGGGAATTCGGAGTGCACAGCTATGCTCCAGAAACAGTCAACTTGCGAGACCCGTGGGGCGAGATAGCCAGCCTCGGAGACCAGCCAGCCGGGTGGTACCGGATCACATTTTTATCATCAGGCGCCTGGATCGAGAGATGGGTTGAAATCCAGGCGGGAAAATTGACCCGGGTTGCATTTATGGTTAAATAGAGCCATGACAGAAACCTTTGAAATGCAATTGAGTGCTTCTGAACGAAAGGTTTTGGACAGTTTGGACAGCCCCATCAAAATCCAAACTTACCTGAACGAGATTCCATACAGCGAAGATGAATTCTACCGCTGCCCGATGCGCGTACTGCGGGAAAGAAAGGCGCACTGCTTCGACGGCGCAATATTTGCCGCCATGGCAATCCGCCGCTGCGGGCACCCGGCGCTAATCCTGGAACTTATCCCAAACGGACGGGACGATGACCATATCCTGGCACTCTTCAAGCAATACGGCCATTGGGGGTCGGTGGCACAGTCTAATTTCTCCGGACTGCGATACCGCGAACCAATCTACCGAACCCTGCGCGAACTGGTGATGTCGTATTTCGAAGACTTTTTCAACTCCGTGGGCGAAAAGACCATGGTAGGATATCGCGGACCGATCAACTTGAAAGTTTTCGACCGGCTGGACTGGATCGGGAGCGATGCGGGGATGGAACAATTATCCAACGACATGGACCGTTACAAGGTTCACCCTGTCATAAATCCGGAAATGGCGGCAAACCTGTCCCCGGTGGACGAGCGCAGCCTGCGTGCCGGAATGATCGGCACCAACCCCGCTGGATTATTCAAGGTCAAATAAAATGAGACCATTCACCGACCGTGTCACCCAACTAAAATCCGAAGGCGCATATGCCGTGCTTGCCAAGGCGCAGGCTCTCGAAGCCCAGGGAAAAAAGATCATCCACCTGGAAATCGGCCAGCCCGACTTTTCCACGCCAGCCAATGTCAGCGAAGCCGGGATCGATGCGATCCACCTTGGTAAGACCAAGTACACGCCTCCAGCGGGAATCCCCCAGTTTCGTGAGATCATCGCCGATTATGCCGGGAAATTGCGGGGTTTGAAAATTGATCCATCCCAGGTGGTGGTGGGGTGCGGTTCTAAACCGGGGTTGTTCTTCCCGACCCTGGCACTGGTGGAAGCGGGTGACGAGGTGATCTATCCCAACCCCGGTTTCCCGACGTACGAAGCCATGATCAGGGTAGCTGGGGGAATCCCAGTGCCAGTCCCACTGTTGGAGGAAAACCAATTCTCATTTGACATGGATGTGTTCGATGAGAAGATATCCGACCGGACGAAGTTGATCGTGCTGAACAGCCCAGGAAACCCGACCGGCGGAGTGATACCGCTTGAAGACCTGAAACACATCGCTGAAAAAGCCCGGGAACATAATTGCTGGGTGTTGTCGGACGAAATCTACACCCAATTGGTTTACGACGGCAACTCAGCCCACAGCATTGCCGAAGTGGACGGGATGCTCGAGCAAACGGTGATCGTGGATGGATTTTCGAAAACATACTCGATGACCGGCTGGAGGCTGGGATACATGATCACCCCGGTAGCCCTGGCAGAGCGGCTGGAACTGCTCGTCACGCATGCCACCGGGTGCACGGCTGCGTTCACACAATATGCGGGGATGGAAGCCCTGACGGGTCCGCAGGATTTCGTGGCAAAAATGGTGAGCGAATACCAGGACCGTCGCGACCGGATGCTGGAGCTGGTCAACGCCATCCCGGGCGTGCATGCCCAAAAACCGCAAGGCGCCTTTTACGTTTTTCCGAACGTCAAAAGCTACGGTTTAAGTTCAAAGGAAATTGCATCCCGATTGATCGATGAAGCCGGAGTAGCCATCCTGGCGGGAACTGATTTTGGGTCAGGCGGCGAAGGATACATCCGGCTGGTTTATGCGGTTTCGATGGAGATGATCGAGGAGGGGGTGGAGAAGATGGGAGCCTGGTTCAGGTCAATAAAACGGTAGCAGGTCCAAAGTCCAGAAAGAGGATTTGAAGTCCGGAAGTGAAAACCACTTCCGGACTTTTTATATCTGATGATACGTCAGGGAGTTTTACCCTGCGTGAGAGAGGCTGCTTCGAAATGCCCTGACATCCTGCTCGGCCTTCCTGATGTTGACGAAGGGCAAAATGATGAGGCCCATCACGAAGAAGAAAATCAGGGAAAGGATGGCGGGGCGCAAACTGCCGAAAACCTGGTTCACAAGCCCGAAAAGGAGCGGCCCGGTCCAGGAAGTGCCGCGTTCGCTAATTTCATAGAAGGAATAATACTCGGCCTGCTTGCCGGAGGGGATGATCTGAGCAAAAAGGCTGCGGCTGATGGCCTGGGAGCCGCCGAGAACGATGGCGATAAAAGCGCCCAGAATAAAAAATTGGAGGACGCGGCTCTCCCCGTTCAGACCAAAATAGGCATAGATCACGACACCGGCCCAGATGACCAGGCTAACCAGGATCGAGCGTTTGGCACCCACCCAGTTGGCGAGCCGGCCCCAGAGCAGGGCTCCAAAGAAAGCCATGAACTGGATCATCAGGATGACAATGATCAACGTGGATTGATCCATGCCAACCCCGCCGCGAATTAATGGAGCGGCAGCAAACGTGGAGGAAACCGAGATCACGGTCTGGATGCCGTCGTTGTAGAGGAAATATGCGACCAGGTACTTGATCGTTTCAGGGAAATTCTTCATCTCCCTGACCGTATGCCATAACTGTCTCCAACCCACCCTGAGGTATGTTTCCCCTTTCGGTAACTGCTTGACTGCATGGCGGGGCCGCAGGCGCGCCCAGGTGAAGAACGAGAAACTCAACCACCAGACACCCGCCGAGGCCAGGTTGATGCGGACCGCCAGCGGCTGGGGGACTCCCAGCTTGTCGCTGAACAAATAGAAACCCAGGTTGAGCAGGAGCAGCAAACCATCGCCGAGATAACCCATCGCCCAGCCGTACGAAGATACCCGGTCACGCTGGTCTTCACTGGCAATATCGGGCAGATAAGAGTTATAAAAAACGATGGCAGCGCCGAAGGTCAGGTTGGCGAGAATGAACAACAGGCCGCCCAGCCACCAAAGGGAGGCGGTGGTGAAGAACATGAGGATGGTCATGACCGCGCCAAAGGTGGCAAATATCTGCATCATCTGCTTGCGGCGGTGGGAGTAATCTGCTATGGCGCCGAGGATGGGAAGGAAGAGCACCTGCATGCCGACGGAAAACGAGATGCAATAGGGGAAAAAGGAATCGGGTGCAATAGGTATCCCGAGAAGGTGAGCCATGCCGCCAGGACTGGCTGCGGCGGCATTCTGAGCTAGAGAAGCCAGGTAAGGACCGAGGAACACGGTACCAACGGTGGTGCTGAAGGCCGAGTTTGCCCAGTCATACATGGCCCAACCGAAGATCTCGCGCTTATCGTTAATTTTGGGGCTTTCTGCTGCAATCGCCATGTTGCCCTCCCGAAAGACATATTTAACTGATTGTGATAACCCACAGCAGGCGACCAAGTTTCACTAAATTATAACCAACATTATCCTGCACCGGTGCTTATTTCTGGTACAAGATGCCGAGGAGGATGACAGAGGCAGCTGGGGTTCCTCATCGATGGACCGTAGAGTTACCATAGGCTCCCCTGAGATGCTTCCCCTCCGTTCCGTTCAGGGACAGTCGTGAGAGCTGCCTCGGTGTGTGAGCCCGAAGCGGTCAATGGCGGTTTGGTATTACATAGAGGGAGCATCGGGCTCATGTTCGTCGATGCCACCCTTCGGGTACGATGTCTCGGCATCGAGACAACCGCCCCCAAAAGGGGGTTCTCCGCGAAAGGCGGCATGTGTCGGCCTGAATTATTTTAAGTTTAAGAACTCCGGGCTTCGGGCTCAATGAGCCCGAAGCGGTCAATGGCGGTTTGTAAATTAAGCATGGACGGAGGCATCGGGGTCTCATGACCCCGATGCGGCATGTGTCGGCTTGTAGCCGACACATGCCGTGAAACATGGCGTTCTTGCGTGTTTACCGCGCGAGAACGAGTACAAACGAATGAGAGGATTTAAGCCTCTTTTTTTAGATCATGCTCCTGTGAAACATTTTGAAAAAAAGGGCCGGGTTTATACCCCCGGAACCTGGAAAACACTTTTTCACAGGCTGGTAATAATGATTGTCTTTCAATTGTTAATGTGCGAGCGGCCTGCAAAGATATTCATCGATGGTAAATGGCCAAAATCATGTTCCTACTCATGCCTCGCGCCCCCACCCCGACCCTCCCCCTTCGGGTGAGGGAGAAGTTCTGAAATTTGGTATTTGAAGCGGCTACGCTGCTTCAAATACCAAATTTCAGTATCCATTCTCGCAAGTTGTGAATAGGTAAATATAATAATAGAACATATTTTCTGTTTTGTCAAGGGGAAAATTGGATAATGCAGGCACTTCTTTCTTAAATATTGGAGAGAAAGCGTCCCACCCCCACCCCAGCGGGGAATATTTCCGGAACTGGTCATTACGTTATACCCTGCCAACACATGATATCCGTCCGGTAGTATCCTGTGGTCGCGGGTGTAAAATAAGACGTATCCTATAGAATATCTAATTATTAAAGGTGAGTTATGTGTCTCGGTATCCCCGCGAAAGTAGTTGAACTGTACGAAGCCAACGGCATGAAAATGGCAAAGGTGGATTTTGGCGGCGCGCTCAAGGAAGCCTGCATGGAATACCTGCCTGAGGTCAAAGTGGGCGATTACACGATCGTGCACGTCGGGTTCGGGCTGTCCATCCTGGACGAAAAGGAAGCCATGGAGACAATGGACCTGCTGAGGCAGATCGACGCGCTGGGGGAAGAAGGGACCATCGCATAAATTTTCCCCCGGCGGCGTATCGCCGCCGTCCGCCTGCGGATGCTTCGCGAAGGACGGGAGTGAGAGCACTTATGAAATACATCGATGAATACCGCGACGCAGACCTGACCCGGAAACTGCTAACCGAACTGCAAAATATCATCACCCGCAACTGGACCCTGATGGAGGTGTGCGGGGGTCAGACGCATTCCATCATCAAATCGGGGCTGGACCAGATGCTGCCGCCCCAGATCGAGCTGGTGCACGGACCGGGATGCCCGGTGTGCGTCACTCCGCTCGAACAGGTGGACAAAGCCATCGCCCTGGCGTCGCTGCCGGAAGTGATCTTTACTTCATACGGCGATATGCTGCGGGTGCCGGGAAGCCAGGCAGGACCTGTTCGCGGTGAAAGCCCAGGGTGGAGATGTCCGCATCATTTATTCGCCCCTGGATGCCTTGAAGATCGCAAAAGACAACCCCGCAAAGACCGTCATATTCTTCGCAATCGGCTTCGAAACCACCGCTCCCGCCAACGCCATGGCAGTGCTGCAGGCCAAGACCCAGGGAATGAAAAATTTTGCAGTGCTGGTCTCGCATGTGACTGTCCCGGCGGCAATCCGGGCGCTGATGGATTCGCCAGACGTAAAGGTGGACGGATTCCTGGCGGCGGGACACGTTTGCACGGTGATGGGATACTGGGAGTATGAAGAGCTGGTAGAGAAGTATAAAATCCCAATCGTGGTGACCGGCTTCGAACCGGTGGACCTGCTGCACGGGATCCTCAAATGCATAAAACAGTTGGAGGCAGGCACACACACGGTCGAGAACGCTTACGAGCGGTCGGTGAGCCGTGAGGGCAACCAGCCAGCGCAGGCGGTCATCAAGCAGGTGTTCGAAATGACCGACCGGGCATGGCGCGGGTATCGGCGTGATCCCGATGTCGGGATACCGGCTGCGGGCGGAATTCGCCGCGTTCGACGCCGAAAAACGCTTCCCCCAGGTGCAATCAATCGAGACTAAAGAAAGCCCGTTGTGTATCAGCGGTCTGGTGCTGCAGGGGAGAAAGAAACCCAGCGAGTGCACAGCATTCGGAAAGGAATGCACACCGCAGACACCGCTGGGCGCGACAATGGTTTCGTCGGAAGGGGCATGCGCGGCATATTACCGGTACGGAAGATATAATCCAAAGAAATTTCTAATCCGTCAAAACGAGTTGAGCCAAAATCCATCTCATGACAGAGAATTTGAACCTGCTCGGTTGGACGTGCCCACGTCCGTTACAAAATTACCCGACCATCGTGATGGGGCACGGGGCGGGCGGCAAGATGATGGCCGACCTGATCGAGCACCTGTTCGCGCCGGCGTTCGATAATGAGTGGCTGGGGCAGATGGGGGATGCGACGAAACTCGATGCCTCCCTATTGGGTGTACACGGCTCTTCCATGGCTTTCACAACCGATTCATTCGTGGTCAGCCCGCTGTTCTTCCCGGGAGGGAATATCGGCGAACTGGCTGTATATGGTACGGTAAACGACCTGGCGATGCGGGGAGCGAAACCGCTGTTCCTGTCGGCAGGGTTCATCCTGGAAGAGGGACTGCCAATGGAGACACTGGGAAATATCGTAACCGCCATGGCAGCAGCATGCAGGAAGGCGGGGGTGAAGGTGGCGACCGGGGATACCAAGGTGGTGCAAAAGGGTCACGGCGACGGGATCTATATCAACACATCCGGGCTGGGAGTTATCCCCAAGGGCGTGGATATCGGACCGGCGAATGCCAGACCCGGGGACATGGTGCTGGTGAGCGGGACGATGGGCGACCACGGGATCGCGATCATGTCGGTGAGGGAAGGGTTGACGTTCGAGACGGAGATCCGTTCGGATACGGCACCATTATATGAAATGGTGGAGGAGATGATCGAGGCGGATGGCAAGTAATGGAATCCATTGTTTGCGAGATGCAACGAGGGGCGGACTGGCGGCGGTGTTGAATGAATTGGCGGACACTTCCAGGGTGGGAATCGAATTCGACGAGCGCAAGGTACCCATCCGACCGGAAGTGAACGCGGCCTGCGAGATGCTGGGGCTGGACCCGTTCTATATTGCCAATGAGGGAAAGCTGGTGGCGATTGTGGCAGAAGAGGCGGCGGAGAAGGTCCTGGCGGCAATGCGCGGGCACGAATATGGCAAGAGATGCCGCGATTATCGGGCGGGTGGTGGATGAACATCCCGGGATGGTGACGGCGAAGACTTCGATCGGGGGAATGCGGGTGGTGGACGTGCCGGCGGGGGAGCTGCTGCCAAGAATTTGTTAACGTAAACCCCATCCCCCTTACCCCGGCTTCGCAGTCCAGGGAAGAGGGAATAAGATGGAAAAAAAAGGATATTGCTCGCTTCGCTCGCAATATCCTTTTTTTCAATCTCACTGCCAAAAAGGGAGGTATAAATAATAAATCACAAGATAACCCTAGCAAGGCGAGAGTCCTTTCAGATCGTCCAAATCGAACCACTGAAGCATGAGGCGCTGGAGGCGGGTCTTTTCCACCTCTGCCAACTGCTCCTCTATCTCCTGCCCCACCCCGATCAGAAGCCGCGCTTGCGCAGCCCGGTGCCGGTTTGATGCCGGGCAGAAAGCTTCTGCTCCAATTCCTTCTTTCGTCCGCCCAAAACGAAGACCGGTCATCATCGAACGGCGCATGGATTTCGGATCACGACCGGCAGTTTTCAACAACCCATCCAGGCGGGAATTCAGGCGGGACAATTCTGTGGGGCGGAGAAAGACGGCATTCCATTCGGAGCTGCATATTTAACCGCTAGCGGCAAGGTACGGTTTTCACCGTTTCCCCCGACCAGGATGGAGAGGTCCGCCGGGGCGGGACGGATGCGGCAGGAGAGTTGCTTCGTGTAAGCGGTAGTATTTGCCGTCAAAGGTGACCGGAGCCCTGGATTTCAATAAGCGGGTGACAACTTCCAGCCCTTCTTCAAAACGATCAAAACGAGATTTCATATCCAGCAAGTTAAAACCAAACATGTCATGCTCGCGCTCCTGCCAGCCGGCACCCAACCCGAGGGTGAGGCGCCCTCCGCTGAGATCGTCCACGGCGGAGGCCATGCGGGCGGTCAGCACCGGGTGGCGGACCGAGACGGGCGAGACGAGTGGACCGAATTCGATGCGTTTGGTATGAGATGCCAACCAGGTGAGTGAGACCCACAGCTCCAGGGATTCGATATTTGGAGGACCGGCATTGGTGATATGGTCGGAGCGGTAGAGACCGGCAAAGCCGAGGTCTTCGACGGCGGCGGCGAGGTTTTGCCAGCGCGGCCAGGTGAGGCCGTTCTGGGCTTCGATCATGATGGCGATATCCATAATTCACCTCAATTAATTCTTAATCTAACTGATCCCGTTGGGAGAAGATTTAATTACATCGACAATGAGGATACAAATTATATGTCATTATTAGCCATTCGGCACATCTGGATGATGAAAATCCATCCCCCGACCCCCTCGCCCAAGCGGAGCGGGGAATAGATAAAAAAAAGGATATTGCTGAGCTTCGCTCGCAATATCCTTTTTTTTTCATCTCATTTAGAATAATCGTTTTCAGAGATTCATTATTATACAGTTCAGGTAAGGCAAGCCAGGGACCTGGAAGCTTTGGGGTGGTCGGCTTCAACCAGTTCACCTTTTTGGACCACCTTATCCAGGGTGCGGCGGACGAGTTCGGGGGACCAGCCAAAGAGTTTGACCACTGCGTGGGGTTGGGCGGCGCCGACAGAGGCGAAGTATAAATCCACAAGCTTTTGACGGGCTTCGGCTTCGCCTATCGACCGAGCCTGCTCTATAAGTTCGGGCATATGGCGGGAGGTCAGGTCATAGCGGAAAGCATATTTCCAAGAGCCGACCTCGGCAACCCCAACCGGCAGGATCTTGAAGTCCATTTGCAAGTCCTCCATGGCACGGTTGAAGGCGAACTCCTTGGCATTCAGCATGCGGGCTTCCTTGCGCAGCGAGATGGTGTCGAGGCTGCCCTTATCCAAAAGGGTCTCGTAGATCTGTTTGGCAGACTGGGTAAGGCGACCCTCCTCGTAGGAAAGCAGGTAATCTTCCTCGGGTGCGCCGTAGTTCTCGGACAGAGCATAGAAATATGGGGCGGTTTGAAGGGAGATCATGGTTGCCTTGCGACGCAGGATCTTGCCATAGTACCAGATCTTCTTCGGGAGGGCGTCATCCTTCCAGCCCCAGGTGATATGACCGGGGTCATCATGGTTATCGGGAACGATCACGGTCCCCGACGACCGCTTTCCAAAGGGAGGGCAGGTCAACGCCGGAAATGGGCCAGAAGTAGACAAAGCCGCGTTCATTGACAAAGTCCAGGGCGCTGGCGGGGTCCTTGAACTCGAATGGATGGGAGGAAATGGAAGGCGCGGTTGCGATGGGTTTTTAGTTTCCCCAAATCGATGACGGGCATGTGCCGATTGTACCAAAAGTGAATGAGAGAATAGTGGATTAAAAAAAGTGAGGATAATTATAGGAACGACTAAAGTCGTTCCTACGGATGGAGTGCAGTGACCTTTTCCAATAATTCCCGGTAATATCTGTAATTTTCAAAGGGGATGTCCTTGCGCACACGGCCATCCGCAAGGGGAACATAGCCGCCCTGGGCGATCAAGGGAGGAACTTTTTCTTCCACTTCGCGCCGGATGGCATCCCGCCCTTCACGGAGGACATCCAGGTCGATGCCGCCGATCAACCGGAGTCTGGATCCGAATTCCCGGCGCAGCGAGCGGTAATCCATGGAGGCGGTGTTGACCTCACAAGCCCACAAGCAATCGAAGCCGTGCTCCATCAGCACCGGCAATAACAGGCGGGCATTGGCATACGTGCGAAGAATGAGAATTTTTACATTATGCCGGCGCAAGACTTCCAGGATGGGGCCATAACTCGACAATACAAAGTCTACAAACATGGCCGGCGAGATCAGCGGCCCGTGGTTGGCTCCGATCGGTTCGCTGAACACGGCGGCGTCTATCTCCACATCCCGGAGGGCGCGGTCGGTCAGGGCGGCGACAAACCCGGCCTGCATCTGCATCATTTCGCAGACAAACCCAGGGTCATCGTGGATCAACTTCATCAACTCATGGAAGCGGTCCCAGCCATACACTCCCATGGTCAGAAAAAAGCCCTGGTGGATACGCATCATTAAGACATGGTCGCGCGTTTCCCAACCAGCCAGTGAACGCGCCCAGTTCGCAGGCAGACGGGTGCGGTCACCGGGATCGAGACGGCGGGCAAAGTTTTTGAGGTGGGTCATCGAAAGCGGCCAGCGCCTGGGCCAGGGATGCGGGTAGACGTCCAGGTCGATCTCTTCGCGCAGGTCAGAGTTGAACATCTTATCCAAATCCGCATCTGCAGCCAGCCCCTGTTTGCGCCAGGTTTTTATTACGTCGTCACGGATGCCTTCTTCGAAATAAGGGACGTGGTCGGGGTGACCGAACTGCATGGTTTCGAGGAAGCGCTGGCGACCGTTCATTATTTCTTCCTTTTCAGGTGATTTAACCGAGCAATCTGTGTGTAAGGTGATTGTAACGCAAGGAACGTAAATTATTAGATAATCATTTAACCAACCTAATTAGTTATAATTTTGCATTTCTCTGACCCCACCCCTGCCCCTCCCCAAAGCGGGGAGGGGAAATTGATTGGAAAATTGGATATGGGGCACAGAACGCCCCATATCCAATTTTCCGGCCATTCATGAAATAGGCTCGCATAGAAAATTTTACAGCCAATATATTTTGAATATGTCCGTTTTCTGGATGTCTCCACTCTTCACCTCTCCCAAAGGAGGAAGGATAAATAATTGAAATCATTCGAGTGAGCCATAGAATGCCCATATTCAATTTTTCGATCTTTCACAAAATGGGGGCGAATAGAATGTTTTAATGACAAATTAAAGGTTTTATATTCTTCTTCTTGATGACCCCATCCCCTAATAGCGAGGAAAGATCGATGATTAATTGGATATGGGAGACAAAACGTCTCATATTCAATTTTGGGTCATTCACAAAATGGGGTCGCATAGAATTTTTTTTTGCAGCCAATATATATAGGTTTATATTTTTATCTAGATATCCCCACCCCTGCCCCTCCCCAAAGCGGGGAGGGGAGATTAATTTAAAATTTGAATATGGGGCAAAGAACGCCCCATATTCAAATTTTCAGTCATTTACTAAATGAGAGAGCATAGAATGTTTCGAAGTCATTATTTAAAGGTTTAATTCTATTTATTGATATCAAATCCCCTTCCCCTCTCAAAGCCGGGGAGAGGAGATATTAATAGTTTGAATACGGGGCAAAGAACGCCCCATATTTAAGGTTTTCGGTCATTTTAAAAAATGAGAAGGCAATGGATAGGGGGTGGTATGCACACCATACTCGGTTTTCAGACATTTGATAAATAATACCTGTCCGAAAGAAGGGGGGAAAACCATCCGGTCAGCCGAGGGCGGGAACCCGGGATTCAAGTACAATGGAGCAAGTACTATCCCCCCTGGTTATTCAAAGTTCCGCTACAGAACTCGGAATACCCGCAAAGGTAACAAATAAAACAGGGACGAAAGACACCAAGGGAATATTTCTGTATCCCGGGATAAGCTTTTTTTGCCTGGTCTTAATAGCTCTCAACAAGGAGTAAAGAATATGCATGCCATAGAAGTCAAGAACCTGCACAAAGCCTTCGGCGATCTGAAAGCAGTGGACGGAATATCGTTCAATGTGGAAAAAGGAGAAATCTTCAGCCTGCTCGGTCCAAACGGAGCTGGGAAAACCACAAGCATATCGATGCTCTCCTGCCTCCTGCGCCCGGACGAAGGGGATGCCCTGGTCATGGGGCACTCCATCCGAGATGACCAGATGGGGGTCAAGTCAGTGCTGGGCGTGGTGCCACAGGAGATCGCATTGTATGAAGACATGTCAGCCCGGGAAAACCTGACCTTCTGGGGAAAAATGTACGGGCTGCGGGGGGCAGCGCTCAAAACCCGGGTGGATGAAATTTTGGAAATCATCGGTCTCACAGACCGGGCAAAGGAATATGTCAAGAAATATTCGGGCGGGATGAAGCGACGGGTGAACATCGGCGTAGCCCTGCTGCACAAACCCCAGGTCATATATATGGACGAACCAACCGTGGGGATCGACCCGCAGTCCCGCCGAAATATCCTGGACAGCGTGGTGGACCTCAAAAACCAGGGGATGACCGTGTTATACACCACCCATTACATGGAAGAAGCCCAGGAGCTTTCAGACCACATCGCCATCATGGATGCCGGAAAGATGATCGCCTTCGGTACGGAAGAGGAACTGGTGAAGATCGTGGGCCAGATGGACAGAATCTCATTGACGATCAACACGGAAGGCGACCGGGTTATGGAAGCCTGGAAAAAAGTGCAAGGGGTGAAGCAGGTCACCGCGCAGGATGGAACCTTGACCGTCCTGGCTGACGACAGCAACCAGGTTCTGCCGAGGTTGTTCGAAATCAGCAGCGGGGAACGGGGTACGCATCACGTCCGTGGACATCCAGGAACCCAACCTGGAAGCGGTGTTCCTGCGCCTTACCGGGAAAGCGCTGAGGGATTGAAAATGAAAAGCCTCGATATCGCCCTCAAGGACATGAAGCGTTCGCTCCGGAGCGCCTTTGCCCTGGTCTTTATGTTCGGGGTTCCGTTAGTCATGACCGGAATGTTCTACCTGATGTTCGGCAACGCATCCAACAGCCCCCAGGGATTCAACGTACCGGTAACCAAGGTAGTCGTAGCCAACCTGGATACGGGCGGATCCGCTTTCGACGCAATCAAAGGTCAGTTCAGCGGAGGACAGCAGGCGAATTCGATGGGAGATATCATCCTGGCCACATTGCAGGATAAAGGATTTGCGAGCCTGATGGAAATCACGCTGGCTTCCAGCGCTGAAACAGCCCGCGCAGAAGTGGACAACCAAAAAGCCGGCGTAGCGCTGATCATCCCGGCCGATTTTTCCCAGAAGTTCTCCGAACTGAACAGCCAGGCAACCATCGAGATGTATAAAGACCCCACTCTGACCATCGGCCCAAGCATTGTCCAATCGATCCTGTCGCAGTTCATGGACAATATTTCGGGAGCCAAAATTGCCGTGGATGTATATCTCAGCCAGACCGGAAGCACGAACCAAACCCAGATCGGGCAAGTAATTTCACAATATACAGCTTCAATAACGAACGGCAATCCCACAACGACACTCCTGGATATCCAACCAACTACAGCGACCACCCAACCCACAAACATGCTGGTGACAGTCGTAGCTCCGATCATGGGCTGGTTGACGATCTTTTACGCCTTTTACACCGGCGCTTCCACGCGCACAATCCATCCTGAGGGAAGATGAGGAAGGGACCCTGCCGCGCCTGTTCACGACCCCGACCAGTCACTCCACCATCCTGGGAGGGAAATTCCTGGCGGTCGGATTGACCGTGCTGGTGCAAATGACCGTGCTGCTGATCCTGGGACGCTTGCTATTTGGGTTCAGCTGGGGAGGACTGGCACCGGTGGTACTGGTAACCATTGGCACCATGCTGGCTGCAGCCACATTCGGTATCTTCCTTAATTCCCTTTTGAAAAGCACCAAGCAAGCCGGCCTCATCTTCGGCGGATTGCTGACCCTGCTAGGAATTGTGGGCGGGCTGCCAGTTTTTGCTGCGGGCTCAAGTTCCGTCGGACACCCTGGCCAAAGTTTCCCTGATCGAACCGGTAGGATGGGCAGTGCAGGGACTGCTCAAGGTGATGAAGGGGGGACAGGTGCAAGACCTGTTATTAACATTCGGAGTACTTGCCGCCTGGTCGGTCGTCTTCTTCGCAGTGGGCGTGCTGCGTTTCCAGAAAAGGTACGCTTAGGAGAACCCAATGAAACGCATACTCGATATCACCGCGAAAGACCTGCGCCAAATCATCCGAAACCGAATGACTTTCCTTTTCCTGCTGATCATGCCGGCTGCGTTTACCATCTTGTTCGGCCTGGCATTTGGCGGATCAGGCAAGGCAACCGATACGCGCCTGCCGGTGGGCATGCTTGACCAGGATGGAGGCAGCCTCAGCGAAGACCTTAAAAGCCTGCTGGCAGCTTCAAGTGTCATCCGCCTGGATGAAAAACCCGGGCGCAGCGAAGCAGACCTGATCTCACTGGTAGCGAGCGACAAACTGGCGGCAGCAGTCGTGATCCCGCCCGGTTACAGCCAATCCCTGCGCAGCGGAAACCCGTTAAAACTGGGATTTCACGCCGACCCAGCCCAGGCCTCCACAATCACCATAGAATCCGAGCTGCTGGTAGCTTCCCAGCGGCTGGGGAGCGCAGTGCGGACGGCAAACATTACAGCCAGCATGTCCAACGACCCGACGGCATTCGACCCAGCCCTGGCTGCGGCACTGGCTGCATGGCAGAACCCCCCCATCCAGGTAGTCGATCACATCAGGCGAATCCGTCACGCCGCAGAACCAAAAAATCATGTCGATGTCGCAGTCCTCCCCGGCAATGATGATCCAGTTTGCCATCGCCGGCCTGCTGACGGCAGCCACGGTGATCGTCAATGAACGCAAGACGCGTTCGCTGCAGCGCCTGCTGACCACAGCCACCAGCCGATTCCAGATCCTGTGCGGGCATTACCTGGCAATTTTCGTGATGATCTTTAGCGAGTTCGTGATCATGATCCTTTTCGGCCAACTGCTGCAAGTTAACTACCTGCGGCTGCCACTAGCAACGCTCCTGGTGGCGGCAGCGACCGCAGTGTGCATTGCCGCACTGGGACTACTGATAGGAGTATTTGCGAAATCGGAAGAACAGGCAGTCATGTTTTCCCTCATCCCGATGTTCGTCCTTTCGGGACTGGGGGGGGCATGGGTCCCGCTGGATGTCACGGGAGCCACCTTCCAGGCAGTGGGGCACTTCTCACCGGTAGCCTGGGCACTGGACGGTTTCAAAAACATCGTGGGACGCGGCCTGGGATTCAACTCGGTGCTGGTGCCGACAGCTGCCCTGGTGGGATACGCAGTGCTCTTCTTTGGGCTGGCTGCGTGGCGTTTCAGGAGAGTGAGCGAATAAATCCAAGGGTATTAACTTTGCCTGTCAATGCAACAACTTAAATATGGCAAATCTTCAGATGCCCCATCCCCCATTTCCCCCTTCCCAAGGGAAGGGGGAAAGATTGAAAAAAGCAGATATTACGAGCTTCGCTCGTAATATCTGCTTTTTCTCATACTTTTGACCATTTAGAGGAAGCAAGTTGAATATGCTCTGCGAAATCCTTTAGAGATGAGAAAATGATAAGCCACTCCTTTAAGCAATTATTGGCTATTTTTGAATGGGTTGATATGCAAGTATAATCAACCAAATTTGAGACCCCAGCCTGAAGCGAATTGCAAAGGCCGGGGTTATATTTATAGTTTGTACCATCCCACTGTCCGCCCAAGGAGACCCCTGCATGACCACAGCCATCCAAGACCGCCTTCCCCGCCTCACCAAATTTCTATACGGTATCAGCGACTTCGGCTTTGCCTGCACCGATACCACGATGCAGGTGCTGTTCGCCATCTTCATGACCGACGTGGTGGGGGTAAAACCAGCCTACGCCGCCCTGGCCATCTTCATCGGCCGGACCTGGGATTATATCAACGACCCGCTGATCGGGTTCTTTACCGACCGGGTGCGCAGCCGCTGGGGGCGCCGGCGTCCGTTCCTGCTGATCGGGTTCATCCCGTTCGGGCTGATGTTCGCGATGATGTGGTACCGCCCGCCGACGGACAGCCAGTTCTGGTTGTGCGCTTATTATGCGATCGCATATTTCCTGTTCGACACGTCTTATACCTTTGTCACCATGCCTTACGTTGCCCTGACCCCCGAATTGACCCAGGATTACGATGAACGCACTTCCCTGACAACTTTCCGCATGGCGTTTTCGCATCATTGGTAGCCTGGTGGCTTTCATCGTCCCGCTGATCATCATCGGAACGATGCGCCCGGAAAACTCGGGACGGGTCTTCAGCATGGGGATCATATTTCGGGGCGATCTGCGCCCTGCCGCTGTTGTTCACCTTTTTCGGGACACGCGAGAAACCGGAATATTACACCCAGAGCCAGCCGAGCCTGCGCGAGTCCTTTCGAGCCGTCTGGAAGAACCGCCCCTTCCTTTTCGCTGCGGGTATATTTCTATTCACATGGACCGCGGCGGACATCATCCAGGCGTTCCTGCTCTACTTCCTAAAATACCGCATGCACCTGGAAGCCCAAAGCGACATCATCCTGGGTGCCATTTTTATTACCGCGCTGCTGGTGCTGCCGTTCTGGGAATGGGTCTCGCGTAAAACAGACAAACGCAAGGCATACGTAGCGGGGATGATCTTCCTAGCAACCATCATGATCGCCCTGATCTTCCTTGGCCCGTCCGCCGGGCTGCCGCTGGTGCTGGTCATGTCCGTGCTGGCAGGGATTGGCGTATCTGCTATCCACGTGCTGACGTGGGCGATCATCCCCGACGCGGTCGAGGTGGATGAACTGGCAACCGGTCAACGGCACGAGGGCGTTTTTTACAGCCTGGTCTCCCTGTTCAAGAAAGTGGCATCCTCCATCGCCATCCCGCTGACCCTGCTCGTGCTGGACTGGAGCGGGTACGTATCGAATGCCGCCACGCAGAAACCTTCGACCATCCTCGCCATCCGCATCCTGACCGGGCCGGTGCCGTCGGTGCTGCTGCTGGGAGGGATCATTTTTGCACTCTTTTATCCACTCAGCAGGGCAGGGTCACGCGCAAGCGCGGGCGGAAATCCAGAAGAAACGGGAAGAAGCCGTTTCAGATTGATTCGAACCAATCAATATAAAACAGCCGCGTCGTTAAAACGCGGCTGTTTACATTTACTATATGAAGCGGTAAGTCAGACCTCGATAACCTGTAGTATAATCAGGTAAGTCAGAGTTTAATAAAAAGACTGGCGATGGTAAAGAGGAAGCGATCAAGATAAGCACGGTGCAGATGATCGCGAAATATTTTTGGAAGGCATTATTAACAAATTCCCCCATTAATTTCCTATCACTGGTAAAACTAATGAGGTAATAAAAAATCGGAGGAAGGGTGAATAGCACTGATGACCTGGGTGGCAATGATAATCTTGAACAAGGATACGTGCAGGGAACAAAACGATAATGCACGCCAGGACCAATTGGATCAGGAAGATGATATAAAAGGTTTTGCTTTTTTTGAACGAATTATCCAGACTGCCGGAAACGCCAAAAAATTCGGCAAACGCATAGGCCGTGGAAAGGGAGACAACGACCAATCCCATAAAACCGGCGTTCAGGATCCCGATACCGAACAGCTCCCCGCCAGATTCCCGGCAAAGGGCTGGATGGCCTGGGCGGCCTGCTCCCCGGAAACAAGGGCGATACCATGGACGTAAAGCGTGGCTGCCGTGGCGACGATCATGAAGAAGGAAAAGAAGTCGGTAAGGAACGCACCCCAATAGGTCTCCAATTGGGAATAACCGACTTTGCCTTTCTCGATCTTTTTATCAGAAGGCAAAACTGCTGATGAAGAACTGCCCCCAGGAGGTGACCGTGGTGCCGAGAACGCCCATGCCAATGACCAGGTAATCGCGGAGATATTGGGGGTTGAATGGCCACTCCGTGAGGGAACAAAAGATTACCAAGGGCCAACGCCCCAATCCGGGCTGGGCTTTGACCGCCGAGACAATGTAGACGAATGAAGAACAGGCATGGCAACCAGCATGAAATACTGGGTAAATTTATAAGTTCCCTTTAACAATCACCAAAGTAAGCGATGGCACAAACCAGGATCACCATGGGAGCAGGCGGAAGATGAAACAAATCAGCCATGACCTCGACAGCAGCCGCATCCACGACCAGGATGCCCAAATTGGCGATGAAACAGGGTCAGGAACATGAATATGGATGCAGTGACACCATAGCGTTCACGGATCAGGTCTGCCAACCCTCTGCGGGTGACGATGGTCAAACGAATGCCCATTTCCTGGGTAATCCCCAGAAGGACGGTGACAATGAGCAGGAGGAACAGGATTGGATAACCGAGTTTTGCACCGGCGACGGCATAGGTGGCCACGCCGCTGGCATCGTTGTCCGCCATGGCAGTGATGGTCGCCGGACCAAATATGGATAAGGAAGATCAGAATCCTTTTCCAAAAAGCCGGTATTCCTTTGCGGCATGGCTGGGAATTTGAACGTTTGAGTCATAAGGAACCCTACTTTTCGATTTGCGTTGTGGCGACCAGATTTCAGTCGCCACAATGATTATTAAAATTTATCCATCTCCAACCAGGAACCGAAATCAAAAGTGCTAGGAATTAATAAAATATGAAACCAAGGTAAACGCTGAAGCAATCACGATAATAATCGTGCAGATGATGGCGAAATATTTTTGGAATTTATTATTAGCAAAATTGCCCATTAAGTTACTATCATTGGTCAACTTGATCAGGTAATAAAAAACCAGGGGAAGCGCAATGGCATTGATCGTTTGGGTAACAATGGCTACCTTGAACAACGACAGTTTTGTGAAGACTACGATCACACCCACGACCACCAACTGCAAGCCAAAAAGGAAATAAAACGTTTTGCTTTTTTTGTAACTGTCATTGAGGCTTCCTGAAAGGCCAAAGAACTCGGCAAAAGCATATGCCGTGGATAGGGAGACGATGATCACGCCCATGAACCCGGCGTTGAGAATGCCGACGGCAAATAACGTGCCAGCCAACTCGCCAGCAAAGGGTTTAATGGCAAGGGCAGCCTGCTCACCAGCCACCAGAGGGATATTGTTGACGAAAAGCGTGGCAGCCGTGGCGACGATCATAAAAAAGGAAAAAAAGTCGGTGAGAAACGCACCCCAATACGTCTCGAGTTGGGAGTAGTTAATTTTGCCCTTCTCGATTTTCTTGTCATAAGCGAAACTACTGATAAAAAACTGTCCCCAGGGGGTAATGGTTGTTCCAAGGACGCCCATGCCAATTAACAAGTAGTCACGCATGTATGCTGGAGTGATGGTTACACCATGGGGATAAAACAAATTGCTGACCGCCAGGCCCCAATCGGGCTGGGCCTTTATCGCCGAGATGATGTAGGCGATATAAAACAAACTGGCAAGGAGCATAATGGCCTGCGTGAGCTTATAGTTGCCTCTCACAATAAATATGAACGAAATAACCAGGATGATCAATACAGACGGGATGGCAGGGAGGTTCAACATGGTGCTGGTTGTCTTGACCGCCGAAAGATCCGTGATCAACGTGCCAAGGTTGGCGATCAGCAATGCGCCAAACATGAACATGGCAGTTCGAACCCCGAATTTCTCCCGGATTAAATCAGCCAATCCCTTGCGGCTGATGATGGCGAGGCGCATACCCATTTCCTGGGTCACGCCAAGCAGGATCGTTATGATGACGAGCAAAAATAGGATCGGGTACCCGAGCCGGGCTCCAGCTATGGAATAGGTGGCAACTCCCCCTGCATCATTATCCGACATGGCGGTAATGGTCGCCGGGCCAAATACGGACAGGAAGACCAGGATATTCTTCCAGTAACGCTGGAAAAAGCCGCGTTTAACAATGGCATTCGTCATTGAGCCAACCCTTGAAATCAGCGATAGAAGCGCGGCAAGCGTTTCTTCCAGGCAGTGGGAATGATCTTATCGAGGGCATCATCCGCGGTAACAATCCCATGGATGTGGTTTTGATCGTCGACCACGGGGACAGCCAGCAGGTCGTATTTCGCGACAGTCTGTGCCACGGTTTCCTGGTCGTCAGTCAGGTTAACCGTAATAAGGTGCTTGGTCATAAAGTCCGAGACCATTTGACCGGGTTTGGCAAATA
Organism: uncultured Chloroflexia bacterium; assembly: GCA_963741635.1. Lineage (GTDB taxonomy): Bacteria > Chloroflexota > Anaerolineae > Anaerolineales > Villigracilaceae > UBA877. The sequence continues at coordinate 117,350 of CAVUIO010000011.1, forward strand.
TCAGGTTGTTCAAAGAGAAAGTCCCCACCAGGCAACTGTCGGAATCCACCACGTAGACATAAAACATTGTTTCCACTTCGTCAGCCATGCTGTGTAACTGTTTGATAGCCTCAGAAGCTGTCAAATTTGGCTGAATGGAGGCATACTCGGTCGTCATAATCCCACCGGCGGAGTCCTCGGGGTAGGTCAGAAGCTTGCGGACGTCGTCAGCGTCTTCCTTCTCCATCAGGGCAAGCAGGTCTTCCTTGCGTTCCTTGGGCAGGTCGCCCAGCAAGTCAGCCGCTTCATCCGGTTCCATCTCTTCGAGCACGTCAGCAACTTTTTCATCCGACATGTGTTCGACCAATTCGGCCTGGAATTCCGGTTCCACCTCTTCGAGGGTATCCGCCAGGTGCTGGACATCGAGAGTATCCAACAGTTGTCCACTCTCCAATTTATTCAGGTCCCTGACAATTTCAGCCAGGTCGGCCGGATGCAAATCATGGAGTTTCTCAGCAGGGACGCGTAAGTGCATCTCCTGGTCGCGGCGCATCAGTTCGACATCGTCCCAGGCTATCCCTTTCTTTTTCAGGTGACCGGTCAGGAAATGTGCCAGACCAACCAATCCCAAGCGCCGGATGATCCCTACCCATGAGACATCCACATTGCTGACGTAAATCGTCCCATTGACACGCACCAGTTCAACATCATTGACACGCACAACGCGGGCACCATCCGTATCGATGATCTGCTTATCCAACACATCGCGGGAGAGCAGGACGTCATCTTCTTTCAAATCAAACAGCCGGGGCATCGTCCAACCGGTATTTCAAAGGGATGACCGGGGAAAGCAAAGCGGCAACCGCCATAAACGGCAGAATCCGCGTACCCCCTTTGCCAATTATGGCCACCGCTTCGATTAGCGGGTGCGGAAACTCCGCCCAGGGACGCACAATTACATCGGATAATTTACCAACCGCCATCCCGTCCAGGTCAGTGACGTGACGACCTATTATTTCGCTCAAGTAAGCCATGGAACACCTCCAAATATCAGAGGACTGCAACAGCAGTCAAAAATGGCTGACAACAAATACTCCGAGCGAGCAAAACGCCGCCCGATTCATCATCAGAAGGCGGCGTTTCCTTGGAGCTATTCCCAGGTCCCATCCTTTCGGCTGGAACTCCCCGATGAAGGGCATCACCGACCGGGGGCAGGGAGATGAACGCGTGTGCGCCGTCCATCTGGTCCAAAAAAAGCGCTTTCTGCCAGTTCGTCACTATATATAGCGGAATACCATCTGCGTCCATGCGATCACCTCCTTCCACAATAAATTCAAATCAGCAAAATCCATCTCTTTCCAAACCTGGGCAGTATTCAAAGCCCTAAAAAGAAAAAACCTCCGAAATCCAGGAGGTTTGAATACTTGGAAACAACCCACGGTAATCCCGGGGGCACCTCCTGGTCGAGCTTTGGCACTGCGTATCGTAGGGTACCTGCTCCCAGCCACTTTGAGCGGGGCCTTAATCCGGCCCGGCCTGGTTTATCCCTTGGCGTCTTTCGACGTTTCGGGACAATGGCCTGTTTATCACGCAGACGCCTCGCCTAACGAGGTATTTAATTATGCGGCGAGGATACACCCGCCCACTGCCATCCGTCAAGAGAGGAAAAATGGCGTTTTCATATTAAAAAAGAACTCCCGTCCCGAGAGTCTTTCTGTCGGGGCGGGCGGATTTGGACCGCCGACCTCTGCGTCCCGAACGCAGCGCTCTAGCCGGACTGAGCCACGCCCCGAGCAAGCAAGCCGGGATTATACCCGTCCGCCAATGATTTGACAAGCTGTTTGCGGTATAATTCCGTGGCTTATTCGATTCCCCCGTAGGGGCACAGCGGCGCTGTGCCCTTACCGCGTGAGGACAATTATGGTAGAACCCGAACCCACCGGGCAACCCCCGGAACCCCAAAAACCGTCCATCGGTAACATCCAATCGGCAGACATCGACGAAACGATGCGGTCTGCGTATCTCGATTACGCCATGTCCGTGATCGTGGCGCGGGCGCCTGCCGGATGCCCGGGACGGGTTGAAACCCGTCCACCGCCGCATCCTATATGCGATGCAGGATATGGGAATCCGTGCCAATTCCGCTTACAAAAAATCCGCCCGTATCGTCGGCGAAGTGCTGGGGAAATATCACCCGCACGGCGATGCCGCCGTGTATGAATCGATGGCACGCATGGCGCAGGATTTTTCAATGCGCTACCTGCTGGTGGACGGCCAGGGCAACTTCGGTTCGGTGGACGGCGATGCTCCGGCTGCCATGCGATATACCGAAGCCCGCTTGAACAGGATGGCGGAGGAAATGCTGGCGGACCTCGAAAAAAATACCGTGGATTTCACGGACAACTTCGACGGTTCGCTCCAGGAACCAACCGTCCTGCCCTCGCGTGTCCCCAACCTGCTGCTCAACGGGGCGACCGGGATCGCCGTGGGCATGGCGACCAACGTCCCCCCACATAACTTGAAGGAGTTGTGCGCGGCATTGAACTACCTGATCGAAAATTACGACAAGATGGACGAAGTGCCCATCGAGTTCCTGATGAAATTCATCCCGGGACCCGACTTCCCGACAGGAGGAATCATCGTGGGGAAGGAAGGGATCGAAGCAGCCTACGGGTCCGGGAAGGGACGGATCGTCGCTGCGCGGCAATGCCCACATCGAAGAGATGGCGGGCAACCGGCACCGGATCGTCGTCACCGAGATCCCCTACCAGGTCAACAAGTCCACGCTGATCGAGCGGATTGCCGACCTGGTACGTGATGAAAAAATGGATACCATTTCAGACCTGCGGGATGAATCTGACCGGCGCGGGATGAGCATCGTCATCGAACTCAAGCGCGGCGCGCAGCCAAAGAAAGTGCTCAACCAGCTTTATAAATACACCCCGCTCCAGACCACTTTTGGGGTGCAGATGCTGGCTCTGGTAAACGGCGAACCGCGCTTGCTGCCGCTGAAGAAAGCCCTGCAAATATTCCTGGAGCACAGGCAGCAGGTCATTACCCGGCGCACCCAGTTCGAGCTGGATAAGGCACGCGCCCGGGCACACATCCTGGAAGGATTAACGATCGCATTGAACAACCTGGATGCCGTCATCCAGACGATCAAAGAGTCCCCGGATGCCGATGCAGCCAAGGAGCGCTTGATGAAGCGCTTCAAGCTGTCAGAACTCCAGGCCCAGGCAATCCTCGACATGCAACTGCGCCGACTGGCGGCCCTCGAGCGACAGAAGATCGAGGATGAATACAGGGCAGTCAAAGAACAGATCGCCCACCTGGAAGACCTGCTTGCCAACCCCAGGAAGATCCTGACCCTTATCCAGGAGGACTTGAAGGAACTTGCAGAGAAATATGGCGACGAGCGGCGAACGCACATTGCCGCAGAGGCGGTGGAGAACCTTAGTGAATCCGACCTCGTACCGGATGAGGCCGTCTTAATCTCATTGACCGCCCGAGGTTATGTCAAGCGGGTTGCAGCCAAAGCCTACCGGGCGCAGGGGGCAGGCGGTAAGGGAGTGACAGGGCACGCGACCAAGGAAGAGGACGAGATCTTAAGCCTGATCCCGGCCCGCTCGCTGGACACAATGCTGTTTTTCTCCGACCACGGCAAGGTTTATTCCGAGAAGGTCTACCAGATACCGGATGCCGACCGGACCACCAAAGGCATCCCGCTGGTTAACGTCCTGTCCCTGGATGCAGGGGAGGTGGTCACAGCGGCACTATCGGTCCCCAATTTCGAGGTCGCCGGTTATATCACCCTGGCGACCCGCAACGGAAAAATCAAACGGATGGCGTTATCCGAACTATCCGCAGTCCGTCCTTCAGGGATCATCGCCATCGGTTTGGAGAACGGAGACGACCTCGGCTGGGCGCGGTTGACAAACGGCAATAACGAAATCATCCTGGTGACCGAACAAGGCAAGGCTCTCCGTTTCGCAGAAAGCAAGATCCGCAGCATGGGGCGGAGCGCAGCGGGTGTGACGGGTATAAAACTTGCAGCAAACGATAAAGTAACCAGCATGGAAGTGATTGAAGAGGGAGGCGACCTGGTGCTGGTGACCACGCTGGGATACGGCAAGCGTACCCCACTCAGTGAATACCCCGCCAAGGGACGCGCCACAGGTGGGGTGCAAAGCATTTCCAAAGCGGCTGCTGACAAGATCGGTACGATTACCTCTGCACGGGTGGTCCAGGAAGCGGATGACCTGACAATCATCTCGGCAAACGGGATGGTCCTGCGGATGAAGGTAAAGGATGTCAGGCAAGCCGGGCGTGCAACACGCGGCAGCCATATGATGGATGTAAAGGAAGGCGACCGGGTGGCATCGATTGCCCGGATCGCCACATGCAGAACTTAAACGCGCCGGAGTGAAAACCAATGGCGATGCCGCTCCTGAACCGGGATCCCAGTTGGAAATGCCAATAGAGTAAAGCTGTGCCTGAAACTGACAGCTCAAAAGTCCATCAAAATTAACAAATGCGGCGCTCTCACGAGCGCCGCATTATGTTATTTCAGCGCGAATAGGAAATCAGGGAACTAAAGCATAAATGGAGGGACCACTTTCCCGCCAATTATCAGTAGCATCGTCCCCAGGAAGGCAGACAACAATCAAAAGCATAACTGCCAGGGCAAAACGCTGGCGGGCGGTCATGTGAGTGATCTCATCAATAGCTGCGTAACTGTCTGCGCTGCCTGGGCGGTTTCGGATTTTTTTGATCTGAAGGTTCCTGGTCGTCCTGAAAGGAAGCCTGGTCACGCAAATTGTCAAGCATAACTCACCTCATCAGAATGGTTGCCAGCACCTGCAACGCCAGTATTTCTGCACGTCAAGAAAAGTATATCATAGGACCGGACGCAGCTGCACTTCCCCAAATTTCACCGTAAACAGATGCCCATCCAGCGAGCGCAGGCGCAGGCTGCCATCCGGCTCCAATCCTCGACCTGACCGGTCTGGGGGGAACCCCTTCAGAGTGGATTTCCACCTGCTGTCCGGAAAATGCCAGGTATTTATTCCAGGCAGTGGGAAAAACATCCTTGGACAACAAACTGCGCCAATACAAACAGGGCCTGGAGGATGTCGCGAAGCAATACCAAACGGTCCACGCTCTTCCCCAGGACGGTTTCGATACACGTGGCGGGGAAATTTAGCTGGTCAGATGAGCGGGACTGAAGCAGGGCTTACATTGACGCCAATCCCCAGGATGATGCAATCCACTTTATCCCCCGTCCAGACCGCCTCCGCCAGTACGCCGCAGACTTTTCGATGGTCCAGTAAAACATCATTTGGCCATTTGATTTCAGGATGAAGGCCGCGAGAGCCAAGAGCTTCGCATACAGCTATGGCACCCAACCCGGAGAATAACGGAATGGATTGTTCCTCAGCAGACGTCGGGCGATTCACAAGGCTGAAAGCGAGGGCAGCACCAGGGGGAGTGAACCAGTGACGAGCTCCACGGCCGCGGCCGGATTTTTGCTCATCTGCGAAAACCATTGCCAGGTCGGGAGCGCCATCGGCTGCCCAGGCGAGAGCAGTATCATTGGTGGACCCCACCTGATCGAAGGTCCTTAGACCACCCAATGGAATGTCGGAAAGAATCTTGCGGATTACTTTTTCGTCCATAGACTTGATATCCGGCGATTGAATAGCAAGGGTTATCAATCTTAAGGGGCTGTCAAATAGTCATGAGGGTTAACAAACATACCGTTCAGGCGAATTTCGAAATGCAAATGGGCACCAAATGAGTTCCCCGTATTACCTGCCAGGCCGATCAATTGACCGGCGTAGACCGCCTGGCAAGGTACCACATTTATCTGGCTCAAGTGTCCATATAAAGTGATGAACCCATTCCCATGGTCGATCATGACCACGTTGCCATAGCCGTAATTCCAGCCACCCTGAGCCATCGTTACAACCCCGGAGTCTGCCGCAACGATCGGCGTCCCTTCGGTGGCAGCAATATCAATCCCAAGATGCCCGGACCAAAATTCATTCCCGGAGACCCAGTGATTGGGACTGGGCCACATGAACCATCCACCGCCCACCGGTCCAGCTCCGCAGGCCGCACCACTCACCGTCGGCCGTACCAGACTGCCCGCGAGCCACCTGGGGGATAACCCATTGGACGGTCTCCCGATGTCCACCCGGGACCATGACATAGATATCAGGTTTAATATCGGGGTTGGTCAGATCGATATTATTCCCCGGCCAATTTAAAATGTCATCCACCGTGGTTTCAAATTTAGTGGCGACCGATTCCAGGGTATCCCCCTCCTGCCACTTATAATAAACACCATCCGTTGGCGGGATATTGAGCTGCTGCCCAACCCGTATACTTTCCGGGTTATCCTGGAGCGTATCATAATTCGCCCATAATAATGTTTCCGGTTTGATATTGTGCGCGTTGGCGATGGCAAAAACCGAATCGCCCGATTGCACCGTATATTCTGAAATTCGATAATTGGTGCTGGAAGTAATATCAGTTTTCAGGACAATTTGCCGGACTATGGCTTGCTGCGGTCCAGCGCCCGATGTCCCGGTGGAGGAAGAGGAAGAGGCGTTACTGCCCTGGTTGGTAATGGGCCAGGATCGGGGGCGGCAGAAACCTGCTGCGGGATGATCTTCCAATAAGCAAATCCCAACATCCCGACGACAACAAGCAGAGTTACTCCCCAGGCGATACCATTAAAAAGACGGGGAGATCCGGTAAATTTGCTCATAGGCCTTCCGTCAAAGTCTCCAAAAATTCCTGGTTATCCTTTGTTTTGGAAATCCGCTGCAAAAGCGCCTCGGTGGCTACGGCTGCATCCATGCCGGCACCCTGCGGAGGAGGGGAAACCATCTGGATATACATGCGGCGCATGGTCCAGACCCGCTGCAAAATATCCGGACCGAGAAGCAAGTCTTCACGCCGGGTGGAGGAGCGTTCGATATCCACTGACGGGAAGATGCGCCGCTCCTGGAGTTTACGGGTAAGGATCAACTCCATGTTGCCAGTTCCCTTAAACTCTTCATAGACCACATCGTCCAAGGCGGGAACCGGTATCGACCAGGCAGGTGGCAATGATGGTCAGGGACCCGCCCTCTTCGATATTACGGGCAGCACCGAAAAAATGCTTGGGCGGATACAGCGCGGAGGGGTCCATACCACCCGAAAGGGTGCGACCCGATGGGTTGACGACCAGATTATAGGCCCGTGCGAGGCGGGTGATCGAGTCCACCAGGATGACCACGTGGCGGCCAATTTCGGTCAGCCGCTTGGCCCGGTCGAGCGCAATTTCGGCAGTGCGGACATGGGAGGTGACCGGTTCATCGAAGGTGGATGCGACCACTTCAGCATCCACAGAGCGATCCATATCGGTCACTTCCTCGGGGCGTTCACCGATCAAGGCAACCATCAGGGTTACATCCGGGTACTGGGTGGAAATGGCATTGGCGATTTGTTTCAGGATGGTGGTTTTCCCCGCTTTGGGAGGGGAAACGATCAAGCCACGCTGGCCGCGCCCAATGGGAACGATCAAGATTGATCAAGCGGGTGGCAAGAATGTCACCCCTGGTTTCCAAATCGAAGCGGCGGTCGGGAAATATCGGTGTCAGATCTTCAAAGCGAGGCCGCCGGCGGGCTTCTTCCGGGTCGATTCCGTTGACAGATTCAACTTTGATAAGTCCATAATGACGTTCAGATTCCCGAGGCGGGCGTACATGACCGATCACCAGGTCGCCGGAGCGCATTTCATAGCGCCTGAGCTGCGCCTGCGACACGTAAACATCGTCTTCGCCGATATTGTAGCGTGCCGAGCGGAGGAATCCAATGCCTTCGCTCATGATCTCAAGGATACCGCCGCGCATGTCAATGCCCTGCTGAGCTGCTTCAGCCTGGCAAACGCTCAGAATGAGAGCTTCTTTTTTCAGGCGGTGAGCATTAGGCACGTTGAATTCTTTGGCCATGTTGCGCAGTTCGGCCAACGGCTTATTTTCCAATTCAAGAATGTTCATTTGGTTGTCTCAAGGTTTGAATAGGTAGAATGGGATGAGGAAATACTCAAAGGACAAGCGCCCCCCGGGCGGGCTCGAGTGGGGTTTTCGATTTTAAGGAGTTGGGTAATTGTTCAGATCTATCAACTTGTCATCCTGACAGGATGAACCAAGCATTCAAGTTCGTGCGCATTATAGCATGTAAACAAACAGCGCTGCAAGCGGTTCACGCATCTTTTCCATACCATAGAAAACGGTTCTGAAAATCCCATAGACGGCGATAGTAGAGACCGCCCAATACCAAGCAAGTATGCATGAGAACCATGCTCAACAAAACGTCCGTGGTCCAGGACAAGGATATCATCCATGTTTTCCATCCCCACCAAGCGATGAGTAATGAGCAGGAGCGACCTTGGTTTTGTCACCGTGAAAGAAGCAAGTCGAGGATGCGTTTTTCGGTGAAAGGGTCAAGGTTGGCGGTGGGTTCGTCCAGCAGAAAAATAGGGGCATTTTTAAGAACCGCCCGCGCAATGGCCAGCCTCTGGCGTTCCCCGCCGCTCAGACGGAGCCCGCGTTCACCAATAATGGTCTCATATCCATCCGGCAAGCCCCAAATAAAATCATGGATATGCGCAACTTGGGCGGCATTCCGGAGATCTGATTTTGTTGCTGTTGGATTGGCAAGAAATAAATTCATGGCGGATGGAATCGTTAAAGAAATATGGTTTTTGGGAAACGACACCAAACAAACGACGGATGTCAGCCTGGGTGAATTCATGGAAATCACGCCCATCGAGTTGAATGCTGCCCTGGGTATATTCCCAGAAGCGAAGCAGGAGATTAATGAGAGTGGACTTCCCCGCCCCGCTCGGTCCAATAATGGCAATTCTTTTTCCGGGAGGTAAGTTGAAAGGAAATATCATTCAAAGCAGGTTGAGTTTGACCGGGATAGGAAAAACACAGGTGCGATATTTGTATTTTAGGATTTTGATCTGTAGCCTGGGGGAACCGAACCCCGGTTTACGATCAGCGGGTCACGAACCGCGGGGACTGCATCCACCACTTCAAACAAGCGACGGGCAGCCTGCAGGTGCGATGGAAAAGATTGAGCAGACGGCGGCGAGGGGAATTACCGCTTCGAACCCAGCCAACGCCGAGAGGGAGAGCACACCCAGCATCACTCCAGAGACCTGCCCGGTTAGCACCAGCGGGACAGCCACCACCAGCACTGCCAGCATCCCAAGGTTTACCAGCAGAATGGTGAGAGAATTTGAAAAACCGGTCAAGAGAACCAAGCTTCCATTGGGTTTGGCTGCAAGCTTTTTCATCCACAGCGAGGGCTTCGGAATATGCAGTGCCCTGCCCAAAAGAGAGAATGTCCGCCAGCCCCTGAATACCATCCACCAGACGGGTTTGCAAGGCAGCGCGGCGGGAGACAAACTCGACGCCGGGACGGCGGCTGAGGATTCCCATCAGCAACGGAAGAGCAATCCCAAGCATGAGCATAAAGGCAAGGTAAACCCAAGCCAGGCGCAGATCAACCGACCAAAAAAGACTGCCATCCCGGCTGTCACCAGGATTGCCACCAGCGGCGGAGCGATGCCGCGGACGTAAAAGTTTTCAAGGGATTCCACATCGGCTACTATGCGTGCCAACAAATCGCCGGAGCGAAATCCCATTAAACGAGCCGGGGCGAGCGGTTCCAGCGCCTGGAAGAACCACGTACGCAGGCGGGCGAGCAGGCGAAAGGTCACGTTGTGGGAAGTGAGGCGTTCGGCATAACGAAAAACGCCGCGGGCGATCCCAAAGAAGCGGACACCGACAATGGCAACCTGCAATGTACCCAATTCGGGGTGCAGTGCGGCGGAGGAAATCAGGAATGCGGAGGTTCCCAAAAGACCTACGTTGCTGCCCACCGCCAGCACCCCGAGAAGCACGGAAAGCGCCACCCAACCCCATGAACCGTTCAAAAAACCAAGTAATCGAGCCATTGATCCACGACCAACCGAATCATGCTGATTCTGAATGCTCAATCTTTGAAGATCGGGAGGAATATCCTCCATAATTTTCGCGGAAGTTTGAAATTGGAACTGACCTGCTTCCATTTGAACATGGGGCATCATCAAACGTGCGTAGTATGCCATCCAATCCCATGCAATTCCGAATGTGAGCCGGCTTCCACCAAGGCAACCCTGGTCCAAAACGAAAATGTGATCGGAATTAAATATTGTGTTCAGCCGGTGAGCAATGGTGATAACCGTGCGCCCTTGCATCAAACGGCGCAGGGCGGATTCCACCAGCGTTTCCTGCTCCGGGTCCAAACTGGAAGTGGGTTCATCGAGGATCAAAATGGGAGCGTTTTTCAAGAATGCCCGGGCGAGGGCAAGCCGCTGAGCTTGACCAGCGCTGAGACGCGCACCTTGTTCACCGATTACAGTCCCGGTTCCCTCAGGCAAAGATCTTACAAAATCATCCAGTTGGGCATCCCGAAGGGCGATAACAAGCTGCTCATCTGTGGCGCCCGGTAAAGCGATGCGCAAGTTAGCGGCGATCGAATCGTGGAACAGGTAAGGATCCTGGGGAATCCAGGCAACCAGATTGCGCCAGGTTTCAAGCGGAATTTCTCCGATAGGTGCATGATTTATGAGCAATCTGCCCGGTTTGCGGCTGCATAAACCGCAGCAATAAACCGGCCAGGGTACTTTTACCGGCGCCACTCAATCCCACCAGGGCAATGTGTTCGCCGACCCGAAATTCCAATGAAACATCCTGAAGTGCAGGGACAACCTCATCGGGGTAAGTGTAAGAAAGGTGCTCAAAGGTGAGGCTGGAGCCGGGCATTAAGGAGCCTGATCCAGGCTCGTGCTCCTGCCTACCCGGCTCCGGGTGCGTTGAAACAGGCGCATCCAAAATCTCGAATATCCGCCGCGCGGCAGTCGTACCTGACATCCCGGCATGGAAACGCAGGCCAAGCATCCGCAGCGGGAGATAAAATTCAGGAGCCAATAACAGCAGGAAAAAAGCCTGCTGAAACACAAGTTGTCCGTAAAGAAGGCGCAATCCCACTTCCACCGCCACCAGCGCAGTACTAAGCGAGGAAACCAATTCGAGCACCAATGCCGAAAGAAAGGTTATGCGCAAGACACTCAATGTCCGGTCCCGGTATCGGTTGCCGGCTTCGGAAATGGATTGGATGCGTTCCCGGCTGCGACCGAATTCTTTGAGAGTGGTCAATCCCTGCAAGCTGTCCAGGAAATGGGCACTGAGTTGACCGAGAGTTTCCCATTGGCGCCTGGTCAGCTTTTCTGCGGTTTTTCCGATAAGGACCATGAAAATTGGAATAAGCGGTGCAGTCAGAAGCAATAACAGGCCGGAAAGAAGATCCCGGGGAAAGACAAACAGCAAAATGGACAAAGGGACCAGGGCAGCAATGAACAATTGCGGCAGGTATTGGCTGAACTAGGCATCCAACGCATCGACCCCCTGGACGGCGGCAGTAACCAACTCCCCGGTGCGTTCTCCCCGGGTGTAAGCGGGACCGAGGAGCATGATCTTGTCAACCAGCCGCTTACGCAAATCGTCCTTAACACGAATAGCGACCGACCCGGCACTGACTTCACTCCCCCAGGCGAGCAAAGCACGCAAAATAATAATGGCTATCAAAAGCCATAATAAGCCGCTCACCCCAGATAAATCCTGCCCGAGCAGGAAAACCCCATTCACGAGGCGGCTTAACCCAGCTGCCTGTGCGATGGTCAATAAACCAGCCAGCAGACCGGATAGAATCGCAACACCCAGGGCAAAACGGCTGTCCCGGGCGAGGGAAAACAAGCGGGAGGTGACCTTCATAAGGGCGAGGCGATCACCTCACCGGCCAGAAATTGGTGAACAGCCGGAGGAGTGTGTCGGCCAGCAAACCTAAAAGGAAAAGGTTTTCAAAGAGGCGGTTGTGGTAGAAGGCAAAGCCCGAGAACCAGGTGGGCCAGCCGGGCCATTCCTTGGGAGGTTCAGCGGGGCGCGGCTTGGTAAGAGCACCCACTGAATAAAGCAGGCGTTTCCCGGCAAAGAGAACAATGAGCATTACCGGCGTGAAAAAGCGCGGCACAAATACCAGGTAAAGGATGACAGCGTATATAAGGACAAAGACGGCAATGTTAAGGTAGCGAGCCGTTTTTTCTCCAATACGGACAGGTAGGGTTCCGATCCCTTTTTTCCTGTCCTCGGCAGATTTATCGATATGCTTGCCCAAATTTATGCTGAGCACACTCAACCCATAAGGGACTCCCGCCAAAGCAATTTCCCAAATGTTATTCGTCCAACCACGTGCCAACACGATATAGACACCAGCGATCAGGATGGGACCCCAGATCAAAAAAATAAACATTTCACCCAGCCCGAGGTATTTGAGCGGCCAGGTATAGAACAATAAAACCACCGCTCCAAATGCAAACAGACCAATCACTGCCAGGGAGAAATTGGTATAAAAAAGCGCATAGATACCGGTAAGAAAAGCCAGCACACCGCTGACGAGGAACCAGGTGATCTGCTGACGCTTGGTCCAAAAAGCCTGCACAAGGGGATGAACACCGTATTGCGTTCGGAAATAATTATCCTTGTCCACGCCGCGGCTGAAATCGGTGTAGTCGTTTAGCAGGTTGTTGGTCCCATGAGCGATGAAAAGCCCCACAGTTACGATCAACCACGGTAAAAATGAGAAATAGTGGTCGCGCAACGCAAGAAGCCCGGCGATGGCGCACGAGTAGACTGTGACACTCGTCACGGCGGAGCGGGTGGCGATCAAGCCATTTTGAAACTGCATCCAACTTATCCCACTCTTCCTTCTTGTCCATCTTTACCAGGGTGGAGAGAGCCTTATCCCACATCTTGAAATTAATATTCATGCCAAGCCTCCTGAACGGAGAAACGGTTTTTCTTCTACTGTTTTATCTAATGTGTCAAAATGCAATCATCCAATTGAGGGCACCCAACGGAAATTCTTGTTGGAAGTTAACCTTCTCCCTGAAGCGGATAAGCTTCTCACTCTTCGGTGACATCAGATCCAAATTAATAGGTTAGTTTTTCAGGGTTTGTTTCCACGCGTTTCCGGAACACCCAATAGCTCCAACCCTGATAAATCAACACAATGGGAACAAAAATGGCAGCGACTATGCTCATCACTTTGAGAGTATAAGGCGAGGAGGCCGCATTCAGGATCGTCAGGCTCCAGGAAGGTTGAATTGTGGAAATTAAAATCCTGGGGTAAAGACCGAGGAAAACCATCAACGTGGCAAAAACAATCACCAAGGAACCGGTGATAAATGCCCAACCGCTTTTCCCGGAGCGTATCAACCAACCGGTAATGAGAAGCGCCAGAGCGGCAAGGATGGCTGGAATGAGACCATTAATCCCGGGTTTCGTCAGGATGTCGGTGGCAAAGAACGTCCAGACTACAAAGGCAACCGTCAAAACAGCAGCAGCGATCCAACCAGAAAAGGCCAGCTTCCTGGCACGTTCGGCAAGGTCAGCATTCAGCTTGCGAACGAGGAAATTTGCGCCATGCATGGTAAAGAGCGCTAAAAAGACCAACCCTCCAAGCAAGGCATAAGGGATTCAGAAGCGGTAATAGACCTCCATAATAATTCATTTGCTGGTCTATTGCGAAACCGCGCATCAAGTTTGCCACCGCCACGCCCCAGAGTAACGCAGGAAGGAGACTGCCGATAAAGATAGCCCAGTCCCATAAGGATCGCCAGCCTTTACCTGGACGCTTGCCCCTGAATTCGAAGGAAACTCCGCGTATGATCAGCGCCACCAGCATCAAAACCAGGGCAAGATAAAATCCGCTAAAAAGAGTGGCGTAGACATTCGGAAAAGAGGCGAACAATGCCCCCCCGGCGGTAACCATCCAAACCTCGTTCCCATCCCAGACCGGCCCAATGGAATTGATAATCGTCCTACGTTCAGTATCGTTCTCTCCCAAGAAATGGAAGCAGGATGCCAACACCGTAATCAAAACCCTCGAGGAAGAAGAAGCCAATGAAAAGGACGGTTACCAGGATAAACCATAATGTGTTGAGGCTCATATTGCACCTCCTTCCCCTGTATCGCTCCCGGAAGCAGTGGAAGCGGGCTGCGGCTGAGACGTCCCGGATTTGACCATCAACCAGCCGGTGACAACGATCAGCCCTCCGAGGAGGATGGTAAATAAGATGAGGGAAAACAAGACTGTGCCCCCGGTCAGGTTGGGCGACACGGCATCCTGGACTTGTTGGAGCCCGTAGACAATCCACGGCTGACGGGCCAATTCGGTCAGGATCCACCCGAATGTGCTGGCAATGTAAGGCAGCAGCATGGCGGGAACCAGTAGCTGCATTAACAGACGGCTTTTATCCAGGAACTTTACCCGGGGTTTGACTAACGCGAGCAATGCCAGGAGGAGCATCAACAAACCTGCTCCAACCATGATGCGGAAGGACCAAAATGAGAGAGTGACCGGTGGAAGATAATTGCCCGGACCGTAGGTTTGCACGGCGTCTTCCTGCAGGTCATTCAAACCTTCCACAGGACCCGAGAAGCGGTTGTAAAGGAGGAACGACAGCATGCTTGGAATCGTGACTTCAAACTTGTTCTCCGCATTCTCCTCGTCTATCGAAGCTACCAAAACGAAATCCGCCGGGTCCTGGGTGGACCAGAGCGCTTCAGCAGCGGCAATCTTCATCGGCTGGGTCCTCCCAAGGTATTTGCCGTGCAAGTCACCCAGGAGTCCAACCGCCAATGAGCCAACCAGGGCAAAAACAGCCGCCCAGCGGAAGGCTTTCTGAAACAGGACCGTATCTGTTTCCTTTTTTCGAAGTAAATGCCAGGCACTAAATCCCAGCACCAAAAAACCAGCAGTGCAAATACCGGCTGAAAATACATGCAAATACTGGTATGGCAGGTTCGGGTTGGTAATAAGAGCCAAAAAACTGGTCATCACAGCCCTGCCATTCTCAATGGCATATCCGACCGGGTTCTGCATGAACGAGTTGGCAATCAAAATCCACAAGGCGGATATATTCGAGCCTATCGCAACCAGCCAGGCAGCCGCCAGATGCACTTTTTTGGGCAGCTTGTCCCAGCCAAAAACCCAAAGCCCGATGAACGTGGACTCAAGGTAAAAAGCCAGCAGGGCTTCGATCGCCAGGGGCGCACCGAAAATATCACCCATGAAATCGGGCATAGCCCGACCAGTTCATGCCAAAATGGAACTCCTGGACGATACCGGTGACCACACCAGCCGCAAAATTGATCAGGAAGATCCTGCCCCAGAATTTTGTCAGTCGCAGGTATGTTTCGTCTCCGGTGGTAACATAGCGGCTCTCAAAAATTGCGACCAGAATCGAAAGACCCAACGTCAGGGGGACCAGGAAAAAATGGTAAATCGTGGTAACAGCAAACTGCAAACGAGATAAGATCAGCGGGTCCAACTTTCCTCCTCCTCATGCCAAAGCAATGAAAATCAGGCCTTTAAAAACCAACAAAAGTGAAGAAATTTCAATAATGAATTATTACCAAACTCGATAAGAGCCTTGAGGACTAAAAAAATAGCAGCCGGTATTCATACAACCATTTTGACCCGAGCGAGAAGGACTCGGGCAGATAAAAACAAAGGTGGATAAAATCATTACAATTACTTATTCAAGCTGATAATGTAGGCAATGACATCCGCAATTTGCTGCTGCGTCAGCCCATTTTGAGTTCCCCAGGGAGGCATGGAACGAGCCGGATTGACCCCAGCAGGCCTGGATCCGTTTTGGATGAAAAGGTCTACATTATAAGCAAACGTTGCATAATCCGAACTTGCCAATGTAGGGTCGATTGGGTTTAGTTCAGGGACAGTACCGTCATCGGACCCCGGGTTCAAGATGCCGCCCTGACCTTGAGGTCCGTGGCACATCTGGCAATGATCGAGGTAAATTTGCAGTCCAACTGTTGCGTCACCAGTGAGTCCAAGCGCGGGTCCCGTTCCCCGGGAGTATTCGGGCGGGCAATCTCCACCCCTGAGGGTGTGGGGGCAGGGGTGGCATTGACAACCGCCAGGGGCAACCCAGCCAGTATGGTTGGGCCACCAGCAGGCTCAACATTGGCCGGAAGACCATAAGGCATCTGAGGCTTAACAAACAGGACCTGGTTGAGCGTGGAGGCCTGCCAGTTCCCGGCGCCTAAAATATCGACCCCGTTAGTGGAGCCAGCAGACGATGCGACCCAGCCACGATACCTGCGTAACTGTTCAAATCCAGTTGAGCGGATGCCGCCGTGGAAAGGGCTGCGTTATGGCAATCGGTACAAGCCAGGGCACCCGGATACCACAGGTTGGATTGTGAGAACAGTGGTTGTAGATCAGCATACGAGGCTTGACAGGCAACATTATTCAAGTCGGTAAAGTTAAAAGGTTGAGAAGCGGGAAATCCGGCTGAAATCCATGCCGACAAAAGCAACTGGGCGGAAACAGTACAGTTTTCAGGATTGGAAGACGCCAGGAAGGTCGCAATATTTGGAGGTAATGTGGCAGGGATGAGAGTGGCAATGGGGGTATGAATCGCTTGTGCCCGACCCCCGTCAGCGCAATTATTCCGGTAACTGCATCCGCCGATATATAAGGAGCCGGCAAAATATAAAGTAACCCCTGCAAGGACAAGCCCCAAACCTGTCACCCAGATCTTAAAATGGCGTATCATAAAAATTCTTCCTCCACACCCATTAAAGCCGTCCGACCGCGTTCATTTCAAAGTCCTTACATAATTAACGACATCCCAACGCTCGCGGACAGTCAGGTTTTCGTTCAATGCCGGCATTTTCCCCGGCACACCAGTGGAAATGATATAAAAGATTCCGCCATCCGTGATTGAATGAATCGGAAAACTGGTGAGGTCGAAGGGCTTGTTCTGTAATTTGGAGGCAATGGGACCATCCCCCTTGCCCCCGGTGCCATGACATACAACACAGTTGATCTGGAATAATTCGGTCCCGCGCTGGATGGAGGCCTGGTCGGCAGGGATTGGGTTTGGCGGCACACCCAGGTCAAAAATGTAAGCTGCGCCTTCCACCGGAATTGCATCCGTAGGGACGGGCAAGGGATGGTACATGGGTTGAAAAGCAGGCTGGATCTCCATGAAACTAACCCAGCTGACTCTTGATCACATCATAAGCAAACATTTCCACGACCACTAAAACGATCAAACCCAACAACCCGGCAATGGTCAGTCGCTTAAAAGCTGGGTTCATAGAGTTTTTGCCTCCACCGGCCTGACCTGCTCCGCACCCAGGGAAACCAGGGCATCTTTGAACTGCTGCTGCATCTCATCCGAACACGGAAAAACAAGAGCGATCTTGCCATCGCTAATTTCGGGGACATACACTTTAGGTTCGTAGGAGGGAAATCGACCAGCCACGAACAACCCAATGAACGCCGTGCCCATCAATCCCAACATGATCATTTCAAAGCCAATAATATAGAACGGCGGGATGGGGAATACCGGTTGTCCTCCCACATGCAGAGGAAATAACCAGGGAATCCCAAATATAAAAAACAGAGCCGCAACCAACCCGATAAAGGCTCCTCCCAAAGCCAGACGGGGAACGATCGTCGAAACCTTCGGTCTGCCCAGGGATTCATGGCTGAACGGGATGCCGGAGATGACATCCAGTTTATTATCCGGAATACCCATTTCATGCAGCTTGTCGATCGCCCTGACAGTCGGATCGATGTCTGCAAAAAGGGCAAGTAAAGTTACGGTTTCAGCCATACTGCTCTCCTCATCGATCAATCCACCTCGCTGACAGAGGGTATCTCAGCTTTCCCAACTTTGCGGAGGGTGTGGGCATTCTGCCCTTCCTGCACTTCCCAGACCGGCACCAATGGGATCAGGCGTGAAGCCAGCATGTACAGCAAGAGGAACAAGGCAAACGTGCCTATGGTAAGCGGAATTTCAATCGAAGGATGGTAGAGTTTCCATGTGAACGGCATGCGGGTAATCGTCAGTGAAACCGGGATGATCACAAAGCGTTCTATCCACATGGCGACATTGATGACGATCCCGACAATTAACATTAGCCATGGTTTCCGCCGCCATTTCTTATTCCAAAGGATAGCCCAGGGGATGACGATATTGCCGATCAACATGTAGACCCAAACCCAGGCGAATGGACCATGGGCATGAAAATCAAGCAGCAGCTTTTCGAACTTATCCCCTCCATACCAGGGCACCAGGTAATCATTGAAAAAGAAATAAGCCCAAGCCATCGAGACGATCAGGCTCAATTTCCCCAGGAAATCAAAATGCTCCGGCCGGATGAAGTATTTCATGTTCTTCATGGTCGAGCGGATGATAAATATGACGATCAGAACCGCTGCAATACCCGACTGGAGGGCGCCGATCACGAAATACGGTCCGAATACCGACGATGCCCATCCCGGACGGGTAGCCATGGCGAAATCCCAGGAAACAATGGTATGGACAGAGAACATGACCGGGATGATGGCAAATGCAAAAATATTCATGGCTGATTTCAAATGCTTCCATTCGGCTTCGGTACCACGAAAACCCAGCGAAATAATGCGGTAAAGGTTTTTACGCCAGCCAGTGGAACGGTCGCGCGCCATCGCCAGGTCAGGGAGAAGGGGCAGGAAGAGATACATTGTGCTGGCGATGATATAGGTATTAATCGCCATGAAGTCCCACATCAACGGTGAATGAAAATCGGGCCAGAGGGTGCGCTCATTAGGGTAAGGCACCAACCAGTAAGCCAGCCAGACCCGCCCGAGATGCATGAAGATGCTAATGCCAGCCTGGACCAATCCGAACGTGGTCATCAACTCGGCTGCACGCGTGAAGGGGCGGCGAACCTCATACTTCATCACCCGCAAAAGGCCGAGATAAATGTGCCGGCATGGCTGATACCAATCCAAAAGACCGTATTAGTGATAAAAATGCCCCAATATATCGGGCGGGTCAGCCCGGTGACGCCCATGCCTTCAGCAATCATATAACCCCATGCGCCCACGAGAGCAAAGGCAACGGTTAACACCAGGAAGATCACCACACCCCAGAACTTCTTGCTGGTCTTATGCATCGACTCCATTACCATGGCGTTCATCTCGCCTCTGGGGCGCGGGTCGAGCATCAAATGGTCACGGGGATCCCCTTGTTCACCGGTGGACACATCAGGTAAAGGTATCAATTCAGCCATTGTTGCCATGGTTTGAATCTCCCGTAAATAAGTGATGCGGGGCTGTGTGCCAAGTTCTTCCAGCATGCGATAGGCACGACCGTCCTTCGCCAGTTTGCTGACCCGGCTTTCCGGATCATCCAACCGTCCAAAGGTGATCGCATATGCCGGGCAAGCCTGGGCACAGGCCGGAGTCACTTCGCCATCGCGAACCGGCCGACCTTCAGAATGGGCGAGATCTTCCACCCGGCGGATGCGCTGGATGCAGAACATGCACTTTTCCATAACACCGCGGCGGCTGTACCGTGACATCCGGATTGAGTTGATTATTCATGGGGATGGGCCGAGGCCAGTCTCGCCAGTTGAAAACACGCACCTGGTAAGGGCAGTTGTTACCGCAATAACGGGTGCCGACGCAGCGGTTGTAGACCTGCAGGTTGATTTGTTCAGATTCAGAATGGACCGAGGCGTATACCGGGCAAACCGGCTCGCAGGGGGCATTACCGCACTGCTGGCAGAGGATCGGTTGAAAACCGGTGGTAACATCCGGATATTGACCGTCCCAGAAGCGCTCGGTATGGATCCACTGCATGCTGCGACCAAGATTAATATCCTGTGCGCCGATGATCGGAGAATTGTTTTCCATGGCGCAGGCAGTTACACAGGCCTGGCATCCCATGCACAGATCCTGGTCTATCACCATGCCCCAAATGGCGGTGGATTTTCGATTTTCGATCCGGACATGAATATCTCCTACGGTGTGCCGTACACACCCAGGTGGCTTTCATAGCGTGATAGTTGCTGGACCTTACCTGTTTTAGTAATACTGACTTTCACTGAAGACAACGCCAGGTCTCCTGCAGAGTTGAGACGGGTACCAAGCAGGCCCGCCAGGTTGACTCCCAGATTTTGAGCATAGCGCCCATATGCCGTGTGCCCCTGCCCGAATGGGATGGCTATCGTATCGGGACGAATGGCCGGATAGCGATAAACAGATGCCTCAAGTTGTCCGAACGGACCGGTGATCGTTACAACGTCATCATCCGCAAGACCCAACTTATCAGCGGTCACAGGATTGATCTCGATCCAGCTGTTCCAAACCACCGTGGTGGTGGGGTCGGGGGTTTCCTGCAGCCAGGGTTTATTCGCTCCGCTGCCATCGCTCAGGAGGGTGGAAATAAACGGGAAGAGAGAATAAATCACCCTGACCATCGAATATTGATGCAGATCGGGGATAATTTATTCGCCAGGGCATTTTGCGCAGCAGGGCTGCCCAACCCGGCGAGTTGCGTTCCACCAGCCTCCGTTTTGCTGCCATAACTCCCAAAAAGAGGTGATGTCAGGTGAATTGAAAAAGCCATTTCTCAGAAATCAAGCTGCCAAGCGATGCCTGCAAATATGCGACTTCATCCGATATAATGGGACTGTGGCGGCAAGCTGACCACCGAGCCCCTGGATCGCTGCCAGCAGGACATCGGCGGTGGCGCGGGTATCGTAGAGAGGAGCAACTGCGGGCTGAAGCCCGGAAATAACCGGCCGGTCTGCACCGGTGAGTATCTTTTGATAACCCCAGGCTTCCAGACCGGTATGGTCAGGAAAAACATAGTCAGATTGGAGTGCTGTCTCATCCGGAAAGGACGCAAAGGAAATCACCAATGGAACTTTTGCCAATGCCTGGGTAAAACCGAGGGATGGCGGGAGTTCAAAGACCGGATTGGCCCCATGGATGAATAGTACCTTTAGGCTGCCAGCATTCATTTGCTGAACCAGGCATTGCAAGTCAGAAAATGTGTTGGGGATTTTTGGATTGGTATCATTGACTGGCAGGCTGGGGGTCAGGAACACTCCACCGGGATGACCAAGGTTGTTGACCAGTGACATTCAAGGTAAGGATTGCTTCCCCGGCCTCCAAGCCCGTTGCTGACCGAAGTGCCGAACCACCCGGGAGTGCCAAGCGGATGAGCGGCAGAGGCAAAAAGTCCTGCAAGTCTGCGCAGATCAGCATCACTTACCCCGGAAGCCTGGACAATCGCTGCAGCGATATCCACATCCTGATAATGCGGGCGGGATGGGATCATCCCGTTGCGCTTCTGCGATCAACCTTCCGATTGCGAGAGCCACCAATCCCTGAGTACCAGGAATTACGGGGATCCATTCATCTGCCACCACCGCGGTCTGCGACATACGTGGCTCGAACTGCACCAGGTAGCCCCTTTTGCCGGAATTTCCCTGGCGCATGGCAGCAAACCCACGGGCATAACCAACGGGGGAATGATAGGTTTCGAGAAAATTAGCGCCGAAGGAGAAGGTCACATCGGCATTGGCGATATCAAAAAAAGGAAGAGTCAGAGATACCAAACACCTGGTTCGAAGCCTGCGCCAAGGTGGCACGGGCTTCAAATGTCTCGAAAGCGCTGTAACGCAGAGGTGGCGGGTGCTCCAAGGGCTGGAGGTTATTTCAGCAACAAGATCTGCAAGGTGGTCGGAAGTGAGACCAAGCAGGAAGGCAATTTCGCCGGGCTGGTTCTTTGATAACGCATCGCTGGTAACCTGGACTGCCTCATCCCAGGATAATTGAGACCTGGAGTTCGCTCCCACGCTGAGACCGGTGTGCAGGGTGCTGGATTCCGATCCGGGTTATACAAACCCTGCAATGCAGTTTGTCCACGGGCACAGGTCTTGCCCATATTGACGGGATGATTTGGGTTCCCTTCGATCTTTATTGCCCGCCCCTGCATGGTGCGGACGACCGATCCCGCAGCCCGCCGGGCATTCGCGGCAGGCAGTGGCGTAATATGTGCTGAGCCCGTTGTAGGTATATTCCGGCATCTGGAAGTACGGCTGGCGGGTAACATGTCGGGTGAGCGGGCCACAGCCGGTTAAGAGCGGCTGCCGCAATTCCTGCGCCAGTAACTTTGAGGAATTCACGCCGGGTTAGTCTACTGCTCATACTTCGTTCCTTTCATGCCCGTTCATTTGTGGCAGGTGACGCAATCGGTCAGTTTGGTCAACATTGCCGGATCATTCTTGAAGCGTGTACGGTGACAGCCCGAAACACCAACCCATGTTCATTTTTTGCGGCTGGGCAACCGTCATCTGACCGACCTCTCCGATGGCAGTTTTCGCAGTTGAGCCCGGCTGCAATATGGGGACGATGGCTGTAGTAAACAAAATCGGGAAGCAGTGCGACAGGTACCCAGGCGATCTGTTCATTCCCATTCACGTACGCAGCAACTTGTCCAATTCCGGGCTGGTTTTGGTGATCTGCTGATGGCAGCCATAGCATTTTGCCACCGTTGGCAGACCGGGGGATTGCCCACGCAAGGCTCCGGGATGACAATAAAGGCATGGAACCCCCAGGCTGACATGCTTGTCATGTGGAAATAGAATGGGTTGAGGAAGCTGGAGCTGAGTCTGGCGGATGGCGAAGATCGCGCCGCCACTCAGGATAAAAAGGATGAACAATTCCCAGCCCAATTTGAACAAAAGGCTTTTTAAGGAATGTGAGTATTACACTCACCTGGTTTTTCCCCTGGTTAGGCAATCCAGATTGATTCTCCACCATGCCACTTCTTTCTGGAATGTATATCCCATCAAAAAAAAAAAAATAATGCCCGATCAAATCTTACCGATGACCGGTGAAGGACATCCAAAATTCTCATGAACAGGTTAGCATAAATCCATCCATGGAATAAATTTGGGATTTATTGGAATAAATAGACGGCAATATTATATTATTAAAATTAAGCTTAAATATCCAGGATTTTAAAACGAATTTTTGAAAGAAAAATACGAACCCCCCAAACAAGAAACCCAGGAATTCAATCTTAAATCAAAGCCATGGCACAACCATCTGCGCGCGGATCCGAACCACCGGTCAACACGCCGGTTGCAGGGTCGCGCAAGATGATCTGCCCGCGGCCAAATATCGGCCCGGTCCCAACCAGAAACCAACCGGACCGGGTGTCCTCGGGCCGCCAAATCAGAGACCGTTTCCTCCGGAATCCCGTCCTCCAATGCCACCCCCCCACCGCCAGAACCCATCATCAATGCAAAAACGAGGCATATCAATAGCCGACTGGGGATCGAACCCCTGTGCCAGTGCCAGGAAAACCTGCAGGTGCCCCTGGGGCTGCATGAAGCCGCCCATCACGCCCATCGGACCAAACAAGGATCCATCCGACTCGGCGGGTAATCATGGCAGGGATGATGGTGTGGTAGGGGCGTTTCCCCGGAGCCAAAGCATTTGGGATGATCCGGATCAAGGCTGAAATTAAGTCCGCGGTTTTGGAGTGTAAACCCCCATCCATGTGGAACAATGCCGGTGCCGAAACCCATATAATTACTATTGATGAACGAGCAGGCATTTCCCCATTTATCCACCACACAAAAGTAAACCGTGTCAGAGCCTGCCAGGGGAGTGCCCCGCTGCTGGTCAAGCGTGGCTTTTTGGGGATCGATGAGCTTCCGGCGGGTGGCAGCATATTTCTTGGAAACCAGGACCTGGTATACCTCGGATGCTTTTATTTTCCTGGAGGTCTTCAGATATCGAGGGTCGGTAATGTACCAGCGGCTATCCATAAAGGCAAGGCGCAGCGCTTCGATCTCAAGGTGAAGGCGGTCGGCAGAGATTGGATCAGAAGGCAGATCAAACCCTTCGAGGATGTTCAGAGCCAGTAAAGCGGTAATTCCCTGCCCATTGGGAGGACATTCCCATAAACGGAGATTCCCGTATGATGTGGAGATCGGTTTATCCCAAGTACTGACATGGGCAGCCAAATCTGCCAAGGTGAGGCATCCACCAGCCTGCTGCACCGTAGCGACAATCGCCTTGGCAATTTTTCCCTGGTAAAAGGCTCCCTTTCCATATTTGGCAATGGTTTTTAACGTGCTGCGCCAGACCCGGGTTACTAAAAAGCTCCCCAGGAACCGGTGCTCGCCCTTCAATGGTCATCTCCATCCCGTTCAGGGAGGTTTTCAACTGACGGTCAGCGCCACGCTGCCAGAAATGAGATGTAACCGGCGCAACCGGAAAACCTTGTTCGGCAAGCCGGACTGCCGGAGCAAAAATCGTTGACAGGCTCTGCGTGCCATGGCGTTTAATCAGGTCGCACCAACCGGCACAAGCCCCAGGGACAGTAATGGTCAAGAGGGTGGTAAGGCAGCAGGGAATCTTCCTGCACGGCGCTTTCAGTATTCCGCACCTTATCCAGGGTCAAGGCAAAGGGAGCACGCCCTGAACCATTAATAGCTGATATCTGCCCGGTCCCGGTATCATAGAAAAGGGCGAACATATCGCCCCCAAGCCCGGTAGAGGTGGGTTCCGGTAACATTTAATGCGGCGGCTGTCGCAACGGCAGCATCGGCGGCATTTCCACCCCGGGAGAGAATTTCAAGGCCAGCCGCGCTTGCCAATGGTTGGGAAGAAGCCACCATCCCGCCCCTTCCGAAGATGGGCGATCTCCTGGAAGGGAAGATAGGCTGAAGCTCATTTGCGTCTTTCAGATTATTTCTCCGGAGCAGGGGATTTGGGGATGATGGTGGAAACGAGGATTTTATCGACACGCTTGCCGTGCATATCCATTACTTCGAAACGCAGTCCGTTCCACTCAAACAAATCGGCTGCCTGAGGGATGCGTCCCAACTGGAGCATGACAAAACCACCAAGGGTTTCATACTCTTCCTCATCCGGCAGACGGCGCAGGTTAAAAATTTCCTTGAACTCGTCATTTGGAAGCATACCATCCAGCAACCAGGAACCATCCTGTCGCTGGGTGGCCTGCGGCCCGCCCTCGAAGGCACCGACAATTTCCTCGATAATATCGGCATAGGTCAGCAAACCCTGCACTACGCCAAATTCATCCACAACCAGGACCATTTCGCGTCTTGCTTCTTTCAGAATCTCCAGAGCACGCGAGCCGAACGCAGTTTCGGGGACATAAAGTGGCGGGCGGGAAATTTCCATGAGCTGCCTGCCATCCTTGAGATCCGCAAGCAGCAGCTCCTTGGCTTTAACCACACCCACGATGTTATCGAGGCTGTCATCCCCCACGGGGAAGCGTGAGAACGGGCAGCTTTTAACTTTCCGTCGAATTTCTTCAGGAGTATCGTTTATATCCAGCCAGATGATCTCGCTGCGAGGCGTCATTAATGCATTTACGCGCTGGTCGGAAAGCGAGAAAACACCTTCCACCATATCCTGTTCAGCTTCTTCGAATACTCCCGCCTGGGTGCCTTCGTTTAGCTGGACAAGCAGTTCCTCCTCGGTAACGGGGGGGACATCTGTATGCTTAATTCGCAGGAGGTGCAGCATTCCGTCGGTAGATTTCCCCAACAACCAGACAACGGGATAGAGGACGGCGGACACGAATCCCATGAACCCGGCAATTCCACTGGCAATCTTGTCTGCATTATAAAGGGCTATTCTTTTGGGTACCAATTCCCCAAACAACATCGAGACAAATGTCAGCACGATTACGACCAATACCAGGGAGATGGATTGAGAATAGGGAACCAATGAAGGGATCCTGTCCAATTGGGCAGCCAGGGAATTTGCTATCGGAGCGCCACCGATTGCACCGGATAGAATACCCACCAGGGTAATTCCAATGGTAACCGTGGGGAGAAAACGATTGGGTGTTCCAGAAAGGTCGAGGGCGCGGCGAGCCCGGGTGTCGCCTTCATTGGCGCGGTGCTGGAGGCGCGATTTGCGAGCAGCAAAGATGGCTGCCTCCGACATGGAAAAGAAGCCGCCAAGCAGGATAAGCAAAAAGATGATCAGGATCCGAATGCCGATTTCCATTAGGAAAACCTTTTGAGCAGGCTAAATCACGCTGATGCCTTCTCCTGTGACCGCTTCCCCGATAACCCAGGCAGCTAAATCGACCTCGCGTGCCCTTTCCAAAAATAGTTCCTTCCTGGAAGCCGGGACCGCCAGCAACAATCCTCCGCTGGTCTGTGGATCGAAGAGGAGCATCTGATTTTCATCGGATATGCCGTCTGCGAAATGGACACGCGGACCGAAATATCGTTTGTTATCCCAGGCACCACCGGGGAAGGTACGCATTTGGGCGTATTTTAGTGCATTTGAAACTAACGGGATTTTTTCCATTGAATAATTGAATCCCCACCCCGGAGGCTGCAGCCATTTCACTTCCGTGACCGAGCAGCCCGAAGCCAGTCACATCGGTGGCGGCACGCAGATCAAATTCAACCGCCAGTGCTCCCGCAGCCTGGTTCAATTTTTTCATCCAATCGACAACCTCGGCAACGTCTTCAGGGGAGGCTTTCTCCTCTTTCAATGCCGTGGTGGTTACACCAAAACCAAGCGGTTTGGTTAATACCAGCATGTCACCCGGCTGAACTCCACCCTTGGACAGCATCTTTTGCGGATCGACAAAGCCGATGACCACCAATCCATATTTCGGCTCTTTGTCCTGGACAGTGTGCCCACCGGCGATCACCACTCCAGCTTCGAGGCATTTCTCGGCACCACCACGC
Organism: uncultured Chloroflexia bacterium; assembly: GCA_963741635.1. Taxonomy (GTDB): domain Bacteria; phylum Chloroflexota; class Anaerolineae; order Anaerolineales; family Villigracilaceae; genus UBA877. Next base: position 144,064 of record CAVUIO010000011.1, read on the forward strand.
AATATTTCAGCGTTGATCTCAACCGGCAGTTCTGGAAGTAAGGCAGCGATATTCAGCGCCAGGAAGGGCTGTCCGCCCATGGCATATACATCTGACAGGCTGTTTGCCGCGGCAATGTTCCCAAAATCGTAGGGATTATCCACCACCGGCGTGAAAAAATCCGTTGTCACCACCAAAGCCCGCGTTGAATCCAATCTCCAGACAGCAGCATCGTCAGGGTTTGCCAGGCCGACGAGCAGGTCGGGATAGTTGCGGTTATCGAAAAGGTTTTCAACAGGGCGCAGGACCTGCGCCAGCGTCTCCGCATTCAATTTCGAAGCTCAACCTGCGCAATTCGAATAACTGGTCAAACGGATTTGGCGCCCTGTTGGGGAAACAAGTGACATACTTGCCTCTCAAATTTACTGTGGAGGAGTTGCCGACGGTAACAGCAGCGGGGTTCCACTCGGAAGATACATCACCTGAACATTTGGAGCAATTTTTAATATATATGTATATGTCAATAAATCGGGGGTTAGCGATTTTGAAAGAACGTCATTCGCTTGTGCCTGGGCCTGGGCTGTAAGAAGGATGGCTTGAGCTGCGCCCTGTGCAGAAATAACAGCCGAATCAGCTGTGCCGCTGCGCTACTGCGCGAGCCTGCTCGGCTTCCTGTTTCCTTTGCTCTACAACAAATTGGGCTTGCAAAGCCAACTGCTCCGCAATTTGCTTCTGTTCGACCGCGGCGGCATATTCATCGCTAAAACGTATATTGCGCAGAAGGAAATCATCCATCATCAAATTATTAGCAGATAGACCCTGACTGATTGTGTCGCTAATCATTTGTTCCAGGTCGGCCCTCCGGGTACTGACGATCTCTTCAACCCCAAACTGAGAAACAGCGTCCCGTATTGCTGAGCGTGTAACCGGGCGGACTACCAGGTCTTCAAATCGGTTTTGCCAGGATATATGTAAATCGATTAAATGAGTTGGATCGATAGAATAAATTACTGAAGCGTCGATAAAAACCTGTTGTCCGTCTTTTGTCCGGGCCTGGATGGAGTCGTCTCCCACCACCTGCCCTTCTCCAGTTGTTGTCGCCATGGTATACGTCGCTTTTGCGATGGAGTAGGGTTGGACATTTTCTAGGAACGGTACCACCCAATGCAAGCCCGGCGACATTGGCTGGGCACGATAACCGGTAGGTTGAATGGCAGAAATCACTATGCCATATTGGTCAGCCTGGAGGAAAACCAAGCCGACACTTACGGTGGTTAATAGCAAAGAAAAAATGACTGCTCCCAGCACCATCCAGACGGCTCCCTTTAATGGCTTTGCCCGACTTGCACGGAATATAGCCAGGGCTATGATACCGACCACCAAGATCCACGAGATGGAGGCCAGACCTTTTAATGCGCTTGCAATATTCATTTCATTCTCCTACAGAAGCTCACCTGTTGATTAATTAGAGAATATTATACCGGATATGCATGACAATCCCTGGCAAGCACATTGGCGCATATCACCATGAATCCAATCCAGATTTATCGGAAAAAGATTTACAAACGATCTTCTTTACCATAAATATATATAAAACCAAAGGATGATTAAAAGCGTAGATACTTATGGCGGCAAGTCAACTGAATAGATGTATAATCATTCTGGCGTCTCCAGAAAGGAACGGCTATGGAAATTCTACTTGACCCCAATATCGCGTACATTTTGCTGGTGCTGGGATCCATATTACTGCTAATGGCCATCGTCACTCCCGGAACACACTTAATGGAGGGCGGGGCCATTTTATTCCTGGCGCTTGCAGGTTATGCCATTTATAATCTCGGCTTCAACGTATGGGCGTTGATCGTGCTCGTTTTAAGCCTGGTCCCTTTCATCTACTCCATACAAAAACCAAAACGCGAACTGATCCTGGCATTGAGCCTGGTAGGAGTGATCATCGGTTCGGTTTACCTTTTCCCATCCAGTGGGTTCCTCCCCGCTGTCAACCCATTCCTGGCATTGGTAGTCTCGATCCTCAGTGGAGGCTTATTGTTCCTGGCGGTCCGCAAAGGAATGCAAGCCCACCACGCCCGACCACTTCAGGACTTGTCCGCTTTGATCGGGAAAATCGGACAAGCCAAAACCCGGGTGGAGGACGATGGCTCGGTGCAGGTGGCGGGAGAATTATGGAGCGCACGAAGTGATAAACCCATTCCAGCTGGAAGCCGGGTGAGGGTAGTCAGCCGGGAAGGATTCATCCTCCTGGTTGTGCCTGAAGAGCAATCAAAACAGTAATTCGTTTTTTTTGAAAAGGAGAATAGTATGCCTGCAAATCTAACAACACTTTTGTGTGTCGTTGCCTTCGTCGTGATCGTGCTGGTGATCTTCCTGATGAATGCCATCCGCATCGTCAATGAATACCAGCGTTTGATCGTTTTCCGACTGGGCCGCTGCATCGGGACGAAAGGACCCGGGCTGGTGCTGCTCATCCCGGTGGTCGACCGGGCGGTAAAAGCAGATCTGCGCGAGCAAGTGCGCGAAGTACCTCACCAGGTTTCCATCACAAAAGACAATGCCCCCATCTCCATCGACTTCCTGTGGTATTTCAAAGTGATGGACCCGACCTTGAGCGTAGTTGGGGTGGGAAATTTCGAACTCTCTGCAGCCGGTATGGCAACCACCACCCTGCGTTCCGTCATTGGTGGTATCCCATTGGATGAAGTACTTTCTCAGCGTGAACACATCAACCAAACGCTGCGCACCAAACTGGACGAAGTGACCGAGCGCTGGGGTGTGAAAGTAACCAACGTCGAAATTCGGGAGATCATACCGCCCAAGGACGTCCAGGATGCCATGAACAAGCAGATGTCTGCCGAACGTATCCGCCGCGCCGTGGTTACCGAATCGACCGGTACCCGCGAGGCAGCCATCAACGTGGCAGAAGGCGAGAAACAGTCCTCGATCCTGAAGGCTGAAGGATCAAAACAGGCTGCAATTTTGGAAGCAGAAGGCCAGAAGCAGGCTCAAGTATTGAAAGCCGAAGGGTTCTCAGTGGCACTCGAGAAGATCTTTGCAGCCGCCAAGACCATCGACCAGAAGACGATGACCCTGCAATATTTCGAAACTCTCAAGAGCCTCGGACATGGGTTCCTCCACCAAATTCATCTTCCCGATGGAATTCACCAGCATGATCGAGAATTTCGTCAAGGGGAAGTAAAAGCAGGCGGCAAAAGTAGTGAGTAAAGGGTAAAATAGAAGCCTCTCGCATAAACTGCGAGAGGCTTCTTTACATAGGGATTTCCCATCCAATGGACATTCTTCCTGCCAACCTGCGTGACCTGGGCAGCCTGCGCCGTGTGGAACAAGCCTGTTTTCTCAAGGATGCCTGGCCTCTGCTTGACCTTATCGCCGTATTAACATGGCCGGAAATTATCCGGTTAAAAGCAGTCGAAAACGACCAGATGATCGGGTTCATTGCCGGAGACCCGCGTCCATCTGAAAAGTTAGCGTGGATTGCCACGGTGGGTGTCATCCCTGAATACCAGCGGCGAGGGATAGGGCGGGCATTACTGCGGGAATGCGAGAAACGTCTTGTACCCAACCACGAATTCGTCTGTGCGTGCGGGTCTCCAATGATACTGCCATCCATCTATACCAGCAGGAAGGTTACATTGCCGTTGACACCTGGCGGGAATATTACAATGATAACGAGAACGCCCTGGTCATGGAAAAGATTCGATAATTGAGTCCCACTTCCTAATCTACAGCAATTCTCCGAAAAAGGCGCCTTCATGGATAGAGAATTCAGAAAATAGGAATTTGTTATTTCCATCTGCTTTCCAGTTACATTCTTTTTCTATTTTCGCTGCAGGTCATTACGACGGGTCTCAGCTTGTTACAAGTGAGAATTTCCCCATGGACGGCGAGAGCAATTATGGGCGTCTCCATAGCTAACTCGGGTTGGTATTCTTTTTCCACGACAAGGAATTGATAAGGTCCCTATAATTTTTAAAAAGCGTCTTCAGCGATGGCAAATCCTTTCCTATGTTTCCTGGGATTGCCGGTATGACATATATTCTCCTATGGGCAGCTGCATATATCATGCCCGACCTGTCTTATGACGGCAACGCATATCATATCCCTTCGATTTCCATGTGGGATCCGCGTGGATATATATCCTGGGTAAACACAAATTATCTCGAGCCATTAATCAATGGATATCCAAAAGGGGCAGAGCTGGTTGCTTACATCCTGGTAAAGGCATTCAACAATAACATAATCAATTCGGTTAATTTGATTTTCCTGCCGCTTGGCATTTTTGGAATTGCCTATATCGCTAATTCCCTCGGAGTTGGAAAATTACACTATCCTTGTGTGCAGGAGCTGCATTCTTATTAATCCCGGTCAACATCAACCAATCTGATCACAACCTATGTAGACACAGCTTATGCATCCTGTGCAATTGGAATGATTGCAGTTTTGATTCATTTATCAACAAGAGGAGATTATAAATGGCAGGGGATTTTTACATTTGGCGCTGCCATAGGACTGGCATTAAGTACCAAGAGCTCCGGCATCGCACTAAGCGGTATTGCCGTGCTCGCCCTGGCAGGGTTATGGATTAAGGATTTCTTTTTCCCCACATCAGGATTCCAATTGCAAGACCAATCAATCAGAAGGGGAAGAAACCTTTCCGAATTATTGGCGATATTGCTCATAATCGGGTTTGTCGCCATCGCTGGGGGAGGTTACTGGTATATTCGCAATTTTCTTTTCACCGGGACTCCTTTATACCCGGTTGGAATAACCATTCTAGGGAAAACCATTTTCCCGGGGGTTTCAATTTCACAAGCAATCTATGAAAATACAAACATCCTGCCTCAACTTAAGACATGTCACCTGGTGTTAGGATTATTTATGATTGGGCCCAGGGAATAAAGGCGTGGCCAGTTTCCATCAAGGGATACGACAGCCGTAACGGCGGTTTGGGATTCTCTGGTTGTTAGCCTGCATCCCTTCCATTGTGGTTTCATTTTTTTATTATCCCAAACTTACAGCAATCCATAAAAGAATCCTGCTCATTTTGGTGGGGGTAGTCGGACTGGCATTCCTCATCACGCCTTTGAATTGGTGGGCACGCTACACAATCTGGATATATGCACTGGGTTTGCCTTGTTTTGTATTTGTGTTGACCAGGACAGTTCTAAATCAAAATGCCCAATCATGGTATAAAATCGTTTCGTCCATCTGGATATTGGTTTGCCTTGGGATCGCTTTATTTCGAAGCGGCTTATTGCACGGTTGATGTTTTTGCGCTGGCCACCCCCGGGTCCCTGCGCAACAACCTCGCAAACATATTCAAGCCGGTCACGTGGGAGTGGCCAACCAATTACCTTTTCCCGGATATGAGGAACACCATTATTGATGATGTCCTGACTCAACCCGGAACCGTGGTCATCGGCCCACACGCTGACATGGAGTTTTGGCGATATGCAGGGTTGATGGGAGAACTTGCCCAGCCAATCGGGGAGAGGCACCTGGATTTCATCAATGAAGCCCAGGGGAAAAGTGGACAATTCGAATTGACAGGTGTCAAATATATCCTTTGGGATGCCAGCGTGGTATTACCACACAGCCTGGCAACCATGGCAAAATCAATCACACCCGCTGCAGGATACCTGGTCCTAAGTCTGCCATAAAGGCAACACTCCCTGCGAAATGTTGGTTACGTCTTATAATACGCTTTATGCCTTCTGAAAAGTTACCGCCTCCCATCTGGATTGCCAAGACTGACGACCTGCAACAATTGGCCGAAGAACTGGCTCTATGGGAGCGAATCGCCGTGGACACAGAGTCAAATTCCCTGCATGCATTCCAGGAACAATTATGCTTGATTCAGTTCTCAACACCACGCATCGATTACCTGGTGGATCCCCTTGGATTTAATGATCTTGCTGCCTTGCAGAAAATTTTCAAAAACCCGGGAATCGAACTGGTTTTCCACGCGGCTGAATACGATCTTATCTGCCTGAAACGTGACTTCGGCATTACCGTGGCAAGTCTTTTCGATACAATGCAAGCGGCTCGGATTTTAGGCTACGAAAAAGTTGGGCTCGATTCGATGCTTGAAATAAAACTTGGCATTAAATTAAATAAAAAATATCAAAAGGCTGATTGGGGAGAGCGTCCCCTTTCAGGTGAAATGCTCAACTATGCCCGGCTTGATACGCACCACCTGCTGGCCCTGCGCGACAGCCTGCAAAGCGAACTGCAGGAACGGGGGCGGTGGGAGCTGGCTCAGGAGGAATTTGTCCGCCTTGCGCATGGGAACGGGAATGGGAACGGGAAAGCAGAAATCCCTGCCTGGCAGCGTGTAAAAGGGGCGCAAAAATTCAGTGACCGGCAGTTGACCATCCTGCAACAATTATGCGCCTGGCGCGAAAAACAGGCTAAACAAATGGACCGCCCACCATTCAAGGTGATCGACGACAAACGATTAATCGCCATTACCCAAACTCTTCCCGGAGACGCACAAGGATCTAACGAAGCTCGGGATGACTTCCAGGCAAATTCATTTATTCGGTAAAGATATCCTGGGTGCGGTAAACCGCGGAAAGCAAACCACCATGGTGAGCCGGCCGCATAATTTACGACCAAACCAGGCCTTCCTGGACCGATTGAATGTCCTCTCGGAGTGGCGCAAAAAGACCGGTTTACAAACTGGCGTCGAGTCAGATATCATCCTCCCAAGAAACTGGATGAATCATATTGCAGAAAAGAATCCCAAGAATATAAAGGAACTTTCCACCCTCATGCCAGCCAGTCCATGGCGGCTAAAGGAATTCGGAGAGGAAATTTTAACAGTCATTACCACGAAACGTTCCCGGTTAACTCCAGGATAAAAAAAGATAAAAATAAAAGCTGATATAATCGCCCCGCCATAAACTGCTATCACGAGTCAATTATGCTGTATCCCGGTAAAACCAGCAAAAGAAATGGTTTTACCTGCATGCCTCCGGAGAGGTGCCAGAGCGGTTGAATGGGACGGTCTCGAAAACCGTTGTGGCCTTATGGGTCACCGTGGGTTCGAATCCCACCCTCTCCGCCAGATTTTATCCAAGCAAATTAGCCCACCCCACTTGTGAAAGATTATAGTATTTTTGAATCGGGCATTGATTCGGTTTTCATCAACACCTATTCCATTATTTCTCGCAGGTTTATTTGGGAGTGGCTATATCCAGCTAATCAGCAATTCCCAATCCTCCCATATAGAAAAGGTATAAATGAGCAATAAAAATTGGAGAATATTTTATCCGTTACTACTAGGGATTTTCCCGATTTTAGGATTAATCGGTGTAAATATCAGCCAGATGATATTGCTTGCAGGTGTGCGCTCTTTTCTAATCGCGATGGTCTTCTCAATCGCAGTCTATGCACTTTTTTGCTGGCGGATAAAGGATGAACATAAAGCCGCTCTCCTTTGTGGATGGTTCTTCCTGTTCGTCTTTTTCTATGGTCATTTGTTCGATGTCTTGAAAGGATGGGCATTGTTTGGAGTGACACTTGGAAGACACCGCTTTATTTTTCCGCTTTGGTTATTAATATTCGGAATTGGAGGGTGGTTGATTTATAAGCGGGCAAATAATATTAAGCTGGCAAGCCAGGTATTAAATATTGTTGGTGTCGTCCTGGTTGCAATGCCAATTTTCCAGATCGGGTTATTTGAATGGCAACGTAATCATCCACTTTCCGGGACGACCACTAATACACCAGCATCCCAAAGTAGTTTTTCAACCGCAGGATTGCGGTCACCTGATATCTATTACATCATTCTGGATGGCTATGAGCGCGATGACATGGTTTTGAGAGATTATCACCTGGACATCAGCGGCTTCATCCATCAATTGGAAGGCATCGGGTTTTACGTACCCCTCTGCTCACAAAGTAATTATGATAATACAGCGCTTTCCTTATCCTCTTCGCTTAACATGAACACCATAGACCAAATTCTTCCCCAGGATGTTAGAAAGGGTCCGCCAACACTGTGAACGAGGTCTTGGTTGACCTTGGCAGCACAATAAAAGATAGCATTGTCCGTCGAAACTTCGAAAACATGGGGTATAAAACAGTCTCATTTCAAAACGATATTTGGTGGACTGAGTGGGATAACGCAAATTATTTCATCACAGATAACAGCCGGCCGTATGAATTGGTCACTGATTTTCATAAGATTACCCTCTTTTGAAGTCCTTTTCCTGCGAACCACCATTTTGCGCGTGGCGGAAGAAGCGGGCACCAAGTGGATGGCGCCGCTCACCAAACAAGTCTCGGTTCCTGAAATGCACGACAGACAACTCGTTCTATTGGCTTTGAATGAATTGGGGCATGTCCCTCGTAATATTCCCAGCCCAAAATTTGTTTTTGTGCATATCGTTTCTCCGCACGCTCCTTTCATCTTCAGCCCGGACGGAGAATTTGTCATTACCAATGAGACGGATCCTGGGTACCCAAACCAGATCAAGTACTTAAACTCAAGGTTAGTTCCCCTGGTTCAAGATATCATCAAACAATCTTTAACACCACCAATCATCATTCTCCAGGGTGACCATGGATGGGATCACGAGGTTCGAATGTTAAACTTTGAGGCCATATACTTCCCAGGTGGCGGTTCATCAAATCTGTATCCGACACTGACACCCATAAATATTTTCCGATTGGTGTTTAATACCTACTTTGGACAAAACTTCCCCCTGCTGGCTGACAAAAGCTACTCTTCAGGATCGTATACCTCCTTCAATTTTTCAGAAGTAACTTATCCCTGCAACGCAGGAAAATAGTCAAATTCCCAAAAACGAGAATTCAACTATTAAATCTTTCCAAATTTGGGCAATCCCCTTCCCCTGGCGACAAGAAAGAATTCCAAGGGATTTACATTCAAGGCAGAATGAAATAGAGTTCGGATTCTTAATTATCAATTTCCAGCATTTCCCAAAAATTCCAGCAATTCCTTATTAAACCACTCTGCTTGATCCACTGGCACAGCATGTCCGGCATGGGGAATGACAACCTGGTTAGCATTGGGAATGCCCTCCACCAATAAACTCTGCCGGGCGGGATTTACTGTATTATCATCTGCCCCTGTAATTACCAAGGTGGGAGCCTTGATCTCCGGCAGCCAATTTAATGAGTTAAATAGCCCCAGGGATATCATGGCTTTTCGGTATGCACGCGGGTCTGCACGGGAAATTGAATCCACCAGCATATTCCGCAATTGCTCATTTTCAGGATCTGGAAAGATTTGCTGAGCAACCAGCCTTGCCTGAGCGGGTAATCCGAGCGTATTGACCGTGATAAACCGCAGCATAAAATAAACCCAACCACTCAAATTATCGGGGCGCAAGATGGCAAAAGTACTGACGAGAACAAGTTTGCGTGTAAGATGCGGCGTATCAAATGCAAACTGTTGGGCTATGGTTCCTCCCAATGAAAGACCAATCACATGCACGGCGCCGGTCTGCAATTCATCGAGTAATTCTGCAGTGAGTCCCGCAACACGGCGAATACTCCAACCTTTCCCCCTGTAAAGTGACTGACCGAATCCAGGAATATCCACTGCAATTGGCCGGAACCCCGCCTTGGTCAGAGCCGGTATTTGCAGTGCCCAGGATTTAGAATCGGCACCGAGTTCCATGAAGTAGCAAGACGGCTGGAAATCCCTCGGGGTTTGGATCAAGGAAATGTAATGAGGTCATATCGAAAGCAAAAAACCCCCCACCTTGCGGTGGAGGGCGGCATAATATTTATCGGGGATATACCCACGCGGCTGAATAACCCGTAATGTCCTCATGCCTTGATTTTCCAAGCCCTTTATACTTCCTTACCTGATCCTTCGTCTTGAGAGGAATGATTGTCTTTTACGGTGTGATCAGTATATTTAGCTTTTTGTCCTCGACCGAATAAGATCCAGATGATCAGCAGGACAATCACCAATTCAGGCAACCCAAATTCAAGCAGGAAACTCATATAATTCCCTTTTCTCCCAACATTACCAAAGATTAATTTACCACAATAAATCCAAATTTACCAGCCAGAATGGATCGTCTTCCAAATCTGTTGTACATGCACCCGGTCATGACCGACGATGATTCCCACCAGCTCCAATAATGTTGTCGGGCCAAAGATGGCATGCCTGGCTGTTCTTGACCACTCAGCCTTCAAATTGTTTAATAAATTGATGGTTTCCTTGCGGGCCAGGATGAAATCAATCAAAATCTCCGCCCCTTTTTGATCAGAACATTTATGATCTGCCACCCAATGATCAGTATCTTCGCCGGCCAGGAAGGGATTCTCTTCCGATAGAATTTTGGATATACGCGGTATGTTTACAGCACGTTCCACATCCCGCAGGTGACAGAGGATTTCAGTCAGAGACCACTCACCAGGTGCAGGTTTACGGTTCCAGGTTTCAGATGAAACAGACCTCGCAATGGTGGCGAGAGCAGCCGGAGTAGATCGTAACGTAGCCAACAATGCCAACGGCGATTGCAAGTTTATTTTTAGAGTCTCCAGGATCAGACTTCTCCAGCCAACCTTGGAATGACCCTAATTTCCCGCGGGGGATGCTCTCATGCTCCCTTGGTACATCTCCAGACTCTCGGACCCAATAAACCGGGAACCCAGCGGCCTGAGTTGGTTTGACTTCCCGTTCAATATCGTCGCCTACCATCACAACCGGATCATCCGGCCAACCAATTTGAGCAAGTATTTCGGGGTAATATGCGACTGTCTCTTTGGTAAAGTGAAAATTCTCGTAGGAGGTCACCAGGGTGAATGGGTATTTTTCCGGAGGCAAACCTGCCCAACGCAGGCGATGCAAGATGGCTTTTAATGGAAAGAATGGATTGGTGGCAATCACCACCCGGTGACCCTGTGCCAGCGCCCAGTCCACAAGCCGGACCGCTTCCGGGATTGGTTTTGTCAAGGACTTCAATGAAGGAAAGACCTCGTCGTAGAACTGGTCTATCGACGTCCGGAGCGCCGCCCGGTCAGTGCCCAAGCTCGGAAAGAATTGGGCATCGAAGACTTCCTGCAAAGTCAGGGCAGGGTCCAGGTTGCTCATCATTGCTTTCGTCCCGACCATCATTTCCTGGATAAGCACTTCCGGCGACACCTTATCAGCCACAGCTGCAGCCAGTGCCTTAAAATATGCAGGGATGAAAGCATCCATGTTGGTTTCAAGTAATGTATCGTCGAGGTCCAGGAGAAGTGTAATCGGCATTGAAGGCTCTATGGGTTGGCGTTTCTGCCGGGTGCCGGAAGTTTCCCGACACTCGCGAATTTTGTGGAATTATTTCTTTATCTCAAAAACAGGTGGAAGAGGATGGCATTCCCCACAACCGATATGCGGATCAAACCCGGTACGCTTTGTTTTATCGCAAAATGCGGTCACCTTTACGCGGCGCTGGAAACCAGCCATCAACGGTCGGTTGACCTCTGCCGCGCAGCTGCATAAATTCGCAGGCATTAGCCCGGTCAATGGATGGGACCGGGCAGGTGCGGCAAAGGTCGCGAGACCAGGCGGTGCCGAGCAGCCGGCACTCTTCGTGGTCACGGCCTCGATAGTAATCGCCATAAAAGTATTTGCATTCAGAACCAGCAGGTGTTTTCATATCGTAAATAATGAAATCCCGCAGAAACTATCTGCGGGAGAATTTGATTACACCCGGGTAAGGTACTCGCCTGTACGGGTGTCAACACGAATGGTGTCACCCACTTTCACAAAGTTCGGGCACTGCACTTCAAAGCCGGTTTCCACCTTAACCTTCTTGGTGACACCGGTGGCAGTATCGCCGCGAACCGCGACTTCCGCATAAACGACTTTAAGGTCCACGGAGGTTGGCATTTCAATGTCAAGGGGTTTGCCTTCATAGAAGGTCAACTTGCACTCCATACCCTCCTGGAGGAAACCAGCGGACTCACCAATGATATCCTTGGGGATGCCGGGCTGATCGAATGTTTCCTGATCCATAAAATAAAAGTTATCCCCGTCATTGTACAGGTACTGGACGGTATGAAAATCCAGGCGCGCTTCCTGTACCTGGCTGCCGGAGATAAAAGTTTTTTCAATGTTGGATCCGGTGCGCAAATTGCGCGCTTTTATTTTAATTGTGGCATTGCCCCGGCCGGGTTTATGATGGCTGTATTCAACCACTTTAAACAAGTTACCGTCGAGCTCAAACGTCACTCCTTTGCGGAGTTCATTAACATCGATCATGGCATCTTCCTTTTTGAAAATTGCAAGCGGGCGGGATTATATGCCAGTTAAAGGAACGTGGCAAGAGTAGTTAGTGATGCTTATCAGCATTCGGCTCTTCCTTCAACAATTCCATCGCATGGTCCAGAACGGGAATCAGGACCTTTAAATTATCTACAGCAGCTTTTGGATTACCCGGTAAGTTTATTATCAGCACCTTCCCGCGCATCCCTGTTACGGCGCGGGAAAGAATGGCATGAGGGGTGACCTTCCGGCTTTCAAACCGCATGGCTTCTGCCAAGCCCAGGGGCTTGACGATCCATTACAAGCCCGGTGGCTTCGGGAGTGACATCCCGCGGGGCAAAACCGGTCCCACCGGTGGTCAGGATAATATCAACGTTTCCGCCGTCAGCCCAGGTGGCGAGGGTTTCCCGGATGACTTCCAATTCATCGGGAACAATCAGCCGTACACCATACCGTCCAGCCATGAGAGGTGACAAGTCTCAGCCAGTGCCGGACCGGAGAGATCGGGGCGTTCGCCCCGTGAAGAACGGTCACTTGAAGTCAGGATTCCAAAGCGGAGGTTCATTCCAGGTCCTTCCCGAAAGTGTAAACATAATCCATTTGCGACCAGCCACGCTTTTCGTAAAAATCCATCGCACTTTTATTTTCAATGGTGACAAGCAGGTAGCAGCGAATGCAGCCTTTTAGCTTTAAGGCGATGTTCCAATTCATCCATAAGCAACGCCCCAATTCCTTTGCTGACGATAGTGTTCTGATACAGCCAGGTGGTAGACCATTCCGCGCCTTCCATCAAAACCACCAACCACTGTCCCCACCATTTTGTCACCCATTTCGGCGACAAGAAACAGATCAGGATCGCGCCTGAGTTTTTTCTGGATCTCGTCAGGATCATCGGACCGGCGCAACTGGATACCCGGACCGGCATTTTCCCAAAGGAGCCGGGCAGCGGGATAATCGTCTGGGTATTTGAATTCCCGGATGAGAAATTCGGTCAGATTGTCCCCCTACTGTTATGATCGCAACAGGTCGAAAAGCGCTTCGGGCATGTAAGGTTTAAGCAGGAAAGCGTTGGCCCCTGCAGCCAGGCATTCCTCCGATCTTATCAATACCCGATACCATGACGATCTTAAGGTCTTTCATATCCGGAGTTTCCCGGATCTGCCTGACAACATCCATACCGTTGCGGGTGCCGAGAAAAATATCGATGAGCAGAACATCCGGTTTCTCACGCCGAATATTTTCCATGATATTTCCTTTTTTATCCAGCAGTGTTGCCACCTGGTAACCCTCCATACCAAGCAGGGTTTTAAAAGTGCAACCATGGTGAAATCGTCATCTGCCAGCAGTACTTTTCTCATTCTTTTTTCCTTGCGGTATTTTTTTTGCAGATCCTGGCGGGTTTCTCCAAGGCCGCCTTTAATACATCATTGATGGTTTCAGCATAGACGAAATTCATCGTCTTGCGAATTTCTTCGGGCACATCTTCGACATCCATTTCGTTGCGTTTTGGCAGGATGACAGTCTTCAAGCCCAACGCGATGCGCAGCCAGTAACTTTTCCTTTAGTCCACCAATGGGCATGACCTGGCCGCGCAAGGTGATCTCTCCGGTCATGGTGACACCCTTCCTTACTGGACCGGTTGGAAACCAATGAAACCAGAGCAGTAGCCATGGTGACACCCGCTGACGGACCGTCCTTGGGTTGCGAACCGGCCGGAATATGCATGTGTATGTCAGCTTTATCAAAGAAGTCTTTTTGAATTCCAATCTCGGTGGCATGCGAACGGACATAGGATAGCGCAGCACCGAGCTGATTCCTGCATCACGTTCCCAACCGACCCGGTGACCTGGAATCCTTTCGATCCGGGCATGCTGGTGGCTTCGATGAAAAGGATTTCACCACCAAATGGAGTCCAGGCCAGGCCGGGGACCACACCGGGTATGGAGGTACGCGTATCAATCTCTTCCGTTTCAAGGAAGATGGGATGACCAAGTAATTCCTTCACTGATTTGGGTGTAACCCTGGCTGACTGTTTTTTACCTTCAGCTATATATGTTCCCAGTTTCCGGCATACGGCACCAATTTTTCTTTCAAGATTGCGTACACCCGCTTCACGCGTGTACTGGTTGATAATGGTTTGCAGAGATGTCTTGGAGAAATTTACTTCCTCAGGCCGCAGCCCATTTTCCCGTACCTGGCGCGGTACCAGATATCCTTTGGCTATTGCTATCTTTTCAGTCTCGGTGTAACCGGAAAGGTGAATGATTTCCATGCGGTCAAGAAGTGGAGGCGGGATGGTTTCCAGGGTGTTGGCAGTAGTGATGAAGAATACTTGAGACAGGTCATAAGCGACTTCGAGATAATTATCGCGAAATTCCACATTTTGTTCCGGGTCAAGGACCTCGAGCAACGCCGAAGCCGGGTCACCGTGGAAATCCATTGTCAATTTATCAACTTCATCCAGCATGAAAACCGGGTTATGGGATTCAACCCGGCGTAAAGCTTGCAGGATCCGTCCCGGCATGGCTCCAATATAAGTTCGGCGGTGACCGCGGATCTCGGCTTCGTCACGAACGCCGCCTAGTGAAATGCGGACAAATTTCCGTTCCATGGCACGCGCGATGGATTGCCCAAGCGAGGTCTTTCCAACTCCGGGTGGGCCTACGAAGCACAGGATCACACCCTCCCGTTCCCGGCGAATGAGATCCTTGGAAGGTGCGCCTTTATCATCTTTGCGCTCAAGCCTTAATTTGCGTACAGCCAGGAATTCCAGGATACGTTCCTTGACGTCCTGTAACCCATAATGATCCTGGTCGAGGATCTTGCGGGCGTGGGCAATATCCAGGTTATCTTTTGTCTCCTGTGACCAGGGCAGTGTTACCAGCGCATCAAGGTAGGTGCGAATAACTCCATACTCGGCTGCAGCAGTCGGAAGACGTGCCAGGCGGTCCAGTTCACGGCGGGCCTGTTTCTCAGCTTCTTCGGGCATCCTGGCTGCATCGATCTTCTTGCGGAACTCATCAACTTCAACCGCCTGTTCATCGTTTTCGCCCAGTTCCTTCTGGATGGCTTTCATCTGCTCCCGAAGGTAATATTCGCGCTGAACTTTTTCGATCTCCGAACGTGCCTGGTTCTGAATTTTCGCTCCCAGGGAGAGGACTTCCGTTTCGTGCACCAGGAGATCCACAAGCTTCTCCAATTTGGACTTGGTGGAATCCAACTCAAGGAGAGTCTGGGCGTCTTTTAATTCTATCCTCTGGAAATTGGCAATGGTGTACACCGTTTGCAGGGGATCATCAAGAGTAACAATGGAGGCCACCAGTTCACGGGGAATGGAAGGGGTCAATCCCGAAATTTGTTCGAACTGGTCGCGAGCCGAACGAGCAAGCGCATCGATCTCCAGCCCACTCTCCACGGTTTCAGGGACGACTTGTATGCGAGCTTTAATGTACGGCTCTGTTTCGACGATCTCCTCCACCCGGAAGCGCATCAAACCCTGCACGAGCAGGCGGATGGTTCCATCCGGAGCACGGAACAAGCGGTGGACGGTGGCAATCGTCCCAATCGTATATAGGTCTGCCGGTGCGGGTTCTTCTATATCGGGGTTCCGGGCGGCAAGTAGACCGATGAGTTTATCGGATGTGCCGGAGACGTCATCCACCAGTTTGATGGATCGCGGCTGACCGATGGTCAAAGGGACCGCAGTCTGGGGATAAACCACAACACCCCGCAATGGCAGGATCGGGATTATGTCTGGGTATTTAATGGTTTCCCCGTCCACCGAAGCGGGTTGAATTAAGCTTTTCTCCGGGTCATCCTTCTTCTGTAGGCGCGTAAAAATGGATGGCAGGAAAAGGTCTTCCAAAGAGGTATCGGTATCCTGGAGCCAGTCAAACACATCCAAGGGTCCGGTATGCCAACGGGATGCAGACATATGGAATTTAATCGCCTTTGATCGTGATCGGAGTCGGTTTAATTTTCGGCATTACGACATTCAAAAAACCGTCTTCGTAATCGGCCTGAGCTTTACTTACATCCGCACCTACCGGGATTTCAATCGCAGTACTAAATTCTCCGAATCGGATCTCCATCTGGTGATAAGTTCGGTGTTCGGGAGATTCGCTTCGCATTCCACTGATGATGAGGAATTTGTCTTCGACGTCGATGGAAAAATCCGACTGGCGCATCCCAGCTACTTCAAGCCGGACAACAAAACTCGCCTCTGTTTCGTATACATCGGTTGGCGGGTTCCACGCATAAGAATGGATGCTCACCTGCCACCCGATTGCATGTCTCCCCGAGAGTAATAGACCCGGTTGATGCTCCTTTTGGAATAATGAAGACATGACTTCCTCCTTACCCAACTACCTGGTCAAATTGGAAAAGAAACAATTTTAAAGAACTGCCTTGGCGGATGCCAAAACCTCGGCATAATTGGGTTCTTCCCCCAGTGCTGGCATATAGGCAGCATAGGAAATTTTTCCAGCGCGGTCCACCACAAAGACAGCACGGCGAAGAATGCGCGCTTCCTTAATTAGGCAACCATATTTCAAACCAAAATCTGCCCCCATGTGGTCTGAGAGAACGGTTACTTGCTCCACACCTGCCGCGCCACACCAGCGTTTCTGGGTGAATGGAAGGTCAGTGCTGATTGCCAGGATAATAATATCCTTGCCCAATGCTGCTGCTTCCTGGTTGAACCGGCGGGTCTCCCGATCGCAAACATCCGTCTCCAATGAAGGTAAAGCAGTAATAATACGGACTTTGCCTTGTGTGTTTTCCAATCCCTTAATCGGCGTCCAGTCCAGCGACTGGACACTAAATTCGGGAGCCACATCACCCGGTTTTAGATCTTTCCCAAGGATGGTGACATCCTGTCCTCTGAATTTTATTGCTCCAAATCTTTCGTCGTTCATTTTTTCCTCCTGCCCCTTCCTGTTTCCCTTTTTTTGAGATGTTTGCCAAGGTACTTATGGAAGGGAGCGCCCCTGGCGGGATTCGAACCCACAACCTACTGCTTAGAAGGCAGGTGCTCTGTCCGTTGAGCTACAGGGGCACATGGACAATATAAGAGAGAATTATCCTTACTTTATTTTATCAGGCTACAAACGGTCTTAAACCTTTATAAATGCGAGGTCCTGCGATTGTCTTCAGGATTATATCTGCGGGTCGGTGCAGTCGTGCTGCCAGCTCTTCGGATGTCACAGGCGTATTTCCGTTCACCAAAAGAAGCCGGAAGACAGCATCCACCAGGGCAGTATGTTCATCAAGAAAACCAGGTTGTTGGGCGCAATGATTGATGAGTGTATTTTGGAGCCCGTCCAACTGACGCACCTCGGCAGTTTCCGGGTCCACCCAATCGATCATCTGCCCTTCGGGAAGACCAGCAAAAGCTTCCTGGTGCTGAGGGCACAATAGGCTCTGGAGCGCGACATGCCAGTTGGTATCATTTATTTGCCACCACTCGAAATCGATGTGGAACGGTGTCTGAAGGGTTGGTTTTATCAGGCTGAATTTTTTTACTTCAGACATTTTCAGCCTCAGTTTCAGCAAGCCGGTAATGGAGATCGCCGACATGGCGGTAACTGGAACTACTAGTCAGGAATGCAAGCAGCGCTCCGGGCGGGCAGCGTCGAATGATATTTAATCGCAGAATATAACTCCTGGGCATGCACGTGACCCTGGACATTTAACTTGACCAGCTCATGCATCATATCTGCAACCAGCTGTTCGAAAGGCTGGTGCTGGTGCGCCACCTGCTCGCATGCTTCGTCAACGCCCGAGGGATCCGGAACGGCGATAACCATGCGTTCATTTAATTCGGTAGACAGGTTCTGCTTTAACATGGCGAAAACAATCCTGCCATCACTTCCCACCAGCACCGTCCGTATCCAGTCACGGGTCGGTCGGCGGGTCCTGGCGGTCACGATTGCCTGGCCTGGCTTCTTCCCTTTTGCCACGGTTATCAGGCTGCCGGGGATCATCCCGTATTTTTGATAGAGTGGCCCAAGTCCTACCACATATCCGTGCTGACGGACGACCCAGGCCTGGATTTCTTCCCTGGACTGTCCATCCACCAGGGTGAAACGGACGCGGGGTGATTCATAGGCGGTCGGGAACAAACTCCGTACACGAGCGGAAACCGGCAAGGTCCCGGCCCGCCAGTGGGGATAGCTCAAACTGATCGTCACCTCACCAACATCGCTGGCAGGCGGATCGTTTCCAGCCAGTTCATCATCCAATTCGGCTTCAAGAGCAAGCATTTCGCTAGTCAATATGGAGCGGTTGTAAGGAATTTCGATATATCGCAGCGGTGCAGGAATTTGCTGTACATCCTGCGGTTCAAGGCGTTTCAAAAACCAAAGGACTTCGCCTGATGGTCCTACTTCATCAAACCGGCCATCTTCCTGCAAGGCATAATTTAATCGAGAATTCAATCAACTTCGGGTTGACATTCCCCGAGATTTCCAATTGATCGATAAGAGCAGTGGTGGACAGCGGTTTACCTGCAACCGCTTCGTCCAAAATCGCCTCGGCAAGGTTTAGTTGCCCTACATTAATATCGACCAGCAATGCACGCGGGAACCAACGTGCGGCAACTTTTACCAGGCCGTCATCAGCTGACAGGGCTTTATCCAGTTTTTGCTCCAAATCGGTGCCATATACTGTAATGACATTTTCCGGGTTCAGGAGTGGATCATCAACTGAGATTTCCATCGGTTGATTTAACTTGTGATTTGCCAGGCTGGCTGCCATATGGCGTGTGGCGCCCCCTTCAAATTCCACCTCAATGACCTCAAATTCACCCGACGCAGGGTTTACCCCGGGGCGAGAGTTGACGATTTTCCCTTTTTTCCATTCCAATGCGGGAAAGACCAAGCTCTCCCCCACCGAATAATGCCCCGATGGTAAATATATTTTGCCAATTGAACGCTGTTGATTGATAAGCGCTTCCCGTTCATTTGTGATGCGCTCATCAATCAAAACCGGGAGAAGTTCTTTCTCCGTGAGTGGCGTCTCGTTTTCGAATAAATATGTGCTAAGGAATTCCAGGTCTTTTTTGTCGAGGAAAAAAGTTTGCCAATAATCCGGCGGCAAACTGAAAGCAACGCTAGCCATAAACTGCCTTTGAAATATTAGATTACCCACAGGGGGCTAAAACCCAGGATGAAACCTTCAGAGTTAAATAATTATACCCCACCTTGACAGGCACTCTTGCTTGACTTACGATAGGCAGCGGGCAATCCCTTGCACTGGTGAATCCCAAGCACCGAATGGATTAGTTGCGGAGGTCTGGATGCGCATCGGAATGATGGCAGATGTATACAAACCGCACGTCAGTGGAATCACCAACTACATCTCCCTAAATAAAAGATACCTGGAAAAAGCCGGTCATGAGGTATATGTTTTTACATTCGGAGACCTTGATTACCCGGATGACGAATCGAATATCATTCGTTCACCAGGTGTGCCAATAGTGGATACCGGCTATACGCTAAATTTCCGCTACCGGCGGGCTGCAAAAGCACTCTTGCAGACAATGGACCTGGTGCATGTCCACCATCCGTTCCTCAGCGGACGGTTGGCGTTAAATTATTGCCGACCCCTGCACATACCAGTTGTATTCACGAACCATACCCGTTATGATTTATATGCTCAAGTATATATGCCAATCCTGCCAGAGGAAATAAGCGCCACTTTTCTCCAAAATTATATGCCGCCATTCTGCGCTGCCGTGGACCTGGTGGTCAGTCCTTCGCCCGGTATGGCTGACGTCCTGCGCAAACTCGGAGTGACCAGCCCGATAGAAGTTGTTCCCAACGGTGTTGAACTGGAACGTTATCACCAGGTTTGCGAAGATTGCCGCCTCGAATACGGATTTGATGCCGAGGATGTTCTGTTGATCTATTCCGGCAGGTTGGGGCCGGAAAAAAGTGTGGATTTCCTAATCACTGCCTTTGCGGGTGTAGCTGAAACTATGGAGAATGTCCATTTACTGATCATCGGTGGGGGACCAGAAGAGGATAACCTAAAAAAACTTGCAGTTGAAAGCGGCATTCCCGACCGGGTTCACTTTTTTGGCATGATCCCATACGAAGAAGTACCGAAGTACCTGGCAATGAGCGATATATTCGTGACCGCTTCCGTTACCGAGGTCCACCCGCTTTCAGTCATCGAAGCCATGGCGGCCGGTTTACCTGCATTGGGAATCCGCTCGGTAGGTGTGGGTGATACCATAGAAGATGGAAGGAGCGGATTCATCGCCAGCCAAAATCAGGCTGCATTCGCTTCCAAACTCACCCGGATGTGCCTTGATCGGAATCTGTGTCATAAAATGGGCCAGGCTGCCCGCATGGGCTCCGATAAATACTCAATAGAACGCACCCTGGAAACCATGCTTGGGCTTTACGAAGGTCTTGCATTTGCTGCTTTGCCGCGCCGTCATAGTTTTGGTTCGCGCATCCGCAGTCTTGTGGAGAGGCTGCGGACATGAGAAACGACAGACAGGCGACCGGCAGGTGGGGAGAAGACTCAGCTGCCGCATATCTTACAGCCAAAGGTTACAAAGTGCAGGCGCGTAATGTTCATGGCACCCATGGAGAGATCGATATCATCGCCTTTAAGGATGGGCTGCTAGTTTTTGTCGAGGTTAAAACACGCAGGTCGCACACATTTGCTTACCCTGAAGATTCTGTCACACTCCGCAAACAGGCATATTTGCTCTCCGCCGCCGAAGAATATCTCCAGGAACATCCCGATAGTGGCGATACCTGGCAATTTGACGTGATTGCTGTGGAGGGAAAACCCGGCGGAAACGCACAGATCGCGCATTTTGAGAATGTGATGGGGCGATGAATGGAATGAAATCTCCCTTGATAGCTGTTGTCGGTCCCACCGCAGCCGGGAAGACAGAGATTTCCATCCAATTAGCCGAACGGCTGGGAGCGGAAATCATTTCTGCAGATTCGCGACTGTTTTACCGGGGAATGGATATTGGGACAGCCAAACCGACACTTGAAGAGCGCGCCCGCGTTCCGCATCACCTGATTGATGTGGCTGATCCAGACGGGACCTGCAGCCTGGCTGTTTTCCAACGCATGGCTGCAGAGGCAATAACGGATATTTCTAATCGACACAAAATCCCATTGCTGGTGGGCGGGACGGGTCAATATATCCATGCGGTCACGCACGGGTGGACACCTCCGCCGACAAAGCCCGACGAACGCTTGCGGACAATATTGAGCAATATGGCGGATAAAAATGGAAAAGAGTGGCTGCACAATCGTCTTGCTGCCATGGATCCAATTGCGGCTCAAGGGATCGATGCGCGCAACCTGCGCAGGACGGTGCGAGCCCTGGAGGTGGTCTTCTCCACAGGGCGCAGGTTCTCAGATCAACGCGGGGTGGGGGAAAGTCCCTACCGATTGATGACCATCGGTCTGATACGCCCGCGAACTGAACTGTACGCCAGGGTGGATGCACGCATCGAGGCAATGTTCGCCTCAGGTTTGCTGGATGAGGTGCGTAACCTGCTGAGCCAGGGTTACAACCCCAGCCTGCCGACCATGTCTGCCATCGGTTATCGCGAGTGTGCCGCGGTCTTACGCGGAGAAATGACGGTGGAAGAGGCCAAGGTTCAAATGCGCCGCTTGACCCGCAATTTCGTGAGGAGGCAGGCAAACTGGTTCAAGCAGGATGATCCGAATATCCAATGGTTCGATGCAGGCCATACCGACCTGGATGAAATCGAAAAACGGATCCGAGCATTTCTTGATTAAATTTTGCCTTTTAGTCGCTGAGTAAAATCTCGATGACACGGATTTGTGATCCCTAATAGAGCTAATGATCCTGGAAATAGCGCGATAGTTATCCAAGGTTCAACTCTTGAATTCCAATAAGCATTCTACGAAGATCCGCACTTAAATGGTAGTGTTGTAATGATTTTATAAATATGTACGGAGAATGAAATGAACAATAATATTTCCGCTAAAGGAATTGAAATTGACAAACCCAGCCACCGCCTGGAATTGAAAGTTGATGCGGAATATATGGTTGCCAGTGCTAATGGATCACGGACGCGGGTTGTTGTCTCTTCACTCGTCACTGAAATTGCAGAAGCAGCCATCGAGAATAAACGGCAGAAAGTACTGATAGATGTGAGGAACCTCGAAGGTTGGCTCGGGGTCTTTGACAGCTATTTCATCATTACAAAAGATTTTCAGCAACTTAGAGGAAAGGGCATTACCAAAGTGGCAATCATCGACAGGCCATTACCAAAAATGCGTGAGATGTTCTTTGAAATGGTAGCGCAAAATCGGGGATTTAACTTAAGGATATTTGAAAACCCGGAAGCCGCGCTTGTCTGGTTGCTCGCTCCCATAGGAGCACCAGAAAATCCGGGATAATTCCATCCTAATAAAGCCTTTGACGGGAGAAAAAGGTATTTCCAAACCAGGCAATAATAGCAACATCGCATGAATAAAAAACCCCGGCTTTACGCCGGGATTTTTTTATGCAGGTTGAGGAGTACCGCTTTTTTTCGGAATGGGAGGCGGGAATATCTTCTCGAACTCGTCCCGGGTCAGCGTTTCCACCTCGAGCAGCTTGGCGGCAACGGCGTCCAATTCCTTGCGATATTTTTTCAAGATCGAAAGTGCTTGTTTATAAGAATCATCCACCAGGTTTCGTACTTCGCGGTCGATCTGTTCGGCAACGGCTTCGGAATAATCCCGCTGCTCGGAGATTTCACGACCCAGGAAGATCAACTCCTCTTTTTGACCATATACCATGGCGCCCATATCATTGCTCATTCCAAGGCGGGTGACCATGGTGCGGGCCATGCGAGTGACATTTTCCAGGTCATTGGCAGCCCCTGAGGTAATGTCATCAAATACAATCTGTTCGGCAGCGCGTCCGCCCAGGAACAAGGTCAACTGTGCCAGCATTTTCTTGCGGGAGGTGAGCATGCGGTCATCCTGTGGACGATTCCAGGTGACTCCGCCCGCTTGGCCGCGCCCGACGATGGTGATCTTTTGAACCGGGTCGGCTTCGGGGATGGCATTAATTACCACAGCGTGACCAGCTTCGTGATAAGCAATGATGCGTTTTTCTTCTTCGCTGATCAGGCGGGATTTGCGTTCTGGTCCCATGATGACACGTTCAATGGCTTCTTCCAATTCAGGCTGCCCGATGGCCTTCTTGTTGCGGCGGGCTGCCAGGATTGCGCCTTCATTGATCAGGTTCTCAAGATCGGCCCCCACAAAACCGGGTGTGCCGCGTGCAATACTTCCCAGGTCTACAGAGGGTTCAAAGGGCTTGCCGCGTGCATGGACTTTCAAGATCGCCTCACGCCCGCGCATATCCGGCCGGTCGAGGGTGATACGCCGGTCGAAACGACCGGGGCGTAACAAGGCTGGGTCGAGAATGTCGGGGCGGTTTGTGGCAGCCACAACGATCACATTCGTATCGGTATCGAACCCGTCCATCTCCACCAGCATCTGGTTCAGGGTCTGCTCGCGCTCGTCGTGTGAGCCGCCCAAACCTGCGCCGCGCTGGCGGCCGACAGCATCGATCTCATCCACGAAGACGATGCAGGGCGAATGCCGCTTGGCCTGGTCGAACAGGTCACGGACGCGACTGGCACCCACACCGACGAACATTTCCACAAATTCGGAACCGGAGATCGAGAAGAAAGGTACGCCTGCTTCACCGGATACAGCCTTGGCGAGCAGGGTTTTCCCGGTTCCCGGAGGTCCAACCAACAGGACACCTTTTGGAATGCGGGCACCCAGTTGAATGAACTTTTGGGGTTCCTTTAGGAACTCAACGACCTCCTTTAATTCTTCCTTGGATTCATCCACACCGGCTACATCATCAAATGTTACAGTGGGATGCTCGCCGCTGAACATACGCGCCTTGGATTTACCAAAAGCCATGGCGGCATTGTTGCTGCCTTGTGCCTGGCGGAAAATCCACCAGAACAAGACGCCCAGGAGAATGACAGGGACGATGTACGTGGCCAAGGTCAATAATCCAGCCCATGGACTGGGTGGATTGGCCTCGATGGTCACATTTGTCAATTGAGCAGGGGTGACCCCATATGCCAGTAATTGCGAAACGAGGGTGGTTTCAGGCTCTTTGTGGGCTGTTTGTTCAATTGGCCCACTGGGACTGGCAGAGATCACCTGCATGCTGCTGTCATCATTGATGACAATCCGCGTGACCGTACCAGCCTGGATCTGCTGGGCAACCTGGCTGATGGTCAACGGCCCTGTGGTAGTCTGCGGCTGACGGACGTTAAAATAGACCATCGCAACGATTGCTATGAATAGCAGAAGATAAATAATATAGGATTGATTACGTGAATTCACAAGGACCTCCTGTCCGTGCGATAAGATTATACCAATCTATGTACATCCCAGCCAGATTCGTTGAATATGTTATATAAAGTTCTAATAAATTCATCACTTTTATCCGGAATTTCCGCTCAATCATTTAATTCAACCCGACAGCATCATTTATTTTAATATTGTTTTGTGTTCAAGTGGCAAATGGACCACCATTCATCAAATTATGTGGACCAGAATTTATTTTATCAATCCATCGCTTTAGATGTACAGGAGAAGCAAATTGAGATGGATTTATTTGTGGTAAACTTAACTTAACCAGGTGGCTAAATATGACAGAAATGAACACCAAAGTGATCCTCTGCATTGAAGACGAACAAGAAATGATAGACCTGATCCGCCTGATTCTCAGCCGGCGGGGTTTTGAAATCCTTGGCGCCAACGGTGGAAAAGAGGGTCTTGAAATGATCCATAAAAATCACCCCGACCTGGTTTTGCTCGACCTAATGATGCCTGAGATGGACGGGTGGGAAGTTTACCAGCAAATGAAGGCAGACGTGACCACGAAGGATATCCCGGTGATCGTGGTCACCGCCAAAGCCCAGAGCATAGACAAGGTTCTTGGCCTGCATATCGCCAAGGTGGACGATTACATTGCCAAGCCGTTCAGTCCGCAGGAATTATTAGCAAGTGTAGATACGGTGCTCGGGCGGAAACAAGTCGCCTGAGTAAATTTGACCTGGACGGGGCGTACCTGACGCCCCGTTTTCGTATTCTTATGAAATCCATTCACGTAATAAACATCGATCAGCCGCTTCCCACCCCCATAAAAGCCATTTATTGTGACAGTTTCCTGTGCCGCTTGCGCGGGCTGATGTTCCGGTCCAGCCTGGCAAACGAAGAGGGCCTGTTGCTTGTCGAAGGACGTGATAGCCGGGTTGACACGGCCATCCACATGCTGTTCGTATTCATGGACCTGGCAGTCATATGGATCAATTCAGAAATGATAGTGGTCGACACCGTCCTGGCGCGCGCCTGGCGACCTGCGTACGCACCGCACAAGCCTGCCAGGTATATCCTCGAAATCCATCCGGACAGGCTGGGAGAATTTAAAATCGGCGACCACATCGAGTTCATGAATGCGTAAACACATTGTCGCCTGCCTGACAGTTCTCATTATCCTGATTGCAGCAATCCCGGTGTCCGCACAAACAGCCACTCCGCCCAATGGACCGGTTTATATCGTCCAGGCGGGTGACACGCTGTGGGGTATTGCCATTCGCTTTAACGTCAGCGTAACGGATATCCTCACTGCCAATAATATGACCAGCCAGGACATTTTCCCGGGCAATAAATTGATCATCCCCGGTCTTGCCGGGTTGAGCGGGACGCTTATTACCCAACCGGTCCCTTTTGGGGAAACACTAACCAGTCTGAGCCGTCAATATCGGGTCGATCCTTCCCTTCTGATTAAACTTAATCACATAGTAAGCCCTGAAGAACTCTACGCCGGATACAACCTGGTCCTTTTACAACAGGATCAGCAGCCAGCGTTAACCGCCCGGACTGCGCTTACAAAAGGGGATACCATCCTGGAAATGTCCGTCCGGCAAAATACCGATCCCTGGACCATCTCGCAATTAAACGGACTTGCCGGTCCCCAGGAAGCATTACCGGGTGACCTGCTTTATCTTCCATCAGGTTCATCCAGTGCCGAACCATCCGGAATCCCCGCGGTCTTGTCTTCGGCAGTGGTGGACCCGCTCCCGATCGTTCAAGGTGAAACCGTCCAGGTCACAGTAAAGGCAACCCAGCCAACAACTTTTAGCGGTGTGCTGGTGGACCATCCCCTGCATTTCTTTCCCCTTGAGAATGGTTCCCAGGTGGCACTTCAGGGGGTGTATGCCATGACGGAACCAGGTCTTTACCCACTGCGCATCGATGTCACACTTGCAGATGGTTCGGTGCAATCCTTTGAGCAGATGGTGCTGGTTGCCTCCGGAAACTACAAACCCGAAATCCTTAGTGTTGACCCTTCCACCATCGACCCGGCTGTCACCGGACCGGAAGATGCATGGCTGTTGGGACTGGTCACCCCGGTCACGCCTGAAAAATACTGGCAGGGAACTTTTCAGCTGCCCGTAGCAGACGACCCGTATTGTATAAAATCAGGCTATGGTAATCGTCGCACGTATAACGGCGGTGCACTCCTGTCATTCCACTCTGGGCTTGATTTCGGAGTCTGTTCTGCAACGCACCCACTTGATGTCTATGCTCCGGCTGACGGTGTGGTGGTGTTTACCGGTCTCAAGACCGTACGCGGGAATGCGACCATCATTGACCACGGCGAAGGAATTTACAGCGGGCTTTACCACCAGGCCGAAATTTTTGTGTCAGTTGGCGAGCATGTCACTGCGGGGGAATTGATCGGAAAGATTGGCGACACCGGGCGCGTGACGGGCCCCCATGTACATTGGGACCTGTGGGTCAACGGTGTCCAGGTCAATCCCTGGACATGGTATCAGGAAGCTTTTCCTCATTAAAATTGGTGTCTCCATATATCCACTGGATGTGATACCCCCGAGCTGGATACTGGTTGGTGAATTCTTTTTTTATCGGTGAAAATGTTTCGGATAAAACCGTTTACTACATTATTTACCGCCCTCGTTTTAATCAGCCTGGTAATTGTTTCCTGCGGGCCGGCTCCGTATGAATGCAGCGACCCATTGGGTTGCCTGCATATTTACAGTAATGGTCAGGTTGTCATAGGCACCATCCTGGCAACCAGCGGTGATACGAGAGACCCTGGGAACTTCCTCCCTCCAAAATGTGAAACAAGCTGTGGCGGAAAAAGACAACCTTTACGGGCATTCCTTTCAATTATTCACTTATTCCACTGACTGTACGCCAAATAGTGCCCAGGAAGCCGCGACCGAATTTGCCATAAATCCGGATATGTCCGCAGTCGTCGGTCCAACTTGCATCGATGAAGTCAGTCCGGCAAACCAAATTCTCCAGAGCGCTGGAATTCCGATGCTCGGTCCTGTGCTTACCTCCGCGCAAGCCTACACATTAACGATACAAATGCTGGCTGCCCTGCAAAAGGTTACGGTGCGAATGCCAGATGATTCCTTATATATCCCCCGCCAGGCCCTGTTTTCAGCACTTAACCTCACCGCATTAATTACCAGTCAGCACAGGTGACACGAACCTGCCCTGTTGTATAATCCTTGCAGACATGCCCACTGCTGAAATAATCGCGATCGGTACCGAACTCCTGCTCGGCGAGACTGCCGACACAAACACCCGCGCTCTTGCCCGGATCCTGCGCAGTCTGGGGATAGATTTATTCCGGGCGCAGATGATCGGCGACAATGCACACCGAATTTCCGAGACCGTTCGCATGCGCGTTGGAACGGGCGGATATCGTTATCACCACAGGTGGTCTCGGACCAACAGTTGATGATCCGACCCGCCAGGCTATTGCGGAGGCTGCAGGAGAACCGCTCGAATTTCACCCGGAATTGTGGGAACAAATCACCGATCGGATTGCCCAATATGGGCGAAAGCCCACCGAAAACCAGAAACGCCAGGCATACATCCCTAAAAACGCCATTATCATTGAAAACCCGGTGGGGACTGCCCCCGCGTTTATTGCCAGGGTTCAGGCATGGCTCGCGACCAGGGGATGACGCACAACCAGGGATTAAAGTGATAATTTCGCTTCCGGGAGTGCCTCGCGAGATGGATACGCTCATGACCAGCGCCATCATCCCCTTCCTTGAAGAACAATACGATTTACACACAGTACTAAAAATCCGGACACTACACGTCAGCGGACTTGGAGAAGGGGTAATCGACGACCAGTATCGGCGACCTGGAAACACTCACCAACCCGACCGTCGGTCTGACCGCACATTCCGGCGTGGTGGACATCCGCATCGCTGCCAAAGGCGAAACTGAGACCGAGGCAGGAAGCATGATTGCTGCAATCGAAATCGACCTGCGCTCAAGGTTGGGAGACAACATATTCGGTGCAGACGAAGATACCCTTGAAAGCGTTACGCTGGAAGCCATCGCTAAGAATGGCTGGACCGTGTCCTGTTGTGAGATGAACCTCGAAGGTGCACTGCTGAAGCGGTTCGCTCAAACCGGGCACCCGGCTTATCGAGGCGGCAAGATTTTCGACGATCCCACTGAAGCGCTGGCAGCGTGGCTTGAAATCAACACTGAAAGAGTTTAATGCCTCAAGTGCCATAGGGATCTGCTTATTCCCAGGCTGGTGAAAAACAGGATGTCCGCATCTTCTTAATCACTCCCACTGGAAAAGTTGAACAGGCCCTGACATACGGCGGGCACCCCGGTAACGCCCGGCGTTGGGCGGTCAACACCGCGCTTCGATTTTCTGCGCCGCAAAGCGCTGGAGGGGGGATAATGCCTGCACCCTCATCGAAATCACTCGGAAGGATGGTCACCGGGTTCTGGGTATTTAACCTTGTTTTGGGCTTCGTAGTCATTGGAGCATGGTTGCTTTCTTCAAACCCGGCTGTGCGGGGATTATTTCAAAAGTCCCACTCCCACCATAACATATACATTTACCCCCACCCCAACTCTGACCTCCACCAAAACATTAACTCCAACTCCTACTGGTACTTCAACAAATACCCCCTTCCCCAGCGAGACATTCACTCCAAGCATCACCCCCACCGCCTCGCTTACGCCCATTCCCTACAGTGAAGGCCCCATCACCATCGGATATTCCTTCCAAAAGCGTCCGCTGGAAGTCTACCGCTTTGGCACCGGTCAAACCGAACGATTGATCGTTGCCGGGATGCATGGCGGCAGTGAATTTAATACGATCCAACTGGCCGACCAATTGATCACATATCTCAAAGAACACCCTGAAATCGTCCCCGCAAATATAACCCTTTATATTTTACGCGACCTAAATCCGGATGGGGAAGCACGTGCTCATGACTATAACGGGCGCGCCAATGCCCGGAATGTGGACCTGAATAGAAATTGGGATGCCAACTGGCAAAAAGATTGGCCAAGGGCTAACTGCTGGACCTATACGGACGTTACCGGCGGAACCGGTCCCATGTCCGAACCGGAGACGAAAGTGCTGGCAGCATTCATCCAGGGCCACCACTTCGATGCATTGATCAATTACCACAGCGCGGCATTGGGAATTTTTGCGGGCGGCTTGCCTCCCGATGATTATTCCATACGGCTTGCCAAGGCAATTGCGGCAGTGTCCACTTATCCCTACCCACCTATCAACGTCGGCTGTGTCTATACAGGGGGTTTCACCGATTGGGCGAATGAAAAAGGTATTGCAGCATTGGACATCGAACTTACCGATCACACAAACACCGATTATGATATGAATTTGAAAGTTCTGGAAACATTCCTTGAATTGGAAGCGGTAGGTCGAAGGTGCCTGGATCGCGCCCAACAGTTTAATCAGGTAGAATAGCAGACAACAGGAGTGCGAATGACCAAATCTGCTGATCTTCTGCTCTTTAATGCGATCGTCCTGACCATGGACGAGGAAATGCACCAATATGAACCCGGTGCGGTGGCCATCAGTGGGGAAGGAATATTGGCTGTTGGTCCAGAATCTGAAGTGCGAAAAAGTTGCGCTGCTGCTCACGAAGTGGACTGCGGCGGCAGGGTCTTGATGCCGGGACTGGTTAACGCTCACACCCATGTCCCAATGACACTGCTGCGCGGTCTTGCCGACGATCTGCGCCTGGATGTATGGCTGCAGGGGTACATCTGGCCGGTGGAGCGGGAGTTCGTCTCACCTGATTTCGTTCGACTGGGGACGCAACTGGCATGCGCCGAACTCATCCGCAGCGGCGTAACCTGTTTTGCTGACATGTATTACTTCGAAGAAAGAAGTAGCCAAGACCACCGCTGAGGCGGGGATGCGCGCGGTATGCGGCCAAACGGTGCTCAAATTCCCCACGCCGGATGCAGTATCCTTCGAAGATTCCCTGGCGGCGGCACGGGATTTTATCCTGCGCTGGAAGGGTCATTCATTGATCACTCCCTCAGTTTCCCCGCACGCTTACTATACCTGTACCCCCGAAATCCTTCGGTCCACCGCCCAATTGGCTGCAGAGTTCGACGTACCGCTGCATACACACATTTCTGAAACTGCGCTGGAAGTGGAGAATATGCGCCGGGATAACGGGATGCCCGTGGTGCCATATCTAAAAAAACAGGGATTATTCGATGCCAAGGTTCTGGCTGCCCATTGCACTCACATCGACGAGGGGGAAATGCGCACCTTGATGCATGCGGGGGCAGGCGTAGCTCACAACCCCTCCTCCAATTTGAAGCTTGCCTCCGGGTTTGCCCCAATCCAAAAGATGCTGGACCTGGGTCTGGACGTAGGCATTGGAACGGATGGACCCGCATCGAATAACGACCTTGACATGTTTGAAGAAGTCCGCCTTGCCGCCTTCGTGGCAAAAACCGTCAGCAATGACCCGACCGCGCTTCCAGCGGTGACTGCACTGAAAATGGCCACCCGCCTGGGGGCAAGAGCTTTGCACGTAGGGTCCGTCACCGGGAGCCTGGAAGTGGGAAAGCGGGCCGACTTGATCCTCGTGGATATTTCCGGCCTGCACAACTCTCCACGTTTCCGCCGTGATGCTGATACCATCTATTCACAACTTGTATACGCCGGGAAATCCACGGATGTGACTGATCTGATGGTAAACGGTAAATGGCTGATGCACGATCGCGAACTCCTGACTCTCGACGAAAAAGCAATGAAGCTCTCCGCCCAGGAATATGC
Organism: uncultured Chloroflexia bacterium; assembly: GCA_963741635.1. Classification (GTDB taxonomy): domain Bacteria; phylum Chloroflexota; class Anaerolineae; order Anaerolineales; family Villigracilaceae; genus UBA877. The sequence continues at coordinate 175,475 of CAVUIO010000011.1, forward strand.
GAAAAAAATCGACGTTTTCCTTATGGCAAGGGAGCAATCGGTCTTCTCGAAGCTGGTGGCATTGGGAGGGTCGGCGGAAGAGGAATCATTCGAAGTCCAGGTAAAAGTGAAGTTGGAGGACCCGGCTCCCGTGTTGAAAGCGATAAAAAATACCGGCATCGAAATCCTGGTCAAGAAACATTACCACCAGCACGACATTTATTTCACCTTCAGCGATCCGGCCCAGGGCTGGCTCCGTTACCGGGAAGATGAGATGGTGGATGACAAGGAACAGATCACCGGGGTGCGCGGTCGATTTGACCCTGATCGGCCCCTCCCGCGAAGGATGATTTTGCGCACGATGTGCTGCTCAGCCGCATCCGTTATTTTGCGCCTGCAGCCAACAGCCTGCGTTTCTACCGCGAATACTTCAAACCAGCCGGAGAAATTGCTGTTGACAAGGACCGCCTGCGCTGGCTGGTGCGTTACAAAAACGAGGAGTTTTTCATCAACCTGGACCGGGTCGAAACACCTGACCTGGGTTATTATCTTGAAATCAAGAGCCGAACCTGGAGCCGACGGGATGCCGAGGAAAAAGCAGATTGCTCCTCGGAGCTGATCAGCCTGCTGGGTGGAGCGTCTGGAAAATACCATTACGCTGGATTATGTCGAAATTGCCGGCGGGAAGGAATAACCAGATCCCATAACTGGCAGTCTATGGGCAACCTGTTTCAGTGTCACGGGATTCAATTGATGACACGCCTGGTTAATAATGTGGCCGGAAGGTGGAAACCGTGCGTCAATTCTTAACCATGGTTGCCAGGATCATCGCAGCGATATGTGTGTTTTTGTTCGTAGTCACCACCGTTTTGGCAATCCTGATAACCACCCTTAATGGGCAGATATTCAATGCCAGCCTGTATAAAAATGCGCTGGTGGAACAAAACATTTATGCGCGCCTGCCTGAAATTATCGGAGCTGTGATCTCCAGCAGTTTTTCCAAGGATGTTTGCTCCCAAAATCAACTGGCTTGCAGCATAGATGGCGCTTCCCCGGAATTACACACTTGCCTGACAACCGCCCTGGGGGCTGAAGCTTACCAGGCAATAGGGAGCGGTAGTCGCAGCCCAACCCTGCCAGAAATCCAGCTTACACAACCGTGTCTTGACCGTTATGGGTTGGGGCAGTCAACCAACATCCAGGGGGGCACAAGCGCGGGTGGAATGCCGTCTTTCATGGGGAACATAACAACAGCAGACTGGCAAGCCCTTCTAACCTCCTTCCTTCCACCTGCCACCCTGAAGGCAATGACCGAAAGCACGCTCGATCAGGTCTTCGCCTACCTAAATGGGGAGGCGAAGTCAATTTACATTCCATTGGATGCCGTGAAACAAAGCTTGCTAAGTCCTTCAGGTGCAGCCGTCTTCCTGCAAGTATTAAACACACAACAACCATGCAATGAGCAGGATCTTTCCCAATTTCTAACCGGGACAAGCATAGGAGGGTTGGTGTTTTGCAGGCCTCCTGAAGTCATTCTTCCCCTGGTAAAGGTGGTGCTGCCAGAATTGTTGAAAGCCGTTGTCCCACAGATACCCGATAAGGTATTTATCATTCTGCCGCATGCTGCCGGGACGCCCGTCCCCGGCAGCGGAACTTTTGGCACGGACCCAATTTTTACACTACGCACCGTACGATTATTTATGCGTTTCAGTCTGCTAATTCCGCTGACATTTCTGCTGCTTGTCACCCTTTTTGCAGTGCGCAGTATCAAGAGCTGGATGCAGTGGTGGGGAATTCCATTTTTAGCCGCGGGAATAATCAGCGTTGGGTTGGGTGTCGCCATCGTCCCTGCCTTTAATACCACCTGGACCTGGTTCATTGCCTCCCGAATACCAATTTTCATACCGGCGATCCTACCCGAAGTGGGGCAAGAATTGTTTCGGTCCATTCTTACAACACTTTCGGAGTTCGGATAGTTATACCGGGATTTGTCCTCAGTGCCATCGGCCTTGGCGCTTGGATTGCCTCTTTCTATGTTAAAGATAATAATAATCCCGGACACCCCTCTGCAATACCTGCAGCGTCCATTTGACCTGGGCAAACCTGGCAAACCAATGATTATCTGCTTTGCAACAGCAAAAGATAATTTCCAGGATCATCGGATGGTTCCATGAAGCGAGCCATTTTCGCCCTGCTGGCGCTCATACTGGGTGTCATGGCCTGCGGCTTGCCTGCACCAGGGGATTCTGCGCAGGGTACACCTGGAATAATCCCGACTCTGAAAACCTCACCCTTCGACCTGGGACGCACTGTTTATGGGTTTTTCCCTTCGCCGCCCGAAGCCACAACCCAAAGTATCATCGACACCTATAAAGCCATCGGTCAGCATGCTGACGTGGTTTTGCTCCAGCAGAATATCCCCTGGGAAGCTTTTGCCGCCAGTATTGATGCCGATAACCCGTCTATAACCGACATCCACAACCAGTACCTGCTTGCCCGCCAGAATGGGTTGGAAGTAATTTTCGTGGTGGACCCGCTGAATGGATTGAACCGGCGTGAATTCCAGGGTCTCCCTTCGGGATGGGATCCCAGTTTCGCCAACCCAAAAGTCCGGGCAGCTTTTAGCAATTACACAATTCGTATCGTTCGGGAGTTCCATCCAAAATATCTCGGCCTTGCTTCTGAAATCAATACCTACAACGATGCCCACCCTGATGATTTTCAAAATTATCTGAGCCTCTACAACGAAGTTTATTCACAAGTAAAGGCTGAAGCACCGGATACACAGGTGTTTGTCACTTTCCAATGGGAGGAACTCAACAACCTGATCCCTTCCATTGCGCAAGGCAAGCCATATGCTGTGAATTGGGGGCAGGTGGAACAGTTCGAACCAAACCTGGACCTATGGGCGATCTCTTCATACCCGTTTGTTATATACGCCGCGGGTGCAGACATCCCCGTAGACTACTATACTCCGCTGATCACCCGGACTTCTAAACCATTGGCAGTTGCCGAAGGTGGTTACTCTTCCACCCCGGTTGGATCCTTCCACGGCGATGAAAAGTCGCAGGTGGACTACCTGAACGCCATCCACTCACAGATTGGAGGCAGCCGGCTCGCCTTTTGGATCTACCTGCTGTTCAATGATTTCAACCTGGCTTCTTATGCTCCATTGATGAACCAGAAAGGTTCCGGGATGGATATTAATACGCTGGGAATGTTTGCTTCAGTTGGGTTGACCACCTCCGACCGGACGCCCAAGCCAGCACTTGCTGTCTGGGATTCTTTCAGGGCAATTCCATAAATTTGATATGGGAAAGCGGTATCTTTAAAAAAAACGAATGCATAAATATTCAATCAACCATCTTCTTCAGAAGAATAAATTTAAGGAGGTGTTATGCAAACCATCCGTCAAATCCTGAAGAAAAAAGGGCGCAAGACCTGGACGATCACCCCTGCTACTCGGGTTTTCGAAGCCCTCCAGGTGATGGCAGAAAAGGATGTGGGAGCGCTACTGGTTGTGGACGGTAAAGCCCTGGTGGGGGTATTTTCCGAACGGGATTACGCCCGCAAGGTGATCCTGCTTGGCAAGAGTTCAAAGGTGATGCGGGTCGCTGAAATCATGTCATCGCCGCCCATCTTCATCGAACCGGATAATACCGTCGAAAAAGGCCTGGCATTAATGTCTGCCAAACATGTGCGCCACCTGCCGGTCATGGAAAAAGGCCGCCTGGTAGGTATCGTTACCATCGGTGACCTCGTCAGATCCCTCATCGATGACCAAAAAGTGGCCATCGACCACCTGGAGAAATATATCCTTTCCAATACCAGTATCACCTGACCCCCTTACCCGGTCCACTTCGCAGATATATCTTTAAGGGCAGTTATTCTGCTGGTGCTGTTCAAAAGTTTCGGCAAAGTTATGCAACCCGGAACCGTCGCATCTTGCCTGGAAATAGTAATAGTTGCTCTCCACCGGAGCTGCCACCGCTTCCAATGCCGCCAGCCCGGGGTTGGAGATCGGTCCGGGCGGCAGCCCGGGATGGATGTAGGTATTATAGGGGGAATCGAATTTTAGGTTATCCAGACTGAGAGGATTGGTCCACCAGGTGCCCTGGGAATTGTTGTAACCCAAGGCGTACTGGACCGTGGGATCGGTTTGCAAATTCATGCCAGCAGCCAGCCGGTTGTAAAAGACCGAGGCAATTAAAGGCATTTCTCCATCCACAACAGCCTCCCGCTGGATGATTGAAGCCATGGTCACTGCCTGGTAAAGGGTCAAGCCATGATCGGAATATGCGGCAAGGGTTTCTGCAGAGAGATGGGAACTGAAACCGTTTATAAGGATGGAAATCAATTGATCAGCGGTCGTGGTACGCGCCAATATATATGAACCAGGAAAAAGGAATCCTTCTGCAGAGACGCCTGCTGGTACCAGGTCGTTTAAAAAAACCGGATCTCCTGCCGCGGATATAAATTCCTGGGGTGAAAACTCAAGGCCTGAGGTGGGCAGCGTCGCGGCGATTTCTTCCATCCGCCAACCTGGCAGTACGGTGAGAGTTACCTCGGTGAGAGTGGTGGATTTCAGCATTTGGGCGATGCTATACCCGGTTAAAGCCGGGCTTAAGCGGTATATGCCAGTCTGGATAACTGTATCTAACCCGGTCCAAAGCAGGTAAGTGCGGAAGGTACCGGCACTGCGGATCAGGCCTGCCTGTTCCAACCGGTTCGAGATGGAGAGAACACTTTCCCCGGATTGGATCGAAAATAACTGCTCCACTCCGGCAGGGTCACGAGCCTGGGTTATATCGCCCGCGTTCCAAACCAATTCGAAACCATAGCTTAATCGCTGCCAGGTATCAAGGGCTGGACTGGGCTCCCCGAAAGATTGTCGGGCTGCTTGAGGGACAAATACTGCCAAAGCCAACAGGGTGAGGGCGGCCAGGGAACCCAGTATGAGTATCCAGGGCAGGCATGCACTTCGTCGTTTCATTGTTTGTGGTTTGGCGTCCAAATAGGATTGCAAGAGTACGGCAGCAGCCAGCGAGTCCAGGTGCCCGCTGCGGTTCTTTCGTGACACACCCATGGCAATTCGGGCGGAACGGGCATCCTGCGTGGTCAGGGATTCGTCCCAGAACACTACCGGTAAAGTGGTCTGGGACATTAAAACTTGCCCGAAACGACCGGCGCGGCGTCCTTCAAAGGTCGGATTACCATCATCATCCAGAGACTGCCCGACCACGATGAGGCTGACTCCATTGGTTAATGCAATATCTGCTACTGCAGCAGCATCGACCGGACGGGAGATGTGGTTGATGACCGCCAGTGGGTTTGCAATGCTGCCGGTCAAATCACTGATGGCAAGACCGATGTGTTTGGAACCCGGGTCTACCGCAAGTATTCTCATCAATTTCCAGTGGAAACCGTGATCCGTAGAGGGATGAGCGGCATCCAGGGCCACCAGGAGGGATTGATACGTATGACCGGTGCCTCGTCCAGCGCCAGGGACCTTTTTAGTTGCCTGGTTGCATCGACTGGCTTTCGACCAGCGGATGATTGGATAACCATCAAGGGATTCAAGCGCGCCTGCAAGGGGCGCTGCACTTGCATTTCCCAGCTGGTAACCCCGCCAGCATCCGTGATCGGCGAGCTGGTTGGCGATTTTGTCAATTCAGTTGAAGATGGGGAATAGCCGCCTGGCAGACTGGCATCGAGCGCCATCTTTGCCAGGGTATCAAGATCTTTTCGGGCGGCATATTGAGCCTGGCACTGCACCCGCAGGGTCAGGGAAAGCGTATCCCCACTTTGATCTGCAGCCGGAAAGAATGTTTCAGATAAGACCTGCGAAACCGCCAGCGTATCCGGGAAATAAATATCACCCTGGGTAAAAGTCTGATGAAAGTTCGTGCCGCACTGCCCAAGAATTTCAGACATTAATACCTCACGAAGAATCGACCGGTCGGCAGCTGTTTGGATGGGGGCGGATTTATCCGAACCGCCTGTGGTCGGCGAAGAGTTGGTCACCGCCAACCTGGTGCCCAGTTCGCCTTCAAAGGAGACCAATGCATCGGCAGGCAGGTTTCCGGTGGTTCCTGCTTCCACCGCCTGGATTGGCACATCCAGGGTTTTATCGATACCGGCAGCCACAACAACATCAGTGGTTGTGGCAAACCGGACTGAAGGGTTGGACTGGGTGCGGATCACCGTTCCTGTCGGGATGCTGACCTGCGTGCTGGTGAGGTTGCGGAATGTGGCCAGACCCCTGGCTCTAGCATCGGGCACTCCCACGGTGCCTGTTGCCTGGGCAGTTTTACTTTGTTCCACGGTCAGGGAACTGAGCAGCGCCGGCAGGTTGCCTGCCAGGTTGACGGATGTCACTTCCCGGCTCGCATGTAAGGTTAATGTCAGACTTTGCAAACCGGTAGCCGGTTTTAGAAGAATGGTGGCTGAAGGAATGAAAAGGGAAAGGACGACAAGAATTGCCAGCACAGCCAGTGTAAAAAACCCAAAACGGAACCAAAAATAGGAGTGCCAGGCTGGCTCCCGATGAAATGTCTCCGTCCGCAATTGGTGCAAGTCGGGGCGCTCTTCACGGCGGACAGGCTTTTGAGATGCTTTCTCCCGCACCCAGGATTTTCGCTTGGCGGACTCAACCCTGGCAAAGGCTGGGATGGCCAATTCTTCCGCGGACCTGCGCTTGTCATTATCTTGGGATACGATAGCCATATCCGCTCCCAGTGAGGCGGCATGGCGCTGCAGCAGCAGCAGGTCCAACGGTCGAGGCAGGATACGGGAGCGAGGCGGGAAGACCAGCAGGATGCGCTCCGCCTTGGCCCATGACATCTTGTCACGAATGGAAGTGACATCATCATGGCTATCCAGTTTGATGATCTGGGTTTTCATCTGCTCTAATTATAACGTTGATATGCGATGGGGTAATTAATACGGACGGGAATGGGTAAATTACCCATGGAGAGGCATCCCAAAGATATAGAGAGGTTTAAATTTATTATTTCTCCCCCCAAAGACTGAGTAAAAATTTCATCAAGTCTTGAACAATCTGCTAGGGAATCTTGGAAATGATCACTGCCACTTGCATCGTGTTGTTATCAAACGAAATCTTCGCGATTTACGATTTAAAAGACCAAAATATCTTCTAACAAAATTGTCGTGGTAAGGATAAGTCACGCACGTGTGATTCGTGGTAAATAAAATAATTTATTGGTCTAACTATGGTTTTTGAGTTGGTATACTGAGACTCGCGGTCACATTAATTGCCACGATCAGATCATTCTTATTGCCAGGACCGGAATTAAGGAAAAGGGACTGAATTCCAGCCTGGCTGAAGCCAAAGAAAACCATCGATCCACTCACATCGCTTTGCATTATCCAATTTGGGGCTGACAGCTTTTCTTTATAATAGGTTTCCATCTCAGCAACGGTCACTGGAGCACGGAAACAATAATAGGATCCGATCAACGTTTTAACGACCTGTCCAGCGGTGGCTTGCGGCATCACCGGGATATTTACCCAATTTTCCATGGGTGGATCAGAAGGATTTGGGCATTGACTTAATAATGAACTGGATAGCCCCGTCATCTGTACCGCCTCGGTTGCAGCTACCATGGTCTGCTGGGCCTCGAGAGTGCTTTGGGCGCCGGGAGTGGAATAAATAGCAGTCAGGGTCGCCCCAATCCCCGGGGTTAAGGTCATGGAATGGTGGAATCCTGGCTGCCGGTTGTGTTGGGGTTTCACTGGGCGAAGGTGTCAATGTCGCTGTATCCGTCGCTGACGGGAACGGTCGTGACTGATGCCTGCAAAACGGGCGTCTCGGTTGCGGCAATTACCTGGGCAGGTGCAATGGACTGCGGAATCGCGCCGCAGGCCGATGAAAACAATAAGAACGAGAATACCAGTAGGAGCTTCCTAACGCGTCCCATATTTCTCCTTTCTTTACTAACATTGTCAGTAATGATATTCCCAAAGAATTAGCAGAATATTAAAAACTAAGTCCTGACGATGATTGTCAGGACTTAATTGCTTATTTCAATCTTTGCCCGATCCAATTTTGCACACTTGCCATTGCTTCGGGCAATTTGGCGGCATCTTTGCCTCCGCCAAAAGCCAGGTGAGGCGCCCCTCCTCCACCTGCGCCTAGCTGACGTGAGATGTGTCCGACCATGTCTCCAGCTTTGATACCTTTCTTTATTAAATCCTGGGTTACGGCAGACATGACAATCACCTGGTCCCCGAAGATGGTCCCCACTACCAGTACACCTTTTTCAGGAAATTTCTCCCGGAATTTATCAGCCAATTTTCCCAGGGTATCTTTATCCAATTCGGGAAGTTGCATGGAAAGCAAGTTTAACATCCTTTACCTTTATTGGATTATCCAGTTGTGAATTGAAACTGGTCAATGCCAATTCGATTTTAAGTGCAGCCATTTGTTTCCTTGCGGAAACCATTTCTTCCTGGACCAACTCCACCTTCTGAGGTACCTCATCCACCGCAGACTTGAGCGCCTGTGCAGCCTGCTTGAGCAATTTGAATCGTTTCGCTATCAATTCATATGCCCCGCGCCCGGTCACAGCCTCGATGCGGCGAACTCCAGCCGCGGCGGAACTCTCGGATGTGATCAGGAATGCGCCCACATCCGAAGTCCGGTCAAGGTGGGTGCCGCCGCATAGTTCATAGGAATATTTATCACCGATGGTGATGGTCCGTACCCTGTCACCGTACTTTTCACCGAAGAGTGCCATGGCTCCCTCGGCAACGGCCTGTTCGCGGGACTTGACAACTGCGACCACGGGATAATCGGCTGCAACGGCTTCGTTGACCAGCTTTTCAACCCGTTCGACCTGTTCAGGTAGCATGGCTTCGGGATGGTTGAAATCAAAGCGGAAGCGGTCGGGGGTTACCGACGAACCTGCCTGGCGGGCATTTTCACCCAGCACCTGGTGCAGTGCGGCATGAAGCAGGTGTGTTGCAGTATGGTTCCGGCGGATATCGTGACGACGGACGGCATCCACCGCAGCAATTGCCAGGTCGCCTGCTTGCGGATGCCCAAAGAGCACCTCTCCAGCATGAACAATCACACCGGGCGAGGGCTTGCGCATCCCGGTCACTTCGATCTCCCAGGAACCATCCTTGGCGCGAATCAGACCCGTGTCCGAAACCTGGCCTCCGGATTCGACATAGAAACCGGTTTTCGGCAGCAGAACCTCAACCTGGTCCCCTGCCCCGGCAGCGTTAAGGTTTTGTCCATCCGGATGCCAGCGCCAACACGGGACCCTCCACTTCCAACCATTCATACGGGTTATATGCCACCCCTTCTCTGCCCAGTTTCCCGGCTTTCTGGAGATCCTTCTGAATTCCGTTGTAGAACTCGGCATCCTCTCCGCCCATTTTACCCATGGCTTTACCGCCCCCGGAGGCTAAACGGTGCTCATCCATGGCAGCGCGAAAACCCGGCTCGTCCACATCCAACCCCTGCTCGCGGGCAATATCGCGGGCAATCTCCAGCGGGAGCCCAAAGGTGGCATATAAGTCAAAAGCCTGCCTGCCATCCAGCGTCTTGCTCCGGATTTTTGCAGCTCGTCCAGCATTCCCTGCAAATAGGCTGTACCGGATTCCACCGTGCGTGCAAACCGAATTTCTTCCCGGGTCAGGTTATCGAGGATGGTTTCCCGGCTCTTGACCAGTTCAGGGTAGAAATCGCCATAACCAGCCACGATTGCATCTGCCGCTTTCGCCAGGAAGGGTTCGTGCAGCCCGAGTTTTGTCCCGAAACGGGCTGCCCTGCGAATGATCATGCGGCAGATATAATTCCTCCCCACATTTCCGGGTACAACACCGTCTGCAATGAGGAAAGCTGCAGCCCGGGCGTGATCTGCGATGACACGGTAAGGGGTGAAATTGGCGTACATTTTTTCTACGCTGTCGCCGGTCAGATCGCGGACTGCATCCAAGGCACCCTGGAAAAGATCGATCTTATAATCCGAATCAACGCCTTGAAGGACAGAGACCAGCCGTTCGAAACCCATCCCGGTATCCACGTGCCTGGCGGGCAGCGGCTCGAGTGTATCCTTGTCAATCCGGTTATATTGAATGAAAACATTATTCCACAACTCGAGATAGCGCTGGCATTCGCCGTTTACTCCGCAGCGATGTGGTTTACCGGCCAGGTTGTCGAATGCTTCCCCCCGGTCGAGGTGAATTTCCGAGCACGGTCCGCAGGGACCTGTTTCGGCCATCTCCCAGAAGTTTTCCTTCCGACCAAAGAAAAGAACATGAGATGGATCAAACCCGGGCTGCTGTTTCCAGACATCGGCGGCTTCGTCATCCGTGGGGATATTGCCTTTATCATCCTTGAAACAGGTGGCATACAATTTGTCTTTTGGCAGATCCCAGACTTCGGTCAGGAGCTGCCATGCCCAGGCAATCGCTTCTTTCTTGTAATAATCGCCGAATGACCAGTTGCCGAGCATCTCGAAGAAGGTGTGATGGGTATCGTCCCGACCGACTTCATCCAGGTCATTGTGTTTACCGGCAACCCGCAGAACCTTCTGGGAGTCGACCGCGCGCGTGTAAGGCCGCTTATCCGTACCAAGGAAAACATCTTTAAACTGAACCATCCCGGCGTTCGTAAATAAGAGGGTTGAATCTCCGCCCGGCACGAGCGAAGCGGAGGGAACGAAAGTATGCCCTTGTTCGACAAAGAAATCGATGAAGGTTTGGCGGATTTGTGCGCCGGTGGGTTTCTGGGTCATCCTGGCTCCAATGGGATTTATAGAATGGGAGAATTATACTCAAAAAACAAATGAATCCCCTCTCCTTATTCACAACCTTATCGCGGCATCCACTCATGTGCTTCAAAATAATTGGTTTCATTCATTTGTATTTATTTTATTGATGAACCAATTTAATTATTATCTCTGAAACCAGGGTATGACTTTCGGTCTGATGTATTTTTCTTTTTCAAATGGTATACTTTACCAGAAGGGACATTTATGCTTTCACAATATAGCCATCAAACCAAACCTCTTACAGCCGCGATTATCCCCACCTACAACGAAGAAATAAACGTTGCAGGAGTCCTCAAAGTATTGCAAGATACAAAAATTCTCGACGAGATCATCCTGGTCGATGACGGGTCCTCGGACGGTACGGTCGAAATTTTGCGCCAGGCAGCTTTGTCGGATGGGCGCTTCCGGGTGATCCAGCATGAAAAGAACAGCGGAAAAGGGCAGGCTATCTTCACAGGCTGGGCGGCCACCTGCGCGCCGGTTCTCCTGCTCCTGGACGCTGATCTAAAAAACCTGACCCCAGCTCACATCCAGGATCTGCTTGATCCCATCCTGGATCGTCGCGCCGATATGACCCTCGGCCTGTTCCACGGGGGTCACTTTAGCACTACTTTATCGCACAGGCTTACCCCCTTCCTGACCGGTCAGCGGGGGCTGCGAGCCGAACTGCTGAAATATGTCTCAAGCGATGCTTCCGCCGGTTATGGGTTCGATATTGCCTTGACCATGGCTGCGAGTCAAAATGGATATCGAAAACAGATCATTTACATGGATGGCGTCTGGCATCCAAGCAGCGAATCACGCTCTGAAAGAGGGTTTTGGTTTGGAGCTGTTTGGAAAGCCCGCATGTATGGTCAAATCATCCGTGCCTGGTGGCTGGTCATGCGCCAACGCTACCCAAAAGCCAGTTCTTTTTTCTCGAATATTGATTGAAAATATTTCCCAGCAATACGGGGATTTTCGCGCCATCGCTGGTTGCGATGGCGTTTTGTTTTTAAAATAACCATTAATCATTAGATCGCAATGGTGGTCTGTTTCCTGGTTGCCGGACCGATTCTCTTCAAGCTCACTCCCCCATTCCAGGGTTGGTACAGGATTAATGTCGAGTCAATTTATCCAACAACGCAATTTCCTGCTCCACCGTGTTTACTTCCCCATCCAACCAGGCAGCCCTCAATTTCCTGAGAATGGATTTATATTCTGGACCAGGGGGAAGGCCGCGTTTTTTTAAATCATGTCCGGTTGTTTTTGGCTTAACCTTACGCCACGATTTAAGATAAGTGCCAAAAATTCGCCGGGCGGGACCGGCAGGCAGGGCAAGGAAAACCGTTTGGACTGCCTTCAACGATATTCTATCCAGTACTGCCACGCATTGGCTTGGTGTTTTCCCGATAAATGAGTTCGCCATGGCAAATAGCGATGAGACTTCCTGAAGCATATCCCGTAATCCCGAGTCAAAATGAAGTCTTTTTTCGATGCTCTCCTGACCGGAAAGCGGGACATCCATTAACCAGAGTGACCAGGCCAGCATCCGGCGCACTGGTGGGCGTTCAAGGCTTCGAGAAGCAGCCAACCCTTGTGTAACTCGTCCTTGAGTACGCCGATTCCATTCAAGCAGAGGATGCACCTTTTCCAGGATATTCAATTTCGCCAATCTCTTCAACATGGATGGGACTTTTTCTTCCTCAAGGATTAAATCCAACTCATGTCGTACACGTTCTGATGAAAGTCGTTTAATATGCAGGAGACCACCCGGGACCAGCGTCAGGGTTTCGGGTGCCACTTTAAACCCATAGCGGATTTCATAGCGCACCATGCGGAACATACGCGTTGGATCATCAATGAAAGATTGCGAATGGAGAGCCCTGACGATGCCTGCCTGCAAATCTTCCAACCCCCCGATCTCATCGATCAGTTCTCCGTAATGAGCTCCATCCAGGCGGATTGCCAGCGTATTCAAGGTAAAATCGCGGCGCTGCAAATCGTCGACCAATGAACCGGGCTTGACCACCGGTAACGCTGCCGGATGCTTATATAATTCTGAACGGGCTGAGATAAAGTCCACAAACTCCGGGATACCCTGGGCGGGAGGTGGAAACCATTGCGCAGTTTTAAAACGGGAATGATAGGTAATTCTGCCACCCTGCTGCGCAGCAACGGCTTGCGCCAACCTGATCGCATCTCCCTCAACAACCAAGTCAAGGTCCTGGGCAGGCTGACCGAGCAGGAGGTCGCGCACAAACCCGCCGACGAGATAGAGGGGCAGGTGCAGCCGAACAGCCTGCTTCGCCACGGATTTGAGCAGACGATCCTGTACTGTCGTCAATGCCTTTCCCAGGCGGGTGGACAGGTCTGATTTTGTCAGGGGGGATTGAATCATGGCAGCCTCGCGGATATCGTTATAATTGTAGCATATGGAAAGTCCCCCATTTTCAAGATCAGAGGTTGAATCGTTGGCGCGAAATATCTTGAAACTCCAGCCAAATGCGATCGTCCGCCATCGCCTCTTGCGGGATGTGCTGAGGTTGCCTCCTGGCAGCGAGGAGCAAGAAGATATCCCAAGCGCGCTGGCATCTCATCCCTGGGCGAAAGAATTAGAAACGGAGCAGCATGCTGACGGCTCCTGGGGGCGTTTCCATTCGATGGATTCGACCATTAAATCCCGTTTCCCTACTACAGAGATTGCTGTCAGGCGGGCATTGGCGTTGGGACTCGACCAGGATTCCCCTGTCATGAAACGGGCAATCGATTTCATGCAGGCAGTCCTGGAAGGGAGGGCAACCTGGTCGGACCGGGTAGAGAGATCCGAAGGCTGGCCGATCGCGGTGCAAGCCATTACTGCAGCGACTTTGGCAGAGATCGACCCGACGAACTCCAGCCACCCTTCTCAACCTGGGAATACTGGGTGGAGATTGCCAGTCGTTCGTTCCCCGGTGGCATATACGACCCTGCTGCTGAATGGAACGCTCATATAGAACTGCGCGGCATTGGAATCTGCTACCTGGGTAGTCGCTATGTTGTATCCCTGCTTGGCTCCCGCAGTGCCAGCCTGCCAACCTCCCTCGATCACCAAATCGTAGAATGGGTCTGGAATAACCCGGAAGGGATCGGTTACCTGGGTTCTAACCTGCGTTGTCCGAACCCATTCCACATTTTCCAATGGCTGGAATCGCTGGAGATCTTGTCGACATTCCAAAACTGGAAATCACTTGCCCGGGCAGCTATGGTTTGGTTGAAGGAAAATCGCAGCCAAGCTGAATTGTGGGATTTTGGGTTGAAGGTCAGCAAATCCTCCTATTTCCCTCTGTCGGATGATTGGAGAAGAAAGGGAAGCCGCAGCATTGATCATTCGACGCGTGTGCTGGCCTGGCTGTCAAGATATGATCCTTGCGTTTAAATTGATCGTTTCGCCATTCTTCATCGGAATGGTCACCCTGGCTGGACGGAAATGGGGGCCAAATGTGAGCGGTTTGTTGATGGGGCTGCCGCTCACTTCGGCACCTATCTCGGTTTTCCTTGCCATCCAATACGGAGCTGCATTTGCCGCCCAATCCGCTTCAGGCAATCTTGCCGGCCAGGCATCAGTTTGCATCTTTTGCCTGGCGTACAGCCTGGCTGCCCGGAAACTTGACTGGTTTCCCTGTACGATCATCGCCCTGGGTTCTTTCCTGGTCTCCACATTTATTTGGAACCAGGTCAGCTTGACCCTGCTGCCCGCAGTTGCATTATTGGGAATTATCATTTGCCTGGTGCTGTGGCTGATGCCCAGGGGGGCTCAAGTTGTTCAGGCCATTTCCCCGCCCAGGTGGGACCTGCCTGCCCGGATGCTGCTCGCGGCTGCATTTGTTATAGCGCTGACGACCTTTGCCGATACGCTGGGTCCGCACCTTAGCGGTTTGATCGCTCCATTCCCGGTCTTCGGAACAATTATCACCGCATTTACGCATCGCCAGCAAGGTGCATATGCAGCCACCCGGTTACTGCGCGGCATTGTTTTTGGTTCCCTGGCCTATACCGCTTTCTTCCTGATTGCCGGCAGCCTGCTCACTCACCTTTCGTTGGGGTGGACATACCTGGTTGCATCCGCTGCGGCGATAATTGTAAGTGCCATCACCTTTATTACGCCTGAAATTTCCCGCAGGAAACCCGTATCTCCCCGAGTGAAATCAGGTATAATCTGCGCTATGAGGTTGAACCCGCTCCCGGCCCCTAGCTAGAAGAAATCCACCAGGTCTGGTCAGGATCGGTTCGTCACGTACTCCGGCGGCTCCCAGACTTGAGGAGCCGCTTTTTATTAAATGCCGGATAACTAAACATCATCACATGTTGCAGGTGATCTAGGGAAGGAACGTAAAGTGGACCTGAAAGAGCTGACCAAAAAAATGCATGCCTTTGTCCGTTCGAAAGGCTGGTATGAGCCAGGCAGCAAAAGACCGCAAACTCCCCGCAACCTGGCCATCTCCCTTTCGCTGGAAGCTAACGAAGTTTTGGAACACTTTCAATGGCGGGAAGAGCTCAAGGACAAGGATGATTTGGCAAGCGAACTCGCTGACGTGGCTTTATATCTCTTTCAATTGGCATCGGTTTCGGGGATCGACCTTGAAAAGGCCATTTTGAAAAAGCTCGAAATTAATGCCTCCCGTAATTGGGATATCGATAAAACGAATATCGTCAGTTAAGCCTGCCGGGGCTGATTCCTCAATATTTTATTACCTGGATATCAACTATGAACGTTTCTGTGTTTGGCGGTTCCCAACCTCCACCAGCTTCCCCTGCGTACCAGGAAGCATATGAACTTGGTAAAATGCTTGCGAATGATAAGCACACCGTTATGACCGGCGGATATATCGGGACAATGGAAGCGGTCAGCCGGGGCGCTGCCGAGGCGGGCGGGCACGTAATCGGTGTGACCTGTGATGACATCGAAGCATGGCGGGCGGTCAAGCCGAATCCCTGGGTGCAGGAGGAACGCCGCTTCGCAACCATGCAGGAACGGTTGAATGAATTGGTGCTGGGTTGTGACGCTGCCATCGCCCTTCCCGGAGGCCCGGGTACGTTGACTGAAGTTGCCCTGACCTGGAACCTGATGATCGTTCATTCTATCCAGCCCAAGCCCCTGATCTTGATTGGTAACGGCTGGAGAGAATTGATTATCTCGTTTTTTCATTCCTTTGACGTTTATATTCCCCAAAACCAGCGGTCACTGCTTAAATTTGCACCGGATATAATTTCTACTTTGTCTCTATTAAAATCATAAAATCGAGGAACTCATGTCAGAAGAAAAATTAACCCCCCGCAATGTTGACTTTTCAGAATGGTACAACCAGATCGTGTTGCGCGCTGAAATGGCTGATTATGCCCCTGTGCGCGGCTGCATGGTCGTGCGACCGTATGGTTGGGCGCTGTGGGAAAACATTCAACAAGGTCTCGACCGGCGCTTCAAGGATACTGGTCATGTCAATGCCGCTTTTCCGCTGTTTATCCCCATGTCTTTCCTGGAAAAAGAAAAAGAACATGTGGAGGGCTTCTCGCCTGAATTGGCAATCGTAACCATCGGCGGTGGAGAAAAGCTCGAGGAACCCCTGGTGGTGCGCCCGACTTCCGAAACCATTATCGGCTACATGTATTCCAAGTGGATTAAATCATACCGGGACCTGCCGGTTCTCATTAACCAGTGGGGTAACGTGGTTCGCTGGGAATTACGGACGCGTCTCTTCCTGAGGACGCTCGAGTTTTACTGGCAGGAAGGCCACACCGCCCACGCCACCGAGCAGGAAGCCCGTGAAGAAACCTTGCGCATGCTGGGAGTGTATGCGGATTTTGCCATCAATGAAGCCGCTGTACCCGTCATCAAGGGGGTAAAGTCACAAGCGGAGAAATTTGCCGGGGCAAACCTGTCTGCTTCCATCGAGGCAATGATGCAGGATACGCGCGCCCTGCAGGCAGGCACCTCGCATTTCCTGGCGCAAAACTTCTCGAAAGCCTTCAACATACAATACCTGGATGAGAATAACTCTCTCCAATATGTATGGACGACATCCTGGGGGTTTTCCACCCGTTTCATCGGTGCCATCATCATGACCCACGGCGACGATCAGGGTTTGGTGCTGCCTCCCCGCCTGGCACCTTTCCAGGTGGTCATCATCCCGATCTTCAAAACTGATGCGGAGGCGACCCTCGTAAAAGAGGCTGTTCAGCGTGTCCAGGGCGAGCTGAAGGCAGCCGGCGTCCGCGTCAAGGTGGATGATCGCACAGAGGTCACCCCAGGCTTCAAGTTTAACGATTGGGAAATGCGCGGTGTGCCACTGCGGATAGAGATCGGTCCCAAGGATATCGAGAAAGGTACGGTAGCCGTTGCGCGGCGTGATAAGCCCGGACGGGAGGGCAAATCCTTCCTACCCCAGGCAGGTCTGGCAGCTGCGGTTACAGACCTTTTGGTGGAGATCCAGAAATCCATGTTGGACCGTGCCACTGCTTTTCGCGACAGTCACATCTTCGACCCAAAAGATTACGCTGAGTTGACCGAGGTGGTTCAGAAAGGCTGGGCATATTCCTATTGGTGCGAGTCCCCCGAATGTGAGACGAAGGTCAAGGAGGATACCAAGGCTACCACCCGCTGCATGCCGCTGGATGGTGAGGAAGGTCCCGGCAAGTGCATCGTCTGCGGTCAGGATGCAGAGCACAAGGTCTATTTCGCAAAGGCGTACTGATACTACAGGGGTTTCAAGCTCCTGGAAAGCGTGTTTCCACCATCGCCGGGGAAGGGATCTTATGAAATTTTCGCAACTTTTCGGCCAGACCCTGCGGGACGTCCCTGCAGAAGCGGAGGTTCCCAGCCACAGTTTGTTGATGCGCGCCGGGTTCATCCGTCCGCTCGGGGCAGGGATATTCTCCTACCTTCATCTCGCCAAACGCTCGATGATGAAGATCGAAGCCATCCTGCGGGAGGAGATGGACAATATCGGGGGGCAGGAGATCTCGATGCCGGTCGTCCAGCCCGCTGAAAACTGGAAGGAGACCGGGCGCTGGTACCAGATCGGTTCGGAGATGGGACGCTTTAAGGACAAGAACGGACACGACATGGTGCTCGCCATGACCCACGAGGAAGTGGTATCCGACCTGGTGCGGAGGGAAATCCAATCCTATAAACAGCTGCCGCGGCTGGTTTACCATATCCAGACCAAATGGCGGGACGACCCGCGCCCGCGCGCCGGGTTGATCCGCGTCCGGGAGTTCACCATGAAGGACAGCTATAGCCTCGATGCAGACTGGGATGGCCTCGACAAACAATACCGGGCCCACTTCCAGGCATATTTCAACATCTACCACCGCTGCGGCTTGGAGGTGATCGCGGTTAAATCAGATTCAGGAATGATGGGTGGAAAGATGGCTCACGAATTTATGTATCTTACGCCCATCGGCGAGGACACCCTCCTGCTCTGCGACAATTGCAGCTACACAGCCAACCGCCAGGTGGCACATTTCCGAAAATCCCCGAGTGCTCCGGAGGAATTGAAACCCTCTGAGAAAGTTCTGACCCCAGACTGCAAAACCATTGAAGACCTGGCGACTTTCCTCAAGGTGCCCAAATCCAAAACAGCTAAAGCAGTATTTTTTATGGCATCCATCCCGGAAGGACAGGAATTGACCGATCAATTCATTTTCGCAGTTATCCGCGGCGATATGGACTTGAACGAAACCAAACTTGCCAACGCAGTGGGGGCACGAGATCTCCGACCAGCCACCGAACAGGAGATCGAGGCGGTTGGCGCTGTGCCGGGGTTTGCATCGCCAATTGCGCTTAAGCCTCTTCCCTCACAACAGCCAATGGGCGGAAAAATCCGAGTAAGAGTGGTTTTGGATGACTCCATCCCTGCCAGTCCCAACCTGGTAGCCGGAGCCAATGAGAGCGGTTATCACCTCCTGAACACAAACTATCCCCGCGATTACGCTGCCGATCTCGTAACCGACATTGCCTCTGCAGATGAAGGTGGTGCTTGCCCGGATTGTGGGCATCCCTTGAAGATGAGCCGCGGTGTGGAGGTGGGCAATATATTCAAATTGGGCACACGCTATTCGGATGCGCTCGGCTGCACCTTCCTGGATCAGGACGGGGCTCAGAAACCGGTCGTAATGGGTTCATACGGTATTGGAGTGGGGCGTCTCCTGGCTTGCGTGGCTGAAGCTCATCACGACGACCATGGGCTTATCTGGCCGATCACGATTGCCCCCTTCCAAATTCATTTGGTTCTCTTGCGTGGAAAAGGTGCTCCCCAGGCAGAAGAAACCGCAAACACCCTTTACACGGACCTGCAAACCGCTGGAATGGAGGTTTTGTACGACGACCGGGATGAAAGCCCCGGAGTCAAATTCAACGATGCTGATCTGATCGGCATTCCGATCCGGATCACCGTCAGCGAGCGCGCACTTGCCCAGGGAGGCCTTGAGTTGAAATTACGTCGGGAAACAACCCGGGACATCGTGCCTTTAGATGAAATTGTATCCCGACTGCGGATGCTAATTCAATCCCTGCAGGAGGAGATCGCCTCCAAAGTCACCGCGGTTCCATTCAAGAAGCAGGATTAATTTTATTAATTCTGACCGCTTCCAATTATGCCTGCCATTAATCTCGCACGACTAAAGACCCAGGCTTCAAGGCTTTCGGAGAAATTCGAGCAACCGGAAGCATTCTTGCGTGACTTGAACGAAATGCTGGACTACTATACCAACCGTACCATCCGTTCCACGCAAACCGCCCGGCGATTCTCCCTGCCCACTTACCGCACCCCCCCTCCAGTTTTACGCCAAATCCAGGGCGAGCTTGAACCATTAGCCGAAATCCATCCGCTTGAGGCTGTCGCTCTGACCAATGCCCTATGGAAGGCCGGGTCGCTGGAATCAAGGCTGCTGGCAGCCTCCTTGCTTGGCAGTATTCCACTTGCCCAGTCGACCCCCACTCTTATTCGACTGCCTGACTGGCTGTCCCAATCTACAGACAAGCAAATCCTTTCGGCGCTGCTGACCGATGCTTTCACCCGCCTGCGAAAGGAAAATCCCGAAGCGCTTTTCCTGCTCCTTGAAGAGTGGCTCAAATCTTCCCGATCTTCATTGCGGGTGTGGGGACTGCGAGCGCTTATTCCCCTGTTGACCGACCCCCAGTTTGAAAACCTTCCGGTTATATTCCGCCTCCTGAAACCCGCCATCCAATCTGCGGGACCCACCACGCAACTGGAACTGCAAACCTGCCTGGCTACGCTTGAGCGGGTCTCCCCCGTTGAAACTTTATCCTACCTGCGCGAAATAACCAGCGATCATCCCAGCGCACTCATGCTGCGAACATTACGCCGCATACTGGTGGGATTATCGCCCGATTTGCAATCCGGCCTGCGTGAATTGCTGCGCGAAAAGGACAGGCTGACTTAGACAGCAATTACCCTGGTTGTTCCGGGCTATAATCCAGGAGTAGCAATCCTTAATTATTGGGATTTTATATCATGACCCTTAACCATCGTGAACGCATGCAAGCTTGCCTGGGCAATGATACCGCCCTTGACCGCCCTCCTGTAGCCTTGTGGCGTCATTTTCCCATGGATGACCAGGACCCTGAGACCCTGGCTGCCGCCACCCTCGACTTTCAACAGCACTATGACTTCGACCTTGTGAAAGTGACCCCGGCCTCATCTTTTTCGATCAAAGACTGGGGAGCGGAGGATGTTTGGGAAGGTCACACTGAAGGGACGCGCCGGTATACCAGGCGTGTCATTGAAAAGCCTCAGGATTGGGAAAATCTAAGGGTGATGCCTTTATCTGCAACACACCTCTCCCGCCAGTTAACCTGCTTGAAATTGATCCGCGCCGGTCTTTCGCCCGAAACCCCGCTTCTGCAGACCATATTCAGTCCCCTCGCCCAGGCTAAAAACCTGGCGGGAGGTGAGCGCCTGGTCGTCCACTTGCGCAAGTATCCGGAGGCAGTGCTAAAAGGGCTGCATACCATCGCAGAGACAACCCGCCGTTTTGTGGAAGCGTGTATCGAGGTTGGAGTGGATGGCGTCTTTTATGCAGTACAGCATGCGCAGGCTGGTTTACTGACCCTGGAAGAATATGAAAAATTCGGGATCCCCCTGGATCTGCGCATTCTTGAACCCACCCTGGGATTGTGGTGCAATCTGCTCCATCTGCATGGCAATAATATCTATTTCTCACTGGCAGCAAGATACCCGTGTCAAATCGTGAACTGGCATGACCGCGAAACTGGTCCAAGCCTGGCAGAGGGACTAAATTTTTACAAAGGTACTGTCTGCGGCGGGATTAGTCAAAACACGATCGTCCTGGGCGACCGGTCCGAAGTCCGGAAGGAGGCTGCGGACGCCATTTCTCAAACAGGTGGGCACAGGTTCCTCCTCGGCACCGGCTGCGTCGTCCCGGTCATAGCTCCGCATGGGAACCTGGAGGCTGCCAGGCGGATTGTCGAGGGATCGAAATGAGTCTTCGGGTAATTTCGGGCACAGCCAAGGGGCGCAAATTAAAAGACGTCCCCGGCGACACCACCCGTCCGGTGACCGACATGGTCAAGGAGGCTTTGTTCGATATCCTGGCGGGGGATGTGCTGGACTCGAGCTGGTGGGACCTGTTTGGCGGGACCGGTGCTGTGGGCATCGAAGCATTGAGCCGCGGGGCAGCTTTCGTCCGTTTTTCCGAGTTAAACCGTCTTCCAATTGAGACGATCAAGACCAACCTTGAAACCACTGGCTTCTCGTTGCAATCGGAAATCCGGCGCGGGGATAGTTTTGCCATGCTGGCTGCCCCGCCCGACCGTAAATTCGATTACGTGTATATAGCCCCGCCTCAATACCAGGAAATGTGGTCGAAGGCGCTCCAACTACTGGATGCCAACCCAGGTTGGTTGGCGGATGACCCCGAAGTAATCGTGCAAATACACCCTCGTGAATACCTGGAAATGGATCTGAATGTTTTGCATGAATTTGACCAGCGGAAATACGGCAGCACCCTGCTTGTCTTTTTCGAGAAAAAGTAAATTCTCCTGGAGGGAACCATGGAAATTAAAACAGTCAAGATAGAAAAACCTGTGGAGATCAACTTCATCCTTGGACAGTCTCATTTCATTAAGACCGTCGAGGATGTGCATGAAGCATTGGTCAATGCCGTGCCGGGCATCAAATTCGGGCTCGCTTTCTGCGAGGCTTCAGGCAAGTGCCTGGTGCGCTGGTCCGGGACGGACGAGACAATGATCGACCTGGCCCGGAAAAATGCACTGGCAATTGGAGCCGGTCACTCTTTTATTGTGTTCCTGGGGGAGGGATTCTTTCCTGTCAATGTGTTGAGAGCCATCCAAAATACCCCGGAAGTCTGCCATATCTTCTGCGCCACAGCCAACCCGACTGAAGTGTTGATTGCGGAAACGGAACTGGGGCGAGGCATCCTGGGTGTGGTGGACGGTTCCACTCCGAAAGGGGTTGAAGATGAACAGGGGATAACCTGGCGAAAAGGCTTCCTGAGGAAGATCGGCTACAAGACCGGGTAACCATCCAGCGTCCGATTAAAAATAGCACCCTGGTCAAAAAGACCAGGGTGCTTCTATTTAGGTAAAAACCATTTTCAACTTATCGTCAATATATCGGCTGTGTGCACTGAAAGGTATATCCCCACGCTGCATCTTTTGGATGCGGTTTAACAAAACCGGCAGATCTTCCACAACCGGGAGGTCATGAACCTTTTCGAAAGGAATCCATTCCAGGGAACCTTCAGGTGATTCCCTTTGTTCTCCCTGGGGGGAGTCTCCGCTGAAAACGAAGATGCCAATGCCGGGGTTCTTCCCGGTCTCCACTACCACGGTCCCACATAACCATAGATCTGCTGTGAACCCCGTCTCTTCAAGAAGTTCGCGGCGCGCCGCGGACAGAACGTCTTCGCCTTGTTCCACATGGCCGCCAACCCCGTTGTATTTATCCGCCCAAATACGCTTGGTTGGAGCTCCTCTGATCAAAAGGACTTTTTCTCCGCGCCTGATAAAAATCAAGACGCGTGGGATCAGCATGTAACGATCAAGAGTGACGCCTTGGTCAAAGACGGGCATATTCAGATAAATGCGGGGCGGGATTCATCCAGCCCGATCAAAGTTATTTCAACATTTTTCGGACAGAGTCCAACTGCCCGGCACTGCCTAGTTTCTCGTTCTTGTGAGCGATGAACTTGGCATACTCGCTCATGAAGATCTTGCCGGGGTCGCGCAGGTCGAATTTTTCAGGGAAGTCACGGAAGAACTCCCGGTGGACACGTGTCCACACCAGGCGCCCGTCCGTATCGATGTTGATCTTGGTCACACCCAACTCTGCAGCGCGTTTGAACTGGTTCTCGTCCACACCCTTGGCGCCTTTTAGGTTGCCGCCGGCGGCGTTAATCCGGGCCACTTCCTCCTGTGGGACCGAACTGGAGCCGTGCATCACCAATGGAAAGTTGGGCAGCCGTTTCTGGATTGCTTCCAACACCTCAAAGTGCAACCCCTGGGTTCCGGCGAATTTGAATGCACCGTGGCTGGTGCCGATGGCGCAAGCCAGCGAGTCGACGCCGGTTTTTTCCACAAATTCCTTCGCCTGGTCAGGGTCGGTCAGCTTGGCATTGGCTTCGTCCACCTTGACGTGTTCCTCTACTCCGCCCAGTTGACCCAGTTCCGCCTCAACCACGATGCCCTTGGCATGGGCTGCATCCACTACCCGCTTCGTGATCTCGATATTTTTCGCAAAGGCCTCGCTGCTGGCGTCGATCATGACCGATGAATAAAACCCACTGGCGATGCAATCAAAGCAGGTTGGTTCGTCGCCATGATCCAGGTGGACTGCAAAAATGGCATCCGGGAAGATCCCATCGGCGGCGCGGATGAGAGCCTCGAGCATATTCTTATGCGTGAAAGAACGTGCCCCTTTCGAAATCTGGATAATGAAGGGAGCCTTGCTGTCCACATTTCCCCGGAACAAACCCATGGTTTGCTCAAGGTTATTGATGTTATAAGCCCCAATGGCATATTTGCCATAGGCGGCCGCGAAGAGTTGCTTGGTAGTGACGATCATATTGATCTCCTTGGTTTGGAATACGATATTGCCCTTTACTGCGTTATCCACCATTATACCAAGTCCATACTGGCATACAACTTTGCCGGGCTTTGGTCGTAAATCTCTTTGAGAACGTTGCAGTATAATAAAATAACCATTAACTATTACTCAGCCATCCTTCAAGGAGGAACACCATGAGCGACATATTTGATACTGTCAAAGGCGGACAGGACATTTTCAAAAAACTTTTGTCATACGTCCCGGGATTTAGCGGCTATATCGAGCGATCCAACCGCCGCTCCGCGGATAAACTCCTGCGCGAGCAGGTTGCGCTTAAGTATGCCGAACTGGCAGCCCGCACCTCCCGCATGCAAAAGGACATCGCCGAAGCCGGGCAGATCGACATGCTCGACGATATCGACTCGGTCGGGTTGAAACTTCGTACCTTCTCCGACCGGATCAAGAATGCTTCTTACGGTTACTCCGGTTTCTTCGACGCCGTCAAAATCAACGAGAAGGAACTTGAAACCATTTACACATTCGATACGGCATTTTTTACCCTGGCCGACCAAATTTCGAGTGGGCTCGACAATGTCGAGACCGCCATCGCCGGCGATGGTCTAAAATCAGCCATCCGTGCTGTCAACGATTTGTCACGCCAGGCAGGGGAGACTTTCGATCGCCGCTACCAGGCAATCACCGGCAGCGGAGCATCCTGAGTAAATTTTCATCCAAACTGCCTGTAAAAACCTGCTTACAACTTCATCGAGTAGCGCAAGATGGCAACTTGCGCTACTTTGTGGTTTAATTACAATATGTGGACTGAATACATAACTCCGGGCTCTCTGGAAGAAACATTGCAGCTCCTGGCAGAAAAACGGGAAAAAGCCCGCCTGATCGCCGGCGCAACTGATCTTATGCTCGAACTCGAACGCGGCGTCCGCAAAGGTATCCAGACCGTAATAGATATCACCCGCCTGTCTGACCTGGACCGCATCACCATCGATGAAGACGAAGTTATCCATATTGGTCCCTTGGTGACCCATAATGCGGTCGCTGCGTCTATACTCCTGCGCGAGCGCGGCTTCCCGCTGGTCGCTGCCTCCTGGCAGGTAGGTGCGCCGCAAATTCGAAATCGCGCCACCGTGGCGGGCAACCTGGTCACTGCCAGCCCCGCCAACGATACCATCACCCCTCTCATGGCAATGGGGTGTTGGGTATCCCTCGCATCCGTTGATGGGACTCGCCAGGTGTTCTTGAAAGATTTTTACACCGGCGTCAGAAAAACCGTTGTCAGGCCGGATGAGATGTTGGTGGACATTGCGTTCCCTGCCCTGAAATCTGGCCAACGCGGGACATTTTTGAAACTGGGACTTAGGCGCGCCCAGGCGATTTCGCTGGTCAATTCGGCGCTCGTTCTGACACTCGAGTCATCCCGTGTTTCGTCTGCGGTGATTACCCTGGGGGCGGTGGCTCCCACCATCATCCATGCCCCCGAGGCCGAGTCCTTCCTGGCAGGCAAGGAACTCACGGATGAAAACATTGACCATGCCGCAGAACTGGCCGCCAAAGCAGCCCGCCCGATTGACGACATCCGCGGTTCCGCAGCATATCGACAGGCGATGGTGCGCGTGCTTGTGCTGCGCGGACTGCGCAGCCTGCGGGCAGGGACAGAGAAAGGCGAAGTTCCTGAAAACCCGGTTCTTTTGTGGGGTAAATCAAACAGCCAGCGAGCTTCTTCCAACGCGATCCATTCCGGGTCAGGCGAGCCGATCCGCACAATAATAAATGGCAGGGAATATAACTTTGTCACGGGACACGAAAAATCACTGCTGCGGCTACTGCGCGAGGAAGGTGGGTTGACAGGCACCAAGGAAGGTTGTGCGGAAGGCGAATGTGGAGCCTGCACTGTTTTCCTGGACGGCAAGGCGGTCATGTCCTGTCTCGTGCCAGCCGCACGGGCGAATGGTGCCGAGATCGTCACCGTGGAAGGTCTGGCAACGAAAGATAAGGGCAATCCGCAAATGGAGAAGTTACACCCGGTCCAGGCGGCCTTCATTTCCGACGGTGCAGTCCAATGCGGGTATTGCACCCCAGGGTTCATCATGTCATCGGCAAAATTATTGGAAGAACGACCCCACCCGACCCGCGATGATATCACCCAGGCAATCTCAGGAAATTTATGCCGCTGCACGGGTTATTATATGATCGTGCAGGCGGTGGAAGACGCTTCCAAAGCATAGGGAACGGCGATTGCGAATTCCCGGGTGGGGATAAACTCCCCCGCGGGATTTCCGCCTCGATGGAGATTGACCATGACCAAATATGCAAAATACAGGATAAAGCCAAGACCAAAAAAAGAATTGAACCCTGTCTGGCGCGGGATCGGCTGCATCCTGCTCGTCGTCGTCCCCCTGATGGCTTTTGGATTGATGCTCCTGGTTGTCCCGGCACTTGTGGCCAGCGGGAAAGTCCCCTGGCAACTTACCGGGTATGTCCGGTTCCCGGACTGGGCTTACAGGGTAATGATCATCAGAGAGATCGCCCTTTTCATCGGCAGCTTTAAAGACCTTTGGGTGAACATCATAATCTTTTGGATTATGGTTCTGCTCCTCACCACGGTTGCCTCCCTTCTTTACGCCTGGCTCTATTCTTTGATCGGGCCGGCGCGCTACACTGCCCTGGATGCACCCCCGCCAAAACATAAGGGAAAGACTTACAAAAGATAATAATCAATAATTCACCAAATTATTGCCCATGAGACATTTATGACAACATCGATCGGTCAATCTGTCCCGCGTCTGGATGCCCGTGACAAGGTCACTGGTAAGGCACTCTATTCTGGCGACCTCGTTCGCCCGGACATGCTTCACATGAAGATCCTGTTCGCCGGGCGTCCACACGCCCGGGTGGTTAATATCGACACAACTGCAGCCGGGTCCCTGCCGGGGGTTGCTGCAATATATACAGCGCAAGGATGTGCCTTTCAATGAATATGGCTTGCAAAAAAGAGACCAGCCGGTTCTTTGCGGACCCTCCTCCCATCAACTTGACCGTGGGGTTCAAGGAGACATCGTCCGCTGCGAAGGCGACCAGGTGGCGGTCATTGTTGCCGAAAATGAAGCCGTCGCTTCCCGCGCCCGGGATTTGATCAAAGTGGAATATGAGGACTTGCCTGCGGTCTACGATGCGGCCGAGGCAATGAAACCCGATGCCCCGCGCATTCATCCCGAAGTCGGCGATTCCAATGTGTGTGTGCTCGATAAGATCCGCAAAGGGGATGTACAGGCTGCTTTCGCCAAGGCGGATGTGATCGTTGAGGGTGAGTACCGCACACCCTACCAGGAGCACGCCTACCTTCAGCCCGAAGCCGGGTTGGCGTATATCGACGAGGCTGGTCGCATCACGGTCGAGTGTGCTGGTCAATGGACGCATGCCGACCGCGAAAGCATTGCGCATGCCCTGGGTCTGCCCGAAGAACAGGTACGCGTGATCTACCCTGCCATTGGTGGCGCATTCGGCGGTCGTGAGGACCTGTCCGTCCAGGCTGTGCTGGCCCTGGCGGTGATGAAACTCAAACGCCCGGTCAGGATCATTTGGAGCCGCAAGGAATCCATCGTCGGGCACGGTAAACGCCACCCGATGACCCTTAAAACAAAATGGGCTGCCTCAAAGGACGGCAAGCTGCTGGCAGCCGAGACAACCGTGATCGCGGATGCCGGGGCGTACATGTATACCACCAACAAGGTGCTCGGTAACTGCACCATCACCGCAACTGGCCCGTATTTCATCCCCAATGTCAAGGAAGATGTCTACGGTGTCTACACCAACAACGTTCCTACGGCAGCCTTCCGCGGCTTCGGCGCACCCCAGGCATTGTGGATGGCTGAACTCCA
Source organism: uncultured Chloroflexia bacterium (assembly GCA_963741635.1). Taxonomy (GTDB): domain Bacteria; phylum Chloroflexota; class Anaerolineae; order Anaerolineales; family Villigracilaceae; genus UBA877. The sequence goes on from CAVUIO010000011.1 coordinate 203,222, forward strand.
GATGGACAAGCTGGCAGAAAAACTTGGCATGGACCCGGTCGAATTTCGCCATCTGAATGCACTCCGGGATGGGGACACCCTCAATGTGGGCACCCCGGCACCGGGCAGGGTAAGCATCGTTCAATGCATCGAAGCGGCGCGCGACCGTTTTGGCTGGTCTGAAAAAAAATCGGCATCAAAGAACCTCGATTCAACGCTTGTTCGAGGGCGAGGATTCGCCTGCGGGTTTAAAAATGTCGGCTTTTCGTTCGGGTACCAGGAAAATTCGTGGGCGCGGGTCGAATTGCATGGGAAAACCCAGATCGACCATGTCGTCGTCTGGCATGCCGGTGCAGAGGTCGGTCAGGGAGCACACACGGTCATGGCACAATTCGCAGCCGGGACCCTGGGAGTCCCTTTTGAGAAAGTGACCATGGTCACATCGGATTCTGCCACCATGGGCAACCCCGGCAGCGCCTCCGCTTCCCGCATGACTTTCATGTCTGGGAACGCCATCAAGGGTGCGGCGGAAGGCGCCCTGGCAAGGTGGAAGGCTGAGGAACGCCCGGCCATATCTGAATATACCTACCTGGCACCCAAAACCACTCCCTTTGACAAGGAGACCGGCTACGCCATGCCCAACCTCTCTTATGCCTATGCAGCCCAGGCAGTGGAATTGGAAGTGGACCTGGAGACCGGATTCATTAAAATACCTGCGGGTCGTCTCCGCGGATGATGTCGGGCAAGCCATCAATCCGAAACTGGTCCAGGGTCAAATCGAAGGCGCTGTGGTGCAGGCAGAGGGTTACGCTCTCACCGAGAATTTCATCACTCAAAATGGGCACATCCTGACCGATCAGCTCAGCACCTACCTGATCCCCACCGTGCTCGATATCCCGGATGCAGTCGAGTCGGTCATCCTTGAGGTGGCTGAACCGAACGGTCCCTTTGGGGCGCGCGGCCTGGGCGAATTGCCTTTCCTGCCGCTGGCACCAGCCATCGCCGCAGCCCTGCATGATGCCACTGGTGTCTGGTTCAATGAATTTCCATTGACTCCTGAGCGTGTTCTGCGCGGATTGGGGAAAATTAAATAATGGCGCAGGTGTTCTCCAGGCATAAATACAAAATCCTGATCTTTTTGCTCTTGCTTGCAGCTTCGCTGATTTCGATATTACTGGCAAGAGCGCGCATGGCGTACAGCAGCACGAATGAGTATTCCGTCCTGATCTGGAATCTCGGTTTGGCATGGATACCGTTTATTTTTGCTTCTCTTGCCTACGTGGTATCCTGGTCCCGCAGACTTCTTTATCTGGTGGTGCCCATCTGTGCGTTCATCTGGCTGATATTTTTCCCCAACGCCCCATATATTCTGACGGATTTCCAGCACCTCAGCTCGAATACCACGAATGCGCCGCTCTGGTTTGACGTGCTCATGCTGCTTTGGTTTGCATGGACTGGACTGCTGCTGGGTGTGGTGTCCCTGCATTTTATGCAGGAGATTGTCACCCGCAATTTCGGAAGGACCACCGGGTGGGCGTTTGCCATCCTGGTTACCATCCTGAGCAGTCTGGGTATATTCCTGGGGCGGTTCTACCGCTGGAATAGTTGGGACATTTTCGGTGATCCCCTGCCGATCGTCCACGATATTTATGGATGGCTGAGACATCCATTTTCGAACCTGCGCGTCTACGGATTTACACTGCTATTTACCCTGCTGTTTCTGTTTGTCTATCTCGCCATCCATGCCTTTGGAAGAGTAATGCAGGAAAGACAACAGCAGGATACAAATAAATAATAGTCTCTGGAAAGGATTTAGCCACGCCCCCGTTTCGGGGAGTCGTGGTTTTTAAAAAACTCAAAATGATCCCACTTGATTACCACCTGCATACCATATTTTCTGAAGATGCCGTCGACACCCTGGAAACGATGTGCCGCAGTGCCATTAAGGTTGGAATCCCCGAAATCGGGTTTTCCGAACACTGGGATGTTGGTCCCTATGAGGATAACCCGCGCTTCTTCCAACCTGAAGTCTGGTTCGAAGAACTGAAACGGCTGCGATCCTTTTTTTCAGGAAAATTAGTCATTCGCGCCGGGATCGAGGTCGCAGAACCTCACCTCTACCCGCATGAAACTGCAGAGATCCTGACACACGCCCCTTTTGATTACGTCTTCGGTTCCGTCCACTTCGTCGGCCCAAATTTCGTATTCAACGAAGCCAATTTCAAAACCCGGCCTGCCGATATTGTTTATGGTGAATATTTCTCCGAAGTCGAGAAGATGCTCCAGGATGCAGATATTGACATTGTTGCCCACCTCGACGTCCCCGCCCGCACAGGGATCCCCATTTTTGGGTACGAGCCCGGGCGATATGAAACCCAGATCCGCCGTATCCTCCAACAGATCATCAATCGCAACCTTGCCCTGGAGGTCAACGCGGGCGGTCTGCGCAAAGCCTCTCAAAACCTGATGCCCGACCCGCATATACTGAAATGGTATGCCGCAATGGGTGGAAAACGCCTTACCATTGGCTCGGATGCCCATGCTGCCGACCAGGTCGGTTTACACCTAGAGACAGTCATGGAGGCAATCCGCGCTGCCGGGTTTACCCAGCTCACTCAATTCGAGGGACGCCAGGGGCGCCTGATATCGGTTTAGTCATGCCCGGCGGAGATTCGATAATATGGGGGTTATTCCAAGATTCCACAATTGTGGTTTAATATCCGCATGCCTTCCCTAGTTCTGGTCCGCGGCGGCGGTGATCTTGCTACTGGCGTTGCCATGCGCCTCTTTCGTTCTGGCCTGCGGGTGGTTGTCACAGAGTTGCCTCAACCCCTGGCAGTCCGGCGCACGGTCTCATTTGCCGAGGCAGTTTATTCCAGTGAGATTATCATCGAAGGCCTGACCGGTCATTGCGTGAAAGACCCCGAAGATTCCTTGCGGGTTCTGGGCATCCTCGGTAAACAGCAGGTGCCCGTGCTGGTGGATCCCACCTGCATTTCCGCAAAACTCCTTCATCCTGCTGTTGTAGTGGACGGGCGCATGACCAAACGTCCCCCCGAGCCCATCGGGTACTCGCCGCTTTTATATATTGGTCTCGGACCGGGTTTCGAGGCGGGAGTAAACTGCCAGGCAGTGATCGAAACCCGCCGCAGTCATACTCTTGGGCGTGTGTTTTGGAGTGGCGGTCCCGAAGCTGATACCGGAAAACCTGATGGCGACCCGAGGCGCGTCCTGCGCGCACCCGCGGATGGGAAATTCGAGAGCAGCGTTAATATCGGTGACCATGTGGAAGTGGGGCAACTGATTGCGGAAGTCGGTGGAGTTGCAATATCTTCCCAACTGTCAGGAGTCATTCGTGGACTGATCCATCCTGGGCTTCCGGTAACCCGAGGTTTGAAAATCGGAGATGTGGACCCGCGTGACGATCCTCGCCTTTGCCAATTGGTTTCGGATAAAGCCCTTTCCATCGGTGGAGGCGTTCTCGAAGCAATTGCCTCAAAGGTGGAAGTCCGCTCCCAACTGTGGACATGAGATCCAGGGTGCAATAATCCTACATATATTCTGTCTTGTTATCCGGGGGTTCTCAAAACCCTTATGAAATTATCCCACGCACTCCGTATTTCGAATTCTACCTGTCTCGCCTTTTCCGGCGCGGGTGGAAAAACCACCGCTCTCTTCCAATTGGCGCGTGAACTCGTGGCTCATGAAGGATCTGTGATCGTAACTGCCACCACGCACCTGCATGTTGACCAGGTCAAATTAGCTGACGCGCACTGGATCGTGGAAAAGCCGCTTGACCTGGAGGGCTTCGAAAGTGACATGCATGGGGTGATGCTGGTCACCGGTCACCGCGAGGGGATCGAACTGTTGGGGTGAGCCCTGATGTTGCATCATCCCTACATGCAGTACAATCGCGCCGTTGCATTCCCCTGCTCATCGAGGCGGACGGCTCACGTCGCAGGCCGTTGAAAGCACCCGCTGATTATGAACCAGTAATCCCGGAGTTTGTGGAAATGGTGGTGGTGGTTGCAGGCATGACCGGGTTGGGGAAGCCGCTGATTGACGAATTTGTCCATCGGCCGGAAATATTTGCCCTCCTGGGTGGTCTGAATATTGGCGACGTCATCACACCTGAAGCCCTTACCCGCGTTTTGACTCACCCTTCTGGCGGTCTGAAAAGTATTCCCACTCAGGCGCAATGTGTTGCTTTGCTCAACCAGGCAGACAGCTCATCTTTACAAGCACAGGCGAAAATGATCGCTGAACCATTGCTGCAGAGTTATCAAGCGGTTGTTGCCGCCTCGCTAAGCCCCCTGTCTTCATTAACCGGAGAATCAAATCCATCCGTCCATGCGGTCTATGAGCCGGTGGCAGGAATCCTCCTGGCTGGTGGAGAATCGGCCCGATTCGGTCAACCCAAACAATTGTTGGAGTGGCAAGGAACACCATTCGTTCGTGTCGTGGCAGAAACGGCGCTCAAGGCTGGTCTATCACCGGTGGTGGTTGTGACGGGTGCGCATGCAATTCGGGTGGAAAATGCACTGCATGGTCTGGATGTAAATATCGCAAATAATCCCGACTGGCAAACGGGACAAAGCTCATCCATCCAGGCCGGGCTGCGGAGCTTGGCTCACACACCCAGCCAAAGATTATTCCGCAAGAACCGTGGATCAGTGGATTCCTGGGAAGGTGTCGGTGCTGCCATTTTTCTGCTTGCAGACCAGCCGCAGGTAACTCCACCCATTTTGCACTCTCTGGTGGAGCAACACTCCCGCACGCTGGCACCCATCGTTGCTCCCTTGGTCGAAGGTAAGCGTGCCAACCCGGTGCTGTTCGACCGTACCACTTTCCCTGAATTAATGGCGCTTAGCGGAGACGTGGGCGGACGGGCTATCTTTAGCAAGGTTCCGGTTGAATACCTCCCCTGGCACGATCCGGGTCTCCTGGCAGATGTGGATACATTGGATGACTACCAAAAACTCATCAACCGGGAGTAATATTTCCGCCATCCTGCTCGCAGCCGGGTCATCCAGCCGCATGGGCAGGCCCAAACTGCTCCTGCCATGGGGGGATACGACAGTCCTGGGGCAGGCTGTTTCCACTTTTGCGGCAGCGGGGGTGAAGGACCTGGTCATTGTCACCGGGGCAGCCCGGGAACAGATCGAAGGGCTGGCAGCAGAACTGGCAAATAAATTCCCTGTTCGATATGTCAACAATCCTGATTTTGAGCGCGGTGAGATGTTGAGTTCCATCCAGGTCGGGTTGACCGCCATGAGCTCACAGTGTGATGCTGCGCTGATCGGCTTGGGGGACCAGCCCCAAGTTCTCGAAGAAACGGTCCGGGGTATCTGTGATTTCTTTGCCAGGACAAATTCGTCCCTGGTCATCCCAAGTTTTCAGAACCGCCGCGGTCACCCCTGGTTGGCAGCGCGCAGTCTGTGGTCAAGTATCCTGGCGCTGCCCTCCACCGCCACCCCGCAGCAATTTCTCAACGCTTATACCGGTCACGTGGAATATATCGCCGCTGGTCCAAGCATCCTGCAGGACTTGGATACACCTTCGGAATATGATCGCCTGCGACCTTAATCCCCTTGTAATTTCCACCATCTTGTGCTATTTTTGTGCATCCTGGAACATCTGGCGCAAACCTGGGTAGATTAATACTTCAGGTGATAACTCTCAATAATTATCCCAAAGCTGCAACACGCGGTTTCCACGTATGGATAAATAATGACTTCAATAATCGGGATGGTATGAAAGTTGCTTTTTTCACCCATTTTAAAACCGCTGTCCTTTATCTGCAGGAGACACAGTTTGCGCAGTCTGCAGGAATGAATATCCGGGAAGAGGCGTTCGACGCATGATGCTGCGATCATTTATTGCGGTTAAAATTCCTGAGGAGATACAAAGTGCGATTGCAGGTAGCATCGCTCCCCTGAAAAAAGCCCTGCCAAAACCGATTGTCCGCTGGGTGGCAGCGGAAAATGTTCATTTGACGCTAAAATTTTTGGGGGACGTTTCCTCCACCCATCTTGATCTCCTGGCGGATTCCCTGAAGTTGGAAACCTTGAAACATGAGGTTTTCAGCATGCCCGTCGGTGGGTTGGGGGCTTTCCCCTCTGTGCGCAGGGCTCGCGTGCTCTGGGTCGGTCTTGATGCCCCCACTGCGCTGAAGGCACTTATGAACGGAGTTGAAACTGTCGCAGCGAGCCTGGGTTATGCTGCCGAGGATCGTCCCTTTTCGCCGCACTTGACCATTGGACGGGTGGGACAAAACATCTCCAATTCGGATTTAAGCCTAATATCCAATGCCTTGGAACAGGTTAAAATCGGGGAACTTGGAATTGTTCCGGTCGATTCGGTCCATATTTTCAAATCTGACCTGCAGCCGGGTGGATCGGTTTATACGGCCCTTTACAACTTGCCCTTGAAACCATCTCAAGGAAAATCTTAATTGTAACCATACCTATAACATAGAGGTGACTTCTGGATACTTTGGAACTTGCTCATACAATTGTCAATGCCCTGGAAGATAAAAAAGGGGAGGATATTATCCTGATCGACCTTAAAGGGATCGTCTCCTTCACGGATTACTTTATTATTTGTACCGCCACCAGCAACCGCATGTTGAATGCTCTTGCAGACGGTGTGGTCGAAAAAACGCGTTTGGACCACAAAAAGAAAGGCCGCATCGAAGGCACCCCTGATGCCGGCTGGATGATCATCGATTATGGGGATATCGTTGTCCATCTATTTGATGAAGACCTGCGCCGATATTACCAGTTGGAGCAGTTGTGGAGCGAGGGGAAAGTACTGTTTGAAAGTTCAATAAAAAGATCCGACGTTAAATAACGACGTCCCGCTTTTATGACTTGCGAGACGCTGCTAATTATGTCGAGATGGGTTTATGGATTTGTGGTCAACCCCTGCGCCGTATCCACTGCCTTTAACTCGAAATATGCGCTCATGACATCCCTCACAGTAGGTGCAGCCACACGCCCGCCTTCCCCACCGTTATAAAAAAAGGCGAATGATGGCAATTTCAGGGTTGTCGTACGGTGCATATGCCACCGTCCAGCCATGGGCAGGCCATAGGCCAGGTTTGCACAATCCTTTTCGCGTTCGCCACGTCATCGCAATATTCAGCGGTACCGGTCTTCCCGGCAATGGCGATGGGATAGTTCAGGAAGGAGAAGTCATGGTTGAGCGTCCCGGCTGGATCGGAGGCTGCCATGCGCATCCCCGCCGCCACTTCTTGCACCGCTGGAAGCACTCACGGTCTTCATCGCCCCGGTAGCGTTGCATTCGCCATTAACGCAATTGAAATCCTTGATGACCGGGTCGGTGGTGATATCCCAACGCACGCGCGGTGTGAATGGCTGGATGACATTTCCTTCGCCATCCACAATTTCCTTGATGATGGTCGGCTGCATCAGCTTGCCCACCGTTGGCGATCGTTGCGGCAGACATGAGCACCTGGAGCGGGGTTGCCAGCACATATCCCTGCCCAACGCTGGCGAGATAAGTGTCTCCGGTGGACCAGTTTTCACCCTGGTAGATACGTTTCCAGGTCCGGTCGGGGATCAAGCCCGACGATTCGCCCGGGAGTTCAATCCCGCTCGGCTGGTTATAACCCACAGCCTGGGCGTACTGCTGGAGGCGTTCGATGCCCAGCCCCTGTTCGATCTCATTGGCATAACCGCCGCCGACTTTATAAAAGCATACATCACTCGAGCGTGCAATGCATTCCAGGAAAGGAATTTTACCGAGCCCGCTCGTTTGCACCGTAGAAAGTGTAGGTCCAGTCATAATAATATTGGATCCTGCCGGGGTCGGTGGGTGAAAAAGTATTCTTAAGCCGATCATGGCAGGCGCATCAATTAGCGTGGTGGGGGTGACAACGCCTTCGTTCAAAGCCCCGGTGGCGGTGGCAATTTTAAAGGTCGAGCCGGGCGGGAATTCCGCGGAAATGGCAAGATTAAGCAGGGGATGGGCGGGATCCTGTTCCAGCTGGTTGTAATAATATGATGGGATGATCCTCGCCATGCGGTTATTCTCATACGTCGGGTATTGCACCATTGCCAGGATCTCGCCCGTTTTGGGATTCATGGCGATCACCACTCCGCTGGAAATTTGTAATTTTCCGTAATAAACGTTATTCCAGTAATCAATATCACGCTTCAGGATGGATGCTGCCGCCTGCTGGAGACGGGTGTCGATCGTCAACACAATATTATTGCCAGGAACCGGGGCTATCGGAGGTGCCAGGTTGCTCAGTACTTGTCCGGCCACATCCACTTCCACGGTCTCTTTTACCGGGGGTTCCGATCAGGGTATCATTCATTGAATATTCCACGCCGGCATACCCCACTTTATCGCGGTTGGGTAGAAAACCCTGTGCCCGGTATTCCATCTCCAGCGATGCCGGGATGGGTCCCAAGAAGCCGACGATGGTCGGCAGTCAGTGAACCGGTCGGGTAATCCCGCATCGGGTCGATTTCCACGCTCACACCCGGCCAATCCACTTCATGTTCGCGTACGATCATGGCGATCTTTTCATCCACATAACATTGAATTTTGACCGGGTCATAGGGTGCGTTTGAGATGCCCAGATCCACCAGCTGGGTAATGCCCGGGCCTGGCGTGCAGGCTTGCAGCAGTTTCGCGTCTTCCACGGTGCCCTGGTTGACCGGTACGCCGGTCAGGGCGGAAAGGTCCCGGTAGATTCGCTGGATGTCACCATCATCATCCGGGAGGGAGGCTGGGGTGATGACAATGCTGTAAGAGGCCATGTTACGTGCCAGGATGGTGCCATTGCGGTCATAGATGATCCCGCGCGGCGCAGGCACACTGATGGTTGGGTGCGGTTGCTTTCCGCCTGCGCGATGTAGGTCATCCCGTTCAATATCTGCAAGCTGAACAGGCGCCAGACAAATATCACTCCGACGCCGGCCAGGATGGCATAAACGAGCAGGTGCCGCCAGTTTAAAACCCTCAATCCTTCCGGTTTCCTGGTCATGAAACTACCTCCTCCGGATAAAGGCGGTTTACCAGGTCTCGGATCAGGCCGAATGAACCGGGATCGCCAGGAGCAGGTTTAATAAGACACTCGGCAGGATGATCTGCACGAAAGACAGGTTAAGCGGCAGTTGGACTTCCAACAGGGTGCGTTCCAGAAAAGTGAGCATAAGCAATACCAATGTCCCTATCAAGAGTAACAGTAAACATCGCCAGCAGGGGTGCCTGCCAGACCCGGTGAGCCAGGAGGCGTGCCAATACCCACGATGATCAAATACCCGGCCAGTGGTACGAACCATGGGAGACCTGAAACAAAGCCCACCAGGAGTCCGGCCAGTAGTCCCCAAATCCAGGTACCGCGGACGCGTTCCTGCAGGCACCAGGCGGCAGTGATCAGCAGCACCAGGTCGGCGGCACCATTGAGAAGGTTGATGCGCTCAATGATGCGAAGTCTGCAGCATAACTGCCAGGCCAAGAACCGGGATGGCAACCAGGATACTTCGCCGCATTTTTTAGATTATGGTCCGGGAGTGGTGATCAGGGGGGTGATATCCACTGGTGCGAAGTTGGTAATGACCAGCAGGAATCCCAGTTGGTTGAAATCCACATTGGGTTGGATGGCAGCCTGTTGGAACAATTCGGTGGCAAGTTTGCGGACGCTCACCACCTGCCCCACCAGCAGATTGGGGGGATAAGTGCCTCCCAGCCCGGAGGTCAGCACCACGTCTCCGACGGTTACGGTGTGCATCCTGTGAGATCATATCCAGCGACACATCCCCGGTCACCGAACCGACCAGCATTGCTTCGGTATTGGAGGACTGCAGTCGGACGTTGACAGCCGAGGCCGCATCGGTCACCAACTGGACACGGGAGGCTTCAGCGATTACCGCATCCACCCGACCCACCAGGCCCTTTTCGGTGACCACCGGCATGCCGGGCAAAATACCCTGGTTTGAGCCGATGTTAATGATCACATAGCGGAGGAACGGGCTTGGGTCACGCCCGATCACTGCCGCAGCTTTGTAGGAGTAATTGGGGTTGGCCCGTGCAAAGTCCACCAGTGCGGAAAGGATGTTGGTCTCTGTTACCTTTTGCTGGAGGTCGATCACCTGGGTCTGGAGTTGGGCAACTTCCGCTTCCAGCTCGGTATTGCGCTGGCGCAGGGAGGCCACATCCCGCGGGACGGTCAGAAAGTCCTCCACCGCCAGGACACGGGTTGAAATCCAGGTCTGACCATCGACCATCAGGCGTGTGAACCAGGAGCTGACCGGGTTGAAATATCCGCCCAGGGCGATGGCCACCAGGCCAACCGCAACCAATAAAATGATCACATTCTGCAGGGAACGAGGAAAATTATTTTTCATAGTCTATGGGGGAAAACCGCGCCGGGGACGACGCGATCACGCACTCAGGAGTGACGAGTGCTGCCGCGCTCCAACCCAACCAGGTAACGACTGGAAGTGGAGAAATCATCCAATACAATGCCGGTGCCGCGTACGACGCAAGTCAGGGGGTCTTCAGCGACCCATACGCGCAATTTGAGTTCGTCGGAAAGGCGGTCAGCCAACCCCTGTAAAAGGGCGCCGCCGCCCGCCAGGCAAATACCAATATCCATCAGGTCAGCCACGATTTCAGGTGGGACTTCATCAAGGGCATCTTTGATGGTCTCGACGATGACCTGGACGGATTGCGAAAGTGCTTCGCGTACTTCCACCGACGAAATTTCGATCGATTCCGGCAGGCCGGTCACCAGGTTGCGCCCGCGTGCTTCAACGGTTTTCTCGACCGGCAGTGGGAAAGCCGAGCCGATATTCCATTTGATCTGTTCGGCCACCCGTTCACCAACCAGCACGTTATATTTGTTTCGGATGTACTGGACGATGTCCTGGTCCAGTTCATCGCCTGCCACGCGCAGCGATCTGGAAACGACCACCCCGCCCATTGACAAGGCCGCCACTTCGGTCGTCCCGCCCGCCAATATCCACCATCATCGAGCCGCGTGTCTCACCCACCGGCAGACCGGCTCCCAATGCCGCGGCTGTTGGTTCTTCGATCAGGTAGGTCTCCGCGCTCCCGGCAGACATGGAAGCATCGTAAACGGCCCGCTTCTCCACTTCGGTCACTCCGGAAGGGATGCCGATCACCACCCGCGGGCGGGGCAGGGGTACCACACTTTGTTCATGAACTTTACCGATAAAATATTCCAGCATGGCCTCGGTGATTTCGAATTCGGAAATCACGCCATCCCGCAGCGGACGCACCACCAGAATATTCCCTGATGTGCGCCCGACCATTTCTTTGGCTTGCAATCCTATCGCCAGCGGTTGGCGTGTACGTTTATCGATTGCCACCCAGGAAGGTTCGTTAATAACAATCCCTTTGCCTCGAACATAGACGAGTGTGTTGGCCGTGCCCAGGTCTATACCAATATCCAGAGAAAAAAGACCCAGAAGCCAATTGAGGGGATTGAAAGCCAATGTGGGATGCTCCTATTGAGATTTCCAGCACAAATATTATACCATGGGGCTAATTTCATCGATTTGACGTGCTTGCAGCCCCTCTTGCACAGTTTTTGTTACTAAAAACTATGCCCCTGAGGCAATCATCCGTCTGACCCCCAGCATGGTTAGATCATCCCCGGGTGGATTTGATCCTATGAAGTGCCGGACAGAGGCTTCCAAAGCATCCAAAACCTCTCGGGCGGTGGTTAATTCGGCTCGTTTTAAGCGCCTGCTGCAGGCGTTCCTCTCCGTAAGCTTCCTCTCCCGGGGAAAAAGCTTCCGTGATCCCATCGGTATAAAGCAGGAGAAAATCATCGGGGGCGAGGGCTATCGTCCGCTCCTCCATCGCCAGGTCCTCAATAATCCCCAGGGCGGGCCCTGTCCGCCGCAGTAGTTCCACGGTCCGCTTTTCACCGCACAACCAGATGGGTGGGTTATGCCCGGCGTTGGCATAGGTGAAGCCCCCGGTTTCCAAAGTCAGCACCCCGTACACAGCCGAGACGAACATCTCCTGTTTGTTATCAGGAATGATCAGGGCATTGACGCGCCTCAGGGCATCGGCAGGGGAAAGCGTATCGAAAACAACCGACACCGCCCGGACCAGCGTCCGGGTTAGTGCCATAAATAAGGCAGCCGGGATGCCTTTATCGGAAACATCGGCAATAAACAGGCCCACCCTTCCTCCTGGCAATTCAAAAACATCATAGAAATCACCCCCCACCTGGCGGGCGGTTATCCAGGTGGCAGCCAGGTTCCAGCCGCTGATTTCAGGCAGGTGCTCCGGTAGGAATGTTTTCTGGATCTGCCTGGCAAGTTGGACCTCGTGCTCGAGTCGCTCCCGGTTAACCATCTCGCGCTGGAGGTGCTCATTCTGTATGCTGAACGCCACCTGTTGCGCGATACTGCTGACAATGTCGACCCGCTTTTGACGGAAACGCCTGGCATCGGAATCTTCCTCTACCAGCATAACCCCGAACAAGTCATTCTTGATCATGAGCGGAAATCCGATCAGCAGGTGGTCACCGGTCTGTAATGCATAGAACGTTTCCTGCTCAGTGCGGGCAAGTTCCGGATCCAACCAATCTTCAGAGGTTCCCGAAGGCAGTACGCCAACCACCATTTTGGTGCTTTCCTGGACGGAATCGAGAAGCGGGAAATCCCCGGCATTGAAAACCTTATTCCAAAAAACTGCCTGGGTTTCTTCCGAGAACCCATAAGAGTGTGTGGGGTGGAAGCGGCCTGCCTCGGACAAATATACCGCGCAGGCTTTCACCCCAACCAGGATGGGGGTAATCCGGACAATGCTGGCAAGGGTCTCATCCAGGTTATTTGAGTTGGTAACCGCCTGGGCCACTTGCAAAAGCGCAGCCGAAGCATATGCCTGCTCCTGGGCGGAATCATATAAACGCGCGTTCTCGATTGCCACGGCCGCATGGTTTGCAAAAGTCGCCGTCATTGCCTGGGCTTCATGCCCATACCGTCCAGCGGTGTGATGGGATAGGGTTAACACTCCCAGGGGACGATCTCCCGCCCGCAAACCGGCTGCGATGGAGGAATAATCCGCGGAGTAGCCCAGGGCAGTCCCGGTTGGACCGATCGGGTCATCCGGTTTTCGGATGATGGGTTGTTCGGACGATAGGGCAGAAGTAAGAAATCCATAAGCTTCCGGCCAGCGATGTGCGGCTCCATCCACTTCCATCAAGTCTGCCCCGTGCACCTGGGCAAGGTATAGGTTGTCCTCCTCCTGCAGCCAGATGGCAGCCACGTCACAGGGCAGGTTGCGTTCCAACTCCCGCAAAATTCGGTCCAGCACATCGTCCAATCCCACATCGGCAGAGATGAGCCCGGCTACATCCCGTAAGCCATCTGCCACTTGTCGCCGCCATTGTTCGGTTCGGAATAAATCGGCATTATGGATGGCGACAGCCACATTCCCAGCCAAAGCTTCGCACAGGAAGCGATCTTCCTCGCTAAAGGCATTGAGCAAGTTGCTTTGCAGGTCCAGCACCCCGACCACATTCATATCAAACACCAGGGGGATGGTCATTTCAGCCCGTGTATCATCAGGGGGGAGTGGTGATGGACGGTAACGAGGTTCCCGGGTTACATCGTTAACAAGCAGGGATTTCCCGCTGCGTGCCACCCACGAAATAATTCCTTCGTCATTGTCCAGGTCCAGCACTGAACCCTTTCAATGCTTTACTGCGTTCGCCGCTGCCGGCTTCATAAATGATCTGGCGGCGGATGGGGTGGACCGTATATAAGTGTACATAAGGAAAGCTTCAAATGCTTCCTGGATGAGGAATGCCACTTTTGTGAGCAATTCATCCAGGTCGAGGGTTGAGGTAATTTCTTCGCTTACCTGGGCCACCATTTCCATATGATCGGCGCGCTTCAACAATTCGCCGTACAACCGGGCACCATTGATCGCTATGGCGATCGTATCGGCAAGTGCGCGCAAAACCAGCAGGTCATTCGGGTGAAACGCATCCAGTTGGTCAGACTGGACATCCAAAACGCCCAGGATATGATCTTCAATTTTTAACGGCAGAACGGCTTCAGACTTGGTCTCGGAGAGTAACTCAATAAATTTGTAGCGTGAGTCGGATCCAACATCGTTGGTGACGGCTTCTTCGCCGGTTTGAGCCACGCTTCCCACCAACCCATCTCCAAGCCTGGCTTTCACCCTCTTGCCTCCCCCACGTTCAGGTCCCGCACTGGAACGGAAGTTCAGGGCATTCCTGACCCGCTTCGCGGGTAAAAATGGCAACATAATAGTAATGGAAATGTGCGCTGGATAAGCCTGGTGACCCTTTTTGATAACTTATCCAGGTCGAGCACGTTCGCAATCTGTGCACTCACACTGCGGACGAGCGTCAGTTGCTCAATTCGCCATTGTCTCGATAATGGAACGATGGGAAGCAACCAGCGCCAAAGAAATATGCCCTGCCAATCCATCCAGCAGTTCGATTTCTTTTTTCCGGAAGGGTTCCCCTTTCCGTCTCCACCTTTAAAATCCCCATCACGGTTTCCCCGTTTTTAAGCGGAGCTGCCAGTACCGTTTTATTTCCCTCAGAGGAGGAAGTTACCCCGCTGGTATACACATTCTGCATATGTTTTGAGGGGGGCTGCACTGGATAAATGGGAGCCTGGTTTTGTCCGGGCAACCGGAACAATCTTTCGTCCAGCCACAGGTCCGCCTGGCAATTCAGGATGTGTTCCGTGGTGCCGTTGATCAGGTCATGCTGGGCAGGCAGGGAAGATTCTCGCATGAGTTCTTCCCCCAGCATGATCACCTGCTTCCAGTCGGAAGTATTGGTACCGGGTTTCCCCATTTTAGGTTTTTTTTTAAGCCGTTTGACCATGGTCAAAACATTGCCCGCCTCCCCCTGCGGTTCGAAATGCACCTCGTCCATCAATTTTTTCATCAAGAAAATGCCCAAACCACCCACGGGACGAGTATCGAGATCGGCAGTGAGGTCGGGTAATGCTATGCTCTCCGGATCAAAGGTTTTACCGTGATCGTGGATGATGATCGTCAGGTTTTTATCATCCAGGTCGCAGGTGCATTCAATTTCGCCCCCGTCTATTCCTTCATAAGCGTGTTCGATAACATTGGTGCAGGCTTCGTCCATGCATAATTCCACAGCATAGACTCCAGAATCATCCATGCCTGCATCCTTCGCAGCCCGGACAGCAAATTCCCGGATTGCATCCAATTGTTCAAGGTTTGCGGAAAAAATTTCCGTACGCATTATATATGGTGAGGCCGCCTCACGGTTGACGTGCGGAGGCGGCCTGGTGCGATTGCTTCAAAAACGTAATTTAGAAATTACCGACCGCCGGGGTAATATCATCAAATATTTTGAACAGCGGGGTAAATCCTGTCAGGTCAAGGGCGTCCATCACTTTTTTGGGGACTGACGCCAGGACGATTTCGCCACGGTTATAACGCTTGCAGTTGCGCTGACCAAGGAGCAGGGCGCGAAAGCCAGCGCTGGACATGTACTCCAGGTGGCTCAGGTCCAGGACGATCTTATAACGTTTGGCTTCGTTGAGCGCTTCAATTGCCTTGATCAGGTCGGGTGCTGTGAAACTATCTACCTTGCCATTAATAAAAAGAACGTCACAGTGTTTGAACTTCTGGGATGTTATTTCCATTCGACCTCCGTTCAGGTGATGGTCCAGGCAAAGAAATTATAACACGAGAAATATTGCTCCTAAATTACCATCTTCGCTGGAACAAAGCCGCCTGGGTGTACGGAGTCGAAATTAGAACCCTGCGCCGAATATTTCCCCGCCGAGTTTGAACCCGGAAGCTTCAAGCCGGGGACTGAACAACGGTCTCATCCCGGTTGGTCGGATTTGTCCGATGATTTTCCCTTCCGGGGAGATTCCTGTCTGGTCGAATCTGAAAGATGTCGGTCAATGTAACCACCTCCCCTTCCATTCCCGAAAGTTCGGTGATATGGGTCATTTTTCTTGAGCCATCGGATAGGCGTGCCAGGTGTACGATCAAATTGACTGCCGCGGCTATTTGCTTGCGGATGGCAAGCAGGGGCATGTCCAGCCCCGCCATCATCGCCATGGTTTCCAGGCGGGAGATGGCATCCCGCGGTAAATTTGCATGGAGCGTCGTTAACGACCCGGTGTGCCCGGTGTTCATCGCCTGGAGCATATCCATCGCTTCCCCGCCGCGCACTTCCCCCACCACGATCCGGTCAGGTCGCATGCGCAATGCATTTCGTACCAGTTCGCGCACACCCACTTCGCCGCTTCCATCCACATTCGGAATCTTGGTCTCCAGCCTGACTACGTGGCGCTGTTTAAGCTTCAATTCCACGGCGTCTTCGATGGTCACTATGCGCTCGTTATTGGGAATAAACCCGGAAAGAGCATTCAGGACGGTGGTTTTCCCAGAACTGGTATTTCCCGTGACGAGAATATTCAAACGTGTGACAACACAGGCTTCCAGGAATTTTGCCATGTAAGGGGTCAGGGCACCCATTGAGACCAGGTCAGCCATGGTAGTTTTGGTCTGCAGGAATTTTCGGATGGTTAATGTGAGGTCCATCCACAGCTACAGGTGGAATAATGACATTAACCCTCGAGCCATCCGGCAGGCGGGCGTCGGCTGTTGGGTTATCTGCATCCACCCTCC
The DNA here is from genome assembly GCA_963741635.1 of uncultured Chloroflexia bacterium. Lineage (GTDB taxonomy): Bacteria > Chloroflexota > Anaerolineae > Anaerolineales > Villigracilaceae > UBA877. The sequence goes on from CAVUIO010000011.1 coordinate 219,881, forward strand.
GCCCCAACGGGCTTACGATCCGGTCAATGATCCGCAGCAGGTGTTCTTCGTCATCGAATTCCACATCTGTTTCGAGCAATTCCCCATCCCGTTCAACAAAGATTTCTTTTGGTCCGTTGACCATGATCTCGCTGATCTCGGGGTCAGGCAGGATCATTTCAAGGGGACCGTACCCGATCAGGTCTGCCTGGGCAGAATCGATGACCCGGTCGCGCAGTTCCGGTTTTAGGTTTGCCTTGGTGTTTTCATAAGCGTTCAATAACAGCTTGTGTACCGCTTCCCGGTCCTGTTTATTTTCAGTGGCGCGATCCTGCATCTCGGGTGAGACAGCCTTGATCAGGAATTCCTTCAATTTCAGATGACGCACATCCATTTGGGCAAGATTTTTTGGACGATAGTGGTCAGGCATGCTTCCCTCTCTGCCCACAGTATAGCATACCGGCTGGGGCTGGCGAAAAAAACTATCAGAATTGGAAGTTTGAGGTTAAAATTGACTGCACTCATCCAAGGGTAAACACGCAACCAGGAAATCCGGAAACTGGCGGTTGTTATATTGCGCCCACCAATAACCCGGGTGATTCCAACCATCATAAATCGAGGAGAGGACAATGAAAAAAATAATTCTGGGGTGATCATCGCTGTCGTAGTTGTAGGGCTTCTCATCCAGCTGATCCCCCTGCCAGGTCGTGGAAACAATCCTCCGGTCATTGCTGAACCGCCGTGGGATAGCCCGCAAACCCGTGCTTTGGCGAAACGGGCCTGCTTTGATTGTCACAGTAACGAAACCGTGTGGCCCTGGTATAGTTATGTTGCCCCGGTTTCCTGGTTGGTTTATAACGATACGATGGAAGGCCGCCGCAGGCTTAACTTCTCGGAATGGACTTCCGGGTCGCAACGCCGTGCGGGAGAAATTGCAGAAGTTATCCAAAGCGGCCGCATGCCGCCGGCGATTTACCTGCCAATGCACCCTTCTGCTCAAATGAGCGCTGCCGAGAAACAGCAATTAATTACCGGCTTGACCAATTCGTTAAAATAAAGTCCTAAATTAAAATATTGCGTGCGTAGAAATGAACGAGGTTCTCCTCCACAATTCAAAATCACCTTTAAGATATTTACCTCACCCTAAATAGTGTATTGAGGGGGAATTGGTTTCCACACAGAAGCGGGATTATGCCCGCATGTTTTGGTCCTGAAACAGGGGAATTCTACAGGAGACAACCCTTCGCTTCGAACCTGAGGAAATTAAGATATCCTTCCTTATTCTCTTGTCGCTCCCGGTAAACTCTCGTCGCAGGAATCGTTTCTTTACAGGCATTTATGCTAGAATACTTAAACCGATCCGCGTTGCAGCTCAAATGAAGGAGAATTATTTTGATGGAACCCGTGCCCGATTATCCCCAATCCTTTCCTCCCCCGCCCCCGCCTCCCCCCAAACGGTCTCATAAGGGTTTGTGGATCGGTATCGGTATTGCCATTGTCCTTCTTTGTCTTTGTTGCATCGTCCTGGTCGCTGGTGTTTATTTCTTCCAAATCAACGTTCCTGTGATTTCTAATTTCTTCCCTTCACCCACCCCTGCCGGCCTTCTTTATTACAATCCATCTGCCGGCATTAGCGTGACCTATCCACTGTCCTGGCAGTACTCCGAGTTTGGAGATGCAAATAGCGGTTTCACGATTATCCTGGCTTCTTCGGCCGACTTATTGAATGACACCACGAATTCCGTGACAACGGGGGCAATCATGGAAATCTATACCAATGCATTAAAAACCAGTGATATTCCCTTCCCCGTAAACGCAGGTTCGATGGGAGATGTTGTCGATTACATAGCCACCCAATCCACGATAACCCAGGGTTCAGGCACTCATATTTATACTGTGAGCGGGTTCCCGGCTGCTTCCGGCATATATACCATGCCGGGTGCAGGGGGGATGACGGCGACAGCCTATCTCATCGCCATTTTACGCACCGATGAGATCATCGTGATTGCTGCCGTTTGCCCACAAACCGAGTGGTCGCAATACCAGCCCGCCTTTGAACTCGATCATTAATTCGGCAGTGATAGCCACACCTTGATCCCCGGAGAATCCCCGTACTTCACGGAAATAAAATGAACCAGCCCTATGCGGCTGGTTTATTTTGTTTGATGGGCAGGATTAATCAAGGTGCATTACAATTCAGGGAATGAAAAAACAGCTGATTTGGCTGGTCTTGCTTGCATTACTGGCGACTAACTGCTCTGCTCCACCTCCCGCCGCAATCCCGTCAGCCACTTTTACCCCATCTCCTGATTTTTCCGGGACGGCCACCCCCACTGTTACCCTCCTCCAGGTCACACCAACCGCCACCTCGTTCATAGTGGATGGGACCTTGACGATCAAGGTCAATGTCCGCAGCGGTCCTGGCACCACCTACACCTCGCTTGGACAAATGGAAGCTGGGGTGAAAGTCCAGGTCGTCGCCCGGGACGATACAGGCGGCTGGTACCAAATTCTCTACCTCGCTGCTTCCCAGGGCCGCGGCTGGGTGACTGCACAATATGTTACATTACCAGCGGGGACAATGGTGCCCTTGCAGTCTACCCCCACCCCGGCCGGTCCTTCCGGGCGTTTGCTCCAGCGCTTGAATGTCCGCAGCGGACCGGGCACCTCTTTCAATTCGCTCGGGTTACTAGAGGCAAATGCGCCTGTTTCCCTTACCGGTAAAAATAATACAGCGTCCTGGTTACAAATCGACTACCCGACCGGGCCAGGTGGGCATGGCTGGGTGACAGCGCAATATGTCCAGACCGATGCAGCGGGCGATTTGCCGGTGCTCGATGATTTTGGGAATATCGTCACTCCCGGCACGTCTGGCACTCCATCCGCACCAGGTCTTGCTCCCACATCTACCATTGGTCCTGCAACAGCCGACGGGGATTCGTCCACCACCCCTGCCATAAATGTCATTTTCTCTGCCACGGGGACCCGCCGTTTCATCTATTCCAGTCAGGTTTCAACACCCCAGGGGGATGCCGAAGACTGGCTGGCGTTCACGCCCTTTTCCGCAACTGGAACAAATGCCCGGCTGGTTTTTAGCCTGGCCTGTACTGGTAACGGGTCTCTAACAATGGATTTTTCGTTGGCAGGCAGGCTGCTCTCTGGTTGGGGGAGCCTGGTATGCGGCGATAATCAAAAAGCCATCCTGCTCCCTGCGGGGAAATCAATCCTGATCCACCTGGCTGCTGTCCCCGGGGATGGATTGCAGTTTGTCGCATACACACTGGATGTTCAGAACAATCCATGACAAAAAGGTTTAGTGAGTTTGATACTGTCCCAAAGATTTCTTCCAGGGTAAGTCATCGGATCATTTCTCATATAAAATAAGACGATGCAGAGGACCTTTCGGTCTCATATATTTCTTCTGATATCGATAATATGCCTCCTGCCGGTCGCATCTTGCGCTCCGCTTTCTTCCCGGCGGGATTGGAGTATTGCCGACCTGCGCTTGCTGGATCCCCTGGATAATTCCGCTTCTCCATCAACGGATATCCTGGCTGTGTATACTCGCATGATCGGCTTTGACCTCGAAATCCGGGTGGATTTTCTGGATCTGCCCCTTGATCCTGATTACGCCCTTCAAATCCTGCTCGACACCGCTCCGGGAGGGAATCCCTGGGACATGGTGATCGACATCCCTGTCAGGGGGACTCCCACCGTGATTCCTTCCAGCGCTGGTCTGATCCCCCGCGTGATCCGGGATCCATGGCTGGATACCGTCACGTTGCGCATCAACCGCCAGGCAATACCCCGACCCTTCACATTGAAAGTGGTTTCCTATGCTGTGGGTGTATCCACACCGGCAGACGAAACCGTCGCGGTGAGGTCTGATGCTCTTCCTCCCACTCAGCGTGCCCCGTTTGCCATGGTTTTCTGGGATACTTTCCCGGCAGCCACACCGGCCCAAGCGCTGCGGTTATGGGATGGAGCACACACTGGCCCGCGTGGTGAGCGCCATGGGTTGAAGCATATCCTCGATGCTGTTGCCCAATACAATATCCCCGTTGCTTTGCTCGATTTAAAAACCCCCGAAAGCCTGGCTGTACTGAATTATATGGGTATCCTTCCCCAGGTTCGGAAATTGAACAGTCTCAACTTGCTGATCCTTCCGGATGTGGCATACGGCGAACCGGCGGAAAAATCCCTGGCTTTCAGCCGGCAAGCCGCGGATGGGTTTTTACTTGCCCTCCAGTCAGTTTGGGTATAGCTCCTTCGGGACCATGTTGGATTACCCGGCTCAATTTTTCTTTCTTGAAAACAACACCCAGGTTGCCGGTTCCGGTGCAACCAGGCTTATCCCCCTGCCGGCCGCGGATGATGTTCAAGCCACAACGGAAGGCCCTTCACTCGACGTACGCCGCGCCTTGGTGAATACTGCATTCTCGGACGATTCCACACAGCTGGTTATGCTGGGAGGAGATCTGCCCCGCTCCACCTGGGGGAATGAGGACATAGCTGGTCCTACATTCGCCTGGCTCGCAGCTCATCCTTGGATTCAAGCATTGAAAAGTGTTGATTTGATGACTTTTCCAATTGCTGCCAATATTCAAGGTCCAGCCAGGTCTCCCCACTGTGACTTTTTCGTACCTGGCTAAACTAAATGGCGCGCCCCACAACTCCCTGACCAATTCCGCCTGGCAGACATATTTCATGCTCACATCCCCAACCTCTGATGAAAACCTTATTGCGCTTCGGGAAAATTATTTCGGCCAGGTTGGCGAAATCCTTGCAGCATCAGACTGGGCCAATCATCCTTCTGCTTATTCCGGGTGTGACCTGGACCTGAACAATGACGGCCGGTTTGAATGCGTTCTTTCAAACCTTCATTTGTTCGCGATTCTTGACCCTGCAGGGGCTCGCTTGACAAATCTATTTTTCCTTAATGGGATCGGTCCGCACCAACTAGTGGGACCTTCCAGCCAGTTTACAATCGGGTTGAGCGATCCATCGGAATGGCAGCCAAATCTTGGACAGGCTGCCGATCCCAGTGTAATCCCTGGAGCCTTCAGCGATGATACCCTTACGTGGACAATCTACGCCTCTCATGTCACCACTGGGACTATCGATTTCACGAGCCCGGACGGGAGCCGCGATAAGTCATACACGTTGACAGACAATGGGCTTGAAATTACCTACGCCAGCTGGGATCCATGTAATCACCCGCATTCCATTGGCGCTGGATTCAGAGACGTTTGCTTTTGGACCATCACGGTATTTGGGCAAGCAGACCTCCAAATCCTGGACGTGGGAGGAAACCAATGCCATCCGTGTCAGGGTGAATACCACGTCACCATTCACGGTTCAAAGTTTTATTAATTCCATGCCTTTCCTGTCCCAACCCGAAAACCCCGACATTCCCTATCCATGCCGGTCATTACCTGCCGTTTCCTCTATCGGTCGTCGAAATCCAAAATGGCGGAAATTTCTCCGTTCAAATAAATGTAAAATGAAGAATTGCACAAAGCCATATTTTATGGTAAAGTTTGTCCACAACAATTAAGGAAGGTCAGATATGAATAAACAGGAAATTCCGGATATTATCGTCAGCCGTCTGCCAATATATTTGCGTGCGTTGCGTCATATGCAATCTGTGGGAAAACTGACTACTTCATCACAGGAACTGGGTGGAAGTGTGGGCATCTCGGCAGCCCAAATCCGCAAGGACCTTTCGCAATTTGGAGAATTTGGAAAACAGGGAACCGGCTACGATATTGCTTATTTAATCGATCAGTTGCGTGAGATCCTGAAAGTCCAGCGCGTCTGGGACGTTGCTGTGGTTGGCATGGGTGATATGGGTCATGCCTTGTCTCGTTACCAGGGCTTCAGCGACCGTGGTTTCCGGGTCGTGATGGTTTTCGATAATGACCCCGCCAAAATTGGCGGGCAGGTGGGAAATTTTATAGTCCGTGACACAAAAGATCTTGTCGGCGCCCTCCAATCTTCCGGGATTAAATTGGCCATGCTGTGCGTTCCTGCTGTAGTTGCCCAGGATGTGACCAATCAACTGGTGAAAGCCGGGGTTAAGGCCATTTTGAATTACGCTCCCATCAGCCTGAGCGTTCCGGCAGGCGTTCGGGTCCAATATCTTGACCCGTCCATCGGGCTGCAAAGAATGACTTATTATCTTGATTAGCGTGATTTGGATAAAAAAACGGCGCTCTTTCGAAGCGCTGTTTTTTTATCTTGTTTTTTCGGATGCTTATTGGCAGCCGCTAGCTGCGGAAGGGGATGGCGGCAAAACCCAGCCCGTTCGGCCCCACATGGGTTCCGATGGCAGTGGTCACATTGACAACCAGGGGTTGGACAGCCACTCTTGATTTCACCTGCTCCAGCAATCCCCGTGCGGCCGATTCGGCATTGGTGTGCAGCACCGCCAGTCTTTCCAGCGGTCCCCAGGAATTGAGTGAATCCAACAGGCGTTCGACACCTTGCAGGCGGGTGCGTGCCAATCCCAGTCGCTGGACAATCCCAAACCGCAGTTCAACAGCGGCTGCAGTCGCAGCAGCCCTCCGAGCTTTGCCACCGCCCAGGAAACACGTCCACTGCGATGGATATATTCATGCGTATCCAGCAGCGCCACCAATCGAACTCTTTGACGGACATCCGCCAAAAGCGCGGTCACTTCATCCACGAACGCACCCCTTGCCGCTGCCTCTGCTGCCATAATGACCTGGAACCCCAAACCCAGGCTCACTTGTCCGCTGTCGAGCACCTTTAACTCGCTGTCCAAAGTCCTCTGCGGCCAGGCGGGCAGCATTGAAAATTCCACTCAATTCATTTGGCGGATGGATGGAAATGACGTATTCCGCTCCTGCCTGGAGCAATTTTTCATAACGTTCCTGGATCGAACCGATCGAAGGAGAGGAGGTCGTTGGTGATGGGAAAAGAACCGGCAGGCGGGAATAAAATTCCTCGCGGCTGATGTCGATCCCGTCGGAATAACTTTGGTTTCCAATATTGACTACTGCCGGGACCACCTCTATCCCATGCTTGCCGGCCAGGTCGGCCGGAAGATCGGCGGTACTGTCGGTAACAAAACCGATTTTCATAATACGCGCCTAATCCCACTTTTCCATGATTACCAGGGCAGTGCTCTGCGGTCCAAACAACGCCGCCAGGTGCGGAGCGATGGTATGTTCACTGAAATGGGTATGCCGGAAAAGTTTCCTGGACATACTGGCGGACAGCCCGTGTGCGGCCTGTATTGTGACCAGCGCCTCGCATCAATGCAATATGGGCGGGACTTTCAAATTCGTTGATGAACTCCATGGAAAGACTCGAACAAATGCCGTTGGGTGCGTACCTTTTCCATCGGCGTCAGGCGGCCTTCCTCAATGGCAAAGATGGGCAGCATTCCCATCATCTCGGCCAACCAGCGCCTGGGAATAATCCATGAACCCGGAATGAGCCAGGTATGTCAACCTCCGGGATGCAGAAAAGCATGTAGATTTTCGGGATGGAGGCTCTCATCTGCCGCTCAATTTCTGCCGGTGTGCGCTCCGGCAGCCGCGGCCGCAGCAGCAGCTTGGACGAGAAGTCCCAGTCCAATTCCCGTTGTCTGCGAATCGATCACGTTTATGGTGGCGGGGCTGCCCGAATTGCCGGGAGGCGGACAAGTGCAACCTGCATGTGTGGGGTTAAGCAGGGATGAAAGGGTAACCACAAAAATCGTGTCGTACTCGCGGCTTAATTGGGAATAGAACCGGATGAAATCCTGCTGATGATGGGTGGAACCAGGGATTTCCGGTGATGACCATTGCTCCGCCTGGATGGTTGTCCCCCTTTGGCGATGTTGTTTTGGATTTCAAATGGAATGATGTACACCCGTTCATGCCCCGATAAAATTCGGGTGGGTAAATTGGACCGTACTGTCGGTGAGGATGCAGATGTTTGACATATGGGATTGCCGGAGGGTCGGGCCTCCGGCAATTTCAGCTATTCGATGGAGATGATAAATTGATAATGAGGCTGACCGCCATCCTGCAATTCGATTTCCTGGGCAGGGTACGCCGCCCGGATCACATCCACGATCCGGTTGGTCTCCGTGATGGGCAACCCTTCTCCATGGAATAGGGTGATCAGCTCATGGTCGTTCGCATGTGCATTTGCCAGGGCTTTCAGGCAGGCTTCTTCCACGTGAGGCTGCAGAAATTGACAGGCTTGCCGTTAACCAGGGCAATGACCTGACCCTTTTCTACCGAGACGCCATCGATATCAACCGTCCGTGTGGCGGTGGTAACCTCGATGGTGGTCACATCTTCAATGGCTTTGGTCATCTTGGCGGCCACTGCATCCAGGTCGCCGTCGGGGTTCAATTGCATCATCGCTGCCAGTCCCTGTGGGACGCTGCTGGCTAGGAATGACAACAACTTTCTTGACAGTTACATCCTTGGCTTGCTGGGCTGCCAGGATGATATTTTTGTTGTTGGGCAGGATGATGATCTTATCGGTCGGTAAATTTTCAAAGGAGTCCAGGATATCCTTCGTACATGGGTTCATCGTCTGCCCGCCTTCGACGATGGCGGCCACACCCAGGCTTGTAAACACGCGTGCGATGCCTGCCCCTGGGGAAACTAGCCACCACTGCTATCTGTCCTGGCTCGATGTTGGCTGGTTCGATCCGTACTCCTGAAGCTTTATGATCGATCCCTTCCATTTGCGCGATGAGGTTTTCCATGGCGATCTTGGTGATGGTTCCCAGGGTCATGACATAATCGATCGGTTGATAGCGCTTTTCGGTGGGCACATGGATGTGCATCCGGTACATCCCCTCCCCCTCGCCCGATCTGGATGGAACTGCCGATCTTTTCCAATTCACTATAAAACACGGGTAGGTCTAGCGCTTCCCTTGGAACGAAATCTACCACTACTTCGTAATCCTGGCCTGGCTCAATGGAATCCATCGTGTTCTCCAGATTCATTGCAGAAAGCGGTTGGACGGCTGCCGTGGGTGTATCCAACGATTCACCATTAACTAAGCGCAGCATCCCTTCAAGAATAAAATACAAGCCTTTGCCGCCCGAGTCTACCACACCGGCTTGCTTGAGCACCGGCAGGAGATCTGGCGTCCGCTGAACCGAAGCATCTGCCGCTGTAACAACCAGTGCCAGGATCTCGCACGGGATCATTTGTGGTCTGCAGGGCCTGGGCTGCAGCCGCAGCTGCATCCTTGGCAACCGTCAGGATCGTCCCTTCCACTGGGCGGACCACCCCTTTGTAGGCGGTGTCGCGTGCTTCAGCAAACGCATGCACCAGGTCAGGCCCATTCAGGGTCTCATGGTCGTGAAGGGCGCGGGCGAAACCGCGCCACAGCTGGGAAAGGATCACGCCTGAATTGCCCCTTGCCCCCATCAACGCGCCTTGCGAAACGGCCGCGGCCATTTGTCCAATCCCGCGGTATCCCTGTTGGTCGATTTCGTTAAAAGCCGATTGCATGGTCAACACCATGTTCGTGCCGGTGTCACCATCCGGGACTGGAAAAACATTAAGGGAATTAACCAATTGTTGGTTGGCTCTCAACCAGGCTAAGCCTGCTTCGATCAGTTTCTTAAGAGCTTGCCCATCCACCGGCAGGAGTTTTAAACGCTCCAGCCGCGCTTGAACATCCGGATTCATACTTATAAATTCTCCTGTCTCTATTCTGTATCGCTGACGTGCAAGCCCTGGACATGGATATTTACATTATGGACTGGCATCCCCAATGCTTTTTCCACCTGGTAGCGCACCGCGTTCGCAACACTTGCAGCCACCGATGTGATCCTTGTACCGTATTCAATAATGATATGGACATCTATGTCAATTTCTTCGCCATTGTAATGGACCGCCACTCCATGTGCCGGTTCTTTCGTGAGAGTGGATGTAATGCCTTCCGCCAGGTCCTTGGGTGCCAGGTTGACCACTCCGTAGGATGTCAGCGTGGCATGATAGGCAATGGTCGCAAGAGCATTCGGCGAAATATGGATCGTGCCTAAAGTAGTGGTTTCTTTGCCCATGGTTTTGTCCTCGTCTCACAATAATAACACTTCACTTGTACAAGGATACGTTTCGTGGTAAAATACGCCGCTTTCAAAAGATAGACACCGGTTTTATCCGGGTGGAAAGGAATTCATTAAAATGGCAAAATGCGCTCACTGTGGTAAGGCCACTACTTTTGGTCATAATGTATCGTTCTCTCATCGTGTCACCAATCGCCCCTACCGCCCCAACTTGCAGAAAGTGACGGTTATTGAGAACGGTCGTAAAGTAAAAAAGACGCTGTGCACCAAGTGCATCCGCACCCTGGTTAAGACAGCCTGATAAAATTACCTGCTTCACAGACAAGGTCACGGCGGAAGCCGTGATTTTTGTTTCCCTTATCACGAATAAGGGTGAGGCATTTTATCGCAGTTTTTCCCGTAATGAGCGAACGCCTGCCGCGATGCCTTCGGGATGGTTAAAAATTGAATGGGCCGCCACGAAGGTGTCCGCACCCGCATCGCGGACCTGGGCAATGTTTGCTGCAGAAATCCCGCCGTCCACTTCCAATAATGCTGCTGAATGGATTTCGTCCAGCCTGTGGCGAATTTCAGCAACCTTGAAAATCATCTCCGGCATAAACTCCTGCCCGGAATATCCGGGATGAACGGTCATTACCAGGACGTGGTCGGCAAATGCCAGCGCAGGTTCCAGGTCTGCGGCAGGGGTCGCCGGGTTGAGCGTCACCCCGGCTTTGCAGCCAAGCGCTTTTATCATTTTTAATGTGCTGCTGATATCCGGGCATGTTTCCACATGCACGATCATGGAATTGGCACCGGCAGCCGCGAATTCTTTCAATAGGTTTTCCGGTTGTTCGATCATCAGGTGCACATCCAGTGGCAGCTGGGTTGATCGCCGGCAGGCCTCGACAATGACCGGTCCCATGGTCAGGTTCTGGACGAAATGTCCGTCCATTACATCCACATGGATCCAGTCCGCCCCGGCAGCTTCACATTCGGCAATCTGTTCACCCAACCGGGTGAAATCTGCTGAAAGGATGGAAGGGGCTATGATATACGATTTCATCCCGGGCTACCGAATGGGCGGATTATACACGAAGTATATCCACAACCAGAATGGAATTAATCCCAGCACTGCCACCAGGGCAATCAACCCAAGACCAACCGAAGCCCAATCAATTTCAAATCCTGTTCCGGACACGGACGTTTTGCCCCCTGGTTGGGTTGCGCCAAAGGTGCTTGCCTCAGGAGTCAAAGCCAGGGATGGAGCAGACCTGACATTGCCAAAATTCATCAGTACCCGCCCAAGTTGATCGGCCGTCCGGTAACGTTGGGACGGTTCCTTGGAGAGGACCTTTTTAAGGATCTGTTCCAATGTTGGGGATATCTCGGGAAGGATCTCGCTCAACAAGGGTGGTTCCACTTCCACGTGCTGGCGGGCAAGGTCTGAGTCAGTGGTGGATTGGAACGGCAGCGAACCGGTCAACATCTCGTACATGATGATGCCCAGTGAATAGACATCCGATGCAGGGGAAGGTGCTCCCCCTGTGGCTTGTTCTGGAGCAAAATATTGAGGCGATCCCCAGACCACTTCCATTTGTTCTTCAGGAATAATCGTGGAAAGTGCGCGGGCAATACCGAAGTCGGCCACTTTAAGGCGCATATCCGGTGTCACCAGCATGTTCTGCGGTTTTACATCGCAATGGACAAGCCCGGCTCGGTGGGCGTAGCCAATTCCGGCGCAGGCCTGGATCAAGAGAGGCAGGGCGTCTTCGGGACTGAAGCGCACGCGCTGCTTGATCAGGGTTTTCAGGTCCTTGCCCGGGACAAATTCCATTACCAGGAATAGTTGGCCGTTATCCAGCCCAAAATCGTGCATGGTGACGATATTTGGGTGGGAAAGGTTGGCGGCTGCCTTGGCCTCCCTGCGCAGCCGTTCCTGGAAAGCCGGGTCACGGGAATAATCCTCGCGCAGCACTTTTACCGCCACGAGCCGTTCCAGCATCAGGTCCTGGGCGCGGTAAACGATTGCCATCCCCCCCTTTCCAATCGGCTCCAGCAGTTGGTAACGTTTATTAAGTAGTTTCGGCTCTTCCATATGCTGCGCTGGGGATTATATCATGCTGCTTTTACGGTTCGATTCCCCCGCCCAAAGTATAATAACGGCATGGCCGATAGCTTGCTTATCTACAATCCGGCTGCAGGGCGCATCTCGGTCCGCCCGTTTATCAGCGGAGTGATCCGTACCCTCAGTGATTACGGCTGGCGTGTGGAGGTGGCGGAATCTCTGGACGGGCGGCATACCACCCAGTTGGCTCACATGGCCGCCAGTGAGAATTTTCGCGCCGTTTTCGTTATCGGCGGCGACGGGACGGTCGGGCAGGCTGCCTCAGGCTTGATCGGTTCGCAGACCGCCCTGGGAGTCCTCCCCGCCGGCTCTGCCAATGTCTGGGCGCTGGAGCTTGGCATGCAGGCCTTCGTTTGGTCCCATTGGCGCTCCTTGCGTGAGAATGCCCGCCTTCTGGCAGAGGTAATTCCCTGTGCAATGGATGTTGGCTTATGCAACGATCGGCCCTTCATGATGTGGGCGGGTATCGGCCTGGATGCATTGACGGTTAAAAAGCTGGAACCTCGCAAGCGTGTCGAGAAATATCTCAATGTGCCTGAATTTTTTGCAACTACGGTTTGGAACGCAACTCTCTGGCATGGGATGAATCTGCGCATCCGGGCCGATGATAAACACGTGGAAGGTCACTACCTTTTGGCTGTCGCAAGCAACATCCGCCATTATGTGGGCGGGTTGGCGGAGATATCTCCCAAGGCATACCTGGACGATGGTCTGATGGATTTATGGTTGTTTTCAGGGTCGACCCTCGCTGACGCCTTTCGCCATTTCTTTGACATGCAGTCGGGACGTCACCTTACCTCCGACCAGGCTCGCTGCATTCCCTTCAGCAAAGCCTCGATCGAATCGGGCACACCCTTCTCTCTCCAAATGGACGGTGAGCCCATGCTGGGCACCCAGCAGGCAACCCTCGAGGTACTCCACAAAAGTTTGCAGGTGCTCATTCCTCCGGACGCAAGGTATTTGCTTTCCGGCGAAAAGGTATAATTCATGCCCAAGGTGGCGATCCCTTCCCATCCACGCTGGGTGACACCGCCGTTGAGAATTATCATGGTTAATTCTTATCCTTCTTTTCAAGATCTCTTGTTTATGCTCACCGAATAATGATGAAAAATATCTTCAATGGCAGAGTCTTGATTGCAATCCTGGTTGTAGCCGGAGTATTGTTTTGTTCAAGTGTTGCCTACATCCTGGTGAGACGCCCGGCTGCACCACCAATGAACCTGACACCTGCTTCTGCGATTTTGACGATCATCCCCGCACCCACCTCCACTCCCCACGCACAGCCTCCAACCGTGACACCCTTCCCTCCCACCCCTACAACGTCGCCCACACCTGCACCCGGTCAGTTCGCGGTCGGTGTGTATGTGTTGGTCATCAATACGGGTGGGGAGGGGCTGAATATCCATTCCACCCCAAGCATTAATTCTAAGGTGATTTTCTCAGGGAATGATGCTGAAGTTTTCCAGGTCGCTGAAGGGCCGGTCGATGCGGAAGGGTTCACATGGTGGCGCCTCACCGCTTCCTACGATGCCACCCGAACCGGCTGGGCGGTGCAAAACTACCTTTCCGTAATCCCCTCCCATTAAAAATATTGAGTTGAAGAGAAAAACATGAAACCTGTTTCAATTACCGCCAATCGCGGGAAAAAAGAATTATTGGTCACTTGGGATGACAACCATGTCAGCCTGTATCCCTTCTCACTGCTGCGCGCTGGTTGCCCCTGCGCCGAATGCCGGGGTGGACATGATCGGATGGGCGATACCCCCGACCCTTCTGCGTTTACCAGGGAAATGCCTGATTCCCCCGCCATCCGGTTGACCAATCTCCTCCCGGTGGGCTCGTATGGTGTCACCGCCGTGTGGGAGGATGGGCATGACGCTGGGATATATAAATGGGAATACCTTCGTGCATTATGCCCGTGTGGGGAATGTCGTAAATAAATATAAAGCGGCAGGAAACCTGCCGCTGGTTTGTTCTCCAGGATGGATTATTTTTAATATACCGCTGGGCATTTGTTCCCGGAGTGATTTAATTTCCTCCCGCAGGGAAATTACTTCCTGTTCGATTTGCTCGCTGTGGTGGGATATTTTTTGCAGGGTCCTGAAGAGCAGCCAAACCAGCAATATTGGTATGCATAAAATAATGATGTTGATGGCGATAATGATGATTTCTCCCAACCCAAATGATTCGAACATATGGTCGTCCCTCCATAATAATATAAGCGATTAAACCTCAAGGGGTTTGCGTGAATGCCTGTGTGGGCATCAGGACGGAGGTAAGGGTGGGCGTTAAACTGGGGGTAAACGTGGGCGTGACCTTGAGATGCTGGAAGGCTTCGCTGCGCCACGCCTCCGGCATCGCCTCTGCCGGCAGTGCGATCAGGGCTTCCCAGCTATTCTGAGCGCCCTGGTTTGACAGTGGATCACCGATCGCTTCGAGGAATTGTGCTTCCCAGTAATAGACTTGGGCCTTGGTATTATCCGAATGTGCCAGTGGCAGGGCTTTCTGGTCCGCTTCGATATAGGCATTATTCGGGTTGCCTTGCATAAAATATGACCGTGCCAGTCCGAGGTAAGCATCAAAATCCGAAAGGTCATAATTCAGTACCGAGTTAAAATCGGTCTCTGCCAGGTTGGGACTGTCCAGGTTCAGGTAAGCTGTTCCGCGCTGGAAGTATGCTTCCGGATTATGTTGGTCGGCGTCGATGGATTTATTTAATACTTCTACAGCCCCTTCATAATTCCCGATGGAATTATAAGCAGTCCCAAGCTGAAGCAGTGCGCTGGCATCTCCGGGGTTATAGATGACATAGGTTTGCAATACGTTAACCGCCTGGGCGGTCTGCCCGGTCTTGATATATGCTTTTGCCAGTGTCAGGTAAACCGGCACCAGGGTCATGTCAAGCTCATTGGCATGCTTGGCTGCGTCCAGGGCGGCATAATCATCTCCAAGGTTTAATTCCGCCCCTGCCAGGTAAAGGTAAGCCAGCGCTGAATCCGGGGTCAGTTCCAGCGCCGTCTCCAGGTCTTCTTTTGCGGCTGATGGATGATTTTGGAGAGTATACTCGCCTCGGGCAATGTATGCCTCTGCAAAATTCCTGTCGAGGTCTATCGCTGTGTTCATGTCGCCCAGCACGTCCACTTCCCGGTTTAAACCCTGGTTGGCACGGGCGCGCCCCAGGAATGCTGGGGCAAACGACGGGTCGTGATTGATTGCCTGCTGGTAAGAATCCTTGGCGCTCCAGAAATTTTCCTGCATCCGGTAGCTTTCACCGATGTAATAGAAAACGTCCGGGGCATCAGGTTCTGTTTTAAGCACGTCCTGGAATTGAACCCGTGCCGTATCATAATCACCTGCTGCCATGGAGCGCAATCCTGCTTCATACGATGCACGCGAGAGCACCGGGTGCGTGGTAACCACGTATAGCGGGGTTGGTGTATAAGTTGAAGCAAGGAACATCCACAATGGGGTGGCACCAACAAATGTGGGAGTTGCTGTGCGGAAAACAGGAGTGATGGTCTGGGTTGAAGTGAGGGTAAGGGTTGGTCGTCGTGTAGGGGATATATATGGGGCGGCATGGTTGGGAAAAAGAAGAGACCTGCCCAATAATAGGATGCCAATAATGATGACAGAAATTCCCACAATCGACAAAATCCGTACCACCGGCCTGTCCAACCCGCTGGTTTTCTCCCTTGATTCCTGGGAGTGGATCAACTTCTCCTCCCAAAGGCGCGGCCGGTTTAGCGGGAAAGGTGGAATGGAATCATCCGGCGGGAGTGCCCCCATTAGGATCAAGCCGCGTTTGGCAGAGGCATTTTGTGGGTCTGTCTGCAGTACCATCTGCAGGCAGTATATTCGCTCTTTTTGTGTGTCCACCGCCGCACTGAGCCATAGCCAATATTTCGGATTCTTTTGATCTGTTTTGAGGAGTCGGGTCAGTAGATCGCGCGCTCTCCCCCGGTCCCCCAGGCGCAGGGCGTCCATTGATTCCCGGAGCATTGGGTTATCCCCGGTTTCCTCCGCCACCAGCCCGTCATCTTCAGCCATTAACTGAGTTTAGCACAGCCTGAGAATGGGGGCAAGTGAAACGTGTATAATCTTCTCATGCCAAGAACGGTGACCGTTTTGTTCATTTTGATAATGTTGAGCGCATGTGCAGGCAGTGGCACAACGGTTACGCAGCTTCCACCGGCAGTTCCATTTCTAACTCCCACCCCTTCATCCACCCCCAGCCTCATCCCTTTTGCTTTGAATGTCACCCAGCCCAGCCCCACCCCGGTAATTTATACCGTAGTTGAGGGCGATACGGTGATAGCGATCGCCAGCCGCTTTGGGATTACCCCTGAAGCGCTCATGGCATCCAACCCCGGTCTCCAGGCTGCAGCTCTTCCGGTTGGAACAAAGCTGATTATTCCGGTTGGCAGTACAACCCCCGTTGAACCAGTCCCTACACCCGTTCCTCTCCCCCTCCAACAGCCGCGCTGCTGGACGGAAACGGATGGAGGGTTGTGGTGTTTTGCTCTGGTGACCAACCCGTTCGCTGATACGGTGGAAAACCTTTCCTGTCAATTTATATTGCTCGATGCCGGTGGACAAGAGATCACCAGTGATACGGGATATGGATTGCTGGATATCCTGCCAGCGGGCAAATCCATGCCGTTGGCTGTTCATTTCCCTCCGTCGGATAAAACCTATTCTTCTGTCCAGGTTAACTTGTTGACAGCCATTCGCTTGCTGCCTGGGGATACGCGCTACCTTCTGGTGGCTCCCGAAAATACCCTGGTTGCAGTGGATGCCTTCGGGAGGACCGCGGAAGTGACTGGACGGCTTGTTCTGGCTGGTTCCGGGTCGGCAAAAATTACCTGGGTGCTGGCAACCGCATTCGACTCGTCCGGGGATGTGATCGGTGTACGCAGGTGGGAATCTTCCTTAGCTCTATCCGGAAATTCGCCCATAGCTTTCGATTTTCAAATTTCCAGCCTTGGACCTGCAATCGATCACGTGGATTTCCTGTCAGAAGCCAGGCCATAAAAATTCCCTCTCCTAAACAGGAGAGGGAATTTTTATTATTACAGCGGTCTACGGCTGTAAATGTAAATAACGTTCTATCGGGATGTTGATCGGGGTCAGCACAAATCCTTTCACGTTTGGTTTGACCAGTTCATAGGAAACATCGTGCATGATGAATAGTGCCGGGGCATCCTGCACGATCAATTGCTCTGCCTGCTGGTAAAGCTGGATTCGTTTGGTCACATCCCGCTCCACGCGGGCCTGGTCGAGGATTGCATCCAGGGCAGGGTTGCTATATTTCCCCGTATTTTGTTGTGCGCCGGTATGGAACAGCACATCGGCAAAGTTCTCCGGGTCGGGATAATCCCCGCACCATCCGCTGGAAAATAACTGTCCGTGTTGACCGGAATTCAGCAGGTCTAGGTATCTATCTGGTTCGAGGTTTTCAATCGTGATGGTCACACCCAGGTTCTGCTCCCACATCTGTGCCATGGCTGCCACGCTCGGACCGGCAGTATTGCCGAAACCAGCATCGGTAAACGTGATCGGCGGCAATCCCTGGGAGCCGCCATATTTGGATTGGGTTAATAGCTGACGTGCCTGGGTGGGGTCATATGGTAGACCTTGAAGGCTTTGGGTAAATCCGGGCAGTGCCGGGGGGTAGAGTCCCACGGCGGGGATACCGACTCCATTATTGACCACATCGATGTATTTCTGCCGGTCGAACGCCATGCTGAACGCCTGGCGCACTTTGACGTCATCGAAGGGCGGCTTGGTCACATCGAAAATTACATATTCGGTGCACAAACTCACTCCGCTGTAAACATCCGGATGCAGGGGGTCCGCCGGGTCGAGCACCCGGGCTACATCGGAAGAGGATATGCCGGTCATATCGATCTCGCCCAATTCGAACAGGTTGATGCCGATTCCTGAAAATAATTCTATGACAATCTGCGGGATGGCTGGTGCGCCAAGATAGAAATCCTGGTTGGCGTCGTACACCATTAATTGGAAGCTGTCCCAGCGGGTCAGTTTATATGGTCCCGTACCGTTCGGCGTGCGGTACCAGTTCGATCCGGATTCCACATTTTTCTGGTCCAATACGAAGGCAACCGGCATTGTCAATTTATATAGGAAATAAGGTTTGGCTGCGTCGATTGTCACCTGCAGGGTATGGTCGTCTATTGCTTTCAACCCCGCAATGTGAGTCGCCGTTCCGGCTTGCATTTCAGACACACCCACGATATCCCCCAGGTAAGTTAGCACGGTATCGGATTTGGTGGCGGGATTGGCAGCTCGTTCCCACGAATAGATCACATCCTGGGCAACCACCGCACGACCGTCATGAAACTTTGCGTTCGTTCTAATATGGAAAGTATAGACCGTCCCGTCCTGCGAGATATCCCAGGATTCTGCCAGCTCAGGCGCTAGGTTCAGGTTGGTATCGAGTGACACCAGTCCGCTGAACACTCGCTTGTCGCCTGAATCATGTTCGGTGGCTGGATCATAGTCCCGCGAGTTTGTGCTTTCACCACCTGACAAGAATAGTGCCTTGCTCCGGTCTACTCCGTTGACTATCGGTGATTGAAAGACCATCCCATTCAGCAGCGCCGCAATGTCGTTTGTATATAAATCATATGCCGAGGGTGAGCCATAGGTCAGCATGAAAAATAAGCGTGACCCGTAAATGGCTGTGGTCAGGTTGATTTTTATCTCATTCCCATTGCTCTGGGCGGTCACCACCTGGCTCCAGGCCGGTGTGCCGTCTGACCGGGATAGCGCCGCGTTGCTGACCACCACGACATTGGTCAAACCGGATAATGCAGAACTGCTAAGGGAATTGATAGTCGATTCGGGTGTGTCGCCTGCCTGGGCAGCAAACACATATAACGAAGAAACCACCGATTGGTCAGAGCTGGCAAAACCCATCACCGCCTGGTCACCCTGGGCGGGCGGTTGCTGAGTCCATCCTTGCGGGTAATGGACCTGTATTCCACTTTCCAGGTTTAGGTAAGTCAACGGTTCCACGGTAGGTGTCAATGTGGTTGAATTTCCCGGTGCACCTATGGAATTGGCAGCACCAGTGGGGGTGGCGACTCCCGTAAGCTGGCAGGCCAGCAGCATGAAGCCCGTGACAAGCAGGAGGAAGTAATACTTGTAATCGCGTTTCATTTTGGCCTCCGGTTATGGCGTCGGCTGATGACAATTATTGGCACTGCGATCACAACGATTGCCAGGATGCAGCCAAGCAATCCAAGCTCGATCCCCGTTATTACTCCCGGACTGATCCCAAGCTGTTGAGCCAGTGGCACCGGGGCCGAGGCGGGACCCGGTGGCTGCAACGAGGCGGCCGGAGTGACCGCTGCCTGGGCCAGGGTTGGTTCTATTGTGACTCCAGCCGGAGCCAATGGAGCGGAACCAATTGGGACGAACGTCGCCACCTGTGTAGGCGTAAAAACCGGTGTTGGGTTTGAGGTCCCGGCTCGTGGTGCGGCACTAATGGATGCACGCCAGGCATCTTCCAGCCCATTGGTATCGAAACCATACGCTGACTGTAAAGCCTGGTCGATGGTATTTCCATCGCGTAAGGAGATTAAAAGGGCGGTCATCTTATCCCGTCCATAGGTTTGGATAAGATAATTGACTACGCTGTATGCTTCTGTATAAGAAAGGTTCGCGCGGTTGGCTTCATCCGAGAAGGCGCCCGCCAGCGAACTCAGTGCCAGCAGTTGGTTGGAGGACTTGGCCTGGTTGAATTGGGTCACCTGGGCGGCTTCTGGCCCACCCTGGCCGTACATCGCCAGGCCCTCGTTCAGCCAGGTTGGGATGAATCCCAGGCAGGAGAATGTCAAATGACCGACGAGCACGTGCGTCAATTCATGGGCTTCCGTGCTTTTCCCCCAATCCAACTGGTCGGTTGATATTCCAATGATGACGATGTTTGTCTCAGGGAAGGCCTGTCCCCCGACCCAGGAGGGGGCATAAAGGATGGAGGCTTGCAAATCATTGGTGTTGGCATAGATGTAAATATTAACCGGTTTATCCGTGGTGATCCCAACATCGCTGGATAATCGCACCAGTGCCTGTGCTGCGGCGTCATGCAGGGTCTGACCAAAAGACTGCCCGCCATCATAGTAATGGAGGTTGATGTTTCCTCCTGAGATAACCTGCCAATTATGGGTGCTGTCGATCCAGATGATCGTTTGGGTGGGGCTGGTGAACTCGCTGCCGTTGGCATCCGTGACCAGCCAGTGCCACCAGAGCGTGGCTCCTGGCGGGATCGATCCGGATTGACGCATATCCCACGCCCATTCCACCTGGATGTCAGCCGCTGCCGTGAATTGCGGGAACGCCTTTGCGATCACGTTGCCGCAGGTCAATTGGTCCACCCCATATTCAAGGATTACAGAGCTGATATTGACCCCCGACTTGAACTCTGCCTTGAATGTAGCGGT
Source organism: uncultured Chloroflexia bacterium (assembly GCA_963741635.1). Lineage (GTDB taxonomy): Bacteria > Chloroflexota > Anaerolineae > Anaerolineales > Villigracilaceae > UBA877. The sequence goes on from CAVUIO010000011.1 coordinate 240,484, forward strand.
ATTGGGAAATGTAAAAGTCGCCGTATCATTGACTAGCTGGATGCCTGCCTGGGCCTGCACGGGCATTGCCAGGCTGCACAATAGCAAGCCGAGCAGCGGAAAAATAATCAGGCGGATTTTTGTCATGGCTCTCCTCTCTTGGTTGTAACGATTGCATCATAGTATAGATAATATGAAGTGACCGGTCAAGTGGGTTGCAGAAATCGGGCATTTAGCCACCCGGGTTGAGATCATATTCATTTGAATCATCGCCTTTTTTTCTTGACTCTCCTCGCCATCCCTGATAAACTTCCCCGCCGGTCTTTCCAGCCCTGATTTTTGCGTCCCAATGAAAAAAAGGAGAGAGCTGACCGGTAGTCCGGCGCGTTAACCTTGTATGGACGGGGTGCCTTTGGTATAATTGCCCCGCTTAAGCCGGGAAAGGACGCTTGCCGACGTAGCTCAACCGGCAGAGCAACCGCCTTGTAAGTGGTAGGTTATGGGTTCAATTCCCATCGTCGGCTTGGATCGTTTTTAAACCCTTCCCGCTTATTGGTCTGTCGGTTGGCCTCCTCGTTTGGGATGGACCCAGACGACCGGCTGGTGGCACGGTTGGTAAATATGGGCAGTTACCCAAGTGGCCAAAGGGGACTGACTGTAAATCAGTTGGCAAAAGCCTTCGGAGGTTCGAATCCTTCACTGCCCACCTCCGCCCTCATAGCTCAGTCGGTAGAGCACATTCTTGGTAAGAATGGGGTCATGGGTTCAAATCCCATTGAGGGCTTCGCGACCTCGTAATATTGTCAAGGAAGGAGCAAGGATTATGGCGAAGCAGAAGTATCAACGAACGAAACCGCACATGAACGTGGGGACCATGGGACATATTGACCATGGCAAGACGACCTTGACGGCGGCGATCACCAAGTACAGCCAGTTCCTGGGGAAGGCGCAGTATCGGGCATACGATACGATCGACAATGCGCCGGAGGAAAAGGCGCGCGGCATCACGATCAACATTGCGCACGTGGAATACGAGACCGACAAGCGGCACTACGCCCACGTGGATATGCCCGGACACCGCGACTACATCAAGAACATGATCACCGGAGCGGCGCAGGTGGATGGCGCCATCCTGGTGGTGGCTGCTCCGGATGGGCCGATGCCGCAGACGCGCGAGCACGTGCTGCTGGCCCGCCAGGTGGAAGTGCCGAGCATCGTGGTGTACCTGAACAAGGTGGACCAGATGGACGATCCGGAACTGCTGGAACTGGTGGAGATGGAACTGCGCGAGCTGTTGAACGGGTACGGTTTCCCGGGCGACACCACCCCCATCGTGCGCGGCAGCGCCCTGAAGGCGTTGGAGAGCACCTCCACGGATCCGAATGCCCCCGAGTATGCCAGCATCAAGGAATTGCTGCGCGTGGTCGACGAGTACATCCCGGAGCCGAAGCGTGAGACCGACAAGCCGTTCATGATGCCGATCGAAGACGTGTTCTCGATCAAGGGCCGCGGCACGGTGGTGACCGGGCGCGTGGACCGGGGCGTGGTCAAGGTTGGCGAACCGGTGGAAATCATCGGCTTGCGCGAGACCCGCAACTCGGTGGTCACGGGCGTGGAGATGTTCCACAAGATGATGGACGAGGGCATGGCCGGAGACAACCTGGGCCTGCTGCTGCGCGGCATTGAGCGCACCGATGTGGAACGCGGCCAGGTGGTTGCCAAGCCCGGGAGCATCACCCCGCATACCAAGTTCACCGCCAAGGTGTACGTGTTGAAGAAGGAAGAAGGCGGGCGCCACAGTGCCTTCTTCAATGGCTACCGCCCGCAGTTCTACATCCGCACCATGGATGTGACCGGCGACGTGGAGCTGCCCAGCAGGAGTGGAAATGGTCCTGCCGGGTGACAACGTCGACCTGACCGTGACCCTGATCGTCCCTGTGGCACTCGAGCAAGGTTCCAAGTTCGCCATCCGTGAAGGCGGCCTGACCGTCGGCGCTGGCGTCATCACTAAAATCATCGAATAATCGATAGTTAGGTGGAACAGAATGGCTGGTAAAAAGAAGGACGTCCGTCCGGTAATCATTTTGGCTTGTAACGATTGCAAAGAGCGCAATTATGTGACGGAAAAGAACCGCCGCAATGATCCGAATCGCCTGGAATTCAACAAGTATTGTCCACGCTGCCGGAAGCACACTTTGCATCGCGAAACGAAGTAACCGCGTCCGGGCGCAGGTATTGCGCCTGGCACGCATAGGCCAGTGGCTCAATTGGTAGAGCTCTCGTCTCCAAAACGAGCGGTTGCGGGTTCAAGTCCTGCCTGGCCTGTAGCAGCAACGCCGCCTTCCCCATCGGCAAAAACCAGGCGGCGTAGTCATTGTCGAAATGAAGGAGTATAACGTGGCCGGAAAAGACGATAAAACCAAGCGCGAGAATGGCATCCAGCGGTTCTTCCGTGAGACCGTTGGTGAGCTGCGCAGAGTCCACTGGCCAACCTGGCCGGAAGCACGCCGACTTGACAATTATTGTTATTTGCGTGCTGGTAATTATGGCTGTTTTCCTCGGTCTTGTTGATGAGGGAGCTACACGATTTATCTGCCCTGGTTATCGGTGCCTGATCTCTACCAGGAGTCAGACAAAGAAGGTTGAAAGATGTTCGATCAAGACCAGGAAGGACAGATTGAGCAGGAACCGGTTGGATCCGATGAGAACGCTTCTCAATCGGAACAGCCCGTTTTAAGCGAACCCAAGCCCGTTCGCCAGGAAGCCCCTGCAATGGGCGAAGACGCCGGTTCGGTCCCCGAGGGACCGGCCTGGTATGTGATTCACTGCTATTCCGGTTATGAAAACAAGGTGCGTCATAACCTTGAGCAGCGTATTGAAACGATGGGCATGAAGGATAAGGTCTTCGATGTGGTGGTGCCCACCCAGGAAGAAATAGAAGTGCGGGATGGTAAACGCCGCACCGTGGAGCGCCATATCTTCCCTGGCTACGTGCTGGTAAATATGGCCCTCAGCGAAGAATCCTGGTTCGTCGTCCGCAATACCCCGGGTGTTACCGGTTTTGTTGGCATGGGCAACCTGCCCACTCCCCTGCGCCCCGAGGAAGTGACCCAGATCCTCAAGCGCATGGAAGCCGAAGCACCCACGGTCAAGGTGACCTTCAAGGTCGGTGAACGCGTCCGCATCGTGGATGGACCCTTCAATGATTTCCGGGGCGTGGTTGCCGAAATCGATATGGAGCGCACCAAGGTGCGCGTGATGGTCTCGTTCTTCGGGCGTGATACACCCGTCGAATTGGATTTCTTGCAGGTGGAAAAAGCTTAAATTGACGGTTAACAGGCTGCATGTCGGCCTGAATCGGTGGGAGGGTGTCCCGTAATCACCCGCTAAAACCACGTAGTACCGGGGTGAACCCCTGGTACGAGGAGTAAAAATGGCAAAAAAGATCAAGGCAATTGTTCGTCTGCAGATTGAAGCCGGTAAGGCCAATCCTGCGCCCCCCATCGGCCCGGCTCTGGCTGGTCATGGGATCAACATCATGGCATTCTGCAAGGATTACAATGCCCGCACGTCCAACCGACCGGGTGAAGTGCTCCCGGCCGAGATCAGCGTCTACACCGACGGATCGTTTACCTTCGTCCTGAAGACTCCCCCGGCTGCGGTATTGCTGCGCAAAGCTGCCGGCGTGGAAAAGGGCTCGGGCATACCGAACCGTGAAAAGGTCGGCAACGTAACCCGGGCTCAGGTCAAGGAGATCGCCCAGTTGAAGATGAAAGACCTGAACGCCATCGACATCGAAGGCGCCATGCTTCAAATTGAAGGCACTGCCCGCAGCATGGGCATTACCGTAGCGATTAACCCCGTGGGAGGGCGCGGGTATTGTCCCCGCCCGTTTGCACCACAAAGGAGAACTCATGGCTAAACACGGAAAGAAATACTTGGCCGCCGCTGCCAAAGTGGATCTGGATAAATTTTACGATCCTACTGAAGCGGTCAAACTGGTAAAAGAAACTTCGTACGCGAAATTTGACGCCACGGTGGAAGTCCATATGCGCATGGGACTTGACCCGCGCCAGGCTGACCAGCAGGTGCGCGATGTGGTCGTCCTGCCCCATGGTCTGGGCAAGGCGGTTCGGGTGCTGGTCTTTGCACAGGGCGATGGCGCCACCAACGCCCGCAACGCCGGCGCCGATACCGTCGCGGATGATGAAGAAACCCTGACAAAGATCCAGAATGGCTGGCTGGATTTCGATGTTGCCATCGCCACCCCTGATATGATGGGCAAGGTCGGTAAACTCGGCCGCGTCCTCGGTCCGCGTGGTTTGATGCCGAACCCCAAGGCTGGCACGGTGGTTGGTCCTGAGGATATTGCCCGCGCCGTGACCGAATCCAAGGCCGGTCGTGTGGAATTCCGCCTGGACAAGACCGCCAACATCCATGTCTCGATTGGCAAGGCTTCGTTCGACGAGAAAAAAATCTACGAAAACTTCGCTGCTTTGATGGAGGCCATCAAGAAGGCCCGCCCGGCTGCTGCCAAGGGTAACTACATCAAGCACATTACAATGACTTCAACGATGGGTCCTGGCATCAAGATCGATGCCAACGTGGCCCAATCGATGGAGGAAACCGAATAGTTATATTCGGCACGCCCGGGATCAATTCCTTCGCCACAGACGGCAGGCGCTCCGGTAATTCTTAAGGAGCTTAATCTCCTGCCCAGGTGAAGACTGGTGGAAACACCCCTCCCTTTCCGGGGAGTCAAAGTCTTTGCCTGGAACACTCGGGCAAAGACTTTATGATTGGAAAGGAGGTGATATTCATTGGCAAAATCAAAAGAACAAAAAGAGACCATGCTGGCCCAATATGTTGAGTGGGTCAGCAAAAGCCAGGCCGTTGTCCTGGTGGAGTATGCCGGTTTGAAGATGAGCAACCTGGATGCCATCCGCTCCAAGGTCCGCGAAGCAGGCGGCGAGTTCCATATCGTCAAGAACACGCTGGCAAAACTGGCGCTGGAAAAAGCCGGGTTCAAGGTTCCGGAAGACTATTCCGAAAAGAGCACGGCGATCGGCTTTGCGTTTCTCCGATCCCGCCGGGTTCGCCAAGGCGCTGACGGAAGCCACCAAGGGCATGGAAGCCGTGAAGATCAAAGGCGGTTTCATGGGCGCACTGACGCTCAAGCCCGCCGAGGTCAAGGCTCTAGCCAGCTTGCCGCCGCTGCCGGTCAGTGCGTGCGCAGCTCCTGGGCGTTCTGCAAGCCCCGGCAGGCAAATTGGTCCGCACCCTGGCCGAACCTGGTCGCCAGGTGGCTTCCGTGCTCAAGGCGTTTTCCGAAAAAGCCGCACCGGTTGCGGCGTAAGCATATGTCGCGATCAATGGTTATCGCCATTAGCTGAAATATTATTCAAAATAATCTGAAGGAGATTTGGAATGGCTGATCTGGAAAAAATTGTCGAACAGTTAAGCGGGCTCTCGGTTCTCGAGGCTGCTGAACTGGTCAAGAAGTTGGAAGAGAAATGGGGCGTTTCCGCTGCCGCTCCCGTTGCCATGGCTGTCGCTGGTGCTGCTCCCGCAGCCGCCTGCTGAAGCCGTCGAAGAGAAGACCGAATTTGACGTCGTCATCAAGGATGCTGGTCCCAAGAAGATTGAGGTCATTAAGGTCATTCGCCAGCTCGTCAACCTGAGCCTCACCGAGGCCAAGGCGCTGGCTGAGACCGCCGATGGAAAAGTCATGGCTGCTGTTGGCAAGGATGCCGCCATGGATGCCAAGAAGAAATTGGAAGAAGCCGGCGCAGTCGTCGAAGTCAAGTAACCGGTTGCGGTCTTTCGCCTTAAAAGGACGACCCTTTCTGAGGGTCGCCTTTTTATTTTTAAGCCAGTACTAATTTCCATGCCTGACCCTATTGACTTTCAATTCAAAATGGTTATACTGGTGGTATATTTGGTCTGACCACCATACCACAGGAAAAGCATGAAAATCCAGCCAATTGCCCATAAATCCCTCTCCGAGACTGTCGCCGGCAAACTGGCCGCCTCCCTGCTGGATGGCAGCCTCCTCGCCCGGGTCCCAAATGCCCGCCGAGCGTGACCTGATGGAGCAGCTCGGCGTAAGCCGTGCCACCCTCCGCGAAGCGCTCAAATCCCTTGAAGAATTCAGATTGATTGAATCCCGGCCCAAATGTCGGCTGGTTTGCGCACCCCATCGACGAAAGGAATGTCACCACAGGCACGCGAACTTGCCAGCGCCGCGGTCAGCAACCAGCCCTCGCCCGGCAACAAACGAACCGCCCACCGGTCCGTTACGCGTACCGGTTGCCCCGGAAAAACCCCTCCACATCCCCAACCTGCATACCGACCGGCTGGGTACATTCGATTTCATCTCCTGGTGGGAACGGGAAAAAGTCCAGAATGCCAGCGTCATGGTGGTGGGAGCCGGCGCGTTGGGAAACGATGTCATCAAGAACCTGGCCCTGATGGGAGTTGGGCATATCTTTATCATCGATTTCGATACGATCGAAGCCGCCAACCTGAGCCGTTCGGTTTTATTCCGCGAATCCGATAACCATCGCAGCAAGGCTGAGGTGGCTGCCGCTCGCGCCAAGGCGCTCAACCCGCAGATCCACGTCCAATATTTAAACGGCGATGTCACCACCCAGCTTGGGTCTGGGCGTATTCCGCCGCATGGATGTTGTGATCGGCTGCCTGGATAACCGGGAAGCCCGCCTGGCGGTCAACCGCTTCTGCTATTGGATGAACAAGCCCTGGGTGGATGGAGCCATCCAGGAATTGCTCGGGCTTGGCACGCGTCTTTGTCCCTGGTAAGGGTGCCTGCTACGAATGCACCCTCACCGAACAGGCGCTGCGCGATCTTTCGTTGCGCTATTCCTGCCCCCTGCTTGCCCGTCAGAATGTTTTGCTGGGGAAGGTGCCCACCACTCCCACCATCGCTTCGATTATCGGTGGGATCCAATCCCAGGAAGCCCTCAAGTTGATCAATGGCATGCCGGTCGAACCGGGCAAGGTCATCCACTATAACGGCATGGTCAACGAGATGCATACCACCGCCTATGTTCCCCGTCCCGATTGTGAGAGCCACTGGACCTATGGCGAAGTGACCGAACTCCCCGCCCGGGCAGAGCGCACCACCCTGGAAGACATGCTGCGCATCGCCCGCGCTGACCTTGGTCCGGAAGCCATCATCGAATTGGACCAGGAATTGATTACCTCCCTGAAATGCTCCACCTGCCAGACCGTCGAACAGGTGCTGAAACCTTTGAGCGCGGTCAGCTTTGAAGCCGGTCATTGCCCCACCTGTGGGAACATGCGCGAGGCTGAGATGACCCACATCATAACCGGCGAAGAAAATTTCCTGTATCGCAGTCTTGCCCATGTAGGTGTGCCCCCCCTGCACATCCTGCGTGCTCACAATGGACAGGATTACCGGTTTTACGAGTTGACCGGCGACCTTCCTGACGCGCTCCACTTCCGCCATTTCGAGCAGACCGGGCAACCCGGGCCGGTGCGCATCCAGGTTCGTATTTCCGGTGACCCCGCAACCAGGGATACTCTCAAAAGCCCGGCCAAAGGTCGCATAAAGTTGCATGATTGACCCGTGGATCAGACCATGACCCTGCCCATCAACGCCATGAGAACTTCTTCCCCTCCACCTCTTGAACCTGCGCATATCGTCCTGGTGCGCAAGGTCATTCTGCTTGGTCTGCTGATGGTCGTGGCTGCTCTTGGGCTGGTGCTCATTCTACAGCACATCCAGATCTATTCAGTGATTCTCCCGCACATCCTCTCCGATGCTGCCATGGGGTTGGTCGCCGGGATCTCCTCCCGCTGGGTATTGCGCAGGCAGACAATATTCCTGCGGGTGGTTTCCATGCTGGCATTCCTGGTTGGAGGCCTTGAGTTGCTGGGCTGGTTCACCGGCTGGCAGATTGGGTTCGGTCCGCTGAAACCCGGGCTTCCCGGCGTGGACTGGTCCAGTTTGGGGCAGTTACTCCTGGCGGCAGGCGTTTCGCTGCTGACCTTGTTTGCCTGGACTCAACCAACCTCCCCTTCCCATCCAGACTCCTCCGGCTCCGAAACCTGCCACCCTTGCCCCCCGTCCCCGTCCACGCTTGCCCAAACGTCGCCGTCCTGTCCACGCCAGGTCAAAGCTTGTACCCGCTGCACATCCTGCCCCGGTTGTGGAGCTGGAAGAGTTGCCTGCCCCCCGGCATAAACCGCAGTTGCAGCTTTCCGGGGAAGAAGAACACCGTTGCCCTTATTGCCTGGAATTGGTCGACGTTGATGACCCGCGTGGTACGGTGGAATGCAAGGTCTGCCACACCCTGCATCACGCCGATTGCTGGGCGATCACCGGCGCGTGCCAGGTGCCTCATTTCACCGCCTGATAGGAGCAGTCTATGCCCGATCTGAATGTGACTATCATCCTGCCAAGCGGCGGGGCGCGCACTGCTGAAGTTCCCGATGACGTCAGCGTGCACGACCTGTTGACCGAGTTGACCTCCCTGTTGACCCTGCCTACCGTTGGTCCGGATGGGCGTCCGATGTATTATCGCCTCGACAGCAAGTCCCTGGGTCGTGAACTCAAAGACGAGGAGACCCTGTCCTCCGCCGGGGTCCTGGAAAATGACCGGCTCATGCTGACGGCTGACATTACTGCCGGAGCAACCGGTCTCGACCAAAGCCCGCGCATGAGGCGCCTGCGCGCTGACCATGAATTGATGAAGGAATTGGCTGCCCGCAGCGATCTGATCAGTTTCGAGACCAGGGTCCCGCGCCCGGATCTTCCCCCCGAAACCTATATAGTCACCTTCAAATGCAAGGGCATCCTGAGTGTTGACCGGCTGGGAATTCCGAAGTTCGGCACCCATCACCAGGTGGAAATCTATCTTCACAACCAGTACCCGCAGCGCTGGCCCGGTATGAAATGGCTCACCCCCATCTGGCATCCAAACATCAACCACCTGAACGGCTCGGTCTGCATCGATGCCGCCTGGTGGACTGCCAGCCGTTCCCTTGACCGGCTGGTGGTCATGCTCGGGGAGATGCTCCAATATAAAAATTTCCATGATGACCCCACCAAGCCGCCCTTCCCCTGGGACCCCGAAGCGGCGCGCTGGTGCCGGGAATTCCGCAAAGCTCACCCGGATGCGTTTCCCGTGGATAGCGTGAGTTGCTCCGCCCCGAACGGGTTAAGTTGAAGCCGGTCCCGCCCGTGGAAAAACCCAGGATCCGCCTCAAATGATTTTTTCACATCCTGATAACGACCAACCATTATAAAAGGAGAAAAACATGTCCGACCTTCCCGTAACCGTAGTACTTCCTTCCGGCGGCAGCCGTACCGCCGAATTACCCGATGACGTGGTCGTCAAGGAACTCCTCCCCGAACTGACCACATCTCTCGAACTCCCTGTCACCGGTCCGGATGGACGTCCGATGTCCTACCGCCTCGACAGCAAGGCTCTCGGCAGGGAATTAAAAGAAGACGAGACTCTTTCACAAGCTGGCATCCCCAAAGAGGATCGCCTGATGATGACTGCCGATGTCACTGCCGGCTGATCTTTTTGATGGATTCGGACTGGTCCCGGAACGTTCCGGGACAGCCTGGATTTATATAAAAGTAATAAAACCATGACCATCTCCCATCTTCATATCTTTCCTCCAGTTAATTCCGCTCCTCCCGCCGCATCCTTGCCCCACGGAACATATGCGTTGGTACTCGCACCATGAGGAGCCGGATTTCACTCCGCAAATTCCGGTTTTCGTCGCCAAACCAGCCTACCTGCGTCTCGAGGACCATTCTGCCAGCGACCTGGAAAGCGAAGTGGGCGGCATCCTGGTGGGGACCTGGTCTTTGGATGCCGAACATCGGCAGGAGTTCATCGTCATCGAGGCCGCCTTGCCGGCACGTTTTACCCGCCAGGGCAGCGTTTATCTGACATTCACCCAGGACAGCCTGGTGGACCTCCACGCTGAAATGGACGAACACTACCCCGACAGGCAAATCGTTGGTTGGTACCACACCCATCCAGGCATGGGCGTATTCCTTTCCTCCTACGATGCCTGGCTCCACCGCCACTTCTTCCCCGAACCATGGCAGGTCGCCCTGGTGATCGACCCGCTTTCTCCTGCCGGCGGGTTTTTTATCCGCCAGGCTGATGGGATGTTGGATCCCGGTCGTTATTTCGGCTTCCATGAATTGGATGGAAATTCAGGGGAAAGTTTCGTCCACTGGAACAATCTGCAGCAGGAATTGCAGGCACCCGAAAGTAAAGGAGCTGACTTGAATGAATAGACGCATGCGAACGTACTACTACGCCGTTTTCGGTGCCATCGGTGGGTTGATCGGTTGGCAGGTCAGCAATCTGCTTGGGCTTTCGTTCATTGCGAACATTTATCTTGGCGATGCTGTGGTTGGTGCATTGGTGGGATTGTGCATCGGCTTGCTGATTGGGATCGCTGAGGGTGCCTTGACCATGAACCTGGTCCAGGCGGCCAAATCCGGAGCGTTGGGTGCGCTCCTGGGGGTGGGAGCCGGCGCAATTGGGCTGCCGCTGGGAGAATTCCTTTTCCAGTCGGTTGGTGCAGGTGTGCTCGGACGTGCCCTGGGCTGGGCGGTTTTCGGGCTGCTGATTGGATCTGCCGAGGGCATGAGCAGCCGCAGCCAGGTTTGGAAAGGCATGCTCGGTGGCTTGCTCGGTGGAGCATTGGGTGGGTTCCTCTTGGAAGGGATGCAGGTTTTGCTGAAAGCCTCCATCCTTGGAAAAGCCATCGGTTTGGTCCTTTTAGGTGCCTCTGTGGGTGCTTTCATTTCCCTGATCATCGTCCTGCTCTCGCGTGCCTGGCTGGAGGTTATGACCGGTAAACTCAAGGGGACCGAATTCATCCTTGATAAATTTATGCAAAGCAAAGGGCCTGCCATCGCCATCGGCAGCAGCCCCCTCAAATCAGAGATCGTCCTGCCCGACCCGGATATCGCCCCCCAGCACGCCATGTTGACCGGGGATGGCACCCGCTTCACCCTCAAGGATATGAGCCTTTCCGGAACATTAGTCAATGACCGCCGCATCGAACGCGCCCAGCTTGTCAATAACTGCATGATTCACATGGGCAACACCGATATGATCTACCACGAGAAGAGGGCGGGATGAAAACAATGATGAGAGGCTTGCTGGTCGCGCTGGCAGTCCTGCTGTCTATCGCCCCCCTCGGGCTGGCTTCAGCCCAGGTCGATGGTGCGAACATCCGCATCACCCAGGTGGACAATTCCCATTTCCCCAGGGTCATCGTCTATGTCTCGGTGACGGATGCTGCCGGGGAACCGTTGAATGTGAACCCAAACAACATCCAGGTTCGTGAGAACGGTCAAATAATGCAGCTCGACCAAATCAATGGGTCGGGCGATATCGGTCCCCTGACCACCATGCTGGTGATGGACGTTTCCGGCAGTATGTACGATGCCGGGAAGATGACCGCCGCAAAAGCCGCCGCCCGTGCTTATGTCGAACAGATGCGCCCCGGTGATCAAGCCGGTCTGCTCACCTTTAACACCAGGGTGACTTATCTTCAGCCGGTCACCACGGACCGTGATGCGCTCCTCCAATCCATTAACAGCCTGGACGCCAGGGGGGATACTTCCATGTTCGACGCCCTCGACCAGGCAGCCGGGATATTACAGGAGCTGCCCGGGCGGAAGGCTGTCATTGTCCTGACCGATGGACTGGATAACCGCAGTAAATTTACTGCCGATGAAGTCATCCAGGCGATCGGCGCAGGCGGGCTTTCGATCTCGACCATCGGGCTTGGCGACCCGTCCAAGCTGGGGACCAATTCCGGTCTCGACGAGGCTGTCCTGCAGTCGCTGGCTGCCCGTGCCGGGGGAGTTTATGGTTACGCCAATGATCCCACCGCCTTGGTCAACCTGTATGAGCAATACGGTCGCACCTTGCAGAGCGAATACAGCCTTACTTATACGTCTTCCTCTGCATTGCACGATGGTCTCAACCGGACTCTGAGCGTGTCTTTGGGCAGTTCGGGCTCCACCCAGGCATCTTATAACCCGGGCGGCGTTCTTCCCGAAGTATCTCATGCTGCACCCTGGGTGGTTTTCGTGGTAATCCTGCTGGTATTGGTTGGATTGCTGTTCGCTCCCGGGTTGAGAACCCACTTCCGTTCTTCTGCCATCGTCAATGCCGGGAAACCTGCCTCCGTCAATCAGAAATCGCGAATCAAACTCAAATAAATATTCTATAAAAGTTGGGCAAAAAGGTAACAACATTAAATCAATGACCGCCAACTTTGGCGGCCTTTGTGTATAGCTGGCTTTTTGTAATACCCTTTATGGATACTTTGTGAAATTATTCCTAAAATTGCCTTTTCGTTAATAAGCTGTATACTGATAGCAATCAGGGGGCGGGTTGAGACTAACCTTTTCACGCCTTATTCGAGTTTGGAGGGTATAGTAAATGAGACCACGACGGTTGGCACTTCATCTTTTATCGTTCACTCTGATATTCAGCCTTGCTGCCGGTTGCAGGTTGGGTACCACTCCTCCCGCAACCTTGACTCCCGCCGGCACACCAACCGCCACACCTGACCCGAACATGGCAGCGATCGACCGCGCCATCGCGGACTCAAGCTCCGTCAGCCCGGAGGCTGCCGACCAGGCCGAGCTAGACATGCTCAATGTGCTGCGCGACCAGAGCGGTGCGCGAACCGTCTTCGGCGACCAAGCCGATGCCATCTTTCTACAGATCGACCAAATGAGAGCCGCAGGATTGGAAGCCATGAAGACCGGGATCATTGGAGCCATTGAGAACCAGCCCAAAGTTGCCGCCCTGGCAGCGAGGAACGGTAACCCGGGCAACACCAAGGTATCCCTCCGCGATTCAGGGAATTACCAGATGAAGTCCACGGTGGGGATCCTCATGATGTTCGGCTTGTCAACCATGCTTCCAGCGAATGTCATGAACAATCGCGATCAGAATGGGAACGCCGCACTCCCTGTCATCGAGGGGGGCGATCCGATCGGGTCGCCCGGCGAACACTTCTCCTGGCAGGCCACCCTGTCCGGTTCCAGGCTGGAGGCAAAGGGAAAAATAACAATCACACTGGCGCAACCGTTCCCCTATACGGAAACAGCGGAGTACGCCCTGCTCATGGACATGTGCCCGGATGCAGACGGGAATGTGCCCTTGCAGTTCTCCTTCAACAGCTCGGTGGGTCTGCTCGGTGGCGGGGTGCAGCTTGGAGCAAACAGCCAGGTAACGGGCCACGTCAATGACGATGCCAAACTGACCACATGGGACGACCGGTCCACCTTCCAGGGAGCCAGGCAGCCCATCCATGGCGTCGGCGAGAACCTGGGGACGACCAATAATTATTTCGAATTCCAGATGGATATGACTCTAAGCAGGGACGGTAGCAATACACCTCCGGTCACCGGGGACTATACGCGCACATCCGCTGAGACCGACGAGAATTTAACCGCGATGCAATGCAAAGCCTGGCTTTTATGAAGGGGTTCATGACCGCTATGGCGATGAACTTCGCCGAAGAAAAATGGACAAATGGTTACTGCCTGGAAATAACCGTCCCCGAGCTGGGGGCTGATACGAAAACGGTGGAACCCGGCTCTTCAACGCTGTTCACCGCCCACGTGCGCCATAAGTTCGAAGGCGCTGAAGTGCCCCTGCCGGTGATCGCCACGCTCGCCGATGGGCAGGTTTCCGTAACCCCGTCCGGGAGCAAGGTTCCAGCTCCAGCCTCTTTTACCTATAAAGCTGCGGATCAAGGTGGACAGACTGCCACGGTCAGCCTGGAGACGCGCTCCAAACGGGGAGTGGCGAAATTGGACCTGAAATTTACCACCGGAGTGCCCACTTGGACGGGCGAAGGAACATATTCCAAGACTGTTCAACAAAGCGGCGTGGAATTACGAGCATCTTACACCTTTACGATCGTTTTCCACACACTGCCCGACGGTATGATCGAGGGAGAAGGTGTTCTTATAAAAACAGATGCATCCTATGGAGGCCAGGGGATGGTATGCAAAGATATTGGGACATCCGGGCTGATATTTCCCCCATTGAAGGTGGCCGGAATCGTCAAACCGGATGGCACATTCCAATTGAGCATATCAAACGCGGGTTCGACCAATACATGGAAGTTCGATTGCGTGACTCCGGCAGGATCATTCTCGCTTGAAGAAGGACGGGATCAAGGGATTGGTCTATCAAACATCGAGATCGCCTCTGCGGAAGGTGCCCAGGCCGATAAAACGAATGATCTCAGCATGTCAAGCACTTCCCCATTTACGGGCGTGACAGCCACTGCAACAGGCAGCGAAACCTGGACGCTGCAAATCCATAAGGAAGTCACTCCATGAACGTGCCAGCCCATCAAAGCGTGCTAAGGCTAACGGAGAGAAAAACAGCACCGCTTTTGGCTCTTCGACGACAACAACCTGGATACTTCAAATACACCAGCAGGCAGTTCCCTAGTGGCTCAAGCTTGAGTACAAGTAAGCACTCCAGAAAAACGAATAAGCGACCCTTTTATGGGTCGCCTTTTCGTTTTTTGGTGGACGATTTTCGTCCATATCCAATTTTTTCTACCGGTTTTTCGCCTCGGATTCGCCAGGATTCACGACTTGGTCAACCAGCAGGCATAGATCATTTCATCCCCCATAAATTTACCCGTTGACCGGAATCCCAGGCTCTCATACAGTCGGATGGCTTTGTGATTTTCAGGTCCGGTGCTTAATCCCACCTCCGCGCACTCCTGCTGGCGCGCTTCGGCGATGCATTGCCGTATGGCAGCTCGACCGTAGCCTTTTCCCCGCTGCGTTTCTGCGATCATTAAACGGTTGCCCCAAAGCTGTAGTTCCCCCGCCTCGTTATAGGAAAGGTTGTAGAGGATATATCCCACCATTTCGTCATTGTGGTAAATACAGCATGATTTTGAACCGGTCCAGAACTGCGCTCCGGCGATCGACCACACATTGGGAGCTACAAATTTGTGGTCCTCTCCCGTGGGCAGGTTTGCACATTCCTTCCAATTGGTTTTATTGACCGGCACGAATTGGATTAAATCCTGCGCCGGTTGGAACGGAACTTTCTTCCATTTTGGATTTTTCATCTTTTAGTGCCTTTCTTTTCATTGGAATATTCTTTCGCGACTTAAGTGAATAGTAGAGGCATTCGTAAGCCCGATGACGGGAGATCCTTTCTTCACTCATATTTAAGAATCTTTTCCATCAAATAGGTCCCCGGCATTACGGTATAACCCAGCTTGCGGTCAATCGCGATCATCGGCAGGTTCTGCGTATTGTGATGGGTTCGGACTTTATGTACCTTCAAGGTTTCCCGCGCATACCGCAGTGCCAATACTTTCACCGCCTGTCCAAGCTTGCGGCCACGGTACGACGCCTCCACCCCTGTGAATAGGTTATATGCATAATCAACTCCGTCCATGCGCGTGATGGCGCTCATAGCTGCCCATGCTCCGTTTGTCATATCAATTGCCACTCTTTGCCCGTCTGGTTTATACCAATCTGACTGGCACACATTTTTTTGGAAATCCTCAAATGAAGCCCAGGAACTCTCCCCATCTGTCCCGGGCGTGGAGAGGTCAGTCGAACTATTCAACAGATACAATTTTTTTTGCATTTCTTCTGTATTGCCCAACTCTGCCATTGAAGTGAATTGGAACCCATCTCTCGTTAGCTTGGAAATGATGCTGTCATACGGTCGGTCGTTGAAGGTATCCAGCTCTAGGTTCATTCCAAAATGATGGCGTTTTTCGATAAATCCCCGCCGTTCGGCAAATTCACGGCACTCAGCGCAGGTGTCCCGCACGGTGACTCGCAGTTTTTTCGCTTTGTCGTCGCTGGCAGCCTGCAGCAGGTCTCCATACAATTTATTCCCAGCCCCTTGCCTTTGTTTCTCGGGTTTCACCACCATCTGGAATTTTAACCAGCCTGTTTCCAACCTGTCTCGGTATAACCAGGTAGAAACCCAGGAAGGCTCCCTGTTCATCGTTGGCAGTCATTATCCGAATGATTTGGTCTTTTGTTTTTTTCAAAGTCTTCATTAAGTTCTTGTTCCGAAGTTGGCTCATCTTCTTGGCTCGAGATTAAGGCTGCGATCTGACCGAAATCACGCTCCGGGTCAGCCGGCTGCAATATTATGCTCTTCATATTATTTCTCCAGTCCACAATTCTTAATTATGGAATAAAAAAACCGCCAGTGGGTTGTCACATCACGCCAGGATGCTGTTCCACTCGCGGCAGGAATTCTGCACAAGATCCAATTCTTGAAAAATCAGGTTGGAAAGTCAATAGGCGCAATGGGACAAAACGAACACCGCCCTGTTGGGCTTTGTCGTGATCCGTCTTGTCATTGATTTTCGCCTAAAGAGCCATGTCAGTTTTCCTTTCTGTATTAATCTTTCACAATTATATCTGGATTCAAGACAGATGGTATGGGACAACCAAATGGTCCACTATTCTTCGATTAATTCTTGAAGGGATCTACATCCGGATTCGTCCCCGCCCAGATGCAGGTCGCCTGGGCGAACTGGTTGCATTGCATTCCCAGCGAACAGCGGTGTGACAATACCCGCGGCGGATCGGGCAGGGTGTCGGCGGGGAAAAGCATTTCGGTCTCCAGCGCCGCCTCCCGTTTGACGTGCTCGCAATAACTCACTTTACTCACTTCCCAAATTCGTTCTGCCATATCATATCTCCAGGAATATCTACAATTTAGACCCATTTGACAAGTAAATCCAGTGAGAACCGTCACCTATCCGGGTGACAAATCGCGCTCCCACTTTCCTTTTCTGGGATGCTTTTCTTGAATTTACCTTCGTGACAGGCGCAGGATGCTGCCTGTGCCGTAGTCGCTCAGATACAGTTCACCGGCTTCGTCCACGCCAAAAGTGGTGATCTTGGCACTGGTCGTGAACAGGATTTTGGATTGCCATTTGTCCTGGCTGGTCTCGATCAGCCCCCACACGTTGCCCGAGCAGTAATCTCCGTAAAAGTAGATACCTTGAAATTCCGGGATAGCAGTGCCGCGATATACATACCCCCCTGTCACCGCGCATCCGTCGGCGTGTGAGTATTCGGTCACCGGCCAGGTGAACACCGCATTGGCTGGAGGCGTGCTCTTGATAGGGGTGCATCCCTTCATAATAACTCCAGCCAAAATTCATTCCACCGGGAGTTCCTGCCGGGACGAAATCCACTTCTTCCCACGCGTCCTGCCCTACATCGCCAATATACAGGTTTCCGGTCAGGGGATCGAAGGAGAACCGCCAGGGGTTGCGCAACCCGTATGCCCAGATTTCCGGCAGCCCGCCCTTACCGATAAATGGATTATCCGGTGGAATGGTTGCAGGTTCTCCGCTATCGACATTAATCCTCAATATTTTTCCCAGTGGGGTCTGCAAATTTTGACCCGTCCGGTTCGGGTCGCCTTCCGACCCGCCGTCGCCCGACCCGATGTACAGGTACCCGTCCGCTCCGAATGCCATTCCCCCGCCGTTGTGGTTTGGGTATGGCTGGTTGATGTGATAAATATCCACTTCGCTGGCCGGGTCGGCTGCATTGGGATCATTTGCGGACACGTGGAAGCGCGCAACTACGCTGTTCCCATTACGATCGATATAGGTAACAAAGAATGATCCATTTTTCGAGTAATTGGGATGGAATGCCAGCCCGAGCAATCCCTGTTCCGTTCCATTGCTGTCCACCTCGCTCGTGATATCCAGGAATGGTTGCGGCAGCAATTGGCCGTTTTGAAGGATCAGGATGCTGCCCCGTTTTTGGACGATGAACAATCGCCCCGTCCCGTCGCCGGCATTCTGGATATCCACCGGAAGGTCCAATCCGGATACGACCGGCGTCCACGCATAAGCAGCTGTGTCGGGGAACCCATTCAGGAAAGGTGAAATTGTGGGGACGGGTGTCGGGTTGGATGTCGCTGTGAACGTGGCTGTCGAGGCGGGGGTTCCGGTTGGGGCATTGGGAGAAACTGGTTGTATTGGGGAAATTGTGGGGGAAGCCAGGCCTGTCGCCGCTGTTCCGCTGCAGGCGGATAGGCTAAATATCAAGATCCACACTGCCCCGCTGAGCAGCCAGGGCTTGCTTGGAATTCCCGCATTATTTTTCTTCACTGACTTCGGCATCGATGACCTCACCGGGCTCCTCTTTTCCAGCGGCCTCCTGCCAGGTCCCGTCGACCACCTTGTTGATTGCGTTGGTATGTTCCTGGACGATGTCATCCGGACAGAGCGCCACAAAAAGCGTGGTCCCCAGCCAGAAGACAACCGCATCGTCCAACGCCCCGACCACCGGGAATACCGCTCCCGGAAGTAAATCCACGGGCGATACGACGTAAATGGCTGCCGCGACCGGCAGTAGTTTCAAAAAGAAATTGACCCGCCTGTCGCCCATCAGCCGCAGGATAAGTTTGATTCTTGAGATCAGGTCCTGGAAGAACCCGCTGTTCTGGTTCTGGATGATGTCACGCTTGATTGCCATGGTTATCTCCTCTTCTATTCCATTAAATTCAGCCTTGACACACGTTGATCCGGGTTTCCATGGGCGGTCCATGGTATTGATATATACGGGTAAATTGCCGGCTGGGTTCGTCTGCGATTACACTCAGCTTGGGAACTGGCTAAGGGCATTCTCCACGATCCGGGTGGCTGTACCGGTATTATACAGGAACTGAAGTACAATTTAATTCTGCACTCATAAATCCTGAACGGGAATGAGATCATGCCAATAAACCAGGAAAAAATCCGCGCCATCTGCTTTGACTTGGACGGGACCTTGAGCGACTCGGATGATGTTATGGTCGCCAGGTTCTCCCGCTTTTTAATGCCGATTCGTTTTATGGTTCCCCGGCAACCGCCGGAGCGCCTCGCCCGCCGGTTTGTCATGGCTATCGAGGCTCCTGCTAATTTTCTGATGGGTATCCCCGATATTTTTGGGCTGGATGAACCGGTCGCCTGGTCGATTGACCTGCTTTATCGCAAGCTGGGTCATAAACCGAAGAAGAACTTTTTACTTGTGGCAGGGGTCAGGGAAATGCTGGCGGATCTCAGCGCCCGCTATCCGTTGGCTGTCGTCAGCGCTCGCGATCCACGGACTTCGCACGCCTTCCTGGAGCAATTCGGGTTGACATCATTTTTTAAGTGCGTTGCCACCGCCCAGACCTGCAGGCATACCAAGCCGTTTCCCGACCCCGTCCTTTGGGCTGCCCAGCAGATGGGTGTGCCCCCCGCATCCTGTTTGATGGTCGGGGATACCACCGTGGATATCCGCGCCGGTAGGGCTGCCGGTACCCAAAATATCGGGGTGTTGTGCGGATTTGGTGAGCGCGAGGAGCTCCAAAAAGCTGGAGCCGATATGATCCTGGCGACAACCTCAGATTTGGTACAGGTTTTGTTGTAAGCCTGTGCTCTTATTCTGGAACCATTTTCGGCGGACAGCGTATATTGGGTATGGTTCCGGCATGATTATTAATTGCCGGCGACTAATAAATTGAAGGAGAATTCCATGTTCCGTAAATTGTTCGTCTTCATTCTGGTTCCATCCTTGCTTCTAACCGCTTGCAGTTTTACCATCACCCTGCCGGTGGCACAAAAAGCCGGGCCGACCGTCGTCGATCAGATCAACGTGCCTCTGCCCGCCAATTCCACCCAGGCAGTCGATTTGAGTCTCAAATTCGGTGCGGGTATCTTGAAGTTAAATTCGGGTGCGGCTAACCTGGTCACTGGCACCGCCACCTATAACGTTAACGATTTCAAGCCGACCGTAACCGTCGCCGGGTCTTCTGTCAGCATCGAACAGGGCAACTGGCGTCTGACCGGCATTCCGGATATTTCCAACCTCAAGAATGAATGGGACCTTACCCTCGGCAGCCTTCCCATTGCTCTGACCATTGATGCAGGCGCCTACCATGCCGAGTACGAGCTTGGCGGGTTGGCGCTTACGAGCCTGTCGGTTTCGGACGGTGCCTCCGACGCAAAAATAAACTTTGCCTCGCCCAATCTTACCGAAATGTCCCTGCTCAGCTACAGCACCGGTGCCTCCAACGTTTCCTTGACCGGTCTTGGGAACGCCAATTTTTCAAATCTCAAATTCGACAGCGGCGCAGGCAACTACACTTTGGATTTTACCGGTCAGTTTAAGCGCGATGCCAGCGTCCACATCGGCACCGGCGTCAGCAACATGACCCTGGTCATCCCCTCCGCCATTCCGGTCCAGGTCACGGTGGATGGAGCTCTATCGAATGTTACCTATGGGTCCGGCTGGACGAAGAGTGGCAACGTCTATTCCCAGCCTGGCACGGGACCCCAGGTGACCATTGTTGTCGAAATCGGCGCGGGTAACCTGACCCTTACCCGCTAATGCCTTAAAATAACATCAAAAGCAAAATTCAGAATTGACAACGCCTCGTGGGTTTACCCGCGAGGCGTTTCCATGTATATTGAATTATTAAATTCTGATAAAAATCGGAGTAATTGGTCATATTTCAAGCATGACCTCCGTCACTTGTATGCACTACCGCCTGACAATACAATATAAGAAGATAAACATTACCTTATTTTAGAAAAGGAAGACTACATGCAAATCACTCGTCAGGCTGACTATGCCATCCGCGCCGTTCGCTATCTTGCCAAACAGAAAGCCACTGCCAAGAAGGGTGAAGAAGTTCGCGTCGCCACATCCACTGTCGCAAGGGAAATGAAGATCCCGGCCTCTTTCCTCGCCAAGATCATTTCGCAGTTATCCATCGCCGGGCTGCTCCACACTTCACGCGGCGCCCGTGGCGGTGTTTCCCTGGCACGTGAGCCGAAGGAAATTTCCGTCCTGGATGTGGTCGAAGCGATTGACGGACCCATCCTGCTCAATGACTGTGTTGGCTCGAATAAACCCTGCACGTTCGAGGACGAATGCCTGGTCCATCCGATCTGGGTTGAGGTGCAGGAGAGCCTGGTCAAGCGCCTGCGCGCCTCCCGCTTCGACGTCCTTTATTCCTGAACTGGAGTGAAATAAAACCGTCCACGTTTTTCTGGACGGACCTCCGCTTAAATTTTGTTTATTGGTCGTGATTCGCCTGAATCCCCTCCCTGCGTATAATATCAGGGAGGGAATTCTTTTAAATCAACAGGAGATATTCATGTCTGGTCCTCGCACCGTCCGCGCCCCGCGCGGCACAACGCTCACCTGTAAATCCTGGCAGATCGAAGCCCCCTTCCGCATGATCCAGAACAACCTTGACCCTGATGTGGCTGAACGCCCGCAGGACCTGGTCGTCTATGGCGGTCGCGGGCAGGCTGCCCGCAACTGGGATTGTTTCGACGCCATCCTCGAATCGCTGAAAAATCTGGAAACCGATGAGACCCTTCTGGTGCAGTCCGGCAAGCCGGTGGCTGTTTTCAAGTCTCATCCGGATGCCCCCCGCGTGCTGATCGCCAATTCGAACCTTGTGCCGCATTGGGCCACCTGGGAGCACTTTGATAAACTCGCCGCCCAGGGGTTGATCATGTACGGACAGATGACTGCCGGTTCGTGGATCTATATCGGCACCCAAGGCATCCTGCAAGGCACGTACGAGACCTTCGGGGCGCTTGCCAGGCTTAAAGGCTGGGGTTCCCTTAAAGGGCAAATTCTGCCTCACAGCCGGTCTGGGCGGCATGGGGGGTGCCCAGCCGCTCGCCATAACCATGAACGAGGGAGTCGGGCTGATCGTCGAAGTCGACCCGGCCCGCGCCAAACGTCGTCTCGATATCGGCTATGTCGACCGGGTGGTTGATAACCTGGAAGAAGCCATGACCCTCGTCGAAGAATTTAAAGACAAGGAAAAGCCGCAGTCCATTGGCTTGATTGGCAACGCCGCGGATATCTACCAGGAGCTGGCGATGCGCGGCGTGATTCCCGATGTGGTCACCGACCAGACTTCTGCCCACGAAGCCCTGATGTACGTCCCCACCGGTTTGTCTGTGGCTGCCGCGGATGAACTGCGCAAGTCCGATCCGGAAGACCTACAAAAAACGGGCCATGGCCTCGATGGCCCAGCACGTCAAAGCCATGCTCGCCTTCCAGCGCAAGGGCGCGGAGGTATTCGATTATGGCAACAACCTGCGCCAGCAGGCGTACAACTTCGGTGTCACTGATGCCTTCGAGTTCCCCGGCTTCGTCCCTGCCTATATTCGCCCCCTCTTTTGCGAAGGTAAAGGACCTTTTCGCTGGGTGGCGCTTTCGGGCGACCCTGAAGACATATACAAGACCGATGCCGCCGTCCTTGAACTGTTCCCCGCTGACGACCACCTGCGCCGCTGGCTGAAGATGGCTCGTGAGAAAGTTCCCTTCCAGGGGCTGCCGGCGCGGATTTGCTGGCTGGGTTATGGCGAACGCCTCAAAGCGGGATTGAAATTCAATGAGATGGTTGCCAGCGGGATACTCAAGGCGCCCATTGTCATCGGGCGTGACCATCTCGATTGCGGCTCGGTCGCCAGTCCCAACCGCGAGACCGAAGCCATGCTCGATGGTTCCGATGCCATTTCCGATTGGGCCATCCTCAACGCCATGATCAACGCTGTCGGCGGCGCCACCTGGGTGTCCTTCCATCACGGCGGTGGGGTCGGCATTGGCTACAGCCAGCATGCTGGTCAGGTCATCGTCGCCGATGGCACCCCGGAAGCTGCCGTACGTCTTGAGCGGGTCCTCACCACTGACCCTGGCATTGGCATCGTCCGCCATGCGGATGCCGGCTATGAGATCGCCATCGCCGCAGCCAAACGGCACGGCATCAAAATGCCGATGTTGAAATAGCATTGAAAGTATTAAAGGAATAAGTGGATACACCTTTCCGCAGGCGTTGGTTTTCATTTGGGAACACGACCGCCGCCAGCATTGCTGTTTTCCTGCCGGCTCTCCTGATCCGGCTCCTGGGGATTGTCTCACGACCCATCTGGTATGACGAGGCCTTCGCCATCCTCTTTTCCGAAAAGGGATTGAAAGCCATGCTAGCCGGCACCCTCACTGTCGGCCCTGGTGGCGCCGCCGCGGATATCCATCCGCTGGCTTATTACACCTTGCTGTGGGGCTGGATGAAGGTTTTCGGGGAAAGCCTCGTGAGCGTGCGCATGCTCTCCATCCTGCTTGGGGTGGGTACAGTAGTCCTTGCATATTATCTCCTGCGTACCATGTTTCCCGCTGGTCGCCTGGCGCTGGTCGGCGCCTTGGGGGTCGCTCTGGCACCCTTCCTGGTTCACTTCAGCCAGGAGGTCCGCATGTACGCCTTGCTGGCGTTGTCCCTCACCGCGGCCACATTTGCTTCTGGCAGGGGATGCATTCTTCGCAGATGCGCTGGTGGGTGCTTTTCGCCTTTTGCGCTGCCCTCGCCCAATACACCCAAAACCTTGCCGCGTTTTACCTGGTTCCCCTTGCCCTCACCCCGGTTATTATCCGTCGCTGGGATAAGGTAAAAATGACCTTCCTGGCGGGCTTGGGTGCGCTGATTTTATATTTGCCTTGGCTGGTCCAGCTTCCCTCCCAGTGGTTAAAGATCCAGAATTCTTATTGGGTCGACCGCCCAACTCTGGGAGCGATTTTTACCACACTTTTGGCTTTTGTCACCAACCTGCCCGTTGACGCCCACTGGCTCCCATTGGCACTCGTCGTCTCCCTCCTGGTGTTTGCTCTTGCCGCCTTCCAGACGATTTTGGCGCTTCGTCGGAAACTCCCGGGCGCCCGCCGCGGCCTGTGGTTGGCATACCTCGCTTTGACCCCGCCCGCCCTGGCGTTTGTTTTTTCGCAGTGGAAGCCGGTGTATATTGAAAGAGCCTTTTTGCCTTCTGCAGTGATGTTCTGGTTGTGGCTCGCCTGGGCTCTTTTTTCAACGAAATTGCCCCGTCTAATACAAATATTTTCACTGGCTTCGCTGGCTGTTGGAATTGTTCTCGGTTTGGTCACCCACCTAACATATGCCGGGTTTCCTTACGCCCCCTATGCGACTCTCGATTCATCGATTCAGGCTCGGCTTCAGCCTGGAGACGTGATTTTGCACTCGAATAAACTCAGCCTCCTGCCGGCTGTTTATTACGACCGGGCTCTTGTCCAGGAGTACCTGCCGGATCTTTCCGGCAGTGGTTCCGATACCCTTGCACCTGCCACCCAGCGGGTGCTCGGGTTGGTTGAGTTTGCCTCGCTGGCATCTGCCACCGGTTCCGCTGGGCGGGTCTGGTTCATTGTTTTTCAAAAGGCGCTCGATGAAACGGCTGCGTCAGGCAAGGTTATAGATCCCGACCTTGCCTGGCTGGGTGGAAAATTCCAATTCGAAAATGTTGAGACCTGGGGACCTTTGCAGGTATACATTTTTCGCCGTTGAAAATAATTTGAGACGTATTTGCCGCTTGTAACGCGAAAAAAGGCGGAGCAGGCCGTGAACTGCTCCCTTGTTTTCGCATCTAAGCCCCTTTCCCGTATGATCAAATCTGGTTCTTATAAAGAAATTGCATTTACGGGAAGGGGGATTGGGGGATGGGTCGCTGGAAGAAAATTCCCGTCCGGACACCCTGCCATGCGGAACGCCTTTTCCACAGGATACGCGAAAACAGGGTAGCGGAGGCGTCCTTTGCCGAACGCTACCTTGTTTTCGCATCTAAGCCCCCTTCACGTATGAGTAATTCTGGTCCTTATAAAGAAATTGCATTTACGGGAAGGGGGGTTGGGGGATGGGCGACTTGAGGAAAATTCCCGTCCGGACACCCTGCCATGCGGAACGCCTTTTCTTCAGGATACGCGAAAACAGGGTAGCGGAGGCGTCCTTTGCCGAACGCTACCCTGTTTTCGCATCTAAGCCCCCTTCCCGTATGCGCAAATCTGGTCCTTATAAAGAAATTGCATTTACGGGAAGGGGGTTTGGGGGATGGGTGGCTGGGAAAATATCCCTTCAACACACTCTGCCTTCGTGTGTATGAGTAGCTACCTCGGCTGGTTCTGCGGTAAAATCAATCCTAATCTTAACGAATTGGAGCAATGAATAATGTCAGCCAAACGGATTGCAGTCCTTACCAGTGGAGGCGACGCCCAGGGCATGAACGCCGCCGTGCGCGCCGTGGTCCGGACTGCCTTGGATAAAGGGGTGGAGATCTACGCCATATACGAAGGCTACCAGGGATCTGGTCGAGGGCGGCACATGCATCAAAAAGATGGATTGGGACTCTGTGGGTGGAATATTGCACCGCGGCGGCACCATCATCGGGACTGCCCGCAGTGAGGAGTTTAAAACCCGGGCAGGGCGCTTGAAAGCCGCTCAAAACCTGATCCAGGCAGAAATTGACGGACTGGTCGTCATCGGTGGAGATGGTTCTCTCACCGGGGCGAATGTTTTCCGCCAGGATTGGCCTTCCTTGCTGGCAGAGCTTGTCAAAAGTGGCGGGATTGATGCCACCGTGGCTGCCGCCCATCCCAGCCTGCTGATCGTCGGGTTGGTCGGTTCTATCGACAACGATTTTTCCGGCCCGGATATGACCATCGGAGCCGACAGCGCTCTGCACCGCATCACCGAGGCGGTGGACGCCATCACCAGTACTGCTGCCAGTCATCAGCGCACTTTTATTGTCAAGGTAATGGGACGCAACTGCGGTTATCTTGCCCTCTATAGTGCCCTGGCGACCGGGGCTGATTGGGTGCTTATCCCCGAAGCGCCCCCGAATGTGGATAACTGGCAGGAAGTGATGGTGGAACGTCTGAAGGCCGGTACCAAGGCCGGGCGGCGTGACCACATCGTCATCATCGCCGAGGGTGCCCGTGACCGCAACGGCGTGTACATCGGCAGCACCGATGTACAGCGTGTGCTGGAAAAAAACCTGGGTGAGGAAGTCCGCGTTACCGTGCTTGGACATGTGCAGCGCGGTGGGCGCCCCAGCGCGTATGATCGGATTCTTGCCACCCAGCTTGGGCACGAAGCGGTGGAGACCCTGCTCAATGCCGGTCCCCTGGATGAACCCGTGGTTGTCGGTACGCGTGCCAACCATATTACCCATTTTCCTTTGACCGATTGTGTAAATAAAACGCGTGAGGTGGTCGAAGCCATAAATGCCCGGGATTATGAAAAGGCGATCAGCCTGCGCAGTGCCAGTTTCAAGGATGCCCTGGATACATTGACGACCATGGTCCGTGCCCTCCCCCGTCCGGCTGCTCCCGATCAGAAGCGTTTCCGTATTGCCGTCCTGAATTCCGGCGCTCCCGCACCTGGTATGAATACTGCCGCCAGGGCAGCCATTCGCCTCGGCATGGATCAGGGACAGATCATGCTGGGTGTCCGCAACGGTTTTGACGGTCTCGCCAAGAACGAGGTCCAGGAAATGAACTGGATGGGAGTTTCCGGCTGGGCTTCCCTGGGCGGCTCCATGCTCGGCACCAGCCGTCTCGTTCCACAGGGGAGTGATCTGTATGCAATTGCCCGCACCATCGAAGACAACTCCATCGATGCCTTGTTTGTCATCGGAGGCTGGAACGGGTACCAGGCGGTCAATACCATGCTCACCTCCCGGCCCAATTTCCCGGCTTTCAACATCCCCATAATTTGCCTGCCGGCCTCCATCAATAACAACCTGCCCGGTTCGGAGTTCAGCATCGGCGCTGATACCGCCCTCAATAGCATCGTGGACGCCGTTGATAAGATCAAGCAATCCGCGGTTGCCACCCGCCGTTGTTTCGTGGTCGAAGTGATGGGCCATTGGTGCGGCTACCTGGCTCTGATGAGCGGGCTTGCCACCGGCGCCGAGCGGGTCTATCTCCCCGAGGAAGGCGTCACCCTGCGCGACATGCAGGTGGATATCGAAAAACTGAACCGCGGTTTCGATGCCGGCAAGCGTCTCGGTCTTATCATCCGCGCCGAGTACGCCAATCAGATTTACACCACCGCTTTTATGTGCGCCTTGTTCGAAGAGGAAGGGCGGGATGTATTCGATGTCCGTCCGGCTGTCCTGGGGCATCTTCAGCAGGGCGGCGATCCCTCGCCCTTTGACCGCATCCAGGCCACCCGCCTCTCCCGCTTGTGCCTTGAATATCTCATCCATGAATGCGACCAGGGCACCGGGAATTGCGCATTCATCGGCGTTCAAAAAGGAAAGTTCAATTTCCACGACATGCGCGATTTCGAACGCATGATTGATGCACCCTTCGAGCGCCCCAAGGATCAATGGTGGCTGGACCTGAAGGGTATCGCCAGCTTGATGGCAAAGTTCAGCCCGACAGACTGAAAAGAAAAAAAGGCAGCCGAAATGGTTGCCTTTTGGTTTACCGGGTCGATTTCCTGTCTGGGGGGTCCTGTCAATTGATCATCGACCACGTTATCCGGTTGGTTGGCGGGGTTGAGGAATTTCAATTTCAGTGCTAAAATAAGATAAATATTATCTGTTTTATAACAATTTATCCTCGGCTGGCTTTACGATCCGCTGTCCACCCGCAGTTTGCGTGATGCGAAACCATCGTCGAATAGTCAGGCGGTTTTGCGCTTCGATCCATTACCAGGGTCTGTCATTTTTCCCCTTGAGGACCACGAAGGAGTAAAAAATGAAGATGAACATTACAAAAACTGAACAGCCCATTCCCATCGTTGTCATCCGTCTCGAAGGGATCCTGGACGGGGCAAGTTATCATAGGTTGAATGAAAAAGCTCAAACGCTTTTTACCGGCGGCGCTCGTGACCTTATCCTGGACCTGAGCGATCTTACCTTCATCAGCAGTGCCGGGTTGGGGGCTTTGCATCAGGTTGCACTGCTTTTCCAGGGTAAATCCCCCCCCCACCACGACGAGCGTTGGGCTGGTTATCGCTGGGCTACTTACCGCAACATTAAACGCGATCATGACCTCCGCCACCAGGAGCATGTGAAATTACTCTCCCCTTCTAAGGAAGTGCGCGAAGTGATCGACATGGTCGGTTTTGATTCCCTCTTTGAGATTTATGCCCATATGCCTCAGGCTTTGGATTCCTTCCGTGAGCATGCCTCGCTGGATCAGCCTGGCATGCGTTGATTAAATGGTTCTCCCGGTGCTTTCTAATCCCGGGACCTTTTCCGTTGAAAGGAGCAATGAAATGAGGATAACCATTTCAAGACGGGATAAACCCATCAACGTTACCATATTGCATTTGGAAGGCAAGCTGGATCGGGCGAATTATGAGAGCCTGATCGATGAAGCCCAGGATATTTACGACAACGGTGCCCGCGATCTCATCCTGGATTTGAGTGAACTGTCCTTCGTCAGCAGTGCCGGTGTGGCAGCCCTTCATCAGGTGGCTCTTTTGTACCGGGAAGAAAAACACCCCCATCTGGATGGCGGTTGGGAGGCATTCCGTTCCGAAGACCGTGCCCGCTCTAGGTCGTCACCCGGGAGCACGTAAAATTGTATTCACCCCCCGGTGTGGTGCAGGGAGTTGATCAATCTGGCGGGTTTTGGGTCACTTTTTGAGATTTTCACAGATCTCCCCCAGGCAATTGATTTTTTCGCCAGCCTGCGCCTGAATTGGGCGATGGTTAATTCAGGGCTTTGGTGGATGCTGAAATAAATGAATTTGAACGGGAGGCTTTTTATGCTTCCCGTTCTTAATATCGATATATTGACGCCGCTAAAGGGTTACTTTTATGTTCCATGGGGCCTTAAACATTGTCTAAACAACCAATTTAAAAATTGTAATCAATTTCTAATGTAATTTTAAAAAATGCGTTGTAATATGAAATCAGGCCGCAATCGGCTTGGAAGGAGGTGTCCACCGAAAACATGGAAGTGAACCCCGTAGGAGGAAAGACCGGGTGATCCAAACATGGCTGGTGGCTTATGGCCTCCGCCAGGCGTCTCCCGACGTACGGTGATTTTTTCCTGCTCTTTCCTCTGGATGATAATCAATAGGCGGATGGATGACCTCCATCCGCCTGCATTTTTTAACCCAGTGCTGCCTTCATTCGCTCCAGGGCTTCGGTCAGAGTTTTCCTCGGGCAGCCGAAATTCAGACGCACAAATCCCTCCCCACCGGATCCGAATTCTCTGCCTTCATTCAGCGCCACTTTGGCTTGTTTCAGGAAGAAATCAAAAGGCGAGCCGTGGATCTTCCCGGCTCGGATTGGTTCGTTGCAGTCCAGCCATGCCAGGTAGGTTGCCTCCGGGATGGTCAGCTTGATTCCCTTCAATTCCTGTTTCACGTACTCCACCAGGAAGTCCCGGTTCCCCGTTAAATAGGTCTGAAGAGCTTTCAGCCATTCATCGCACTCACCCGAGAAGGCTGCCTTCGCCCCTGCCAGCCCCATATTATTTACATGCATGCTCATTTGGTCCGCGGTCATTTTATAGCGCCTCATGAGTTCGGGGTTGGGGATGATGGCGAAGCCGCAAAATAGGCCGGCAATGTTGAAGGTTTTACTGGGGGCGATCAGGGTGATGGTTTTATCGGCGATTTCCGGTGACAGGCTGGCGATTGGGATGTGCTGTGCCCCGCCCAGCAGCAGTTCGCTGTGGATTTCATCCGAGCAAATGACGGTGTCGTTCTTCAGGCAAATTTCTGCCATGCGCAGCAGGTCCTGCCTGGAAAAAACCTGCCCGGTCGGGTTGTGGGGGTTGCATAGCAGGAACATGCCGGTTTGTGCATTGCATCCGTTGAACGCTTGCTCGAATACCCCGAAATCGACCCGGTAGCGCAGGATGCCATCTTCCGCTTTAACCTTTAGGGGAGCTTCCTGCCGTACCAGGTTGGAGAATTTATGCACTGACAGGAAAGGCGGATAGACCGGTGGCTGCACCAGGATTCCCTGTCCTGCTGTGCACACCGCCCGGGCCGCGGCGTTAAACCCGGCCACCACTCCCGGCGTGGCTGTCACCATTTCTGGTGCCACCTTCCACCCGTAGAGCTTTTCCATCCTCCCTGCTACGGTTTCATAAAGTTCCCTGCGTGGGAAATTCGTACCCGAAAATGCCGTGCCCCACGCTTTCCCGCAGGGCTGCCAGCACCGGTTCAGGCGCCGTAAAATCCATATCGGCCACCCACAGGGGTAGGACGTCCGCGGGATATTTCTGCCACTTGATGGAATTCGATCTGCGCCGGTCGATGATTTGATCAAAATCGGTATTCAAAGCTTGCCTCCTGGTATTGAATGATATCCCCCGTGAATATCTACCGCTTTATGCTGGTTTGCAGGTCAAATGGTCCTTTGTCTCCTCAACGATGACCCAGCTTCCCGCCGCGGCAATTTGCTCCTTCGTCGCACTGCGCGGTTGGTGCCCGTCGTCGATGATCAGTCTCCCGCTCGGTTTGGTGATCCGTTTCAATTCGGACAGGAAGGCGTTTTTGTCGTGGACTCCAAAAAATATGTCGATGGCTGTCACCACCTCCGCGATTCCGTCCGGCAGGCCGCTTTCGTAACCTTTCGCCAGCACCGCTTCCACGTTGTCCAAGCCGTATTTCTCCACCTTCTGTCTCACCAGGTCGATCGCCATCTCGTGGATGTCGACCGCATACACCTTCCCTTCTCGTCCGGCTAGCCTGGAATAAAAGATCGTATACCGGCCCGGTCCGCAGCCGTAATCCACCACGGTCATGCCGGGTTTAATCCCAAACCGGTCGACCCGTTTCTCGATATGCGCGCAAAAGATATCGATCAGGTCCATGGTGAAGACCATGAGTTTGTAATCCGTGTTTGACATGCGTTCGATATCTGGACCGCTCATAAATTTCTCGGGTGAAAGGTTACTTTCCCGGTCCTTCGCGCACGATATACAACGGTCTCCCCTTGACCTCGTCGTAGATCCTCCCCAGGTATTCGCCCAGTACCCCCAGGAAGATTAATTGCACCCCGCCCAGGAATAGGACTGCGATGAGGGTGGTTGCCTGGCCGGTAAACGCTCCGTGACCTGCCAGGCGCATGATGATTACCACGGGTATGGCGATGATCGCCACGCCAGCAGCGGCGAATCCGAAGTAGGTCGCCAGTTGCAGGGGGAAATACGAATACCCGGTGATCCCGTTCAATGCCAGTTTTACCATCTTGTTGAAGGGATACTTGGTCACCCCGGCATGCCTTGCCGCGCGCTTATATGGCACACCGATCTGCTTGAATCCCACCCAGGCAGACATGCCGCGTGGGAACCGGCGCCTCTCGCGCATCGTCTTAAGCACGTCCACCACTTTGCGGTCCATCAGGCGGAAATCGCCGGTATCCAGTGGGATATTTACGTCGGTAATGCGGCGAACGATCCGGTAGAACAGCGCTGCCGTCACCTTCTTGAACCAGGTCTCGCCCTCCCGTTCGGCCCGCACTGCGTAAACGACTTCATAACCTTCCCGCCACTTCGCGACCAGCTCCGGGATTTCCTCCGGGGGGTCCTGCAGGTCGGCATCGATGATCACCACGGCTTCCCCGCCCGCATTGTCCCAGCCGGCAGTGATCGCCGCTTCGTGACCGAAGTTCCGCGCGAAGATCACCGGGCGTACATGCTTGTCCTGTTTTGCCAGTTCGAGGATGCGCTCGGTCGATCCGTCCGTTGACCCGTCGTCCACCAGCACCAGTTCCCAGGTCCCCTTCAATTTTGCCATCACCTCGCTCACCCGTCGGTGCAGCTCGGAAAGGTTTTCCAACTCGTTAAATATCGGAGCGACGATCGAAATGGTGACCGGCATATTACCCCTTTTTCTTTCGTGAGATTTTGGATTTCAAGGCTGCCATCTTTTCGGACGCGGAAACCATGGGGATTTCCTGCACGAAAGGTTCCGTGGCTGGGAACGGTGGCATGCCCAATATTCGCCTGCGCAGGTAATCGAAGATCACCCCCAGCGAAGCCAGTACCGGTACGATCAACAGGGCGCCCAGGATTCCCCACAGGATGGTCGCCAGGATGATGGAAATTAATACCAGCGCTTCGTGCATGTGCACCGACCTGCCCATGATGAACGGTCGCAGCCAGATGTTTTTAATGGTGATCAGCAGGAGATAGGTCGCCAGGGTAATTAATGCCACGATGATTGTGGAGGTTGGCATCCAGCTCCAGTTGGAACCTTCCAGCAGGGCAACTGCAATTGCCAGCGCTGCTGCCAGGAAAGGACCCACGTCCGGGATCAGGGTCAGGAAACCCGCCACAACACCCAGCAGCAGTGCCCCGGGGATGCCGATGATCGTCCATGCGATCGTGAATGTCACTCCCACGATCAGCATGAGTAATAATTGTCCTCGCAAATAGCTCATCCAGATGCTGCGCACGCGCTGGTACAGCTCGTTCAGCTCAGCCTGGTATTCATTGGGAAATGAATTGATGAAACCCTTCCCGGAGACGCGGCCACTCAGCCAGGAAGTAGTAGATCGCAGCCAGGATCACCAGCAGCCACAGGGCTCCCAGGGAGGTTTTGCCCAATAGCTGTAATGCTTGGCCCTGGATGGAAGAAAGGAAGGTGGTCCGGAACTGGGTTAATTGGGCTGCCAAACCTCCCAAATTCAGGGGAATTCCCGGTATGAGGTTTGGGTTCGACAGCCAGGCAATGATCTGGTTGGTAATATTCCCGACTTCCGTAATCTCGATTTTTATTTGTTCGAAAAAGATTGGGGTGAGTGTCGACGGGGTGCCGATCAGCACCGCCAGGGTGATGAAAAATACCAGCGCGACAGCCACCCGGCGCCTCATGCGTGTCCGCTGGGTTAGTAAATTAACTGCTGGGTTTATGAGGTATGCGATGAATGCCGCAACCACGATTGGAGCCAGTACGCTTCGAATGACCCACATCCCCAGCGCCAGCAGGATAAACACCACCCCGAACACTGCATAACGGACATGAAGGCTCCACGGCTGATTTTTCCCCTTCATAAGACTTTTTTCACCGCCTCCAGGGTCGGTTCGATAATCACTGCGGCACTCACTGCCTGCATGGCAGCACCCACATCCTTCAATCCGGAGCCGGTATTTATCACCAGGATCGGGTCTCCTGTTTTGACCACCCCCAGCCCGGCTGCCTTCACCAGCCCGGCATATGCGGTCGCCCCTGCTGGTTCCGCAAATATCCCCTGCGGACCAAGCGCAGCGATCGCCTGCAGGATTTCATCGTCGCTTACCTTGATATACGTGCCTCCGGTTTCACGGGCTGCACGTACCGCTCGCACTCCGTCCCTTGGCAGGTCGACCGAAATGCTGTCTGCAATCGTTTGGGCGGAAATGGGGATGATTTTTTCCGACCCGGCTGCGAAGGCATTCGCGATGGCTGCGGATCCTTCGGCTTGTACCCCGATGAGTCCGCGGCATTTTTTCCATCCATCCCAACGCCATCAAATCTTTGAAACCCTTATGTATGCCTGAAATAATATTTCCGTCCCCCACTGAAACAAAAACGGTTAACGGGACGTCGCTGACAGTCTCTCCATTTTTAACCATGTTGTCCGTTACATGGTGGTACCACTCCCAGATTTCCAGGGCTCCGGTTTTTTTTCCTTCCGCCGTGAATGGGTTGTAGCCTGTGTTCCGGCAGTACCAGCCAAATTCCTGTGCAGCTTGGATGGTCAGGTCGAATGCTTCATCGTAGGTTCCTTCCACCAGGATGACCTTCGCCCCGAATACCAGTAGTTGTGCCACTTTTGCCGGCGGCGCGGATTTTGGTGCAAAGATGACCGCTTTCTGACCCACTGCAGCGCACATGCCTGCCAGGGCCGCGCCTGCATTGCCCGTTGAAGCTGTAACGATTACTTCTGCCCCGATCTCCCGCCCGCGTGCCACCACCACTGCGCTCGCCCGGTCTTTGAAGGATGCGGTCGGGTTTCGGCTCTCATCTTTCAGCCAGACGTGTTCAAGGCCGAGTTTCTCAGCCAGACGTTTCATCGTGAAGACCGGCGTCCATCCCGCCGCCCGCAAGGGCGTCCCCTCACCTCCCGGGTCCGGCACGGGTAAGATCGGCAGGTATCGCCAAAGCGAGTCTTCCGAACGGGAAGTAAGGTCTTCGGGTTGGAATTTCTGCCGGATTGCATCGTAATCCAGCACTACGTCCAGGTTCCCCCCGTCATGCGGACAGGTATACATCACCTGTCCCGGCAGGTATTCAGTTTTACATATTGAACACCGGTATCCGCTAAATTTCTCCATGGGTCAATTATAACGTAGGGCGACCTGTTGGGTCGCCCTGCAAATTCATTCCGACTCGAATGGCACCCCCAGCGCTGCCGGGGGACTTGCCCGCAGGGCGCGCAGCAGTTTTATGGTGAATCGCCGGGCCCCTTCTGGCAGCGTCGCCAGGATGCGCGCCACCCATTCCGCGTCGCTGATGTTGACCAGCAGCAGGGTCAGGATCATCAATGGGAATGGCGCCACCTGCAGCACCTGGGTGGGCACCCCTGGCAGTTGGGATTGCAGCACCAGCCCCAGCCATTGCAGGAATGAGAACAAGTAGGCTCCGAACGCCGCCCTGATCGGGTTCCACCCGCCGAAGATGGTGATCGACAGGGCGATCCAGCCGATCCCATCCAGTCCGGTCTGCGTTCCCATCCATCCTGCTTTTACGTTCAGGGTGAACGCCGGTCCTGCCAGCCCGATCAATGCGCCGCCGATGATGGTATAAACGTAACGCATCAGGTTGACATTTGCTCCCCGCACGTAAGCGGCCGCCGGTCGTTCGCCGATTCCTCGCAGCATTAATCCGGGACGTGTGCGGAAGATCCACAACCAGACCAGGAATATAAGCAGGTAACTGATATAGGTGATCAGGTTTTGTTGGAAAAACAACACCCCCAGGACCGGGATATCTTTCAGGAGCGGTATGGGCAGGCCTTGTAAAACCGGGCCGGAAATGTTCATGTATGGGACGCCCAGGAAATAGGACAGGTCTCGTCCTGCCAGCGCCAGCACGAAACCCACCGCCACCTGTGATTGGTGCAGGGTGATGCTGCTGAATGCCACGATCAACGCCACCAGTGCACCGATCAACATGCCCGCCACGAAACCGAGCATCAGGCTCCCGCTCACTTGGGCCACGGCGAACCCGCCCATGGCTGAAAGCAGGATCGACCCGTTCATCGACAGGTTGATGATCCCTGCCCGTTCGGTGATCGTCTCGCCCAGCACGGCAAACAGGACCGGCGCAGCCGCCGCCAGTACTCCTGCCAGACCGATTAAGATCGTATTCGTATCCATATCGGCTCCTAACTCTTCTTCAAAAAGCGCTGGCGCGCCCCTTCACCCATCAGCACCAGCAGTACCAGTAAATCCTGCAGCACACCGGCAAACGATGAATCCATCTTGTATTGGATTTGAAGTTGGACGCTGCCGATATTCACTGCGGCAAAGAAGAATGCGATCGGCGCAGCCCACAGTGCCTGGTAGTTGATTAGCATCGCTACCAGTAAACCCAGGAAACCGTACCCGTTGGAAATATTGGGCAGCAATCGGTGGTAAACGCTGGTCACCTGGATGGCACCCGAAAGTCCCGCAAATGCCCCGCACAAAAGGAAGGCGAACATGCTGTATTGCCAGGTGGGGACGCCCATCAGGAATGCCGCTTTGGTATTTTTACCCACTGCCTTCAAGCGCAGGCCGAAATTCGTTCCCCGCAGTAAAAAGTAGACCACCGCAATTACCAGCAGCGAAATACCCAGCGCCCATAAACTGAGTTCGGTGTTACCCAGGCTTGGGAGCCACAATTTCTGGTCGAACGGTTGTGTCCCCGACATCGATCCCACCCCCGGGCGTTTCCAGGGACCGAACACCAGGTAGATGGTCAGGGCGGTTGAGACAAAGTTCAAGCCCAGGCCGCCGAAAATTTCATTCACACCCCCGAAGGTTTTCAACGCCCCCGCCAGCGCCGCCCACAGCGCCCCGCCGATGATCCCTGCCAGGATGCCCAGGATGATGATCAGCGCCGGTGGTAGGGTCGAATCCTGCAGCAGTCGCAGAACCCCGGTCGTAAAGATCGCCCCCAGGGTCATCTGCCCTTCTATGCCGATATTCCACAGCCCGGCTGAAAAAGTGATCAACACGCCGGCTGTCGTCAACAGGAGCGGCGACCATGTGATCAGGATGTTCTCGATATTATTGAGCGAGCCAAATGCCCCGCTGATGATGCTGGCGTATGCCTTGAATGGTGGAGCTCCCGCCGCCACCAGGAGCAGCGTAGTAATTAACAGCGCCAGTACCAGCGCGCCCACTTGAAAACCAATATTGATCCAGGTATTTTTTTTCATGGCTTCTTCCCTGGCATGGATTCTAGCCAGCCTTTGCCGCCGATCAGCTCGCCAAGTTTTTCTATGGACAGGGAGGTCGATTCAAGCGCTTGCGTTACTTTGCCGCTGAAAAAGACCAGCACCCGGTCGCTGTATTGCAGTATTTCTTCGAGGTCCGAAGAAATGAAAAGGATGGAAGTTCCCTGGCGGCAGCGTTCCTTGAGCTTCGACCAGATGTAAATGGTTGATTCGATGTCCAGCCCGCGCGTCGGGTGTTCGAGCAGCAGCAGGGATAGCGGCTCACGCAGCAGCGCTAGCAGTGCCCGCTGCTGGTTGCCCCCCGACAGGCTCTCGACCGGGCTGGCCGGTGTCCCGTGGATATTGAAATCCGTGATGCGCTTCTGGGTCAGTTCCTTGCCTTTTTCCCAATTGATGAAAAAACCGTGTGCTTCTTCCGCTAGGACGATGTGTTCGGTCAGGCTCATCCCGGTCGCCAGTCCTTCCTCCAGGCGTGCGGCTGGCAGAAACGCCGTCCCGTGCCGCTTGAACGCATGATAGGAATGACCAGTCAGGTCCGTTGTTATTTAGATAGGATGCGCCCGCCAACTGATCGTACCAGGCCCGCCACCGAGCGCATGAATAAGCCTTGCCCGCTGCCTTCCATCCCGGCCAGTCCGATCACTTCACCGCAGCATACTCCAGGGAGACATCCTGCAACTTGAGCCGGTAGTCTTCAACCGTCAGGTTTCGCAGGCTCAGGGTTGTTTTGCCGTCTCCGGCGCAGGGATCTCGCGCACCAACCGAGATCTCTTTTCCGAACATCATTTCTACCAGGTTTTTTGTGCTGTAGGGCTGTTTTGCCTCGCCCACCAGTTTTCCCTGGCGCAGGACAGCAACTTTGCTGCATAAGCCTTCCACGTCTTCCAGTTTGTGAGAGACGAAAAGGATGGTCTTGCCCTGGCTCGGCAAGCAGGCGCAGGGCTGCGAAAAGTTTCACCTTCTGGGCCGCGCTGATCCCCGTGGTGGGTTCATCGAAGATCAATGCCTTCGCCCCCAGCCAGATCAGGCGCAGGATTTCCAGTTGTTGGCGTTCCCCCACCGTCAGGGAATCCACGTAAGCCTCCGGGTCGATGGAAAAGGAAAATTCCTCCGCCAGGCGCTTGTAATCGCGTTCCGCTTCCGCGTGACCGGTGGTCAGTCCGCCTTTGCGTCCCAGGATAAAGTTGTCTATCACTCGCATCGGTGGGATGTCCAGTGGGTCCTGGTGCAGCATCCCCACCCCGTGCTGGATGGCATCCGCCGGTGAACGAATAATGACCGGGTGACCGTCCAGGAGGATTTCCCCGGCGTCTGCCCGAATAAATCCGGATAATATCTTCATCAGGGTGCTTTTGCCTGCACCGTTTTCCCCCAGCAGGCCCTGGATCGTCCCTGCCGGGACCTTCAGGTTGATGCCCACATTGGCATGCACCGCGCCAAAAGTTTTATCGATATTGCGGAGTTCTACGTCCATGCACCTATCCTGAACTTATCCCTGCTCCTCTCCCACATGGAGAGGAGCAGGGATGATTCATAATGGGAAGGCTTTCGCCTTCCCATTTGAGAATTAATATACTAACTGCTCGGGATGCTCTGGCCTTCCATCCCCTGCAGCAGTTGCGGCAGGTACCAGATCTGTTGATCGGTGGCTACGGTACCGTCGGTCAGGTAAACTGTGCCGTCCTGCAGGTTGATCGGGCCGGTCCATAGGTTAAGTCCGCCAGCGAGTTGGGCAATAAAGGCATCCAGTTTGGTGGCGTTATCAGCGCTCAGGCCCTGGCCCTTATTGAAACCAACCGCGCCCGTATCGGGATTGTTGATGTTCGTCCAATCCGGGCCGTTCCACTGGAAATTCTCAGCCCAGGTGCCGTCGATGGCGGTCTTGACTGTGGCTGCAAATGCAGGACCCCAGTTGAAGTACGGCACGCCCAGGCAGATATCCGGTGCAACGTCGCAGTTGCTCTTGTAGTCGTAGGCAAGCGCCCAGACCGCTTTTCCGGCGGTTTTTGCCTTCTCGGCTTCCACCAATGCTTCGGTGGTGTCGATGCCGGAGATGACCACGTCATAGCCCGTGTTGTAGAAATTGTCTGCAACCTGGGTTGGGTCGGAGGTGACACCCGGGATGTTGAACCAGAAGCCGATCCAGGTGACCGTGAATGTCAGTTTGGTCGGGTCCTTGCCCAGCACCTGGCTCCAGCAGTACTTGGCGCCCAGGAAAGCTGAAGCCGCCAGGCGGCGGGTTTCGTCGTTGATCAATGGACCGAGGAAGCCGATCTTTCCGGTCTGGGTGGTCAGCGCGGCTGCGCAGCCGGCGATCATCTTCATGTATTCCATGCGCCCCATGATATCCACCTGGTTGGCGGAAGTCTGGTAGTTCTTGCCGTCCTTCCACGTCCAGTCGTCAGAAACGCCGACTACGAAAATGGAGGGATTTGCTTGCGCAAAGGAAAGTGCATAATCTTTCATGTCGTCCGAGTTGAAGAAGATCAACTTGGCACCTTGCGAGACCAGTTGGTCGGCCAGTTGGGCAGGCTGTCAAACCGGGATAGGATGGGGAACCTGAATAGACATTTTCGAGATAAAGCATCTTCGCCCCGGGGATCTGCGCCTCAACATAACTGCCGCCGTCAGAAGGTGGCTTCGCTCCAGCCGTTGTCGTTCTTCGCACCCACCAGCAGCATACCGAAAATAAAGGGTGTCGGAGTGATGGTCGGGGCGGGTGGTAACGTTGCCGGTACTTCGGTGGCAGGTGCAGCCGGCTGGGTCGGAGGCATGGAGGTCGGGGGAACAGTTGTGGCTGTTACCGCCGGGCCGCATGCCGTGAGAACCATAATGAAAGTCATTGCCAGTAAGGCGATGGTAATTACATTTTTACGCATAGGTTACTCCTCCAAAGAGTAAGGTGGTTGAGAGGAAATTAACGAACAGGAGTTACTACTCAAAACGCTCAGTACTCCCCGCTGGTCACCTCCTTTCGAGAAAAATACCGGAATAAATTCTTGTCTGAACATCTTGAATTTTATCACGCCAGCCATTCTTAAAAACTACGGCACGATCCACGTTCCGGTCTCACCTTTCAAGGCGCGTCCAATGTTCTCCGGGTTGGTGATGATTGCCTGCTTGCCTCCTGCCTCCAGGAACCAGATGATGGCTTGGATCTTGGGAGCCATTGACCCTTTGGCAAAGTGACTGCCTTCCGCCAGGTATTTTTTGGCTTCTGCCAGGCTCATCTTGTCGATCCATTTCTGGTCGGGTTTCCCGAAATTGAGTGCCACCTTTTCCACGGCAGTGGAGATGAGCAGCAGGTCGGCTTTGATCAGGCGGGCCAGCAGGCTGGATGCGAAATCCTTGTCGATTACCGCAGCCGTCCCGGCATATACGCCCTCGCCCTCGTCGATCACCGGGATTCCCCCGCCGCCCACTGTTACAACCACCGTCCCTGCTCTGATCAGTGTCTCCACCGATTCGAGTTCCACCACTTCCTTCGGTAGCGGAGATGCCACCACCCGCCTCCAGCCGCGTCCCGAGTCTTCCACCATGCTCCAGCCCAGTTCTTTCTGCCGGCGTTTCGCTTCCGCTTCATCCATGAAACTGCCGATCGGCTTGGTTGGATTCTTAAAGGCCGGGTCGTTTTTATCAACAAGCACCTGGGTCACCACGGTTGCCACGGCCTTCTTGATCTTGCGCCGGTAGAGCTCGTTCTGCAGAGTTTGTTGCAGGGCATACCCGATCGCGCCCTGGCTGTCCGCACCGCATACGTCCAGTGGGATCTCGTGCATTCCTTCCACTTTCGCCGCAATTTCAGAGCGCCGCAGGATGAATCCCACTTGCGGTCCGTTTCCATGACCGATCGCCACATCCCAGCCCGCCTCGATCATGTCCGCGATATGACACGTGGTTTCCTTGGCTGCCAGGTACTGGTCCTCCACCGATTTGTGTTTCTCATCCTTTATCAGGGAGTTTCCACCGATGGCGACGACTGCAACTTTCTTGGTCATAGTTTCATCCTCCTAACCCATCGTAAGCGCCATAACTGCCTTCTGCACGTGCAGCCGGTTTTCGGCCTCATCATACACCACCGACTGCGCCCCGTCCATCACTCCGTCTGTAACTTCTATATTGCGATCCGCTGGCAGGGGATGCATGTATATGGCATCTTCCTTGGCGAGCGCCATCTTGCGCTCATCCGTGATCCAGTGTGAATATTTCTTGATGATCTTGGCGCCTTCGTCCGGATCCGGGGTGTGGACCATCGCACCCCACGATTTTGCGTAGACGACATCCGCATCTTTGAAGGCGGCTTCCATGTCGTCCGTCACTTCGAAACCCGCCCCGAATTTCCGCGCCTGCTCCTTGGCTTGCTCCATGATCTCGGGCATTAATCTGAATTCAGGCGGGTGCGCCAGCACCACGTCCAGCCCGAAGCGCGGCATCTGCAGGATCAGGCTTTGTGGGACCGACATCGGTTTCTGATACGAAGCTGCATATGCCCACGAAACCACCATTTTCTTCCGCCGCAGGTCCGCCCTTTCTTTTCCACGATGGTCATCAGGTCTGCCAGGCATTGAAAAGGATGGTAGATATCGCATTGCATATTGAGCACCGGCACCCGGCTGGCTTTTGCCACGGCGTTCAGGTAACCGTTCCCAATCCCCCAATCCACGTGTCGCACGGCGATTCCGTCGTAGTAACGTCCGAAAATCTCGCCGATTTCCTTGGGTGTATCGCCGTGAGCGATCTGGGTCGATTTGCTTTCGATGAACGCTCCGTGCCCGCCCAGTTGAGCCATCCCGGCTTCGAACGAACCCCGCGTCCGTGTGGACGAGAAAAAGAATAACATCGCCAATACCTTGTCGCGCAGATATGGATGCGGTTCGTTTAAAGCTCGTTTGCGCTTAAGGTCGAAAGCCACCTCGAGCACTGTTTCGACCTCCTCTTTCGAAAAATCCAGGTCGCCGATCATATCGCGGCCGTGCAGGAATGTTTTCATAAATATTTCTCCTATTATTCCATGGCACCCAGCACCAACGCCAGCAGCGCCATTCTCATCACCACTCCGTTAAAGGCTTCCTGCCAGTAACGCGACCAGCGCGTAATGTCTACGTCGGTTGGCACCTCGTCCATGCGCGGCAGTGAATGCAGCAGGATCGCATCCGATTTGGCTTTTGTCTCGAGCAGTTCGCGCGTGATCTTGTAATTTGCAGGTGTCATCCCCACATCCTTGCCGGCGCGTTCGTCGCGAGATTTTGTGTAATCGGGCTGGACAACCGGCTCCACCAGGATCACGTCTGCTTCGGCGATCGCCTGCTCTACATGTTCTGCCTGGCGGAAGTTAACGCTGTACTGTTTGAGTTCTGCCTTGAACTCATCGGTTAACGACATATCCGGGGGTGAGACGAAGGTGATCGGGCAGTCGAATTGGCTCAAGGCATATCCCAGAGAGTGCATCGTCCGCATGCGCATATCACCCACCGCCAGCCAGGTCAGGCCGTCTATCGTGCCTTTTTCTTTCAACACCGTATACAGGTCGGTCAGGATCTGGGTGGGATGCTCCCCCCAGCCGTCGCCGCCGTTAATGATCGGGACGGAAGCCCATTTGGCTGCCTCGTGCGGGGCACCCTGCTGGAAGTGGCGCATCACGATCACGTCGCCGTAGAATTCCAGCATTTTCACAGTATCCTTGATGGACTCCTGGTAGAAATCGCCGGCACGTGTCATTTTGGCGTCTGCAAAACCGGTCACATGCCCGCCCAGCCGGTGCATCGCAGCTTCGTGTGCCAGCCGCGTCCGGGTGGATGGTTGGTAGAATGCCGTTACCAGGGTTTTTTCCGCCAGCAGGTCACTGTTCCGGCGGCTTACTGCGATCGGCTCCAGTTCAGCCGCTACATCGAATACGTGGAAGAATTCTTGCCTTTCGAAATCTTTTAGGGACAGGATGTCCCGACCAGAAAAACTGCGCATTTTTGCCTCCGATTGAAATGAAAAAGATTGCACGTGGTTCCGATCACGTGACATGGTTGCCCACCCGTCTCACCACGTGGAAGCGGAAATATCCGGGCAGGAAATAACTGATTGAATAATCTATCGACGCGGCTGTCTTCGGTATATAGCTGCGCCGATAAGTCGCAGCAGGACGTCGTCGCGTTGGATTTGCAGGGCGCGCGCCACTTCCGGGGTTGCCCCATCGCCTTGATATCCGTTCTGGACTGGATTAATTTTGGCTCCCCGCGTCGCAGCAGCAGGTCAAGTACCGAACCGGTGAAATCCGATTGAAGTTCATCCACCGAAAGGATGTCCACCGGCAGGGTATCGATCAGGTAGGCGATCGGACGGTCGTCGGTATAGATGATGCGTGCCACCCTTGTCAGGTTTGTACCGACTTCCACGGCTAACTTCACTGCCATTTCCCGGTCTGCAGTGATCTGCTCGGTCAGCAGTTTCCCCATCCTCACAGGCAAGCCCGATCGCTGGGCTATGGTGCTGATGCTTTCCAGCACCTCAAGTCCGGTTTCTATTACCGGTACTTTGGCGGCAACAAACGTGCCCACCCCTTGCCGCCGCCGGATCATCCCCTGCCCCTCGAAGCTTCGCATGGCTTCCCGCAGCGTCGCCCGCGAGACTCCCAACTGCTTCGCCAGGTAGGGTTCCGATGGCAGCCTGGTCTCGGCCGGGAGCTTGGTGATCATCTCCGCCAGTTCAGTTTGTAAACGCCGAAATGGGATATTGACTCATGGCTTGCTCCTATTCCGCCGGTCCGATGATGACCGGTCTGGTTGAAAAGTGGTTTACGTCCACCAGTCCTTTATCTGATATTCGCAGTTCAGGGATCACCACCAGCGCCAGCAGACTCAATGTCATGTTTGCGTTGTTGAGCTTGCATCCGCAGGTTTTGAAACCCTCCAGCACCGTGCCGGCTTTCTTCGCCACCCTTTCGGCTTTTTCGGTGGACATCAATCCCGCCGATGCACAACTCGACCAGCCCGATGATTTTGCCGTCCTTCACCACCACCTGCCCGCCGCAGGTTTCAGCCAGTTTGTTGGCTGCGATCACCATATCCCGGTCGTTGGTACCCACCACCAGCATGTGATGGCAGTCGTGCGCCACGGTGGAGGCGATGGCGCATTCTCCCTTGAAGCCGAAACCGCTCACCAATCCCACCTGCACAATGCCTGTCTTGTGATGACGTTCCACGACTGCGACTTTTGCCACTCCCGGCACCAGGCGGACCTCTCCTTCTTTGACCGGCAGCTTCATCTGCAGGGCTTTGGTCGGCGCCTGGTTTTCGATGACGCCAATTACATTACATGTCACCTTCGCCGCCTTCGACCGTCGTGCGCAATCTAAAATCATCCGCCGTAAGAGCGCTCTTTTAAGGTGCACCGACTTGGTTGCCCAGGCTGGGTACTCTGTTTTCGGCAGGGTGATGCGCAGTCTTCCGTGCTCGGCTGCCACCTTCCCGCAAGCCAGCACGAGCTCCGCATTGAAAT
Source organism: uncultured Chloroflexia bacterium (assembly GCA_963741635.1). GTDB lineage: Bacteria > Chloroflexota > Anaerolineae > Anaerolineales > Villigracilaceae > UBA877. The sequence continues at coordinate 284,203 of CAVUIO010000011.1, forward strand.
TATTCAGGTCCTCCACCAGCACGATGTTTGCCCACCTTCCCGGGGCGATCATGCCCACTTGGCGGCTCACCCCGAAATGTTCCGCCGTGTTGATGGTTGCCATCTGCAGCGCTGTCATGGGGGGCAGTCCCTGTGCGATCGCATGCCTTATCACCCGGTCCATGTGCCCCTCGTTCACCAGCGTCCCGGCGTGCGAATCGTCGGTGCACAACATGAAATGACGCGCATCCAACCCAAGTTTGGTGATGGCGCCCGCTTGGGCAGCCACATCCTGCCATGCCGAACCGTAGCGCAGCATGGCTCGCATCCCTTGCCTGGCGCGTGCCACCCCGTCTTCAAGACGGGTGCCTTCATGGTCGTCCTCGATGCCGCCGGCAATATACCCGTGGAACGCAGGGCCGAGATCCGGCTGAAGCATAATGCCCACCCAGCACCTTGCCTGCAGCTCGCGCGATCGCCATTTCGGTCAGCATCTTCTCATCCCCCTCTGCCACGCCTCGGTAGTTCATCATTTCACCCAGGCCGATCACATTCTTCCAGGTCATGCCTTTTGCCACATCTTCCACTGTGATTTCCGCCCCCGGGGTCTCCAATTTGGGGCTGGACGGCACGCAGGAAGGTATCTGCACCCATATCTGGATCGGCTGGCGGGCGGCTTCATCTGCCATCAGCTTGACGCCTTTCAAGCCAAAGACATTGGCGATTTCGTGCGGGTCGATGAACATCCCGGTGGTACCGCGCGGCAGCACCGCCCGTACGAATTCGGTTACCGTTACCATGCCCGATTCCACGTGCACGTGACCGTCCAGCAGCCCCGGCACCATGTACTTCCCTTCGGCGTTGATGACCTTCGTACTTTTCTTGATCGTATGGCTGGCATCCGGTCCCACGTAGGCGATCTTGCCGTCTTTGATGGCAATGTCCGTATTGGGTACGAATTCGCCGGATTGCACGCAGACCCATGTGCCATTGCGCAGTACCAGGTCCGCCGGTTTACGCCCCATGGCTGTATCGATCAGGTTGCGGGTCGGTTTAATGTCGTATTTCATGTCCTCTCCATTGCTTTACTTAGGCCGTCCTGATTGTCTTGCGCCTTGCGGCTTTCCATAAATGTGGAAAATCGCAGGAATGTCTGGCGGGTTCTATCCGTGATACTTTCCCGGAACAAACCCTGCTTCTGCTTGGGGCACAAATTCCTTGCTCGAGTTCGCAAACGCAGGAACGCACAGCCTCGTAGCACTCTTCCAGCGGATGTTTCGTATCCACGAATAATGCCGTCCCCGGGTCCCACGGTCGGAACCACTTTTGTTGCTCCAGCACCTGCTCCCACGATGCCGCTCCCTTACTGGACCCTGACTTGAGAAAACGTGCATTTACCCGTTCTTTCCAGGCAGCCTCGTCGGATACAAACGTATGCACTGGTACGAAACGTGCCTCGCATTCGCGAGCGATCGACGCCGCATGGAAACGGTCCAGGTTCATAAAGATCGAGTCGGCGATGACGCTGATGTTTAGTTTCAACTGGGTCTCGGCGATCAACAGCAGTGCTGCGATAGCCTGGTCCCAAAAAGCGGTTGTATTCCGGTCCATCCCGACGGGCATGCAGGCTGCCATGTCGTCGATTCCCAGCAGCGGCCATTTTAATTCCCGTGCCAGCTTTTCTGCCAGGGCGCTTTTCCCTGTGCCCGGTAACCCTGAAAACAGCACCAAGGTGGATCGCATCCTTTATTCACCCGTCAGCAGGCGTCTGGCTGCCTTGTTATGCCGTTCCACCAGTTTCATTTCATCCAGTGTGACCAGGTTCCCATCTCGCACCACGAACCTGCCGCCGATCACGGTGAAATCGGCGCGCACCGGGTGGCAAAAAACCGCGGCTGCCACCGGGTCGTGCAGCGCCCCTGCGTAATCCAGCCGGTTTAGGTTGATGGCAAAAAAATCGGCGCATTTCCCTGGCTCCAGGCTGCCGATATCGGATCTTCCCAGCACCGCCGCCCCGCCTCGTGTCGCCAGGCGCAGGGACTCCCTTGCCGTCATCAGCTTGCGGGATGGATCGTTCGATAAGGAAAATCCGGTAATTCCTTCCTTCAGCCGGGATAAAAGCATTGCCTGGCGCACTTCCGCCAGCATGTGGCTCCCGTCGTTGGATGCCGAACCGTCCAGCCCCAGTCCTACCTTCACACCCGCCTCCAGGTATTCTTTTACCGGTGCGATCCCTGATGCCAGCCGCATGTTGGAGCTTGCGCAGTGTGCCACTCCGCACCCGTGTTTGGCGAACGTCTTCACCTCCTCGCCGTTCACGTATACGGCATGCGCGAACCAGACATCCTCTCCCACCCAGTCCACAGATTCCATGTATGGCACCGGACGCAGCCCGAACTTTGATACGCAGAATTGCTGCTCGTCTTCGGTTTCTGCCAGGTGGGTGTGCAGGTGCACCCCCGATCTCGCGTGCCAGTTTTGCTGATTGTTTCATCAGCTCACCCGTCACCGAGAAGGGCGAACAGGGCGCCAGCACGATTTGCACAAAAGCCCCTGCTTTTGAATTGTGATATTTTTGGATGAGACGCTGGCTGTCAGCCAGGATTTTTTCTTCGCTTTCCACCACGCTGTCCGGCGGCAGTCCCCCCTTTGGATTCACCCAGTGACATGGAACCGCGGCTTGCCTGCAGGCGCACGCCGATCTCCTGCGCCCCCGCAATTTCATCGTCCAGCCGCGCCCCGTTGGGAAAAATGTACAGGTGGTCTGAAGCAGTCGTACAGCCGGATAATGCCATTTCCGCCAGGGCCGTCTGGGTGGAAATAAAAATATCTTCCGGCGTCATTCTCCCCCAGATGGGATATAGCGTTTTAAGCCAGTTGAATAGGTTTACGTCTTGGGCTGCTGGGACAGCTCTGCGTCAGTGTCTGGTAGAAATGGTGGTGGGTGTTGACCAGCCCCGGAAATACCAGGTGGTCTCGCATGTCCAGCACCTCATCGGCTGTCTGCGGCAGTTCATTCGTCCGCCCTGCTTGCTCGATGAATCCATCCCGTATAAGAAGACCGCCGTCGGGTATCTCCCGCTGGTTGTCATCCATGGTGACTAAAACCGTGGCGTTCTTGATAAGTAGAGTGCTCATCACCAAAAAAAGGGGGGAATTCAGGTTGTCAGACAACTATACCACTAGTCCCGCAAAAAATCAAAGGTTGTCTGACATTTCACAAAAGCTGGGATATTTTCCCCTCGGGAAACTCCTTTGCCACTTGGTGCGCGACGAGCGCTTCCAGCGCTCAGTCGCCAAACCGCTGACCTGAGTTGGCGGTGAAACACTATTTAGCACACCTCAGATACCCCTGAGTCGGTTATTGCCGAATGTTTCCCTTTTTTCGCTACGAAACCCCCTTCCAGTAAGCGCACCGTCCTATACCCCCTTCCTCTCCTTCTTTTGATGGTACATCAAATCGTCTGCCAGCGAGATCAACTCGTTGACCGTATGTGGAGCGTCGGGATCGAATCGCGATATGCCCACACTGATTGTCAAACGGTACGGTCGTGTGCCTTTTAGGTTATGGTTATCGATGGTTGCCTGCAGGCGCTTTGGTAACATCTCCGCGCTGTCGTTGGATGTATCGGGTGCCAGGATGACGAACTCGTCTCCTCCAATCCGTGCCGGGATATCTGCCTCCCGGAAAGTTTCTCTTATGATGTCTGCCACTTCTTTTATTGCCTCATCACCCTGGGCGTGCCCATAGTTGTCATTGATTGTCTTTAAATCATCCAGGTCGCAAAAGAAAAACGATACGCTTCTCCTGAACCGGTATGCCAGTTTCATTTCATGCTCGGCCAACAGGCTGAAACCTCTCCTGTTGTGCAATCCCGTTAATTCGTCCGTCAGGGACAGGCTGACGATTTCTTCTTCCATCCTTTTACGTTCAATCACCTGCGCCACCTGGGTGGATACGAATTCCAGCAGGTTCAGATCTTCCTGGTTGAAGTGCACTCCCTTTGAGTAACTCTGTACTGCCATCACCCCGATTATCCGGCTTTCCACCCTTAGTGGTGCCCCCATCCAATCTTCGCTCGTGGTCCCCTTAATTTCGAATTCTCCTTGTTGAACAAGTCGATTTATAATCTCCGGTGGTGCCAAAAACGGATGCCCCGTTCGAATTACGTATCCCGTCAGTCCCTGGATCGAGCTCGCATCTCTGGGCCGTTCGTCAAATTTATCGACATAATACGGGAAGCTGATTTCCTCTTTGGATCTGTCGTACAATGCGATGAAGAAATTCTCCGCCGGGATTAACTCTCCGAGTATCGAGTGAATGGAATGGTATAGCTCGTCGATCCCCGCACTCGTTATCGAAGCCTGGGTAATTCTAAAGATTGCATTTTGCACCAGTTCAAAGCGCTTTCGTTTGGTGATATCGTGTGCCACAAGGATGGCTGTCGATTCTGAAAGTTTGGATGCGCTTGCGGCGAACCAGACCTCTTTGTCTGCGATTTGCAGTACATATTCCCCGTTAACTACTTTACCTGTTTGGATGGCTTCACGGATCATCGCGATGTTGTAGTCGGCCTGCGCTTTTGGTAGGATATCGTGCAATGTCTTGCCAAGCATTTCATTCGGCGGCCGGTACAGGTTCGATGGGTCGGTGGGTGCAATGTCGATATATCGACCATCCTTGTCAAAGACGATCACCACGTCTTTCATCGACGCGAATAGCGCCCGTAGTTCTGCCTCTGATTTTTCAAGCTCCGCCTCGGCTTTTTGCCCCCGTTCAAAGTCTGCGCTCAACGCCTTTACGATCAGGGAAATGATAACAATTACGATCGACTGTGGCAGTGATCGCTGCAATCGCTGCCTTTAACGCCGGGTTGCTGATCCATGGATCGAAAACCGTGCTGAGCAGTCCCTGGAATAATATAATGATCACCAGGGTTGGGACGAATGCCCGCATTAAATTGGCTCTTAACGAATGCCCCATATACCTGCTGATCGGCCAGCTCGCGGGACCTCCCATCTCCATTAAGCCCAGGCTGAGGAACCAGAATGAGAGCGCGCTCGTTAGCGCCACCGGGATCAGGGTTCCTCCGTAAAATAACGGCGCCCCGAATAAATAGCCCAGGATGATTAAACTGCTGAGAATGAACAATATGAGCCCCAACCCCGCCGTGATACTTTTTGTTCGCTGACTTGGCTCGTGGGTGGTTATCAACAGGAGTGCCGGGATCGCTACCAGGAATCCCAATGCCGCCAATGGGGACATGCGCCCGGTTGTTGTTTGCCCAAGCAGGGAAGGGTTCGGGTAGATTATTTTTTCGAGATCCGGGCCAAGTCCGGTCAGTGATCTGATCGCCAGGACCATCACCGCCACCATTAACCCTGTCTGGATCACCAGGACGACTATCCTCATTCCCCCTTTATTGCGGAATATTCTTTGTACGAACCAGGTGCACCACAGCCCCAGGAATATCAGCACCGTGGCGGGAGCCATGGGGATGAATGCCGCGTTTAGCGATGCCAGGATCGGCATGTTCGCCAGCCAGCCGGTTGCCGCCGACAGGCTGATTAACAAGACCAACCCCATGAATAAATCCGCAACACGCTCTTGGGTTGTTCGGGTCACAGTTCTATTATTCATTAAATCAAATGGCCTTCATGCTGTGGTCCATTATTTCGTCTCGTTTGCAGGTCTTTATCTGTGCCCCGAAAGGAATTTTATCACCACTTCGGGGTCGAAGTGTGTCCCCGCCTCTGATTGGATGTGTTCGAGCGCTTTCTCCTTCGACCACGCCGGGCGGTATGGGCGGTCTGAGGTCAGCGCGTCCCACACATCCACCACGCTGAATATTCTCGCTGCCAGCGGGATCTCCTCTCCCTTAAACCCCGCGGGTACCCTTCCCCATTCCACCACTCGTGATGGCAGTATGGTATGTCCAGTGCTCCGTGTAAATATCGGATCGGCTCGAGCAATTCGTATGCCAGCCCGGGATGCTTTTTCATCACGACCCATTCATCCTCGGTCAGGTTGCCTGGTTTCAACAGGATGCCGTCCGGTACCCCCATCTTCCCGATGTCGTGCAGCAGGGCTCCCCAGCGAACATTGACCAACTCTGTCTCGCTCATTCCAAAATTTCGAGCTAACTCCTCGGTCATCAGGGTCACCCTCTGGGTATGTCCCTCGGTTTCTTTGTCGCGCAAGTCGAGCGCATGTGACCAGCCCTCGATGGTGGCGTCGTAAGCCAGTTCGAGCTCATCGGTGGTTCTCTGCAGGCTTTCGAACATATTCACGTTATCGATGGCAATGGCCGTCTGTCCGGCTAGGGTTTTGAAGAAATCGAGCCATTCTTCATCCGGGTTAAGCGGTGTGCGGTGATAGATCTCCAGCACGCCCATCACCTGCCCTTTCGTGATTAACGGCATGGCAAAATATGCCGCCACTTTTTCTGCCTTGATTAATTCGGGGTGGGAGAAAGCTTCTCCGCTGGTGGCAACATCCGGAATTTTAATGAGTGTACGCCCCATCAGGGCTCGGCCAGCCTGGCCCTCACTCCGGTGCTGTCGTATGCTTTCCATGTCTAGGGAGTAAAAACCGCTTCCTGCCGCATATTCCAGCATCTGGGTGTGTTTGTTTAATACCAGCACTCCTGCGGCATCCACTTTTAATTGGTCGATGACGTGCTTCAGGATGATATGCAGGCTGACCCGTAAGTCAAAATTGGATGCGATTGTGCGGTCGATCTCGCTCAAGGAGGCCAGTTGCAGTAGCCGGCGGGCGGCCTGTTCGCGATTCAGCAGGCGGCGGATTGCAGCCGCAGCCTGGTCGCCGATGCTCCGTGCCAGGCGGATCTTCTCAGCCGTGAATGGCTCCCGCTTTTCCTCTCGCGTCTCCCCCAGGATCAGCAAACCTATCGCCTGGTTCAAGTCCAACTTCGGATCTCCGACTCGTAGAGGCACGAGACAAATGGTTTTAGCGAGATCGATCATCAACATCTCGCGCTCAACGCTGCCGATTTTTAGGCTTCGGGTTTGTAGGATGACCGGCTCGTTTTTTTTCATAACGCTTAGACAATAGGGCAGGGCCGCGATCGGTTGCCGGTCGCCTTTGACAATATCCGGATCCATTTTCCGGGCGGTGTGGACTCCCCTGGGTACCAGGTCTTCATCTTCTACCAGTACCATGCAGGCGAAGCTTATTTGCACACTTTCCACTAAATGCCGATTGATGATTGTGATCACATCCTCAAGTTCGTTGGCATCCGCCAGGGATCGCGAAAGCTGGTATAGGCCTGCAAGCTCATTGGTGCGGGATTGGATTTCTACTTCCTTCTGTTTTCGCTCGGTAATGTCGCGGTAATTTATTACGATTGATCGCACCGCCGGCTCATCCAGCAAATTGGTGATAACAGCTTCCATCCAGCGCCAGGAACCATCCTGGTGACGTAAGCGGAACACTGCCTCCTGCACACTCCCCGGGGTCTCCATTACTCCCCCTAAAAGGCTGGTTGCGGCTTCCCGCTCATCGGGATGCAATAATTCCAATAGGCTGTGACCCACGAAGCTGTTGGGAGGGTAACCGAGTGGTCGTCGCGCAGTCGGGCTTTCCCAATTCAAGGTTCCGTCCGGTGCCAGTAGGGAAATTTCTTCCAGGCTGTTTTCCACCAGCGCCCGGAAGCGTCTTTCACTTTTTTGCATCGTCTCCTCGGCCCGTTTATGCTCGATGACCTCCGCTACCTGCGCACTGACCGATGTAAGGAATTCTTTGTCGCGCTCCGAGTAACAATCCGGATCCTTATAGTTTTGCACCGCCATCACCCCGATTGGACCGCTGTGCGTCTTGAGAGGTGCCCCCATCCAGATGGCTGGTTTGGTGCCAACTAGTTCCGCTTCTCCTTGTTTCACCAGGTCATCAAACTTTTTCTGGGTCAGCAGGAGCGGCTCACCGCTGCGGAAGATATAGGAGATAATGCTTTTCTCGAGCTTGGAAGGTGGCATGGGTGGATCGTATTCATCCACAGCATACACCTCTTCGAACATTCCGCTGTTCGCATTATGGAAAACGATAAAGAAATTTTCGGCGTAGATCACTTTGGCGAGCGAGTGATGGATCAATTCAAGAAGATCGCTCAGGCTCTCGGTCACCGACACACCTTGCATGATCTCCATCAGGGCCAGTCGCTCGGCCTCTGTCCTGTTGCGCTCGGTAATGTCGCGATAATTGGTGACGATTGCGTTTACGCCCGGCTCTGCCAGCAGGTTGACCCCCGTCCCTTCAACCCATCGCCATGTGCCATCCGTGTATTTGACTCGAGATCTAAATGGAATGGAAGTTCCTGGTGCATTCAAGATTTTAACGAAATCCCTGCTTGCCTCTTTCATATCATCAGGATGGACTGACCCAAACATGGAATTGCTTTGTGGTTTGGAGGGATCCAGCCCCATGAGCTTAAATGCTGCCGGACTGCGATAAATGATTTTTCCTTCGGAACTGAGAAGGGCGATCGCGTCGCTGTTGTTTTCTATTAGAGCCCGAAAACGCAGTTCGCTGTCAGTCATCCTTTCCTCTGCGAGTTTTCGTTCGGTGACCACTGCGCCCATGATCAGTCCCACAATGCAATTCGCTATGATTAACAGTTCCAGCTCGCTTATGCGGGTCACGTCGAATTTGGTCAGCCACAGGGCCAGCGCCACCCCGGAATTTAATACCACCAGTGCAGCGCTCACTCCCTTCAAACCGTGCTGCAGGGCGATCCAGATCAGCGGCAGGGCAATCAGGTATAACGGGTGGAATTCATCCAGCGTGTGCACGCCAAAGACCAGGTAAAGCGTCAGGCCGATGCTTGCCGCCTGGAAGATGATCGAGAGCGTGGGTTGGGGAAGGATCTTGCCTCGAGTCGTCCTGGCAGGTTTTCCTTCCCTCAACCGCTTTAGCCACGGCATAACATGGATCAGCAGGAAGGGTGCCACGGTTAGGACGCCGGCTGCCTCGCCGACCCACCAGTTAAATATCCCGGGCACAATATCGCTTCTCGGCAATCCGCTGCTCAGGGACGAGCTCCATACCGACAGTACGGCGAGCACCGCGGAGACGACCACCGTTGTGAGCACGAACCACGCCACGTCACGGAATTTCCGAAGTTGCCGGTCGATGTGCACGACATTCCGTAAAAACAAAGCCGCCCCGCTGTAGATCAATGTTAATACAGCCGCCCATACGAATAGCTGTATGGGCGGTTGCGGCATCTTATATATAAAAAAACTGTCAATCAGCAGGACGACCGTCACTGCCGGTGCAAATTGAACCCCGAACACTAGTAAAAGTGCGTATGTTAACCCAACCGCAGGGTACCACGCCACCACCCCCGGGAGTTCCTCGAATTGTTTCGATGCCAGGTCGAGGATGACGAATGCAATAATATATGCTGCGAGGATCAGCGCAGTTCGCAGGAGGATACGCCGCCTTTGCGTCGATGCAGCGGTGTTCCCTCGTTCATTGGTTTTTATTGATTCGGAGGCAGGCTCCCCCCGAAGATCGGATGGTTCGTTCTCTTGTCTCAAGGTTCCCTAGACAGTTGTTCGAGTGACCGGGAACCAGCATCGAGGTCGAATCCGATTTCAATGATCCGGTCAATAGGAGGTATATTACCATTAATCGTGTATACAATCCGGGCGGCGCATATTACATTTTTGTTCTTTGTGAATTTTGGTGCTTTTTGGGTTTTAAGCCCTTGCAGACAGTCGATTTTGCAGGGATGGTTTTCAATCATTCAACCGGATTCGCTTGGTTTCCCTATCATATTATTTCCCCGATTTTTCCCTCTCCCAGTTTCTCCCCATTTCTCAATTAACTTTTCTTCATCGCTCCCGCAGCCGTCCCTTGCGGAGCACGTTGTCCCCGCTTTTTGGGGATATCATCCCCGCCAGGGGACACCGGAAGGGTGCGGCGGCGGACCTCCTTTCCTCGATCCTCTCCGATCTTCCTCCCCCATTTTTTGTACTCGAAAATGGGGGAGCCCGAAGGGCAGAGGGGGCTGTGCGCGCCTGCTACTTTTCAATTCCTTGTTATCGTAAGGCTATGTTTTTGAGCTTGTAAATCGTCGGGGAATTTGCAAGGTTTACTTTAATTAATAGAATACCGGGCTTCCATTTGGAGCCCGGCTCTCTTGCATATTGTTATTTATTGCGCTTCCACCTGCACCGCTCTTACGAGCACTCGGTATTTGTAAGTATTGCTCGCCTCGTCGTAGCCCCGGCAGGTCACAAGCGTCAGCCATGGCAGGTCTTGGTGCAGTAGCATCGCGGCCGTATCGTCTGGAGCAACCTGAATTATGGCGCGCACTTCGTAAATATATCGTCCGCCCCAGGCATGTACGATTACCTCGCTACCGTACCACAACCGGTTGAGCCCTGCCAGTGAGCCGGGATTCCCCAAGGTATCTGTCACGTGTCCGGTCAAAACAGAATTGCCGGACCAGGTGGGGAAAGCCGATCCATTCAGCCAGCCGATATTATTACCTAGCCAGGAGACGTCCCAATTGCCATTTTTCTGGGGGACGCCCACAATGGGTGTCTGTACGCCTAGGGCTGGAATTTCCAGCCATAGGTCACCCAGATCGGCATAAGAGCTTCCCTGGGCGGGCAGAGTGGTAACCCGGTTCGGGGCGAAGCCGGTGGCCGGCAGGATGACAGGCTCTACGGAAAAATCGAAGATACCATCCACCAGGCCGTCGTTCAGTTTATTACCCGCCAGGTCTTCGATCGAAGTAGTCCCGCATATCAACAGGCGATAAGTATCAGCATGCAGGTCTGCACCGTTATTGATGTTGAGTGTAGCTGTGAAGGTGGCGCTGTTATAGGTTGCGCTGTTGATAATAATTTTCCTGTCATCTGCCTGGATGCCGCCTGCGCAATTTGTCGTGTTAAAAATGCCATTTGCGCCATCCTTAAACAACAGGTAGTTGGCTGTATTTTCAGCCGCTCCTGCCGAGCCATCATGTTTAACATCCTCGCTGAATGAGACTGTCAATTGTGCAGAGCCGGCGTTTACGCCGGAAATGAATACCGGGGCGATGGCATCGTGTGTGTTCTGCAGCACCGAAACGGTGCTGCTGTCAAAATTCCCCACCGCCAGGTCGCGGCTGTGATCCCCATTTAGGTCCCCGATTGCCAGCCCGTATGGATGGGCCCCCGTGCCGAAATCCACTTTTGCGGCAAAAGAGACATTTCCGCTCGTGCTGGTATTTTGCATCACCGAAACGGTGTTGACATTATAGTTCGTCACCGCCAGGTCGGGCTTGCTGTCCCCATCCAGGTCGCCTATCACAATATTGATTGGACCGCTTCCCGTACCGAAATCCACCTTGCCGGCAAAGGAAACGTTCCCGACAGTGCTGGTGTTCCGCAGCACCGAAATGCTGTTACCCCAAATATTCGACACCGCCAGGTCCGGCTTGCTGTCCCCATCCAGGTCCCCGATCGCTACAGATACTGGATAGACACCCGTGCCGAAAGCCAATCCGGCGGCAAAGGAGATATTCCCGCTCGTGCTGGTGTTTCGCAGCACCGAGATGGTGTTGGTGATATTGCTGTAATTCGCCACCGCCAGGTCGGGCTTGCTGTCCCCGTCCAGGTCGCCGATCGCAATGCCGTAAGGATAGATCCCCGCCGCGATATCTACCTTGCTGGCAAAGGAGATACTCCCGCTCGTGCTGGTGTTCCGCAGCACCGAAACGGTGTAGTCTAAAATGTTCGACACCGCCAGGTCAAGTTTGCCGTCTCCATCCAGGTCCCCGATCGCAACTCTGGTTGGAAGGTTTCCCGTGCCGAAAATTGCTCTTGGGGCGAAGGAGATGTTCCCGCTCGTGCTCGTGTTCTGCAGCACCGCGACGGTATTGCTGTCATAATTCGTCACGATCAGGTCGGGTTTACTGTCTCCATCCAGGTCGCCGATCGCAACCCCCATTGGATGGGTCCCCCCCGTGCTGAAATCCATTTTGGTCGCAAAGGAGACATTCCCGCCTGTACTTGTGTTCCGTAACACCGAGATGGTGTTGGCGCCATAATTTGCCACCGCCAGGTCGGGCTTGCCGTCGCCATCCAGGTCCCCGATCGCAACCCCGTAGGTAAAGGCCCCTGTGCCGAAATCCACCTTGGTTTTAAACGAGGTTGAGTCGATGGCTGCCAGTGCCCCCCCGCCTGGAAATGATGCCATACTGCCCGCCAGGGCAGCTATCAAAAGAACCCTAAATCCAATTCTTAAATTGAAAGTGGGAATTTTCATATTACCCTCAATATATTCCCGCCCGATACCGCCTTCACGAACATCCGCCGTCGAAAAAAATCAGACGCTTGATGAGATTGCCAGGCAATATTTGGCTGTACGATGGCAGTGATTTCATTCACATTGTACAGGCTACTTAAGCTTATTGCAAGCGTTTTTCGCGATACACACATCCCCGCAACCGAAATCATCTATGCTGCCATGGCGCGGCCTCGTGCAGCACTTTTTCCCCGTCTTGGAGGGGATATCATCCCCGCTAGTGGACTCCCTTTAGGAGGGTTGTTTTCTAGGAAGAAATCCTCTCGCCCTTCTTTCTCCTCTTGACTTAATAGAATATATGTTCTATAATTATTTCAGGTAAGGTCCGGGCGCAAATTCCGTTCTTTGCCGCTTTTTAATCGCCCGGCGTTCCTTGCCTGTGGGCAATGCCCCACCGATAATTCATATCATCAGTGTCTCGAACTTTAACAACCGATTTCGAATTGTCAATTGCCCCTGCAGTGGCGTGACTTGTCTCGCCCATTTCTTTCTTCTTGGTTTTGGTCATTCGGTTTGAGCATAACGACGAAAACCCGCCGATGACTGCCCTTCTGAAGCTCCCCAGGTCTCCTAATCCCGGCATGAGTCGACATCGTCCCCCTTCGGGGAGGCGTCGTCAAGACGCCGTCGACCATCCCGCAGACGTGAGTTTGCGGTGGCAATCTCGGCAGAAAATATTCTTCAATGCATGATAATAAAAAAAGACCTAAAATCCTCTCATTCGTTTTGAGCTGTTTGCGGCATCAAGCTGCAAACAGCCACACCGCAGACACGAGTTTGCGGTGGTTCCCCGGCAGGAATAACACCCAAATGCATGATCTAAAAAAAAGATCTTAAATCCTCTCATTCGTTTGTAGTCGTTTTCGCGCAGTAATCATGGCAAAACGGAAAATTATTGAGCGTGAAAACCATGAAGTCGTCAATGGGGGTATCTTGGCTGTCCTCAATCATCAATCATCAATCTTCAATCTAAAATCCTTTTCTCTTACGGAACATTTCATGCATTCCAGCGTCTTACCGGTGTAAAATTCACTCAATCATTCAAGGAGTTCCCTATGAAAACCAAATTCTTATTCCTCACCGGCGTTCTGGTCCTCGGCTCCCTCCTGGCTGCCTGTGGTCCTTCCACCCTCACCGTCCAGCCCCAGCCGCCCCAGCGTACCGTCACCGTCACCGGCACCGGCATGGTCACCCTCACCCCCGACATCGCCTACGTCACCATTGGCGTTCATTCCCAGGACCCCAGCGCTACCGTTGCCATGACCTCCAACAACACCAGCGCCCAGGCCGTCATTTCCGCCATCAAGGCTGCCGGTGTCGCTGACAAGGACATCCAGACCACCAACTTCAGCATCTACCCCCAGCAGCAGTACGACAGCAACGGGAAGATTACCGGCATCCTCTACATGGTTGATAACTCCGTCTACGTCACCGTCCGTGACCTCACCAAGTTGGGCGGCTTGCTCGACTCCAGCGTCAACGCCGGCGCCAACACCATCAACAGTATCTCCTTCGACGTTGCCGATAAGACCGCCGCTCTCTCCCAGGCTCGCTTAGCCGCCGTTGCGGATGCTAAAAAGCAGGCTGATGAACTCACCGGCGCTACGGGTGTCACTCTCGGGTCCGTCCAGACCATCTCCTATGTCGACAACTCGGTCCCTGTCGTATACCAGATGCCGCGTGCCGCCCTTGCCGCCGATGGCGGTAGCGTCCCCGTCCAGTCCGGTTCCATGCAGGTGACCACCACCGTCACGATTGTTTATGAGATTAAGTAGCCTTACCCGTCCCCCAGCCTGTTCCTTTCCGGACCTCGAGCCGGCTTCCGTCATGGAAGCCGGTTCTCATCCCGCAGGTTATAATCCCGTCAACTTTCGAGGAGGAATTTATGCTAAAGGTCGGATACATTGGGCTGGGTCTGATGGGAAAATCCATCGCCCGCAACATTCTTAAGGCCGGTTTTCCGCTTACCGTCCACAATCGCTCGCTTCCCGCAGTGGAAGAACTTGCGGGCGAAGGTGCCGTCAGCCGCCTCCTCTCCCGCCGAAGTCGCCGCCCAGGTCGACGTAGTCTTCACCAACCTGCCCGACCAGCCGGATGTCGAAAAAGTGACTCTGGGTGAACATGGCATTTCCTCGGGAGCCCACCCGGGTCTGGTTTGGGTCGATAATTCCACCATCAGCCCTGCCGCTGCCCGTACCTTCAGTGAAAAACTCTCCCCTTTTGGCGTGCTTAGCCTCGACGCCCCCGTCTCCGGCGGTGACGTCGGCGCTCGTAATGGCACCCTCGCCATCATGGTCGGCGGTCCTGCTGAGGCGCTGGAAAAGGTCATGCCGGTTCTCCTCGCCATGGGCAAGACTGTTACCCACGTAGGCGACGCCGGGGCCGGGCAGGTTGCCAAGGCCGCCAACCAGATCATGGTCGCCGCGCAAATGGTTGCGATGGGCGAACTGCTCATCTTCTCCCGGAAAGCCGGTGTTGATCCCCGCAAGGTGGTGGACGCCATCAAGGGTGGCGCCGCCCAGTGCTGGACACTGGATGTCAAACCCCCGCGCCTGTTTTCCGGCGACCGCAATCCCGGTTTCAAATCCCGCATGATGTCCAAGGATCTGAATATCATCCTGGAGACAGCCCACGACTATGGCATTCCCCTGCCCTCCGCTGCCCTCCACGCCCAGCTCTACGCTGCCATGCTCCAAAATGGCATGGGTGACCTGGATAACTCTGCAGTTATCGCCATCATAGAAGTTGATGGCCGGGATAAAACTGGACGAGACCAATTAAGCGGTAGCAATCCTCATTGTCAGCCCCTGGGAAAGTACCGGAAAGATTTTCCTCTATCATTAAGGGAGGAACATATGATGAAGAAATATGGATCCGACATCCGTGACTACATCCTGATCCTCGCTGGCGCCCTCCTGCAAGCGGTGGCGCTGCGCCTCTTCATGGTCCCGGCCCAACTCGCCAGCGGCGGCATCAGCGGTATCTCGCAGTTGATCCATCATTACACCGGTTGGTCGATTGGTCTGATGGTTTTCATCGGGAATATCCCCCTTTTCCTGCTCGGCTGGCGTCTGCTGGGTGGGCGCCGCTTCGCCCTGCGCACCCTGGTCGCAGTTCTGGCATATTCCCTCTTTACCGAGGCGGTCTTGTGGCTGCCTTTCTTCCCCAGGGATGGGATCACGAACGACCTCGTCTTGAATTCTCTTTATGGAGCGGTCGTCAGTGGCATCGGTTATGGTTTGGTCTACCGCGCCCAGGGCACCAGCGGGGGGTCCGACATTCTCGCCCGCATCCTGAATCGTTGGCGGGCTATCCCGATGACCCAAAGTTACCTGATTACCGATGCGGTTGTCATCCTGGCTGCCGGTTTCGTCTTTGGCTGGCAGAAGGCCCTGTATGCCCTTATCGTTCTCTATGTCTCCGGGTTGGTGGTCGACAGCACTCTTGAGGGTGGCGGCACCGTCCGTACCGCGCTGGTCGTCACCGATAAGTGCAGGGAGATGGCGGACCGCATCCTGGCTGAGATGGAGCGCGGTGTAACCATCCTGGAGGGAACGGGAGCCTATACGGGTGTCGCCCGGCCGGTGCTCTATTGTGTGGTCACCCGTTCCGAGGTCCAGCAATTAAAGACCCTCGTTCACGAAGAGGATCCCAAAGCGTTTATGGTTATCGGTGTGGCGCATGAAGCCCTTGGCGAAGGGTTCCAGCCTTTTAAGAAACAGTGAACAACCAGGTCTTGTGAAAATAAAACTGGTTTCGAGAGTTACCAGCTGGGAAGGAATTGGATCTTTAAAATCAAAAGAGCCGGTAGGTTCATCGGCTCACTATTACTTCAGGACAGGTTGGTTATGGGTCAACCGCGGCTGGGTTTCTTGGGTTCTGCTACTTGAGAGCATGCCCAAATTGGATGACTACCCCGGCAACCAGTGCGATCTGCCCCAGGTGATACGTGATCATGTTCATTAGCCTTCCATTCTTGATGGGTCTGACGAACTTGTACCACGCCAGGATGATGTCGGAAAAATAAAAAAGAATGGCGCCTAGGCTTACCAGGCCCGTGGCGGAGGTGTTCCAATCGGTCCGGTAAATGGTCAGTATGGCAGAAAGCAGCATGATGGTTATGATCGTTCCATATATCATCACGGGTGCAACCAGTTTCCCCTGCCCTTTTTCGCGCAACCCGCTCAGGATGGGTCGCAATATTCGGGCGGTTGCCAACGCCAGGATAACGCCGATAATGATCGCCCACAATGGGCTTGCCTCCCCGATCGGTGAGTTCAACCCAATTATGTATGACACGTGTGCCAGCAGGAACGCCCCCAGTCCGGCGATGAACCAGCGGTTGGAAAGCATGATAAAGATGTCCCCCGCCAGTGAAAATATGATCCCCAGCCCGAAGCACATGAGCCCAATTGCTCCGAAACCGCCTGCCACTGCCAGGGTAACGAATAACATCACCATCGTGGCAGGTTTGGCGAAATATTCGATCTTCTTCCAGCTCTTGGCAACCGCTGCCCAGTCCAACGCTGCAATAACCAACACTATGACCAGGAGCAAAGACAATGGCATGGCTTCCTTATTCACAATTGGGGAAGGATTTCCCGGCTATTTCTTGATTTTATACCCAAACCGGCGCAGGGCATCCTCGTCGTCCCGCCAGTTTTTTGAGAGCTTGACGCGCAGCTCGAGAAAGACCTTGCGTCCGCTCATCGCTTCGATTTCCTTGCGTGCTGCCGAACCGATCTTTTTTAGCATCGCCCCGTCTTCCCCAATAATGATACCTTTTTGCGATTCCCGTTCGACAAAAAGCGTTGCTCCGATGAATGCGCCTTTTTCGCCGCGTTCAGTGTACTCATCCAGCCGGACTGCCAGGGCATGTGGGACCTCGTCACGCAAAAAGATTAGTGCCGCTTCCCTGATCAATTCTATCGCGATCTCACGCTCGTACAGGTCGGTCAGTTGTTCTTCGGGATACTCGGCTGGGCGCTCTGGCAGGCGTGCGATCAGTTTTGTCACCAATTCTTTCAGCCCCGCACGGCTGGTTGCCGAAAATGTCATGGACGGAATTCCCGGGATCAGGGCTTCGTATTCGGCTAACCTGCTGGATGCCATTTCTGCCGAAAGAAGGTCGATCTTGTTTAAACCAAGCATCATGCCAGGTTTGTTGCGGAGTGACAGGAGCAGGTTGGCGATCCGCCGGTCGTCTTCATCTGGTTCGTCGCTTGCATCCACCAGGAAAAGTATGATATCCACTCCCTCCAGGGCTTCTTCGGCTTCCTGGTTGAAAAACTTACCGAGTTTGTGGCGCGGGGAATGGATCCCGGGGGTGTCTACAAAAACAAGCTGGGCAGCCGATGTGGTTAGAATGCCAAGCTGGCGGCGCCGTGTGGTTTGCGGTCGCGGCGAGACGGCTGCGATTTTCTGACCCAGCAGGCTGTTCACCAGGGTGGACTTACCCACATTGGGTTTTCCAAGGATGGCAATAAAACCAGAGTGATAATCGGTCATTTAATTTTTCGCACTAAGAACCACGGAGATATATGATTATTTCCAAGAACGAGGATCAGAGTATTTTATCCGGGATACAACTACTTCAAGGGTTTGGCTTCTTAAACTTGTGGGAGTTTATCACAATTCAAGTCAGGATAACTTTCAGATCCTTGTATGTAGGTTGCTAACAAATAATATCAATATTACATCCCCTTTCTCTCAGATGTTTTGGACCTCTCCTTGCTTTTCCATTTCAACGTTTGACACGACAACGGTGTCATTCAGGATTAAAAGGTCCCTCTACAAGGAAACAAGCCTCCGGGTTATTCCTCGGAGGCCAGTTTCCTGTTATATTCTGATTTAAGTTCATCAGCGACTTATCAGACTTTTTTGCCGCAATATGGGCAAACGCTCCAATCCGCCTGGAGTGGTCTGCCGCACTTTTTACAAGGGGTGAGCACTCCAGCAAGGGTCGGTTCTGAAGTTGCAGCCGGGACGGCAGAGTTGGAGGCAGCCACATTTGATGTACGAGTGCGTCCCGCCAGCCATACTATTCCAAGGACAACGAGAACGATGAATCCAAGCATCATCAACCCGCCAATGAATTCCACCGAATGGGAACATCCTGTATCCCATCATGCTAGGCCCGCGCAGTTGGTAGCCAAACCCGCCGTATGGCATCATCCCCGGACCTCGTTGTTCAAAACCTCGGTTAAGCTGAGCCACACCGTGATATACATGCATGTTGCCCCAAACCAGGAATCCCGCCCCGACCAGGACTGCAAGAACAACCAACCCAATCGCAATCCCAATCACCCATTTCCACACTTTTTTCATACTTTGATCTCCTTTGGTATGGTTTTTCGGGAATCAGCATGGTATCTGTCGAATAAAACGCATGTTGGCCGGGAGTAATCCGTACAACATTACCATTTATATCTATCCAACCATGAAATTCTCAAAAACAATGATATTTAAACAAGAGTATATCCATCGATTATGAAAATATGATGAAGTTAGCGATAAGAAATAATCTTACGATAGGGAGGCTCAAATACATATCCTTTTTCCAACATCCGTAATGATATACTTCTATCATGTCACCGGCGATTGGGCTTTTCGGGGGTACTTTTGATCCCCCCCACATAGGTCACCTGATTATCTCCGCTGAAGCTGACGCACAACTAATTCTTGACCGCTTCTTTTGGGTATTAACTCCTGACCCCCCTCATAAACAGGGGCAGCCGGTTACTACGCTTAACCACCGGCTGGCCATGGTCAAATTGGCTATTGCGAAAAACCCGCGTTTCGAATTATCCAACGTGGAAATCGATCGACCAGGCCCGCATTATGCCCTGGATACGGTAAAAATCTTCGCTGACCAATTTCCCGATTCGGACCTGGTCTATATTATGGGAGGCGACTCTTTGCGTGAGCTGCCTACCTGGCATGGTCCTTTGGATTTCGTGTCAGCCGTCAAAACATTGGCCGTGTTGCATCGCCCGGGGGATGCGATTGATCTGGATTCCCTTGAAAAAATCATCCCTGGCCTTTCAGACAAAGTCAAATATATTAAGGCGCCTTTGCTTGATATCGCCGCGCATGAAATTCGACAGCGAATTGCCACCAATCGCCCTTTCCGTTATTATCTGCCGCCTGCCGTGTACGAATACATTTTGGAGAACGCCCTCTATCGATATTCTCCATAAAATTAATGTGGTCATTCATTGATTGATCGGTTTATGGATGTTTTCGAGTAATCGAAATTTGGTAACATATATTACATTGATATACTCGGAGCCGCACTTGTCTCCCCTGTCTCTTTATGCTAGACTTTGTTTAAACATATAGAGGGTTTCCCATGGTCGAAAAAATTCTAATCATCGACGATGATGTCGATACACTGAAATTGGTGGGAATGATGCTCCAGAAACAGGGGTACATGATCATTGCCTCTGCTAATGGTAAACAGGGGCTTGCGCAAGCCGAAGCAGAAAATCCCGATTTTAATTTTATTGGACGTGATGCTCCCCGAGATGGACGGTTACCAGGTCGCCAAACATCTGCGGGCAAATCCCGTGACTGCCGATACCCCCATCCTAATGTTTTCTGCCAAGACACAGCTTGACGACAAAGTAACTGGGTTCGAAGCAGGTGCCGATGATTACCTGACCAAGCCTACCCACCCGACCGAACTTAGGGCACATATAAAAGCCTTGTTGGCGCGATCCAGTAAAGGAAAGATCTCCGCTTTGGAAATACCGGTTGAGAAACCTTCCAGGATTATCGGGATTATTGCCCCACGTGGTGGACAGGGAGTCACTACCGTCGCCGTCAATTTGGGAGATGCCTTGCGGTTGGAATCCAAATCCGATGTCATTATGGCAGAATTGCGCCCGGGAATGGGCACTCTTGGTCCAGATTTGGGTGAAACCAATCCCAATACTCTTACCGAACTTCTATCACTCGACTTGCCTGATATTACCAGTCAAAAAATTCAGGAGAAGCTCTATACTCTCCCAAGTGGGCTTCGCCTTCTTTTTGGGTCGGTGCAGGCAAAGGATGGGCTGATACCGAATGCCCCTGAGCGGATGGAAGCGTTGGTCAACCGTATGATTCCTCTGTCCTCTTACCTGGTCCTGGACTTGGGATCTGGGTTGAGGCCGATTGTGCAGAAATTGTTTACCGCGTGCAATATTCTATTGGTACTCGTGGAACCGGTGATGAATTCGGTAATTTACTCCAAGGCTCTCATTACTGATCTGGCCGATCTGACCGGGAGACCGCAGAACATACATGCCGTTGTTGTAAACCGCATTCGCTCGGATACCCAACTCACCATGATGCAGATGGAAGAAATCCTCGGTCAAATCCCATTGATTGCCATCACACCCGCACCAGAATTGATTTACACGGCAGCCCGAATGAAAACAACGGCTTTCGCGGCAAACCCCGATAGCCTGATGACGCAGCAATTCACCAAACTGGCCGACTCGATCCTCGTTCTTGAAAAACAAACGAATAAATGAGCGACATCGATAGAAGGATCGAACGTTACAGGCGCTTAATTGAAATCGCCCGGGATTTAGCGTCGACGCTCGACTTGGATGTTTTGCTAAATCGAATCGTCAGGGCGGCGGCCGATATCACCGAAGCAGAGGCAGCTTCTATCCTTTTATATGATGATTTAAAAAGACAGTTAAATTTCCAGGTTACTACTAATCTCGATCTCCAAACCATGCGCGGCTTGGTTGTTCCACTTGAAGGCAGCATCGCTGGATGGATTGTAACCAACCGTGAACCGGTGCGGATTACCAACGCCCACGAAGATTCCCGTTTTTTTACTAAAATTGAAGAGGCCACTCGATTTCCAACAGAATCAATGCTGGGAGTGCCACTCATTACTAAGGAAAAAATTGTCGGCGTTCTGGAAGTTATCAATAAACGGGACGACAAATTCAATAAAGGGGATGTTGATTTATTAATTGTGTTGGGGGCTCAAGCGGCAATAGCTATCGAAAATGCACGCTTGTTTCAGCAATCAGACCTTGTGGCCGAGTTTGCCCACGAATTACGTACACCCCTTGCTTCCATTGGTACCGCAACCTTCCTGTTACTCCGGCCTGAGATGTCGCAGGATCAGCGTCAACAGATGATCCGCAACATCCACGATGAAACCCTCCGATTAAACACGCTGACATCTTCTTTCTTGGATTTGGCACGGCTGGAGTCTGGGCGAGTGCAGTATCGCCTATCAAAATTCGACTTGTTGTCCCTTTTGAATGAATGTCGCCAGACAATGCAAGCCCAGGCGGACGAGAACTCGATCACCGTCGAGATTAACTTACCCCATGATTTTTTTCAGGTTGAAGCTGACCGTGATAAATTTAAACAGGTCGTATTGAACTTATTAAGTAATGCAATTAAATATAATCATCCCAATGGATCAATAACCATATCGGCATTAATGGGTGAACAGGACTGGACGCTTACCATTCGTGATTCCGGGATGGGTATTCCCGAAAAATCTCTACCGCATCTCTTTGAGAAATTCTACCGTGTACATGCTTCAGAAGCTAATGTTACTGGTGCTGGGCTGGGATTATCCATTTGCAGGCAAATTGTGTCCGGGCATGGAGGCAGGATTGAAATCGAATCAAAGCTGGGGGTAGGGACGGTGTTTACGATTCACATGCCTAGAGGTCAATAGTTAACTCGGAAGTCTCTAAACTCCAAGCATTTTTATTAGACCGCGCCTTTCCTCCCAAACTGTCGCTCTAATATATCAACTGATAAGTGGATCATAGTCGGTCTCCCGTGGGGGCAGGTGCGTGGCGAATTGCAAGTCTCCAAATCATTCAATAAGGCTCGCTGTTCATCAGGAGAAAGTACCTGCCCGGCCTTTACTGCCAACCGCTTGCAAACACGGCCCGCAATTTTCGCCTCGAGTTCATTTTGTAATGGGGCTTCGTCTTCCTCGAAATCTTCTACCAGGGCGCGGAGCGTTGCTACCGGGTCGGAATTTTTAAACAGTGCCGGCATCGCCCGAACCTGATAGCTATTTTGCCCAAAGGGTTCAACCTGAAAACCAAAATGCTGCAGTACCGGTAATTGATCGTCTATTAGTTTGGAATTGCCAGGAGTCAGTTGCACCACCACGGGAGATAGGAGCACCTGCGACGGAATTGCCTTCTGCTCATGCTGAGCCATCAGTTTCTCGAATAGTACCCGTTCATGAGCTGCATGCTGGTCGATCAAATATAGGCCATCTGGACCTTCGGCCACCAGGTAAGTTGCTCCTATCTGACCGATCAATCGCAATAAAGGGATATTAGGTATCGAAGTCGAAATCTGAGTTGCTTGAGGTGTTGTCTGGTTTTCGTTGGTTCCTAATACTGGAAAACCGGGTGAGTGTAATTCCGACTGTAATTTTTGAACGTCTAATTTTGATAAATCGTGTGCGAAATCCCATACGGCGTCGACTTCCGGTTGTCGGGACTGTGTCCTCCCCCATAAATTTTGTGGTGCGAACTGTGGCACAGGCATAAAAGCAAGGATGGCGCGCCGTACGGCACGCAGTACAAAACTGAATGCTTTATCCGGAATCCTGAAACGAACTTCTGCCTTGGCTGGGTGGACATTTACATCCACATCTTCAGGGAGAACATCCAGGAACAAAACGGCCAAAGGATAACGTCCCACCATTAGAAGCGTGTGATAAGCTTGGAGTAATGCTGCACTCAATGAACTATCCTGGACCCAGCGCCCATTAACGAAGAATGTAATCTCTTTACGATTGGAGCGTGTCAGACTGGTGGGGCTGATGAAACCGGACAACTTGTACCCATCTTCCTCGGCAATAACATCCAGCATCTGCCTGGCTGTATCCACGCCGTACAGGGCAGCCAGGATTGCACGTCGATCTCCATCCCCACTCGTGTGTAAAGAGGCGGTGCCCCCTTCCGCTAGTTTGATTCGAACTCGAGGGTAAGCAAGTGCATAACGTGTCACCAGGGTGTCAATAACCCGACGCTCGGTTCCATCCTGTTTTAAGAACTTGAGCCTGGCGGGAACATTGAAAAATAAATCTTCCACCCTGACTGCAGTTCCTACTGGCGCTCCCACTTTATCAAGGTTGCCAATGATCCCCCCTTCCACCTGGAGACGAACTCCAGAAGACTCTTCCGATGTTCGGGAGGTAATGCTCATTCGCGAGACTGATCCGATCGAGGCTAGAGCTTCGCCTCGAAAACCAAGCGTGGTAATGGAGAATAGATCATCTGCAGAAACCAGTTTGGAAGTTGCATGACGCTCAACCGCTAGTTTCAACTCTTTGGCAGGAATACCGGTCCCGTCATCGATAACCTCAATGAGGGTCCGTCCCGCCGATGTTATATTTACTAATAGGGATTTTGCTGCTGCGTCGTATGCGTTTTCCATCAATTCTTTAACCACCGAGGCAGGGCGTTCCACCACCTCTCCGGCTGCGATTTGCGACGCGACTTCGGGAAGTAATATACGGATGGTCATGGCTTTATTCTACCGTATAATATCTCCATGCGATTTAATACCATATTCTTCGATTTAGATGAAACCCTGTATCCAACTTCCAGTGGATTATGGTTGGAAATCCGTAAACGGATAAATTCCTACCTGCGTGACAAGATGGGTTTCCCTTCCGACCAAATTGAAATTTTGCGTGATAAATTTTTCCGTGAGTACGGCACAACCCTCCGTGGTCTTCAAACTCACTATCAGGTAGATGTTGAAGAATACTTGGCATTTGTCCATGACGTTCCCTTGGAAAAATATATCCACCCGGATAATGGAATGCGCAAAGTAATCGAGGCACTCCCAGCCCGTAAATATATTTTTACCAATGCAGACAGTGCCCATGCAAACCGGGTGTTAAATGTCCTCGAATTGCAGGGGGTTTTTAACGGGATTTTGGACGTACACACAATTGCTCCCTACTGTAAGCCGATGCCTGAAAGCTTTGAATTGGCTCTGCAAGCTGTTGGTTCCCCCGGACCCTGATGCCTGTGTCCTGCTGGACGATCAGGCACGCGTTCACCAAAGCTGCCCGACTTCAGGGCTTTTTCACGATCCTGGTTGGAAAAGAATCCGCAATGGATGATGCAGATGCTGCAATGATAAATTGGAATGATTTACCCGGGTTGCTTGACGGACGAATCTAACGCTGTTCTTACATCTGGTTGATAAAATTCCCTGGAAATGTGCTGAAAAAAAGGGGAACCTGAATAATATCGAATATATTTCGTATCTGGGATGGAGTGCTTCATTTTATGTTAATCCAGCCGTGTTAATATTAAAATAATACCGTCATGGGAGAATCATATGCAAAATAAGACCATGCGCTCTGCAGTAATCGCAGTTGTGGTGGTAATCCTGGTAATCGGGGTCTTCGGCAGCGGATTTGTAGTAGGGAATTTCGTTCCTGTCCTAAAAAGTCTCTCCGGGTTATCACAATCCATCCCGGGGTCTGACCAGGGGGGAACACCTGCGGATTTACAATCCCAGTTTGCCCCATTCTGGCAAGCCTGGAACCTTGTTCACCAGAACTATGTGGATCAACCGGTGGATAATACCAAACTCGTCCAGGGAGCGATCACCGGCATGATGAATGCCTTGGGAGACCCTCATACAGGGTACTCTACTCCGTTGGAAACAATTGATTTGAACAATTCCTTACAGGGTGCTTTTGATGGGATCGGCGCCTATGTGGATACCAGGGGCGCCTATCTGACCATTACTGATACTATCCCGGGATATCCTGCCGCCAAGGCTGGTTTGCAGCCGGGTGATCAGATTATCGCAGTAAACGGTCAGGATGTCACCGGGATGGATCCAGATATGGTCCGGTTAACCAAGGTAATGGGTCCTGCTGGTACCAGCGTTCAACTTACTGTACAACGCGCTGGGGTCGATAAACCCCTTGAATTTACCATCACGCGTGAACACATTGTTGTTCCCTTTGTCACCAGCAAAATGCTTGGCAACAACATTGCATATATCCAGATTACCCAGTTTGGTGATACTGCTGCTGCGGACTTTCATAGTCAATTAAGCCAGCTTATGGCAAAGAACCCTGCCGGTTTGATCTTGGACCTTCGCAATAATCCCGGTGGCTATCTAAATGGAGCCATTACAATAGCATCAGAATTTATTGACCATGGAGTAATTGTTTCCGAAAAGAACAGCAACGGAACCATAACCCCTTACAATGCTACCCCTGGTGGTCTAGCTACTTCTATTCCCCTGGTTGTATTGGTTAATGGCAATTCGGCTTCGGCTTCTGAGATTGTTTCTGGAGCCATCCAGGATGATGGACGTGGTAAATTGGTGGGAGAACTTACTTACGGAAAAGGGTCGGTGCAGGAATATTTCCCGCTTTCCGATGGAGGCTTGGCTCGAATCACCATTGCCAAATGGCTTACCCCCAGCGGTCGTGCTATTGACAAGGTTGGGCTGACTCCCGATCTGGTCGTTCCAATAACCCAGGCTGATAGCACAGCCGGACTTGACCCGCAACTAGATGCAGCTGTCCAGTTGCTGCTGCATCCATAATTTACAGCCGTAATATTTGATATCAGTCCAGCCAGTGATACCTTAATTCAACAATATTGGTCGGACGAGAGGAGAGAAAATATGTTTTTCAATATCCAGTACCTTTTTTTTATGGCACCCGCATTCCTGCTCATGCTCCTAACCACCTGGTATGTTAAATCTGCCTATAGTAAATGGAGTCGGATCCCGGCACGTAGCCACCTTACTGGTGCCGAAGCTGCCCAGCGCCTTATCGCGCGCGGCGGTTTATATGGCGTACAAGTTGAGAATGTTCAAGGGAATTTGACCGATAATTACGATCCACGCACTAAAATTTTACACTTGTCCCAAAGCGTATCACAGAATGCCTCAGTCGCCTCTTTGGCTGTCGCCGCACACGAACTTGGTCATGCCCAACAAGATGCAGAAGGATATTTTCCGTTGCGGTTTCGGGCAGCATTGGTTCCGATGGTTAGCATTGGCTCCTATTTGGGTTGGATCCTGGTAATGGTTGGGCTGATTTTTAAGCTATGCTGGTATGGCAATGGGTATTAACATCGCCTGGGTTGGTGTCGTCATTTTTGCTGGAGGTGCAGTTTTTGCTCTCGCCACTTTACCTGTGGAACTAAATGCCTCAGCCCGCGCACGTCGCCTTCTGAGCGAGACTGGCATCATCTCCGGTTCAGATGAACAGCAGGGCGTCGCCACAGTATTAAATGCTGCTGCATTAACGTATGTGGCTGCGCTTGTGACTGCAGTTCTGCAATTGCTGTACTATGTATCCCTGGTTGGAGGCCTCGGTCGCAGGCGATCATAAATGAAAGCATCATGGAATACCAAAATTATCCTCCTGCAATTGACATATTTGCAGGAGGATTTTCTTGAAAAAAAACCCGGTATAATTCTGAAATGCGGAAAATCGTTATCATAATCATCCTACTGTTGGGGGTTGCGCTTATTCTTTTTAGCCTGACAGAAATAAAAAATATAACTGACACACTCCATCATAGCAACTGGCGCTTCCTGGCGGTGGCTTTTATCTTTGAATGTCTCTGGATTTATAATGTCGCGATTGATTACAGCGTCCTTTACCAATTGGTTGGCTTGAAGGAAGATAAAAAACGTCTTCTAATGGTCTCTACTGCTGCAACCTTTGTAAATGTGGTGACACCCACTGCAGGTATTGGGGGAATGGCAGTCTTTATGGATGATGCCAAACGACGCAACTTATCTTCGGGACGGGTTACGGTGGTTGGCGCTTTGTTTGTTCTCTTCGATTATGTGGCATTCCTGATCGTTCTCGCATTGGGTTGGGTGGTACTTATCCGGAGAAATAACCTTAACGCCGGAGAAATTACCGCTTCCTTGATACTCCTAGGGTTGGCGATTGCGTTCGCCATCCTGATATTATTGGGTTACAGGTCGGCATCTGCTTTGGGTAATGCCCTGGTTTGGATGGCTAAGCGCATTAATCAGATTTTACGTCCGATAATCCACCGTGATTATTTAAGTGAAACCCGCCCGTACGAATTCGCAACCGAAATGTCCGAAGGTCTTGCCGCTCTCCAGGGTAACAAGAAAAATTTGATCTGGCCTTTTCTCTTTGCTCTGAACAGCAAGGCATTGCTTATCTGCGTGTTGGCATCTTCTTTTTTAGCTTTCGGTACGCCGTTTACCTTTGGAACGCTTGTGGGAGGATTTAGTATTGGTTACCTTTTCTTGATTGTTTCACCCACACCCGCAGGGTTGGGTGTTGTTGAAGGGGCGCTGACGGTAGCGCTGAATACCCTGCGTGTTAAGATTGATGCTGCTGTCCTTATTACCATGGCCTACCGGGCATTAACCTTCTGGTTCCCTCTTGCGATAGGAGCTGTGGCCTTTCGATTAATTCAGGGAAAATCAAGTACACCACCGCCTAAGATTGATAAAACAGAATAAAAAGATTATGTGCTCACATTCATTGGGATGCGGCCCATGTTTGAATTGCCTGAATATACCGTCTTAGCCCTCCAGATGAACGACACCCTGGTTGGAAAAGTCGTCCAACGAGGGACTCTGGGGAATACTCGACATAAATTTGTTTGGTATAACCGTTCACAGGAAGAATTCGAAAACCTAACACTGGGAAAAAAGATTGGCATGGCCCGGGTGCATGGGCGATGGCTATCCATTGACCTTGAGCCTGGTTTCCGGTTACTTCTGGGAGAATGTGGGGGGAAGCTGCTGTTCCATGAACCGGGTTTGCCCCTGCCGCTTAAATATCACCTGTTACTGGCTTTTAATGATGGCTCGGCACTAACGATAACGACTACTATGTGGGGCGCTATGGAACTTTATGATGAGGGGCAGGAACTGGAGCGCAAGTATCTCAAGGGCATGCTTGCCACCCCGGTTGACCCTGAATTTTCATCTGCTTATTTCTCTTCTCTTATCGAAAGACTACGATCGGGAGAGAAACGCAGTGTCAAAAGCTCATTAACCCAGGATCAACTTATCCCTGGGTTGGGAAATGCGATTGCCCAGGACATCATGTTCAACGCTCGTCTTCATCCCCGCCGCTGTATGACAGAATTAACCACTGCCCAATGTCGATCACTTTTTTCGTCCATTGTGGACACGACCAGGGAAATAATCAAGCAAGGTGGCCGTAATGACGAAATGGACCTGTTTGGCCATCCGGGTGGATATGTCCGCCTGATGGACAGCCACGCGGCAGGTCGACCCTGCCCCAGATGCGGGCAATTGATTGAGAAAATGCAGTTTTTAGGGGGGTCATGCTTTTTCTGCCCAAATTGTCAAAAGTAAATTTCTAATTTACACTTCCATGTCCAGCCTTATCCTCTTATTCAAAGGTGGAATACACACCTCAAGCTTCACCTCCCGGATACCTGTCGCCAAACACGGCCTTGAATTCTATACGTAGTTAACTGCATGGCAGAATAATTAAAAAACTATTCCTCGATTACACAACCAACTGGCAATTTATCTCTCAATTCTTTCGATCTCCTCCGGAAGTGGTTTGTTTTCGATCCACGATTTGATTGTCTCAGCGAACAATTTCGGTGAAGTCAGTGCCCAATTTTGTTCTTTTGCCATGGATGATTTTCTACCCAGATTTATGAGTCCACCTTTGGCATTTGGTAGGATCGCTACCAAATCACGCACCGATTTTTTCATCGCAGCGTAGTCTTTTTGTCCCGCCAAAACAAGCGAGGGTGGAAAGGACTAGTCAAGCCCAGGTTGAAGACTGAAATTTAGGTTGGAAACCTTCAAGTTGAAAAATTCAGAACTCGGTTGTCTCTTGCAAGGTTTTATTAAATAAGTGAAGTATTCTTTTGGAATCCCGGCTGAATATTTTAAGTTTTATCTGATCCACCAATCATTATTTCGAAGGGGTTTCATATTAATCGCATTTCCCCAACCCATCAATTTTCTGTCATTCTTATCCCCGGGTATAATCTCATCATCTATGTCCCTTCAAAAATTACTTTTCAAATGGCGTAAAGATCTCGAAACTGCACCCAATCTCCCCGTATGGCGCACGACCCCTTCTCGTCCAGCTGATCTGAAGGATTTTCCGACGGACCTTCCACCCGATCTTACGAATGCCCTTCATTCACATGGAATATCCTGGCTTTACAGCCACCAGCTGCAAGCCTGGGAATCGGTTCACCGAGGCGAAAACATAGTTCTGGCTACCGGTACTGCCAGCGGTAAAACTCTTGCCTATAATTTGCCAATCCTGGCCTCGCTTCTCCAAAATCCAGAAACACGGGCCCTTTATCTTTTCCCTGCGAAAGCACTTGCCCAGGACCAGCTCACTGGCTTAAATTCATATCAAGCATCAATCGAAGATCTTAGACCAGCCATCTATGATGGCGACACACCGGCTTCCCAACGGTCCGCTATACGCAAAAACGCCAATATTATTTTTACCAATCCTGATATGCTCCATACTGGAATTCTCCCGCACCATACAAACTGGGGAGTCTTCTTCCGAAACCTGCGCTTTGTGATCGTTGATGAAATGCATATTTATCGGGGGGTTTTTGGTTCCCATGTGGCAAATGTGATTCGCAGACTTAAAAGAGTTGCTGAATATTACGGGTCCAGCCCACAATTTATTCTTACTTCCGCCACCATTGGAAATCCGCAAGACCTGGCCAGTCACCTCATTGAATCACCTGTCACTCTCGTGGAGAGTGATGGTTCACCTCGCGGCGAGCGACATTTTCTTTTTTTCAATCCGCCAATCGTGGACCCTGCCCTGGGAATCCGTAAAAGTTCTACCCATGAAAGTATCCGTCTCGCACAGGATTTACTGGATCAGGAAGTTCAGACAGTAGTGTTCGCCCGGTCAAGACGATCGGTGGAAATTCTCCTCACATATCTCCAGGGAAAACGGGATTTGGTGGATAAGGATAATTCGAGTCCCAACTCTCCTTCTCCGTCATCGCTAATTCGTGGTTACCGTTCCGGATATCTCCCATCACAGCGACGGGAAATCGAAAAAGGTCTGCGTGATGGCAAGATCCGCTTGGTGGTTGCCACCAATGCTCTGGAACTTGGAATCGACATTGGTGGGCTCGAAGCTGCACTGCTTGTGGGATATCCTGGTACTATCGCCTCCACCTGGCAGCAAGCGGGCCGGGCTGGTCGCGGGAATGACCCGGCAGTTGCGATTTTTGTTGCGACTGGAAATCCTCTCGACCAGTTCCTGGCTCATCATCCAGATTACTTATTCGCTCGCTCGCCCGAACAGGCACTTATCAATCCTGATCACCTTCTTATACTTCTAAACCACCTTCGTTGTACCGCATTTGAACTCCCGTTCCAACCTGGAGAAGGGTTTGGAGATTTATCTTCCGAGAGATTAAAGGAATTTCTTAATTTTTTAGTCGACAGCCATGAGCTGCATCTATCGAAAGACAAGTATTTTTGGATGGCGGATGCCTACCCGGCGGCTGCCGTCTCGCTTCGGTCTGCATCTCCCGAAAATGTGGTCCTGCATGTCGATGATGGTTCGGCACCACATATCCTCGGGGAAGTGGACTTGTCGTCTGCCGCATGGATGGTCCATCCGCGGGCAATATACCTCCACGAAGGCCAGCAATATTTCGTCCAGGATCTCAACCTCTCACGCAACATCGCTTCGCTCATCCCTGTAGCTCTTGACTATTACACTGAGCCGCTTCGCAAGACCGAGGTGAATTTGATGACAACCCTTGAAAGTGTACCTTGCCAAGGTCCCTCTGGAGTGGGAGAAGCTTGCACAAAAGGTTATGGGGACCTTAAAGTTACCACCCAGGTAACTGGTTTCCGCAAACGAGCTTGGTTAGGAGGAGAAAACCTGGGCGAGGAACCGCTTGACCTGCCTCCTTCTGAACTCCAGACCACTGGGTATTGGCTGACATTATCAGAGCAGACAATCGATGCACTGCGGGAGTCCGGCAATTGGACGAATGATCCAAACGACTACGGTCCAGGATGGAATCACCTGCGGGACTCAGTCCGACTCCGGGATGGATATCGGTGCCAGGTCTGTGGAGTTATCGAGAGCGTGACCAGGCAGCATGATGTACACCACAAGATACCCTTTCGTCAATTCCATTCCGCCCGCGACGCCAACAGGATGGACAACCTTATCACACTCTGTCAGGCATGTCACCACAAAGCTGAAGCCAACCTGCGCATGAAAAGTGGATTGGCTGGTCTGGCTTCTGTATTGGGGCAATTGGCACCATTGTTCCTGATGTGTGATACTGGCGATTTGGGCGTATATACAGACTCGACTTCAACTGTTTTTGGAAATCCATTCGTGGTTATATACGACCAGGTTCCAGCAGGGATAGGTTTCAGTCAGAAGTTATTTGAAATCCATTCTGAATTGTTAAAACGCGCAATGGAATTGGTTGATGAGTGCGAATGCGAAGATGGTTGTCCCTCTTGTGTCGGTCCCGCAGGAGAAAATGGTGTGGGTGGCAAGCAGGATACGCTGGCAATACTAAGACTGATAGTTACATAATTGCGCGCTTGATAAACTAACCTCCCTGAAACTCTTTGTGGGAAAACATGAAAATATCTATTTCAGATTCTGTTCAGCATTAATCTTTTGACTTTCCCCATGTTTAGAACTACATCCCCCCAGGAATAAATAATTCCGGGTTTGGTTTTTGAACAAGTCAATTTTATAAAGAATGCGGCGCTTGTTTGAACGCCGCATTCTAATTGCAGGGAAAATTAAAGAAGCCGGGGGCAGGGGTTCCTGGGGAGGAAGAACGTCCACAGGGGCTGCCTCGGGGACGGCTTTCTTTTTGCGAAGGAGCAAGACTGGGACAACGATCGCAATGGCAATAAAAATTATTGCCAGGCATAAAAATGCAAAGCCAATCCAACTCGGAAAATTGCCGTAACCGGTCCACACATCGGGTAGTGACCCGGTGGCTCCCCATACACCTAGAACGCATAAGCTCAGACCAGGGCAGCCACAAAGCAAGATCGCCGCAATGGTTCCAATAATTGCGCCAGTCCTATTGGGTTTCTTCTCTTCCATAAGTCATCCTCCTAAAGTGATTTATTCTATTTTTAGTATACATGCGACATGCGCATAATGCAAGCACCTGTAGAAATATTCGCTTTCAACTCCTTAAAACCGCACCCAACTCCTGCTCAAGACGGCGAACAATTCGGGACCGCATCCCGGCCACATCTTTGTCCGACAGTGTTTTGTTTACAGCTTGATAGGTAAGGTTATATGCCAGGCTTTTTTTACCTGATCCGATTTTCTCATCCCGGTAAACATCAAACAAGTGCACATCGGTCACAACTTTCCCTCCCGCCTGGTGGATGATTTCAGCAACGCGTTCGGCTGGGATAATCTCGTCCACAACGATGGCCAGGTCCTCGAGCACGGGCGGAAGCGTTGGGACGGGTTCCGTCTGGTATCGCCCAGGGATAAGGCTTAGCAAAGCCTCCAGATTAATATCGGCTGCCATGATCTCTGCCCTGAAAGATGCAGGCCAGTCATACTGCCTGCGAACTTGCGGATGCAATTCCCCCAGGACACCAATTTGATTTTCCGCTGATATCACTCTTGCGCATTTCCCGGGATGGAAACTGGGGTGGTGCATCTCCTCAAAATGGACCTCAGGGATGCGCAGACCTTCGAGCAGGGTGGTGATTACACCTTTGATATCGTAAAAATCCAATAAAGTAATATCCGCAGGCTGCCATCCTGGAAATGATCTCATTCCAGCAAGCAGGATTGCAAGATGTTGTGGTTCATCAGGCAAATCCCCTCCCTCCGAGGCGAGGAATGCCGGACCGATTTCGAACAACGCTAGCCGTTCCCGCAATCTGGCATTGCGTTCAGCTGCATCCAGCACACTGGCAAGTACGCTGTGCCGCAGAACAGCTTTATCGGGAGCAATTGGATTGACTATCCGGATGTAGGGTTTATCGTCAGGTGGTGTATCAGGGGGGAGAAGCCGAGCTTCGCGCGGCAGGTGCCGTAAATCGGTAGCTGATGATTTCCTGAAAACCTTGTCCCGCCAGCAGATCTCGGACATTTTCTTCTTTATCTAGAACGGGGTTACCCAATTGAGGGGGAAGTTCATCCGCCATTCGTGATTCGGGGAGGTTATCATATCCGTAAACTCGGGCAATCTCTTCGATAACATCCGCCTTCCCGGTGACACCTTCGGCGATATCCATGCGATGATCAGGAACGGTGACCACCAGGGTTTGTTCATTTTTCAGGGTACATGTGAACTCAAGCCGTTCCAGGAAGGACTTCATCTGTGCTATCGACAACTCAAATCCCAACCAGCGTTTCACATCAGAAGGATTGATTTCAATAACTGGATCCTTGATGGGGAGCGGATATACATCCACCAGGCCGGGTGCCACCTTGCCATTTGCCCATTCTTTCATCAATTCCAGTCCGCGTCTTACCCCGCGCTTGGCCATCGCCGGGTGGACACCCCGTGAAAAGCGATAAGAAGCTTCAGAGTTAAAATTGTAGGTTCGGGCAGTTTTTCGGATGTTAATAAAATTCCAGGCTGCTCCTTCAAGCAATATATTTCTCGTCTTTTCGTTGACTTCTGATTCCAACCCACCCATCACGCCTGCAATTGAAAGAGCCCCGGCTTCATCGCACACCAGGACCACAGATTCGTCCAGTTTGTGATCCACTCCGTCCAGCGTGGTCAGTGATTCCCCCGGTTTCGCTGTTCGGGTTATGATCTTGACCGGTTTGCCACCTGCTCGTTTGACCAGAACATCGTAGTCAAACGCATGAAGAGGTTCACCAATTTCCAACATTCCATAGTTGGTGGCATCCACAATATTATTGATTGGGCGCATCCCGGCTAGCTTTAGTCGCCTTTGGACTTTTTCGGGGCTCGGGTGGATTTCAATATCCGTGATTAACCCCAGCACAAACCGAGGATTCAGGGTTGGGTTTGTGATCTCGATTTTTGCAAAATCCCCTGTCCCATTTGATGGTACGTTCGAGGCGTCTAATGGATTTTTTAAAGATTTACCCGTAATGGCTGCAATTTCACGAGCCAAGCCTTGGATGCTGGCACACCTTGCAAAACTCGGGAGAAGTTTCACATCAAAGACGGCATCGCCCAGGAAATCAGCCAGCGGAGTTCCGGCTGCTGCGTCATCATCAAGAACCAGGATTCCTTCATGTTCATCGGAAATGCCTAATTCCTTCTCAGAACATACCATGGAATATGACTCAACGCCCCGGATGGTGGCTCGTTTGAGTTTGGTCACCACCAGGCCTTCCTGATGACCATCATAAATTTGGGCACCTTCCTTGGCATACGCGACTTTGATTGTTTTGGGGAGCGGACCAATGCCTTTATACTCGAACAGGTTCGGCGCCCCGGTAAGGACTATATGTTCCTGCTTGCCGTCAAAAAGTTTACACAACACCAACCTGTCTGCGTTGGGATGGGGCATGACCTCCAAAATGGAAGCGACCACAATTTTTTCGCGGTCCCATTCCAATCCGGAGAGGTGCGCATCCACGCTTCCAGTAGCAGGCATGGGAAGGCCTATGATTTGGATTTCTTCCACTTCCAATCCTGCCATGGTCAGGAGATGGGCAAGATCGGCAATGGAAATATCAATATCGACAAACTCTTTTATCCAGGATAAAGGTGCCTTCATTTTATGCTCCTAGAACTGCTCAAGGAAGCGCAGATCATTTTCCCAGAAATAGCGGATGTCATTGATGCCATATCGCAGCATGGCAATCCGCTGGGGTCCGAGCCCGAATGCAAAACCGGTATAAATTTCCGGGTCATAACCTCCATTTTCGAGAACAATCGGATGAACCATACCGCAGCCCCCAATTTCCAACCAACCTCCCCCGCAAACGTTACATCCTTTGCCCCCGCACAGGAAGCATTCAATGTCGAACTCTGCACTCGGCTCTGTGAATGGGAAGTACGAAGCCCGAAACCGGGTGCGGACATTTTGCCCAAACAGCCGCCGGGCAAGGTCAGCCAGGGTTCCCTTTAAATCACAAAATGTGATTCCTCGTCCTACCGCCAGACCTTCGATCTGGTCGAATTGAGTTTCGTGCCGGGCATCCACCTGCTCATACCGATAGACCATTCCCGGCAGGATTATTCGTACCGGTGGTGGATATTTAGGGTTTCGCGCCGAATACTCTCTCATGGCTCGGATTTGCCCGGGAGAGGTATGCGTCCTTAATACTAGTGGGTCCCCACCCGGCTGACCGCTCTCAATAAAATAGGTATCCTGCATATCCCGCGCGGGGTGCCCGATCGGGAAATTTAGCAACTGGAAATTATATTCGTCACTTTCCACTTCCCGCGAGCGATAAACCTGGAAACCCATGTCGCCAAAAATCCGGTAAAGTTCCCTCAAAATTCTTGTATCTGGATGAAGGCGGCCCAAAGGGATACGCCTGCCGGGTAAAGTTACGTCCAGTCGTTCAACTTCAATTGATCGGATTAACGCTGCTTGTCGAATCTCTTCTGTTCTCGCATGGAAGGCAGCTTCAAGAGATTTCTTCACTTCGTTGGCGCGTTGTCCGACCTTCGGTCTCTCTTCCTTGGAAAGGTTCCCAAATTCATTAAAAAGCAGTGTCAAACCTGAACTGCGTCCCAGGTGTTCCACACGCCAGGCCTCCAGTCCTGCCTCGTCCTTGACTGATTGCAGGGCTTCCAATCCTTTCCGTTCGATTTCATTCAATTTTTCGAGCATTCAGCCCTCCGATAAACAAAAATCCCGTCCACTCTGGGACGGGAGGCTCTTCCCGTGGTACCACCCAAATTAGCCATCCGGAACTCATAAAAAGGTTGGCTCACTTTTCGCTGACCTTCATCAGCCACCCGCTAACGCTGGGAAGGCGGCTCAGACTACAGGCCCTCAAAGGGCTTTCCCCTGAGCAGCTCACGAGGGAACTTCGGTCCGGTTCCACCAGATGCGGGTCTCAGTCGCTGCCGGCATCTCCCTGTTGGTTTTCGCAGACTTACTTTCCTCTATCAATGCATTATTATTGTATAGGCTCGCCTGTTGCGCTTTATTATCCGCAAAAACAAACGGATGTCAAGGGCGGTTAAGTTCCCAGATAAAGCGCAGCCCGTCGAGGGTAAGCCAGGGGGCGTGGATCTGGATGACCGGTGTTTCTTTTGCGATGAGCTCAGCCAACCCGCCAGTGGCAATGATCTTCATTTGAGGTCCAAGTTCCTGTCGAAAACGTTCCACCATGCCCTCGGTCAGGGCTACGTAGCCAAAGATCAAGCCGGATTGCATGGCATGGGTGGTATTTCGGCCAATGATGGAGGGCGGTTTTTGTAGGTCTATCCGCGGCAATTTGGCTGCATGGGTGAAGAGTGCTTCAGCAGCCAGGTTTATTCCGGCGGTAATTGCCCCGCCAAGATAATCGCCTTCTTTTGTGAGTGCATTGAATGTTGTAGCAGTGCCAAAGTCAATAATGCAGGCAGGTCCGCCATACAGGTGCATTACTGCCACTGCATCCGCCACCCGGTCCGCACCAACCGCCTTTGGGTCTTCATAACGGATGCGGATGCCGGTCTTAACTCCCGTATCCACGACGAGCGGTTCCTGTTTCAGGTATTCACGGCACGCTTGGACGACCCTTCCGGTCAATTGTGGAACCACCGAAGCTAGGCATATGCCGGTCAGATCTTCCAGGGTGCGACCGGCGTTCGTCAGGAGACCGAGCAACTGCAGACCGTATTCATCAGGCATGCGATTTTGATCGGTTGCCAGACGCCAGTGGTGCACCAGGGTCTCACCCTGGTATAGGCCGATGGTCAGATTCGTATTGCCGAGATCAATAGTAAGCAGCATGATCTTATTATAATGCTTTGGGAATAATCTTAAGGATTCACACCGGTACCGATGGTCCCATTTTGGAGCCCGGTCAGGATATCCTGAACGAGGCGTAATTTGGCATCGCTCAGCAGGTCAGGATTGACATCGGACAGAGACAATATCGTGGGAACAACCTGGCCGCCTTTGCCGGCCACCAGGGTCGCGAAAATATTCTGGAGGGAAGAAGTCAGGTCGGGCTGGATACTTGCCACCCAATTGGGGCGAATGTCTTCTCGGGGTAAAGTCTGGCTGATAAGGTTCACCCCATTTTGTGCCATATAAGAAATGATGTCAGGTGTGGCAATATCAGGATAGAGATATGCGACCCTCACGGAATTTTGGATCAACAGGTTTGCATATCCTGTATAGTCGCTGGCAGGTGCGTCGGTGGGGATGCGGACGATGATCGGGTATTCGCCATGGTGGAACCCCATGGTGAAATTTGGGTTGAAACAATCGCCGCAATAGAAGTGATACCCGTTGGAAAATGCAAGCACCGCTGCATCCCCTCCCGGGGTATCTTTTTGCGAAAGGATGCCGACCCGCCACTCAGGAGCGACCATCCCGGCGATATAACCTGCCAGGAAAGCCTGTTGGTCCACCGGGAGGCCTGCGCCACCGATGCTGGACAGGTTGGGTGCTGATGCCAGGTCTGGTATCCCAATCGCCAGGAATTCTACGTCCGGCGCGGCTGCGGTCAGGGCTGCCAGACCCGGGTCGGGGGGCAGGGCAACAACGACTTTCAGCGCAGACCCTTCTGAGTTCAGGTCTGCTGGTGACAATACATTCCTGACCTGGAAACGCATCCCGTTTGCCTGGGCAAGGTTGTAAACCAGGGTCTGGTACTGGTCAGATTGGGCCTGCGGCATATCTGCGGGTACCACCAGGATGACCAGCGGAGTGGAGGTTGGAGAGGGGGAAGCAGTGGGATTGGCAGTCGCGGTGGGGACTTCAGTGACGCGGCGCAGAGCTTCCAGGAAGTGCGCAGGAAGCGAGCAGGATCAATAGAAAAAGGAGGATGACCAATTTTAGGCGCAGGGGAAAGACTCCAGGCGAAGAATGCAGGTATTTTACCTGAAAACCACTTCCCTCGCAGCACAGATGGACAGGTTCAATTAATACTCCCTTCTTTGGTATACAGAGCGTTTGGTTGAGAAGCAGGTATCACAGACGAGCTTAATAAACTTGGCGAACACGCTGTAATTTGGTTCCTGTGATAAAATCATCAGGACACCCGTGACGGGCGTCCTGATATAAGGAGGAGATGAACTTTAGCAGTTTGCAGTTTACTTGACGGCAATTTTTACGGTTTTTGGACGGGCTGATTCAGCCTTGGGTATGCGCAGGGTCAACACGCCATCGGTAATTTTGGCATCGGCTTTATCTGCATCCAAAGTGGCAGGCAGGCGCAAAGTCCGGTTGAAGGAACCATGAGGTAGTTCCCGCATGAGGTATTCATTCTCATCAGCTTTGAACTCCCCTTCCACGGTGACCACATCCTCGAGGATCTGGATATGCAGGTCTTCGGCTTTCAAGCCGGGGACCAGGGCGCTGATGACATAAGAGTCGTCTTCGTCACGAACATCCACACCCAGGGTGAAATCATGAGAGGGTTCTTCAAAACCAGCCATGCGTGCCCAGCGGCGGGCCATCTGATACGGGTAAGGTGCAACAAAGTAAGACATTTCGAACTCCTTTCGGAAATTGATGATCAATTAGAATGACCCAATCTTATCCAGAAAGTGTAAGAAATGCAGAAGATGGGGGTTGTAATTGCATTAGAGATCAGCCGGATATTTATTAATATAAAAACCTGCCGCAAGAACCTCTCTTGCGGCAGGTTACTGAATTTGTTATATTTATTATGTGTAAGGAATTGAATTTACGAAATCAAGGACATCCTGCCTGTCCATCCGGAATACACCACCGGTTCCAGCGCAATTACTATTGATACCGAATGAGGTCACTCCAGCAACAACATTGCTGCTGCCAAGGAAGTTGGGACCGCCGGAATCTCCAAAACACGTGCCGCCTGTTTTGGCATTGTTAGACAACAGTAGAGAGTAATCACCCGTGAAGCCGGGAACATTGATCTGCAGGAGTTTCGGGGTGGCGACCATGCGAATTCTGAGACTCTGATCCTTCCAGGCGCCGCATCCGGGAAGCTCCTCTGGAGGCCATAGCCGACAGCAGTAAAGGTGACATCCTTCAGGCCGCGTTTTGTCTTCAGTGCATCAAGCTGATTTACACTCGGGAAGAGTCCCATAGGTGCTCATGGATTACTCGGGGTATCCAAAACAACCACACCCACATCATACATTGGGAAATTAAACTGGGGGTGAGTATGAGTAGTTCCACTCACAGTTGTTGGACCGCCATTGGGGTACATGTTAGGATCTGCCAGGTCATATCCCAGCGCTTGAACATCAGCTTCGAACCATATGGTTGCGCTTACCGCTGGTGACTCAGTGCAGTGACCCGCCGTCAGAAAAACAGTTGAAGAGAATAACGTCCCACTACATCTCCACAGCGGGTTACCATCCACATCCTTGGCAACCATTAGCCCAACATAATGGATGACCATCTCCATCCAGATGCCCGTCGGTGATGGCACTGGCGATTTGCACGGAACTCAACAGAAGAACAGCCGTAAGCAAAACGGAAACTGCAATTTTCTTCATTTCAATCTCCTTTTATCCATTTTGAGCTAAATTTGGGATTACACGGAAATTTATGTTTTCTAGGCTGGTAAAGCGATCACAGGTATTGGGATATTCGAACGTACCTCCTCCATAAAGGAAATCGAGATAATAAATGACTTCCTGACAAGCAAATTTTGATTGAAAATGATTAGGGACTAAAACAGTATACAAAAAATTCTCGCAATTTCAAGTAGGATATAGGTCATGCGTTTCCCAGGCGTGCGGATTTGTTCGGATTTAATGAGGCGCGGGTATAATCATCTCATGGATAAACGCTGGCTGCTGGTATTCGTGGTGGTTGGCATCCTGGCCGGGGTGGGGATTTACCTCTACATGAGCATGGGACGAACCTTCGGAAGGACCTCGCGTGTATCCGAATGGCTGCGCAACTCCTCAGCTCACCCGGATTGGGCGATTTCAGCGGGGATCCGCTGCAGCCCAACAGCTCCTTTCATCATGCCCACCAACGGACTGGCAGGCTACCTGTGGGGTGATTCGTTCCAGGCCGGTAAACGCCACCAGGGGATAGACATCTTCGGTGGGACGGATGCAGGCCGCACGCCAGTGGTGGCAGCTTACCCCGGATACCTGACCCGTTTGCCGACGTGGAAATCGGCTGTTATCGTGCGGGTTCCGTCAGATCCACTTGAACCCGGACGTCAAATCTGGCTATACTATACCCATATGGCCGATCAGAACGGTTCTTCTTTCATATCATCCGATTTTCCAGCGGGCACCTCGGAAAGATACATCGATGCAGGCACTGTGCTTGGATACCAGGGTAACTTTACCGGCGATCCAAACAGCCCGACGGGGGTTCACCTGCACTTTTCCATCGTGCTGGATAACGGGAAAGGCGGCTTCCTTAACGAACTGGATATCAATAATACTCTTGACCCATCACCGTACCTGGGGCTGCCTCTAAATGCCCGGACAAGCGATGGGAGTGTAATCGTGTGCACAGGGTCCGGTTAGCTGGAGCAGGAATGACCGACTTCACCGGGAAGATCGTACTGATCACAGGTGCAGGCAAAGGGACCGGTCGCCGCGTGGCGGAAGAATTCGCTTTGCAAGGGGCCAGCCTGGCTCTAAACGATGTATCGCCGATCAACCTGGATGAGACGGTGGCACAAATCCTTAGCCTCAGGCGGGCAAGCCAAAGCATACGTGGAAGATATTGCCAAGAAAATGCCCATCCAGACGCTGCTCAATTCGGTGGTGGACGATTTCGGGCGGATCGACATCCTGGTAAACTGCGCCGAGGTGGAACCGCAGAAAACCGTGCTCGAAATGGATGACTGGGATTGGCAGCGCACCCTGGATGTAAACCTGAGCGGACCTTTTTTGCTGACCCAGTCGGTGGGACGGATCATGAAAGAAAAAGGCGGCGGAGTGATCGTCCACGTGGGCGAGCGGGCCAAGGGTCCGGAGAGCAGGGCAGCCTACTTTGCCAGCAAGGCCGCATTGGCTGCGCTGTCCGCATTGGCAGCCTACGAGTTATCCGAGTTCGGCATCCGCGTTTATCATTTCCAGCCGGTTGAACCCGGCGACACGGCAAAACAAATCCTGGAGTTGTGCGGTTAAAGATGACTGTCCGCTTGAGAGACCTGTTGCTTGGACTGCGTGACCTGCGGCTAGCAGGAGCGCCCGTGATCGTCCACTCGTCGTTGAAATCGTTCGGTCAGGTGGAAGGCGGCGCCTGGACGGTGGTCAACGCGCTGGTGGCGGTATTCAACACGCTGATCGTGCCAACGTTTACTTATAAGACGATGATCATCCCACGCAGCGGACCCGAAAACAACGCCATCAAGTACGGTGAATTCCAGGAACAGAACCAGGTGGCCGAGTTCTTCACACAGAGAATGCCCGCCGACCCTTCGATGGGTATCATCCCGGAGATGCTGCGGAAACACCCACGCGTCAAGCGCTCAACCCACCCGATCCAATCCTTTGCGGGATTCAATGCGGAAGCAATCCTGGCGGCGCAGACGATGGACAACCACCTGGCACCCATCGGTGAAATGGAAAAAGCGGACGGGTGGGTGGTGCTGATGGGAGTGAACCACACCGTGAACACCAGCATCCATTATGTGGAGAAACTGGCAGGGCGAAGACAGTTCCTGCGCTGGGCGCTGACACCCAAGGGCGTGGTGGAATGCCCGGGTTTCCCGGGTGATTCCGCCGGCTTCCAGGCCATCGCACCGGACCTGGAAAAGTTTACCCGGAAGGTTAAGATCGGTGATGCAACCGTGCAGGCGGTGCCTCTAAAAATGCTATTTAAGGTTGTGATGGCACGAATTAAGAAAGATCCGCTGGCATTGTTATGCCAGCAGGAAGACTGCGAAAGGTGTAACGCGATCCGAAACGGATAGAGGGACGGGCAGGCTGCCCGTCCTTTTTTTATTGGTACAAAATCGGCTCGATGCGCAGGTTCTCTTCACCGACCGCTGTCGGTGAGCAGGGCGGCAAGCTCAGCGCACAGGTGGGTGGTGTCGTTGGGGAACTCGATCAAATGACCGCGCCCTTCCTCGAAGATCTGGAAAGCAAAATGGTCCCTGCCGGGGTACGAGATAAAGGTGCCATGCAGGCGGCTGATGCGGCGGATATCCCGGTTCGGGTCGCCCGAAGGGCGCAGGATAACGGTCACCATCTGCGGGGCGTGCTCGTCCTCGATATTGAGGGGCAGGGTGTCTGCGGGCAGCTTAGGGGTGAGCAGCGCGGCGGGAGGAAGGACGGGCTCCGGCAGGACGACAACATCCCCGGAAAATCCTCCGATCGAGCCAGCGTTCAGCAATTTCATCTTCCGAATTATCCGCCTCGGAGGCGGTTATTCATGGGCACGACAACCGCTGCGACCGAACCAGGGATGCCCGTTGAAAAATCATCCCAATCGGGAGGGTCTTCCGGCATGGGCGGTTCATCCGTGATCGAAGGGACGGGAAGCGGGAGAAGACCTGGGAGCGGGGGAGGATTTTCCACTCCTGAGGTTGGTTGCGCCGAGGGAGTGTTTCCATTTCGAAGCGTGTGAGAAGGTGGTGTCTTGCGCTCAGTGCCGGACAGCTCAGGACTGGGGCTGGAGCGGGATCTGGGCGGGTGTGGTCAACTTGATCTCGGTGCGAATGTTATCCACCAAAACTTTGGAGGGGTTGGACTGGGCATCGACCTTGCCTTCCGCAATGATCACGCCGCCCACCTCCAGGGCAAACTGGTATTTCTCCCAGGTACGGGGGAAGAGCACCAATTCGATCACGCCGGTAAGGTCTTCAAGGGTGACCCAGGCCATCATCTTGCCGGTCTTGGTCTGGTAGGGACGGATGCCGGAAATCATCCCGGCAACGCGGGTCTTTTCCTCGTGTTCAGCCTCGCCCAGGTTGCTGGAAAAATGGGTGACCAGGCTGCGGATTTCATTCAGGTAAGGCGTAAGCGGGTGCTCGGACATGTACATGCCGATCAGCTCGCGTTCCCAGGCAAGGGTCTCGCGGCGGTCGGCATCCGGGACAAGCGGCAGGGTGATATTCTCGGTGACGCCGGTGGCGGTGCCGAAAGAGCGACAACTGCCCGGCTTCGGCGGCGCGGAAATGGGAGGAACTGACCGCCACAACCCGGTCGAGGGATTCGAGCATGGCGGCGCGGGGACCGAACTTGTCGAGGGCGCCCACCTTGATCAGGCTTTCTAGGGCGCGCTTGCCCACGGCGCGCAGGTCAACGCGGGCAGCCAGGTCGTTCAGGTCCTTGAAGGGTCCGCCTTTCAGGCGAGCCTGGACGGGCAGTTCCACCGCACCCTGCCCCACGTTCTTGATGGCGCCCAGGCCGAAGCGGATGCCAAATTTCCCGGCCTGTCCCGGATCGGCAGCCGAAGGATCCAGTTCTTCGATGGAGAAATCCCAGGTGCTGGCGTTGATATCCGGCGAGAGCACGGTCACGCCCATGTTGCGGGTATCGTTGACATAGAGCGCCATTTTTTCCGTCTCGTGCTTGGTGACCGAAAGCAGGGCGGTCATATATTCCACGGGGTAATGCAGTTTCAGGAAACCGGTCTGGACAGCGAGCAAACCATAATCGGCGGCATGGGATTTGTTGAAGCCGTAGCGGGCAAACTCATCCCAATCATGATAGATGGCTTCGGCGGTG
This sequence comes from uncultured Chloroflexia bacterium, assembly GCA_963741635.1. Lineage (GTDB taxonomy): Bacteria > Chloroflexota > Anaerolineae > Anaerolineales > Villigracilaceae > UBA877. The sequence continues at coordinate 328,276 of CAVUIO010000011.1, forward strand.
GCACGTTCCATCCCCTGTTTTGCGGCTCCCTCCACGAACTTAAGGCGCTGCTTCTCGATCTCCTTGGTTTTTTTCTTGGAAATGGCGGCACGCAACTCGTCCGATTCGGAGGGGGTGAACCCGGCCAGCTCGATGGCAGCCCGCATCAACTGCTCCTGGTAGAGGGGGATGCCATAGGTCTCGCCGAAAATCGGCTCAAGGGAGGGATGGCGATACTCGATCTCCGATTCACCGTGCATGCGGCTGATGTAATCGGGGATGAAGTCCATCGGTCCGGGACGGTAGAGCGCCACCATGGCGACAATGTGGTCGAGGCAGGTGGGTTTCATCTGCACCAGCCACTTGGTCATCCCCGAACCTTCCAACTGGAAGACACCCAGGGTATTGCCTTCACCGAGGAACTTGAAGGTCTCAGGGTCGTCGGTGGGGATGTTGTCGAGCGTGATAGTGGATACCGTGGCGAGCTTCGATGGACTGGCAGGCACGCGCCATGATGGTGAGCGTGGCAAGACCGAGGAAGTCCACCTTGAGCATTTTGAGTTTCTCGAGGATGCCCATTTCGAACTGGGTAACGGTCTTGATGGGGGTTTCCTCGGAGTTGTTGGTTGGGCGGTGCAAGGGCAGATACTCGGAAAGCGGTTTATCTGAAATGACCACACCAGCGGCGTGGGTCCCGGCATTGCGGACCACCCCTTCCATGCGGGCGGCGGTATCGATCAGCTCGCGGATGTGGTCGGCGGACTGGTAGGCATCCTTCAACTCGGGAAGCCCCTTGAAATCTTCGGCGATGATGTCACGCAGCGGGAGGGCCTTGGAGGGAATGTTCGGGATGATCTTGGCGACCCGATCCACCTCGGGGAGGGGAATGTCCATCACGCGCCCCACGTCCCGCAGGGCGGCGCGGGCACCCAGGGTGCCGAAGGTGATGATCTGGGCCACCTTGTCCTGCCCGTATTTATTGACCGTGTAATCGAGCACTTCGGCGCGCCGGTCGTCGCGGAAGTCCAGGTCGATATCGGGCATCGAGATGCGGCCGGGGTTCAGGAAGCGTTCGAAGAGCAGTTCCTGCTGCAGCGGGTCCACCACGGTGATATCCAGAGAATACGCCACAATGGACCCGTTGGCGGAGCCGCGGGCGTTGTACCAGATGCCCTGGCGCCTGGCGTAGCTGCAAAGGTCCCAGACGATCAGGAAGTAGGCATCGAAGCCCATTTTAGTGATGATACCCAGCTCGTAATCGAGGCGGGTGCGCACCTGTTCGCTCTCGGCGCGCTCGCCGAAGCGGCGCTTCAACCCTTCTTCGCACAGGGAGCGGAGATAGGTCTCGGCGGTCTGCCCGCCGGGGACCTCGAACCGGGGCAGGCGGTAGTCCTTCACATCCAGGTTGATGTTGCAGCGCTCGGCGATCAGCAGGCTGTTCGAGATGGACTCGGGCACCTCGGCGAACAGACGATCCATTTCCTCGGGTGAGCGCAGGTAATAGGAACCGTCGGTCATGCGCATCCGGTCGGGGTCGGAGAGCAGGGTACCGGTCTGGATGGCAAGCAGGATATCCTGGTACCTGGCGTCCTCGGGATCGATGTAATGGGAGTCGTTGGTGGCGACGAAACGGGCGTTGTAATGCGGACCAAGCTCGAGCAGGGTGCGGTTGATCTTCTCCAACTCGGGGACGTCATGCTGCTGGAGTTCCAGGAAGAAATTATCCTTGCCGAAGACCTGGTAGTACCAATCGAGGCTGCGGCGGGCGAGGTCGAGCTGGTCCTGCTTGATCAGGCGGGGTATCTCGGCGGACAGGCAGCCGGAGGTGCAGATGAGACCCTGGGCGTGTTTGGAAAGGAATTCCTTGTCGATGCGGGGGTAGTAGTAGAAGCCTTCCAGTTGGGAGGCCGAAGCGATCTGGAGCAGGTTCTTGTAGCCGGTCTCGTTCTCGGCGAGGAGCAGAAGGTGGGAGGATTTGCGATCCTCCTTCGGGTCGTGCTCCTGCATGGTGCGGGCGGCCATGTACGCTTCCAGCCCGATGACGGGCTTGATGCCGGCTTCCTTCGCGGCGTGGTAAAACTCGATGACACCGAACATGGTACCGTGGTCGGTGATGGCGAGGGCGGGCATGCCCATCTCTTTGGCACGCTTGACCAGCTTGCGGATGTTGCTGAAGCCGTCTAGCAGGGAGTATTCGGTGTGAACGTGGAGGTGGGCGAAGGACATGGTCAGACCGATAAATAGGCGTGGGGCTGGTTTCATTATAGCACGCCCTATTTGCTTAACGATTTGGGTTTAGTCCCATCCCCCCTACCCCCAGGCCAAAGCGGGGAAGGTATCGGGCTCTCATGAGCCCGATACAGCCGATGGCGGCTGGTAGCCGCCTCGGTCGGGACAAGCGAAGAGGGTGTGGGCGCTGTGCGCCCACACCCTCTTTTTCGCACAACTTGGAGAGGAGGATAAGGCGAGAAGTAATGAGACATTTGTAAACGAGGAAGGTATAAGTCTCTCATGAGCTCGATTCGTCCAATGGCAACTGGCAGCCACCTCGGATCGGGAAGAGGAAAAGAGGTGAAATAAAGAGGTATGTGTGCTGCGCACCCACACCCTCTTTTTCGCGCAACTCTATGAGGGGAAGGCGGGCTAGAAGCGATTGAAGACGTCACTACAAGGCTGGTTGGTTGTATGCCAACGCATAACACTGTTTCAGGTAATGAATAGGGGAATGATAGGTTGAAAAGCGACACTTCCGGTATCATCCGGCGTACATCAATACAGTAAATCAACCAATCGGAAAAGAAGGAGAACACCATGAACACGAAACTTTTGAAAGCCACAATCGGATTGACCATCGTCATGCTGCTGGCGAGCGCCTGCGGAATGATGCCTGTTTTCGGGTCACGTAATTTGATCAGCGAGACACGCGCCGTGAGCGGGTACGATAAGGTGGTGGTCAGCGGCGGGGGAACGCTGGAGATCATCCAGGACGGGAGCAAATCGGTCACCATCCAGACCGACGACAACATGATGCAATACGTCACTTCCGAGGTGCGGGGCGGGACACTGTACCTGGGGATGCACACCAACGGGCAGTCGGTTTCACCCAGCGCATTAAACATCAGCCTGCACGTGAAGGAAATGAGCGGGATCAACACTTCGGGGTCATGGGAAGTGAGCTCGGCAGCCATCAGCGGGCAGGACCTGGCGATCGGGATAAGCGGATCGGGCAAGGTACAGATGAGCGGGTTGAGCCTGACATCCCTTGCGGTGACCAGCAGCGGGTCCGGGAATGTAAGCCTGGCGGGGACTACCGGCAGCCAAAGTATCGACATCAGCGGGTCCGGGAAATACGCGGCGGGCGACCTGAGCTCCCAGTCAGCCAATGTGACGATCAGCGGGTCGGGGACCGTAACGCTGTGGACGACCGGCACGCTGACGGTGCACGTGAGCGGCAGCGGGAATGTTAGTTACTACGGCACGCCGCAGGTGAGCTTCGTACAGAGCGGCTCGGGGAACATCCACAACCTGGGCAATAAGTAGAAGGAAGAAATCCCCACCCCCTTTATCCCCCGCCCCTCCGGCGGGGGAATCGTCGCCTCATGGCGACGATACTGCCGATGGCGGCTTGTGGCCGCCTCGGCTTGTTTTTTTTCTTGGGGAGGATTTGGACGGCAAAGCCGTCCAAATCCTCCCCAAACCCCATAATTCGTGGTCCCTTAGCGATGATACTGCCGATTACCATTCATAGCCGCCTAGGTAGGTTTTTTATGGGGGAAGCACCGGAAACCCCACGGTAAGTACACATCGAACGAGAAGTCCTGTGGAAAAATCTGCAGGACTTTTCGTTTATACTTATCGTCCGGCAAGATTAATAAAGACGACCACGAAGGCTCCAAGACACTAAAATTCAAGGTATTGCAAAGTTTCACCCATATTCTTTTCCACATTTCGTGTCTTTGTGCCCTGGTGGTTAGTGTATATTTTTTGAGAGCAACCATTCAAGAGGAGTCAGAACCATGGAAAACCCCGTCATAGAGACCATGATGAACCACCGCAGCGTGCGGAAGTACACCAAGGAAAAGCCGAGCGATGAAACCGTCCAGGCGATCGTGAGGGCCGGGCAGCAGGCGCCCTTTGCGTCGCAGTTGTACAGCGTGCTGCTGAGCCGCAAGAAGGCTCCCTACGCGGCGCCGCTGTGGTTCACGATCTGCGTGGACCTGTACAAGCTGGAGCGCTTCATGAAGCTGCGCGGCTGGGAGGTGGTGACGAACGACCTGAGCCTGCTGTTCTTCGGGATCCAGGACGCGGCGTACATGGCGGAGAACATGGTGATCGCCGGGGAAAGCCTGGGGCTGTTCTCGTGCTTCCTGGGGAACGCACCCTATATTGCCGACCGGGTGGCAAGGGATTTCAAGCTGCCCCCCAAAGTGTTCCCGCTGGTGCAACTGGTGATGGGTTACCCGGCGGAGGAACTGCCGCCCCGGCCGCGCTGGCCAATTTGGTTCACGCTGTTCGAAGACAAGTACCCCGAATTCACGGACGAGCAGGTGGCGGAAGCGATGAAGGTGATGGACGAGGGGTACCTGGCGCAGGGGTATTACGTGAAGCAGAAGGCGAAGATCCGGCTGGAGAAGGGGCAGAAGGAGACCTTCACCTACGAGAACTATTCGTGGACGGAGCACATTTCGCGCAAGTGGGGGCAGTGGTACGACAGCCCGGACGAGCTGCTGGAGCAGTTGGAGAAGAGGGGGTTCAAGGTGAGGTAAGGGATTTTGGATGTTTGGATTTTAGATTGATGATTGGTGTACGAGGAGTGGTGGATTGGAGGACGGTTGCGCAGGTATCTTCGAACACCAGGGGATTTTATGATCCTGCCAAATTTGTGCGCGAAAACGACTAGAAACGAGTGACTGATTTTGAGCATCTTTTTTTAGAACAGGGTTTTACGTTGAATTTCTGCCGGGATTGGCACCGAAAAGACCTCCCAATTTGCTACGTTTTATAATATTCGGATCGTTTTTTAGGATGGCAAGTGCGGGTGACCATGAACCCCAGCCCTACCCGACCCTGCGGGCCACCCTCCCCCACTCCGCTGCGTTTCGGGGGCAATCGCTCAAATTCGAGACATTTGGGGAAGGATATATAGGCCATAACCTCCTGGGGTGCACTCCGCGAAAGCTGCCTCCCCATAGGGGACAATGTCCAGGGATTCGAATCTCAGAAACGAGTGAGGAACAACTCACTCTCGTTGTCTCTTCATATTCATATACCAGGCTGGCGAACTCGTTCCGCGAAACGAGCCTAAAACAATTAAAACCCGTGCAAGCAGCGAGTTGATATAATGCGAGGGCGGTAATGGGGAATTAGCATCACTTTTTCAAATGTCATCGGCGAACGAATACCCTGCCCCTGGAGGATGCCCCGCGCCAACACCAATGACGCATGTGTCATTTTTCTATATGTATTTCGATTGTTAAAGTACAAAGATTACGCGGCAAGGAGATATTTGGAATGTCCCTCGCCGCGATATAATAATAGCACGTATGTTCTGGTTTGTCAAATCGAGATTGATTCTCCCCAAGAGCTGAAAAAAATCCGACGCAGAGCAGCGGAAGGGCAAATAACATCTGAAATAAATCACCAATTATTATAATAATAGAGCTCATTCGATAAAATCAGCTCTTGACCGGGTCCTTAAACACATCCTCTGCTGCGCCGGGTTTCATCACAGTTCGCCCTTTTGATAGATCAGCCATGAAAATGAGCTTGAAATCATCACCAGGATTAACCCCAACCCGAGACATGTTGTCACCCAGATCATCGTTTGATTGGAAGAGAAATATTGGATTGCCTGGCTCAGGGGATGCAGAAAATCGGTTCTCTTCAATAAATACACAAGAAACACAGCAACCAGATAAACGGGTAAATTCGAAAATATATAAACCTTTGAAAAAGGGAAGCGAAAATAGAGTGGCAGTTGGATTGAAATATACAGGCAGACGTAAAGGAAACCGGCAGAAATGAAGATAAAGAATTCCGGGTAACCTATCCCGGCGTTCAGGATCAGCGAAAGGATGTAAGCCAGGATTCCTGAAAAAACCTCGTTGAGGATGCCGAAAAGCAAGGCGTAGGTATACCTGCCGATAACGACTTCAGATCTCCTCAGCGGCAAGATTCCGTACAGCTTACTGAGGTTGTTTCTTTCGTAGGCAAAAAAATACACACTTATGAAAGGCGCTGCAACTACTATAACCACTGGAATGGTGATCGCTGGTATCTTGAAAACGATGGCGATGATCGTGGCAAGTACATACACCAGCATAAAGATCTTATAGTATGCCTTTAGAACCGCGTGATCCAGCCTGACCGATTTTAAAGTGTTAACCATGGCTGCCTTCTCTCTTACTGATGGCCACCAAAATTTCATCGATTGATGGGGGTTCGGTGACGATCTCTTCGGGTAAATAGCTTCCATCCGAAGCCCGGATAAGCCCGGAAAAGCCGGTATTATTTTTTGTGAGACCGATGATCTTCTCCCTGAATGGATCCACCAGGTCATTTGGCCCGCCCTTGACGATGCGGTAGCCGTCAATTAAGTCATCTTTGGTTCCGGAGTAAAAAATATTTCCATTGTCGATCAAGGTGATGTAATCCGCGATCCGTTCCAGGTCGGTCGTGTTGTGCGTCGAAAAGAGAATGCTTTTCTCTTCATCGATGTAGTCGCGTAATATTTGCAGAAGCTCGTCACGGGCCACGGGATCCAGCCCACTCGTCGGCTCGTCAAGGATCAGAAGTTTCGCTTCGTGCGACATCGCCACGACCAGCATGAGCTTCATCCTCATCCCGCGGGAGAGGTCTTTGACTTTCTTATCCAAAGGCAGGCGGAATTGCTGCGCATACTGGCGGTATAACGCGCTGTTCCAGTGGTCGTAGAAGGGTTTCAGGGCCTGCTCGACTTCACGCACGCTCCAGTTATTGACGAAATAAATTTCATCCAGGACCACGCCAACGTCCTGCTTGATTCTCTGCTCGTCCTGCAGATTGTCCATGCCCAGTAAGCTGATCTCGCCGCCGGCCCGGTCGGTCATATTCAGCATCAGCCGGATGGTGGTGGTTTTCCCGGCGCCGTTTTGGCCCACGAAACCCATGATATAGCCGGTGGGTACAGAAAAGGATAGTTCGTTCAGTGTAAAATCCTTATATTCTTTGCGGAGATTTTTGACTTCAATGGCGTTATTCATCCCGGTTCTCCCCTAAGATGAAGTCCAGAATCTCGATTAAATCCTCACGCGATAATTTAGCCACCCTGGCGGCGTTGACGGCGGCCGTAAAACTATCTTCGATCTTGCGCAGGAGCTGTTCACGCACGATCTCGCTGTTTTTCGGCAAGACGAAGCAGCCTCGGCCTTGTTGAACGGCAATGTAACCCTCCTGCTCCAGCTCGGCATAGGCGCGGGTCGTGGTGATGACACTGATTTTCAAATCCTTCGCAAGCTGCCTGATCGAAGGCAGCAGTTCCCCCTCTTTCAAATCATCACAAAGGATCGCCGCCTTGATTTGTTCCTCGATCTGTTCATAGATCGGCACTTTTGAAGTATTCTGGATAATGATTCGCACGGTCAATCACAATGAATCCACTAGTTAATGGTCTGGGGTGTTCCACGCGAAACATTTTCCTCTGCGACGTTTTCTTTCCGCGGTAGAAAAAGCGTGATGGCGGCAACGAAACACAGGACCTTGGATATCGCATTCAATGCAATCGGAATAGGGGTGGAGGGATAGGAAAAGCCAAATGCGGCCCAGATAGCAAAAACCAGGAACATGGCCGACAGGGAGAATAGGGTGGCTCTCGACAATTTCACCAACGGCGAGAACGTCAGCAGGGAGTAAGTTGAAATCTCTATCAGAAATAACGGCAGGAAATACAGCCCCCTGAACGAGAGCGCGGGCAGAGGCGTGTATACTTTCCCCACGATGATCAGGTCGAAGGGGAGCTCGAATATCCACGGCGCGGCCAACGCGCCGAGGATGGCGCTGCCCAGCGCCACTTTCCAGCCATGACGTCTGCTTAATACCAGGATGACGATAAAGGTCACCAGGACCCCTGCCAACGTAACTGGCGTGATCGGGTTGGATGCCCCTGTGATCTTCCCAACCTGCCCACTCGCAATCTGCTGGGCAAAGGCGCGTATATAAACGCCAACCGCATTGGAGTACATCACCAGCGATAGGAGCCACAGCACACACAGGAAAAAAGCGACCGCTTTTCCAGGCCTGGCAGCTCCGATGGCGCGATGCAACCTGGCGCCCAGAATTGCAAAGCGACTGCGATGATCCCCAGCACTACGGTCAGGATTACCGCTTCGATGCCAATATACGGACCCCAACTTCCACTTTCGGTCATGATCAATGCTCCTTTCATCCGGGTTTCCATTGGCTCAACGGTGTGAGCTGGATCTGCTTCGAAAGATCATAGGCAGTCGCCAGGTCGCTGTCGCTTTCCACGAGCACGCGTCCGACGACCAGCACAGAGTTGTTCGGCGAGGATATCTGCTTCATACCGCCTGGTACCTGTCCTTTCCAGCCGGGGCCGCTCATGAGGTAGTCGCCCGCCTGCGTACCCGTGGCGCGTTTGCCGACATAGGCGAAATTGGTGTTTTTCGACGGATCTGTGAACTGCACACTGTAGTAGCGATCGTTCATGTCGGGTACGTGCAAGACCAGCGGCCCTTTACTGAGGTCTAACCAGCCGACCGTAAGGAGCGTGTCGTGGTTCACGCCAGTAGTCGCCATCTTGGAGCCGAGGCGGGGGCGTGCGAGGGGATCCGCAAAAAGCGCTTGGGGCTCCGTGTAGAGCGTATTGACCGGAATGGGGCCGTCGCCGAACCCTTTAACGAGGATCGCTCTCTTGAATACGGACAGCAACAAGCGCGGCCAAAAGTAGATGAAAAGGCACCATACTACGACCATGACCGCACCGATTATTAGCAAATGCTGGTAGTATTGCATATCCATCACTTCCCTTCAACAACCGGCGGCACCGTATACTTGCCGTGGAGAATGGCCTCGCCGGGTATGTACACGCGCAGCCAGAGGATGAAATTGCCCGCAGGCGCGGGCAGCCAGTTGGACTCGTGTCCCGCCGGAGCAGCGTTCTGAATGTAAATATCGACCGAACCGTCGGGGTTTTGCACGAGACCCGACCGGTCGCTGACGCTGTACCGGTTGAGCGGATTCGCCACAAAGTGATTTTCCGCATCGCCCATCGTAATCGACCAGAATGCATTGTTCGGCGGGAGTCCTCCTGCTGGAAAGTGCATGACGTAGTCGTGCACTCCGGAGAGCGCATGGCCCGCGCCATCTGTGTTCGTCCACCAATACATCGCCTCTTGCGGGACGTTCACCGGGCCGGGAAATAACTGGGCGTGCGCGGCTCGCAGGAACATGCCGTTGCCGGGCTCGCCCAATCCGAACATGGTGATCCAGCCGTTGACCTTTTTGGCTTTGATCCGCGCGTAAATTTGGGCCGAGACAAACGCCAGCCCGAAGCCGATGAGCGCGCCCTGGATCAGGTCACTACTCACAGTCCTTGTCTGGGGAAAGAAGACTAAACGGACGATGAAATAGACGCATACCACGCCGACGAGTGTCGCCAGGTAAGTGGTTGTTGTTCTGTTCATATTATTTCAATTCCTTTGCCGTGATATATGCCAGCATGCTGCCGGCGATGATTCTCTGCATGATGTGAGAGATTGAGAGTTTTGCGAGGAAATTTGCCATTTGCTAATTCTCCTTTTTCTCGGGATTGAGGAGGTGGCGGTTCGCGAACCGTCCCTACTTCCATTTTGTGAGGATTTCTTCTCGTTGGAATGCCGCCTTGACCAGGTAGAAGACGAACGCATCGATGACGGCTATAACCGCCGCCATGATCAGCATGTTGCCTGTTGTCAATGAGAACACTTTGAATTCCGATAAAAAATATATGGCGCCAAACGGCAAAAGGATCAGCGTTCCCAGTTGTTGGGCGGTGCGGACGTCATTCACCCTTGAAGAAACCAGGATGTTATATCCAATGGATAGGATGCAGGCCAGCGGAGCAAGCAGGAACAGGATGATGGCAATATCCAGGTTGGGGAAATAAAGATAGCCCAGCGTGCTTTTCGTAAGCAGGTCCGCCAGCACCATGAAGATCAGCCCACCCAAAAAGTTGGCGCCAATGGCGGGTAAGAATGCGGCGATACTTTTTCCAGCCAGGATTTCTTCATCGGTCGTGGGTGTAGCCAGCAGGGGCTCCAGGCTTTTTTGCACCTTCTCCCCGATCAGGCTGTACGCCGCGATCCCCAGCGGTGTAAAGGCGGCGCCAATGATATACAGGAGCGAGAAGGCATTCATAAAGGTTGGAAGGACTGCCGCCGCTCCGCTGACTCTGCTGGCGATGAACCGCATGATGAATGGTATGCCGATCGAGACAATCGCCTCGAAGTAGATGATCGAATAAAGGATGCTTTTCCGCTTCGTAAATGTTTTGAAATCCTTGGATGCAACAATCCAGGCTTTTGAGAGTCTCATTTTGTCTCCTGGATGACCTTGAGGTAAGTCTCTTCCAATCCAGGGTTGAGCTGGGTGACGTATTGGATGCGGCCGCCGGCTGAAACGATCGCCTGTACAAAGTCGGCATTTTCCTTCTGCGGATCGGCCAGGACCAGGATGATTTTATTCTCTTCGAAGCTCAGGTCTTTGGGGTTGAGTCTTCGTACCTCCGCCAGGATTTGATCGTTGATCTGTTCCACCTGGATGACCGTCCTGGTGTTCCCCCAGACGGTCTTCTCCAGTTCTTCCGGAGTGCTGACTGCAAGCAATTTCGTACTCAGTATTCCGATGCGGTCGCACATCCGCTGCGCCTCATCCAGGTTGTGGGTATTGATGAAAATCGTCTTTCCGTCTTTTTTTAGCCTCAGGATGATATCTCTGACCACCTTGGATGATTCCGGGTCCAGGTTGGCGGTCGGCTCGTCGAAGAAAAGCAGGCTGGGGTCGTGGACCAGCGCCCTGGAGATGGCGACCTTCTGCTTCATGCCTTTCGAAAAATCACTGACGGGGGTATCTCTCTTTTCCCACAGATCCATCAGCTTCAGGAAGTACTCGATCCTCTCTTTCCGTTCGGTTTCAGTACATTCATAGAGCTTGCCGTAATAGTCAAGGTTTTCGTAGGCGCTGAGCTCTTCATACAAGCCAACACTATCGGTGACCAGGCCGATCGATTTCCGGATCGCCAGCGAATCGGCGCTATTCCCAATTGGATAGCCGGCGATGTGGGCCTCGCCATTGGTCTTGGAAATCAGGCAGCACAGCATTCGGATCGTGGTGGTTTTCCCGGCTCCATTGGGCCCGAGCAAACCGAATATCTCGCCCTTGGCCACATGGAAGGTCAGGTTATCGACTGCAGTGATCTCCCCGAACTTCTTCGTCAGATTCTTTACTTCGATCATATTCATAATTACTTGCTTTTCTGCTTGTTTCGCAGCCAGGACCAAATGGTGATACCGATGAGTAAGACGGATACAACCAGCCAGATAATTAAATAGGTTGTCGGGAAAGGCCCAGCATTTTTACTGATCTTGAGGAAAGCTATAATACCGGTGACGACCACAATGACGGTCAGCGTCAGGGGAATTCTCAGGGATAGTCTCATCTTGGTTTCCTTTTTTATTCAGCTGCCCGGTTTGCAAAGGGACAATTAGCGCAGCGGTCATACTGTTTATACTGTATATGGAATATATTATCACCTGTTTTCTGATAAGTAAAGAGGTGGATTGCAAATGGAATGTCGATATTGTTGTAGACCAATGGATCCCACAATGTCAATATTGTTTCCTGCCCTGATCAATATAACCCGAATTCCAGGTTGAACACTGATCCTTTTGCCGCAGCGTACCTGCTTTCGGAATTCAAAGTGCTGACCTTGGCAACGGATAACATGGTAATCATGGCGGCAGTTTTGACCGTCATCGACATCGTCATTTCTTCCTAGTCAAGACCACTTCCAGCGGGAAGAAGTTTTAACCGGGTGGAAATAAGAAACCATCCCATTAAAAAATCCACTTTTCCGGTGGAACTTCTGTTTTAATTCTCCCTAGAGGCTTAGCGCCTCTTGAAACTGGAGCTTATTTCATGTTTATCTTGTTGATTAACTGCTTCAAGGGCGGATGGAGGCAGTAAATCCTGGGTGCCCCAAAATGATTTAAAGATATCAAATTCCTATCCATTGCCCATCAATCCGAACTCCCAGCTTTGATTTGCGGTATAATGGCGACAAGTCTGATGCAAATAGACGAATAACACCGGCACATTTACCCTGTTATTAAAAGTCCACCTTTTCGAACCAGATGCGGGGAAAGCTAAAGGTCGAGCGCGAAACCTGGTTTGGTGGTCCTCATTCGCCGATCAGATTAGCTTTTCAAAGCAGAAAACCCTGTTCCCTTTCGGCATTAAGACCTGCCGCAGAACAGTATTTTTTTTAGTGTACCCTTTGGAGGTATCGATGAAGGTTTTGATGATCTACCCGGAATTCCCCGACACGTTCTGGAGTTTCAAGCACGCGCTTAAATTCATCCGCAAGAAGGCGTCCACCCCCCCGCTGGGGCTGCTGACCGTGGCAGCCATGCTGCCGAAGGAATGGGAAAAGCGGCTGGTGGACCTGAACGTCAGAAATCTTAAAGACCAGGACCTGGAATGGGCGGATATCGCCTTCGTCAGCGCCATGGTGGTGCAGCGAAAATCAACCTTCGAGGTGATCGCCCGCTGCAAGGCCGCCGGGCTGAAGGTGGTGGCGGGAGGTCCGCTGTTTACCGAGGAGTACGACCAGTTCCCGGACGTGGACCATTTCGTGCTGAACGAGGCCGAGATGACCCTGGCGCCCTTCCTGCACGACCTGGAAATGGGACAGGCGCAGAAGTTCTACACGTCGGACGAATTCCCCGACATCCAGCAGACGCCGGCGCCCCTGTGGGAACTGGCGGACCGGTCACGCTACGCGACCATGTCGATCCAGTATTCGCGCGGCTGCCCGTTCGACTGCGAGTTCTGCAACATCACCACGCTGTTCGGGCACACGCCGCGGGTCAAGACCTCGCAGCAGATCATCGCCGAGCTGGACGCGCTGTACAGCCCTGGGCTGGAGGGAGTCGGTCTTTTTCGTGGACGACAACCTGATCGGCAACAAGAAGCAACTGCGCGGCGACCTGCTGCCGGCGCTGATCGAGTGGCGCAAGGGCAAGAAGGGGATGCCGTTCAACACCGAGATCTCGATCAACATCGCCGACGACGAGCCGCTGATGGACGATGATGACCCAGGCCGGGTTCGACACGGTCTTCATCGGGGTGGAAACGCCCGACGACGACAGCCTGGCGGAATGCAACAAGAAGCAGAACCTGCACCGCGACCTGGTGGCGGATGTGAAACGGATCCAGCGCGCCGGGTTGCAGGTACAGGGCGGGTTCATCATCGGGTTCGACAACGACAGCGCCTCCACTTTCCAACGGCAGATCGATTTCATCCAGAAGAGCGGCATCGTGACCGCCATGGTGGGTCTGCTGCAGGCGCCGATCGGGACGCGGCTGTACAAGCGCATGGAACAGGACGGGCGGCTGGTGGGCTCGTTCTCGGGCGATAACGTGGACGGCGGGACGAACATCATCCCGAAGATCATGAATATCGAGGCACTGCAGAGCGGTTACCGGGCGGTGGTGCGGACGCTGTACACCCCCAAGAATTATTATGCACGGGTGAAGACCTTCCTGAAGGAGTACAAGGCGCCGAAGATCACGATCCCGTTGAGCGGGGAGTATGTGCAGGCGTTTTTCCGGTCGGTGCTGAGGCTGGGGATCATCGGCAGGGAGCGGGTGCAGTACTGGAAGCTGTTGTTCTGGACGCTGTTCAGGCGGCCGGAGTTGTTCGCGCTGGCGATCACGTTTGCGATCTATGGGTATCATTTCCGCCAGGTGATGGATTTGCATTTGGTGTGAGGCGGATTTTATCCCACCCCCGCCCCTGCCCAAGGGAGGGGCGAGAAAGTATACGAAACAAGGATGCTGCGGCTGCGCTAAGCAGCATCCTTGTATTTTTATATATAAAATGGAAAAAATCGCTAGAAGCAAAGATTAGCGATCTCCCGATTTTTCTTACTTTGCTCTTACAAGCTCATGCTATAATTTTCCCGGAAAGGGACCATCCATGCTCCAGAAATTTGTGAAAACATTCGGGGGAGACCCCAATAAACGTGAAATCGAAAAAACCACCGACCTGGTGGAAGAGATCAACGCGCTCGAGCCGGATTTCGAAGCCCTGAGCGACGAAGCGCTGCGCCACAAAACCGAAGAGTTCCGCAGCCTGATCGCCGGAGAACTGGAGGGGGTGGAAGACGATAAGGAACGCAAGGAAATCGAGAACTCGGTGCTGGACGGCATCCTGCCGGAAGCGTTCGCGGCGGTGCGTGAAGCCGCCAAGCGGACGATCGGGCAGCGCCCGTATGACGTGCAGCTGATCGGGGGAATCGTGCTGCACCAGGGCAAGATCGCCGAGATGCGCACAGGTGAAGGCAAGACACTGGTTGCGACCCTGCCGCTTTACCTGAACGCACTGACCGGGCGCGGGGTACACCTGGTGACGGTCAACGACTACCTGGCACGGCGCGACGCCCGCTGGATGGGAGCCATCTACCATTTCCTGGGACTATCGGTGGGCATCCTGCAGATGGCAGCCGCCACGGAAAACGGCAAGAAGGCGTTCCTGTACGACCCCGAGAAAGGGTCACCTCACGAAGACCAGAACGAGATGCGCCTGGTGGACCGGGTGGAAGCCTACAAGGCAGACATCACATACGGCACCAACTCCGAGTTCGGCTTCGACTACCTGCGCGATAACATGGTCTACCGGATGGAGGACAAGGTCCAGCGCGGGCATTACTTACGCCATCGTGGACGAAGTGGACAACGTGCTGATCGACGAAGCCCGCACCCCGCTGATCATCTCGGGCCCGGCTTCCGGAAATATCGAAATGTACGCCAAGATGGCGATCCTGGTGCGCCAGTTAAAACCCGAGGATTACGACGTCAGCGAAAAAGACCGCAGCGTGGCGCTGACCGAGATCGGCACTGCCCACATGGAGCAACTGCTGGGCCAGCCGCTGCGCGACCCGGACCGCCCCGAAGACGTGACCCCGGAGCAGGCGCACCTGCTGGGCTTCCTGGAGCAGGCACTGCGCGCCCAGCACCTTTTCAAACGCAACAAGGATTACCTGGTGCAGGGCGGCAAGGTACTGATCGTGGACGAGTTCACCGGGCGGCTGATGCCGGGGCGGCGCTGGAGCGACGGGCTGCACCAGGCGGTGGAAGCCAAGGAAGGGGTGAAGGTGGAACCGGAGAACGTCACCTACGCCACGATCACGCTGCAGAACTACTTCCGCATGTACAGCAAGCTGGCGGGGATGACCGGTACCGCCCTGACCGAGGCGGAAGAGTTCGACAAGATCTACAAGCTGCCCGTGCTGCCGATCCCCACCAACCTGGAGTACCAGGCGTTCGGACAGGATGCGCCGCTGGTTGAGATCAAGACCAAGGACGAGGAGGGATACGCCTACTCCTATTTTGCGCACAGCCGCGACCCGGAAAGAGAGGTGGTGTTCTGGAGGCGCAAGGATTACCCGGACATCATCTACCGCAGCGTGGAAGCCAAACTGCGCTCGCTGGTGCGCGAGATCGTCATCTTCCACAGCATGGGACGCCCGATCCTGGTGGGAACCACTTCGGTGGAAGGCTCGGAACGGCTGTCGACCCGTCTGCGAGCCGAAGCAGTGCGCCGGTTGATGCAGGTGCTGCTGCTGCGGGACGCCTGGATGAAAAAGAACGAACGCGAGGAAGACGGGCGGATCATCCCGGAACTCCAACCGCTCAACGAACCGATCGAACAACTGCGCCCTGAAGACATGCGCCCCCTTGCGAAGGACCTGGGTTTGATCGCTCAACCCCGAGGAACCGGCCAACCTGACCCGCCTGCTGGAGATCCTGGGGCTGCAGGCCGAAGATGAAGAGCGGCTGAAGGGCAGTGCTGCAGGGCGGGGTGCCCCACCAGGTGCTGAACGCCCGCAAGCACACCGAGGAAAGCCAGATCATCGCCGGGGCGGGAGCCTTCGGAGCGGTGACCATCGCCACCAACATGGCGGGCCGCGGCGTGGACATCAAGCTGGGCGGCGACCTGGCGGAAGAGGTGATCGCGGCCGTGGCACGCGTGCTGCGCAAGTCCGGGTACAAGGACCCCTTCGACATGTCGCTGCAGGAGCGCCGGGAAGCCCTGCAGAAAATGGACCCGGTCTCATACGGCATTTACGAAGCCGAGGTGCATAACTTCCTGCAGTATTTCGAAGACATGGAACGCGTGCGTGCCCGCGGCGGGCTGCACGTGATCGGCTCCGAACGGCACGAAGCACGGCGGATCGACAACCAACTGCGCGGGCGCGCCGCCCGCCAGGGCGACCCAGGATCGAGCCGCTTCTACCTGTCGCTGGAAGACGACCTGATGAGGATGTTCGGCGGCGACCAGGTGAAAGGGGTGATGGAGCGCTTCAAGATCGACGACGACTACCCCATGCAGCACCGCATGGTGACGAACATGATCGAACAGTCGCAGCACCGGGTGGAAGGCGCCAACTTCGACGTGCGCAAGCACCTGCTCGAATACGACGACGTGCTCAACGCCCAGCGCCAGCGCATCTACGAACAGCGCGACCGGGTCTTCGAGAAGGAAGACCTGGTGGAGGACGTCAACGAGCTGCTGCGGCAGGAAGTGGAACGGAGGGCGAAGGAAGTCATCGCCAGCGAGGAATTCTGGCGGATCCTGGCGTGGCTGGACCAGGTCCAGCCGCCGTTCGTTACGCCCAGCGGCTTATTCCCATCCTATACTTACAAGCTGCTGCTTGAAGAATTAAATGCCTCCCTGGAACCCGGGGCAGAGACTTCCAGCGCGGACCTGGGTGCAGCGCTGAACGAACTGGCATTGAGAGCCCTGCAAGCCGACCAGGCGCACTTCTTAAACACCATCCTCGAGCAGATCGACCATGCCGGCGAAAACCTGGAACCTCAAATCGAAGACAGGGTTGATGCGCTGGATACCGCCCTGGATGGACTGGCGGATAACCT
Source organism: uncultured Chloroflexia bacterium (assembly GCA_963741635.1). Lineage (GTDB taxonomy): Bacteria > Chloroflexota > Anaerolineae > Anaerolineales > Villigracilaceae > UBA877. The sequence continues at coordinate 345,448 of CAVUIO010000011.1, forward strand.
GGAGAACGAGACCCGCCGCCCGAACGTGATCCTGGACGAACTATCCGGGCTGGCGCGGGTACCCTTCCGGCTGGAGGCGGACCAATTAGCACAACTGGGCGAAGACCCAAAGAGCCTGTCGGAGGAACTGCACGCCCAGGTGGACGCATATGTTGTGTCCATGAACATCACCCGGCTGGTCAACACCATCGAATTCCGGCTGGGCGAAGCGCTTGGGCTGAACGCCAGCGACCTGCAGGAACTCGAATGGGAGCAGGTTGCAACAAAGATCGAAGAACATGTGCGGCAGGTGCTGGCGGGACGTGAAGAGAAACTGCTCGGGAAGGACGGGCAGATCACGCGTGAACTCGGGGCTGCGCTCGAACGCAACCCCGAGCGGAACGACCAGGCCAAAATACGGCTGCTGGGATTGATCGCACAGGGATCCAGCACCTCCTTCGACGCCAAGACTCACCGCCAGGTGCGCCAGATCTTTACCCGCCTGCACTACGTCCATCTTGCGGGCGAACTGCTGGCAAACAAGAGCACTGCCACGCTGGAGGACGACGTGCTGGACCACCTGCAGCAGGCGCAGGAAGCCCAACGACTCGCCTGGGGACAGAGTGAATTGACCCGCCTGGGAGAAAACGCAGGGACAAAATCAGTGCCGGAAGTGGGCCGCAGCGTGCAAAGCCAGATCTACCGCCAGGTTTTGCTGGGTGCGATCACCGAACTATGGGTGGACTACCTGACCCGGGTGGAGGCGCTGCGGGTTTCGATCGGGCTGGAAGCCTACGCCCAGAGCGACCCGCTGGTCAAATACAAAGCCCAGGCATCGGACATGTTCCAGACCCTGCTGGCGGATATCCGGGCGGGCGTGATCGGTCGCATTTTCCTGTACCAGCCGCGGGCGGCAGCCACCCAGGTGGAAGCGGCTGCGGAGCCGCGCAGCGAGGCGACTGAAGCCGTGACCGTCCCGGCCCAAAGTAACGATAAGAAGCGAAAACGACACAGACATTAGTGGAAAATTCGGGCGATTTTTATAAAAGCCTGCCCAAGGTGGACCTACACCGTCATCTTGAGGGGAGCTTGCGACTCAAGACGATGCAGGAAATCGCGCGTGCCCACGGGATGACCGTACCGATCAGCACGGGTCCGCTGAGCAGCCTGGTAAGAGTGCAGACAAGCGAACCCACCACCTACCAGAATTTCCTGACAAAATTCAACACCCTGCGGTTATTCTACCGTTCGCCGGAGGTCATCCACCGGGTGACGCGCGAAGCCATCGAAGATGCGGCGAACGACAACGTACGTCTCCTGGAGCTGCGCTTTTCACCTGTGGCTTTAAGCCGGGCTGAGGGTTACCCAATGGGACAGGTGATGGACTGGGTATGCGAGAGCGCCGGCAAAGCCGCCCGGGAATTCGGGATACAGGTTGTCCTGATCGCCTCGGTCAACCGTCACGAGAGCGTCGAACTGGCAGAACAGGCAGCCTGGCTGGCGGCAGCCCGAACCGGTGCCGGGATCCTGGGGCTGGACCTGGCAGGAAACGAGGCCGAATTTCCCGCGGCGCCCTTCCTGGGCATTTTCAAAGATGCGCAGCAGTCAGGATTAAAACTGACCGTTCATGCCGGGGAATGGGCCGGGGCAGCGGACGTGCGCGAGGCCATCGAGTCATTCAAAGCCGACCGGATCGGTCACGGCGTGCGCGTGCTGGAAGACCCGCAAACCACGGCAATGGCAGGCGCGAGTGGGATCCCCTTCGAAGTCTGCATTACCAGCAACCTTCAGACCGGCGTGGTCCGCTCGCTGCGGGAGCACCCGGTGATGGAAATGCTGCAGGCCGGGCTGAACGTGACCCTGGGGAGCGATGACCCGTCCATTTCGCAGATCGCGCTGAGCGGCGAATACCAGCGAGCCTGCGAAGAACTGGGAATGACGAACAAGATCCTCAAAGAACGCATCCTGGCTGCAGCACGGGCGAGTTTCCTGCCGGAGCCCGAATGCGATATACTTGTGGAGCAACTTGGGAAAGAGTTGAGCATCTGAAAATAAAAACCTAAACGGGCCTGAAAGGCTGCATTCCACCGATAAGGGAGGCACCTTTGAGTCCTTTTTTATCCCCAGGAGATGACCGGGCAAGTGACCTGTCCGACCATAATTCACAAAGAGATTCGAGGATGGGAATCCCTGGAAGGGGAATGACATCTTCGAAGATAAAGAACAAAAATTAATGAGGGAACCCCTGCCAAGGAGATGGAAATGAGCAAAGATTATTTTAAATCCCGTGACGTGTTGAAAGTGGGGAAGAAGGATTACAGCATTTACCGCCTGGATGCACTGGAAAAAGCCGGGTTGACGAAACTAAACCGCCTGCCTTTCTCGATCCGGATCATGCTCGAGGCGGCGCTGCGCCAATGCAACGACCGGGAAATCACCCAGCAGGATGTAAAAAATATTGCCGGCTGGACGCCCAGCCCCAGCGCAGAGCCGGGGGGAAGCCGCCCGGGGATCCCCTTCTTGCCGGCGCGGGTGATCATGCAGGACTTCACCGGTGTGCCGGCGGTCGTGGACCTGGCCGCCATGCGCGTGGCGGTGGCCCGCCTGGGCGGCGATCCGAAAAAGATCAACCCCCTGGTGCCGGTTGACCTGGTGATCGACCATTCGGTCCAGGTGGACTTCTTCGCCAACCCCGACGCCCTGAAGCGCAACGAAGAGATGGAGTTCCAGCGCAACCGTGAACGCTACGAGTTCCTCAAGTGGGGCCAGAAGGCATTCGATAATTTCCGGGTCGTGCCACCCGCCACCGGCATCGTCCACCAGGTGAACCTGGAATACCTGGCCCAGGTGGTGTTGTCCAAAAAAGAAGGACTGGGGGCCTCGGAGGTGTTACTTCCCCGATACGCTGATCGGCACCGACTCGCACACCACGATGATCAACGGCCTGGGGGTGGTCGGCTGGGGGGTGGGGGGCATCGAAGCGGAAGCCGTCATGCTCGGGCAGCCGATGGACATGCTGCTTCCCGACGTGGTCGGCTTCAAACTCCACGGCAAACTCCGGGAGGGCATCACCGCGACCGACCTGGTGCTGACCGTGACGCAGATCCTGCGAAGAAAGGCGTGGTGGACAAGATCGTCGAGTTCTACGGAGCCGGGCTGGACAGCATGACGCTGCCCGACCGGGCGACCATCGCCAACATGTCGCCGGAATACGGCGCCACGATGGGGTTCTTCCCGGTGGATATTGAAACCCTGCGCTACATGAAGATGACCGGTCGCCCGGCGGAAGTCATCGAACGGACAGAAGCCTATTGCCGGGAACAGGGGTTGTTCCGTGAAACCGGAACCCCGGAAGCGCCTATACCGACATGCTGGAACTGGACCTGGGCAGCGTGGTGCCATCCCTGGCAGGACCAAAACGCCCCCAGGACCGGGTGGCGTTGACAGAGATGAAACCGGCCTTCAGGAAAGCCTTGAAAGCCCCGGTGAAAGAGCGCGGCTACGAACTAAGCCCGAGGCAATCGATCCGCAAGGGGAAAGTGGGCAGCAACGGGATTCCTACGAGATCGGGCATGGGGCGGTGGTCATAGCGGCCATCACCTCCTGTACCAAACCAGCAACCCATCCGTAATGGTTTCGGCGGG
>CAVUIO010000012.1:0-468957 GCA_963741635.1 uncultured Chloroflexia bacterium
AGTTTCCTCGGCGTTTCGGAACAAATTCGAAACGCTGTGACCGAGGAAAGACCCATCGCTATCGTTCTCCTGCAATTTGGCGGGCCGGACTCGCTCGATGCGGTCGAGCCGTTCCTCTTCAACCTGTTTAACGACCCCGATATCTTCAATCTTCCATTTGGCCCGAGCTTTCAACGATTTCTGGCTAAGCAAATTTCTTCACGACGCGCACCATCCGTGCGTAACAAATATCATGAGATTGGCGGGAAATCCCCTATCGTTGAACGTACACAGTCGCAAGTCCGAGCCTTGCAAGAATATTTCGAGGAACACCATCCTGAATTGAGGACAAGCATTCGCCTCGCCGCACGGTATTGGAAGCCGTTTACGAAGGAGACAGTTGAAGAGTTGAGTCGTGATAATATTAGCAATGTTGTATTGCTCCCTCTGTACCCGCAGTATTCGATTGCCAATGCCGGATCGAGTTTCAACGAATGGGATCGCGTTGTGAAAAACCTTGGCGCTCCGTTCAACGAGCGCCGCGTGCGAGAATACTACAAGCATCCGAAATATATTACCGCTATCAATGCCCGTATCGACGAATCGCTTGCCGCGTTCGAGCACCCAGAAAAAGTATTTCTCTTGTTTTCAGCGCACGGAACACCTATAGACTTTGTAGAGCGTGGCGATCCTTATGCCCGGCAAATACGTGAGACAATGGAACTTGTGATGAAAGCGCGTGGCCATGACAAGCACTATACTCTATCCTTCCAAAGTAAGGTCGGTCCGAAAAAGTGGCTTACCCCTTCGACTCATGAGATGCTATCGGATCTTGGAAAGCTGGGCATTACGGACATGCTCGTTATTCCAATTGCATTCGTGAGCGATCATATTGAAACACTGCATGAACTTAATATTGAAGAACGCCCCACGGCAGAAGGTGCAGGGATAAAACATTACCATATCATGAAGGGATTGAACGATCATCCCCTCTTCATCGAATGCCTGGCCGATGTTGCGCTCACCCAAATTCACGCTCTTAAACACGAATGAACGATCTTCGCGAATGGATGGAAGAAATCGCCTGCGGCGCGGGAGAGATTACACTTGAATATTTCAATAAGCCCGGCCTCGAAATCATTACAAAAGGCGATGCAAGCCCCGTCACACAGGCCGACCGTGAATCCGAAGAATATCTCCGCATGCGCATCCGCGAACATTTCCCGGACGATATGATACTGGGAGAAGAATTCGGTTCGCAGGGATCGAATCCTGAACGGCGTTGGATACTGGACCCGCTGGATGGTACAAAAAGTTTTATTCACGGTGTGCCGATCTACGGTGTTCTTCTTGCTCTTGAAGAAGAGGGAAGAGTTACACACGGCGTCGTGCACCTTCCAGCGTTAGGCGAAACCGTATCGGCGGCTACTGGCAAGGGTTGCTTTTGGAACGGCGAGCGGGCCCACGTATCGCAAAAAATATCTCTTGCGGAAAGCCTGCTTTGTACGACGAGTCCCTCGCGGTTGGAAGATTTGATCGGCCATTCCAAATACGACAGGATCACCCGCTCCTTCGGGCTTTATCGCGGATGGGGTGATTGCTGGGGACATATTCTTGTCGCAACCGGCCGCGCTGAAGCCATGCTCGATGCCCGGACCGCGATCTGGGATGCGGCACCTCTCGGAGTAATCGTTGAGGAAGCGGGCGGCGAATATTTCGATTTTCGTGGCAATAAGACTATTGACGGCGGGCATCTTGCCAGTTGTGCACTTGGCGTCGCCAATGAAATAAAGGAGATGCTCCTTGCCTGACGTCATCATTATCGGTGCCGGCATTTCCGGACTTACTGCAGCACATAAATTAGCAAGAGCCGGCAAAGAGGTGGTTGTTCTCGAAGAAGCTTCGCGCGCTGGCGGAAAAATTGTGACCGCTCGTGAAGAAGGATATCTGCTTGAATCAGGACCGAATTCGCTCCGAGTCGAAAATCAGGAGACAATCGATCTCATTGAGGGGTCTGGGCTTTCAGAACGGATCATCGACGCGAACCCGACATCGAAAAAGCGATATGTTCTGAGGCGCGGCCGATGGGTACAATTGCCACGCGGTCCTCTCGAAGCAATTACAACGCCGCTTCTTTCAGTCGCAGGAAAGATCCGCGTTCTTCGGGAGCCTTTTATCCCAAGGACGAATCTCGAAGATGAGCCTGCTGCCTCGTTCGTGCGGCGGAGATTAGGCCAGGAAATTCTCGATTATGGAGCAGATCCCTTCATAACCGGTATTTACGCAGGCGATCCTGAAAAGCTTAGCATGAGGCATGCATTTGGGAGCATGTGGCGCGCCGAGCAGGAGTATGGTTCGCTCGTGAAAGGCCTTATAAAGAGACGCAAGGGAAATTCCAAAAATAGAATTAAGCCCCGAGTTATCTCCTTTCCGGACGGGCTTTCAGAACTTACAACTGCCCTTAAATCCAATTTGGCCGAGCGCGTTCAACTCCACACCGGTGCATTGCTTGTTAAGCGCGCGGCAAACGGGTACGTCGTTACTTCTTCATCGGACAGTTTTGAATCCCGAGTGATCATCCTCGCATTGCCCGCGTATCATGTAGCACCGATGATCGAGCAATTCTCGCCTGAACTTTTCAAGGTATTGCTGGGAATTACGTATCCTCCCGTCGCTGTCGTATTCCTTGGATACTCCGCAAATCAATTTCTCGAGCCGCCCGAAGGATTTGGTGGGCTTATCCCATCGAAAGAAAAGAGGAAGATACTCGGTGTCATTTTTTCTTCTTCCAATTTTCCTGGCCGTGCACCGGAAGGACACTTGTTGTTGACAGTCCTGATGGGGGGGGCAAAAAATCCGCAACTTGCAAGTTGGAGTGAAAATCGAATTACCGAAACAGCGTTGTCAGAAGTTCGCGACCTTTTAAAACCAAACGGCGATCCTGCATTTCAGCGCGTGACGCTTTGGAAGCATGCGATTCCACAATATAATGTTGGATATTCAGCGGTCCTAAATGCGATTGTACGTACGGAGCAGGAGAATCCGGGAATCCATTTTATTGGAAATTATCGTGGCGGGATTTCCATGGGCGCCTGCATTAAGAATGCAACGGAACTCGCCAGTAGCCTTGTTTGAAGCCCGATTCCATGCACATGCACCCTCACTCTGACGAAACGGAAGATATGCTGGTGGCGGCTAACTCGCGCACCCGGCGTACGCGCATGACCGAGCGGCACCGCCGCCTCGTACGAGAAACTACGCTTGCTCCTTCAAATTTTATTCTTCCACTCTTTATCGTCGAAGCGTCCGCAAGTTTTCGCAAACCGATCGAATCGATGCCCGGCGTCGAGCAAATGGGCCTCGAGGGAATTCTTGGTAAGTGTGAAGCTGCATTGCAAGCGAAATTGGGCGGGGTGATCCTTTTTGGGATTCCCGAGCACAAGGACGAATTTGGTTCCGAAGCATACAACGATCGGGGCGTTATCCAAAATGCCCTGCGCGAAATTAAGCAGCGATTTCCAGAATTGCTCGTCGCGACCGACGTCTGCCTGTGTGAATACACAGAGCATGTTTATTGTGGAAAACCTGGATCGTGTAAAGAGGGAGTTTGATTTTATGGAATATTACCAAATACCAACCCTGTGCGAAAAATTCATTAACTGGTTGAGCGGATTGTTCACTATGAACTTCGTTTGAAACCTTTAGCAAGCCAATTCCGAGGTTCATATTATGCCGGGTAAAGGTGTTATTTATCTGAAACTTAGAAAACCAAAAGGAAATGTTAGAACCTTTCACATCCCTCAACGGATATAACCTTGAAAATCGGTAGGATAAAGATCAATTTCGTTGATTGAGAACGTTAAAAAAGTACATCTCGATGGTTTGCCCTTATGCTGGAGGTGGTTGGTATACCTGCGGCCGCTCACCCGCTCGTAGTTTAGCGAAAAGCTGATTAGCCCGGGGATGACCTGGGTTGGACTGAGAAGCAGACAAATCAGGATGTGGAGCTGGTAAAAGGGAATTGAAGGAATATCTCTGCGTCTGGTTGTGATTTGCCAGAAACTTCTACAGTTATCCTCCAATTTATTTGATGATAAAATACGTTCCCTATGGCAGATAATCAGCTCTACCATGTCACATTCCTGCGCCACGGAGAATCGGTGGGCAACCTGGAAAATCGTTTCCAGGGGCATGCAGATTATCCACTCACCGAAACCGGTCGCGAACAGGCGAATTACCTGGCTGAACGCTGGCTGTCGGAAGGGCGGCGGTTTGACCGGACGATTTCAAGTCCATTGTTGAGAGCCCGGGAAACAGCAGAGATTATCTGTAATGCTCTAGACGTCCCGCTTGAGCTGGATGAGAATTGGAAAGAAATCGATAACGGGCTGCTGGCGGGATTGAGCGAAGAGGAAGCTGCTCAAACCGTCCCCTTGCCAGAGATTTTTACTCCTTACACCCACACAGGCAAGACCGGCGAAAGCCGCTGGGAAGTGTACCTGCGTGCCGGGAGTAACATTCAGAAACTTGTGGATTATCCACCTGGAAACACGCTAGTGGTGGCTCATGGAGGCATCCTGAATATGGCTTTGTATGCCATCCTAGGCATACCGGCTCAAATTGCGCATTCGGGGGCACGATTCACTTTTACCAACACTGCCTTCGCCAGTTTATCCTATGAACCAGATCGACACATCTGGCGCTTATTACAATTCGACAACCCCCTGCCCAGGAAAGAAGATTGAATTGAATAAGGCGAATTTCCTGGTCTTCGGTGCCGGCGCCATCGGGACATACGTTGGAGGGTCGCTGGTAATTTCGGGCAACCGGGTTGTATTCGTAGAGCAACCAAAGGCGGTGGAAGAACTACGCAGCCGAGGCTTGCGGCTGGACCTGAGCAATGCCCGGAAATCCGTTGTTAGCATACAGGATTCATCAGTGGGATACGCCACATCGCTGGAAGAAGCCTTCGAATCCGGTCCATTTGATCTGTGCATATATTCCCTGAAATCATTTGATACCCTGGCAGCCGTGGAAGAGATGAAACCCATGGCGGACAAATTTCCTCCTTTGCTATGTCTCTCCAACGGCGTGGAAAACGAACCGACCATCGCAACAGTTTTAGGAAAAGAAAAAGTCATCGCGGGGAGCGTGGCAACAGCCATAGGTCGGCGCGGAGTAGGTGATATTATTCTTGAACGCATGCGCGGCATTGGCGTGGAAGAGGCGCATCCGCTCTCACTTTTCGCAGCTCAATCCCTGAGTGCAGCAGGATTGAATGCCCATCTTTATAAAGTGGCAGCGGACATGAAGTGGTCGAAAATGCTATCCAACCTGCCTGCAAACGCAACTACCGCCATCCTGAACATGACCGCCGCAGAAGTGTTCGCCCATCCCGGGTTGTTCCGCATGGAAATGCGGATGCTGCGCGAATGCCTGAAAGTGATGCGGGTAAACCACATCCACGTTGTGAATTTGCCACGGGTCCCGGTGCGAGCGCTGGCACTTGGTTCACGGATACCGGATTTCGCTGCCCGTCTATTGCTGGAAAGGGCGGTCGGTGGAGGGAGAGGCGGCAAGATGCCATCTTTCCATATCGACCTTTATTCAGGCAGGAAAAAATCAGAAGTGGAGTGGTTGAATGGTGCAATCGTTCGTTATGGAGAAAAGGCGGGGGTTGCATCTCCTGTCAACAAGCTGCTGACCGATACACTCCAGGCACTAACAACGGGTAAAATAGCTCTGGATACATATTCCAGACAACCTGACAAACTCCTTGCCTGCCTCGATTGGGCTATTCATTGAAATATTATGGGGAAAAACCCATGGACAATAACATACAACCAGTAACCCCTCGCGATACCGTTGAAGTCCACCTGCCGGGGGACCGGGTTCTAAGCGGCCCACGCTGCGCAACCGCCGGGGAATTTTTACAGGCAGATGTACAACCCGGATCTGCTCCCCTGGTGGCAGCCATCGTCAACGGCGACCTGCGTGAGTTGACATATCAGATCAAAATGGACTCAACCCTGGCACCTGTCACCATGGCTGACGCGGATGGGGCCCGGGTATATCGCCGCTCGTTAACCTTCCTGCTAGAAACCGCTTTCGTGTCGCTCTTCCCGGAGGCCGTACTCATCATCGATCATTCAATTTCGTCAGGCGGATATTATTGCCATGTATCCGGACGAGGGGTTCTCAATAACTCTGATCTTCACCGGCTGGAAACGGAAATGAAACGTTTGGTGGATGCAAATCTACCTTTCAAGCGCCAGGAAATCCCAGTGGCAGATGCGATCGCCTATTTCGAGAAAGAAAATTATCCGGACAAAGTAAGCCTGCTGCGGCACCGTCACAAGCCTTACGTCACACTTTACAGCATTGAAGAACACCTGGACTATCATCACGGCTACATGGTGCCTTCCACAGGTTACCTCAAATGGTTTGCACTGAACCAAACCAACAGTGGATTCACACTGCGATACCCGCGCAGGCGTGCTCCCACCACCATCGCTCCGAATGAAGATTATCCGAAGCTGATGGCAACCTTCCACCAATACCAGGAATGGCTGGAGCACCTGGGGATAGACAACGTGGGCGCCCTGAACGATGCCATCGAAAACGGACGCAGCCGCGAGATCATCCTCGTTGCCGAAGCTCTTCACGAGCAGCGCATCTCCGATATCGCCCGGCAGATCGCACACCGTCGCAAGGAAGCACGGATCGTCCTCATCTCCGGACCATCTTCTTCGGGAAAGACTACTTTTTCGAGGCGGCTGGCGGTCCAACTGCTGGCGCTGGGGCTTTCGCCATACGCCCTGGAACTGGATAGTTATTTCGTCGACCGGGAAAAAACACCGCTCGACGAAAAAGGGCAGTTTAACTTCGAAGCGCTGGAAGCGCTCAACCTAAACATGCTCGGCGACAACCTGACCCGCCTGATTGCCGGGGAGACTGTGACCATGCCACGCTACGATTTCAAAGCTGGCAAACAGGTGAGCGGCGATGCCATCCAACTCTCTTCCGACCAGATCATCATCCTGGAAGGTATTCATGGCCTGGACCCCAAGCTTCTTCCAGAGGCGCTATCAGGACGCGCCTTCCGCATCTATGGAGCAGCGCTGACGCAGCTAAACCTCGACCGTCACAATCGCGTCTCCACTGCAGATACCCGCCTTATCCGCCGCATTGTGCGGGACGCACGTGAGAGAGGCTATTCGGCGCAGCAGACCATATCACGCTGGGAATCGGTCCGGCGTGGGAAGAATTATACATATTCCCCTACCAGGAAAACTCAGACGTGATGTTCAATTCCGCCCTGGTTTATGAGATGTCAGCACTTCAGCCGCAAGCCGAACCACTTCTGCGCCAGGTGCCACGCGGCAATGCAGAGTTCATTGAAGCCAAACGGCTGCTGGCTTTTCTCGAGTGGTTTTTACCCGTGGATACGGATTTGATCCCGGATAATTCAATCCTGCGGGAGTTTATCGGCGGCTCGATCTTGAAAGATTTCAAGATCTGGAAAGCATAAGATACTCATGAGTTTGATCGAAATATTCCTCATCGCCCTCAGCATGGCGATGGATGCTTTTGCAGTTTGTCTCAGCGCGGGAGCACATGAACAGACCACCGGTCCGAGACCCACATTCCGCCTGGCGTTCCATTTTGGGCTATTCCAGTTCCTCATGCCAATTCTCGGGTGGTTTGCAGGATCAACGATCGAGCGCTATATCACTGCGTACGACCATTGGATCGGGTTTGGTTTGCTGGCTTTTGTCGGCGGGCGGATGATCATATCCGGTTTCAACCCCCAGTCAGATTCTCAAAAAAACGATCCCTCCCGCGGGTGGACGCTTGTGCTGCTTTCCGTGGCAGTGAGTATAGATGCCCTGGCAGTTGGGTTAAGCCTGGGGATCGTGGGGATTACCATCTGGACTCCGGCAATAGTCATTGGCATCGTGACCGGGCTGGTCTCCTGGCTTGGCCTGAGCTTGGGGAAAAAATTAGGCGAAAAGTTTGGTAAAAGGATGGAAATTATCGGAGGAATCATCCTGGTGGTGCTAGGAGTCAGGATCTTGCTGGCACACCTGCTAATATAGCGATAAGCATGCCGCTCGATTATATTCAGATTGCCATGAAAACAATTGAATTGGGTAAGATAAGATTGGCAAGCCAGCAAATCGGGGGAACCAAATACAGTTTGGCGAAAGATGTGCTGAAATGGATGGGAGCAATGCAAGCACAGGATTTCGCCATGGCTAAATGGGCTGTCGGCATTCGGTTTCCAAATTCAACGGAACAAGAAATCAGTGCCGCGATAGACAAGGGAGATATCCTTCGCACCCATATATTAAGGCCAACCTGGCATTTTGTGACCAGCGACGACATTTATTGGATGCTTGAACTGACCGCCCAACAAATCAAAAACTCGTTTCATTCCAGGAATAACCAGCTTGGTCTCACCAAAACAATACTAAGTAAATCCATATCAATCATTGAAAAGTCTTTGAACGGTGGAAACCACTTATCCCGTGAAGCGTTGATCGCAGAATTGGGTAAGGCAAAAATTGCCACCGATGAGAACCGCGCTTCCCACATTTTTGCCTGGGCGGAACTGGAGGGGTTAATCTGCAGCGGTAAGATAGAAAAGGGAAAACCGACCTATGCCATCCTGGAAGAAAGGGTCCCAAGGAAGAAGCCATTCAATAAAGATGAAGCCCTGGCAACACTTGCAAGGAGGTATTTTTCCAGCCGCTGCCCGGCGACTTTACAGGATTTTGTGTGGTGGTCAGGATTGACCGTGAGCCAAGCGAGATTTGCCACGGGTTTGGTCTCGCAGAATTTTATGGCAGAAGAAATCGATGGGCAAACATATTGGTTCACGGCCAATGGGTCCAATCCTATTGTTGAGAACAAAGAAGCGTATTTGCTTCCGGCGTTCGATGAGTTCATCATCAGCTATAAAGACAGAGCTGCGATGCTTCCAGATGAAACCCACAAAAAGGCAATTTCTGAGAACGGCATCTTTAGACCGGTTATCCTGGTGCATGGGCAGGTCAAGGGGATATGGAAGCGGACGATTATTAAGGAAAAAGTATCAATAGAAGCTGAGCTTTTCGAGAACCCCTACAAAGAAACAAGGAATCTAATCGAAGAAGCAGCGGCAGATTACAGTCAGTTTTTGGGAAAAAATATCGAATTGAATTTCAAATCTATATGATCAGCAAAAGCCAGGGGATATTATCAAATAATTCCAAACGTGGAGCGCGATAAAAAAACCTTTGTCATAAAAATAATAATATCCTCTGGAATTATCCAGAGGATATTATTGCCAATATTAATTTTCTTTTTTTTTATAATAGAATGATTCCCAGCACTGCACCCATCAGCGCACAACCCAGATTGACCATATCATTGTTCAACCAACTCCAGCCGCGGATCTGGACCGTAGGGGTGCCGCAGGTGTGGAGGGGGTGCTTTTCTGTTTCCTTGTCACACTGGGGACAGCGGTAGATTGCCTGGATTGTAGCCCCCAGGAAAGAGTCAAAGAGCGAGCCGATCAAACCGGCTATGATAATAATCTCCAGGTTAGCAAAACCTCGTCCGGCAGGTCCAAGTAATGCGCCAAAGACGGCTATAAATGCTGCGCCAGCGGCGGCTGCCAGGGTACCATAAACCGAGATGGCTCCCGAACTGCCGCGTTCGACCTGAACCCAGGAGGTGATCAAACGAGGTACTGAAGGGTTGAGGACACCCAGCTCAGTCGCCCAAGTATCAGCATTGACCGCGGCGAGGGAGGATGCAAAAACCAACCAGGGCCAGGAAGCACCAGGTAAAAAGAAGTGCAACCCGGCAAAAACTGAGGCGACCGCACCATTAGCTAGCACCTGTCCAATGTCACGAGTACCACCTTTATCAAATTTCTCATTCAAAGAGGCTTTTTTCTTTCCAAACAGGCGGGTAAGAAGGCTTGAAGAAACAAAGAATGCCATCAGGAGGATCGCCCACTTCCATCCGCCCAATCCAAAAATAATCGTCCCTTCCAACAAAGCCCCCCAAGCACCTGACTTACTCAAACTATGGGCGCGGTATGCCGCCCATGAAATCAGGGCAGCAAAAAGGAAACCCAGTAATATTTGGAGAGGCATAGATTCACCAGCATAAGAGTTTTTATTTAATAATAAACCGACCGGATCATACCGGTGTCGATACGATATACATAACAGCAACCAGGAATAATAAAGTCGAAATCAAGCCGCTGGCCCACAGGATATGTGCCAAAGCACGATAATTGGGACGACGGTACAAAATCAAACCAGCCACCCAGCCAATGATAGTAAAAAACAAGCTGAGCCCCGGGAGCAGGATCAACCCAGCACCGGGAACCAGGTCACCTGCCGCACCCGAAGGGAGAAACCCAAGAGGGATAGATCTCAACGAAGGGATCAGCAAAGTCACCCATCCCAAAAGACCAATATTCAGGAGCAATCCAGCCAACCATAAATAGCGTGCCAGCATGCTTTCCCAAGCCTGGGCGACAACAAAGGCGGGATAAACCGATTTCGGAGCTGCAGGGGAGAGACTGCCCAATTCAATGGTATGCTGGATGTTTTGCATAAATCCGGTGGCATCTTGTGGAGAAATTGCAAAAACCCGATTCGAAGTGGCAACCAGAAGAAGGGTCTTGGAATCTGATGCAAGGAATTCAACCTGACCGAGATCGGGATGATGTCTCGTTCCGGTTATAGCTCCCGGGAGATGGAAAAACGGTAAAGCCAAAGGGGTTGCTTGAGCTTCAACTGGTCTGACCCACTCCACTTCCGCGATCGGAATCTGTTCAACGCGCAGCCCCCAAGTGAGGGTAAGTTTTTCGCGATCCAAGTTGTAATTTGCCCGATAAAGAGAATACAGCCAGTATGCCAGGAATGGCAATGGAAAAAACGCCAAGGCGGCAACCAGGATAAAAATCGTGAAACGCAAGCCGATCGGTTCCCGGGAAGCCAGGATTGCAAAAACCAAAACCGCAAGGGCGGCCAGAATTATCATTGTTACAAGCAGCGTCAATCCCCTGCGGGGAGGTGGATAATCTGTCATCGATTACTTTGATTTACCCAATTCAACCTGGATGGCGCGACAGACAAAATCCACCTGCTCCTCGGTCATCACGCCTGAAAAAGGAAGAGCCAAACCTCTACGACCAAGGTCCTCTGTAACCGGAAAATCTCCGGGACGATAACCAAAACGTTCGACCATATAAGGCTGCAAATGAATTGGCAGGAAATAAGGACGGACCGGCACGCCGCGCATTTCGAGACGTTTCGCCAGGGCATCCCGGTCGATCCCGGGATTTAAGCGAACGACGTAGACAAACCATGACATGCGGGTGGTGAATCTTTCAATAAAAGGGGCTTCCACACCATGGATTTCAGCCAGTCGCTCCCCATACCAGGCAGCTACCTGTTCCCGTTTTTGAAGTAATTCCTCGATGCGGAGCATTTGGGCGGCTCCCAATGCAGCGGACATCTCATCCATCCGGTAGTTGTATCCCAAATAGGTGTGGGATAACCAGGTATCACCCGGAGCGCGACCTTGATTGCGTAAAGCACGCATTAAATCGGCGGCTTGCGCATCATTGGTTACAATGATCCCGCCTTCGCCCGTTGTGATTTGTTTATTGGGATAGAAGGCAAACACTCCAAAATCACCAATCGTCCCGGTTTTGCGTTTTTTATACTCAGCGCCCAACGCCTCGCAAGAATCTTCGATAACCTTTAATCCAAATTCGTGGGCAACTTTGCGAATAGGATCCCAGTCGGCAGATTGACCAAACACGTCCACCCCGAGGATGGCTTTCAGTGAGCGGCGTGAAGCAGACCCCTTGCGGGTAAGCCATTTTTGGGCTCTTTCACCGCCGGCGGTCAGGTCACGGGCTGCCTCGACAAGAAGGGTTGGATTTATATTTCCACTGCGAGGATCTACATCTACAAAAACCGGGATAGCATTCTCGAACAGGAGCACGTTTGTTGATGCAACAAAAGAGAACGGTGTGGTCAAGACAATATCGCCCGGACCAATACCGGCGGCTCGTACGCAAAGATGCAGCCCGGCGGTACCGGAATTGACGCCGATCGCGTGAGCCAACCCGGTATACCTGGTAAATGCCTGTTCAAAAGCCTGGATTTTTGGTCCCATGCTCAGGGTAGGGGTATCCAGCACTTCAGCTACAGCCTGGCGGTCTGAATCCGTCAGGTCAGGGCTGGACATTGAAATCTTGGAAACGGATTTTTTGTTCAAAGGTTTTTATGCTTTCGCGGGCTGGTTTTGTTCGGTTACGGTCGTTGATGGGGAAACATCATCCAGACCAAGATCCACTGCATCTTCCATACGAATTTGCCCGCGCAGGAAAGCACCTTCCTCCGTTGCAAAAGCTGCTGTGACAATATTCCCCCAGACACGCCCGGTGGAACGTATTTCCACTTTCTGGGCGGTAATATTCCCTTTAACTGCCCCAGCGACGATGACATTGGCTGCCCTGACGTTTTCGCAAGTCACCTTGCCGGTTTCACCAACGACAAGCAAACCCTTTAATGCAATTTGACCTTCAAAGGTGCCTTCGACGCGTACACCGCCGGACCCTATAATGCTGCCCTGCCAGATGATGCCAACACCTAGAACCGAGGTGATGCGTTCCACCGTCTGCACACCGGCAGGCGTTTGTGGTTTCGTATTACGTTTAAACATAGAATTTCACCAGGTAGATGCTAATTTTATCATCTTCGACGCACTTGAAAGCGCCAGGGCATGGATTTCCACGGCTCAGGCACGGTGTACAAGCCCACCCGAGGGCTCGTGATTATATCACCGGAGGAGACGGGATCTCCCGTCTCGATCCAAAGCCCTGACATGGTATTGAACAAACTCGCCCCATTTAATCCCCGGTCAATTCCCAATGCCTGGGTCAACTTTGCAGGACCAAGGGTATCGCGTCCGTTACGCCGCAAGGAAATGAGCTCAGTGCCCTCAACAGGTTCAATGGCACGAAGCAATACCGCTGCAGGAAAACCTTCTTTTTCCGTAACCGCATTTAACATCCAATGCATCCCATAAGTGAAATAGACGTAGGCGATTCCCGGTGGACCAAACATGACCGTATTGCGTGGAGTACGACCAACACGGGCGTGACAGGCCAAATCATCCTCCCCCACATACGCCTCTGCTTCGATGATGATGCCAGCAAGGCGAACACCATCCAAGACGCTGACCAAGCGCGCACCAAGAAGTTCACGGGCAACGATCAATGTTGGACGCAAAAAAAATGACTGGGGGAGGATATTTACCACGGACGACCGTAAAAATAGGACCAGACGCTTATTTCGCGCCGTTTATGGACAATTCTTTTGTTACTTTGAAGCGTGAATCCCGTTGCAGGGACAAGCGCAGGCCTTCTTCCAGTGAAATGGACGGTTTGAAATTTAATTTTTTGGCAGCCAAGGAAAGATCAGCACACAGCCGGGATACCCCGCCGGAAGCCTGGGCACTATAAATAATGTTCGTTTGGCTGCCAGTCACTTTCAAGACCAGGTTTGCCAGGGCACGGATGCTGGTTTCTTTACCGGAACCAATATTGATCACCAAGCCGTTGAGATCCGGTGCAGTGGCAGCCGCAACCATGGCTGATACCACATCATCGACATATACATAATCACGGGTTTGTTTGCCATCACCATTAATGACCAATGTCCCGTTACGCACAGCCTGGCGCAGGAAATACGGTACCACCGGTGGATTGGAGGCTGGTATATGCTGCCCGGGGCCGTACAGCGTTAAATATGCGCAGGCTGACAGTCTCAATTCCCCATAACCCACCAATGGTTCGAATATAATATTCCGCTGCAAGCTTCGAAACCGCATAGGGCGAGTTCGGACGTGGAGTTTGTCCTTCTGTGAGAGGCTGGATATCCTGGGTCCCGTAAATTGCACCCGAGGAGGCGAAAACGACCCGCCTGACCCCCACATCCCGCATGGCTTCCATCAGGCTGACGGTGCCGCCTACATTGACGGCATTGTATTCGCGAGGATAAAGGATCGACTCAGGCACCGAGACCCGCGCAGCCAGATGATAGACACAATCCACTTCCTGGAGCAAGGTCCAAAGTTTGGGGCGATCATTTACATCCCCGCGCGTGAAATGAACATCCGGCGACAGTGCTTGAGGATCTCCAGTTGACAGATCGTCCAGACCGCGGACCTGATGCCCCTCCCGGGCAAGTTGATTGGTGATAGATGAGCCGAGGAACCCGGCTGCACCGGTGATCAGGAAATTCATACCCTGAATTATACCCTCAAGCTTCCCTGGATTTCTTTACCCAGGAACCAGTCCCTGCGACCAGGAGACCCAAGCCCCCAATCAATAAATCGCGCCCGCGCATCAGGAGGATGAGGCTGATTGCGGCAGCGTTCGAGATCGCAAAAACCCCCAGGATGAATACCTGACTGGCTTCAAGAGCTCCCAACCCACCCGGCAGTGGCATGAGGAAAGCCAACCAGCCGGCAGCCCAGGCGGCAACGGTTTTCCAAAAAGGCAGGTGAATGCCCAGGAAGGAAGCCATCAGGGCATACTCACAAACCATTCCCGCTCCCGCCAGGATCGAGACAGCCAAAGCGCCCAGCAAATTGCGAAGATGGCGGCGGCAGAAATTTCCTGCCAGCCATTCAGCCGCTCGTAAAAATCGAGTCGCGTTTGCATTCCTTGGGATAAACGGGATAGCCCGAACCAGCGCGGTGAGCGGATACTTGCGGTGATAAAGCAGTACTATGTGAATTGGCGGCCACAACATCAGGAGGACAAGCCCGATAATTTCCCACGAAAAAACCGACTTGCTTTCCGAGAGAGCACCTGCTGAAAATATGGCTGTCAGCCCAAGGCCGAGCAGGATGAAATCAACCAGGAATTCAAGCAACTTGTCCATTAAAACTGCTGCCGTGGCGCGCGTATAAGTAAGTCCATATTTACGTTGCAGGAATAACACTTGAAGAGGTTCACCCCCAACCTGCGGGCCAAGCGTAAAGTAACTTACGGCAAATACCGAGACCCGCACCCCAAGCAGCGGCAAGAATGGAATGTGTTTTGCGTCAGCCCGGGCAATGATCCACCAGCGTAGTGTAACCAATATATACAAGAGTGTATTGGCACACAGCATTATTCCAATTTGCCATAGTTTGAGCCCGCGAATAGTGACCCAAATTTCCGCCAGTGGGGCATTTTGAACCACCCACCAAAGCAGAAGCCCCAGAACAATGACCAACAATAAACGGGTCACCCACTTTACCAATATGTGATTTTTCACTGAATTTCCCGCTCCATGGCGGGGATTATATCCCGAATGCATGAACATTCCTGCCAATGCACAGAGGCAACTGCGGGTGTTGAACATAACAATACGAAGGGAAGAAAAGCATTAGTGACTTGGAAGGTTCTGAATTACAATAAAAACCTCAAAAAATCGATCTTACCCGAAAAATCAGTGGAGCCTGTCGCATGATCAAAATGCTATCCGGAAATGAAGCCGTGGCGCGCGGTATGTGGGAAGCGGGTGTGGATGTTGCTTCCGCATATCCAGGCACGCCCAGCACGGAAATCCTGGAAAACTACGCCCTTTTCCCAAACGTTTATGCCGAATGGGCGCCCAACGAAAAGGTTGCCGTTGACGCTGCCATCGGTGCCTCATACGCCGGACGCCGGGGAATGGCGATTATGAAACACGTGGGGTTGAACGTGGCAGCGGATTCCTTTATGTACGCGTCAATGACGGGCGTGGAAGGCGGGTTGGTAATCGTGACAGCCGATGACCCAGCCATGCATTCCAGCCAGAATGAACAGGATAACCGTACGTTTGCCAAGTTTGGACGAGTGCCCTGCCTGGAACCTTCGGACAGCCAGGAAGCCAAGGATTTGGTCAGGACGGCTTTTGAGTTGAGCGAAAAATTCGATACGCCGGTGTTACTCCGTCTGACCACACGCATCTGCCATTCAGCAAGTGCAGTGGAACTCGGGGAACGGATCATCGAGGAAATTGAACCAAAACCTTTTCCCCGCAACCCTGCAAAATATGTGATGGTACCGGGGAATGCGGTCAAGCGACATCCGGTGATTGAGCAGAGAATTGTGGATCTGGGGAAATTTGCAGAGACCTTCCCAAGTAACCGGGTTGAAGCAGGCGACCAGTCACTCGGGATTATCACTTGCGGGGTGTCGTACCAATATGCCAAAGAGGTCTTCCCGGAAGCATCCATCCTGCATCTTGGACTGACATGGCCGCTACCTGAAAATATGATCCGAAAATTCGCGAAATCGGTGAAACGACTGATCGTGATCGAAGAGCTCGATCCATTTATCGAAGAGGCAATTCGCTGTATGGGGATCCCTGTTGAAGGGAAAAATATATTCCCGATCACCGGAGAATTTGACCCGCGGGTGATCCGTGAAGTCAGCAATAAACGCGGGCTTGTTACCCAAGACGGCGCGGATCCCGCTGCCAAACCTGGCAACCGGTGACCTGCCAGGACGCCCCCCGGTTCTATGTCCCGGTTGCCCACACCGTCCAACATTCTACATCCTGAACAAATTGAAAGTCCCGGTCAACGGTGATATCGGCTGCTACACGCTTGCGCTCATTCCTCCACTGAGTGCGATCCACACCTGCGGCTGCATGGGTGCAGGAATCGGCGTTGCCCATGGAGCGGCTAAAGCTGGCAGCCCCGAGCACCACGTGGCAGTCATCGGGGATTCGACCTTCTTCCATACCGGCATCCCTGCACTGGTAAACGTTGTGTATAACAACAGCCCGGTGACCACGGTCATCCTGGACAACCGCATCACCGGGATGACCGGACACCAGGATAACCCCGGGACAGGACGAACCCTGCTGGGAAAGGAAACTGTGCAGGTAATGCTCGAACCGCTGGTACGAGCCCTGGGTATCCGCCATGTGCAATCTGTAGCCGGATACGATGTCAAGGCCATCGAGAAAGCCCTCAAGGAATATGTCAAGCTGGACGAACCTTCGGTACTGATCGTCGTGGAACCTTGTGTCTTACTGCCTGAAGAACGCAAGCGTTGGGTGCCACTTGAAGTGGCGGCGGATGAATGCAACGGGTGCACCTTGTGTTTCCGGCTGGGGTGTCCAGCCATTTTGAAAAGCGAAGAATTGGACGTAAAAACCCAGCGTCCCAAGGCACTGATCGATGCCAGCATGTGCACGGGGTGCGAAGTCTGCGCACAAATCTGTCCCCGGGATGCAATCCCGTTCCGCCCGGTGAAAATTGCGGCAGGTGAATTATGAAAAATAGCATCAACTTTCTACTCGCGGGTGTGGGAGGACAAGGGACGATCCTCGCCAGCGACGTGCTGGTCAACGTAGGACTGGAGGCGGGTTTCCAGGCAAAACAGGCAGAAGTGCACGGTATGTCGCAAAGGGGAGGAAGCGTGACAAGTCACGTTCGTTGGGGGGAGAATGTTTATTCCCCTCTCATCGGAGCAGGAGAGGCAGACGTTCTGCTGGCATTTGAAAAACTCGAAGCCCTTCGGTGTGTAAATGTAATGCGACCCGGCGCAATGGCATTGATCAACATGCAGGTCATCGAACCTTTGACCGCCATCTCAGGCGATCAATGCTATCCAAGCGATGAAACACTCCAAAACGTATTTGCCCAACTAAGTCCAAGCGTCAAATATATTAACGGTGAGGAGATAGCCGGTGCATTGGGAAACATCAAGGCTGCAAACGTGGTATTACTGGGAGCGCTTTCGGCTTTGCTGGAACAAGGTCAACATGCGGGAGCAACACTTACCCCAGATACCTGGTTGAAAGTGATCACGGCGCGCGTGCCGCCCAAACACGTGGAACTCAACCGCAAAGCATTCCAGGCCGGGCGAGAGGCAATAAAGTAGAGAAATTAAATGAAAATAAAAAGCGGAGACCAGTCCAGGACTGGTCTCCGCTTATATTTTTAATATTGTTCCCGGTTCAACTTGAACAACTTATATCGGCTATTGCTTAGCTTTGTGGACGTGCTCCCGGGCGTACTCTGCACCGCGCTTTAAGGCTTCAACATTCTTTGGAAGCAAATCCTTATGCCGCCCCGGCATATGGGCATTAAGGGCATTTTCGATATCTTTCAACGAGAGCACAGGCAAAAGTGCCAGAAGTGCACCGGTTGCTACGACGTTCGCCATGCGCCGGTCACCGGCCTCTTCGGCGATATCGTTACAAGGGACGGAGACCCAGGTAATATCAGTGCGAGCGACATCGCGATCAACCATCGAAGAATTAACGATGAGAACGCCACCCGGCTTGACCATCGATTCGTATTTATCGAGCGATGGAAGGTTCATGATAATGGTCGCAGGGGGATTCTGCACCAGCGGTGAGCCAATCTCTTCATCCGCGATGACAACTGTGCAGTTGGCCGTTCCACCACGCATTTCCGGACCATATGAAGGGATCCATGTGACCTCTTTGCCAATGTCCATGGCGGCATAAGAAAGCACCTGACCGGCGAACATTACTCCCTGTCCACCAAAACCAGCCAGAAAAACTTCAGTTTGCATATTAATTCTCCATCATTCTCAAAGCTTCCCGGAGGCACCAGTTTGAGTTCTTTGCTCCCATTTTTCAGGCACCATTCCGGAAGCCAGATTACTGGTTACCGGAAAACCTAGACTTTAACCCGGCTACGGAAGGCGCAATTTTATAATCGCCAAGCGGGAAAGCCGGAATCATATGCTCTTCCAACCAGGTGAGCGACTCGAGAGGGGTCACACCCCAACCGGTGTTGCAGGTTGAGAGTAGTTCCACCATCGAGAAACCCAGCCCATGAACCTGGGTTTCGAATGCAGTACGAATGGCTTTCTTCGCCAGGCGGATATTCTTGGGATCATGGAGACTGCGGCGAACGATGTAACCGGCTCCGTCCAATGTTGCCAACATTTCGGACATACGGATTGGATATCCCTGTGTTTCCACATCACGCCCACTGGGGGAAGAAGTTGTCTTCATACCCGGGAGAGTGGTGGGAGCCATCTGCCCGCCAGTCATACCATAAATGGCATTGTTAATGAAAATAATGGTGATATTTTCGCCGCGAGCTGCGGCGTGCACTGTCTCCGCCATACCGATGGAAGCCAAATCGCCATCACCCTGATATGCGAAAACGATCCGATCGGGAAGGAGGCGCTTGATTCCGGTGGCCATCGCCGGGGCACGCCCGTGAGCTGCTTCCACGAAATCGGTATTAATGTAATTATAGGCAAACACAGCACAACCCACCGGGGCGACCCCGATGGTCTTATCCAGGATGTTCATTTCTTCCAGGACTTCCGCCACCAGGCGATGCGCTGTGCCGTGGGTGCAACCGGGACAATAATGCGTGGGGGTATCGGTGAACCCCTTCGGACGGGCATAAACCAGGTTTTGAGGATTAACAATCGAAACAGCCATGGATACCTCTCATCTCACCGAGCAATCATCCGCTGGTACCACAGGTCGGCGGGATCATCATCCGGTTCCCCGGGATGTTTAATCATTTCCTGGATCTCCTGGACAAATTCATCCGGGAAAGGCATTAC
Organism: uncultured Chloroflexia bacterium; assembly: GCA_963741635.1. Lineage (GTDB taxonomy): Bacteria > Chloroflexota > Anaerolineae > Anaerolineales > Villigracilaceae > UBA877. The sequence continues at coordinate 19,607 of CAVUIO010000012.1, forward strand.
GCCACCCAGACGCCCATAAAAGCGCATGGGAATCCGGTTCCTCACAGCAGCCTGCACATCCTTGAGCATTTGCCCGGTGTTCATTTCCACCACCAGGAAAGACTTGACCAGCTTGCTCAATTCTTCGACACGTTTATATGGGAACGGGTTGAGGCTGATCGGACGGAAAAGTCCCACCTTAATACCCTGGGCGCGCGGCAGCGCGGACCGCTGAAAGGGCAATACGACCAGCCGTGCCAAACCCAATCACGATAAATTCAGCGTCATCCAGGAAATATTCCTTGTAGCGAATTTCATTCGCTTGTGCTTCCCGCCAGCGTCCAAGGATGCGCAAATTGATTTTTTCCTCTGTCGGGACGTCGAGATATATCGAAGTAAGTACGTGACGTTCGCGCCCCTTTGCCCCGCTTACCGCCCATTCGTATTCCTTGCGGACCACGGGCTGCATTTCAGGCAACTGGACAGGTTCCATCATCTGACCAATGGAGCCATCAATCAGGATGCAACAGATATTCAGGTACTTGTGGGCAAGGTCGAAAGCAACAGGCATCAAGTCCACTGCTTCCTGGATGGAGGCCGGCGCCAGCACAATGGGATGGTAATCCCCATGACCGCCCCCCTTGCAAATCTGGTTGTAATCGCCTTGTGAGGGGGCAATATTCCCCAGACCCGGACCTCCGCGCATCACGTTGACCAACACCATCGGAACTTCAGTCCCGGCGATGTAGGATAATCCTTCCTGCATGAGGCTGATGCCCGGGCTGGAGGAGGAAGTCATCACACGCGCACCCGTGCACGCCGCTCCATAAACCATGTTGATTACCGCAGGTTCGCTCTCGCCTTGGACAAAAGCGCGTCCAAGTTCGGGCATGCGGTGGGAGAGATATTCCAGCACTTCGTTCTGCGGAGTAATGGGATAGCCAAAATAAGCCTCCACACCGGCCCGAACGGCTGCTTCTGCAATCGCTTCATTGCCTTTCCACATTTCCCGTGCCATGTTACAGCCCTCCTGCAGCAACGGTAGCGGGTGCCTTGGTGACTTCACGGTAGACGGTGATGGCCGCGTCGGGGCATACCAGGGCGCAAATAGCGCAGCCGGTGCAACCTTCCTTAAAAATATGTGTGGGGTGATAGCCCTTGGAGGTTAATGTTGCATTGTCCAGTTCAAGTACTTTGGGCGGGCAGGCCGAGTTGCACAGCTCGCATCCCTTGCAAAAAAGTTCATTGACTTCGATCCAACCTTTGGCAGGCATTGAGCAAGCCTCCTTGCTTCAGAATTAAGACATTATTAGTCGAATTTTCCGCCTGTTTATTATGGCGGTTTCCGAAAATGTCGGGTAGTGCTATGCGTCATCCAGTAATATAACAAACTTCCTCTCCTTTTTGGAGATTTTTCGACAAATCGAGGTAAAAGGAACCATGTTGACAGTCGTCCGTAAGCTGTGTAGAATGACTATTGAATATCTACACCGCGAAAAAATCACGATCAGCGCGTTTTTAAGGCATTCCCGGAGGGCAAGGATAGATGACAGAAACTTCCATTGATTACCAGATCGTCATTTTTTCCAACCGCCACTGCATCACCGGTGAAATGGTCCTTAAAGATAAGCGCTTATCCGATCACATCAATGAGCGGGTAGATACCATGCTAAGCTTGCGAAACGTGACAATAGCCCGGCTGGAGAACCCAGCTCATATTTTGCATAAGATGGTAACAGCCGTGGTTCCTAAAACAGCAATCGTAGTAATATTCGAACCGCCACAGCAAGCCATTCCTCCCTCAAATCGTTTTTTTGGATATATCAAAAAAGAAAAATATGAGGTTTTCCTGGTTATGGACGGGATGGAAGTCCGCGGCATCCTTCACACCCAGCCCAATCCCGATTTTCGCGGGATACTGGTCAATTCTCCAGACGCCTTCCTGCCCATCACGCAGGCGACCATGCGACTGGAAGCGAATCCAACGATGGTCATCCACCAGGAGGCCATCCTGATCAACTGCCAACGTGTACGCTTCCTCGGCAAGCTGGAAATTAAAGTCGCCCACCATCCCCCTTCCACCGAAAGAAACGTCCGTAACATAATTCCCCTGGAGGTTTACATGCCTGTCCCAGTTATTGTCGACGCCGTCCGGACCCCGATCGGTGCCCTGGGTGGAGCTCTGGCTTCAATCCGTCCTGACAACCTGGCAGCACTCGTGCTTAAAGCTTTGTTGGAGCGCAACCGGCTGGATCCTGCGCTGGTTGAAGAAGTATACCTTGGGTGCGCAAACCAGGCTGGTGAGGATAACCGCAACGTAGCCCGAATGGCACTCCTCCTGGCGGGACTTCCAGTCGAAGTGGCAGGGGTGACGATCAACCGGTTGTGCGCTTCCGGTCTTAATGCAGTCAACCAGGCTGCACGTGCGATTAAGGCCGGCAGAAGGGGAAGTATTCATTGCCGGGGGTGTTGAAATCGATGAGCAGGGCTCCTTATTCACTTCCCAAGTCGGAATCGGGGTTTCCTTTCGGCAACCTGACCGCCTACGATACCGCCCTGGGTTGGCGCTATCCCAACCCAAAGATGCAGGAGATATATGGTACCGAGCAAATGGGGGAGACAGCCGAAAACATCGCTCAAATGAAGCCGCATATCACCCGCCAAAAACAGGATGAGTTTTCCCTCCGGTCGCATCAACGCGCAATTGCAGCAATCAATTCAGGAAAATTCGCCGAAGAAATCCTTCCCGTCACCATCCCACAGCGCAAGGGTGACCCAAAAGTTTTTGATACTGATGAGCGCCCACGCCGGGATACAACCATGGAAAGCCTATCTAAATTAAAACCGGCATTCAGAAAAGAAGGGGGGACAGTCACTGCGGGAAATTCTTCCGGGTTGAACGATGGTGCTGCCGCCCTGCTATTGATGAGCGACGGTAAAGCCAAAACCCTGGGATATAAACCACTGGCACGAGTTGTATCTTCAGCGGCTGCAGGAGTGCCTCCAGAGCATCATGGGGATGGGTCCGGTTCCTGCGGTGCAAAAAGCGCTTCAGCGCGCTGGTCTGACCCTGAGTGATATAAGCTTGATCGAGTTAAACGAAGCCTTCGCCGTCCAATCATTGGCAGTGATCGAAGACCTGGGTCTTGACCCCGAACTGGTCAACGTCAACGGAGGAGCTGTGGCACTCGGTCATCCGCTTGGGATGTTCGGGAGCGCGCATCCTGACCACACTGCTGCATGAAATGGAATGTCGCGCACCATCTGAGAAGCGTCCCTATTATCGGGTTGGCAACCCTGTGCGTGGGGGTGGGACAGGGAGAAGCAACCATTATCGAATGGATTGGGTAATTATATACCTAAAATCAGCATAGCGCCGTGGGAACTTCCACGGCGCTGTTTCGTCTAGAAACATACCCCTTTTCTTCCCCTACCGGCTGCGGGAAGCGAGGCGTACAATCGTGATAATTGGTATAAATCAATCAAAAGACTTCGAAGGAGAATCACATGCGCTCGATAAAAATGCTCACAGGGTTGCTCATGGCATTGGCAGTCGCTGCGTGTACCCAGGTGCAATTGCCACCCACAGTCTCTCCCGTCAGCAACACAAATACACCTACCCCGGTTATCATCCCGGAAACACCTTCGCCACAAGGTACGGTCGTGAATACTCCCCTGGCAACATCACTGGATATGCCGGTGGTGACTTCTCCCGGACTGGTCCATATTGCTTTCCTGGATGCCAATAACGGTTGGGGGGTAGCCAGTAGTGAGGGCGGCCGATATTCTTCGAACAGTGGATGGTGGGACACCTGGCATAATGCCACACCGGTTGGAGCCTCAGGAATAGGCTATATCAACAACCCTAAGCGTCCTGGATGCCAATACTGCCTGGGTACTGGTCCCCAATGCAGACTTTTTCACGGGGATACTTTATAGAACGTCAGACGGAGGCCTGACATGGACCTTATTCCAAGTACCTTTTGGCGGAGGATTTGTTAATTCCTTGATTCCGACACAGGACGTGTCCTGGCCGATAGAGGTGCCGGTGCGGGATCTCAATCCATGGAGGTATTCCAGACTTCAGATGGGGGCGCAACCTGGTTGAGCATTTATAACAATGATCCTACCCGCCCTAATTCATCCAACACCCTGCCCCTGGGGGGGATTAAAAATGGTATGACCTTCCTGGATGCCAATACCGGCTGGGTGACAGGAACGCGACCCATAGACGGAGAAGTTTACCTTTTCGTCACACACGATGGCGGTATTTCCTGGGAAGAGCAGCCGATAACCTTACCGCCTGGCTACAACGCCTACCAGTATATGGCACAGCCTCCAATTTTCTTTGGGAACGAGGGTTTGCTTCCGCTGGGGATATTTATGAATAGTTCGACCGATTTCACATTCTATGTAACGCATGATGGCGGAACAACCTGGAGCGGAGACCCGACGAACACGAAGATGGTGATCAAGCAGGGTAGCTACGCGTTTGCAGATGCCATGCATGGCTGGAGTTGGGATGGCGGAGCAACTGTTTACAGCACTTCTGATGGCGCACAAACCTGGAGTGGAGTGTCCACCAACATCGACCTGAGCGGACGATTGGCTCAAATGGTGTTTGTCCCAGGAACTGGCACACAATTCATCGGTTGGGTACTCACCGGACAGAACGATACAGGGCAATCGCAACTTTATAAAACAACGGATAACGGCAATACCTGGACTCTTATTCCCTAGACCAGGTTTTATGAAAACACACTGATTTTTTCGGGAAGTGTAATTAATATGAGGAGAATAATATGAAACATAAATTGATCATCCCTGCCTTGGGACTCATCTTGGCGCTTATGGGCTGCAGTATCCCTTTAAATTTGAGTGGGACCCCACCTTTGATTGTCACCGATACACCCGTACCCACGATAGCCAGCACGAATACCTCCCTGCCAACGACGTGTTGAAACGCTTGCGCCCAGCTTGACAGTCACCCCCGAACCTTCCCTAACCGAGACACCAGTCCCGCCACCCACACTCACATTTACACCGACTCTGCCGCCTTTGCCATCACCGGTTCCTTCCTCGGTCCCTGAACTCTCGGTGGATATTCTGCGCAATGCCACCTATACCACACCCTATTTTCTAAAGACTGTAAAATTGATCAATGGGTCTTACACGGAAGGTTCAGGAGCAACTTATTATTCAGTGCAGATGCTTGACATTTTTGCATATGGGGATTTAAACGGGGATGGCAAAGCAGATGCAGCAGTCATCCTGGCAGAGAACCAGGGAGGCAGCGGGGTCTTCAAATCGGTTGTGGCAGTTCTGAACCAGGGCGGTGCTCCACACCAGATCAGTTCGGTGCAACTGGGGGACCGGGTATTGATAAAAAGTGCGGATATTTCCCGCGGGGTCATACACCTGAATATGGTCGTCCACGGTCCGAATGATCCCATGTGCTGCCCTTCGCAGGCTGAGTGGCAATCCTTCTGGTTGCTCGGTAATGATCTATGGCTTATGCGAGTGACTTCAGGACCCACGGGAACAGAAAGGGCGATCACGGTATCCTATCCCGGAATCTGGTCGGATGTCCATAACCCATTTACGGTCAGCGGAGATGTTTCCATTTCACCTTTTGAAAATACCCTGAATTACAGCATCTATGATCTGGACGGCACAAAAGTTACTTCAGGACCCTTGTTGGTTTCTTCCCCAGGAATGGGGACTCCCGGCACATTCTCAAAGGCATTTGATTTGAGCAGTGCCGGCATTACGGGGGTTGTGATCGTCCAGTTCAAAGACATCAGTGCCGCGGATGGTTCCACCCTTGCTCTTGGGTCAGTGGTATTCAATCTGCATTAAGTCTGTACTAATACCCGAGACAAATGCAGGGATGGCTTATCGCCATCCCTGCATTTGTTCCATGACACCCTTACCGCCCCCAAGTTTAATCCTGGATACCAAGGTTTTGATTATTTAACGCCTTTCTCTTTAACCTAGCCATGAACCTGGTTTCATCGATCACAAAACGGTCGTGGTCTGCCTTCCCTATCAGTTCGACATCATCCCAAGCCTGAACTTTGAATTTCAATTTACGCCCCTCAATGGAAACCAACTCTGCCCGGGCACGTACCTTCATCCCAACAGGGGTGGGAGCCAGGTGATGAACATCAATATGTCCGCCGACGGTTGTTTGACCAGCCGGAAGATGCCCACGTAGGGCAACAACCGCGGCACTCTCCATCAAACCGACCAGGGCGGAGTCGAGAAGACTGGCAAGCCTCCACTGCCCCAGTGAGAGGCGGTATCGATATCCGTCACTACATGATTAAATTCTGCTGAAAGACCGGGAACAGGGTCACCCATTCTACACCTCATAAACTAAAATATTCTGCAGATTATATCCCGGTTAATTCTTAACACTTTATAAATATCCGATACAAAAACCTCCCATCAGCGATACCAAAATACTATAATCCCGCAGTTAATCACAGGGAAGCCTTCTCCGCTAACACGGGGAACATTGATCCTTCATATTTGGGATTTCGAAGGAAGAAAAATGTGGAAGATCATTATTGATTTTATTGATTTTATTTACATCCTGACCCTGGTTGGAATGGCGTCATATGGGTTTAATAACCTGGTTTCGGTAATTCTTTACCTTCGTTTTAAAAACCAGCCAAATCATCAGGATCCTGCATTTCCCCCCGATCGGTGGCCACGAGTAACCATACAACTACCCATATTTAATGAAAGATATACTATCGAGAGATTGATCCACACGATAACCAGGTTCGATTATCCACGCGACCTGCTCCAGATCCAGGTTCTGGATGATTCAACGGATGAAACGACGGCGATGATCCGGCGCCTGGTAAACAAGTATTCCTGCAAGGGAATGGATATCCAATTAATCCATCGAACCAAACGGACCGGGTATAAGGCAGGTGCGTTGGCTGAAGGTCTTAACCACGCCACGGGTGAACTGGTGGCGATATTCGACGCTGATTTCGTCCCACCAGTTGACTGGCTAAAACGAACCGTCCCAGAATTCGTCAACCCCCGCCTTGGATGCCTTCAAACCCGCTGGGGACACTTGAACGATAAATACAACTCATTAACCATGGCACAATCCCTGGGAATCGACGGCCATTTCGTCATCGAGCAGTCCGCCCGTTCCAGCAACCACCTGTTTATGAATTTTAATGGAACAGCCGGGTTGTGGCGAAAATCTTGCATAGAAGATGCTGGCGGGTGGCAATCAGATACCCTGACCGAAGACCTGGATCTGAGCTACCGGGCACAATTACGCGGCTGGCAAATCGATTATTTGCCCGGAGTGGTCGTTCCGGCAGAATTGCCGGCACAGATCGAGGCCTTCAAAAAACAACAATTCCGGTGGGCGAAAGGTAATTTCCAAACGCTGAAAAAAATTACCCCTTCCCTTCTTAACTCAGAGGCACCCTGGTATAAGAAAATTCTCGGCCTGGTTCACCTAACGGGCTACATGGTTCATCCACTCATGCTGGGGACACTTTTACTCATGCTGCCAGTCGGTTTGTTTTCCCCACAAGTGTTCGGATGGATGCCATTGATGATGATCGCTGCCTTCGCTCCACCGCTGATGTATCTCCTATCAGAAACGGAACACCTGCCTCGTCTGACCGACCGGCTGCGTTTAATCCCCACCCTGACCCTACTGGGATTCGGTCTATCATTAAATAATACATTTGCCACTGTGGAAGGGCTTTTTGGGAAAAGTCGAGGAAAATTCCAGCGCACCCCCAAATTCAACCTGAGGAATGGAACCGGAAGCTGGGTTAACCAGGGATATTCAATTCCAATCAGCCCAATGATCTGGGGTGAAATCGGGCTTGGATTGTACGCGCTGCTCACCGGCATTATCCTGTCCCTGCGCCTCAGTCTGCTTGCAATGCCCTGGCTGATGATCTATTCGGCCAGCTTCTTTTACATAGCCGGATTAAATCTGGAACAGACGGGGCAACTTGCGCGCCTTTTATCGAAGGAGACTGCTTCAGTAAAAGTTGAATAAGGGGGATATATCCAAACTATGCAGCCATAGCATATGATAGATCACTTTAAATATTCAAGACACATCGTTTTGGAATAGTGACAGGATTACGAAAAACTGAATTAATATACCGACCGCAAACCGGTCAGAGTGTTTCCCAATTCATGCAAGAGGCAGTATAATCCGGCGCGGAGTCATTCATGCCAACAATATACCCATTCACAGCCATTGTAGGGCAAGTGCGCATGCGACGCGCACTCGATCCTCAATGCCGTCGACCCTCGTATTGGTGGGGTACTAATTCGCGGCGAGCGAGGCACAGCAAAATCCACCGCAGCACGCGGACTTGCCGCCCTGCTGCCAAAGGTTCGGACTGTCCACGGCTGCCGCTTTGGCTGTGACCCCGACCAACCGGCTACCTGGTGTACGGAATGCCGCGAGCGGACTGCCTCCGGTGAAGCTCTTCCGGTCGATGAAAAACCCATCCCGTTTGTAAACCTGCCGGTCTCGGCCACCGAGGATCGGGTGGTAGGTACGCTTGATATTGAGCAGGCCATACAAAAAGGAGAAAGACACTTCGAACCAGGAGTACTCGCAGCCGCCAACCGGGGCTTGCTGTACATCGACGAAGTAAACCTGCTGGATGATCATGTGGTGGACGTGCTGCTCGACTCTGCCGCCATGGGCATGAATATTGTTGAACGCGAGGGAATTTCATTCACCCACCCGGCGCGCTTTATCCTGGTGGGCACCATGAACCCGGAAGAAGGCGATCTACGCCCGCAACTTCTTGATCGGTTTGCTCTTTCAGTGGATATAACCGGCATCCGCGATGCCCGTGATCGCGTAACAATCATCGAAAATAACCTGGCATTCGAGGCAGATGCAGAAGCATTTCACAAACTTTGGAAGCCTCATGAAGATAAACTGAGCCGCATAATTGCCCAGGCTCGTACAATGGTTGATAAAGTGACTTATACCAGGCGTGACCTGCTTTCGATCGCAGCGCTTACGGCTTCATTAAACGTAGACGGGCATAGAGCTGATCTCGTGATCCTGAAAGCAGCCCGCGCTCACGCTGCATACGAAGGCCGAACTTCGATCACAGACCGGGATATTGCCCTGGCAGCCGAGCTGGCACTCCCCCACCGTATAAAGCACGGTCCGTTCCACCAGACCGAAATTTCACCCGAACAGCTCCAGGAACGAATCGAACAACTCCAGGGTTCTTCAGAAGAAGGCGAGCCATCGGAACCAACCGATAAAGCCCCTGATGAGGAAACCGTAAAAAAAAAGTCGTAACAGAAGCCACGGAACAGGATAATCCCGATCAACCAGCGGATAGCGAACCTTCGCCTGACCAGGCAATTTTTGGTCCGCAGGATGCTCACTGGTGGGATGGGGGGAAAAAAGTCAAGGTTGGTGAGACTTTCGACCCGCGCAAGCTCGATACTCCACTGGACAAATTAACCCGCCAGCACTCCGGCCGGCGTTCACGAACCCACACAGAGAGAAAACGCGGGCGGTATGTCCAATCCCGCCCTGCAAACGGAAAAACGGATGATATCGCTTTCGATGCAACCATCCGGGCTGCCGCGCCTTTCCAAAAACAGCGCCTCGAACAGCGCAAGCAGGTGGCTTTTGCCATAACCAAGGGTGACCTGCAGCGTAAAGTACGGGTAAAAAAAGCTGCAAACCTGATCCTGTTCCTGGTAGATGCTTCCTGGTCGATGGCGGTGGCAGAACGGATGACGGCAACAAAAGGCGCAATCCTATCCCTGCTGACAGACGCCTACCAGCGCCGCGACCGGGTCGGCTTGATCGTCTTCCAGAAGGACCGGGCAACTTTAATACTGCCACCAACGAATTCCATCACACTGGCGCAGCGGGCATTGTCGGATATCCCCGTGGGAGGCAAAACTCCACTCTCAGCCGGGCTGTTAATGACCTACCAGGTCTTGACACAGGAACAGGTAATCCATCCTGACGTGGAACCATTGCTTATCATCCTGACGGACGGGGCGGGGAATGTCTCGATAGGAGTCCTGCCTCCCCAGGAAGAAGCGTTCGGATTCGCCGAGCAGATCGCCACCCGGGGTTTCCGTACCGTGGTAATCAATATGGAACATGCTTCGTTTGACCAGGGTCTTGCCCAGGCGCTTGCCGATCATCTTGAAGCCCCCTGTTATACCTTGAATGAACTGAAGGCAGAAAGTTTGCTGAACACCGTCCGGCAGGAAATGGCCGAACCAAAGAAAAAGTAAAAAAAGCCCCTTTTTTTATTTTGCAGTGCGGGTACAGTTCCTCCCGGCAAGCTTGGCTGCGTACATTGCCTGGTCAGCAGAGTGCAAGACTTTTTCCCAGCCATCCCCATGCTGCGGGTAAACCGCCACGCCGATTGACAGAGTGGCTTTTAGTTTTACCCCAAGGTGTTCAATATCCAATGATAAGAAATTGGTCCGTAAATGCTCGGCGCGTTCATAGCCCTTTTTCAGCTGGGTCCCCGGCATGACAATGAGGAACTCTTCACCCCCGAAACGGCAGGAAATATCGGACCCGCGGACATCAGACAGCAGGATCTCACCAAGTTTTTTCAGAAGCAAGTCGCCGGCATCGTGACCATAGGTATCATTGAAGGCTTTAAACCCATCGATATCAATCATGATCAGGCAAACCGTACTTTTTTCGCGATCGGCCCGCTGGAATTCCCGGACCAGGGATTCCTCAAGATAGCGCCGATTAAAAAGACCGGTTAAGGAGTCGCGGCGTGGCTTGTTCCTGCAACTGGGCATGCAGCATTTCAATTTCAACCAACTGGTTCCTTAATTTTTGATTGGCTTCCTGGAGTTCAACTTCATTTTGTTTGCGTTCCGAGATATCCCTTGCCACACTCTGGATGTGGATGGGAATGCCATTATCATCACAGACAAGTTCCGCATTGATCTCGACGGTTACCTTTTCCCCGCTCTTTTTTAATAAACTGACGCTCATAAAGGGGGATAATCTCCCCTTTCAGTAGACGTTCAAGGATGTGTTTGGTTTCTTTCTTTTGGGCCGATATATCAGAGGCGGAAAGATGTACCAGTTCATCAACTGTGTACCCGGTCAGATCTGCGGCGCGTTGATTAACCTCAAGATGTTTTCCCTGCATATCCAGAATAAATACAGCATCATGGGATTGCTCAAATAATGCCCTGTAGCGAAGCTCGGCTTTTTCCCGCTGCTTGATCTCATCCTGGGCTTTGGCGTACAGCCGGCTATTTTCGATTGCGACAGCAGCCTGCATGGCAATGGTTTCGAGCAGGCGGATCTGGGCAGGATCGTATGCGTTCGGTTTATAACTTTGCATGGAAATAACGCCAACCACGCGTTCCCCCACGATCATAGGAACTCCCACATATGCCCTGGTGGGGGTGCCGCTGGTCCTGAAAATCTGGAAAGTTGTAATGGCATCCGGTGAAATAATATCCGGGATATATAAAGTTTGACGGTTATTTATCACCCGCCCACTTAACCCGGGGTTTTGGCGGATATCGCGCGTTGGGATCAATGGATATTCCCCCCGATCATATGCCAGGGGATGGTGGATCAAGCCTGTATCTGGATCCAGGAGCCCAATATAGAACGCCTCCACGGGGAGGACCTGCCGGCATTTTTCCAGCAGGGTTTTTAGAATCTGTTCCATATCCAGACCGGAAGTGACCGTAATTCCAATGTCAAACAAGGCAGTCATTTCTTCGGCACGATGCCGCACTTCTTCGAATAAACGCGCGTTTTCAATGACACCTGCCGTTTGGGTTGCAATCGTTTCCAATAAACGGATTTGATCCGGATTGTAAGCATTCGGCTGGGAGCATTGCATGGAAATCACGCCTACAACCCGATCGCCGACCAGGAGCGGAACTCCAACGTATGACCGGCTTGGGTCGCCTCCAAAATCTATTGCATGGTATTTCCGGGCGGCCTCTTCTGCGAGAACATCCGGTATATTCAGCACCTGCCTGGTTTGGATGACATAAGCCAGTCAGACCTGGAGATTCTTGCATTTCACTGGGGGGTAAAGACGTGATTTCCCCATTGTCATAAAAGAGAGGGAAACCGATCATGCCGGTTTCGTGATTATAGGTGGCAATATAAAAAGCTTCGATGGGCAGGACACGCTTGCATTTCTCCAGTAGAGCCCTGAGAAGTTTGTCCATTTCCAGCCCGGAATTGACAGCCAGACCGATATCAAGCAAGGCAGATAACTGATCAGCCCGCTGCTGGGCTTCTTCCAACAAGCGCGCATTTACTACAGCAATGGCAACCTGGTCAGCAAACGTTTTCAACTTGTCTGCATGGGTTTGGTTGTAAAAACTGGGGACCAGACTTGTGAGACTAAGAAATCCGGTCACTTCTCCCTTGGCCAATAGCGGGGCGCCAACATAAGATCTAATGCCTTCCAATCCCTCCATCACAACCCATCCCTTGTCCTGGCGGGTATCAGGAATAACCATAGCCTGACCGGATTCCATCATTAACCGGAAGTTAGGGATGTTGTCCAACCGATAATCCGGCAACTTTTAATTGCCAAGCCGCCCTCCCCGGTATCCATGGGAACGGGCTACGCGTGCAATCCTGTGACTCAAAAAGTAACCGTAAAGTTGCCCTGATCATAAGGAACGACATTCTTTACATTATCGAGCAATCGATCCAGATACTTCCATAAAGGAACGCGAACTATTCAAGGCCGCGGCCGTATCCCGAAGCGCTTCAGCCATCACGTGCTGGTCTTGCTCAGCTTGCTCGATCAATTGGATTTCAGTTATCCGATCCATATCCAGAAAATGGAAGTCCAAATCGAAGGTATCCCTATGGTCAATACTAACCGAATTCCCAATAAACGACCAAATATCCATAGATTATATACGTTTCCTAATCTGGGACCACCCCATAAAAAGATTTCGTGGCTGCCATAACAGGGAAGAAGGCTAAAATTTCTTCCACTTGCAACAAGTGTACCTTAACTATTAGCCATTAATCAATACAATACCATGACGTTTATTTGCGGTTTTCCGGGACAGACGAAACGATCCACGCAGTGCCAGCATGATGCTGGTTGAACGACCAGGATTACTCTCTGCTATAATTCTGCCCGATGATCCTGCTAACCGGAGGTACCGGCTTCATCGGGCGGGTACTGACCCGTCAATTGGTCGAAAGCGGCCACACGGTACGAATTTTGCTGCCACCCTCACCCCGCACCCCGCGCCTGCCCACCGGGGTGCCGGTGGAAGTGGCAGTTACAGGCATGAGTGATGTGCAGGGTCTGCGCGCGGCCATGCATGGCGTGGATACCATTTACCACCTGGCTGGTGGTGAAGGTCAAGGCGGACGAGCCAACCTGCAAGCCATGGACATCGAGGGGACACGGGTGTTATGCCAGGCAGCAGCAGATGCCCAGGTGGGTCGCTTTTTTTATTTAAGTCACCTGGGAGCGGACCGGGCAGCAGGCTTTCCGGTGCTCAAAGCCAAAGGTATAGCAGAGGAATACATCCGAAAATCAGGGGTTTCCTTACACGATCCTGCGCGGTTCGATCTTGTTTGGTCCCGGAGACGAATTCACCACCGGGCTGGCAATGCTTCTGACTGCTTCGCCCGGGTTCTTGCCCTTGCCTGCCAAGGGGCAGACCCTGCTCCAGCCGTTATGGGTGGAAGACCTGGTCACATGCCTTATCTGGTCGCTGGATGCGCCGGAAACCATCAACCAGACTTACGAAGTGGGAGGAAGTGAGTACATCAGTCTGCGGCAATTGACCACAACAGTAATGGAAGCCATCAAGAGACGTCGCTTGCTGGTCAACTGGCCGATGCAATCCATGCGCTCGCTGACCATCCTCATGGAATCCATTTACCCACGCTTCCCTGCCTCGATCTTCTGGCTGGATTACCTGGCTGTTAACCGTACCTGCTCGCTGGATACAGTCCCGCGGATTTTCGGACTTGATGCCAGCCCGGTTCGCATCCCGCATTGATTACCTGCGAAATATTCCCTGGACCAGGCAGCTTTTATCCAGGTTATTTACCCCATATGGCTGAGTGGACCATTCGTATCCTTGAAACTCCAGAAGAAATGACGGCGGTTGAGGAGCTTCAGCGCCAGGTTTGGACCGGATCCGAGACAGACGTCATTCCTGCCCATATGCTCCTGGCTGCTGTTCACAATGGAGGGCTGGCACTTGGTGCTTTCGTCGGGACCGAATTGGTCGGTGTGGCTTTTGGTTTTCCAGGGATTTATTCTACACCCGATGGTCCACGACTAAAACATCACTCGCACATCCTGGGTGTTTTACCAAATTGGGGAGGAAAAGGAGTTGGTTTTGCGCTCAAGCGCGCCCAATGGCAGTTGGTGAGAAAACAGGGGATCGACCGGATCACCTGGACTTATGACGCTTTGCTAAGCCGCAATGCCCACCTTAATATTTCACGTCTGGGTGCAGTATGTAATACTTACCTTCGGTCGGAATATGGAGAATATGCGTGACGGGATGAACAACGGACTTCCTTCCGACCGTTTCCAGGTGGACTGGTGGCTGAATACAAAACGTGTGGAAAGGCGCCTCAGCCGTCGACCTCGGCCAATTTTGGGTCTCGAACACTATCTAATCGCAGGAACAACCTTGATTGAAGCCGTTGTAGATAAAGGGGCAGTCCCCCGTCCTCCGCAAGCAACATTTACGCCAACCAGCGCCCTGCTCCTGTTTGAAATCCCGGCCAATTTCCCTGCCTTGAAAACCATTGACCTTTCCCTGGCGCGCGACTGGCGGTTTTATACCCGGAATTATTTTGAGGGTGCATTCGTTTCCGGTTACCTGGTGACCGATTTTGTACATGATAAGGGACGCAGTTATTATGTGCTAACTCACGCTAATTCAACCCTTCAGGATGACCATTGAATTTGTTATTCAGCTCAAAATTCTCGAAGGTAGGAGCAGGGAATTAACGCAATATGAAATTAAAACGCTTTCCTAAGCGCCCAGGGGAATCTAATCGAAGATTCGCTCATACTAGACGGTGCTTATAAGACCCAGATTGGATGCTATCTAATTAGCCGGGTATAAAACCAATCCGACCGTTCCGGGACCAAAATTGGCAGCCAGGGAAATTGACAGGTCAGTCAACAATATTTCTTTGCAATTTAGACGTTTTATTGCCTCACCCATCAGGGAATTTCCCGAGGCGATATCACGAGCATGGACAATGCCCAAATAAATTGGCTGATCTCCAAACTCTTTAACTGCCATGTCGATTACACGCTTCAGGGCAACTTTACGAGTCCGGACTTTCTCAACCATGTCAACCACCCCATGGTCTAAAACTGCGATCGGTTTGACATTAAGGACCGAAGCCAGCGCCGCCGAGAGGGTCCCCACCCGACCGCTCATGCGTGCGTATTCAAGGGTGTTGAGTGTCAGGATAATTAAGATCCGGTCGCGAACATTTCCCAGGTATTCGACTATCTGCTCAACACTTTTCCCATCCCGGTCCATCTTGCGTACTTCACGGCACATAATTCCCAATCCCAGCGAACCTCCGGCTGAATCGAATGGAACCACATTTATATCATTTTTCAATTCATCAGCAGCTGAAACCGCGGATGCATAGGTTCCCGATAGTTTGCTGGTCACATGGATGGAAAGGATGGTATCGCCTTTTTGAGCGATCCGCTTATAAAATTCCATGAATTGATGAGGGGATGGTTGGGCAGTCTTGGGAATCTTCCCGGTTTCTTCTACAAGCTTATAGAAACCCTCGCGTGTCCAGGTCGACATTCTGCAGGTAGGTCTTTTCTCCAAAAAGGATGTTTATGGGGATAATGTTGATGCCATACTCCTTTTCCCATCCTGCTGGAATATCGGCAGCGCCATCGGTAACAATACGTAACATAATCTGCCTCCTTGGCTCAAGTGAAATCCATTCCAAATCCTTTTCATCACGCATATCGTTCGAAGTGTGCTCCAGCACTTCCATGCATGTTTCCGGGAATCGATAATAAAAGATTCCATACCTGGGGAGTAAAGGGAAATTACCTCTGCCGGGTTTTGGAAGTTCCACTATAATACCACCTTGCGTCTTTCGTGCCATGTGCACAATATTTGACGATAAGTAATGTTGTTAATAAAACATTTGTGCTATAATAAAAGTATCCCCAATACGAGGTTTGTATGTCACCCAACGTCATCCGCGTGGTAGGCGCACGCGAACATAACCTAAAGAACATCACGGTTGAAATCCCACGGGACAAGCTTGTGGTTATCACGGGGCTTTCCGGTTCCGGAAAATCCTCCCTGGCATTCGACACCATTTTTGCCGAAGGTCAGCGCCGGTATGTCGAGTCACTTTCCGCATATGCCCGTCAGTTCCTGGGTCAAATGCAAAAACCCGATGTGGATTATATCGAAGGGTCTTTCCCCGGCTGTCTCCATTGATCAAAAAGGGACATCCCATAACCCCCGCTCAACTGTCGGGACAGTTACAGAAATTTATGACTACCTGCGCCTGCTCTTTGCACGCGTGGGGGTTCCCCACTGTCCCATTTGCGGTAGGGAAGTTGTCAAGCAATCCGCCCAGGAAATCGTAGATGCCGTAGGAGCATTGCCGGATGGCACGCGCATCCTGGTCTTATCGCCAGTAGTACGAGGTCGAAAAGGCACTTACCAGGCGGTATTCGAGGAAATTCGCAAGGCAGGGTTTGCACGTGTCCGCGTGGATGGGACTGTTTTCAACCTGGATGAGGAAATCACTCTTGACCGGTACAAGATCCACACGATCGAAGTCTGTGGTGGACCGACTGGTGGTATCTGGTGGAGAATCCGAGCAGGATCTCAAGGCAAATATTTCCCGGCTGACAGATTCGATCGAAACCGCTCTTAAGTTTGGAGATGGGTATCTCACTGTCCAGGTTTTGGCAGAAAAAGAGGAAGAAAATCACGATTTACACTTCTCCGAACACCTGGCTTGCCCGGAACACGGTATCAGCATACCTGAGATCGAACCACGCACTTTTTCGTTCAATACCCCTCATGGAGCATGCCCGGATTGCCAGGGATTGGGAAACAAGCTGGAAATCGATCCCGATCGCGTGATCGACCCGGAGAAATCCCTCTCCGACGGTGCGCTGATCGCCATGGAATGGAGCAACGTCCGGGATGAAGGGAACCCGGGCTATTACTGGCAAATGCTGGAAGCAATGGCTGAGCATTATCACATCGATATGAATAAACCCTTCAAGGAATTGCCAGCTGAACACCAAAACCTTGTTTTACACGGCACGAAAGGTGAACAGGTCCGCATCCATTATCACAACCGCGAGGGTCGCCAGGCGACCTTCGACACCGCCTTCGAAGGTGTGATAGGCAACCTGGAGAGACGTTACAGGGAGACAAACTCGGAATATATTCGTGAGAAGATTTCGGAATATATGAGCGACCGTCCCTGCCCCACCTGCCACGGTAAGCGCCTGCGACCGGAAGCACTGGCTGTGACCGTGGATGATGTCAACATCCTGCAGATCACCGAGTGGCCGGTACTCCGTTCCCTGGACTGGGTAAAGCGGTTGGCGGGATCAGAATCCCCGCTCACCTCCCGCCAGAAAGCAATTTCCGATCGCATCCTGAAAGAAATCGTGTCACGGCTTGGGGTTTCTTGTAAATGTCGGCCTGGAATACCTTACCTTGCACCGCTCAGCCGGGTCCCTCTCCGGGGGGGAAGCCCAGCGCATCCGGTTGGCCACCCAGGTCGGATCGCGGCTGGTGGGAGTGTTGTACGTGCTGGACGAGCCCTCCATCGGGTTGCACCCGCGTGACAACGACCGGCTGTTGACAACGCTAAAAGGACTTCGAGACATCGGCAATACCGTCCTGGTGGTGGAACATGACGACGATACCATCCGCACCGCGGATTGGGTCATCGACCTGGGTCCCGGCGCGGGCGAGCACGGCGGACACATCATCGCCGAAGGCACCCCCGAACAAATCATTGCCCATCCCAAATCTCTTACAGGAGCATACCTATCTGGGCGGAAACATGTGCCGGTGCCCAAGAAACGCCGTGAAGGCAATGGCAAAATTTTGACCGTGGTCGGGGCGCGTGCCAACAACTTGAAGGATATTACCGTCAACATCCCCCTCGGGAAGTTGGTCTGTATTACCGGTGTTTCCGGGTCAGGAAAATCGTCCCTGATGAGCGACGTCCTCTATAACGCGCTGGCGGCAAAATTGAACCGGGCGCATACCACGCCCGGGGATTACGAACGCATCGACGGGATCGAGCATCTTGATAAGATCGTCAATATCGACCAGTCCCCCATTGGACGCACATCCACGCTCGAACCCTGGTACTTACACCAGCCTGTTCGAGGAAATTCGCAAACTATTTGCGGAATTACCGGAAAGCAAAGTGCGAGGTTATAAACCGGGGCGCTTTTCGTTCAACGTGCACGGTGGGCGATGCGAAGCCTGCCAGGGCCAGGGTGAATTGCGGATCGAGATGCAATTCCTGCCGGATATTTATGTGCCCTGCGATGTGTGCCATGGCAGCCGATTCAACCGGGAAACTCTACAGGTCCATTTCAAGGGACACAGTATTGCGGATGTGCTGGATATGACTGTGGATCAGGCACTTGGAAATATTTTCTCGGCCTTTCCGCATATGATGAACAAGCTCAAACTCCTGCAGGAAGTGGGCCTGGGATATATCAAGGTCGGACAGCCCGGGACTACTCTGTCCGGGGGTGAAGCCCAGCGTGTCAAACTGGCCAAGGAACTTTCCCGTCGCGCCACAGGCTGCACCCTTTATGTGCTTGACGAACCCTCCGTGGGATCTGCATGCCGCGGACGTGCATAAGCTGATCGAGGTGCTGCAGCGACTTGTGGATGCTGGCAATAGCGTGTTGATCATCGAGCATAACCTGGAGATCATCAAGGTCGCAGATTGGATCATCGATCTGGGACCCGAAGGCGGCGATCGGGGTGGTGAATTGATTGCTGAAGGTACCCCCGAGCAGATTGTGTCCGCACCGGGGATCGTATACCGGGGCGTTCCTGAAAAGCCACATGAAAAAGCAAACCAAAATCTCCCGCCTAACCTATACGAAATATCCGCATGCTCGCAAAATCCCATAAGTTCAGGTAGAATAAGGTTAATGACTTGCGCCGGTGGACCTCCCGGCGCAAATGGACATTGGAAATGGACGGGATATCCTATGACTATTTCAAATACGATTGAACTCGTACCGCAAACGACGAAAAAAACCACTGCCCCTAATACTCGGAGGAGTGGCAGTTCTTTTGGTGGTAATCGGGATTATCATATTGATAGTAACCATGAGCAGGGGTGGTTTTACGTTATTCCCAACCCAGACTCCCACACCCACCATCACCCCCAGCCCTACCAATACATTTACACCAACCCAAACAGCCACGATCACCCTTACACCCACAATCACTCCTACCGCAACCGCTTCACAAATTTATCAGTATGTAGTGAAAGAAGGGGAGACACTCACCACGATCATCCAATCCCAGGGATTGGCAGACACCCCTAATGCCCTCGTCATCATATTCATGCTTAACCCCACCATCGACCCCATTTCTGGTTTCATTGTCGTCGGTCAGACGATTAATCTGCCGCCACCAAATTATCCGATCCCTTCACCCACCCCCCTTCCCACCGGGACTCCCAGCCGGGTCAAAAATCACCTATCGCGTCTTGCCCGGTGACAGCCTGGGGAGTATTTCATCCAAGTTCAACAGCACCATCGACAGCCTGATCCTCCTGAATAAAACAGTCCTTACGAATGGTCAAAACTCCATCATATATCCAGGACAACTCCTGATTGTTTCAATCAATCTTGTCACGCCAGTGCCGACGATCAAGCCTACTGCGACTGCAACGCCATAAAAAGGATGACCAGACCCCCGGCTTCAACCAGAAACCGGGGGTCTTTTTTCCCAATCCCTTTGACATTCTACCTACCACAGACTAAAATGAGAAAGTTCAAAGGATCGCGTAGGAGCAGTTGTGAACAACTGGCCTGGAAAATTCGTTATTGGTCTAACCGGCAATATTGCCACCGGAAAGAGCGTCGTCCGGCAGAATGTTGGAGCACCTGGGTGCTTACACCATCGATGCTGACGCACTTTCTCACCGCGCGATTGCCAAAGGAGCGCCAGGTTACCAGCCTGTGGTGGATGCTTTTGGCAAATTCATTCTGAATGAGAGGAATGAAATCGACCGGGGAAAACTGGGGCGGGTGGTTTTCAGTGACCCGGAAGCACTTAAAGCTTTGGAAGGATAATTCACCCGCTGGTGGAACAGGCTGCAGACATAATGATTCGAGCGGGCAAATCAGCGCATCGTCGTGATCGAGGCCATCAAACTGCTTGAAGGAAGATTGGGCGGTCTATGTGATTCCATCTGGACTTCCACGACTCCCGAGGCAATCCAGAAGTAAGCGATTGATGAAACGGCGCGGCATGAGCGAGCAGCAAGCCCTCCAGCGCATTCACTCCCAACCGCCCCAGGAACTTAAGATTGCCGCAGCCAGCGTTGTCATCCAAAATGATGGATCCTTTGAAAATACCTGGAAACAGGTGGTTGCAGCCTGGAAGGTTATTTCTCCCACCACGGACACCGCGCCTCTCATCACAAGTCATGCTGGGCCAGGTGAACTTGCGGTCCAGCGAGGGCGCCCGCGGGATTCAGCCAATATTGCCGCGTTGATCACCCGTCTCAGCGGCGGCACACGCTCGCTTTCGTCGGACGATATTATGGCTGCTTTTAGCGATAAAGCGTTCCTGCTGCTTACTTCGAACAAGAATCTGGTTGGGTTGGCTGGTTGGCAGGTGGAAAACCTGGTTTCGCGTACCACAGAACTCTATCTTGACCCTGTCATTACCACTCGACCGGGCTCTAAAAACGCTGGTGACCGAAGTCGAAGGCGCTTCGCAGGATTTGCAATGCGAAGCTTCCCTGCTTTTTTTGCCTCCCGATTTGGCAAAGCAGGAGGTTGTCTGGAAGGAGTTGGGCTACATCCATCGCACGCCTAAAACTTTGGGCGTTCAGGCCTGGCAGGATGCCGCCCTGCGAATCGCAACCAGCCAATACCATACTCTATTTTAAACAACTTCGCCAGGACCGCATTTTGCGACCAATATAATGATATGAGGACTTTTTCATCAAGAATTGCTTCCTGCAGTACCCTATCCCCGCCTTGTAATAATGCGCTAACAATGTAATCATTTCTTTTATATACGAATGAATAACCTTTTAACCAATATCCTCTTCATTTTTCAGCGTCTTGACTGGCTTGGTGTAATAGACATCCTGCTGGTGACGTTGATATTCTTTGGGGTGCTTTATCTCGTTCGTGATACCCAGGCGATGCGCTGCTGCGCGGTATCATCCTGATCATAGTGCTGGTTGCATTGTTGACCAGCCTGGCAAATCTACCTGCGTTCTCCTGGCTCGTCCGCACCACACTGCCGGCAATGGTGTTTGCCATCCCGGTCATATTTGCCCCGGAAATCCGCCGGGCTCTCGAACGCATCGGACGGGCCGGGACTTTTTTCCGGGTTTCCAATAAAAATGCCAGTCAGCAGATGCAGGAAACCATCCAAGCGGTCGTTGCTGCAGCAGCCCGGCTGTCCGCCCGCCAGCATGGTGCTCTCATAATTTTGGAGCGTTTAGACAGCCTTGACCAATATGTCCACAGCGGTGTCATTGCTCCAATCGGACGTCACACCTGAAATGCTGATGCAGACCTTTTATCCCAACACTCCATTGCACGATGGTGCTGTCATCATCGCCGGGAGAAAAATCATTGCCGCAGCATGTGTCATGCCGCTCTCGTCCAGCGGTATCCTGACGCGCTCACCCGAGCGGCAAATGGGACTTCGGCACAGGGCTGCTTTGGGCATATCGGAAGTCACCGATGCGATCGCTGTGGTTGTCTCCGAGGAGACCGGTGCTATTTCCATTGCTCATGCTGGTCGAATCATCCGCAGGCTGGACGTGGAACGCCTCGAAAATATACTGATTGCCTTTTATAGCCCGGAGAAATCCGTCCAGGAAAATTTCTTCCAAAGGCATTTCCCATACCTGTTTTCCCATAAGGATGATTGAGCGATGTTCCGCTGGCTGGCTACTAATTTTCGCACATTCCTCCTGGCCTTTGTCCTGGCAATTGTGCCGTCTGGGTGACGGCGGTCACTTCGGCTAACCCTGACGAAACCCAGCTTTATCCCAACCCGATCCCCATCGAATTTATTGGGCAGGATCCCGGTTTGATTATCACCGGTGCTGCAGTGCCCCAGCAGGTGGAATGTGACAATCCGCGCTCCACAATCGGTGTGGAACAGTTTGTTGGCCGGGGAAGCCACAATTCGGGCAGTGGTGGACTTTACCGGACTCGGCGCGGGGACGCATTCGGTGAATGTCCAGGTCCAGATTGGGATCCGCCCCGTTCTGCATCACATCGGTTTCCCCAAAAACCTTTGATATGTCCCTCGAACCGCAGGTGACCCGCTCCCTGGCGATTAACTTAACCCTCACCGGCAAACCTGCAATCGGTTACGAGGTAGGGCACTCCGGTAATGGCCCCGGCAGAAGTGGTCATTACAGGCGCAGAGAGCCTGGTTTCCAAAATTGATCATGTCCAGGCCACCCTGGACCTGACGCAATGCCCGCCAAAATATCACCCTTTCAATCCCACTCAAGTGCTGGATGCCGGCGGTAGCGGTGATCAGTGGGGTTGTCAGTTCTAGCCAGATGTCATCCAGGTTAGCTTGCCCATCATCCAGCAGGGCGGTTACCGCGATATGGCGGTTAAAGTGATGACGGTTGGGAATCCTGCCAGCGGCTACAGCCTGACAAGTGTGGTTCCCTTCCCTCCCATCGTAACAGTCTATTCGGCAAATTCGGATATCATCGCTTCCATGCCCGGCTATGTCGAGACCTCATCCCTGGATCTGAGCGGCGCCCAGGCGGATATCCAGAAACAACTTGGGATCAGCCTGCCACCCGGAGTAACCCTGATTGGTGATCAGTTTGTAATGGTTAAAGTTGGGATTGCCCCGATTGAGAGCAGTCTACCTCTTGCCTATCTTCCGGTGGATATGGTCGGGTTGGGGAAGGGATTGCAGGCTCATTTGTCACCGCAAACGGTGGATATCATCTTTCCGGTCCCCTGCCCGTGCTCGATACCGTGGTTGTGAGCGACGTGCTCGTGGAAGTGGACTTGACCGGTTTGGTGTCCCGGCACCTACCAATTAACTCCCAAGGTCACCTTGATAAAGCAAAATCTAATAGTTAAATCCATCCTGCCCGGAACGGTCGAAGTGGTGATCTCCAAGATCGGATCGGCAACCCCCACCCCTACTCCCTAATCCCGGACTCCCCCGCCGAGGGGCTCGCCAGGGATGTATTCCCATAGTGAAAAATAAGCATGAAACCTGTTGTTGCATTGGTCGGTCGCCCCAACGTGGGCAAAAGTACTTTATTCAACCGTCTGGCTGGAGAACGGCTGGCAATCGTTGACGATACTCCCGGCACCACCCGCGACCGCATCGTTGCGGAGAGCGAGTGGAACGGGCGTCCATTTGACGTGGTCGATACCGGCGGGATCGACCCAACTCACGGCGGTCGGACTCCTCTCTCGGTTGATTCTGCGGATTTTATCCCTGAAATCCGCGCCCAGGCCTTGATGGCCGTCCAGGATGCGGATGCGGTGTTATTTCTTACAGATGGCACTTCAGGCGTCACTTCACCGGACCGGGAGGTGGCTGAAATCCTGCGCCGCTATCAAAAAACCGTGGATGGACAACGCCTGGCCTCCCATTTTTGTGGTGGTCAACAAGTGCGAGAACAACAAGCAGCGAAGTGCAGCCTCGGAATTTTACGAATTGGGGTTGGGTGATCCCTACCCGCTTTCTGCCATTCACGGGACGGGCACCGGAGATCTGCTGGATGCCCTGGTGGCTTCTTTTCCAGCCCAGGCGGCAGCCGAAGAAGACGAAATCGATTAAAATCGCCATCGTCGGCAAACCAAATGCCGGGAAAATCCTCCCTGCTCAATAAATTGGTCGGCGAGGAACGCGCCATCGTTTCCCCGATCCCGGGGACAACCCGGGATGCCATTGATACCCACATCGAGGTGGATGGCATGCCTGTCACGCTGATCGACACTGCCGGGATACGGCGGCGCGGCAAGATCGAAAAAGGAGTGGAAAAATACAGCGTGTTACGCTCGTTCAAAGCCATCGAACGCGCTGACGTGGTGCTGTTGATAATTGATGCGGCCGATGGCATTACCGCCCAGGATACCCATATCGCCGGGTATATACTGGATGCATGGAAAAGCACTGTTGTCCTGGTCAATAAATGGGATACCATCCCGAAAGACAGCCAGACGATGGAAGATTACACCCTTCATGTCCGCCGGGAACTTAATTTCATGGATTATGTCCCGATGCTGTTCATATCAGCCAAGACCGGTCAGCGGGTGGACCAGGTGCTATCCGACGGCGCTGCGCGTCCAGGAGGAGCGGATGGCACGCATTTCCACCGCCATGCTCAACCGGGTGCTGCGAGATGCCCAGGATGCCCATCCGGCTCCCTCGCATGCCGGGCCGGCAATTGAAAATTTACTACGGCTCCCAGGTTAGGGTGGACCCGCCAACCTTCGTCCTGCACGTCAATGACACAAAATTATTCCATTTTTCCTACCGCCGGTACCTCGAGAATAAGTTCCGGGAAGCTTATGGCTTTATCGGAACCCCGATCAAGATCGTCTCCAAGGGGCACAGGGACGAAGAGAAGGGTAATCCTCGTAATTCAACAGGATAATAGGCTAATCTTTTTCGTTTCTCGCCAGACCGGGAAGTCCTGATCGGGCGATTTTGCATTTGTATCCCCACATTCTTATTTTTATTTTCTGAAATCCTCAATATTTATTCAAAATTGATGCGCATATAATTCTTGTTCGCGATATTGATGGATTTTTCACCAAAAATACATCATTCCAGCGATTATTGCATTGTTTAACTTAGGTAGAAAGAGCATTGCTGAAATTAAATGCAATCGGGTGGATAGATGTTCATCTATCCACCCGATTGGGTGAGGATGAACCCTCAAGAGGGTTCATCCATTGATTGGATTATTAGCGATCAAACTACTGTATGAGTGTACGGGTTCGTACTTGGCAGATAGTTTCCGTCTCCACCGTAAGTAGCTGTGATCGTGTAGGTGTTGGCGAGCGGGAAGGAAATGGTGCAGCTGCCAGCCCCGCCTACGAGAGTGATCGTGCAGTTGATGGACGGCTGACCACTGACGCTGATACCCACGGAACCGGTTGGTGTGACACCAGCTCCCGATACTGTAACTGGTACGGTGACAGCTTCATTGGGAGCCGACGGCTCGGGGGCAACCAGTCCAATGAGTGTAGTGCTCGGGCCTTTGTCCACTGTATGGCTCGAAGTACCAACACTCCCATTATAGTTACCGTCGCCGCTGTAAGTAGCCGTTAAAATCTTGGCACCAGCAGTATTGAAGGTCACAGAACAATTTCCAGTTCCATCTCCGGCAAGAACAATGGGACCACAATTGACGTCTGCACCGGTGATGGAAACGGTACCGGTTGGGGTAACTCCCGCGCCTGCTACAGTAAAGCTCACCACAACACCGTCACCAGGATAGGATGGGTTGGCAATGTGACTGGTGATGGTGGTCGTAGAGGCATTTGCCACGATATGGGCTTCGGGGACGGAGGTACTACCCAGGTAGTTGCTGTCGCCGCTGTATGTAGCTGTGAGGGTCTTGGGACCAATGGTGTTGAAGACCACGCTGCAACTTCCAGCAGCACCGGAAAGGGTAAGGGTGCAATTGATATCCGCACCACTGATCGTGACGGTTCCGGTCGGGGCAACTCCGCCGCCAAACACCGACACTTTCACGAGAACCGGCTGGGTAGGAATGGATGGGTCAGGGTTGTCGGAAGTAATGAACGTTGTAGTGGAACCCTTGACCACCATTTGGCTGGCAGTACCTGAACTGGGCGCATAATTCGAATCGCCGCTGTACGAAGCTTTAAGGGTCTTGGAACCAATTGTATTAAAGGTCACACTGCAGCTGCCAGTTCCACCAGCCAGCAGGATATTGCAATTGGCGTCCGCACCGGTGATTGCCACTGTACCGGTCGGTGTGGGTATACCTGCTCCGCTGACTGTAACGCTCACAACCACTGCTTGACCAGGATAAGAAGGATCGGGTATGTTGCTGGTGATGGTTGTGGCACTCGCTCCCGAGGCCGAGGTAACGGTATGGCTCTGGGTGTCGGAACTGCTTGCATACTGAGAATCTCCGCCGTAGGTGGCTGTGATTGTCTTGGAACCGGTCGAATTGAAGACCGCATCACAGCTGCCGCTTCCACCCGAGAGGGTGATAGTGCAGTTGGTGTTCGCACCAGTGATGGCAACCGTTCCGGTCGGGGTGGTACCTGCACCGCTCACTGTCACGGAAACAGTAACCGCCTGGCCAGGAGTGGATGGATCAGGTACTGCACCGGTGATGCTCGTCGTGCTGGCATTCGTTCCCGCCGTCACGGTGTGGTTCTCGGTGTCCGAACTGGTCGCATAAGTTGCGTTACCACTGTATTTGGCTTTAATGGTTTTTGGTCCAGCACTATTGAAGACGACATTACAACTGCCGCTACCGCTGGAAAGTGTGATTGTGCAGTTCGAGTCTGCGCCGGTAATTGCTACAGTTCCGGTCGGTGTCGCACCTGAACCGCTAACGGTCACACTTACATTAACCGACTGACTTGGAATGGATGGATCAGGAGTATCCCCAGTAATGGACGTGGTGGAGGAAGCCAGGCCAGTGGGGGCACTACCATTGCGGATAATGCGTGGTGAAGACCAAACCGCCCGGTCTCCGCTGGGTGAACCAAAGGCTTCCACCCTCAATATGAAGCTGACATCTTCACCAGCCAGGGATGAAAGATCCACATCCATGCGGTAAACCAGGCCATCCAGTGCTTCAGTGGCTGTTGCTAGAGTGGTGACCGGTCCGCTGCCAATCTTGTACGCCAGGCGGAAGATAACCAGGCAATTGGCAGGTCCGTGATATTGGCAGCCCACGTAGGACTCAAAATGATCGCCATTCTGGACGGAGAACGCAGGATATAGACCCTGGATATAACCATCCGTCACATATTGTGGGAAGACCAGGAGACCTTCAGGGCTGGAAGTCCCATCTTCCATCTGGTGGTTGTCGAGAGGCAGGGCAAACCCGCGTGAATCCCCATCGGTACCCGGGAATGGCAGGTTTCCGGCGCCACTCGTCCAGGCAGCGGCACCAGCGTGGTCAGAGAAATTGTAGACGCTGGCAAACGAACTGGACACAACGATTTTCGCAAAGAAGTCGAATCTACCGCCTGCGCCTACTCCAAAATCCACTCCCGAGGCGTTGCGCAATTTCCAGTCGCTAAAATATGTGCCCGGGGAAGGCGGTGCGACCATGTTGACCGACAGGTCGATGGTTCCGCCAGGGACTACGCTGGTGGGTAGGTTGAAAGCAGAGGAAGATACACCCATGTAATCCCCGCCCGCAAATACCAGCCGGTAGGAGGTCGTCCAGGTGCAGGAACCAATGTTCATCAACCGCCAGGTCTTAACAAATGTCTGACCGCCAGTCATTGCCGTCCCATCCGGGATGGTGACATCGGCGACGAATGCCGCTTTATCACAAGATGAGCTCAAGGGCGGCAAAGAACCACCCCCGCCGCTGGCTATCCGCGGTCCAGACCAAACTGCCCGGTCCCCGGTGGGAGAACCAGTGGCAAGCACCTTCAGGATGAAAGTGACGTTCTGCCCGGCCAAGGATGAAAGGTCGACATTAAGGTTGTAGTAGAGCCCGTCGAGCTTTTCCTTGAACGATTTAAGCGTATTTATGGGGCCGGATCCAATCTGATATTGCAGTTGGAAGGTGACATAGCAGCCGGTGGACCCATAGTCGCAGTTAATGATCGACATGAAATGGTCGCCGCTCTGAACGGTATACGAAGGGTAAACTCCCTGGATATACCCATCAGTGACATTCTGCGGGGCTGTCAGGATGCCTGCAGGTCCGGTGGACCCGTTCTCAAGTTTAGGAGCGGACTCTTGCAGTATAAAGCCGCCACTGCTGCCGTCCGTGCCAGGGCAGGGTAAAACTCCAGCTCCGCTGGTCCATGTGGCTGAGCAGGCATTCGCAGCAAAATCGAAACCCACTACAGATGAACCAGAGGAAACATTGATGTCAATAAAAAACACCCAGGAGCCGGATGGACCCACCCCGAACAGCACGTTGGAGGCATTCCGCAGCATCCAATTACCGCGATAATGCCCGGAACCGGAAGGAGCGGTCATGTTAACCGTCACATCGACCGTGTTCCCGGGAGCAACGCTGGTGGGTAAATTAACGGCTGACGGAGCGCCCATCTGCGAGCCGGAATAAAAAACGATGGCATAAGAGGTGCTCCAGGTGCATGTGCCCACATTCTTCAACCGCCAGGTTTTTACCATGGCGGCCCCGGGGGCAAATACAGTCCCGTCCGGGATGGTCACATCGGCCACAAATGCTGCAGCGTCACACGCGCTGGCTGCAACGGGTCGGGGGCCAAAGACCGTCCCAGGCAGGAACTGCACCAGCAGGGTCACGATCATGGCAACCGGGATGAAAATGCGTCGGAATTTCATGTCTTCCTCCTTATAAATCAAAGGCACAGGCCGGAAAGTCCTGTGAACAAAATATAGACGAAAATAGGGGCCAAATAGTTCCTTTCCTGTCTAATAATAACGCAAATGTGCAAAAATGGAGTACCCATTTAATAGGGTATTTATATGGGGGAAATTATCATCCTATTGCAACGCTCTCCTTGAGGTTCCGCGAATACAGTTGTACAATGATTTTAGAAAAGCATGTCTAAAAATACATTATCGACTATTTTTTGGATCCTGGGAATGCTCCTGCAGGTTAATCCAGCTCCCATCCATGCCTTCATTTTGGATTCAGGCAGGCTTATCCCTGTCTCGATCCCCGCAGGGATCGAACCCCTGCCAACGATTGAAATGGCTGACCTGGATGGGAATGGAATACAGGAAACCCTGGTATCGAATGGAGGGAATCTTTTCCATTAATTCAGGAGGAACGATCGCCTGGCAAAGCCCTGCAGATTGGCAGGTTGTCCAGGGTGCGATTGCGGATTTAAACCAGGACGGACGACCTGAAATTTCCCTCCTGCTGTGGCGTCCATTCCAACCATGGCCCGTGGACCAATGGCTGCCCCGTGGAGGCCGCATCGCCGATTTTCAGGATCCCAAGGGACAATCCTGCCACGTCATTTTGATCGGCTGGAAAAACAACGGGTATCACGAACTGTGGGCAGGCTCCGCGATGTCTGAACCGATCACTTCCTTTAAAACAGCCGACCTGGATGGTGACAACGCACTGGAATTAGTGGCACTTGAGGGGAACTATCAAAATCCACGGTCTGCTCCAGCTCGAGTATTAAAGGTTTGGAAATGGAACGGATTTGGCTTCTCCGTCGTCTCATCCATGACGGGAATATTCGATAAAATGACCCTGGTAAGAACCATTGACGGCAAGGTTTTAATTCTAGTCCCCTAAGGAGGAGACCATGAAAACAACGTTTCGAAGAATTCTTTGGGCATTCCTTGCCCTGGCACTGATCCAGTCGGCATGCAACTTCTCAACTATCCAACCCACTCAACCTCCAACTTTGGCTCCCACCCAACCATTGCTTGCGACTCCAACCCAATCAACACCTGCGGTGGGAATCTATCCGCCTGCATTTGCCAGTTACCATGAAATCGCCGCCAAGCTCCCGCAGACATTCGGCGGAGGCGGATATACGCTACCGATTGACTTGAACCAAGTGGGGAACCTGGCTGCAATGGATATGACTGACGCCCAACGGACCCTGCTGGCGCAAAATGGCTTTGCAGTGGCAGCGCCGGTGGCTGGACAATTCCGGGAGTTTTACCAAATTTACGAACAATGGCGTTACTCCGATACTCCGGTCTTTATCACCACCGACTCGGTTTTTCATATTTACCACCTGCTGTTCGATAAAATGCTGCGCGACCTGGAGACGGACCACTTTATCGTCGATCTCAAATCGCTAACCAGCGCCTTGCTGACTGCCAGCAGTCAGCAGTACCAGGCATTGCTGGGCACCACCCTCGAAGAACCGGCACGACGCAATGTTGCCTATTTCGCGGTGGCCTCACAACTGTTGGGGTTGCCCGACCCTGTTCCTGCCGAGGTTACCGACCTGGTCAATGCCGAACTGGCGTTGATCATTGCCGCTGGAGGTTTCTCCGTTTCACCGATCTGGGACCGGCCTGACCTCCCTGATGATCAGAAACTGATGGAGGATTACAGCCAGTACGTGCCACGCGGGCATTACACCCGCAGCGAAGATCTTAAGATGTATTTCAAAGCCATGATGTGGTATGGGCGGCTCACCTTCCGATTGAACGATGATTTCGAGACCCGGCGTGCCCTGCTTGTGACCCAGTCTGTCAGATCGGCTGCCACGAGCGATGGTACTCCTGCCCTGTCTTTATGGGAAAATATTTACGAACCCACTGTCTTCATTGTCGGCAAAGCCGATGACCTTGGCTACCTGGAATATGGGGCTCTTTCTGATAAGATTTTCGGAAAGGACCCTGGCTTGGCGAAATTCGCAGATGCGTCCTTATTTGCCCAGTTTAAACAAGCAACTGAAACCCTCCCGCCTCCCCAGGTCAACTCGATGTGGGTCTGGATCTGGCAGGACCAGGCTACGGTCACCAAGGGATTCCGTTTCATGGGGCAGCGTTTCACACTGGATGCATACGTATTTGGGCAGGTGATCTGGCGTAAAGTTGGCACCCTTGAAAACCCGCGCGGTTTACCAAAGGCGTTGGATTTCTTCGCCGCCATGGGGTCCAACGAGGCATATTCCATCCTGGACGACATGGGGGATACACATTTTGCTAATTTTGATACCCAGATGACCAAGGTAAAAACGGAAATTTCCGCTCTTGGAAACGATTCCTGGACCCAGAACCTGTATTGGGCATGGCTGTATTCCTTCCAGCCATTGATTGCACCCAAGGGCAGTGCCTACCCCCCCTTCATGCAAACAGAAGCATGGACGCGGAAAGACCTTCAAACCGCCCTGGGTTCCTGGACTGAACTTAAACACGATACCATTTTATATGCCAAGCAGGTGATGGCAGAAATGGGCGGCGGCGGCGAAAATGTAGCCCCCCCACACGGTTATGTTGAACCAAATCCCGAGGCTTATGCCCGGCTGCTTGCCCTGGCGCAGATGACCTACGATGGTCTGGATGCGCGCAGCCTTTTGAGCGACCTGACACGTTCCAACCTTGAAAATTTGATCAGCGAACTAACCTTCCTGAAAAATATCTCGGAACGCGAACTGGCAGGTGAAGCCATCACGGACGATGAGTACTGGCATATCCAGTACTGGGGCGGCATCCTGGAGCAATTTACCCTGGCGGCAGCCGATACCACCGATGGCATGTCGAGGGATTTGAGCGATCAGAAAGCTGCCCTCGTCGCTGACGTAGCTACAGGTCTGGATCCCAATGGCAGCCTCGCCGCGTTGGAGGAAGGTGTAGGTCAGCCCACCATGATTTACGTGGTACTGCCTGATTCTCCCTGGCGGGTTGCCGCCGGAGCTGTGTATTCCTATTACGAGTTTACCGTTCCGCCATCCGGTCGGATGACCGATGAGGCCTGGCAGGCATTGGTGGAGACCGGTAAAAATCCACCCCAACCCGACTGGACGCAGATGTTCATTGCGCCGTGATATGGTGAAAAACGGACCCAAAACCTTGGGCAGCAGTCCCATCCGCTGTCCATGGTTTATCGCTACCAGCCGGGCAATGGCAGAGTGCTTTCTTTTAATCATTCTTACAGCCTGCCAGCCCAAATCTCCCACCATCACACTCGCCTTGCTAGGAGACCTGATGCTTGGACGGAGTATTAATCCGAAGCCCTGATTCGCTCGCATACCTGGAACCTGAAATGAGTAAGGCAGACCTGGCTCTCGCCAACCTGGAGAGTCCGCTCGCCCAGGTACTCCCTATCGATACTTCAGGTTACAATTTGTGCGCCTTGTCCAACCGGGTGGATTTACTCTCCACTTGGGGATTGGACATCCTTTCCATCGCCAATAATCACAGCCTCGATTGCGGAATGAATGGCAGTGTCGGAACGAAATCCATCCTGGAAACTGCAGGGATCTCCAGCATTGGCACCAGCCTGCAGCCTCTTTACCGGGTCGTGAACGGCCTGCACCTTGCTTTCCTTGGGTTTGACGATGTTTCTTCTTTGCTGGATGTGAATGCTGCAACGCAGGCTGTCCGCTCAGCGTACAGTACTGGAGCAGTAGTGGTAATCTCCATCCACTGGGGTGCAGAATACCAGGGAGCCGCTACGAATCGCCAAAAATCCCTGGCAGAACAATTCGCCCAGGCGGGTGCTGCCCTTATCTGGGGACATCATCCCCACGTGCTTCAGCCTGCTGAATGGATCGAAACCCCACAAGGAAAAACGCTCGTCCTTTACAGCCTGGGGAATGCCCTATTCGACCAGGGCGGATTGGCAGCCACCCGCCAATCAGCGTTGGTGGAAGTATCTCTGAGCAGTAGTGGTGTCAATTTCGTTCGCGCCGTTCCATTTGAGATCGATATGTCAGATAGTTGCGTGGTTAAACCGGGGGTAAATACCGGAGAAACTATCTTAAAAAGACTAAATCTTCCGTAAGAAGAACGAAATAAATACCTTTGGGACAAGCTTTCATCCCCAGCACACAAGGAGACTTTGCAATTTAGATTTTTTCCCAATTGCAAGCCTGGTTATTCCCATCCTGCCGCAAGAAATAAGGGATCGCGGGATATAATTATTTAATGCCCCGCACCATCCTGCACCTGGACCTGGATGCCTTTTTCTGCTCGGTCGAAGAACTGCACGATCCTTCCCTGCGCGGGAAAGCTTTTGCCGTGGGCGGGCGTCCGGAAGGGCGCGGGGTGGTGGCTTCCTGCTCTTATGCAGCCCGCCAATTCGGGGTTCGTTCAGCGATGCCGATGAGCCGCGCCTTGAGAATTTGCCCGGAGCTGCTGGTTGTCTCGCACCATTTCGGCAATTACGGGGAAATGTCCGCTAAAGTCATGGAACGGCTGAACGACCTGTCACCGCTGGTGGAACAAATCTCAATTGACGAAGCCTTTGCGGATATAAGCGATCTACATGAACCTGCAGAGGCGATCGCCCGCCGCCTTCAGAAACGGGTGAATGATGAACTAGGGCTGCCGTGTTCGGTAGGCGTGGCGTCCAATAAGCTGGTTGCCAAGATTGCCACCGAAGTAGGGAAAAAATCCGCTAAAAAAGAGTCCCCCCAAACGCCGTGACGGTTGTCCCACATGGAACAGAATCAAGGTTCCTGGAGCCGCTGCCAGCCACGATGTTGTGGGGCGTGGGTCCCAAAACGGCTGCCAAACTGGCAGAATTGGGGATTAAAACGATCGGTGATATCGCCCATCACCCTGCTGAAGATCTTGCCCGTCGTTTTGGAGAGAACGGGCGTGACCTGGCTCGCCGTGCCCGTGGGATTGATGACAGCCCCATTTCCACCGGGCATGAGGCCAAGTCTGTCAGCCAGGAAACCACTTTCGCCCGGGATGAGCGCGATGACAAGTTGCTGGCTGATACCATCAGAAAACAATCTGCAATGGTGGGGCGCCGCCTGCGCGAGGCTGGCATCGCCGGCGTAACGGTCAAGCTCAAGCTGCGCTGGCCTGATTTCACCACCCTCACCCGCCAGGTCACCCTGTCCCAACCCACCGACCAGGACGAGGAAATATACCACCTGGCACTCGATCTTATGGGCAAAGTGCGACCACGTGGTAAGCCTGTGCGCCTGGTTGGGGTGGGGGTCAGCGGGCTGGGTGCTCCGCTGCGCCAGTTGGGATTATGGGACGAAGGATCTGAAAAATCCCGCCGCCTGCAGGAAGCGCTGGATATCGTCCGCACCAGGTTTGGCGAGAAAGCCATTCAGCGCGGTAAGCGAAAATAATTGGATTAAGGAGGACGAATTGCCTGTTAAAACCGGTTCAATCACCGTCAATACTCGCGGCAACACGGACGTTTTTGATATTTCCAATGAACTGGAACGGCTGATTGCCGAATCCGGGTTATCAACGGGCATTCTCACGGTCTTTTGCCCATCCTCAACCAGTGGATTGACGACCATAGAATTCGAACCAGGGGCAGTGGCTGATTTGAAACGTCTCTTCGAGGAACTGGTTCCTTCCGGAAGGGACTACTCCCATGAGGCTGCCTGGCATGACGGGAATGGCCATTCTCACATGCGGGCTTCCCTGCTGGGGCCATCGCTTACGATCCCTTTTGTCGGGAAGACCCTTACGCTTGGCACCTGGCAGCAAGTGGTCTATTTGGATTTTGACATCCGCCCGCGGCACAGGGAATTAGTGGTACAGATGGTGGGAGAATAACTTGCAGGGGAGGCTATTGCTTAATTGAGATCAACTCGAATCTATTTGGCAGACATTTCACCAGGGTAATCCGCAGAGATCGATCTCCCCGGCGGGCCAGTCCTGACTGCGTATGGGAAGGATCATGACCGGGTAATTTAGCGTCGTCTTTCCATCCGGTTGGTCAACCAACATCGACCGGGCTGCCACGCTCCAGCCCAACTTTTCATATCGGGAAATCATCGCTTCAGTGGCGATCATCATGCCGAAATCCACATTCAGGGGGTCACGCAGGAAGTTCTGTGCGGTGTCCAGAGCCGACCTGGCATAACCGCGTTTGCGCCATTCCACCTTGGTTGCCACGTTCCCTATACCCCCCAGCCTTACCGCCTGGTCGCCTACTTTGACAGTCCGTTCAACTATATGAACGTTGGTGACCAGGTCATCGTCTTCCCATACCATGACGGTCCAATCGGCAGATGCCCATTTCGTCCCATTCAGAAAAGAATAAAGGGAACTGGTCACCACGCAATCCTGGCGTGCTTTTTCGAATTTACTCAATTCACCGGCTGATTTAACTTCAATTCTCATCGTGATTGCTCCTCATCACGGGATGATTGTATCCCACCCGCAATAAGGATGCAAGCAAATGTGAATCAAGATTCAGTTTCCACAATAATCGCAGTATGGAATAGTAATAAGTTACCCCTTTGCCAGGGATAGAAAAACATCTTCCAGAGTCGGTTCACCACGTTCGACCCTGGAAACCCTCAATCCGCCCGACTCCAAACCAGCCGCTAAGTTAGATGAGGAGGTTCCCTTCTCGGTGATCATGCGCAAGTGATCCCCCGCCAGTCCCACCCTCAAAACCCCTTCGCATGTATCGCAAGCGCTCAACGCTCTTTCGAGCGGTTCGGCATATACCTCCCATATGTCCCCGGGGATGACCTGCTTTTTTAGCACTGCAGGTGTATCCAGGGCAAGCAGTTTTCCGTCCCGCATCATTCCCACCCGTCCACAATATTCGGCTTCATCCATGTAATGCGTCGTGACAAGCACCGTGACTCCTCCCGCTGCCAGGGCATAAATCAAATCCCAGAAACTGCGGCGCGCTGATGGATCCACACCCGATGTGGGTTCATCCAAAAAAAGTAAATTTGGGTGGTGGACGAGCGCAATTCCCAATGCAAGGCGTTGACGCCAGCCTGCCGATAGACCCTTCGCCAACTCAGAATCGTGCCCCTCCAGCCCTACCTGTGCCAGCGTATCCTTGATTCGTTGCTTGTCATGGATGCCATATACACCCCCGTAGAAAGTCAGGTTTTCCCGGACCGTCAGGTCGTCGTACAGGGAGAATTTTTGCGACATATACCCGGAACGCGAACGCACTTCCTCCGATTCCCGGAAGGCATCATACCCCAGTACGGTGGCACGTCCCTCCGACGGTTCGTACAACCCAAGGAGCATCCGGATCGTGGTGGTTTTACCGGACCCATTCGGACCTAGATATCCGACGATCTCTCCAGCGTCCACCCTGAAATTGACGTGGTCGACGGCCGTGAAATTTCCGAAGCGGCGGGTTAGATTCTCGGTAACCACAACTGGTTCAGGCATGATTTTTACCCCGGCTGGAATTTAGAAAGTTCAAGAAGACTCCGATAACGAAATGAAAACATCCTCCAGGGTTGGAGGAACAACCCGGAACTCTGCATGTGTCCCGATATCATCAGGATAGATCTCCTGGAGCGCCGCGATGATGGAAGCAGCCCTCCCCGAAACAACGCGCAGGTGGATTTTGTCGCCGAAAGCACGAACATCTTCCACATCCTTTATTTTTCCCAGAGACTGGCGCAATGAGGCAATGGAAATTCCTCGTATTTCGACGATGCTTCCATCCAGGCTGGCGCGCAGCTGCGCCGGCGTTCCCTCAGTAATAATCTTTCCATCGCGCATGAACCCCACGCGGTGGCAGCGGGCTGCCTCATCCATGTAGGGGGTAGACAGGATCACGGCTACCGCTTCTCCTGCCCCGCCTCCACCGGATTTA
This sequence comes from uncultured Chloroflexia bacterium, assembly GCA_963741635.1. Classification (GTDB taxonomy): domain Bacteria; phylum Chloroflexota; class Anaerolineae; order Anaerolineales; family Villigracilaceae; genus UBA877. The sequence goes on from CAVUIO010000012.1 coordinate 56,268, forward strand.
GGCGCAGACGGACGATCTGAAGCTGTAACCAGCCGGATAAGCAATTGCCAGAAATCCTGGCGAGTCACTGGATCCACCCCGGTGGTAGGCTCATCCAACAGCAGCACCTTCGGGCGGGTGACAAGCGCAGATGCCAGCCCAAGTTTCTGCTTCATTCCGCCTGATAACTGCCCGGCGCGCCTGTCTTTGAATGATTCCAGTCCGACAAAGCCCAGGATCTCCATGCAGCGCGGCAGCCAATCCTGCCTGGAAAGCCCGCGCATCTCCGCAAAAAACCGGATATTTTCCAATACCGTCAGGTCTTCATATAATGAGAACCGCTGGGAGAGGTAGCCCAAATGAGCGCGCACCATTTCGATTTGCCTGCAAGCAGAATATCCGCAGATAATGGCATCTCCAGAATCAGGTTTGAGGGCGCCGACCAACAGGCGCATGGTGGTTGTTTTCCCAGCCCCGTCTGACCCCACCAACCCATAAATTTCTCCTGGTGCGATATTTATATTTAAATCATCCACGGCGACCTTTGCACCGAACGTCTTGCGCAAATGTTGAGCAACAATTGAGTCAGTCATATGGATTTCACGCAATCAATTAATTCGTGTTCAAATTACTTCTACTGGTCTAATGATGACCATCGCTTCCGAGGCAGCCAGGTCAAGCAATTGTTGTCGGGTTGGGGTTTTGGACAGGCGGTGCGCCTTTTCCATAAGTAAACCCATCATAAACGGATGCCGCTGCAGGCGGGTTTCCAGGAAATCCGCGATTCTATCCGGATCGGAGACTGGCTCGGCAATCCCAGGAAAAGAGAGGCCTTTTACCCTGACTTCAACTCTCCTGTCAGATAAGATATTCCTGTACCAATCGGATTTGGTCCCGCGGGCGGACCCCAGGTAATAATTGCCGTCGATCTCTTCGTACTGCAAGGGAGTAATCCGCTTCAGCCCGCTCTTGCGACCGGTTGTAGTCAATAGGAGTATGATCTTGCCGATTACCGGTCCCAAACCAACCGCATACAACAGACGATGGATGCGTTGAACGTTTTTTATTCTTCCCCAGAATTCATCTTGGACCATAAAGGGTTGTCCTCATTTCTACATAAAAACGTGATGATCCCAGAATCTTATTGGATTCTACTTTTATCTGGCAAAGGTGACGTCTGCCGGCATTCCCGGTTTGAGTTTCCCTGACGGATCTTGTATCTGGAGCTTTATGGCAAACACAGTGCTCGAACGACCCTCCACGGTCTGCACATTACGCGGGGTAAATTCTGCCTGTTCGGCGATGTTTATGACTGCCGCGGCAAAAGTTTCTCCCGGATAGGAGTCCACCGCCATTGTGGCAGGTTGCCCGAGAGAAATTTCACCGTAAAGGTTTTCAGGGATGTAAACGGTAATGGTGAGGCTGTCAAGGCGTCCCAATGTCATTGCCGGAGAGTTGGGTGCCGCAATTTCTCCCGGTTGGATCGAGCTGGAAAGAATGACACCATCGGCAGGTGCAGTGATGGTCAATTTGGCTATTTGGATGTCGATCAAATCCAGGTTGGTTTTTGCCTGCAGTACCGCCTGGGCTGCCTGGTCAGCTGCAGCCTGTGCCTGGTTGAGGACTGCCTGTGCAGCGACCACCTGGGGGGAGTTTTCCCCGGTTTGTAAAGCCGTCAGGCGGTCCTGGGCAGAATCAAACCTTTCCTGGAATGCAGATAAATTTGCCCGCGCTGAGATAATTTTCCTGGCTGCATCGGTATTACTTATTCCGTCATAGGCGGATTGGGCATTTATAAGCTCGGTTTGTGCAGCATCAGATGCCGATTGCGCAGCATTGCGCAGGTCGAAATTGCTTGATGCATTTGCTCGCGTAAGCACATCTTGCGCAACAAGAGTCGCGGCGCGGGCAGCGCTGAGCCGCACCTCCGCAGTGACAAAGGCTGAATTGGTGGGATCCTTTATGAGGGTATTCAGGCTATCTTGAGCAGAATCACGGGCGGATCCGGCAGCGGTCACTTCAGCCTGGGCAGAGGCAATCTCGTCGACTCGGGTGAAATAGCCCCCGGGAAGCGTGTATCCGTCCGGGTTCGCCGCCCACCATTCTGAAGTGCGGGTGGAAGCGGATGCTGTTCTAGCAGCGTCTAGGGTAACGGTATAGTTCTCCTGGGCCGTCGCAAGTGCCGCATTTCCAGTTGCGGCAGCAGCCTTTGCCACGTCCAGGGTTGCTGCTGCAACTGCCCTTTGCCCCTGAAGCAAGGTATCGTCCAGGCGGAAAAGTACCTCCCCAGCCTTGACCTGGGTACCTTCATTTACAGGTACTGCAGCAACTTTGCCCCCGATTTCAGGTGAAATGGTAACTTCAATGGCTTCGATGGTACCTGAAGCAGTAAGGGGGGTACTGCCCTGGCCAAAAAGGGTGCGGATACCGAAATACCCGCCGACCAGTAGGACCAGGACGATGATAATGATAATTAATGATATTCGTGGACGCTTGTTTTTCATGTGAAACTCCTTAATCAAGACGTTTTCGGAAACGTACGGAGGCCGCGCCCATAATGGCGATCCCAAACACTGTCAGCGCCAGGATTTCACTCCAGATGGCCCCTGCTCCAACCCCCTTGATCAGCAAGGCGCGGATGATGATCAGGTAGTATCTCAAAGGGATTATGTATGAAACCCATTGCAGGAATTGCGGCATGGCCTCCAGGGGAAAGAAAAAACCGGAAAGAAAAATGCTGGGCAGGAGAGTCATCCAGACTGTCAGCATGGCCTCCTGCTGGGTGTTGGCGATGGTGCTGGCAAAAAGCCCTATCCCCAGTCCGGAAAGTACCAGCAGGCCTGAGCAAGCCAGGATTAGGCTGAGGTCCCCACGAACTGGCATGCCAAACCACCAGTGGCCGATGGCCAGGACTTCCAGGGTATCGATGAAAGCCAGGATGGCATAGGGAAGGATCTTTCCAACCACCAATTCCCATGGGCGGATGGGGGTGACGATCAGCTGCTCGATTGTGCCGCGCTCCCGTTCCCGCACTACTGCAGTGGCAGTAAGGATTGACGTAATGGCATACAGGATCATGCCGATCACACCCGGTATCATAAAATAAGAACTTACCAGGTCGGGGTTGTACCAGACGGTGGTGCGCACCTGGAGCGGCGCCTGGAAGTTCGATGAATTCAGCCCGCTGAGTTCCATTCGCTGGACCATCAACCCGGTTGCCTTGGATTGGCCGATCAGCGTGGCTGCCGACAAGGCTGTGGACCCGGCAGTAGCGTCCGAACCGTCCAGGATGAATGCTACTTCGGCATTTCCGTTCGCCAGGGCGGTGTTGTAATCCGGTGGGATGATAATGGCTGCACGCGCTTTTCCCTGTTCGATGAGGAGACGGATATCGTTCTCGGAACCCGCAGAATAAGCAAGCTGGAAGTAATCGGCGGCGCGATAGGCGTCCAACAGGGAACGGGACTCGGCACACCGGCACTGGTCGTAGACAGCCAGGTGGATGTTGCGAACATCACTGGTAGCAGAGTATCCAAGCAAAAATAATTGCATGATCGGAATGATCAGGATGATCACCAGTGTCCGCTTGTCCCGGGTGATCTGGATAAATTCCTTTCTCAGGATGGAAGCGAGGCGTGTATTCATGCGTGCTCCTTCGTTGCCAGTACCCCGTGAAGAAAGATATTTACGAAATGATCCAGTGCATTTTCCTGCTGCGCGCCTGCAGGTGTCCCAGCCAGCAGGAACTCCGTTATATAGAAAGAAAAGAACAATCCAAGGAAGGCGCGGAACAGGACAAAGGGTGGGATCTTGCGCAGCTCCCCCTGCCTCGTCTGAAAGCGCTGGATGAGCGGTTCAATCTGTGGATATACGATCTGGAACATTTTGGGAACGTCCCTTCCACTGAACTCAACCAATTCAATGAATAAGAATTTAACAAAATCCGGCCGGCGGCCCAATTCCCCCACCATGCTTTTCGCAGCATTCCGCACGAATTCTTCCACAGTATCACCCGGTGCCGCCTGGAGCAGGGGCAAAATTTCGTGGAAGGGATGCTTGGCGATGATCAGATCGCTGAAAATGGATTCCTTGCTGGCAAAATGATTATAGATCCCACCCAGCGCCAGTCCGGACCTCTCCGCAATCTGGCGCATGGAAGTGGCAGCATAACCCTGCTCGAGGAACAAAGTATATGCGGATTCGATAATGACCTGGTGGGTGCGCTCGCCCTTGGTTTGTGATTCGTCCGGCATATTTCCTTCCTAAAATGAACGAACGTTCGTTTTTTTATTTTACAACATCACCAGTAAATGTCAAGTGGAATACGCTGGTCAGGGAATATTCCCATTAAAATTCAAAGTTGAGCGGGTGGTAGAATTGACAATCATGCCCACGCTGGAAGAGTCCGTCCGCAAGCACCTGAAATACAATATCACCGTCAACCTGTTCGACGGTGCTTTTTATGGTTTGGGCTGGGGATTTGGTTCTGTTGGCACAATCGTCACCCTTTTTGTCAGCCGGATGACCAATTCTGCATTATTGATCGGCCTGATTCCCGCGATCCATGCCGTCGGCTGGCAGTTGCCCCAGCTGTTCATGGCCAACTCGGTTTCACGCCTGCGCCGTTACAAACCCATGGTTATGTGGATGACCATCAACGAGCGTCTCCCCTTCCTGGCATTGGCTGTGGTGGCTTTATTTATGGCCCGGCTTGGAAATATTACCGCGTTAATATTGACCTTCATCATCCTTATCTGGCAAGGGTTGGGAGCCGGGTTTACCGCCAACGGCTGGCAGAGTATGATCGCCAAGATTATTCCCTCCGACTGGCGGGGTACCTTTTTCGGTGCGCAGGCTGCCCTGGCGAATGTGCTCATCAGCGTTGCAGCCATCGCGGCAGGTTTTATCCTTGATAAAGTCCACGACCCGGTTAATTTTGCGATTTGCTTTACCCTGACCATTTTCGGGATGGGCTTCTCGATGATCTGCATGGGGATGACCCGCGAGCCGGTTGACAATGAGAAAACCATCCCAGCCTACCAGCCTTCCCCCTGGAAAGGCGGGTTGGATATCCTGCGCAGGGATAGGAATTTCACCAGTTTCTTGCTGGTGCGCTTGTTGTCCCAATTTGCCACCATGGGGTTTGCCTTTTATATCGTCTACGGGCTGCGCAGGTTTGGAATGAGCGATCTGACCGCCGGGTTGTTGACGGCTGCCGTGACGATAACCTCCACGATAGCAAATGCCCTTATGGGCTGGTTGGGAGATCGTCTCGGTCATCGCGCCATGCTCATCGCCGGTTCGGTTTCAGTAACGCTTAGCTCGTTGATTGCCTGGGGCGCGCCATCTTTGAATTGGATGTACCTGGTATTTATTCTTTCCGGTCTTGCCAATGTGGCATACTGGACCATCGGGATGGCGATAACCACGGAATTTGGGAATGAAGAAACCCGCCCGACCTACATCGGTCTCTCGAATACGCTTGTGGCTCCGTTTACCATCATTGCTCCTTTGATCGGCGGCTGGATCGCCGATGCAGCCGGTTTCCAGGCAACATTCATGGTTTCCGCAGTGGGAGGCCTGGTTATAGCTGTTTTGCTGTTCTGGCTGGTACATGATCCCCGTCCCGCGCCTGGTCCAAAATCGATCAATCCCGGAAACTGATAGCCCCTGACAGAATCATCGGGTAAAATCCAATCAAACCATGACAAAATTCGGCATTAATTAATCAATATTTTTCCTGGAGTTGAGGTCAGCATGCGACCTGTCGCAATCATCGGGATCGGCCAGACAAAAATTGACGAGGCGTGGGAAAAATCCCTGCGGCAGATCGCCGTTGAAGCCATCCGTGCGGCCCTGTTGGATGCCGGACGCGAAAGCGCGGATGGGATCTTTCTCGGCAACATGATGTCGGGCATCATCAACGGTCAGAACAATCTCGGTCCGCTGGTGGCGTACTGGGCAGGGTTGAACATCCCCGCCGTTAAACTGGATGCAGCCTGCGGGTCGGGTGGGGCAGCGCTGCGAGCCGGATTGATGGCGGTGGGCTCCGGGGAGATCGAATTCTGCTCTCGTGGTGGGTGTGGAAAAGATGACCGACCGCTCCCCGCATGAAGTTACGGTTGCTCTTGCAACTGCTGCGGACGCTGATTACGAAGTGGATATGGGCGTCTCGTTCGTAGGCTTGAATGCCTTGATCATGCGCCGTTACATGTACGAATTCGGATGGAAGCATGCTGATTTTGCACCATTTGCCATCAATGCCCATGCCAATGCCCTGCACAACCCATACGCGCGTCTGCACCATGCCATCACTCTCGAGGAATTCGAGAAGTCGGCAATGATCGCCACCCCCATCAACCTGCTGGATGCCTCTCCGATCGGGGATGGTGCTGCCGCCCTGTACATCGTCCCTGCCGATTCGCTGCAAGCCGGTTCGCGCATCCTGATCGCCGGGTCTGCTTCAGCCACCGACACGATTGCCCTCCACGATCGTCCGGACCCGCTCTTCCTTGCCGCTGCTTACAAGTCATCGCAGGCTGCATACAGGCAGGCGGGAGTAGGTCCGGAAGATATCGATGTATTCGAACTGCACGATGCATTCACTGTCATGTCAGCCCTTTCACTGGAAGCCTGCGGCTTTGCCGAGCGCGGGCAGGGTCCCCGCCTGGCATTGGATGGACAACTTTCCCCCACATGGGCGTATCCCGGTAATGACACGCGGCGGGCTTGAAAGCGCGCGGGCATCCCGTAGGTGCCACCGGGGTCTACCAGGTGGTTGAAGTGGTGCAGCAATTGCGCGGCGAATGCGGCAAGACCCAGGTTCCCGAGGCGCGCATCGGCATGGCGCAAAATATCGGCGGTTCTGGTGCGACCATCATCACCCACATTCTGAAACGCGGGTAATATCGGGCCGGATCGTGCGAACACCGGGACTTTTTGCTGTAAAATAATCTCCATGCGATTGAAATTTACCAGGTTCCTGATCCGTTTTTTACTCCGTTTGCTGACCCATATCGACGTGCGCGGCAGGGAAAACATCCCTAAAAATGGGAATTTTATTATTGCTGCCAACCATATCGGGTTGGTGGATGCCTTCCTGCCTTTCTATATAATCGATAATACCAATCTCGTCCTGCTGGTGGGGGAGAAATGGGAAAAGAATTGGATCACGCGCTGGCTTGGACGAGGTTTGAATTTCCTGTTCGTTGACCGTTTCAACCCGGATTTGAAGGCCATCCGCGCGGTGATCGCCCGCATGAAAAAAGGGGAAGTGCTGGTCATTACCCCCGAAGGGACGCGCTCGAAAGTGGGCTACCTGATCGATGGCAAGCCAGGCGTGAGTTACCTGGCTGCCAAGTTGGGTTATCCCGCTCGTCCCGGTCGGGAATCAGCGGTTCGTTCGACAAGATTTTCTTTGGCCAGTTAAAACGGCTGCGTCGTCCGCATGTCGATTGTCAGCATCGGTCCGGTATTCCGCCTGCCTCCCCTGCCCTCCGAGGCACCAAAGCCGTGACCAGGCTTTACTGGACGATACAGATGAGATCATGTGCCGCATTGCCGCCTTGCTTCCGCAGGAGCAACGCGGCGCTTATGCCGATCATCCCCGCTTGAAAGGAATTTTTGACGAGGCAGTATTAGGTTTCAAGCATCAGGATGCGTGGATGGGGGTTTTATCCACCAGGACGCATTATGAAGAAATCCACCCATAAAATCTTCCGCTTCTTTGTCCGACTCATCCTTGGGATTGATCGCCCGCGTGGAAGTTTCCGGGTTTGAAAATTTGCCTTCCGGTGGCTTTGTCATTGCTGCCAACCATATCGGTCGGCTGGATGCCGCTCTCGCATATTACGTCCTCGATCGTCCCGACATCATCATGGTCGTCGCTGAAAAATATGAGAAATACGCCATTTTCCGCTGGCTGGTCAGGCTGACCAACGGCATGTTCGTCGATCGCTATAATTCCGATATCCACGCCATCCGCGAGACCTTGCGCCGGCTTCAGCAGGGACAGGTATTCACCATCACCCCGGAAGGCACTCGCTCCAAGTCCGGCAATTTAATTGAAGGAAACCGGGTGGCACTTACCTGGCGTGGAAGGCAGGCGTTCCCGTTGTCCCGGTGGCATTGACCGGCACCGAAGATGCGGTAGTGGTTGAGCGATTGAAGCATTTAAAAAGGCTCGAGTATCAGGATCGTTGCTGGGGAGTCTTTTATCCTTCCTCCGGTCAAGGGGAAAGACCGGGACGCTGCCATGCTCCAATATACCGACGAAGTCATGTGCAGGATCGCGGCGTTACTTCCACCGGAGCGCCGTGGTATCTATGCGCAACATGCGAGAGTTGAAGGAATTGTTAAACCCCTAAAGGTGAACGACTTTACTCGCCCTGGATGCCATATCACAAAATCTCCCCCGGACTGGAATTTACAAATTTTCCATTACCCTTTTTGCCAAGCCATTTTTCCCCATCGACGATCAACTCGCCCCGCAGAAAAACCTTCTCGGGGTATCCTTTTAGATCCCAGCCCTCGTACAGGTTGTAATCCGTGCGCTGGTGGGCGTGAGCTATGCCCGTATTTAACTTCCTTGCCGGGGTTAAAAATGACAATATCCGCATCTGACCCTGGCAGCAGCGCACCTTTGCGAGGGTATAAGCCGAATATCTTCGCCGGGTTGGTGGATGTGAGCGCCACGAACTGGCTGGGTGTTAACTTTCCGGACCCAACCCCGGTCGTCCAAATTACCGGGAGCCTGTCTTCCACCCCCGGCAAGCCATTTGGGATTTGAGTAAAATCGTCAGCGCCAAGCTCTTTCCCGGGAATGGCAACTGGTTTGCCCTCATATATGATCGGTTTGGTGCCATCGTAGAAAAATGGACAGTGGTCGGTCCCAATGGTTTGGAGGATACCATCCACGACGCCTTCCCACAAGCGGGCATTGTCTGCGGAAGTTCTCATGGGTGGAGAACAAACCCATTTTGCCCCGTCCGGTCGCCGCAAGTCATCTTCGTGAAAAATAGGTACTGGGGGCACGTTTCACCCATCACTTTGACCCCGCGCTCCCGGGCATACTTGAGCATATCCACTTCCCCGGCGGTGTTCATATGCACCAGGTACAACGGCGCATTCGCCGTGGCAGCCAGCGCGAAAGCGCGCAAGGCAGATTCGACCGCACCCCAGGCAGGACGGGTTTTGGCATGCCATTCAGGGGTCGTATGTCCTGCAGCGAGCGCTTCGGCAGTCAACAACTCGATCACATCGCCGTTCTCGGCATGCAGCATCACCAGCATCCCATTTTCACGTGCGATCCGCAGAGCCTTGAAGATGCTGCCGTCATCCAGGCGCAGGCGGTTATTATAGGCAGTAAAAACCTTTAAGCTGAGAAATACCCAAATCCCGCAACAACGGGATTTCTGCCGCGATCTTGTCATCGAAGCGGGTCAGGTTCATATGGGCGGAATAATCCACCGCGGCTTTTTCAGCCTTCAACTTGCCATTTATCGATCGACTCGGCCAGGGTGGGGAAATCGAGTGAAACGAAATCCATCACCGTGGTGGTTCCACCGAATGCTGCTGCCTTGCTGCCGGTGTAATGGTCATCCGACGAGACCGTTCCGAACATGGGCAGGTCGAGGTGGACATGTGGATCCACCCCACCGGGAACGACCAACTTGCCGGCTGGCATCCACGATATCAGCACTATCAACTTGCAGGTTTTGGCCTATTCGTAGGATTTTTTCGCCTTCGATCAAAATATCAGCGGAAAATGTTCTTTCCGCAGTGATAAGTTGCCCGCCTTTAATCAAGGTTTCCATTTTCCTGCACCTTTGCATCATATGGCTCTTGAAATTCTTTGATTCCAAGAAGTTCCATCAACACTTCAGCGGGAAGTTCAACTTCGGGGAGACTGGTTGTGTAGGCTTCCCCATTCTCTGCGCGTTCGCGCAATGATTGCCAAAGCAGTGCCCGCTCGTCGCTTTGCACGACCAGGTCGTTCAGCGTCCTGGCTTTGAGCAGATATTCCCCGGTTGTGTATAAAAAGGTCAGCCGTTTCCATTTCTCTGCCACAACAGGGTGAGCGAGTCTTTCCAGCGGACCAAGCTGGATCTTGTAATATTCTTCTCCCGCCCGCGGATGATTGGATTCGTCCTTAAGAGTTCGGCGCGCGTGGTTAATTCGTGACCGCGCACTTCAGCTATCCATTCAATTCTCCCGGCCTCATTTCCGAAACTCCCGGGTTGGTAAAAAGCCAGGGTATCCACTGCCACCACTTTGGGCGCGCTGCGGAAAGGGATGCGGTACCACCCCAGCAGGCGGGCAATCTCCAGGTCACGTGGTGATGGTAACAGGCAAACCAGGACTAGCGAGAGCAGCAGTCAGCATGGGTTAACTTTACTCCAAAACAATAAAAAACTCAACAATAAATCCCCTTGTATAAAAATCAGACCAGGAGAATTCCTCCTGGTCTTAGTGTAAATATAAAGTCGTGATAGCCTAAGGATTTAGTCCCTGATCCGAACATACGCCGGAGCAAACCTGTACACTTCTGCAAGTCTTAGCAGCCGGATGATCCCATCCAAAACTACGGCCCCATGTCCGGCACAGCACGATTCTAGCCCTGAGCGCCAATTGCTTAAGCACGGAAGCGTTCGCCTTTTCCTGGTTCCAGGTTACCGATCCATGGGATCCCACCAATGCATTTTTCCTGGATAAGGATCGAATCTCCCGAAAACAGGATCACCGGCGGATGGTGCAAAAAACGACATATGACCGGGAGTGTGTCCCTTGGTATCCACAACGACCAGTCCATCCAAAACCGGAAGCACCTGTCCATCAAATAGTGTCTCATCCACGTGCGCCGGAGAAACCCTTCCCAGGCTTTCCGCCAGGGCAAAAACAGGCTTATAAAAAATGTTATCTGTTTTAAGCGAACGTGGGAAGCGACCTGAAGCCACCGCACCTGCTTCGAATCTGCTGGCATATACGCGTGCCCCGGTTGCTCTTTTAAGCCAGGCCAGGCTGCCGGCATGGTCCCAATCGGCATGGGTCAACAGGATGCGGTTCAAATCCCGTTTTGCGAAACCCATTTTCTTGATGAAGTTCAGAATTTTTATTGCGCTCCCCGGTATCCCGGTATCAACCAGGGTCAATCCATCAGAATCGACCAACAGAAAGGAATTGCCAACGACTCCGGGCACAATGTGAATGTTTTCTGCAATTTTCATTTTGAAAAGACGGAAGCTCCTTTACTCGTCTCGGAAAAGTCCGGAAAGTATACTCATAAGACTTCAATTCTCGGATTAGAAGCAGGTGAGTAAATATTGTATTCTCGTTTTGAATAAATCCCCTTAATAAATGTGTTAGCCGAGGCGGGGAGACCCGGCCTCGGCTAATTTTTGAAGAAACGAATTGGTTAAGCCAGTCCAACTTCCTTGTTAAATTCCACGATCAAATCGTCGATCTCGTCAGCCTGTTTCTGGAACCCGGTCCAGTAATCCGGTTCCCGCCACATGGACTGGATCTCGGCATAGGATTTCCCCTGTTGTTCCACCCATGTAAAATATTTCAGGTTGTGAATACGGCGGCGGTCGGTAAAGCGCAGCTCCAGCAGGTTGTCGGTGGATTCTCCCTGCAGATAACGGGCAAAATCCGCGGCTGCGTCTTCAGTGGTGTATTCACCGCTTTCTGGCTTGCATTTCCTTCAAGCGGGACTGGTAGAGTTCCATCGAGTTCGGTCAGGATGGTGATCATGATATCGTTCTCGTCCATCTCGTAATATTTGGCAGCTTTGATTGCCGACAGTACATTCGAGATGCCCGAAAAACCAAGGAGGTCCAACTGACCTACAATTGCTTCCGGAACTACCTTTCGAAGCCAGGTATTTGCGTCCGGCGGGTTCGTTGAATAGGCGTGCCAGGTTAACCACTGCATTGTCGTCTATCGCCACCACCATGTCGGTGTTTTTGGTATTGTGGATCCACGGTACGTGCTTGTCCCCAATCCCCTCGATGCGGTGAGCTCCAAATCCGTTTTCAAGCAGGGTGGGACATTGCAGCGCTTCACTCGCCACGATGACGCTGCCCGGGAATTTCTGCTTCATATAATCTCCGCTGGCGATAGTCCCAGCTGAACCGGTGGCGGATGCCATACCCCGATAGCGGCCTTTCGATCCGGCGGCTTTCAATACCACTTCTTCCATGGCGTGCCCGGTGATTTCGTAGTGCCACAGGTAGTTCCCAAATTCTTCGAACTGGTTGAAGATCATCAGGTCCTGGCCGGATTTGCGCAGTTCCCAGCACTTGTCGAAAATTTCCTTCACGTTCGATTCGGAACCCGGGGTCTTGATCGTCTCTCCGGCGATCTTTTCCAGCCAGTCAAAGCGTTCCTTGCTCATTCCTTCCGGGAGGATGGCGATGGAAGTGCAGGCCAAAAGGGCAGAGTTGTAAGCGCCCCCGCGGCAGAAGTTGCCCGTGGACGGCCAGACGGCTTTCTGGACAGTCGGGTCGAACTGACCAGTTACCAGCCGGGGTACGAGGCAGCCGAAGGCCGCTCCCACTTTGTGTGCCCCGGTGGGGAACCATTTTCCAACCAGCACAATGATGCGTGCCTTTACCCCGGTCAGGGAAGAAGGCAGTTCGAGCGTATTTACACCCCCAAACCCGCCCCCCTTGGCCTTGGGGTCGTTGTGCCAGGTGATGCGGAAAAGGTTGCGCGGATCCACATCCCACAGTCCCACACCCTTGAGAGATTCCTTGACTTTGGCAGGGATTTTTGCAGGGTCTTTCATTTGTTGAAATGTTGGGATGACGATCTTGCGCTCACGTGCGCGTTGGATGGCGCGGGCGCGCCGGTCTTTTTGGATGGAAAGGTCGATCATGCTCATTTGATTTCTCCTTGCGGATGAACGGGGAAGTTGTCAGACAACTTGATTATATCGCAGTTAGTTCCGGGGCACACAAACGGTTGGCACTTTTTTTTCATGAATAGTTCGTATCTCAAAAATTAATACTGCGATTCGAATATTAATAATGGCTGACTAGGTTGAATTGTTCAACATGCATGCTCCAGCCCAATGGGATGCTAAGAATCCTCAGACCTGAAAACATAATTGCGGGTGACCTACCTGCCAATTTATCCTCCCCCTCCCCTGCCTCCGTCGCCGGGAGTGTTGCTGTCATGGCATTTCAGGCAGGAGAACGTTGGCAGGCTGACCGGGTGGCAGTCATTGCATGTCGCTCGTTGATGATCGATGCAATTCTTCCCCGCAATTTCCAGCGGGATGCGGCAGGTTGAATGTGGCTGGGACTCCAGGCGGTTGTGGTATGACACTGGTCGCAGGTCATATTCGTGAACAACCCGGCATGGTAAGTGGGGTCGGGGTGGCAGGAAGCGCAGGCGGTTGAAAGGGTGGTAAACACAGCATTGGTATGGCATTTAGTGCATGCCAGCCCGGCATGTCCACCCGTCAGTGGGAATTTCGTTTTGCGAATGGTCGAATGTGGCGGGTGTCCATCCCTGGGTGGTGTGGCAGGTGCCGCAGCCGCTGCCAAACTCTCCTTTATGGGCGTCATCCTTGGTATGGCAGCCGGCGCAGTCCTGGGGAGTTGCTTTAAGATCTGCGATGGTGCGAGCCCCGGTATGGCATGCTCCACAGTCAAGCGCGGCATGTTTCCCGGTTAATTGGAATGCGACGTTGGCATGGTTAAATGCATGACCATAGCTGTCGATCCCATCGTGGCATCCCAGGCAGGTGGTTCCATATGCTGCCAGGTGGGCCTGCATGAAATCGGAATTGATCTGCTGGTGGCAGGTGGTGCAAACTGTCTGGTCGAACTTGACATAGCCGTTTAGGTGGCAGGTCTTGCATACAAACGGGGACCCATCCGTCTGTTTTTGGTGGGCAGTGAGCGCATACCCGAACGCGTCATGCGAAACATCGATCATGGTAAGGTCGGTTAGGGTTGCCGCTGCTCCCCGGTGATCCGGGTGGCAGCTCCTGCAGGTCAGCCCGGGTTTTTTCAACAATTGATCTCCATGCAGTGTGGTTGGATCCAATTCCTGGGCGGCCACATCCGTATGGCACTTCACGCATTGGTCCGCCATGATGGTCGCCTGCCAGAAAGCTGTGTGGCAGGCGGAGCAATTCGTTGACAGGTCGGCATGGGATGTCACCCCTCCCAACGGCGCGCCAGCCTGGGCGTTAAGTGCACCGGGGCTGAAAAGTGTTCCCCGCGCATCATCCCCACTCCAAACACAACCAAAATGCCTACCGTCGAAGTGATCAGACCCGGAATGGTGAGAAATCCATACGGCTTTTTATTCATTTATCGCCTTTACCTGGTGTTTTTTTCACCCTTCGTTTTCAGCCAGAAATCGATAACCGATTGCCCCAGTTGTGCGCTGGGTTGCATTAACTGGTTGCGGATGGGGCTGATATCCACCTGGGAATTGATCAAATCCCTTAACGGGCGGGAAATTTTCTGGTCGCCCATCACCAGCGCGCCGAGCAATTTCTGCTCACCCACGACCAGTCGCAGATGACCCACATCCGTTCCGGTTTCCGATGCGATGGTATTGGGCAGCTGCTGCCAGGTTTCGCTGGAACCACGCGTGGTGTAAACGGGTCCTTCGTCGCGCCCGCTGCCAATTGCCCCGATGATGGTTGTCATCACTCCTGCCAGGAGCAGCACGTTGGTCGCCACAGTCCGACGGTATGGTTCTTTCTGCCCGGACATGTTGAATGCCGCAATGCGTCCTTGTTTCCGCCCGGGATACCACAGGTTGTCAATGGCATAGCGACCGCTGACCGGGTCGAAAATTTGAGCCACATCCCCTGCCGCGAAGACATCCTCTGCGCTGGTTTGCAGGTACTCATTTACCAGGATGCCGCGATCGGTTTTCAAGCCTGCCGCCTGTGCCAGGCCCATACGTGACCTGACCCCAATCCCCACCGCCACCATATCACACTGCAGGGTTTTTCCAGTAGATGTGCGAACGCCCATTACTTTACCGCGTTTGCCAAGGATCTCAACGATCTCGGTATGGCGGTGAAAGGTTACCTCGTCTTTCGCAAGGGGGCGCTCGACCATTCCGGATTCAACTTCCCCAAGCACCGTCGACCAGAACCAATCCCCTCGCAGCAGGTAATGGACTTTAACTCCCTGGGCTACCAGCCCTTCCACAAGTTCTATCCCGACCACGCCGCCGCCCACCACCACTGCAGTTTTGGTATTTTTAACCATCGAGAGGATCTTGCGGGTATCTTCCAGGTCGTCCAGCTTGACCAGTCCCTGCAGGGTTGCCCCAGGAACGTCAAGGGGAATACCGCTGGCACCGGTGGCAAGCAGCAGACGGTCGTATGCCATCTTCCCGGAAGTATTTATATTTATCGTATGGGAGGCAGGATCGATGCGCGTCACCAAACCCTTGATGTGCTCAACATCCAGGTTGAGCTTGCCTTTTTTGGAAAACAGGAACAACTGCTTTTCAGGGATCTCCCCGGTCAAATAATATGCCAGACCGGGGCGGGAGTAGAACCCATAAGGGTCGTCGCTTACCAGCACGATTTCAGCTGTCGGGTCCATCGTCCGTAACGTCTCGGCAGCTGTGTAACCTGCTATTCCCGTTCCAATGATGACATGACGGGTCATTCGGGCCTCTCGGTAAATAATTCTGTTTTCTCGAAATGAAGCACCCCCCGCGGGCAGCGTTCCACGCATTCTCCGCATGTCAGGCAAAAGGAATCTTCTACAAATTGTCCCAGCCAGGCATAATAGCGAACATCTATGCCGATCGGGCAATTAAACGAACAAATCCCGCATTGGATGCATCGTTCCGGGTCAGGGACGACGTGCCCGGTTACCAGGGTTTTTACGTGATGAGTTTCATTGCTGATTGGAGAGGCCATATTGTGACAAATTTCCTAACCCATTATATCCCCCCGAAGATGGATTGCCATTGGAGTATATTGGCATATATTACCGCCCTTCCTTTCCAGGCAGAGTTCCTCCGCGAGTCTAACGTCCAGACTTGATTGCTTGGCTGGCTACCTGGTCCACCACTCCAGGTGCGATCAATTTTATCCATTGGCCCAGCTTGCCGCGCAAGGTCATTACCACTTCCCGTTTGCGCTTGGTCATGGCAGAAACCACGAGACCGGCGCAAGTCTCTACACTCATCACTTCTCCTTCCCGCACCGGGCTGGTCACCAGTGGCTTCCCATCCGGACCAAGAGCCCGGGCGCGGACATCGGAGGCAACAAACCCTGGGTAAATCATGGTTACGCCCACTCCGTAAGTCTTCAACTCGATGCGTAGAGAGTCGAAGAACCCTGTCATGGCGTGTTTGCTGGCTGCGTAAGCGCTGCGGGAGGGAATGCCGGCTTTACCCGCCAGGCTCGACACACCTACGATAAGTCCCCTTGTTTGTTTTAAGAATGGCAGTGCGTAATGTGTGCAGTAAAGGCTTCCCATATAATTGGTCCGCATGATTTGTTCAAAGATGCCCAGGTCGTTCACTGCCTCGAAATTCCCCCACATGGTAATACCGGCGTTATTAACCAATCCATCGATCCGGCCAAATTCATCCATGGCGCCTTGAACCATATGAGCACATTGGGCTGGGATGTCAACATTTGTGGGGATAATAATGGCTTTGCCCCCACGCTTTTGACACTCAATTTTCGCTGCCTCCAGGCGCTCGACGTTCCGGGCTGCCAATACCAGCCAGGCTCCCTGTTCAGCCAGTTGGTGTGCTAATTCACGTCCTATGCCGCTTGATGCACCCGTGATGATCACTACTTTATCTTTGAAAGCAGGAATATTCATTTTTACCTCCTGTTACATGAAACATTTGAGTGATTATAATCCGGTCATGTAAGCTCAATTTTTAACTGTGGATCACGAAGAAATATAAAGGATTCTCATTTAATTTTTGCTTCGATATGCTATGATATTGGGGTTGATCCGGGATGTTTATTTAACAAATATGGAGGTAATCATGTCCAAGATCATTCGGCAATCAGTCACTTTCAAGGCTGCCCCACACGCCGTTTACGAAGCCTTGATGGACTCAAAAAAACACGCTGCCTTTACAGCCGGTAAAGCCAGTATCAGTCGCGTGGTTGGCGGCAAATTTTCCGCCTACGATGACTATATCGCTGGAAAAAACGTGGAGCTTGTCCCTGACAAAAAAATCGTGCAGGATTGGCGCGCCGTGGATTGGCCGGAAGGTTTCCTCTCCCGCGTGATATTTAGGCTCACCCCAGTCCCGAATGGCACCCGCCTCGATTTTACCCATTCCCATGTCCCGGATGGAACCGAGGAAGAATTCAAGCAGGGTTGGATCGATAACTATTGGGAACCGATGAAACGCTACCTGGAAAAATAAGATGACTTCCCGTCTCATTGCTATCATACCAAAAATAAAGTTGGTGATGTAGCATTGGTGGGCGCACTTGATTAGGATAATTTTTGGTTCGGTTATTTCCACCTGGTCGGCTTTCCTCTTGGATCCCTTTCGTCTGGGTGAGAACTGGCGCGCCTTCCAGTATTAGAAGCAGACACTTATGGATGGGATTTCTCATAAAATATTCATGGCGATGAACGTCTTCGCCATCCGCATCAGCCGGGGCCGCCTCGGGAGCCAGCTTGGCACGCAGACTATTCTTCTGCTGCACAGCCGGGGAAAAATATCGGGCAAACGATACCTGACCCCGATTGCATATTTCTTTACGGATGGCATTTATTTCCTGGTGGGTTCAAATTGGGGAAAGGAACACAATGCCGGTTGGTTCCATAACCTGCTCGCGGATCCTCGCACCACGATCGAGGTTGGGGGAAAAACCATCACGGTCGAGGCTCACCCTGCAGAAGGGGAGCAGTATGACATATTGTGGAAATATGCAATTGAACATCACCCTCCTTACCTGCATTACAAGGAAATGACCACCCGGCATATCCCGATCATGGTATTGCAGCCAGTCCCTTGAAAAGCTGCTCCGGACGTCTGTGCTATACTTACGCAGATTTTTCCTCAAGGAGCCATCCATGGATATCCAAACCACTGATGACGCCGTCACCCGGCGCATTAATTTCTTCACTGAGCGCGTGCGGAAACTGCGTGAGGAGGATTTGTATTTTTACAACCTGCCGGTCGAGGAGATCAAGGGTGGCTCCCGGGTCATCGTTGGCGGACGTGAGATGGGGATGTATGCTTCATATAGCTACCTCGGGCTGATCGGCCACCCGCGCATCAATGCAGCCGCAAAAGCTGCCATAGACAAGTTTGGCACCGGCACAAATGGGGTTCGTCTCCTTGCCGGCACGCTTACCCTGCACACGGAACTCGAAGAGACCATCGCTGCTTTCAAGCACACCGAAGCAGCCGTCACATATTCCTCAGGTTATGTCACCAATTTAACAGTGCTGTCCACCCTTGTGGGGCGCGGCGATTATGTCATTTCCGATAAACTTAATCACGCCTCGATCGTGGACGGCTGTCTCATGTCGGGCGCAGAGTTCCGCCGTTTCAAGCACAACGACATGGAAGAACTGGAACACCGCCTGCAGCAGGTTCCGGAGGATGCTGCCAAATTGGTGGTTGCCGACGCTGTTTTCAGCATGGATGGGGATGTGCTCGACCTCCCAAAAACAGTCGAGATTTGCAGGAAATACCATGCCTGGTTGATGATTGACGAAGCTCATTCGGTGGGCGTGCTTGGAAGGACCGGGCGCGGTATCGAGGAGCACTTCGGGCTGGGCGATGTGATCGATATCAAGATGGGGACGCTCAGTAAAACCATCCCATCCGTGGGGGGATACGTTGCCGGCAAAAAGGATCTGATCCAATACCTGCGCCATGCCAGTCGCGCATTCATCTTTTCCGCCGCCCTGCCTCCCGCCCAGGCTGCTGCCGCCAATGAAGCCTTCAAGGTCATCCTGGATGAACCCTGGCGTATCGAAAAAGTTTGCGCTAATGGCGAGCAATTTGTTAATGGGTTAAAGAACGCCGGTTTCGATACCATGCTGTCCACCACGGCCATAGTTCCGGTGTTGTGCGGAACGGATGAGCGCGCTTACAAACTCACGCAGGTCTGCCACCACCATGACCTGTTCGTCCTGCCGGTGGTTTCTCCGGCTGTTCCTGAGGGTCAGGCACGGTTGCGCGCCACTGTTACGGCTGCTCACGAGCCCAAAGAGATTAATCATGCCCTGGATATCATCGAAAACGCTGGGCATAAAATCGGGATTATCTAATAATTTTTTCCTGCTAGCACCATCACCAAACGGTTCATGGTGTCTTGCCGGGGATAAAAAAATCCATGCAGACGATAATTGAAGTCAAAAAAGGTAACCTGACCCTCAGCACCGACCCGAATCGCCTGGATATCGATGCAATTTGTAACTTTCTGGCACAGGCCTATTGGGCGGATACCCGCAGCAGAAAAACAATCGAGCATTCTCTTGAGAATTCACTGGTTTTTGCCGTTTATAATGGGAACCGACAGGTGGCAATGGCGCGTGTCGTCACCGATTTTGCAACCTTCGCTTGGGTGTGTGATGTTTTCGTTCACCCCGATTATCGCGGGCGGGGCATCAGCAAATGGTTGATGCGGGAAATCCTCGCTCATCCAGACCTCCAGGGGATGCGCCGCTGGCTTCTCGCATCGACTACCGCACGCGGTCTCTACAGCCAATTTGGTTTTACCCAGCTTCATAACCCGGAACGCTGGATGGAACTCTTCGACCCGGCTGCCACATAATTTCCAATGCCCTCCCAAAATCCAACCATCACTCTTAACCCTGGTCGCGAAAAGTCGCTCCTTCGGCGTCATCCCTGGGTTTTCTCCGGTGCAGTCGCCCGGGTGGACGGAAATCCTGCTCCCGGTGCGACCGTGGACCTGATCGCTGCAGATGGACAATTCCTGGCACGCGCGGCCTACAGTCCCAGCTCCCAAATCCGCGCCCGTGTCTGGACGTTCGACGCATCCGAGAAGTGGACCCGGACTTCTTTCGGCGTCGAATCAAAAATGCCGTTGCTTCACGGAAACCATGGATGGACGAGGACGTAACAAGTGCCTTTCGACTCATTCACGCCGAGTCGGATGGTCTACCCGGCTTGATCGTCGATCGTTATGGGGATTCGCTTGTCCTGCAATCCCTGACAGCGGGATCGGAATATTGGAAAGACACGCTTGCCACCTTGCTGCTTGAAGTCACCGGGGTTGGCAGTCATCTTCGAACGCTCGGATGCGGATGTTCGCGAAATGGAAGGTCTTTCCCCTTGCATTGGTTCCTTGCGGGGTACTCTTGGTTCCCAGCCTCAGATTATTTCCGAAAATGGATTGAAATTCATGGTCAATGTAGAAACCGGGCACAAAACCGGTTTCTATCTCGACCAGCGTTTCAACCGTCAAATCGTTCGTGGGCTGGCAAATGAGCGTTCTGTGTTGGATTGTTTTTGTTATACCGGAGGATTTTCAGTCAATGCCCTGGCTGGAGGAGCAGGTTCGGTGCTTTCGGTGGATGCCTCCGCGGATGCCCTTTCCCTTTGTCGTGAAAACTGTGTGATTAATAATCTCCCTCTTGACCGGCACACCGCGCTCGAAGGCGATGTATTCCAGATGCTTCGTAAATTCCGTGACGAAGCCCGCAGCTTCGATCTGATTGTCCTCGACCCGCCCAAGTTCGCCCCCACCGCTGCGCAGGCAGAGAAAGCCGCCCGCGGGTACAAGGACATCAACCTGCTTGCCTTTAAACTCCTGAGTCCGGGCGGGATCCTGGTTACATTTTCCTGTTCAGGGGGCGTCGATGCCAGCCTATTTCAGAAAATCGTCGCCTCCGCGGCTCTGGATGCAAGAATTGAGGCTCGAATTGTCGGGCACCTGTCCCAGGCACCTGATCACCCGGTGGCGCTGAACTTCCCCGAGGGGTCTTATCTCAAGGGTTTGATTTGTATTAAAGAGTAAGCAATATTTTTCGGGGGGAAATACCATGTCAACCGTTAATGACAATTCACAACAACGATACCCATCCGTTGGCTGACACAATTATTTATTGGCTAATTTCCACTCAATGCAACGGTTAACAAGATGGAAATAGGACGGAAAAATTTCCGTCCTATTTATGAAATGACCATTGTTTTTCAACTGGGAAATTTTTTAGTGCTGTATGTTTAATGGGATTACCAAATCCCATTGACATAATTCTGTACATCTTGCGGGGGCTGCACTCCGGGATCTATCGAAATATCATCCGTATAATAGGTCCTTTTCGAACCGTCTGCCAGGACCACTGTCCTCATCAGCCTTAGCAAAAATCCGCTGTCACGGTCAAAATAGGCAATACTGCCTGCGTTGATGATTGGCTGGGTAAAATCCGTGGTTGTTCGGGGGGTATCCAATTGCTCATCCAGCGTAAAAACGGTTGCCGTCTTTCCGTTGATCTCAGCCGATGTTACTACCGGAATGTTTTTGCTGTTCGCAATAAATGTATTCAATTCATCTGCAAATTGAAAATCCAGGGATAGGGGGTATGGGTTGAGTGCTTCAGAAATATTGGTTGTCAGGTTGTACATGAGATTATTGCGGAATACGATCTTTTGAATTTCCGTTCCATCCTGGGCAGTCATCGTCCATACATACTGGTAAACACGCTTCTGATCATCGATGTGGTACCAAATTTCAATTTTTTGAACCAGGGGGACCACCTGGCCCGAAGGCATTTTTCCCCGGTCCTTGGCATCCGTGTCATATACGATATTTTCGATGACATGCACCCAGCCGGGTTGGTTAATCGTGAGTTTTCCTTTTGCTGTCAAATCAGTAAGAAGGCTTTTGGCATCCGCGGATGTGGTCGATTTACCACAGGCGGAAAGAACGCTTGCCAAAATGAACGTTACCATTAAAAACCCAATAGTTTTCTTCAGCATTGCTACTCCTGGAACCACTTGATTTTTGTCGAAATCTCCATTCCGAATGTCCCGGATATGGTATGCGACCGGAAAACGATTATTCGAACTCCCCCGTGAAATGGACTTTAGATCGCAAAGATCACCCAACGATTATTATGGTTAATCTTCGCCCAACGATAAAATTGATCGCAGTAGACCGGCGAGTAACACACCCAATTGCACCCCTTTGATGGGGGTTATGGCCAGTGACCGGCCTTTCTGTTCGGCGCGTTTTGTCAAAAGGAAAGCCGCTCCCATTCCCACCAGCGCGCCGATCGACCCGCCAATAAAAAGAGCTTTATATTTCCATGTTTTGTCAGGTGGCGGCGTTTCGATAATAACAGGTTCATCCATGATTTTGATCCTTTCGTGCACAAAGGGCAGTCATTCTGCCCCTACCCCGCAATTAAGACTATCGTCTGAAGATGGATTTTACTACCGCCCCGGCTTCCTTGAACCAGAAAAAAGGTTTTGTCGCACCATCGGCTGCTCTGCGTGTCCCGCTGGAAATCCGGTGGAAAATTCCCTGGGCTTTCCCCGAATAGTGCGGGATGATCTGCAGCACTTTACCCATCCCATAAATGACGGTAATGAGAATTGCCAGGAAAGCCAACGCTATAAATAGCGCTGGAATCAACAACCAGATCACCGACACATCTGCCCATATACTCGCCCGGGCTGCACCGCCCGAGGTGATCAGTACCGCCCCCGCAATGATCAAGCCGGCCATCACCAGGAATGGAACCAGGATCTGCCACGCAAACTGGCGTTTATGGGAATGGAGAGTCGGTCGGTCTTCGGAAAGCTGGTTTGCCATGGCTGGATTCTGAGCACAAAAAAAGACCAAGCAGGTCTTTTTAGACCAGGGTCGTCAGAGTCGTAGTGGGTGAAAAGAATAACATGGGTGTGTTGGAGGGTGGAAACCCTTCCAACACACCCGTTTTTTATCCAGGCAATGATCCCTGCTGTAAAGACCGTGTTTCTGTCTGTTTAATTTCGGGATTTCGGTTCCTTGCGGCTCATTGCATCCATAACCGCTACTGCTGCCATCTCGACGATCGAATCCACTTCATCGCCGGTCTGCAGAACGTGAACGGGTGCTCCCGTGCCAAGCAGGATCGGTCCAATCGCATGGGCATTACCCAGGCGGGCCAGCAGTTTATAGGCGATATTGGCTGATTCCAGCGAAGGGAAGACCAGCACGTTGGCGTCTTTAACTGAGCTGAACGGGTAGCGCTCTTCGATGATCTCGGGTACAACCGCTGTATCCGCTTGCATTTCGCCGTCCACTTTCAAGTCGGGGCGTTCTGCTTTTGAGCAGTTCGAACTGCTTTGCGCACCTTGTCAGAATAGCGGGTGGGGAGTGGAACCAAAGTTGGAGAACGAGAGGAAGGCTACCCGCGGTTCGATTTCAAGTCGCTTGGCAAAATCAGCTGACAGGCAGGCGATCTCGGCCAGATTGTTCCGCAGTCGGATCGATATTGACCGTGGCATCGGTGAAACAGGAAGACCCGTTCACCCACGATCATAATGTAGACACCCTGCCACCAATCCGCCCCCCTCGGTATGGTTGATTTGCAAGAGCCGGGCGGATGACATCCGGATATTCATAGGTCAGTCCCGATACGAATGCATCTGCGTCGCCCATTTTGACCATCAATGGGCCAAGGATATTCGGTTCACGAACCCGCTTCTGAGCTTGCGACATGGTCATCCCCTTGCGGGCACGCAGCTCGTAATAATGCCTTGACATAGCCCTCGAATTTTTGGAACTCGTTCGGATCCAGCACATCACATTTGAAGTCAAGCGCCAGTTCTTTGATCTTTTTCTCGATGACTGCCGGTCTTCCGATCAGGATCGGCTTGCCGATGCCGTCTTCCTGTACCTGGACGGCGGCGCGGATGATCTTGGGTTCCTCGCCCTCGGCAAAAACAATGCGCTTCTTCGGCATGGCCGACTTGGCTTTATTCACGAAGAAGTAGCGCACGCGGGCACCCCTGCCCTGCCGGAATGCAAGCTGCTCGCGGTATTCGTCGAGATCGATCGGCTTGCGCGCCACACCGGTATCCATGGCTGCCTTGGCTACTGCCGTGGACTCCCACAACATGACGCGTGGATCGAGAGGCTTCGGGATGATGTACTCGGGACCGTACTTCATGCTGTCCACCCCGTATGCCCGCAGGACTGAATCGGGCACATCCTCGCGGGTCAGGTTGAACAGCGCCTGTGAAGCCGCGAATTTCATTTCTTCGTTGATGGCGCGTGCTCTCACGTCGAGTGCACCGCGGAAGATGAATGGGAAGCCCAGTACGTTGTTGACCTGGTTCGGGTAATCCGAGCGGCCTGTGGCCACGATGGCATCCGGGCGTGCTTCCTTGGCCAGTTCGTACCTGATTTCCGGGTCCGGGTTCGCCATGGCGCAAATGAACGGGTTCTCGGCCATCGACTTGACCATTTCCGGGGTCAGCACATTGGCAACCGAAAGACCCAGGAAAACATCCGCTCCGCGCACCGCATCTGCCAGGGTGCGGCATTCGGTCTCCACAACGAAGCGTTCCTTGTACTTGTTCATGCCATCCGTCCGGCCTTTGTAGATAACCCCCCGGCTGTCAAGCATCATGATATTTTTCCGTTGAATACCCCAGCGGATTGCCAGTTCGGCGCAGGAGACAGCGGATGCGCCGGCACCTGAAATGACCATCCTTACATCCGCGTGTTTCTTCCCGACGATCTCCAGCACATTCGCCAGCGCCGCTGATGAAATGATGGCAGTGCCGTGCTGGTCGTCATGGAAGACCGGGATATCGAGCATCCCTTTCAGGGTTTCTTCTATATAAAAGCATTCGGGGGCTTTGATATCCTCCAGGTTGATTCCGCCAAAGGTCGGGGCGATGGCCTTCGCCACTCGGATGACTTCATCCGGGTCGTGGCTGTCCACCTCGATGTCGAATACATCCACATCCGCGAATTTCTTGAAAAGCACACCTTTGCCTTCCATGACCGGTTTGCTGGCAAGAGCTCCGCGATCGCCCAATCCGAGGATGGCGGTGCCGTTGGTAATGACGGCCACCAGGTTGCCCTTTGAGGTGTACTCGTATGCGGCTTCAGGGTCTTTCTCGATATCCAGGACCGGGACTGCCACCCCAGGGGTATAAGCCAGCCCCAGGTCCCGCTGGGTATCCATGGGTTTGGTCGGTACAACGGCTATCTTTCCCGGTTTTCCATTCAGGTGATGGTAATCACGGGCATCTTGATCAGTGATTTTAGGCATATCTCCTCCGTTATAGGTTTTATTTCTTGTAGGTCCTTCATTATCTCACAAGATGAAAGTGCATTGTTAGTTCCAATTGTCACAATAAACCCAAACGCCCTTCCCCTTTCAGATGATATTATCCAGCTGCTGGTCGGAATCCGACAAAGAAGCCGGAACTTTTTAATGTATAATAGTATTGTCTGGATATTTATCGTGCCGCTGTTTTTTTGAACTTTTGGAAAGCGGTCACGGCTTGAAAATGGAACTCCTGGAAAATCCCGGGTATGCCCTTTGACCCGAAACACGGGCATTTTTATGGGAAGTCTGAACGGAATGAATTTGCGGATGAAATTAAGCAGGTTTTTTTTAATCTTTAGCGACTTCCCCGCAAAACCCGCATCCATTCCCGGACCCTAACCGGTCCCGGATAACCCCACTGTATCCCTGCTACGGCAGGAAATAGGTGGGATGGATTTCCAGGATACTTTTTCCACAGCCGTGACCCGCTCAGGCGGTTTGCGGCTGTGTTTTTTTATTTCATGGCCACGGTGTTTGATCATGGGCCGTTAATTGATGAAAAAAATAACCGCGATCGAACCCCAGCAAAAGAATCCCCAGCGGGTGAATATCTACTTGGATGGTGAGTTCGCCTTCGGTCTGGCCCGCATCACCGCTGGTTGGCTGAACGTGGGCCAGGAATTAAGCGAGGAAAAGATCTCCGTTCTTCAAGCCGAAGATGCAGGCGAAGTGACTTACCAGAAGGCACTGCATTTCCTGAGTTATCGTCCTCGCTCTTCAGCAGAAGTTCGCCAAAACCTGACGAAACGCGGTTCACCCGCAGAGCTCATCGATGAAACTCTAGACCGCTTGCAGCATGCCGGTTTGGTCAATGACAAGGAATTTGCCAGGACCTGGATTGAAAACCGCAATACTTTTCGACCTCGAAGTAAATCGGCGCTTAAGATTCGAACTGAGACGGAAAGGTCTCGACGACGAAATTATTCGACCGGTGCTGGATGAACTTGTGGACGAGCATGCCCTGGCCTTCGAGGCTGCCAGGAAATATGCACCCCGCCTGGCGGGCATGGAATGGTTCGATTTCCGCCAGAAGTTAAGCGGATTTCTTGCACGACGTGGTTTCTCTTATACCACCATCACCCCGATCGTCTCTGAAGTCTGGAAGGAAATCCAGATGGCGGACGATGGGGGAAATTCGAATGAAAAGGATTGACCATGGAACCCATTGTTGGAATTATTATTGCCGTCTTGACCCTGCTCCTGGGTCTGGCTGTCGGCTATTTTGTCAGCCGTTCACAAACTGAAAAAGCACAGCGCACCCAGCGCGATAAGGCCGAGAAATCCCTGCAGGATACCCGCGAACAGGCGCGTGTAATTGAACTTCAGGCGCGCGATAATGCCTTGAAAATATCCCAGGCGGCCGAAGGCGAGATTACCCGCCTGCGCACCGAATTAACCCGGGAAGAGGAACGGCTTCAAAAACGTCGCACCGAACTCGACAGCCGCGTGGAAAAACTGGAACTGCGTGAACAGGCGGTAAATAAGCACCAGAGCGCCGTGGACAAACGCGCCAATGAGATCGAGAAAATGCACGAACAGGAAATGGTGGAGCTCCAACGCGTGGCACAAATGAACGTGGATGAGGCCCGCACCATCCTGCTCGCCGAAGTCGAAAAGGATGCCCGCAATGATATGGCACGCATCATCCGGCAGATCGAATCGGAAGCGCGCGAGGAAGGGGATAAGCGTGCCCGAAAGCTCATCGCTGATTCCATCCAGCGGGTCGCCACGGACCAGGTGGCTGAATTCACCACCTCCCTTGTTCCGCTGCCCAACGAAGAAATGAAGGGACGTATCGTTGGCCGTAACGGGCGCAACATCCGCGCCTTTGAGCAGGCTGCGGGGGTGGACGTAATCGTGGACGATACACCCGAGGCCGTGACAATTTCATGTTTTGAGCCGGTGCGCCGTGAAGTTGCCCGCCGCTCGCTGGCGCGTTTGATCCTGGATGGCCGCATCCACCCTGCTCATATCGAAAAGATCCTGGAAGAAGAACAAAAAGCCGTGGATAAGGTCATCGTGGAGGCAGGCGAACAGGCTGCATTTGACGCTGGAGTCACCGGTCTGCATCCGGAGATCCTGCGCATGATGGGTCGCCTTAAATTCCGCACTTCCTACGGTCAGAACCAGCTGGCGCATGCGGTGGAAGTTGCGAAACTTTCCGGCATCCTGGCAGCCGAACTGGGCGCCAGTGAAGATGTCTGCCGCCAGGCCGGCTTCCTGCACGACCTGGGCAAAGCCATGGACCATAACCAGGAGGGCACCCATGCCCTGCTGGGGGCTGAGTTCGCCAAGCGTTACGGGGTGAACCCGGTGGTAGTCAATGCCATTGCCGGTCATCACCACGAGGTGGAGCAGGAAAGCGTGGAAGCCATCATCACCGAATCCGCGGACGCGATTTCCGGTGCCCGTCCCGGTGCCCGCCGCGAGGACCTGGAAGCATACATCAAGCGCATCCGCACCCTGGAGGATATGGCAACCGCATTCAAGGGGGTTTCACAGGCATATGCCATCCAGGCTGGACGCGAAGTGCGCATCATTGTCCGCCCGGAAGAGATTGATGACCTGGCAGCCGCCAACCTGGCGCGCGATATCGCCAAGAAAATCGAAGAGACCATGCAGTATCCCGGTCAGATCCGGGTGACGGTCATCCGCGAAACGCGTGCAACGGAATACGCCAAGTAAGGATCAAGAGCGGAGCAGGCCCGGCTCTGTTCCTGAAATTCGATGGATGGAATCCCTGGTCACTCACCTCGCGGCGGCGTGAATTCTGGCGCGGCGTTCGGGACGAAGCACCCATCCTGCTTGGAGTGGTCCCATTCGGCTTGATATTTGGCGCACTTGCCATGGGCGCCAGATATATCGATCCCTGCTGCGCAGGCCATGTCGTCCATCATTTTTGCCGGGGCTTCCCAGATTATCGCTGCCCAGATGATCGGATCTGGAGCCTCCATCCTGGTGGTCATCCTGGTCGTTTTCGTGGTCAACCTGCGGCACGCCCTTTACAGCGCTTCTGTTGCTCCGCACGTCAGCCACCTGAATTTGGGCTGGAAAATGATCCTGGCATACCTCCTGACCGATGAAGCCTACGCGGTCACCATCAGCCATTATAATAAACCCGGCGATTTTTCCAAAAAACATTGGTACTTCCTGGGTGCAGGTCTGACCCTTTGGTCGGCCTGGCAGGTCAGCACCGCTCTCGGAATTTTCATCGGGTGCGCAGCTTCCTCAATCCTGGCCTCTCGACTTTGTCCTCCCGCTTACCTTCATTGCCTTCGTCGTCCCCGCGCTGAAGGATAAAGCCGGTGTTGCTGCGGCAGTCACTGCCGCACTGGTGGGGCTGCTGACTTTTTGGTTCCCGTTCAAGACCGGGCTGCTGGTTGCAGCATTCATTGGGATCATGACCGGTCTGCTTGTTGAAGGGCGGGCGGCATGACTCTCTGGCTGCTCATCCTTGTCGCCGGTTTGCTGACCTTTGGCACCCGCTTGTCGCTTCATTTTGCTTCTCCACCGGCTCAAGGTCCCGGGATGGTTCCTGCGCTCCCTGCGTTTCGTGCCCATGGCGGTCCTCTCGGCAATCATCTTCCCCCAACTCACCACCCGCAATTCCATCCTGGAAATTTCCTTGCGCAACCCGCAGTTGTATGCCGGTGCCATGGCCATACTGGTCGCCTGGCGGACCAGAAATGTTCTGCTGACCATCCTGGCTGGAATGGCTGCATTATTGATAATTCAAGCTTTACTGGGGATATTCTAACCAGCCGAGGTGGGCGCTGCCCGGTTATATTCGTCAGACAGTCACGCTGTCGCATTAATTCCGTTCAGGTCCCAACAAATGGGTTTCCCCGCTTCTCCTCCCCCACTGTCGATTTCTCACCATGTCCGGAAAGCAATTGTGTGTCATCAGGTAGCGAAAATACCTGCTCAGTTATACTCTTGATGAGCGTCTCCCAATCCCCGCCTGGCAGGTCGGTTCGTCCAACGCTATCTGTGAAGATCAGGTCGCCGCAGAACAACAGTGATTTGCTTGTACAGTAGAAGACCACGTGACCGGGGGTATGTCCCGGGGTGTGCCGCACCTCGAATTCCATATTTCCCAACCTGCAGGATCTGGCCGTGGGCAAGGTCGACCGTCGGTTCCGGTCCGGGATCGATGTGCATGCCCAAAAATCGGGGCGCCACCCTGGTTTTCCCAGAGTTCATGGTCGAATGGATGCATTGCGATAGCCGGAGGATGGGTTAAGGACTTTTGTAAGGTCTGCTGCCCCACCGAAATGATCAAAATGGGCGTGCGTATACCAGAGTTGCCTGATCTTCCACCCCTTCCTTTGCGCTTCCTGGAAGATCGTCTGCCCATCCCACGCCGGGTCGATCACCGCTGCCTCCCCGGTATCGGAGTCGGCGAGAATGTAACAGTTGGTGGAAACAGGCCCCAAGATAAGGGTTAGGACGATCCAGCATGGTCATATCTCCAGGGATTGGTTTGCGGCTGCAGGTTCATCCACCTGCACACGGGGTAGTAAATAAGATTGAGATGACTAGCGCTACCCCCAGCAACGCCAGGCTGAATGGGTACACGGATCCGGGCGATTGGGTGTAAAGGACCCCCGCCAGGAGCGGTGCCAGGGCCATGGACAGCGAGTTAAACGTCTCCGCCACCCCGTAAGCCAGTCCCATCTGCGCCTGGTGGACCAGGGGGCGTGCCTGGGCGTAGATGAATGAACGCGCTGCCCGGTACCCTCCTAACAGGAAATATCCGAGTGCATACCAGGGCACGCCCAATCCTTTCCATAGCAGCAGGCTGAAAAATGCCACCGAAACCTGTGCCAGCAGGAATCCGGTGCGGGCTGCCAGTTGACCCAGGACCAGGTTTAGCACTGCATTCCCCAGGCTGCCCACCGACCCGAGCAGGCCGATTGATTCTAGCGACAGTCCGCGCTCGTTTTGCAGGAATTTGGGCGTCAGCGGCTGGGGCAGGTACATGACGAACATTGCCATGAATACAATCCCCAACAGGGTGACATAGCGTGGGTTCGCCCATAGTTTTACCGGCGGGCTGGCAGGGTCGTGTCTTTCGCAGGGTTGGGAGCGGATGAAAAGCAGGATCCCGGTTGAGACAATAAAAATGCATGCGGCCACCAGGTAAACGGTCCGAAGACCAAAATGTTCACCCAGCCACCCTCCGGAGATTGGTCCAAGTACTGCTCCCAGGTTAAATGCCGCCGACATCAGGGTCATCGCCCGCACCAGGGAAAGTTTACCGCGTGCCGCCGTGATATAAGAGTTCATCGGCGAAGAAACAAAGGCTGTCAGCCCGTATACCAGCACTCCCGCCATGAATACGGGCAGGCTCCTCGCCATCGCCATCACCCAGGTGGCAACCAGCCCGGCAGCCCAGGCTGCAATCATGATCGGCTTGCGTCCGATGCGGTCTGCAAGGTAACCGGCCGGGATGTGTGCCACCATCATTGCCAGCCCGAATGCACCAAAGACCCCCGCGATGGTCATCGTGCTCGCGCCCAGTTGCTGCAAATAGATGGGTTGGAAATAGATGAACATTCCCTCGCCTATCCCCCAGGTGAAGAGGGAAGCAAACAACAGGATCAGGTCAATGCTCATTCGCCGGCTACCCGGTTTATGAAATCAGCCGCGGCCTTGAAGACCACCTCACGCGTTGGTTCTTCTGTGATGACATGCCCGCCGCCTTCCACCCACATCATTTGCTTGTCCGTACTGCCCAGGGCTGCGTGGATTTTCTCCATGCTGCCGTGGAAGACGTAATCGTCATTGCGTGAATGGATCAGCAAGCGTTGGCACTTTCACATTTGGCAGCGATTTTCGCATCACGCCCAGGAGTTTGTTTAATTCTCCCGCCGAGCGGACCGGGTTCTTGGGGTATGCCACATGTTGTTTGAACGCTTCCTTGTCGAACCAGCCTGCACCCGGGGCGCCGCTGCTTTTGGGCATAAACGGGACGAACCATGAGATGAAACCGGTTAAGTGAAATAGCATGGAATCTGGCAGTTGGTAAGGCGTGGACATGGCCACCACTCCCTGCACCGGAAGGCTGCTCGCTGCGGTCAGGGATAGGATCTCCGCCCATCGAAAGCCCCAGCAGGAAGACCTTCTCGGTGCACGAATGCAGCAGGTCGTAACCGTCCTCCACCGATAGCAGCCAGTCCTGCCAGTGCGAGCGCACCATGTCTTCCGGTTTGGTGGCGTGACCGTTCAACCGGATACCGCAAACCGTATAGCCCTGCCGGTTCAGGTATTCCCCAAGCCAGCGCATTTCTTTTGGCGCGCCGGTGAACCCATGCGTCACCAGGCAGCCGATTTTGGCATTCGCGCCTTTCCCTGCGAAGTGGAAAGGCTCTGCGGTTGGGATGATTTGGGACATATGCCCTCGGATTGAAATTAATGGATTCGGAGACCTGCTGGCAGATTATAACCCCCACTCAGGATGCGGGGTGTGGGTTGTTTGATTACCAGGTAATATCGCGGCTTGACTATCTAGGAATCTTTTCTCGTCTCGCCGATGCCCGGACCTCTTCCAGGATTACCGGGCTCCAGGCAGGGTGAAGTTTTGCGATCTTTCGGTAGACCGGGCACACCTTTTCGTGCGCTCCGGGCAGGTATCCGCTGGAAACAAGGAATTCCTTGACGATTTCGCCCCCGGTGAAAACAAAGGTCTTGTTTAAAAAGTTTGGTCCACTCCTCCAGGCTGAGCGGATGGTGTTGCGTCCAGCCAGCCTATGAAGGATCCGATATTCGCCTCTCAAGCCCTGGATGCGTCGTGCATTTTCAATGGCTGCTTTCACCTTGAGCCGGTTGCGGATGATGCTGGCATCCCCAAGAAGGCGGGCAGTCTCTGCCTCGCCATAAGCCGCCACCTTGTCCACGTCGAATCCATCATAAGCGCGGTGGAAAGCTTCTTTTTTCTTCAGGATGGTGATCCACGACAATCCTGCCTGGTTGATTTCGAGCACCAGCCGTTCGAGCAACGCGGCATCGCTTGGTCAAAGGGAAGCCATATTCGGTATCGTGATAAATTTTATTCAAGGTGTCTTCAGGATGTTCCCGCAGGTATTGGCAGTATGTCATCATGTCGGCCTCTCATGATTCTTGGGATCTCAGGTGACTCTTCCAGTTTCCTGAGGGCGTCTGGCATGTTCCTGCGTGCAAACCCCAGGCGGAAATGGTTGCCAGGATGATCGTACATCGTTCCCGGCAGCAGCAGGACGCCTGCCTCGCTCACCAGGCTGTGACAGAATTCTTCAATGTCTTTGCCCAATAAGGTGTGGAAATGCGATCGGGCCGGCTTCCGGGGATACCCATCGTAAACTTGTCCGCATGTACGCGCGAAGAAAGTCTCCAGAAGGGACAGGTTGTGGTGGATGAGTTGCAAATTCCGTCCGGCTATTTGTTCGCGATGCCGCAGTGCCAGTTCGGCCAGGTATTCGCTTGGGGCGCTGCTGCAGATGGTGGTGTAATCCTTGAGCGCTGCCATGCGTGTCAGCACGCGCTCATTTTTAGTTGCGATCCATCCGATGCGCAGCCTGCCAGCCCGTATGACTTGGACATCACTCCCAGCGAGATTGCTTCCGGGTTGAGGTCGCATGCCGCTGGCAGCCTGGCTGTTGGATCATATTCCAGTTCGCGATAGACTTCGTCGGAAAAAAGCAGGATGCCTTTTTCTTGCGCCAGGTTGTTGAGCGCCAGGAATTCGTTCCTGACGCATCAGGTAGCCGGTTGGATTATGCGGGGTGTTGACAATGATGGCGCGAGTATTGGCGCGCAGGCCGCTTTTAAGTTCGTCCAGGTCGAGTGCCCACTTATTTTCCAGCGCGGGCTTCCCAGAATGTCACCTCGCAGCCTATACTCCTGGCTACCTCGAAAAGCGACTGGTAGCACGGCCAGTGGACGATGATATGGTCCCCGGGGTTAAGCACGGCGTGCATGAACAGGAAGATGGCTTCCTCTGCTCCGTTGTGGACCAGCACTTGTTCTGGGTGGATGCTGTTATAAATCCTGGCTGATTTCTTTCCGCAAAGAAGGGCGACCCTGCTGATTCGGTGTAACCCAGCCATAGGCGCTTCAAGCCCTGCTCCGCCGCCGGTTCCATTGCCAGCAGGTCTCCCACAGATAGCGATTCACAATCTGAACTGCACAACAGGTATTTTGCGCTGAATTCGTATTTCGCGAAGTAACGTTCCAATTTGAACGGAGGAAGTTGCATTTGAAATTCTCCTTTGGAATTTTTCCGGAAATAAACCCCTAACCCACCACCCTCCACTCGCGCGGCATGTCACTCATGCATTCAACCCCGTTCCCGGTGACCACCATATTATCCTCGATCCGCACTCCATTGCGCTCCGGCAGGTAAATCCCGGGTTCCACCGTGTAAGTCATCCCTTCTTCCAGCAGCATCATATTGCCGCTGCGCATGTACGGTTCCTCGTGACTTTCCATTCCGATCCCATGACCGGTGCGGTGGGTGAAGTATTTGCCGTACCCGGATGCTTCGATCACCGCCCGTGCCGCCCTGTCAACGAGGTCGCACGGCACTCCGGGTTTTCCCGCTGCCCGCCCGGCAGCGTTGGCTTCCTGCACGATTTTGTGTATCTTTAGGAACTCTGCTTCGGCTTCCCCCACAGCAAAGGTGCGCGTCAGGTCGGAGATGTAGCCGTCCACAGCCGCACCCCAGTCCACCACCAGCAGGTCGCCTGCTCGCAACTTCCGCTCAGAAGGGGCGGCGTGCGGGTTTGCGCTGTTTGGTCCACTGGAAACGACCGGGGAAAAGGGGATATCTGAGTCCGCCCCGCTTTGCAGGAGGTGCATCACCAGGTCCGACGATAATTCTTTTTCGGTCATGCCGATTTTTATAAGCGGTATGGTGGCTTCCAGGGCGGACTGCGCCACCTTTACCGCTTTTCGCATGGCGGAAATTTCGTCGCCATCCTTTTTCACTCGCATGCTGCTGACGATTTTGGAAGCATCCGGATATTCCGCTTCGGGTGCCACGGATTTGAGGTGGCGGTATTCCAGCAGCCGCATTTGCTGCGGTTCGACCCCGATCCTTTTTCCCTCCAGGTTGAGGAACTTGATCGCCTTCCGAAAGACCCCCTCCCATTCTGCAGGGTTGTCACCGTAAGGGAAAGCCTTAACCCCGAATGGTAAATTGTTTACCTTTAGCATTTCCAGTTCCGGCAGGACGATGACCGGGTCGTTTCCGGAAGTGAAAAAGGTGACCACCGGTCGTTCAGAGAGGTGGAAATGCAGCCCGGTCATATACACCAGGCTGGGTCCGGCATTCAACGCTAAAGTGTCCAGTGCGGAGGTCTTTAATATGGTTGAAAGTTTGGAAATTCGGGAGGAACTCATAGATCATCCTTTCTGCGTCGATCATCATAATAATTGCTGCAAAAACAATTAATCCATCGGTGCCTGGTATTGGTGAAATTTCTTCACAAACACCACTTTCACGCCCCAATCGACAATGGCTGGGAACAAGGTGTCCAGGGCTACAACGGGACCGAACCACCACGGAACCACCAGCCCCCGGCGAGGGTGCTTCGCCAGGTTCACGATCCGTTTTGCCACATATTCGGAGCTCATAACGATCCAGCTCGGCAGTTTAAAATTCTGATTAAGGTGATCGTCCCCCGAATTCTTCCCGAACTCGGTCGCAGCCGGACCCGGATATATACAGGAGACCTTTACGCCCAGTACTGCCACTTCCCTGCGCAAGGCGTCGTTAAATCCCGCTCATCCCGAATTTGGTTGCGGCATACACCGTATACATCGGTGCAGCGATCAACCCCGCCACCGAACAAATATTGATGATTTGTCCTTGTCGGCGCTTCAGCATGGATGGCAGTACCGCGCGTGTCAGTTGTATTGTCCCCTTCAAATTGACGTTTAGTTGCATGTCGATGTCGGTGGTGGGATCGAAGGTTTCCAGCCAGTTCAGTCCCCCCATCCCGGCATTATTGATCAGGATATCGATCCGCCCGTGGGTTTCCAGCACGGTTTTGACAGCAGCTTCCATTTCGGACTGGTCCGTTACATCAAGCTGGATGGGAAAGGACTGTCCCCCCGAGAGGTGGATCTCCTCTGCAAGCGCGGTCAATCGCTTAAAACGCCTTGCAGCCAGGATGACAATGGCGCCTTCTTTTGCGAACAACCTTGCGGCATCTGCTCCAAACCCTGATGAGGCGCCGGTGATGAAGACCACTTTGTTCGTAAGCGACTGTCGCATGATTTCCTCTATTTATAAAATAAATGACGCAAACATTGTATCCCATTTGCGTCATTCCAATCTTTTAAATTGAGTGTCTAGTCTTCTGCTGTTTCGCCCGTCTCTTCCGGCTTGCGTCGTGGGTGGGGCGGCTCCAACTCCCCTTTGGTCGATAGGGCGATTTCAAGCACCTGGTCCATGTGCTGCAGAGGCACGATCTTCAGATCCTCCCTTACTTTCTTTGGTACGTCAACCAGGTCTTTCATGTTTTTCTCCGGGATAAGCACCACCTTTAATCCGGCGCGGTGGGCTGCCAGTACTTTTTCCCGCAGCCCTCCGATGGGTAGTACCCGCCCTCGCAGGGTGATTTCCCCTGTCATGCCCACTTCCTTGTGCACAGCTCGTCCCGTAAGTGCGGAGACCAGGGCTGTAGCCAGCGTGATGCCCGCTGATGGGCCGTCCTTGGGTATGGCGCCCTCCGGCATATGCACATGGATGTCCATGCGCTCGAATACCTCCACGTCGATCCCCAGCTTTGTCGCCCGTGATTTCACGTAGGTCAGGGCAGCCTGCCCGGATTCCTGCATCACGTCCCCGATCTGGCCGGTCATCTGCAGGTTGCCTTTCCCATCCAGCACCGCCACTTCTATGGAGATGATCTCTCCTCCGTTTTCGGTCCATGCCAGGCCGGTGGCTACCCCCACCTCGTCCTTGCGCTCGGCTTCGGTCTGGAAGAATTGCTGCGGACCGAGGAATTTCTCGATCAGCTCGGGCAGGATGTTGGTGGGATAGCGTTTCTCTTCCGCCTTCCAGCGCGCAACTTTCCGGCAGATGCGCCCGATCTCGCGCTCCATGTTGCGTACTCCGGCTTCGTACGTATACTCGCGCACGATGCGTTGCAGCGCCTCGGTGGTGAAGGTCATGCCCAGCGATTCGATCCCGCTTTCCTCCAATTGGCGTGGGATCAGGAACCGTTCTGCGATGATAATCTTTTCTTCCTCGATGTAGCCTGGGAACTCGATCACTTCCAGCCGGTCCAGCAGGGCTGGCGGGATGGTCATCAACGTGTTGGCGGTGGTGATGAACATCACCTTGGATAGATCGAAATCCAGTTCCAGGTAATGGTCGCTGAAGGCGTGGTTCTGCTCGGGGTCGAGCACTTCCAGAAGCGCTGAAGATGGGTCCCCTCGGAAATCCTGTCCGAGTTTGTCGATCTCGTCGAGCATGAATAACGGGTTTGCGGTCCCCGCCCTCTTCATGGTTTGCAGGATCCTGCCGGGCAATGCGCCGATGTACGTCCGGCGGTGGCCGCGGATCTCCGCCTCATCCCTCACTCCGCCCAGGGATACGCGTACGAACTTTCGTCCAAGCGATTCGGCGATGGACTGTCCGAGCGATGTCTTTCCAGTTCCGGGCGGACCCACGAAACACAGGATCGGCTGCCGCTCCTTCTTGGGTTTTAGCGAACGCACCGCGATATATTCCAGGATGCGGTCCTTGGCTTTCTTCAACCCGTAATGGTCGCGCTCCAGGATGCGGGCGGCATGTTTTACTTCCAGGTTGTCCTTGGTTGATTGCTGCCAGGGCAGTTCCAGTATCCAGTCCAGGTAGGTACGGATAATGCCCACCTCGGGAGCCATCGCCGGCATCTGGTTCAATCGTTCGAGTTCCTTGAGAGCGGTGGTGCGCGCCTGCTCGGGCAGCGCGGTCGCATCGATTTTCTTTTTCAGATCGTTCAGGTCGCGCGTGAAAATATCGCCTTCACCCAGTTCGGTCTGGATCTGCTTCATTTGTTCGCGCAGGTAAAACTCGCGCTGGCTCTTGTCCACTTCATCCTGGACCCGGCTGTGGATTTCGTCTTCCAGTTCAAGCACATCCAGTTCCTGGGCAAGCAATTTATTGATCCGCTGGAGGCGCTGGCGTGCGTCTTTCATCAGCAGCAATTGCTGGCGCTCCGTCAGGTTAATGGAGACTGCCGTGGCGATCATATCTGCCAGCCAGCCCGGCTCGGCAATGTTCATGGCAAAGAGGTGGGCTTCCTCGGGGATGGCGCGGTCCAGTTGGACGCAGCGGTCGAACAGGTCCAGTGCGTTGCGCATCAATGCCTGGGTGGTCTTGTCCGCCGTGGGTGGTTCGTCGATCACCCGTGCCCGCACCCTGAGCACCGGGGTCAACCGGGTGAATTCCACTACTTCCACCCGCTTTCGTCCCTGCACCAGCGCAGAGGAGGAACCGTCCGGCATCGACAGCAGTCTTCCCACCGCCATTTCCACGCCGATTGGGAAGAAATCCTGCGGACCGGGGTTTTCCAAATCTGAATCGCGTTGTGTCAGGCCGATGATCGTCCGGTCGTGTTCGTGCGCCTCCTGGATCGCCAGCAGGCTGGCTTCTCGTGCCACAAACACCGGCGTGACCATGTGCGGGAAAACAACAATATCCCGCAGGGGCAGCACGAGTGCTTCTATGCAGCCGTCTTCATCCGGCGTGGCATTGGCTACCCGGTATAGTTCGTCTGTGCGCTGCGACAGCGCCACGTTGAATGCATCTTCTTCCTGGAATGACCAGTCGTTTTGATTCATAAAATCCCTGAAATATCTCGATGGTATCGAAACTGCCTGCCTCATACGGAGTTACTCGCTACCTGTTTGTTGGATTTTTTCCCAGGCCGTTTTTACTTCTGCGGTCACGAACATACTGCCTGCTGATAATACTAATTCTCCACCGGTTGTTGACAGCTCCAGTGCCTGTCATCAGGGCAGCTTCCACCGGGATGACTGCCTTCGATCGAAATCCAAGCATGGTTGCTTTTTCTACGATTTTTTCCGGTTCGATGGCACGCGGGTGCACTGCTTTTGTGGCCAGTACAAGTTTCAATCGTCCTTTCATGGCTGCCAGCATCCCGCCTATATCCTTATCTTCGGATGAGCCAAAGATCAGCACGACGTTTCCGGCCGGGGAAATACTCATCCAGTGTCTGTGCCAGTTTTTCGAACGAATCCTGCGTTATGGGCCGAGTCCAGGATCACCGGCGGTTCTCTGCGCACGATCTCGAATCGGCAGGGCCACTTCACCTCGGCAAATCCTTTAGCGATGGCTTCATTGCTGATCTTCAGCCCACTGCTTTAAGGCCGGCATATGCCGTCGCCGCGTTGGTCAATCTGGTGCTGCCCCAATAATGGGAGGCGAAGTATAACCGATTCCGGGCCTTTTTCAACACCCGCTGATCGTCAGGTGGACATAATTATCGGTTATTGTAAGCGTCTGTCCTTCCAGCGAATGGTCCCCGGCTTCAAACAGTCACCTCCCGCCCGACCAGGGTCATCGGGGCATGGCGTTCTTCTGCCACCCGTTCCAGCACAGCCCAGCGCCTCGTCCTTTTGCGGCGAAGAGACGACCGGGATGCCGGGCTTGATGATGCCCGCTTTTTCGCCCGCGATCAGGGTCAGGGTGTTGCCCGAGCACTGCCATGTGGTCGTAAGAAAGGGAAGTGATCACCGCCACCCGCGGTGTGACCACATTGGTCGCGTCCAGCCGGCCGCCCAGGCCCACCTCGATCACCGCGGCGCCCACCTTTTGCTGGGCAAAATATAGCAGTCCGATGGCAGTGGTAATTTCGAACGTGGTCAATTTTGGTACAGCCGCCACGTGCGGCTTGACCTGCTCCACCAGTCCACAAGTTCGTCATGGGAGATCGGCTGGGCGTCGATCTGGATGCGTTCCACGTAATCCTGTAAATGCGGCGAAGTGTACAGCCCGGTCTTGTATCCTGCTGCGGTCAATGCCGAGGCCATCAGGGCGCTTGTTGACCCCTTACCCTTCGTCCCGGCCACATGCAGGATCGGGTATTTCTGCTCCGGGTTGCCGAGCAGGGTCATCAGTGTCCGCATCCGCTCAAGGTTGAACTCCGCCTTGGCGAGTTCGGACGATTTTTTAAGACTATAATCCACAAAAGAATAAAGATAATCAAGAGCCTGGTTGTAAGCGGTTTCGGGTTCCATAAGTTAAAGCATTGTAAATCGTTATCTGAATTCGTAAATCGACAATCAAATATGATTGGCTTGCTTACCATCCACCTTAACCTCCCGGGCTGTGCTTCGCTGAAGGAAAACGGGGCGGCTGCAAACCACTGCTTGCCCGCCTTCACCGGCAGTTCAATATTTCGGTGGCGGAAATGGAATTGCAGGATAAGTGGGGTGAAGCGCTTATTTCCTGCGGGATGGTCGCCAATGACAACAGCCTTTCTTCAATCGGCCCTGGAAACGGTTCGGAAATGGACAGAAGCCAATTGGCCGGATGGGGATGTGCTCGATACGAAAATCGAGATAATTTAACCAGCAAGGTTATTGGTTTCATTTACTTATGCTTTGATGTTTTCGGAATTGGAGGAACTATGGATTTAAAACTAAAAGGGATTACGCGCTCTCGTCACCGGCTCAAGCAAGGGCTTGGGTTTTGCCACTGCGCTTGCTCTGGCCCGCGAGGGCTGTCGTCCTGTCATCAATGGCCGTGACCAGGATCGCGTTTCCGCATCAGCTGCAAAGATTTCGGCTGAGACCGGGGTTAAGGCTCTTGCCCTGGCTGGTGATCTCTCCGACCCGGATGTGCCTGCCCGGTTGGTGAACGAGTCTGCCCGCCTGCTGGGCGGGCTGGATATATTGGTCACGAATGCTGGCGGTCCCCCTTCCGGCGCCTTTGAGACGATGGATGAATCTGAGTGGCAGAAGGCAGTCGACACGACCCTGATGAGCCACGTGCGCTTGATCAAAGCTGCCCTGCCCTTCCTGCGCAAGTCCAAAGCCGCCAGTGTGCTGACCGTTACCTCGTATTCGGTCAAACAGCCCATCCCCAACCTCGTTCTTTCAAATAGCATCCGCGCCGCTACCGCTGCGCTGACCAAGTCTCTCGCCCTCGAACTCGGTGGGGATGGCATCCGCTTCAATTCCATCTTGCCTGCCTGGACAGACACAGAGCGTGTGATCGAACTGATGACCTTCCGAGCCAGGCAGAACCGTACGACGATCAAGAAGGAAATGGCATTGCAGGCCAAGGACAGCCCGCTTGGGCGCATGGGTACTCCCGAAGAATTCGCCAATGCTGCAATTTTCCTCGTCTCCCCCGCTGCCGGCTATATTACCGGCGTGTTGTTAGCTGTGGATGGCGGGATGATTAAAGGAACCTTTTAAAAATATGAAAACTTGCCAGAACTGCAACCGCTCTGAAAAAGAAATTCCCCTGGTCACCCTGCAATACCATGGAAACCAGGTTTATCTTTGCACCGGGTGTTTTCCCACGCTGCTTCATTCTCCCGAAAAGCTTTCCCAACTGTGGAAGGATTTCGAAATGAAACATTCCACTGATCGGGATAATAAATAGGGCTGATTATTATGGATCATGCATTCCCTACCTCTTTAACAAAGGAAGTGGGAATATTTGCCCGATCGTTGGGGGTAAATTTGAGGTCTATCGACCTCGGGTATAATCCCGCCCATGCTTTCCCCACAACAGATCGATACCCGCCTTGAGCGGATTCTTTTAAAGGTACAGAAACCTGGGCGTTACGTAGGCGGCGAACTCAACGCCGTCATCAAGGATTGGGATAAAGTCGGGACCCGGGTTGCCTTCGTTTTCCCTGATATTTATGATATCGGCATCTCCAACCTGGGTCTGCAGATCCTCTACGACCTGGTCAATCAGCGCCCCGATGTCCTTGCCGAGCGAGCCTACGCTCCCTGGGTGGACATGGAAGCCCTGATGCGCTCGAACGATATCCCGCTTTATTCGCTTGAGACCAAACATCCCCTGGCTGATTTTGACATCCTGGGTTTCTCTCTCCCTTATGAAACCCTCTACACGAATACGCTCAACCTGCTCGATCTGGCTGGGATTCCCCTTCGTTCCTCCGAGCGCACGAATGCTGATCCACTGATCATTGCCGGAGGTCATGCCTGTTTCAACCCCGAACCCATGCATGCCTTTATCGATGCCTTCGTCATCGGGGAGGGCGAAGAGGTCATCCAGGAAATTATCGATGTTGTCCAAAAGGTCAAAAGTACTTTTTTTGCAACAAAGTCCCCCTGTTCTTGAGGAAAGTGCGCAGCAGCGAAGCAATCGCTTGGCGAACCGTGCTCTCCTCCTTCGTGATTTGGCAAGCATTCCGGGCGTCTACGTCCCCAGCTTATACCAGGTTAAATATCTCCCGGATGACACCATTGACAGCATCACGCCCACCATCCCTGAGGCTCCGCGGACCGTGGTCAAACGCATGCTGCCAAAACTTCCGCCCCCCACCACCCGCTTCCTTGTTCCGAACATTGATGTCGTTCACAACCGGGTCTCGGTCGAGGTGATGCGCGGCTGCACCCGCGGCTGCCGTTTTTGCCAGGCTGGCATGATCACCCGTCCCGTCCGGGAGCGTACCGTGGAAGAGATCGTCACGGCAGCGGAAGAGGCGGTGGCTGCCACCGGTGCCGAGGAATTGGCACTTCTCTCCCTTTCGTCCTCGGATTACACGGATATCCTTGAACTCGTCACCCGCATCGGGGAACGTTTTGGCGGAAAACACCTGACCGTCTCCCTGCCCTCCCTGCGCATCGACACCGTTTCGGTGGAATTGATGGAAAAACTGAAAGACCGCCGCTCGGGAGGGTTCACCCTCGCCCCCGAAGCTGCCACCGAACGCATGCGGCGCATCATCAACAAGTTCATCACCGATGATCAACTGCTCGAGACTGCCCGCGAGATCTACTCCCGCGGGTGGACGAATATCAAGCTTTATTTCATGATCGGTCATCCGTCCGAGACTCTTGCCGATGTCCAGGCCATCGCCGACTTATGCAAGCGAGTGCTGGCTGAAGGGCGCAAGGTGTTGGGCGGCAAAGCCAGGGTCCACGCCGGGGTGAGTACCTTCATCCCCAAGCCGCACACTCCTTTCCAGTGGGTCTCGGTGGATACTGCTGATCAGATCCGGGCCAAGCAGGAACTGCTCATGCACGAGTTACGCGGCTCCTCTTTCAAACTTATCCTGGACGCCTCCTGAAGATACCCTCCTTGAAGGCTGGCTTTCCCGCGGCGACCGTCGCATGAGTGAAGTGATTTACGCTGCCTGGAAAAACGGGACGAAATTCGATGCCTGGCAGGACCAGCGCCGCTTCGAAGCCTGGGCT
Organism: uncultured Chloroflexia bacterium; assembly: GCA_963741635.1. Lineage (GTDB taxonomy): Bacteria > Chloroflexota > Anaerolineae > Anaerolineales > Villigracilaceae > UBA877. The sequence continues at coordinate 98,930 of CAVUIO010000012.1, forward strand.
TCTGCCTTTGCCGCCTTGGAACTCGACCCTGCCTTCTACACCCACCGCACGCGCCTCCGCAACGAGGTGTTTCCCTGGGAGCATATTTCAGACGCTGTTCGCAAGAAATATTTGTATGCCGATTACCAGCGCTCCCTGGAAGGTTCCACCCGTCAGGATTGCCGGGAAGATTGTGACGCCTGTGGCATCCTGCCCACTTTCGCCAGCTTCCCGGCGTGAATTTCCCGGGATTTATTGGAAATGTCCCGAAGTCAAGTCACCTGGAAGCGAAAAACCGATCGCTCAAGAAAGAAGTTAACCCATGAACTTGCGCGCACTATCTAAATTATGTCTTGGTCGGGGCTATGGGAGGATTTCTGATATTTATCGGTACACTCATGTTCAACACGCTGTTGAGCTTGCTCATCCCGACCGGTCAGTGGACATGCTTCTGTTCTTATGCTTTTCATCTTTGGTTGTTGGGATACTGGCACGTCTGCTTCAGCCCTTCCACGGTGTCGGTACTGCTCTTGCATCAGGTATTATTGCGTCATTGATTATCCTTTATCTTGTGGCTGGTTCCTTACACGGATGCCATGGGGCTGGTATTTGGCCCGCTTGGCATTCTGGTTACAATCGCTTTCTGCCTCTTTGGCGCCTTGCTCGTTCCTAACTTACGTAGGTGGATGGGCAGGCGTAATGAGAAAACCTCCTGAATGAGACTGCGCATTTACTTCTCGAAATCCGGTGCATTGCGTTATACCGGTCATTTGGATTTGCACAGCCTTTGGGAGCGGACAGTGCGCCGCGCCGGTCTGCCGTTGTCTTACACCCAGGGATTCCACCCTGGCCCAAAGATCCAGTTGGCCTCTGCGTTGCCGCTGGGCTTCATCGGGTGCGCAGAGATCGTGGATATTTGGATCGACGACACCGCTGACTCCCTGGATCGCTCCTTTAAAGAACTGCTTCAATCCTCTTCGCCTCCGGGGTTGATCATCTCCACCGTTGAGGTCGTGGATTCGCACACTCCTGCCCTCCAGACCCGGGTGCTGTCTGCTGAATATGAAGTCGCCCTGCTGGAACCGTCTACCGATTCCGGGTTGGAACTCCAGGCTTGCTGCCTTATTGGCTGCAAGCTCCCTCCCCCGGGAACGTCGGGGCAAGGCTTACGACCTGCGCCCCCTGGTCGAATCGCTGGAACTTATCCCAGAGGATGGTTCCCTCCCCCTCGCTTGCATATGCGCCTATCTGCCCGTGAAGGAGCTACCGGTCGCCCCGAAGAGGTGTTGGATGCACTTGGCATCCCCTCTGAGACGACTCGCATTGAACGCACCCGCTTGATTCTTCAAGAAGCGGGCTAAACGAAATTCGGATGTGGGAGAAATTTCCGAAGGTCGCAGGAAGTGGGTTTTATATATTTACTCACAAATGAAGGATCGCCTATATAATTCAATTTAATTGAAATTCTATATCCCTGGAGAAAACAATGGGTCTGATTGTTTCTGGATTGATCGGCTTTTCCACATCTCTCCTGTTTGCATTTATCCTGTATTGGCTTGACCGATACGAAAAAGAACCGCTCCTGCTATTGGGCGGAGTTTTTTTATGGGGCGCGGTTATTGCTGCCGGCAGCGCTTTTTTAATTAATACCTTCCTTGGGCTTGGGATTTACGTTTTCACCAATTCCAGTGTCCTGACCGATATTGCCACCGGGTCGATTGTTGCTCCTTTGGTTGAAGAGACCCTCAAGGGGTTGGCAGTTCTCGTCGTGTTTCTGGTCTTTCGCAGCGAATTTGACTCTATTTTGGATGGCATCATTTATGCCGGGGTGGCTGCCTTGGGTTTCGCCGCTACCGAGAATACCTATTACATTTATACCTACGGGTTCCAGCAGGGGGGCTGGAGTGGTTTGCTTTCCCTGGCATTCATTCGCATCATACTGGTCGGCTGGCAGCATCCTTTCTACACTGCTTTTTTTGGGATCGGTCTCGCCATTTCCCGCCTCAATAAAAACGTGGCGATAAAGATCCTTGCTCCCTTGATTGGGTTGGCAGCTGCCATGTTTGCCCACGGCCTGCACAACACCATCGCCACTTTTTTGCCCAGTGGATTGACAGGGACGGTGATCGGCACCGCCGTAGACTGGACCGGATGGTTCTTTATGCTGATCATTATCATCTGGGCTACCCGGCGGGAGCAGTTGACATTAATCAAATATCTGTCAGCAGAAGTCAAAGCGCAAACGATTACTCCTGCTCAAATGCGATCAGCCTCCTCGGCTTGGCGCCAAATGTTTGCCCGCATACGCGCACTATTCAATGGAAAATATCTAAAGACCGCCCGTTTTTACCAGGTTTGTGGCGAATACGCCCATAAGCGCTGGCAATATGACCGTCTGGGCGATGAGGGTGGTAATCTGGTTACGATTTATAAATTGCGCGCTGAAATGGGTCAACTGGCCCCCTTTGTGCAGATTTGACAGGCAGGTGTTCATATAGTATCGCATCCTTGGCATCGCGTTCTATTGTGGTAAAATCCTCGCAATCCGCCCCTGTAGCTCAGTGGACAGAGCGTTAGCCTCCGGAGCTAAAAAGGGCAGTTCGAGTCTGCCCAGGGGCACCACAAAACCACCTAAATAAGGTGGTTTTATATTTTCTTCCAGGGACGTTTGTGGGGGTTTCGCGTTTATCTGCCCCGATTTTACAAAAGAGGTCCTTTCCCCTGCAGCCAGCAGCATCTTGCCACTTGGGAGTCTTCCACCTCATTGTGATCAGGTAAAAATTCCGGTTCGATATTCATTTCGAGTTAAAGGTGACATCTGCGGCCATCCCGGGTTTAAGCTTTCCATTGACACCGTCCAGGCTTAGCCGTATGGCATAGAGTGTCGATTGGTTTCCGGATACTGTCTGCCGCGCTGCGGGAAATGAACACAGGCTGCTTCGATATATATACTACCGCGGCATTGAATGTCTCTCCCGGGTAAGTATCAACGGTGACCGTGGCAGTCTGTCCGGGCATGATTTTCGCATAAATATCTTCAGGGATATACACAGTAATTGTTAGATCATTTAATCGAGCCAGGGAAAGCAGTTCGATCCCGGGGAAGACCACGTTGCCGGGGTCAACGCTGCGTGTCATCACCACGCCGTCCACGGGTGAGGTAACGATCATTTTCGCGATTTCGTCATTCAGCAGGTTAAGGTTGGCCTGTGCCGCCTGGACGTTGATCCTGGCTCGTTGTAGTTCCGCGATCCCTGCACCGGTGGCATTTTGGGCGATCGAGCCTCCATTTAGAGCATCCAGCAGGGTCTGGTCCGCTGATAGTTTGGCTTTAGCGATGGCCAGGTTGGCTGCCTTAAGATCCACCTGTTCCTGGTTGGGCACTCCGGTCCATAAATTTAATATTGCCAGGGCATTATCATAAGCCAGTTGCACGGGATAGAGTTTCTGATATGCGGCTGCCTTTTCCGGGGTGTAATTTGGATTGCCATCGACCTTGTCGTATTCTGTCAGGGCTCTATCCAGGGCGATCTTCGCCAGGTACACGTTCGAACGGGCGCTTTGGATGGCATCGGTGTTGGTCGTGAAGTATTTCTCAATATCCATCGCTTGCTGGGCATCCTGAATATCCTGCTTATCCTGGGCAATGGTTTTTTGCAGGTTGGCAATCATCGTGGGCGAGGCCAGTTGCTGTAGGGATAGTTTGGCCGATTCCAGGTTCGCAGCCGCAATGCTAAGCTGGATTTTGAGCGTGCTGTCGTCAAGGTGAACAAGCACATCGCCAGCTTTGACCACATCGCCTTCCTGAAAATTCACTTCGAGGACCTTCCCTTGCATCTCGGACCCGATGGATAGTACCGTCGTTTCCACGGTCCCAGATGAATTCAGGGCTCCTGGGGAAATAGTCCTTCCCGGGTTGACCAGGGAATTCCAGGCAGTCGTCAGGCCTGCAGAAAGAGATCCCGATGGAATAACCAGGAAATACCAGCCGGCAACCAAAATCAGGCTGATGGCCAAAATGACCCCAATCCAAACCACTAGTTTCTTATTTGCTTTCATATTCTTATTCCTTCAAACGGTTAGTGCATGAAGATTCTATTTCTAATATGCTCTCGCTGTATATTGCACGTGAAGGGTATCTTTTTGGCAGGTAATTTACCGGCGCATCTTAACGGTCTACCAGGGAGGCATTGCCGCGATGCGCCAGTAAGGTAAATACATCCTCCAGCGATGACTCTACTGTTTCTACGGATTGGACAACGATATTTTTCTTGGATAGCGCAGAAGTCAGGCTGTCTGCAGTCCAGTGCTGGGGATCGACGATCACATGGGCTCTGTCTCCGTGCAGGCTGGCTTGCGCCACGCCCTCCATCCCGCCCAGGCATTCAACAGCTTCCAGGAGTGGGCTGGCGTCGAGATCCCAGGCAGCCCCCGAAAGGTAGGTCGATTTAAGGGAGCGTGGCGAATCGAATGCCAGCAGCTTGCTGCGGTACATGAACCCCACCCGGCTGCAGTGTTCGGCCTCATCCATGTAATGCGTTGTAATGAAGACGGTGGTCCCTTCGGAGGCAAACTGGTAAATCAGGTCCCAGAACTCGCGCCGGGCGATCGGATCGACCCCACTGGTTGGCTCATCCAGGAACAGGAGCGGTGGGCGGTGCAGCATCGCACTGCCCAGTGCCAGGCGCTGCCTCCAACCGCCTGACAGGCTGCCTGTCATCGTGCGGCTTCTTCGATCCAATCCTGCGGTGTGCAACACTTCCTGGATTCGCTCTTTTTTTGTCGCCTTGGGTATTTCGTAGATTTCTGCATAGAATTCCAGGTTTTCCATCACGGTCAGTTCATCGTAAAGCGAGAATTTTTGCGACATGTAACCGATGTGCGGCTTGATCGCCTCGGGGTTTTTTACCACGTCCATACCCAGGATCCTCGCCGTTCCTTCCGTGGGGGTCAGCAAACCGCATAACATGCGGATGGTGGTGGTCTTGCCGCTTCCGTTCGGACCAAGGTAACCGATCACTTCGCCCGGATGGACCGTAAAGGAGACATGGTCGACGGCCGTAAAATGGTCGAAGCATTTGGTCAATCCCATTACTTCCAGGGATGGATTTTTATTTTCCATTGTTTTTTTCTTCCATCTCCAGGAGGTGAATGAAAACATCTTCCAGCGAAGGAGATACGGGGATAATATGGGTTAGATGGACACCCGCTGCTTCAAGGCGTCCGGGCAGGCGTCTCAGTGGTCCTTCGGGTGCCCGCACACGCAGGTGCAGGTACTCGCCAAAGGTGTGCACATCCTCCACGTCAGGGTCTTCGCCTGCAATTTTGCGGGCAGTCATATTTTGATCGGTTGCAAGCTCCAGGATCCGTCCGGCTAAGCCATTCATCAGGTCACGCGGCGCGCCTTGTGTCAGGGCGCGGCCGTGGTTCATGAAGATGACCCGGTTGAAACGCATTGCCTCGTCCATGTAGGGGGTGCTCACCAGCACAGCGGAACCCACCCGCAGCAAACCGATCAGCAATTGCCAGAACTCCTGCCGGGCAACCGGATCGACTCCTCCCGTTGGCTCATCCAGGAGCAGCACCTTCGGACGATGCACAAGGGCGGTCGCCAGTCCCAGTTTTTTCTGCATTCCTCCCGAGAGGGCGGCTGCCGGGCGGGAGGCAAATTCCTCCAGGCCGGCAAACTTTAATAATTCCTGCGAACGCTGTTTGCGTTCGGCATTCGGCACGTTAAACACCTCTCCGAAAAATTCCAGGTTTTCCCTGACTGTCAAATCGCCGTATAAACTGAAACGTTGCGCCAGGTAGCCCAGTTCTTCGTGGGCTTTTTCCAGTTGGTCGGGTAGCTGGTAGCCCGCCACACGGATCTGGCCGCTGGTGGGTTCAAGCGCGCCGACCATTAGACGGATCGCCGTGGTCTTTCCGGCTCCGTCCGGCCCCACGAGGCCGACCATTTCTCCTGCCCGCACCTCCAGGTTCAACCCGTCCACGGCACGCAGGCTGCCGTATGTCTTGACCAGGTCTTTGGTTTCGAGCAGGATCTCTGGTTCCATGTTCATTTCGATAGGAAGGTAACATCGGCGGGCATGCCGGGTTTTAGTCTTTCGCTGGTATCGTTAAGCTTGAGCTTGACCGCAAAGACCGTATTCTTGCGGCCCGATACCGTCTCGACATTGCGCGGGGTGAACTCTGCCTGGTCGGAAATGTAGGTTACATTGGCAGTGAATATGACACCCGGGAAGGAGTCTACGCTTACGTTGGTGGTCTGGCCAAGGCTGACTTCACCAACTCGATCCTCGGGCACGTAGACCGTGATGGTTAATTCGTCCAGTCGGGCGAGCGTGAGCAGGGCAGCCCCGGCATTGACCACGCTGCCTGGCTCCGCATTGCGAGTCATCACCACACCGTCCACCGGCGCAACCACTGTTGTCTTGGTGATCTGGTCATCCAACAGGTCCAGGTTGGCTTGCGCTAATTGCACGGCGATCCTGGCCTGCTGCAGTTGCACGATCCCCGCTCCCGTGGCATTGTCGGGGATTGGGCCTCCATTCAGCACATCCAGCAATGCCTGGTCCTCCGCTAGCTTGGCTTTGGTCACGGATAGAGTGGCTTCCTTAATGTTTAGCTGCTCCGAAACGACTTTTCCAGTCCATAGAGCATAGTTATAACTGGCAGTGTTAAAAGCCAGTTGCGCCGCATAAAGTTTCTGGTACGCATTTGCTTTGTTGGTATCGTTATCCGGGTTGCCCCTCACGCTGTCGTAATCACTCTGGGCATTGTCCAGGTTTTCTTGGGCAATTACCAGGCTCGCATGGGCGTTCTGAACGGCGTCTAGATTGTTCGTGAAATATTTCTGGTTGTCGTACGACTGCTGGGCATTGTCGATGTCCTGTTTATCCTGGGCAATCGTTTTTTGAAGGTTGGCAATCGTTGCCGGCGAGGTCAGTTGCACCAGGGCAATTTTCGCCATTTCCAGGTTGGTGGTGGCAATGGTGCGCTGGTCTTGCAGGATTGAGTCGTCAAAGTGGACCAACACATCTCCAACGTGAACAGCATCGCCTTCCTGGACATTCACAGCCAGGATTTTTCCAGCGACTTCAGGGGCGACATTGATCTCGGTCGTTTCCACCGTTCCGGACGCGGTCAGTGCTCCGGATGTCGCTGACGACGGGTTGACAAGTGAGTCCCAGGCTGCTGCCAGGGAGCCGGCAGGGCGCACCCAGTAATACCATAGGGCTGCGACCGCCGCCAGGACCAAAATGATCGGGGTGATCATTCTTGAGATTCGTTTCATGGAATCGTTCCTTTCTTATCCGATCGGTAGAATGCTAATCAAGTTTTTTACGAAAGCGCAGGGCAGCTGCTCCCAGGAGGACGATGGCAAAGACGATCATGGCGATGGTTTGCGGGATGATCATCTGGATCCCCACCCCTTTGACGACAATACTGCGCAGGATATATATGAAATAAGTAAGCGGGATTAGGTTGCCCACAAACTGCAAAAAGATCGGTAAGGAGGCAACTGGGAAGATGAAACCGGAAAGCATCATGGCTGGCAGCAGGATCGGCATGGTCATCAACTGGGCCTGTTGTTGGGTTCGGGCGAAAGTGGAGATCAGCAGGCCGAGTCCCAGGGTGGGCAGCAGGTAGAGCCCGGTCATGGCAAACAGGAGCCACAGGCTGCCGCGGATCGGAACGCCGAACCACAATGTGCCGATCAGCAGGATCAGCAGCATGTCCGCAAACGAGACCAGGATGTAGGGGATGATCTTGGCCAAGATTAATTCCCAGTTTCGGATGGGAGTTACGATCAGTTGTTCGATCGTACCGCGCTCGCGTTCTCTCACGATGGAGAGCGCAGTCAGGCTCGTGGCGGTCTGGAACAGGATCATCGCGATCAAGCCGGGGACGATATTGTAAGCGCCGAGCAGGTCGGGGTTGTATAGTACGCGTGTGCGCACATCCACCGGGGAGGCTGCAGAACTGCTGGATCCTCCCACGAGTGCCAGTTGTTGAAGGCGCAGGCTGATCCCGTGCGCTTGCCCGGTGAGGGTCGCCGCGGTAAGGGCCGCGCTGGCCGTGGTCGGGTCCGAGCCATCGATTATTACTGACACTTGAGCTGGGGTCCCGGAAAGCAGGTCACCGGTATAACTTGAGGGGATGATGATGCCTACTTTGACCTTTCCGGATTCGATCAGGTTATTGACCTCGGTATCCGTTGAGGCCACGTAATCGAACGAGAAATAGCCGGTCACCCTGAAAGAATCCAGCAGGGCCCGGCTGGCCTGGCTGTTGCTCTGGTCAAAAATCACGGTGGGAACATTTTTTATATCCGTGTTGTTGGCGTATCCCAGTAATAAAAGTTGCAGGACCGGCATAATGAAAATAAAGATCAGCGTGCGCGGGTCTCGCAGCATATGCAGGATTTCCTTCTTGATCATGGCTCGAAACCTTCTCATGGATAGCTCCTCGTCGGCTGGCTATAAATCACGGATTTTCCTATTTGTTTTTTTGTCGGTATTTTTTGATTGAGCGATAAGGTTTGGAATTCTGCGAATAATCCGATTCGCCTATTCGAAAGCATCCAACACTTTGTTCAATAGGGAGAGAAAAGTGACCCTCTCGTCCGTGTTTAACTTGCTCATCGCCTGTTCGACCCTTGTCAGTACGAAAGTGCTGATGGCCTGGTAGGTTTCTTTGCCCTTCCCGGTCAGTTCCACCCGTACGATCCGGCGGTCTTTTGGGTCAGGCAGCCGCCGAGCATAACCGTTATTGACCAGCCAGTCCACGGTGCGCGTGGCTGTACTGAGCGGGACTTCCAGGTCCCGGCTCAACTCCCCCATGGTGATCGGCTCTGCGTAACGTGAAAAAACGGAGGCGGCGTTATAAAAGAGCCCCGGGTCATCGATTGCAGCACCCTTGCCCGACACCTTCAACTCGTATATCTGTTTTTTTAGTTCAGCGATATTTTCCGGCGGGACCACTTTGAATTGGCTCCGCAGGCGGATGATACGCTGCAGTGACTTAACGAGTTCGGGAGAGCTGGCTGGCTGCGAGTTGTTGGACATAAGGTTTCACCATGATATATTTGTATGTAGGAATATTTCCAAAGTGAAAGCATTTTACTTTCGAGAGTCATCCCTGTCAAGGTGATTTTCAGATTATTGCATATCTGTAAAGTCTCGCTGGTCAGTTTTGCGATAGACAAATGATTTATAGTATGATGCAACTCTTGACATCCGGGAAAAGCACCCCTCCCAAGGGATGGGTCCGGTTTTAGAGACAGATTGCTGCCGAAAATTATTTAAAAACTCATGAAACAATGGGGTTCTTCTACAGTCAAAATGTGGGGGCAGCTGAGCCGGTCATTTTCTAGTCTGGTGACCGGCGGCGATTGGGCATTGGAGCTTCCGGAAAGAACACGCCAAAACCTGCACTGGTTTTGGTACGATGGCTTGTTTTCTTCTGCCAGTGACAATATCATCCTCACTTACATGACCTTGTATGTGTTGGCGCTTGGAGCCACGCGCGCCCAGATCGGGATCATGAGTGCCTTATCCAGTTTGAGTGCCACTCTGTTGTTGCTTCCCGGCGCATTGCTTGTTGAGCAGTTCAGCCATCGCAGGGAAATCACCCTTATTTGTGCAGGTGGTATCGCGCGTCTCGCCATACTTTTCATAGCCCTGGTTCCTTTCGGATTGAACGGCAGGGCACTGGTTTTGATCGCAATCGCTCTTTCCATCACCCGCGATGCATTCGGCAACCTGGCTTTCCCGGCTTGGCTTTCATTCACCGCCGATACCGTCCCAATGCAGGGACGTGGTCGCTACTTCGGTTCACGCAATTTCATCATGGGGATTACCGGTATGCTTGGCGTGCTCCTGGTGGGTGCGTTGATCACCCGCCTCAAAAAGCCCGAGGGATACCAGCTTGGGATGACCCTTGCCTTTGCGCTGGGAATTGCCTCCACTTATTCCTTTTCCCGCATCCACGACCCATCCGGTCAAACTGCCTCGCCACCCTCCGGGCGGCTTGATCTGCCATCTCTCTTGCGGGACTTGCGGACAATGCCTGCGTTCACCGGGCTGATCGCCACCGCCGTGATGTGGAACTTTTTTCTAAACATCCCGGGCCCGTTCTTTAATGTTTATATGGTGGAGAACCTGAAAGCCAGCGCCACCATGGTGGGAGTTGCCAGCACCGCGAGTACCGTCGCCAGCTTGCTGGTGCAGAGAAGGTTGGGCAGGCTGGCTGACCGTTGGGGAGCGCATCGTATGCAATTGATTAGCGGCCTGCTCATCCCCATCCTGCCGGTCGCCTGGGTGTTCACTTCCCAACCCTGGCACGTCATCCCGATAAACCTCCTCAGCGGTGTCTTATGGGGTGCATACGGGCTGTCATCATTCAATCTCCTTTTGGAGTTCACTCCCCGGGAAGGGCGCGCCCGTTACTCGGCGATTTACCAGATGTCCATCACCTTCGCACTGGCTGTCGGGGCTCTGGTGGGCGGCTGGATGGTCACGAAGTGGGGCTATACGGCTATTTTTGTCACTTCCGGCATCGGGCGGTTGCTCGCTGCCCTCCTTTTTGCCCGTTTTGTCAGGAGACCGGTATCGATCCCAGCCGCAAGTCTATCTTCTTTGAAATTGCATTAGTATATAATCTTCGGCACTCGCCCCTGTAGCTCATTGGACAGAGCGTTAGCCTCCGGAGCTAAAAACGGCAGTCGAGTCTAACCAGGGTCGTCAAAAACCACCTTATGGAGGTGGTTTTCTTTTTTCTTCCGGGATCGTTCTCCGGGATTTAGTTTTTCTTGGTCTCAATCTTATTGAGCCGCATCCTTCCATTCCACCCAGGTGGGGACGGCATTTTCAGGGATGTGGCGGAACGCCTCTCCCAAAGGGATTCCGTTAACCCTGCAGATGATCGTGGCAAGCGCCAGCCCGTGCGTAACGATTAACACCCGACCCCTCGGGTATTGGTGCGCAATGTCATTCATGGCAGCCTGGGTGCGGTCCGCCACTTCGGTCACCGATTCTCCTCCAGGCGGGTGGAAGTTTGCAGGATCGATCGTTCGACGGTCCCAATTTTCAGCGTTTCGGGCTCTGATGTCCTCCACGAACTGTCCCTCCCATTCCCCCTGGTTGATCTCTCGCAGCCGTGGTTCGAGCGTCACTTCGATGCCCAGCACCCTTCCAACAATGGCTGCCGTCTCTTTTGCTCGGAGTAGATCGCTGCTGAAGATCGCCTCGAACGATAGTCCCTTCAATTTCCCTGCCAGGGTGTGAGCCTCCACACGTCCCGTCTCGTTGAGCGGCGTGTCGCTTTGACCCTGGAATCGTCCTTCGAGGTTCCAATCGGTTTGTCCGTGGCGTACCAGGCAAAACCGTTTCACTTTTTTTTGCGCTCCATATAGGCAGGCACATTGATCATCGGGGGGCGCTCCCGTTCTGCAACATCTTCAACGGTCAGGTAATATCCATCTCGCGAGTGGCGGATCAGCTTCATCGTCTTGTTGACATCCTCCACGATTGCCCTTTCGTAGCGGTTTTCGATTTTACGCAGCACGGTCTGGATGATGGCAAAGGACATTTTGCTGAGCGCCACCAGGTCCTGGTTTTTATGGATCCGCTCGAGCAGGTCCACTTGCGCAATGGAACGCAATCCAAATTGTTCGAACACATCGATCAACAGCCCGGTCTCCACGCCGTAGCCCGAGAAAAAGACCGCCTTTTCCAGGGCCTCGCGCCGCCCTGCATATTCGCCCGAAAGTGGCTGGACGATCCCGGAAAGTTCCGGGTAGAACAGGTTCAACAGCGGCCGCGCTGTAAGTTCGGTCACCCGCCCGCCGCCGCCCGCCATGATTTTATCGCCCACCTTGAGCGGACGCCGGTAAAAACCCTTTGACAAGCTGAAAGTTGGGGTTGAGCAGCAGCGGACCAATGACCCCATATACAAAACGAGGGTGAATGTTGATGATGTCGGTATCGATCCAGGCGATGATATCTCCTTTGGTGACCAATAAGCTCTTCCATAAAGCTTCCCCCTTCCCCTCTCGTGCTCCCAATTCGGGCAGTAGATATTGGTGGATGTGCACTGGGACGCCGAGCCTCCCGGCGATCTGGCGGGTTTGATCGGTTGAGTTTGAATCGATCAGGATGATTTCATCCAGCAGGGGCACTTCTTCCATGAGAGCTTTTTTGATCATCGTGATGATTTTTCCGACCGTTTTCTCCTCGTTCAAAGCTGGCAAAGCCAGGCTGATGGTTACTCCTTGTTTCTCTTTAAGCTCCATCAATTTTTTCAGGTCTGCAAATTCATTGGCGTGGAATGAGTTTTCTGCGAACCATTTATCCACCAGGATGGAGATCGCCAGTGCACCTGCACTTTCATCCAGCATATTTTCGGAGATCGGGCGGCGGGTTTTTACTACCATCACGGTCCCATGCGCCTCCCGAAGCATCTTTTCCGCCACCGGACCGATCGATGGGCCGCCCATGCTCTTGCTGCCGGTCGCTCCCATGACCACCATGTCGTAATGCTTGGATTCTTCCTGGATGGTTTGTGCGGTGTCATCGGTGGTGATCGACCGCAGGTGCACTTCGGGGATTTGACGCAGGATGTGCTTCATCCCCCTGAATGGGGTATCGTTTTCAGAGCCGCTCAACGCCAGGTGCAGCACGTCCAGGCAGTCGGGATGCAGGCTCATCCCGGCCTGCAGCGCCAGTTCTGCATATGGACCGCCGCGCACCGCAATGAGTACCCGCTCGAATTTGATCGGGGAAGCACCGCGCACGATGGCAACATCGCATAATGAATTTGAGAGGATGTCAGCTGCCGGGATTCCGCAGGTGATTTGCCCATCTTTCCACTCGGCAATAAACAGGTCCGGCTTTTCGAAGGAAATAACTTCCTGGATATCTTTCCAGGGCGATTCAGCGACGATTACCGTGGATTTAAAACGCGTGGTGTCGTTCCCCAGGGATAGCAGCCGCTTGCGTACAGCTCGCGCTGCTTGCGCTCCGGCGCTAATCGATTCTCCGCTCGCGATTGGGACAATACCCACCAAAATGACTTCCTCGGCAATCGCCTGCGCAATGGCTAAAGCGGAATGCCCGACACTGCCGGTTCCGATCGGGACGAGCACGGTTTTGGTTCTTCGCAAGGCTTTGCTCATGCCATCACCTCCTCGATCAGCGGACCAATGTACAACCGGTAAATGGAATCCCAGGTGTACCCTTGCTTCGTACGTCTTGCCAGCCGCGACGTCGCTGAATTTTCCAGCACGTCGATAATTTTCTTTGCGATGGAACCCGGTTCACCCTGGGGGTCAAAATAATGGGCATCTTCGCCCCCCAATTCACGCAGGACGGGGATGTCTGCGCAGAAGACCGGGATGGAATTGATCCCCGCTTCGATGATCGGGATCCCGAAACCTTCCTCGCTACTTGGAAATATTATTGCATCTGCAAGTCGGTAGAAATCAGCAATGACGGCGTCAGGCAGCGTCTCATCGCTGATTTCAGCCAGGATATGTGCTGCCCCTTGCAACCCTAATTCATTGCGCAGGTTAAGAAGTTTGCGCTTATAGGATGCGTTGGCGGGGTTATGGGATCCTTCTGGACCGGTAACCAAAAGCATGGCCTTTGGGTAATCCTTCCGCAGCTTCGGCTGTAATATGCAGGGCAAGTTCGATATTTTTTCGCGGCGTAAGACGCGCCGGTAAAAGGAATAATGGGTCGGCTTGCTCAAGGTTTAATTGCTCAATCACCTGGAGCGTGCGTGGTTCGAATTTGAAGAAAGTATTCAGGTCCAGCCCGTTTGGGATGATGTGGATTGACTCTGGCGTAATATCCAGCAGTTCGCTGAGTTCTGTGCGGCGCACCTTTGAGACCGTTACGTGTGTGACGCCTGTCCATTTTGAACACAGGAGCTCCCAGGGATATCCCTCATGCAGTTCTGGTCGATACCTGGGGGTGGTCCATGCCAGGTCGTGATGCCAGAGTATCAGTCGCGGGAACCCGGGAGTCTGGTACAACTGGTTTAATGCTGCCGTCAGTGCCAGGTTTTTGTGGAGGGATGCCACATTGTGCGCGATGAATAGATTTAATCCCTGATTAATTCTGACGCAATTTCTCCTTTAATCTGATCGCACAGGGCGGTGAAATCGCCCGTGACCTTTCCAACATCCAGGTCCTTTTTAACGCTCATCACCTCGGTGTGGCGTGAATCCAGTCGTGGGATTACCCGTACCTGGATGCGTTCATCAAATGCTTCACCGCGCCCTGCCAGGATGGTTACCTCGTGGCCCGCATTTGCCATCAGGCAGCGCGTGGTGACCCATTACGCTTTCCACCCCGCCGACGTTGGGTGGAGAGGCGTAATGCAGGAGGGCGATTTTCATGCAGCCTCTCCAAAACAGTCGGACAAAAGCAGCCCCAGCCTGCGTTCGAGCATGGTGAATGAAAAATACCGGCGGGCAAGTACATAGTTATACTCTCCTTGTTGTTTTGCCTGCTCGGGGTGCTTAAGGATCGAGCGCGCTTCCTCCAGCGTTTTCTCGCTGATAAAACCATCGAATTCGATCACTTGGAATCCCTTGGGCTTGATATCCGCCTCATAAATGGAATAATTATTTACCACCAATGGTCGCTTGTAATAAATGGCTTCCAGGAAGGCATTTCCAAACCCTTCGAACGAAGATGGATATGTCACCAGGTCGGCGTGTGGATAAATATCCCCCAGGGAATATATTTTTCGTCCATCCGCGGTCAGGCCCCGGTTTGGACCGACGATTTCTGATTCAAAATTGACGGTCACATCCATCATCGCCGCGAACTTGCGCACCCGCTTCTCATAATCCGTTCCTTCGTCCCCTGCCGCGTGCGTGATGACCAGTTTGGCGGGTAAGCCCAGGCTGCGTGTCAGCTCGATCGCGTGCTCGATTCCTTTCCGCTGGATGATCCTCGTCGGCTGCAGGATCAGGTATTGATCCGCTGCCACCCCCAGGTCGGCGCGTGCGCTTCGGGCATAGTCATCCGCTGCCGGTGGGGGCGAATCAAAATCCATGACGTTCGGGATGACCATCGCTGCCATTCCCGTCCTGGATGCCAGTTGGTAGGCCTGGACCGAGTTGAGCACTACATGCCTTATGGAAGGCAGGTTGGCTGGGAAAGCTGCCGCCAGGTAATCGTGTACCGAGTTGTTGAGGAATCTCTGCCTCTCCCAGTAAAAATCATGGTGGTGTGCGATCACCGGGATCCCTGTCTCGGCAATGAACTCGGTCAGCGCCAGTCCGAGTGGCAAATTGAGCGGGATGGTCAGGGCGTTCTCGACGATGAGCGCTTCCAACCCGAACTTGGATGAATATTCATATAAATGCTGTTTTAAGGTTTCTTTTAATTCCTCCACCTGCTTCGTGACGCTTACCGGGCGGATGTAGACCGAGAAAAAATCCTGGTGCAGGGTTTTGGTTTCTCTCCGCACTTGAGCGCCCTTGTGCATTTTCCCCCAATCCCCCATGTAAACCACCTGGTTTATACTGTCGATCTTTGGATGTCGATAAAATGCTTCGGGGACTACGTAACTTTTTTCCTTCGGACGGTCGCATTCGCCGCAGAAGTAGGAGCATTTGTGTCCCATGCGTTCCAGTACGGTCGCCCATTTGGCGGTCTCGAGGCTGACACCGTCAGTCCCGGCAAAACGTGTGGAGATAAATCCGATGTGCCGTGAGGGGGTCATTTTTACCTCCTTATGGATAAGACAATCCCAAAATCCTGATGTTCTCCCATTTTGCCCATGGTTGGATACGGTAAAATTGAGGCTGTGAGCGTTTCTTTTTATACCACACAACTTGCCCATTTATATGGAGACGAGGTCGCCGGGCAGCTTTCTAACAAGTTACGGGACCTTGTTGAACAATACCGCCGGAAAATTCCCGTCCCTTCCGAAACATCCCTTTCAGAACGCGATTCGGTCCTGATCACCTACCCCGATCAGGTGGGCAAGTCCGGCAAGCCCTATCTCCGCTCCCTGGCGGAATTTTCCGAAGCAGATTGTAAGGGCGCCATCAGCGCTGTGCACATCCTGCCCTTTTTTCCATCTTCTTCTGACGATGGTTTTTCGGTCATGGATTACCGTTCTGTTGACCCTGCCCTCGGCTCCTGGCAGGATGTCGAACAATTGGGGCGCTCTTTCAAGTTAATGGTCGATTGTGTTGTCAATCATGCTTCTGTCAAAGGGGAATGGTTCCGGAAGTTCCTGGACGGAGATGAAACCTATCGCGATTTTTTCCTGGTCGTCGCTGGAGATCCTGACCTTTCCCAGGTCGTGCGCCCTCGCACCTCGCCGTTGTTGACCGAATTCCAAGACCGTCCTCGGGTCACCCGCCGCGTTTGGACCACCTTCAGCGCCAGACCAGGCGGATTTGAATTTTCACAACCCGGATGTCCTGTTCGCGATGATCGACATCCTGTTAACTTATGCCCGGCATGGAGCCCAGTTCATCCGCCTCGATGCCATCGCATATCTATGGAAGGAGTTTGGCACCCCCTGCATCAACCTTCCGCAGACCCATGCAGTTGTTCAACTCTTCCGCTCTGTCCTGGATGATGCCGCGCCTCACGTCCGCCTCATCACTGAGACCAATGTGCCCCACGCGGAAAACCTTTCCTATTTTGGCGACGGCACGAATGAAGCTCAGCTTGTCTATAATTTTGCCCTCCCGCCCCTGGTACTCCACACTTTTCGCACCGGCAACTCAACCGTCCTCTCGCGCTGGGCCTCCGGGCTTGACCTCCCTTCCGAACGGGTCACATTCTTCAATTTCCTTGCCTCGCACGACGGCATTGGCTTAAATCCGAGTCCGCGGGATATTATCTTCTGCTGATATAAACGCCCTTGTCGATCAGACCCTTGCCCATGGAGGGCTGATTTCCTACAAGCGGGATCTGGACGGCGCTCAGAGTCCTTACGAATTAAACATCAATTACTTCGATGCACTTTCCGATCCTTCCTCCATCGAACCGCTGGAAATCCAGGTTGCCCGCTTCATGGCTGCCGAGGCGATCATGCTTTCTTTGCGTGGTGTGCCGGGCATCTATTTCCACAGTTTGTTTGGTTCGCGCAATTGGACCGAAGGGTTTCAGCTAAAGAAATCCAACCGCGCCGGTAATCGCGAAAAACTCTCCCGCCTGGAACTGGAGCTTGAGCTCGCCGATCCGGCCTCCCTCCGTTCCCGGGTGTTTAAAGGCCACCTTCACCTGCTTGCCCAACGCCGCGGGTCACCCGCCTTCCATCCCAACGGGGGACAAAAGATACTTGAAGTGGGTCGGGGTGTATTTGCCGTTTTGCGCACTTCCCCGGATGGTTCCCAGAATGTTCTCTGTCTCCAAAATGTCACTTCGCAGCCTCAAACCGTCATCCGACCCCATGCGACCTATCCACTCAACCCCTATCAAACCCTTTGGATGTTTAATCCCTGAAACCTTGCGGCGCTCGGTGCGCGAAAAAAGTGGAGCGGAGGCGTTCTTTGCCGAACGCTCCACTTTTTTCGCATCTAAGCCCCCTTCCCGTATGCATAAATCCGGTTCTTCTAAACAATTTGGATTTACGGGAAGGGGGTTGGGGGGATGGGTGGCGAATGGAATAACCACTTCTGGTCACTCAGCCCTTTTGCATAGGGTAAACATATATATATATGAAAAAACACGACCTGGTGGACAGGTCATGTTTGTCATTCATAAATAATTGAATTACCCAGGTATTCCCGATCCAATTTATGCCGCCATCTCTTCTTCCTCATGAAATATCTTCTCCCCCGCTCGGATCGCCACCTTCAGCCGGTTCTCCGCCGGTGTCAGCGGACAGGACCAGGCGTCGTTATATGCACAGTAGGGATTGTATGCCAGGTTGAAGTCCACCAGGAATTTCCCGTCCTTTAGCTCTTCCACCTCGATGTAACGCCCTGCCGGGTAAGTCTCTTTGCCAGCCTGGTTGTCCACAAATGGCAGAAAGAAACCATCCTGGTTGGAATACAAGGTCAGTTCTGCCTCCACCCCATCCACAACGAACTTGAAATGACCGTATCGCTGGTAAACCTGGGGGTCCCCGACGGTCGTCTGGATGGAAACGGTCTCCTGGGTTGGGAACACCTCCACCGGCTACTTCCAGTCGTAAACTGGGGTTTTCGGGATAATACTTTAGTCCTTTAAAATCGTGCTTTTGTGCATGCGTCAATGGACTCTGCATGTGTTTGGCAAAGAATTCATCTTTTTCTGCGCGGAAACTTTCCAATCGGGTCATGGTACCCTCCTTCTTGACTATTAGATGACCTGGATGGGCAAAATGATACCCGTCAAATCCCTTGCTGTAAATGGTTTTCCTCATGGTTGACACACCCCCCGCCTTGCGGTATCCTTCCCCCGTCCGGGTGGGTCCGGCGCGGCGGAGCCTTTCGAACCCCGTCAGGTCCGAAAGGAAGCAGCGGTAAGGAAGTGTCTCCGGGTGCCGCCGGGTCTCCTGCCCGGACAATTTTTTATACTACGTCTTTTTCCCATGCACTTTACGCAACTCCAAAAAATTTCAAACTGGTTATTTTAGTTGGGGGTTTAAATGTTGACTTTGTAGCTTTGCGCCTTTCGCGGCAGGTCTTTCGTTCATCTTCCCCATTACAGACTATAATACTCCCCTATGTTTCTTCCCACCACGCCTGAAGAACTAAATCATCTTGGCTGGGATGCGCTCGACGTCATCCTGGTCACCGGCGATTCATACATTGACAGTCCCTTTATCGGTACCGCCGTCATCGGGAAGGTCCTGCTTAACGCCGGCTATCGCGTCGGGGTCATTGCCCAGCCGGACCCGAAAACGGATGCGGATATTTCCCGCCTGGGCGAGCCGCGCCTTTTCTGGGGCGTGACTGCCGGCAGCATCGATTCGATGGTTGCCAACTACACTGCCCTCAAAAAGCCCCGCCGTTCCGATGATTACACCCCCGGGGGCGAAAACACCCGCCGTCCCGACCGTGCCACCATCGTCTATTCCAACATCATCCGCCGTTTTTCCAAGCGGCTTCACCCCGGTCAACCCACCCGCCCTATCGTTCTGGGGGGCATTGAGGCCAGCCTGCGCCGAGTGGCTCACTACGATTTTTGGGATGATGCCGTCCGCCGCTCCGTCCTGTTTGACGCCAAGGCTGATTACATCCTTTACGGCATGGCTGAAAAAGCGACCCTGGCATTTGCCGCCGCCCTGCGCGATGGTCAGGATCCTCGTCAGGTGCGCGGTCTTTGCTACATCTCCCGTGAGAAGCCCGCCGGTTACCTCGAATTGCCCTCCTTACGAAACTGTCGCCCAGGACAAGCTCGCCTTTATCGAAATGTTCCATACCTTCTACAAGAACAACGACCCCATCTCCGGGCGCGGACTCTTCCAGCAGCATGCCGATCGTTTCCTTGTCCAGAATCCGCCCGCCCCTTACCAGACCCAGCCCGAACTGGATGCCGTTTATGCCCTCGACTTCGAGCGTGCCCAGCATCCATATTACGAAGCCCATGGATCTGTGAAGGCTCTGGAAACCATCCGCTTCTCCATTCCCACCCACCGCGGCTGCTACGGTGAATGCAGCTTCTGTGCCATTGCCGTTCACGAAGGTCGCACGGTTCGCTGGCGCAGCCCTGCGTCCATCCTCAACGAAGCGGCGGCACTCACCTCCCATCCTGAATTCAAAGGATACATCCTCGATGTGGGCGGACCCACCGCCAACATGTACGGGTTTGAGTGCGATAAAAAACTCAGGAACGGCGTCTGCCCCGCCAAAAGCTGCCTGTTCCCCGAGGTATGCCCGCTCCTCGAAGTGGATCACCGCCCTCAACTGGAGCTGCTGCGCCAGGTCCGCCAGGTGGAAGGTGTCAAAAAGGTTTTCGTCGCTTCCGGTATCCGCTATGACATGCTCCTCGCCGACGCCCTCTGCGGTGATGAGTACCTGCGCGAGATCGTCGAACACCACGTCTCCGGTCAGTTGAAGGTTGCTCCCGAGCATACCGAAAAGAATGTCCTTGACCTGATGGGGAAGCCCGGCCCTGACTCTCTCTTGAAGTTCAAGGAGAAGTTCGACCGCCTCAGCCGGCTCGCCGGCAAGCCCCAGTTCCTCACCTACTACATGATCGCTGCCCACCCGGGCTGCACTGCCCAGGACATGGTTCGCCTGAAGAACTTCACCAGCGAAAAACTGCATGTCAGCCCGGAACAGGTGCAGATCTTCACCCCCACCCCCTCCACCTACGCCAGTCTGATGTACTACACCGAACTCGACCCCTTCACCCGCCGTCCCATTTATCGTGGAAAAGGATCCCCGCCGCAAGGAACATCAGAAAGACATCCTCACCCGCAAACCTGCCGCTGAATTTTCGTAGCATTCATGCGCAGGGCAATAATCTTTCCTGTTTTTGAAAGTACCATCCCGTTCATCAGTGTTTATCCGTGGTATAGGTCTTAACCTTCGTTATCCTTCGTGTCCTTTGTGTTTAAATAGGTTTTCCCTTGGACTCCTTCTTCGCAGTTTCCGCCCCCGGGCTGGAACCCTTCACCGCCCGCGAATTGACC
This sequence comes from uncultured Chloroflexia bacterium, assembly GCA_963741635.1. Classification (GTDB taxonomy): domain Bacteria; phylum Chloroflexota; class Anaerolineae; order Anaerolineales; family Villigracilaceae; genus UBA877. The sequence goes on from CAVUIO010000012.1 coordinate 119,516, forward strand.
GCACTCCGACCTCGCCCCTGCTGCCCCGGACCCCGGCGGCATCCTCTTCCGCGGTGACCTGGCTGCCCTCTATCGCGCCAACCTCCATCTGCGCACCGCCACCCGCATCCTTGCCCGCCTGGGCAATTTCTTCCACGCCACTACCCTCCCCCAGCTTGAGCAGCGCCTCGCCGCCCTCCCCTGGGAGCGTTTCCTCGCCCCCCGCCAGCCTGTTTCCCTGCGCGTCACCTGCCATAAATCCAAACTCTACCGTTCCGACGCCGTCGCCCGCGCCGCCTCGCGTGCCCTCGACCAGCGCCTGGGCGCCCCCTCCCCCCTACTCAAAATGGACGATGAAGATGACGTGCCTTCCCAGTTGGTGGTGATCCGCCTCGCCGACGATAAATGCACCGTCAGCGTGGATTCCTCCGGGGCACTTTTGCACAAGCGCGGCTACCGCCAGGCGGTCGCCAAGGCGCCTCTGCGCGAGACCCTCGCCGCCGGGCTGCTCCTTGCCTCCGGCTGGGACCAGGCCTCTCCGCTGCTCGATCCCTTCTGCGGCTCCGGCACCATCCCCATCGAAGCCGCCCTCCTGGCACTTGGCATTCCTCCGGGGCTTCACCGCCGCTTTGCCTTCATGGACTGGCCCGATTTCGACCAGGCCCTTTGGAAGTCCATCCTCGTCCAACCTGCTTCCCCCCCGTCTGCGCCTCCCCTCATCCTGGCCTCGGACCGGGATGCCGGTGCGATCAAGAGCGCCCGGGCCAACGCTGAACGCGCCGGCGTCGCGGAATACTATCGATTTCCAATGCCAGGCGGTCTCGTCCATCCAGCCCCCGCCCGCTCCCGGCTGGATCGTCACCAATCCGCCCTATGGGCTTGCGCCTGGACGAGGGCCGGGACCTGCGCAACCTCTACGCCCAGTTTGGCAATGTCCTGCGCCTCAAATGCCCCGGCTGGGACGTGTCCGTCTTGTGCAGCGACACCTCCCTTCTGGGTCAGATGCGCCTCAAACTGGATACTTCCCTCGCCCTGGTCAACGGCGGTATCCGCGTCCGCCTCGCTCGCGGGGTGGTAACCTTCGCTTCCGGCGGTTCCCGCCCTTGAACTCACCCCTGTTCAATCCCTAAAACTGACAATCCTCATAAATCTTACCCTTCTCTCTTGAAATTTCCGGGTTTCAAAGAGTTTCGTTAACACTCCCGGTTTTTCTATTGACCGTTAAATAATTTGTATTATATTTTTAACAATTATTATTGCATTGGAGTAAAAATGAAGATCGGTATTTTTGGCTCAGGCAACGTGGGCAAAGCCATCGGAGGCAAACTGGCCTCCCTCGGGCACGACGTGGTACTCACCACCCGCCATCCCGAAAAATTGCAGGAATGGATCGCCAAAGTGGACGGTCAGATCCGCATCGGCTCGATTCCCGAAGCTGCCGCCCACGGCGAGATCCTTTTCAACGCCACCAGCGCGAAAAGCTCATTGGAGGTGCTGGCCGCTGCCGGCGCCGATAATATGAGGGGCAAGGTCCTCGTGGATATTTCCAATCCACTGGTATTCGTCGCAAACCAGCCGCCAACCTTATTCGTGGCAAACACGGATTCGCTGGGAGAGCAGATCCAGCGCCTCTACCCCGAGGTCCGGGTAGTCAAAACGCTCAACACGGTAACTTCTGTCCTGATGGTCAACCCCGCCCAGGTGGCGGATGGTGACCATGCCGTCTTCGTCAGCGGCAATGACCCGCAGGCAAAAGCGGTCGTGGTCGCGATCCTGAAGGACGGGTTCGGCTGGAAGCAGGTCATCGACCTGGGCGACATCACCTCGGCGCGTGCTGCGGAAATGTACGAGGCCTTGTGGCTGCGCCTGCGTGCCTCGCTCGGCACCTCTATGATCAACGTGAAGATCGTGAGATAAGAGATAATAAATAATTTCTGGTCTGAGGCATGAATTCGATAAAGATGTCATGTCTTAGTTAAATTATCCAGTCAAATTATAATGATCCCTAGAGCTTCCCCATCTCCCGCTCCCGCCGCCGTCCTCTCCACTAGCTTCATCCGGCTTCCCCACCTCCAGCTCCCGCCGGCGTCCCTCGCGGAGCACTCCCAAGGGGAGCGCCGGCGGTATGATTTTAGGACTATGGCGTAACTAGCCTTGTTTATCCTCTCCCTGGCTGACACCTTTCATAAATCCATGCTTTGCTTCCCTTGCAGGAAAACCTGCTAATTCAAATTCTTCGCATGCTCCTCGATATACTTCTTGATGTAGAGCAGGTTCTCCGTCAATCCCGGCAGCGACATGCTCCTCCCATAGCGGGTCGTCAGTCGGATGGCTGGCTTATCTTTAGTGGCCATGTCATTCGCAGTCATATGCGTTTCCATCTTTACGATATCCGCCCAGCCAGATGACTCCTTGCCCACCCGGATACCCCATTCTGATATTTCAACGAAATAGGACGTGGCTTTCCAATACTGGACAATGCCGCCGATCGCCCCAAGCGGACCCAGGATGAAGAACAACCACCCCATCCCCCCGAACTGGATCACGCCCCCGGACGGGAAGACGAAGAATAAACCCACTCCGAGCATTAAAAATCCAAAGGCGGCCAATGCGAAAGCCTGTATGAGTAACGTCACCTTCCAGTATTTCTTGTAACTAAACTCTTCGACTTCCATGGAATCTCCGGGCGGCTCCGCCGGGCGGATGTCCGAGGCGCCAGCGTCCGGGGGTATGACCGCCTGGCAGCTTGGACAAGTCCCGTCTGCCTTCGGGAAGACCCGGGTCCCACAGGTGGGGCACACAACCATATCCATTTTTCACCTTCCTTTTGCAATTTTGATGGCTGCATTGTCAGCGGGCGGCAGCGGTGGACCGGTGCAGGGAGCGGCAGCCGCGGTCCGATGGGGGCATGACCGGGAATCTGCGCTCACTTCAAACCCCTTCGCATCAATTCCCTCCCCGCTGCTTCCCGCAAAGCTGAACAGTCACTTACCTGGGTTACATCGTTCGTGGGATGATAATCCAGGTAGCCCCAGCCGTCGTCGCCGTGGATGGTCTTTGACAGGTCTGCGACCGCAACCACCAAGGAAATGTCTTTCACTCCAGACAACGCCCGCAGGTCGGGCTCGGGGACTTCGCCGGCTGAACGCTCGAGGATGGTTTCCAAGAGCTTTAATATTTTTTCGATGATCTGCCTCGAATAATCGTCTTCAGGCTTTATGGCTGCCAATATCTCATTAATTTTATCCAGCAGCAGGGCGACATGGCGGGCCGCGATCGCGATCCAGCGGGTATCCAGCGCTTCCAGTATTTCGCGATCGTTCCCCTGGTTCATCAGCGGGTTGATGGCACCAATCAGCGGCACCACGGCGCGCTCGTCACCCAGGTCGATGAGGGCGTTAACTGCGGCCTTTTTTTCCCGATGATCGCCAGCCAGTTTGCCGAGCAGGAAAGGCACGGCTGCCGGTCCCACGTTTACCAGGCGCTCCCAGGCGCGGGTTTTTCCATCTGCGTAACCGGCGTCTGTAAAAATGCGCGAAAGCGCCTGTTCATCCCCCTGCCTCGCCCTCCCGTCTTCGGCCTCGATCCCGGCGGCGATCTCGCGGTCCTCGGCGAGGTCGGCTGCGATGATGCCCTCTATGGATCGGATTTGATCGTTCAAACGCCTGATCTCGGCTGCGGGCGAATAGGGTTCCATCCCGCACCACGAACACCATTTCGGGTCGCCCAGCGGCCTGCCGCACCTGGGACAGGCTCCCGGCTGCCCGAGTTTTTCGGTCTCCCGGCTCACCTTCTCCAGCAGGAAATCCTTGATCCCGGAGGAGGTAAAGTCCTCCCGGCAGTTGTTGCAGCGGTAAGAAACCCGGCTGCGGGTGTAGCGGGATAAATCACGGCTGTCGCATCTCCAGCAAAAAAGTTCGCTCATCGGTTATTCCTTGGGCACCCGGGCCGCATGATCCTTCGGCTAGGGCTGGCAGCCCACGGGGTCCGCGAAGGGACAGATCCACTTTTCCAGGTCGGTATATAAATAGCGGGTCCCGTAAAGCAGGGTCTCCCAGGTCATCTCCGGGAAGTCGCGCGGCTCCGTGCCTACGAAGGACAGCGTCGCCAGGACCCGGCCGGTGCGCGCCTCGCGGATCACCCCGTTCTGCTCGTAGCGGACCCGGTTGACGGTGACGGTGCTCCCGCCCATGTTGTAGGGCGCCGAGCCGAGGTTGACCACCCCTTCGGGGTCGAGCACCACCACCAGTTGGACGTTATCCAGCGAGGAAGCCAGCCAGCCGGGCGGCAGGTTCAAGTCCCACGGGTCGCAGAAGTTCCACTGTGTCTCCAGGCGGCAGTACTCCCCGCCGGCGCTGGAAAGGATCAGCAGCGGGTGCGGACCGGGCAGGGTGGGGTCGTATGCGGCCGCCTGGGGCACGCCCTGACCGCCAGCCAGGGGAGCCAACGCCTGCGCCAGCGCGGGAAAGTCGGGCGTGGGGGAGAGGGTGGGCGTGGGGCTGGGACCGGGGGTGTCGGTGGGCAGGGCGGGGGTGGCGCTGGGCCTACCCGAACTGCCGCCCCTGGTTGCCAGGCTGGCGATGACGATTACCGCCAGCAGCACCAGCACCCCGGCGGCAATGGTCCGATATCTATTTTTGAACATCATTGAATGCATCCTTGATCTTTTTATCCTGCGGGGTTGCTCTTTATTTTATCCGAGGAAACTCGATTTAGCCAACCGGGATGCTTCACCTTCGTTCCGTTCGGGGACAAGGGCACGAGAGCCACTTCCCCATAGGGGACAATGTGAGGCCGTCTCGGCATACTCCGATGACTCATGTCCCTACGGGATGCTTCTTTGCGCTTACCCTGACGACTCACGTCGTCAGGGTAGCGGATGGCGGCTGGAAGCCGCCTCCGCGTATATGTGTGGCTAGTCTGACGACTCGTCCCCCAAGGGGACGCGGCGCGGTGTCGTCAGACCGGCCGAAGACGGCTTCCCCTTCTGGGACGATGTGAGGCCGTCTCGGCTCGTCGTTCCTCGGAAACGAGGGAGGAACAATTAGCTCTCGATGTTCCTTCATATTTAACTGTATGCCTATAGAACTCGTTCCGCGGAACGAGACCAAAACAATTAACCCAAACGCACAAACGCTCATTTTTTCACCCTCTCATGGAAATAATCAAGAATGCCCAGTTTGGAACAGGTTTCAGCAATAGCCAATTGAATATCCTTTTCCAGATCGGTCTGGTCACCAAATAAGCGGCGACGCGAGCGCTGGAGGTTGGCAACCACGGAAACGGCAAAGCAAATGGTGCGCGTGGCGAAAAGTTTTTCCGGGAAGGTGAGGGAAGAACGGACAGGAAGCATGGAATGGTAGGTGCGGCGAATGAGAACACGCAGGAGGGTTTCTTCGTGGCGCATTTGATCGACCTCGGCACCCTGCAAGAGAGTTGTTTCAGCGGGGGTGAGCCTGGTGACGTAGAAGCCATGTTTCCAGGCATTGGAATTGCCAGGCTGACCACCACTCTTTTTCCTGGAGGAGGGAGGAGGGGAAAGTGGAACGGGGACAACATGTTCCCTTCGGGGACGATGTCCTTTGCGGGGATGATATGCGATGGCATGACAGGATCAGCTCTGACGCCACGAGGCGTCGGAGCGGCCAATTGCGGCTTGAGGCCGCCTCGGCTCGCCCCCCTCCCGATACCGCTCGGCTGCGCCTCGGGTTCGGGTGTCCCCCCAAATGTTTCACATTTAGGGGGACTGAGAGGGGAAGATTCGGGTTCGGATTGGTCCATGTTTGTAAACATGTCTTCGAACTGTTTTTCACGGCGGTCAGGATCGCCAAAGGTGGTAAGGCGGACACGGATGAGGTTTTCGAGACGGGAAACGGCGACAGCCAGGGTGCGCAGGGAGGTGCAATTTTCCTGGAAGGTGAAGGAAGACTCAGGCTCACTTAGAATGGAATCAGCGGTGTCATAAACAACGAGATAGAGTATCTCGAGCTCATCCTTCAAGGACCCGGCGACATCCCGGTCGAGGGCAACAAGCTCTTCGGGGGTGTAATGGCGGGAGTAAACGCCATGCTTGAGGGCGTTGGTATTACCAGTCGGAGCACCGCATTTTTTCATGGTCAAAATAATCCAGGGGAATAAACCCTTCAATCCGGGTAAGCGGGTCAAAACCTTCAGAGATGACAACGGTGGTCGGCACATACCATTTGAGAAAATCAAGTTCAGCGACGAGGGCATCGGCAAGAAGAATATCATCATGGACAAGCTGACCATCGGGAGCGCGAGTGCCATCGGGGACACCCCAGCGAAGGGTCTTGTTGGGTCCCGGGCGAACCTCGGAGCGACAGGAGACATATTGGGCAAGCACCTGATCGTGAGAAGGCGACTGCCCCACATGGGAGGGATATTGAGTTAGTACCTGATCAAAGGTAGGCGTCTGCCCCACATGGGGCAGACGCCCCTCGCGGGGTAGATATAGCGCACTGCTCCCTGTCCCAATGGGATGCTCCGCGAAAGTCGCAGTGCGCGTATCGTGAAAACGCCCGGTATCGACGATGGAGAGGAATTTCCAGCCCAACTCGGATTTGACCTGGGTATTAAATTTGACGGGAATGACCCGCAGCGGGAAAGTTTTGTCGAGCAGGGCATAAAGACCTTCGCCGACGCCGGTGGAATCCACGACGATATATTGGGGACGCCAACTTTCGGCGAGGGCTTTCAACTGACCAAAGAGGGCGAGGTGATTGAGACCGGTCCACTGCAGACGATGGAGGACACGATAGGTGGGAGCCTGCAGGGTGGGCAGGGTGGAAAGGTCGACGGAGACGATGGAGAGGCAGCGGAATCGCGGGCGGGGTTATCGAGGGGGGCGTCTTCGGAGCTGAAGTCCATGCGGGATTCGTCCTGACCGGCGAGATCTAACAAGAATGCAACAGAATTTTGAACGCTAACAAGAGGAATTTGAGTGGCAGGAACAGCGGACCCCTGCGACTTCAAGCCGCAGGGGCTGGCGATGGCGGCTGGAAGCCGCCTCGCCTTGGGAAGGCTCATCAATTGCATTTTGGAATATTAGAGCAATTCTAGACGGGTTGAACATGGAGGACTGGGAGTCGAGTTCTTCGCTGAAGTACTGGGTCTTGATGTAGGGATGGGTGCGACCGTAATGGCGAATCTCTTCGGAGACGAATTCGCCGTAAACCGGATGTTCATGGGAAACATCGTCGGCAGTGAGGACCCACAGGCGGCGGAGACCGTCCTTTTCCTGGTCGGCGAGGGCACGGCGCATCTCGCGAGCGAGGAGGGTGGAGGAAGTCCAGGGGGTGCCCCAGAAGACACGGGTGGCGCCGGTGCTGGCGACCATGGGGGCAAACTTGCGGTCATAAGTGGAGAGACGCATATCCTGGGCTTCGTCGACGGAGAGCAGGAGGGAGGCGGTGGCGCCAGCGGTCTGGGCGGCGGCACTGCCGCTGAGGAAGTGGACGAAGGCTTTGCCAAGACGAACGATGTATCCATTCTCGGATTTCCAGCGACCAGAAGAGAAGGGGTTGCGGTCGAGGCAGCGCTGGAGGCGGCGGATGGCGGTGAGACCCTGAGGTTTCAAGGTAGGGGAAACGGAGACGATCTCGATCTCCTGGGTGGAGAGGAGGCAGAGCAGGAATGCCTCAACGTGCGCCTGGGTCTCGTTCTTGCCGGACTGGCGGGGAAAGACGACAACGAAGGAGAGACCGAGGCGACCGAGAATGCTGGTGAGGAGGGCATCGGCGACCTGCTGCTGGTAGGGACGGAGGGGAATGCCGATGGCGAATTTGGAGAACTCGTCGGGATGGGAGAGGAGGCGTAAAATTTTAGATTGGCGATTTACGATCCCCCGGGGGGATGTTATTTTAGAGCGGCGTGTGACCATGGAAGACCTCAAATAAACGCTGACTTGAATATAGTAGCATGCATATATCCTGCGCTCTATAAACAATATTTAAGCAGCGAGCGACGGATGGCAATTTCCCGTCGCTCGCCTGGAGATATTATAGAACAAATTTTCTGTTAAGTCAAGAGGGAAAAAGAAAGAAGGGCGCAGCGGCTGCGCCACACCGCGGGACTCCTGTCCCTCGGGGATACTTCCCCTCCGTTCCGTTCGGGGACAACGTCGCAATCCGCGGTGTGGCGTGCGTGCGCTGGGAGGACGCCGGCACCCCTACATGCAATATGTGATATTATAGGTGTGCCTCGTTTGGGGTGACCCCCTCACTCCGAACGGGGTATTTTTATTATTACCAGATGATATTTACACTACCAGCAAGCTAAGTGCGTCCCAACAAGGTGCAGCCGATATTCACCTTACTCATCTCAACCACGTGGGATTGGCAACCAGGAAACTATTTCTGTGCCTTTTTCAGCGCTTTCAACACGATAAAGAGGGTCGTGAATATACCCAACCAATATTCTTAGTGGGATCAATCCAATCAGTGATCAACTCATGGACATCCTTGAGGCCCATTTCCGCAAGGCAAGCAGGCAAGTGAAGCCGTTAGAACCCAATCGTAATTCATGTTGACGTCCTTAGCTGGCAACAAGTACATATTTTCGCAGGCCCATCCGCTCCCAGTGCAATAGCTGTTTACCCCAAGACTGGACCAATTCATTTCGTCCGAATCCTACCTGAGAAAATTTGATATTTCGGAAAATGTTAGCACTAGGTGCCAACCAATTCTCGGATCGCCGCAAATCCCTATACCTGGCGAGGATCATTTCAAGCATTTCCAATGATTCGATCCATGCGACCAGTTTTTCTCAGTTTCCATTGAAAAAACCTGAGCCCAATCTAAAGATGTCAGATTTCCAATGCAGCAATTTTCCGGCTTGTTACTATTACAGCTTTTATAATCTCATCAACGTGTTGTTCGGGAGTTGGCTGGCTCCACCGGCGGGAGGTTGTACTGAAGCCAGGATCGCTTTGTAAATCCAACAGATCATGTTTTTCAAAGGCGAATAAGATCGGGGTTTGCCAAGAAGGCAGCTTGAAAAGGAGAATCTAGGGTTGTCCCATCCACGCATGATACCTGGAAATGGTCAGTGACATTTGACCATTCCGTGGCAACATACCCTTCGGTTGCCCGCTGAATGGAGCGTATCAATACGCGACCGCATGAGGGACAGAACCCATCTTAGTAATTTGTTATATATCGGGAATTGAGCGGATAATTGACATTATGCCATGTATAACGATACAGGTCTCCCCAGTGGAATCTCCCATGACAATTCCTGCATTGGCAGTCGAGAATACCCGGGTTTATTTACGACATTGCTCGTCATTGGAGTAACCTATCTGATGCTGAGTTCATTATTTCTTTTTAACAACGATGCAAGATTATTAGGATTTTGACCTACTCACGATTTTACAGATGGAAAATCACCTTATACGGAGTTCGAACAAAGAACTCAAAATTATTCCTGGTAATAATATTGGATTAGACTCAGCGCAATTACTAGTTGGTATTATAGCATAAAGTCGTCCTATACACCATTAGAGAATTTATCTCATTATGGGTAGAGGCAGTAAAGCTGATAGACGTGAGAATCGATAGTGTGATCGGTTTTTTGGAAAGAGGCAAAAGGCGGGCGAGACACGTCTCGCCCCTACCCGCCTTCGACAATTTTGATCTCGGCATCGGTGAGACCGTAAAGCTGGTAGACAAGGGCATCGATAGATGGAGAGGGGATTCAATGATGATCAGTCTTTATTGAAATCCTCCAATAAGCCAATTGTTGAATTATTGGAAAGACAAACCAAATTCACAATATCTTGCTCCTCTAAATTATCATATAGATTACGCAATACAGATAAATTATGATGACCAGTCCAATTATTATTAGGAAGGAGTTCACCATTATCGAAAAGGGTATAGGCAGATTGAATCGCGAATTCAATAAAATAAGCTGCACCTCGATTACAATGGAAGATTGTTTTAAATATACCCTTGCTTTTGCGACAATTAGATGAGCCTTTTGGATCTGCAGGTTTGACCAATAAGCGTATCCGAACAGACCTGTTCCCAGGAGAAGACTTAAAATAATAATGAATATCGATCCGGTAGATTTGATTATAAAGAAAGAATAAGAACCTATGCCAATTGCAAACAGGAAAAATATTAAACCTGTTACGATCAGAAAAGTTACTGATTTAGAGATGATTTTAGCACCCAGATTGGCTACCATTTGCCAATTTACGTTTTCCCAATCAGCAGGTATTCCTGCAAATTTTTAGTTATTAAAGGCAGTTCCCCTGTTCTCTCTAATAGTATTTGTTTCACTACATCAAAAGCTGTATCAGACCATTCTTCACGGTCGTCATATTCTAGAATGAGTTTCAATTCATCCGTTGTTTTTAATTGCATACTGTTATAAATCTGATCGAGGAGATCTATCAATTTCATTCATAAAGACCTTTATACCGAACAAGCAAATGGTAAGTGCTTGAAAAATATACAGTCATTTTCTTAATATAGAAATAACCAAGCAAGCAAAATTTTGGAAACAAAAACCCACATGATACAAAACAAAAACGCCAGCAACTATAATTAATGATGGGGAATATCATCATTATTATTGTGTAGATAAGGTACCACGTAGGCGGTTTATTCAGAAAAGGGGGTAAATCCTTGCGTCGAAGAATCCAAGTGAAAAGTTGATAAGCTGGATTAAAAATCAGTACCAGTCGCCAAAAAAGAAGCGTTAGACCAAAAAGGATTATTTGAAAAGTAAACCCAAAAACAAATAAAGTAAGAAAGTATATTCCAATTAGATAAGCTGCTGGTTTCCAACCCTTGATTGATTGCGATAAGAGTGCAATTTGCTTTTTATAAGAAATTTGACTTCCTTCAGAAAGATTGGTCATAATTTACCACCCACAAAAATTCTATATATTTATTTACATAATTTTAATCAGTATTTTCATCTAAATTTGCTTGGGTAATTTTTTCCCTGTCAGATCAAGAGGAAAACTGTCTGATTCATTAATAGAGATACATTATAAGAGCAATTCTTCCTGAAGATGGTTATTGGTATGCTCCCTGCTTATTGATCTTAACGCCTTGGCGGTTCCTTCCTCCCTCCTCTTTTTCGCTGATATAATTCCTGCGACATCTTTCACCCGGGAGAGCACTTATGTCCTTCAAAATCACATTCGGAACCGACGGCTGGCGCGGCGTCATCGCCGAAGACTACACCTTCGACAACGTCCGCCGCTGCGCCCAGGGCTTCGCCAGTTACCTGCTCGACAAGGGCGACGCGGGCAAATGGGTCATCGTCGGTCACGACAAGCGCTTCGACAGCGAATTCTTCGCCGCGGCCGTCTCCGAAGTCCTGGCAGCCAACGGGCTCAGGGTCTACCTCACCGACGGCGCCACCCCCACCCCGGTCATCGCCTACGCCGTGGTCGACAAGCACGCCTGCGGGGCGGTCAACATCACCGCCTCCCACAACCCTCCCACCGACAACGGCTTCAAGGTGCGCAACGAGACCGGCGGCGCCATCGACCCGGCCGGTCTGCTCAAGATCGAAGTCCTTCATCCCCGACGACATCAAGGACGTCCGCCGCACGACCCTCGATGCGGCTCTGAAAAGCGGGCAGGTCGTCAAGTTCGACGCCGGCACCCCCTACATCGACCACATCAACAAACTGATCGACCTCGAGCCGGTCGAAAGCTGCCGGGCTGACGGTCATGGTCGACTCGATGTGGGGCAACGGCGCCGGTTACTTCCCGCGCCTGCTGGCGGGCGGCAGGACGAAGGTGCTCGAGATCCACAACCAGCGCAACCCCGCCTTCCCCGAGATGAAGCGCCCCGAGCCGATCCCCCCCAACATCGACGTCGGCCTCAAGGCCACCGTCGACAACCATGCCGACGTGCTGCTCATCACCGACGGCGACGCCGACCGCTGCGGCATCGGCGACGAGAACGGTCATTTCATCAACCAGCTCAGGGTCTACGGTCTGCTCGCCTATTACCTGCTCGAGGTGCGCGGCCAGCGCGGCACCATCGTCAAGACCCTCTCCACCACCACCATGCTCAACAAGCTGGGCGCAATCTACAATGTGCCGGTGGTCGAGACCGGCGTGGGCTTCAAATACGTGGCGCCCAAGATGATCGAGACCGACGCCCTGATCGGCGGCGAGGAAAGCGGCGGCTACGCCTTCCGCGGCAACGTCCCCGAACGCGACGGCATCCTGGCCGGGCTCTACATGCTCGACTTCATGGTCCGCACCGGCAAGAAGCCCACCCAACTGCTCGAGCTGCTGTTCGCCAAAGTGGGCGAGCATTTCTACGACCGCATCGACACCCCCTTCTCCGGTGACCGCAAGGACCGCGAAGCTGCCATCCTGAAAGCGGATCCCAAAACCATCGGCGGTCTGAAGGTGACCGGGCTGGTCACCATCGACGGCTTCCAGTTCAAGCTGGAGGACGGCGGCTGGATGCTGATCCGCTTCTCCGGCACCGAGCCGATCATGCGCGTCTACTGCGAGACCACCCACGCCGACCTGGTCCAGGCAATTTTGCAGGATGGTCTGAAAGTGGCGGGGCTGAAATAGCGGCTCCGCCCTGTGGTAATAGTTGCCGGGAGCTCGTGACCTGCCTGGAAACGAAACCATGACCCTCACCGACACCCACTGCCATCTGAACTTTGACCGGTTCGACCCCGACCGGAGGCGGTGCTGGACCGTGCCCTGCAGGCCGGCGTCGAGCGGATCCTCATCCCGGGTCTCGACCTCGCCTCCAGCCTGTCCGCCGTCAAATTGGCTGAGAGCCGCCCCGGCTTGTATGCTGCGGTCGGCGTCCACCCCTCCGAAGCTGCGGGATTTACTCCGGCTGCCATCGCTGACCTGAGCGAACCTGGCGCAGCTCGGACAAGGTCAGGGCCATCGGCGAGATCGGCCTGGATTATTACTGGGAGGCCGCCCCTCGTGTCCAGGCAGCAGAAAGTCCTGTGCGATCAACTGGACCTGGCTGCGGAACTGGACCTGCCGGTGGTGCATCCACTTCCGCGAAAAAGGGGATGCGCCCTCCGGCGACTGTGCCGCCGACCTGCTGAGGATCTTGAGCAATGGGTCTGCGGGTCTGGTGGCGCAGGGGCAGCATCCGCTGGTAAATAGGGCGGGCGTGCTGCACTCGTTTTCGGGCACGCTCGAAACCGCCCGGGCAGCCATCAGGCTCGGCTTTTTCGTGGGCGTCGCCGGTCCGGTCACCTACAAAAATGACCGATGGTCCGCCGGGAACTCGTGGCTGCGCTGCCCCTGGAGCGCATCCTGCTCGAAACGGATGCCCCCTTCCAGACGCCCGCATCCGCATCGAGGAAAACGGAACGAACCCGCCTATGTGCGCCTGATTGCTGATAAAATTGCTCTCGTGCGCTCCAGCACAATCGAACAGGTAATTTCAACGACCGGGGATAACGCCCGGCGGCTGTTTTTATGGGAATGATATTTTGAATAATGCCTCGTTTTTTACCCCCGTCCAGGAAGGCCTGCAGGAAGCCGAGACGCTGCTCCGCTCCCAGTCCTACGGCGCGCACCCCGACCTCGTGGCGGCGCTCGAACATTTGCTGGCTTCCGGCGGCAAGCGCATCCGCCCCACGCTCGGGCTGCTGACCGGGCAGATGCTGGGCGCCCCGCATGTCAAGGTGGTCACCCTGGCGGCCGCGGTCGAACTGCTGCACAACGCCACCCTGGTCCACGACGACCTGATCGACGGCGCCCTGCTGCGGCGCGGCAACCCCACCCTGAACGCCCGCTGGACCCCCCCGGCGACGGTGCTCACCGGCGATTTTATCTTCGCCCGCGCCGCCAAGCTGGCAGCCGATACCGACCACCTGCCGCTGATGAAGCATTTTGCCGAGACCCTGGCGGTGATCGTCAACGGCGAATTGACCCAGTTGTTCTCCTCCGCGGGCTCACCAGCCGGGAGGATTACTATAAACGCATCTACGCCAAGACCGCCTCGCTGATCGAGATGACCACCCGCTCCGCCGCCATGATCAGCCCCGTGGACGAGGCAACGGTCGAGTTCGATGCGCGTGTACGGGTACAACCTGGGCATGGCTTTTCAAATTGTGGACGACGTTTTGGATTTTACTGGCGAGCAGGCCGAGGTGGGCAAACCGGTCGGCTCGGACCTGTTGCAGGGGCTGGTCACCCTGCCGGCGATATACTACGCCGAGGCGCATCCCGACGACCCGGATGTGATCTGCCTGACCAACGGCTGCTACAGCGAACACGAGCGCATGGAACGGCTGGTGCTGGCAGTGGGCAGGAGTTCGGGGGTAAAGAAATCGCTCGAAGAAGCCGAGGGCTATATCCAGCAATGCGCTGGATGCCCTGATGGGCATGCCCGATTGCGCTGAGCGGGAAGCGCTGCACGACCTGGCGCGCTACATCGTGACCCGCAAGATCTAACCCGCCTGCTCGTTCGCCAGCAACTGCAAAAAGGCTTCCACCACCCTAGGTTCGAACAGCTGACCCGAGTTGGTCCGGATGAAATCGGCAGCCGCTTCCCTGGTAAACGCCTTCCGGTAGGGGCGGTCGGATATCAGCGCATCCCACACATCCACCACTGCAAATATCCGCGCCGCGATCGGGATCTGTTCCCCGGATAAATGACGCGGGTAGCCCGAGCCGTCCCAGCGCTCATGGTGCCCGTAGGGGATGTCGAGCGCCTGGCGCAGGTAGGAGATGGGCGACAGCATGTCCAGCGCGAATTCCGGGTGGCGGTGCATGACCGCCCATTCCTCCTCGGTCAGCGGACCCGGCTTGTAGAGGATGCTGTCGGGCACGCCCATCTTGCCGATGTCGTGCAGCAGGGCGCCCCGGCGGATATGCACCAGGTCGGTCGGGTCCGATCCCCAGCAGGTCAGCCAGTTGAACGGTCATTTCGGTCACCCGCAGGGCATGCCCTTCGGTTTCCCGGTCGCGCAGGTCGAGCGCCTTCGACCAGCCTTCGATGGTGGCGTCGTACGCCAGCGAGAGGTTGAGGTTGGTCTGCTGCAGTTCCTCGAACAGCACCGAGTTATCGATGGCGATGGCTGCCTGCCCCGCCAGGGTCTCCAGGAAATTTCGCCACTCCGGGTCCGGTTCCACCGGGCTGCGATGGAAGGTTTCGAGGACGCCCTTGATCTGTCCCTTGGCGATCAGGGGCACTCCAAAGTAGGTTACGAACCCTTCCTCGGTCAGTAAATGAGGCACGCTGTGCCACGTTGCTGTCGTGCAGGTTGGGGATGTGGATGGTGGTGCGGGTGCGGATGGCCTGACCGGCAAGGCTGTCACCGATATACAAACGGATGCTCTTTACCTGGTCGGAGTGGAAACCCGAACTGGCGGCGTGGTAAAGGGTTTGGGTTTTTGAGTTGATCAGCAGGATGTTGACCGCATCCACCTTTAATTGGGAAACGATGTGGTCGATCAGGATACCCAGGGTGACCCTCAGGTCGAGGATGGTGTTGATGGCCATATCGACCGCCCGCAGGGAAGCCAGGTGCTGGAGCTGGCGCTCGGTCTGCTGGTGAAGGTCGGCGCGGCGGATGGCATTCCCAGCCATTTCGCTCAAGGTCACGAGCAGGTGAATTTCATCAGGTTGAAGCTGGCGCGGCAGCTCGACCGACACGAAAAACACCCCGATGGCCTCACGCACGGTGCGGATGGGGACGCATGCGCCCGCCCCAGCCAGCGGGAATCTGCTCCCGTCGCTCGATCGAGCGTCAGCGGGTCGGTGGCATATTCTTTTGAAATGTTCACCTGCCCGGTGTTGAAAACCGTACCGGCGATCCCTTCCCCTGGTTTCATCGGCGTTTCATGCAGCGAAGCAAACCAGCCGCGGGCAACTTTTTCCTTCAGCAGGCCGTCGGCGGGGTCATACAGCCAGATCACGCCAGATTCGCATCCCAACACCTGGAGGGTTTCATCCAGCAGGCTGGGCAGCATTTCATCAACAGTCTGTGCCGACCGCAAGGCTGTGGAGATATGGTTTACGGCTTCCAATTCCTTCAAGCGGCGCAGCGTCTCTGCATACAGGCGCGGCATTTTCGATTGCCACGGCGGCATGGGCTGCCAGCAATTCCAATAAGGATTGGTCGTCGGCAGTATAGGCATAAGGCTTGTAGCTTTGGACGGACAGCATGCCGGTCACTTTTTCACCCAGCCGCAGCGGGACTGCCAGGATCGAGCGGACCTCTTCTTCCTCGCCAAAATGAACACTGCCCGGGATCGGCTGGGCGTTTAAATCGTGGGTGATGACCGGTTTCCCGGTCGAAATCACCAGCCCCGACAGGCCTTCGCCGGCGGGTGTTCGATCAGACTGCCATCTTCCGCCCTTATCGACCAGGTAAACTCCCACCGTCTCCTGGTTCTGTTCATCCAGCAACGTGATGACGAATGCCTCGGCTGGCATCAACTGCACAGCTGCCCGATGGACGGCTCCGTACACCTGTTCAGGGTCCTGGCTGGCTTGGGCAATCTCCTGGCTGGCGCGGTGCAGGATGGCACGTTTTTCGCCGGCTTGAAGCGCATCCCGGTAAAGGCTCGCATTCTCAAGCGCGATTGCCATTTGCTGAGCGAGCAACTGCGCCACGCGTACACCGTTTTCGGAAAAGAAATTGGGGGTTCCGGCTGCGACCACCAGGATGCCGATCATGCGCTGGTGGGTGACGAGGGGCACCGCCAGGATGGAGAGCCCGTTTTCGGCGCCGGGAACCCAGTCCCATTCAGGACCATCGGTTGTATTGGATAAAACCGGTTTCAGGTCGTGCTGCCATTTGGCGCAGCACGGCATTGTCTTTAAGGAGGCCGTTGGGAGCCTGGCTTGCCAGTTTTTCGCTGGCGTAATCCATCCCGGCGACCAGGTCGGGCTGCCCGGATTCTCCCAAAAGTACCACCGAGGCAGTGTTGAAAACAAACAAGTGTTTAAGTTGATCCAGCATCAACCTGATGACTTCATTAATATCCAGGCTGGCAGTCACTACTTGAGCCACCTGCCGAAGAGTCTCCGCCTCCTGCCTGCGGGTGCGCTCGGAATCAAACAAGCGAAGTTTTTCGATGGCGGTTGCCAGCGTGCCGGCGATGGTATTAAGCAGCCGTTCGTCATCCTCACTAAAAAAGTTGAGCTGGCTGCTTTCGGCATTTATGACGCCGATCAGGTTTTCTCCGGATTTTATCGGCACACACAATTCAGAAAGGGTTTCGGGGACGGTGTTCAGGTAATAAGGATCATTGCGCACATCCCCGGCATCATACGGCTCCCCCGTGGAAGCCACGTGACCCATGATCCCTTCTGCAAGCGGGATGATCGCTTTGGCTTCAAAGATTCCCCATGGTAGGAAGGGTGAGGATGCAATTCTTTCCGAGATGGGTCCATCAAGGCGACGCCAAAGTCATCCACATATACTGCATCGCCAATGATGCGGGTGACCTGGTCGATCAGCTGGTCGACACTTGAGGCTTGCGCTGGCAGTCATGGAGACCTTATGTAAAACGCTCAGCTCCTTAAGCTGCCTCTGCAATGCATCTTCAGCTTGCTTGCGACTGATGGCAATTGCCACCTGTGTCGAAACAAACTCCAGCATGTGCTGGTCGCGCAAGCCATAAGCATTTGGGTCGGAGTAATGCTGGACGACCATTGCCCCGATCGTTTTTCCCTCGATGATCAGGGGGACACCCAGCCAGATGGCGGACGGCACTCCGAGCAGTTTTATTGCTCCCTGTCGCTCCAATTCATCATGGACTGCCTGGGTGCAAAGCAGGGATTTTCCGGTGCGCAAGACATAGGCAGTTAATCCCTGCCCTGGCTGAATCTCTTTCAGATAAGGTTCATCCTGGTCATCCTTGAAATATTGAAATTGCAGTACATTCCGTTCCTCGTCAAATAGCAGTGATATAAAAATTTTCCGCCGGCATCACCGATGAAATAATTGCATGGATTTGTGGGAACAGGTCATGCAGCGATTTGGTGGTCTCGGTTGCAATTGCGATCCGGTACACAGCCTCCTGGAGATTCTGGGCGCTTTTTCGTTCGGTGATATCCCGAAAGATGACCAAAGATGCCATGCTATCTTCAAAACGGATGGGTGCCGCGGTCACTTCCACATCAAGCGCAGTCCCATTAACGCGGATAAATTTCTCCTCCATTACCGGCACGACTTTCCCCTCGGAAATCTGCTGCTTGGTCCGTTCCAATACCAGGTCCCGGAAAGCGGGGTGGACAAAATCGATCATCGGTCTTCCCGATGATTTCTTCACTCTTATCGGCGCCGAGCAGGTCCATGGCGGTTTTATTTGCCAGTAATATTTTCCCTGCGCTGTGGACGGCAATCGCATCTGGAGAAAGGTCGAAAAGTTGATGATATCGTTCCTCGCTCTCAGAAAGCGCAACTTCCGCTTGTTTGCGCTCGGTAATGTCGAATAATATTCCCTGCCAGAATAACGGCTTGCCGGATGGGTCACGGATCAACACGGCTTCATCCCGCACCCACAAGGTTTGCCCGGAATTAGATGTCATCCGGTACTCGGCTCTAAAGGGTTCTCCGGTTTCGAAGGTGCGCGTATATTCTGTTACGACGCGCTCGCGATCATCCGGATGGATTACCTTGGTCCATAAGTCATTGTTTTTCGACCATTCCTCCGGGTCGAAACCCAGGATGGTTTTGATTTGCGGACTCACATAGCGAGACTGTCCGATTTCCACGGCCGAGTCTGTATATGCAATAGCGGGAATTTGTTCCACCAGGGCCCGGTAGCGCGCCTCGGCCTCCCGGAGCGAATCCTCCGCCCGCTTGCGTTCACCCAGTTCCAATTGGAGTCCCTGGACAAGCCGGGCATCATGCACCACGCTGGCAGCCTGCCCTGCAAATAGCAGCAGCAGGTGGGCATCCGCTTCAGTGAACGTGCAATGGATTTCAGTGGAATCGTTGACTCCCAACACGCCGATCAACTGACCTCCAAAAAGCATCGGGACTTCGATCACGGCATGATATGGAATATCTTTAAATACAGGCGAACGACCTTTCCAGGTTTGATAATCATCGATAATCAGTGGATTGCCGGCTTTGAGCCACCTTGCCAGCCATGCCTTCTCCCATTTTCAGGTGGACTCCCGCTGGTACGGCAAATCCCTTTTCCACGGTCAGGATAAGATCGTTTGCAGTTTCATCATACAAATAAATGAATCCACTGGGTGCTTTCAGCAGCGTAATGGAACGCTCAACTATTGTCCTTAGCAGGGAGAACAAATCCTGTTGGGCTGCCAGGTCGAACACGGTAGCCTGGAAGGCAGCCATTTCTTCAACCCGCTGGCGCAGGGCGATCTCCGCCACCTTCTGTTCGGTGATATCCAGCATTACTCCATGCCAGCAGATCGGTTTGCCTTTGGAATCATGCAGAATGGTAGCTTCGTCGCGGATCCAAACGGTTTCGTCCCTTTTTCGAGATCAACCGGTACTCTATCAGGAACTTATCACCGGTCCGGTTGGTTCTTTCGTTCTCTTCCAATACCCTTTCCCGGTCTTCAGGATGAAGGATATTTTCCCACAGGGAGGATCGTTAATCCATTCTTCGGGGAATAACCTGACAATCTTGGTTATTTGAGGACTTATATAAACGTGGTGCTCATTGTCATCAATAAAATCGGTATACACCGCGGCTGGAATTTGTTCCACCAGGGTGTGATATTTCGTTTCCGCATCCATCAGAGCTTGTTCCGTTGTTTTCAAGGTTGGTGATTTCCACCATGACACCGGTCAAGCCGGTCGGCTTTTCCATCTTCCCGGATAAGGTCGGCTGGAAGTATGAACATTGTGCATTTCCCGGTTTATATCAAGAACCCGAAATTCGAATGGTTCTGGATGTCCAGCCAGGGTGCGTTTGAAACTGGACTTCAATCCAGGGAGATCTTCCGGGTGTACAAAAGTCTCGAAAGGGCTGCCAACCACTTGTTCCAGTTGATATCCCGATAACTGCTCGATTGTACGGGTTTATAAATGTAAAAATCCCCTTGAGGGTCAATGGAAAACACAACTTCACTCAGATTTTCGATTAACATGCGATAAAATCCATTGGATCCTTCCAGGTTCTCTCCCCGCTGCTTCGGTTTGGGATTTTCTTTCCCGGGATTATTTTCTACCGGGCTTTTTTTTTGACCAGGAAGCGGATGGTTGTTTTTTAATCATAAAATGATTATAGGTCATTAGCGGTTATTTGCACGAGGTGGGCATTAAAAACTGCCAAACAGACCAGGATTGAAACTGATCCCTGGCCAAGCATGGATATTTTTAGGCATATCCGATAATAGATGAAGCCATTTTATATGAATTAAACTGGGATCAATCGTTCACAATTACCCCCAGAAAAGACAAAACAAGTCCCTGCGGACCCGTTTTTTGAAGAGGCGTCGACGGGATTTGAACCCGTGATGAGGGTTTTGCAGACCCTTGCCTTGCCGCTTGGCCACGACGCCGATGACTATGGTTCATTATAAATTGAGGATTGCTGATTGACAATCCGCAATCCTCAATCTTGAGAGCGGGCGATGGGATTCGAACCCACGACCTTCTCCTTGGCAAGGAGACGTACTACCACTGTACTACGCCCGCCGGTGGCCGTACCATCTGGCCGAGAGTGCCGAGAGCCAGGATCGAACTGGCGACACCACAATTTTCAGTCGTGTGCTCTACCAACTGAGCTATCTCGGCCTTGGAATGGACTTGCAACAGAGCGGGTGAGATTTTACACGCAGAGAGGAAGATTGTCAAGCAAAGGTCAAACCACGTTTTACAAAATCTTTACATCCACGTCATATTCCGCTAACTTTACAGACCTAAAATGCAAGCATGCTATCTAACCTTACAAGGAGTGTGAAAAATGCGTAAACTATTCTCATTCTCAAAGAAATTTGCCCTGGTATTTGCTGTCCTCGCCATAGGGCTCGTGGCCGCTCCCGCTTCTGGTGCACTGGCGGCCGGTTTATCGAGTGGAAGTACTCCACCCGCAAACGATTCATTGGCAATGGTCGCCTGGATAAAATGTGGGCGCGAGCTCAAAGAGTTTACGATCGACAGGGATTTTTGCTTTCCTTGACAGGCGGGTTCATTTCCAGGGTCCAGGTTTTGATTGACCGGGCAACAGCCAACGGCTGGGATATTCTCTGCCGTCCAGACTGCACTGAATGCCTTTGAGGCTGTGATACCTGCTGCCAATACTGCTCACGAACCAGGAGCAGCCATTATTGCCGCTCATAATGGATTCGGCCCGGATGGTAAAGTGAGCGATAGAACTGCAGCCATCGCTACCATAAATTCCCTCGTCCAAGTGCTCCAGAACACTCGCACGCGCAATGAATGGAACCGGGGCAGCATTAAGGAGGCTGTGAGAACATTCCGGGCAAACCATCCTGCAACCCAGGTGACGCCCACACCCTGACCCATAAAAAACATCCTTCTCCAGAGACCCGGCAGGCGTTCCGGGTCTCTGTTTGTTTTTTGCAGTAAAATTAAATCCACCCTATAAGGAGGTGAATATGGATAAAAAAGCAGTCACGAGTGATCATGCTCCAAAACCCATTGGACCGTACTCCGTCGCAATCAAATCCGGAAATTTTGTCTTCTGTTCCGGTCAACTCGGGCTTGATCCTGTCTCCGGTAATCTTGTGGAGGGGGGTATTGAAGCGCAAACCCGCCAGGCGCTAACAAATCTCGGTCACGTGCTTGCAGAAGCCGGGTCCGGGTTGGAGTATGTTGTTAAAACCATTGTCTTCATGAAAGATATGGCTGAATTTACCAAAATGAACGCAGTTTACGCTGAATTTTTCACTAAAATTCCCCCTGCCCGCAGCACTGTCCAGGCAGGCTTGCCAAAAGGGGGAGCCGTCGAGATCGAAGCTATTGCCGTTTTAAAATGACCTCCGAATTGATCCTGGTTGTAGACGACGAACCCTCGATTATCCAGCTCGCACGGATGTACCTGGAAAGGGAAAATTACCGGGTTGAGGAAGCCTCGGACGGCGAGGCTGCCCTGGAAGCAGTCAAGCGCCTCAATCCGGCGCTGGTTGTCCTCGATGTGATGCTCCCCAAGCTGGACGGGTTTGAAGTCTGCCGGAGGTTGCGCGCTTCGGATGACCTGGTGGCGATCATCCTTCTAACTGCCCGGGATGAAGACATGGACAAGGTTTTGGGACTCGAGTTGGGAGCCGATGACTACCTCACCAAACCCTTCAACCCTCGGGAACTGGTGGCGCGTGTCCGAGCCATCCTGCGCCGGGCGGAACGCACCAACCGTCCGGATGCCCCCATTTTAGTTAATGATCTTTCCGTGGATCCGATCCGTCGTGAGGTTCGCATCGGCGACAGGACGATAGATTTGCGCACCCAGGAATTTGAATTGCTGCTTATCCTCGCAGGACAGCCCGGGCGGGTATTTACACGTGAACAACTGCTTCAGCAGGCATGGGGTTTCGACTTTTACGGTCAAACCCGAACGGTGGATGTTCATATTGCCACCTTGCGCAAAAAATTATCCGGTTGTTCGGTCAACATCGCCACCGTGACCGGGATCGGCTATAAACTCATCAAATAATGTTTTCTTCCCTCCGTTCCCGTCTCTGGTTGAGTTATGCATTGGTTACCGGTGCCGCACTTTCGGTGGTGGCAATCATCCTTTTGATCTACATTATTCAAAACCCTTCCACCTACCGGCAGGCGAACGCAAGGCTGACCATCGTCGCCACAATACTGCGGAAAGATGAATCTGAATGGATCAATCTTTCTCCGGCAGACCTGCAAATGCGCATCGAGCAGTTGGACATTACCTATTCCACCCGGATTGTCATCTACGATGCAAACCGTCAATTACTCAGCGATTCGGAATCGCCCCAGCAACCTTCACTGGAAATGCCCGTCTTCCCACGCTTGCGGCCAAGCTCAATTCTAAAGGATAGTTCCGGAAATTCCTGGTTGTATATTTTGCGTCATTTAAAAGACGGCCGCTGGCTGCTTTTAGCCGTACCCCGTCCACCGGTACCGATTTTGGCGATATTGACCGATGAATTGATGCTCCCGGTTTTGGGTGCAGGTGGAGCCGGACTGGTAATCTCGCTTTTGGTCGCCTTCTGGCTGGCGCGCTGGATTGCCGATCCCCTGCAGCGGGTGGTGGTGGCTTCCAAGCAATTGCCTTCGGCGGAATATAAACCGGTTTCACTCAACGGTCCGCACGAGGTCCAGGAATTGACCCGGGCATTTAACGAGATGAATGTGCGGGTCCGGACGAGCCAGGAGTCCCAGCGGGATTTCGTTGCCAATGTCAGCCATGAATTAAAGACGCCCCTGACCTCCATCCAGGGTTTCTCCCAGGCACTCCTGGACGGGATGGCTGGAACCCCGGAAGCGCAAAAACAGGCGGCGCAGGTGATCTACGATGAATCGGGTCGTATGCACCGCATGGTACTGGACCTGCTCGATCTTGCCCGCCTGGATGCAGGTACCTTCGAACTTCAACAATCTCCCGTGGATATACCTGCACTTCTTAACAACATCGCTGAAAAGTTGACCCCGCAAGCCCGTTCCAATAACATCGAAATACGGGTGGAGGCTTCCAACCTTCCAACGATATCCGGCGACGGTGACCGGTTGGCACAGGTGTTTACGAACTTGATGGATAATGCCATTAAATTTACTCCTGCTGGCGGAACTATTTCCGTTTCCGGTTCACAAATTGGATCCGGCATTCAGGTGGAAGTGGCAGATTCGGGGGAAGGAATATCCCCGGAAGCGCTTCCAAATATTTTCAACCGGTTTTACCAGGCTGATCCTTCCCGTACTGGCGGCCTGAAACATGGGGCTGGTTTGGGGCTGGCCATCGTCAAGGAGATTCTCAAGGCGCATGGTGGTAAAATAACCGTCCGCAGCGAATTGGGTAAGGGTAGCACCTTTATTGTCTATTTACCTCTGAAATTTCCAGAACCAGGACCAGGTGGCTCGAAAAAACCCGGGTAAGTACGATTAGTTGGCTGCGATAACTATTATCATGCCTTCTGTTTCCATAATCATCCCTTGTTATAACGAGCAATCAAACATTCGCAACCTGCTCGAAGCAATTTACGCGCAGAAATTCCCGCGTAATGAGATCGAGTTGATCATTGCGGATGGCATGTCCACGGATGGGACCCGGGCGCAAATTACCGATTTTGCCAATTCCCACCAGGATCTATGCATTAAAGTTGTGGATAATATCAAGCGTCACATTCCCGCAGGACTAAACCGGGCGCTGAAAGAAACCAGGGGCGATATCATCCTCCGGTTGGACGCCCATTCGATTCCTTATCCCGACTATATCGAAGGATGCGTCGCCGACCTGGAAGCCGGGCTGGGTGAAAATGTGGGCGGGGTGTGGGAAATACAACCCGGATCAAAGACCTGGATCGCGCAATCCATCGCCTTTGCCGCAGCCCATCCTTTGGGTGTTGGAGATGCACTTTACCGACAGACAGAGAAATCTGCATCGGTCGACACCGTCCCTTTCGGAGCCTTCAAGCGCGAAGTGCTTGCACTGGTCGGCATGTTTGATGAGACGCTGCTAACCAACGAAGATTACGAATTCAATGCTCGCATCCGCAAATCGGGCGGAAAAATCTGGCTGGACTCGTCGATCCGGTCGATTTACATCTCAAGGGCCACCTTATCGGGACTGGCCAGGCAATATTTCCGCTATGGATACTGGAAATGGCGTATGTTACGACGATACCCCTCCACTTTACGAATGCGCCAGGCACTTCCTCCGCTTTTCGTATTCAGCCTGATTGCTTTGGGGATCGGAGCTGTTTTTATTCCCTTGCCCAGGATATTTCTTGAAGCGGAAATAGTCCTTTACGCGCTTACATTAATATCTGTGGGGCTTCAGGCAGCCGTTAAAAACAGAGCTTTTTTTGTTGTTTATTGGTACACCGCTTGCCATTGCCATTATGCACGGTTCGTGGGGAGCGGGCTTTTTATGGAGTATGATTAGCGGATTACCCACCAAAACCGTCCTGGAGAAAAATTAATGCGAACGGCTTCACGGCCCATTATCAACAATTGGAGATTCCGCCCGCGCGAGCAAAGAACCATTCTTTTTATTGGTGATCTTTTCGTATCCCTGGTGGCCTTATTTGCCGGTTTATATTTTTGGGGACAAAAATACGACTGGTTAAAATTCTCCCTCGATTTCTTAAAACAGCGAATTGAACCCTGGTTCTATCTGCTGCCATTCATCTGGATGATATTCCTGGTCGAACTGTACGATGTGCACCGCGCCAAGAACCTGCGCCAGACAGTGGGTGGAATCACCCTGGCAGCCCTGATGGGATTATTGTTATATGCCCTGGTTTACCTCATATCCAAACAAGGATCTTTACCAAGGTTGGGGATTGGCTTTTTCCTGGCATTTGCCGCAGTACTTACATTAATTTGGCGGCTGATATATATTCAAATATTCACCGCCCAGGCTTTCCTTCGCCGGGTTTTGGTAATTGGGGCGGGGAAAGCGGGGAATACGATCGTTCAAGCCTATAAGACCCTGCGACCTCAACCTTTCTTCCTGGTTGGTTTTACAGATGACAACCCCGAGAAGATCGGGAAGAAAGTGGACGAATACCCCGTCCTGGCCGGTAACAGCCGCCTCCTTGAAATCATTGAAAAGGAAGCGATAACAGAAATTATCGTGGCCATTTCGGGAACGATCCAGGGCGAGACCTTCCAGGCAATCCTGGACGCCCAGGAAACGGGGGTTGAAATTGTGCCGATGCCGACTGTCTACGAGGAGTTATTGGGACGGGTCCCCGTCCATCACCTGGAATCAGACTGGCTTATCCGGTCCTTTGTCGACGAGGCACGCGTTAGCGGATTTTTTGAATTGGCCAAGCGATTAATAGATATCATCGTTGCCATTGTCGGTTTGATTATTTGCATCCTGCTGACCCCTGTCACTGCCCTCATCATTGTCTTTGAAAGCGGATTCCCCATCTTATATAAACAGGTGCGTTCGGGCAAAGGCAGCCGGCCGTATACCATGTACAAATTTCGGACGATGGTCCAGAATGCAGAAAAAGATGGCAAGGCTGTTTATGCCGAGGAGAACGATGCGCGCGTCACCCGGTTCGGCATGTTCCTGCGACGTACCCACATCGACGAATTGCCGCAGTTCTGGAATGTCCTGATCGGCGAAATGAGCGTTGTGGGACCGCGCGCGGAACGACCTGAATTGATCACCACGTACCTGAAGGAAATCCCATTCTACCGCGCCAGGCTGCTGGTTAAACCCGGCATTACCGGGTGGGCACAGGTAAACTACGGGTATACCGCAACGACCGCTGAAACCATCATCAAACTCGAATTTGATCTTTACTACATCAAGCACCGCAGTATGCTGACCGATATGCTGATCCTCTTTCGAACATTTACCCAGGTTTTCACATTTAGAGGTCGATAGCGCATGCGGACTCTTGTTACCGGAGGAGCTGGCTTCATTGGCTCACACATCGTGGAAGAACTCCTTCACCAGGGACATACCGTAAGGGTGTTGGATAATTTTTCCACCGGCACTCGAAAAAATGTGGAGCTTTTCCAGGGAAAGGTCGAAGTACTGGAAGGGGACCTTCGAAATACCGAAACGGTCAAGGCTGCCGTCCAGGATATGGAACAAATCTTCCACCTGGCGGCATTCATTTCCGTGCCGCAATCCATGGCGGACCCGGAGGCCTGTTTCGCAGTAAACGTGGGCGGGACATTTTCCCTTCTCGAAGCCGCCCGCCTCGCCGGCGCACGCAAGGTCGTAATTTCCTCCAGCACCGCGGTTTATGGTGACACGGATGTATTCCCAACCACGGAGGAAACCCCTCTTCAACCTCTATCCCCTTATGCGGTTTCCAAGCAAGTGAACGAACTTTACGCCCATTTATATACGAAAGTCATGGGTCTGCCTGTCACCTCCCTGCGCTACTATAACGTCTATGGACCCCGCCAGCGTCCCGATTCCGATTACGCGGCCGCCATCCCCATTTTTGTCCGTCAACTGGCGGCAGGCGAGCCGATCACCATTTTCGGTGACGGAAAACAGAGTCGCGATTTTATTTTCGTCAAGGATGTGGTGCATGCCAACCTGCTGGCTGCAGGTTCGGACACTGCGGGAGAATCCTTTAACGTATGCACCGGGCATGAGACCAGCATGATCGACTTGCTGGAAGAACTGAGCGAACTCGTTCCGCACCCTCCCCAGGTCCGTTTTGAGGCTGCGCGTCCCGGGGATATTTATCGTTCGGTTGGCAGCACCAAAAAGGCGGCAGCCGCCCTGGGATTCCGGGCGGAAACTAGCCTGGCAAACGGCCTGGCGCAAACCGTGGAATGGATGACCAGTCAATGAAATTAAGTCCTCAAGTTCAAATTCGCAACCGCTATCTCATTCTGTTTGATATTTTCCTGACCATCGCATCGGTGGTGGGGGCTTTTGCTCTCCGGCTCGATGTGAATTTCTATGCATACATTGTCGCTGTTTATTGGATGGTCGGTATCAGCCTGGTAGTTAAGTTAACCATCTATTATTTCTTCGGTTTATATCGCCGGTTGTGGGCGTATGCCAGTATCAACGAACTATTGTTGATCGTAATGGCGGTGACCGCGGCTTCGATAGCATTTTCAGCCATCATGTTGACCTTGCTTATCACCCGCCTGCTTAATTTCCCTCGCTATGGTCCTCCCCATTGACTTCCTGCTCTCTCTCACAGGAGTCGGCGGTTTCCGCTTCTCTTTGCGGTTGATCTCTGAAACACGTTCAGCCAACGCCAAACCGCATGCCCGCAAAGCCAGCAAGGTCCTGGTGATCGGCGCAGGGGATGCCGGTGCATTGGTCGTGCGCGAGATGCAGCGCAACCCGCAGCTTGGGTTGCACCCGATCGGTTACCTGGACGATGATCCGGCAAAACTTAAACATCAAATCCACGGCGTGCCGGTGATCGGAAAACTGAATGACCTCGGGCGTGCTTTGAATAACCGTCCAGTCGACGAGGTGATCATTGCCATTCCCAGCACGGGGGGAAAAATTATCCGCATGGTTACGGATATTTGCCGGTTGAAAGGGGTTCCCTTCCGTACGATGCCCGGTTTGTACGAATTGATCGGCGGAAAGGTAAGCGTAAACCGTTTGCGCGAAGTAGATATTACCGACCTGTTGCGGCGGGAACCGGCCCAGATCCAGAATGAATTGATCGGGGCAGCCCTCACCGGAAAGCGCATCCTCGTCACGGGGGCTGGCGGCTCGATCGGGCGCGAAATTTGCCGCCAGATTGCCCGCTGGGGTCCGCAGGCGCTCATCCTGCTGGGTCACGGGGAAAACAGTATCTTCGAAGCCATGCTTGAGTTGCAGGAGAACTTCCCCTCCCTGCCGATCCAGCCCGTGATCGCAGATATCCGCGATGTGCCCAGGTTATCCAGCATTTTCAACAGTTATCACCCCCAGGTGGTTTTCCACACGGCGGCGCATAAACACGTCCCATTGATGGAAAGCAATATCGAAGAAGCCATTTCCAACAATGTGATTGGGACCCGCAATGTTTGCCAGGCAGCCGCCGCAGCTGACACCGAGCGCCTGGTGCTGATTTCCACCGATAAAGCCGTCCGCCCGGCAAACGTGATGGGCGCCACCAAGCGTATGGCTGAAATGATCGTTCTCGAAGCTGCCCACCGCACCGGGAAAGCCTTCTCCGTGGTCCGGTTCGGGAACGTACTTGGCAGCCGCGGCAGTGTCGTCCCGCTCTTCAAGCGCCAGATAGCCCACGGCGGACCGATAACGATCACGCATCCGGAAATGAAGCGTTACTTTATGACCATCCCCGAGGCTGTTTACCTGGTTCTGCAGGCCTCCGCCATGGGCCAGGGAGGCGAAGTCTTCCTTCTCAACATGGGACAACAGGTGCGCATCCTCGATCTTGCCGAAGACCTTATCCGCCTTTCGGGTCTTGAACCGGGGAAGGATATTGAAATAGTCTTTACCGGCATCCGTCCCGGCGAGAAATTGAGTGAAGACCTGTGGGAGGAAGGAACCGAGTACCAGAAAACCGCCCACCCCGATATCTTCCGGGTTGAGGCGGAAGAGTCCAACATCCCGCTCCGGCTTATCCCGCACCATAGATGAACTCAATCACCTGTCGGTGGAGAATGAGACTTCCGCCATCATTGCCCTGCTGGATGAGACGATCCCGGAGGGAAGTGTCCGGGCGAAACCGCCGCTGGAATTGAACTCCCCCGCCTGATCTCAGGAGCCTAACTCGTGCCCGAGATCAGCCTTGCCGAATGGAATGCCTTCCTTGTCCGACCACCCGGACGCACACCTGCTGCAATCGGGAGAGTGGGGGCAGTTGAAATCCGCGTTCGGGTGGCAGGCAGTCTATCTCCTTGAGGGGGAAACCGGTGCTCAAATTCTTTTCCGCCGCCTGCCTTTGGGATTTACGCTTGCCTACCTCCCCAAGGGACCGGTAACCGGATCCCTCCCCAGCTCCGGGTTTCTGGTCTGCCCTGGACGACGCCTGCCGCCTGCGCCGTGCCGTTTTTTTGAAGATCGAACCGAACGGCTGGGAGGAACAAAGTCAGATCTCCATTTACAGCCAGCAAGCATTTTTCCCCAGCCAGCAGCACATCCAACCACGCAACACCCTGGTCATTGACTTGCACGGCAGTGAAGAGGACATCTTCAACCGCATGAAGCCCAAGACCCGCTATAACATCCGGTTGGCAGGTCGTAAAGAAGTGGTTGTCCATCCCACGGACGACCTGGAAACGTTCTACAACGTCATGACCGTGACCGGGCAGCGCGAGCAGTTCCACGTCCATTCAAAGGAATATTATCGGCGCGCATACGAGCTTTTTCATCCCAGGGGGATGTGCGAGTTATTCGTGGCGGATTACCAGGGTTGCACCCTTGCCTGCCTGATGGTCTTCGCCCGCTCAAAGCAGGCTTACTATTTCTACGGCGCCTCATCAGATGTGGAGCGCAACCGCAAGGCAACCTATCCTCTCCAGTGGGAAGCCATCCGCTGGGCTCATGCCCAGGGGTGTGAAGAATACGATATGTGGGGCATCCCCGACGAAGCTGTGGATGTCGTTGAAGACGACGCGGAAGCGCGCGAAGACGGTCTTTGGGGGGTCTATCGTTTCAAGCGCGGTTTCGGCGGCGTGATCAGGCATGCCATTCCGACCATGGACCGCATCTACAATCCATTTCTTTACAAGCTCTACCAGTGGCGCTTCCCGGCTTCCGGCGCGGACTGAACTCATGATCCCCTACACCGGAACCCCCGCATCCTGGAACGAACTCGCCGCTTCCCTGCCCCTCGCCCACCTCCTGCAGACCTGGGAATGGTCGCAGGTGAAATCCAAATACGGCTGGCAGGCGCTGCCTTTTTTTTGGCAGGATGAAATGGGGAAGCCGGTCGCGGCTGCCATGGTTTTGAAGCGCAGCCTGCCTGTGCGGCGGGTTTGCAAAAAATATGTGCGTGCTCTACATCCCGAAAGGTCCGCTCATGAACTGGGCGGATGCCAGCCTGCGGCAACGGGTGCTGGATGATTTATGCGCCCTCGCAAAAAAGCAGGGCGCAATCTTTATCAAGCTGGACCCGGACGTGGTGCTGGGGAGCGGCGTGCCGGGGGCAGAGGGGTCGCTCGAGTTTGAAGACGGGAAAGCGGTGGGAAAAGACCTCGGTTCACGCCGGTGGAGATTTTCGCAGGACCAGATCCAGTTCCGCAATACGGTGCTCATCGACCTGACCCCGCCGGAAGAGGCGCTGCTAAGCCGCATGAAACAAAAGACGCGTTACAACCTGCGCCTTGCGCAAAAGAAGGGCGTGACCGTGCGGGTTGGGACGGAGGCTGACCTGCCGCTGATGTACCGCATGTATGCGGAGACCTCGGTGCGGGACGGGTTTTTGATCCGCGAGGAAGGCTACTACCAGACCGTCTGGCAAACCTTTATGAAGCCTTCAATCTCACCTGGCAGCCCGCAGCCGTTCTCGGAGCCGCTGATCGCTGAAGTGGGGGACGAAGTGGTGGCTGCCGTCTCGATGTTTTATTTTGCCGGTCAAGCGACCTACCTCTTCGGGATGTCACGCGAGACTCACCGCGAGAAGATGCCGAATTACCTGCTCCAGTGGGAAGCCATGCGCCGGGCGAAATCTCTCGGCTGCAGGACATATAACCTGTGGGGTGCGCCGGATGTTTTCGACGAGAGCGACCGGCTGTGGGGCGTCTTCCGTTTCAAGGAAGGTCTGGGCGGAGTTGTCTCCCGCACCATCGGGGCCTGGGATTTCACCCCCAACCCGCTGCTTTATAAAATCTACACCCGGGTGCTGCCGCGTATCATGGATATCATGCGCATGCGCGGGAAAGCTAAAACCAAGCAAGGCATTGCCGAAATTTAATTGTCTGGGAC
Organism: uncultured Chloroflexia bacterium; assembly: GCA_963741635.1. Taxonomy (GTDB): domain Bacteria; phylum Chloroflexota; class Anaerolineae; order Anaerolineales; family Villigracilaceae; genus UBA877. Next base: position 150,964 of record CAVUIO010000012.1, read on the forward strand.
GAAAACGAAGTTATTGCCACTTCGTGTCATTCTCTTCTTTACAGAAAACAGGACTTTATATGATCCCACGCCTGCATTTTGCCCATCTGCCCACCCCCATTGAACCCTTGCCACGTCTTACAGAATTCCTGGGCGGGCCCCGCCTGCTGGTGAAACGGGACGACCAGACCGGGCTTGCGTTTGGCGGCAATAAAACCCGCAAGCTGGAATTTTTGGTAGCCGAAGCGCAGGACCAGGGGGCGGACACGCTGCTTTCAGCCGGGGCGCTGCAATCCAACCACTGCCGCCAGACCGCGGCTGCCGCCGCCAAATATGGGCTGGACTGCATACTCGTGCTGGTGGGAGAGCCGCCGGAGCAAGCCAGTGCCAACCTTCTCCTCGATAAGTTGTTCGGGGCGAAGATCATCTGGGCGGAGAAATCCCGGCGCGACGCCCTGCTGCAGGAAACCTTCGAGCAAACCGCCGCCCTGGGCAGGAAGCCCTACCTTGTCCCATACGGCGGGTCGAGCCCCACCGGGGCACTGGGTTATGCTTACGCCATGCAGGAATTCATCGGGCAGAAGACCGCCGCAGACTGGATCGTCTTTGCCTCCTCATCCGGCGGCACGCAGGCTGGGATGGTGCTTGGCGCCCGTTTGTTCGGTTACAAGGGCAAGCTGCTGGGCATCAGCATCGATGAGCCGCAGCGTGTCCTGACGGAGCGGGTGGCAAAACTGGCTGCCGCTGCCAGCGAACGGATGGGAAAACGCATCGAGTTTGCGCCATCCGGTATCCTGGTCAACGACGAATATGCAGCTCCCGGTTACGGGGTACTGACCGGGGCGGAGCGCGAGGCGATCTCTTTGTTCGCGAAATACGAGGGTCTCCTGCTCGACCCGGTCTATACCGGCCGCGCCGCCGCAGGTCTGCTGGACCTGATCCGCAAGGGGTTCTTCAAAAAGGACGAGACTGTGCTATTCTGGCACACCGGAGGTCAGCCAGCCCTGTTTGCAGAGAAATATCAGCCGGAACTTCCATAATAAATTAGGAGACGCCGCTTGCGGAAGCGGCGTCTCTTTTATATCCAAGGCTGGAAGATCAGGTGGTCGACCGCCCCCCGGTAATCGTTTTTTCATCCGCCAACATCGGGTAATATCGGAATATTTTTTCAAAATCGTTCTAGATCAAAAGCGCAGCCACCAGCGGGCTGACAAAGATGGAAATATAGATCAATGTGATCCAGGGCTGGTAGTCGATGTACATTTCCTTAAAGGTCATGCTCCAGGGGTGCTTGATGATCACCCAGCCGAGCAGGTCGAAAATGATGCAGATCAACGTCCAGCCGGCGCCCAGGATGAGCGCTTCCTTCCAAAGGTTCGCGGGGTGCAGTTGGACCAGGTACAGGTACGAGAAAATGGGCCAGATGATAATGTTATACAACGCGTGGAATGGGACGGTCTTGGCATAAGGGACGATGTCGTACATGCTGGTGACCTTCCCGACCTTGATCTCCATTTTCAAGACCTTCCAATTGAAAATGGTGTGACCGATCCCCACCAGGGTCACCAGGATATATGCGCTCCAAAACCACAGCAAATAGGGGCCTAAATTCGTTATTACCATTCTCCTCCGGGAATATCACATTCCCTTAATTTATATATGATGCCACAACTGCTTTCTATAACACCCGGTGAGCGCTCCGGTGTCACCTCTTTTTATATCCGGCTGCCGTATAATATCAGGTATCACCATGCAAACCTAAAGGAAGGAATATCCCATGCAGTACAAACCCGACCCATCCAATTACAAGGAACTCGTCCCCGGCGTTTTCATGAAACCGCTGGCTTATGGGGAGAAGTCGCTGCTTTGCGAATTCAAATTCGTCAAAGGGGCGCAGATCCCTCCTCACCAGCACCCGCACGAGCAGACCGGATACCTGGTCAAAGGGTCGCTGCGCTTCTTCGGCGACGAGGGCGAGAGCATCGTCACCCCGGGCTGCAGCTGGAGCTTCAAAGGCGGCGTGATCCACGGGGCGGAAGCCCTGGAGGAGACGGTCGCGGTCGAGGTTTTCTCACCCGTCCGCCAGGATTACCTGCCTGAAAAATGAAAAAATTCTCCCTGTTCCTGGTGGCCCTCCTGCTGTTCATCCCTGTCGGCTGCACCCAATCCTGCAGAGATTTATCCCGGGTGGGTAAATCACTTGATTGCCTCTTACGAAAAGCAGCCGGTTGGGAACCCGCCGCAGTCCATCTGGGAGTACCAGTACCAGGGGCAAAGCGTTTATTTTGTGCCTGCTCAGTGCTGCGACCAGTTCAGCATGCTTTACGACGCTGCCGGGAAAACGATCTGTGCACCCGACGGCGGTTTAACAGGGCAGGGTGACGGCAAGTGTCCCGATTTCTTCCAGGCGAGCGGGAATAAGAGACTGATCTGGCAGGATTCCCGTTCGCCCTGACGAATTAGCTGCTACAAATTAAATACTACCCAAGCTTTACCCGTACATCCAAAGATACCGCACCTTCACCGGGAGCCAGCACGCGCAGAGGGTTGATCTCGATCTCGGCAATTTCAGGCAGGTCGAATGCGAGCTGCGCGAGCCGCCCCATCACCTCCAGCAGCGCCGCTTTGTCGGCAGGGGGGATACCGCGGAACCCGTCCAGCTTGCGCCCGGCCCAGGTGCGCTGCAGCAACCCCGCGGCCTCAGAAGGCAGCAGGGGGGCCAGGGCAAAAGCCACGTCCTTCAAACCTTCCACTTCCACCCCTCCCGAACCGAACATCACCAGCGGACCGAATTGCGCGTCACGCTTCACCCCTAAAATGACCTCCTGCCCGGCAGGGACCATGCGCTGCACCTGTACGCCGTCGATGCGGGCGTCGGGCTGGAGGCGCCCGGCGTTCCCGATCACGGTGCAGAACCCGAAGCGGGTTTCATCGGCATCCTTCGCATTCAGGTAGACCCCGCCCACATCGGATTTGTGGGGAATATCGGGCGAAGCGATCTTCAGTACCACCGGGAATCCCAATTGTGCGGCGATGACGGCGGCTTCGGTCTCCGTGCGTGCCAGCTTGACGGGTGCGCTGGGGATCTTGTAGGCGGCCATTAAACGGTCCGCAGCCAGCGGGTCCAGGAAGGTACCGGAAGGTGCCTGTACCAGGATGGAACGGGCAAGAGTGGGTTCAATGTCCGGCCAGGCAGCCGACTGTTCATCCGGCTTGTCCAAAAATTCCGCCCGGCGGGCAAGGGCAGCTATTGCGGAGACCGCTCGTTCCCCGAAACGATAGGCGGGGATGCGGGCCAGTTTGAATAGTTCAGCGGCGCGGGCCAGCGTGTCACCACCCATTAATGCGATCACGACTGGCTTGGAGGCTGACTGGATGAGCGGGATGACCGCTTCAGCGTCCGCTTCGGCGGTTTCGACCGGCGGGGGCGGGATGATGACCAGCGCGGCATCCACACCCGGGTCGTCCAGCAGCAGGCGCAGGCAGCCGGCGTACATGTGGCTGGTGGCGCCGCCCAGGATGTCCACCGGGTTGTGCAGGCTGGCGGCGGAGGGGAGCAAGGCAGCCAGGCCAGTCAAGCGTGGCGGGGGAAAGTTCTGCCAGGGTAAGCCCCTGCGCGGCTGCGGCGTCGGTCGCAATGACTCCGGGACCGCCGGCGTTGGTCAGGATGGCGAGGCGGCGGCCCGCGCGGCAGGGGACACTGCGAGAGGGCCAGGGCCCAGTCGAACATTTCCTCGATGGTGCCTGCCTGCTGCACCCCGGCCCTGCGGAAAGCGGCCTGGTAGGCGGAATCGGATCCGGCCAGGGCACCGGTGTGCGAGGCAGCCGCCCGCTGACCCATGAGGGAGCGCCCCACCTTCATCGCCACCAGCGGCTTTCGCCTCGATGCTTTGGAGGCTTCTTCGACGAAGCGCTGCCCGTCGCGGATGCTTTCGATGTAGAAGGTGAGCACGCGCGTATTTTCGTCAGCGGTCACGAAGGGCAGCACGTCGGTCTCGGTCACATCCGCCTCGTTGCCCAGGCTGAGCAGGCGCGAGAAGCCAAAGCCCTGCCCCTGCGACCAGTCGATGACCACGCCGCACACCGCCCCGGATTGCGAGATGAAAGCCAGGTCGCCGACCGGCGGTGGAGGCTGCGAAATGAACGAGGTATCCAGTGGCAGATGGTTGTCGATGAAACCGATGCAGTTGGGACCCACCAGGCGCATGGCATTTTTCCGGGCGATCTCGAGGCATTGGGCTTCGAGCGCCGCCCCCTCGGCACCGGCTTCCTTGAACCCTCCTGAAGAGATGATGGCGGATTTGATGCCGCGCTGCGCCGCTTCTTCCAGTGAGGCGGGGACGGCAGGTGCCGGGACGATCAGCACCGCCAGGTCAACCGGGTCGGGCACCTCGGCCAGGCTGCGGTATATGGGGTGCCCGAATAGTTCCCCGCCTTTCAGGTTGACGAAATGGACCGCCCCCGGGTAGCCGCTGCGGGTGAGGTTGCGGGCAATGAACCAGCCCAGCTTGGATGGGTCGGCCGATGCGCCGACGACCACCACCCCTTTTGGGGTGAAGAATGGGGAAATGGATGAGTCAATTCGGGGATTTAATGGCATGGGAATCTCCAAAATATCCCTGGTATCCCATAGGGACGGATTTGAAGTAAACGACGTTCTAATCCGGCAACAGCAACCTGCCCGGCTTCAATGATCGTCATTTCAAACAGTGCCTTCAGGCTTGCTGTACTTTTCAACGATGCGCTGAAATATCACTTCGTCACTGGCAGAAATGCGTACGATCTTGAAACCTTCGATATACTCATTCGGGGTGATCGGATCGGGTTGGCTCCATAATGCCCGGGCTTCAAGCGAAATATACGGCTGGTCTGCCAGCTCATACGTCATCTCAAGTCGCAGGGTATATTCTTTTTTAACCACCAGGGGCGTCCGGCACTCGAGTTTAAAGCCGCGCGGGCTGACATCCGAAAGGTACCCGACAACCTCGTGCGTGGTGTCGTCGGTGACCCGCATGTAATAACCGAATTTCCGCCGTTTATCCTTTCTTTTATCCTTTGGCATGCCCTACCCTTTCACTTGGAATAAAGAGGGTCGAGAAGTTCCCAGGCTGAATACCCTGCTGGAAACAAATTGCACCCGGCGAGGTGACCGGGAGTGAAGGACGGAGAAATTGATAAGTCTTTGAGGGGATTATACAACATGGGAATGCAAATATATTCGTATAATGGTGCAAGGGCGGACAGTGTCCGCCAAGATGAAATCATATGTCTCGCATTCGCATCATCTCTATCATTGAACTTGTCCTCATCCTTCCCGCCATGCTGTTCCTCGCCGCGGTTGGCGTACGCGCCTTCCAGCCGGTGCAATTCGAACCGGCTCGTACCGCCCAGATTATCGTCGACTGGTACACGGGTAAAGGATGGACTCTATGGGTCCTGCTCGTCACCTTGCCTTTGGTCTCGTTAGTAATCGGAATTGCCTCCCTGGTTTGGAACCGGATTGATCCAAACCAATATCAGGCACCCCTCTGGAATGGTGCGACCATTGTGATCGCCGCAGAAACTCTGGCTGCCTTTGTCATCCTGGTCATTGTCGCTCTGCATATCCTTGCGAATTAATCTGATTATTTCCTTCGACCAAAATCTCCATGAAATCCGAACCATCGATACATTACCGCAAATCCGTCCGCCTCAAGGATTTCGATTATTCCCAGGTTGGTGGTTACTTTATTACCATCGTCTCATTTCATCGGGAAAATATATTTGGTGGTGTTTTTAATGGAGAGATGTTTATTAATTCTCTGGGTAATATCATCCATGAAGAATGGTTTCGATCTGCCCAAATCCGAACCGGAATTCGATTAAATGAGGATGAATTTGTCATCATGCCAAACCACATCCACGGCATTATTTGGATTGATCTTCCAACCGTAGGGGCGAGACGCGTCTCGCCCCTACCCTTATCCTTATCGTCGCCCCTGCATGGCAAACCCAATTTTTCCCCCCACGGTTTCACCCCTGGGTCCATCGGTTCAATTGTTGCTTCCATCAAATCTTCCGTCACCCGTCGCGCCGGACGAGAACTGAATACCTCCAATATTTGGCAGCGTAATTACCACGAACATATTATTCGAGATAATCCAGATTATGAACGGATTGCCTTCTACATCTTCTCCAATCCCTCCATTTGGGACCAGGATGAGGAAAATCTATAAATCCTATATTAAAAATTTCCCTGATCTTAAAATCGAATATTTTCATTCTTTGTTGTGGATTCCTTCCATGTTGGCTATTGACTTCCCAGAATATTTGTTCTATTATTATCGTGGCAGCTTTCCTTTGATGAGATGCCTTGCTCTGCCACCGTACCTTAACAATTATATTGCTGAAGTGATTAGCAGCCGCTATCAATCACACATTTGCACCGCACTCCGTGGGGTGAAGTGCAGTCGTCAACGCCATCGCCTAACACGTCGTCCCCAAAGGGTACCGAGGGGATCCCTTGGGGATGCAGCGTCGAGGGTCATTCTGAATCAAAATGTTTCACAGGCTCATGATCTAAAAAAAGATGCTTAAATCCTCTCATTCGTTTGTACTCGTTCTCGCGTGCAAATGTGGCAAGATGGCTTTGTTTCACGGTGACCAACGGCATCAAGTCGTCGGTCACCGCATCGGGCTCAAGAAAGCCCGGCGCCAACCAGCCCAGGATAGATTTATTTTTTCGGCATCGAGCCGACCCGGACCGCTTCGACGACACCTCGGAGCATCCACCTGGGGGTGAGCTGTCGAAGCAAAGTCGGTCACCATTACGGGCGAACACATAACGATGTCAAACACATTTGAAAGATGGGATTGTCCGTGGGGATGCTCCTCGAGGGATTGCAGCAGGAACAATAAGGCTGTATTAAAGCAATCCGCCGCCTGTAATCGGCGGCGGGAGCAGGAATTCTAAACTTGTAAATCTGATATCACCATATCACAAATTCCCGCCAGCATGGGGCGAGATCATCAATCGATCAGGGCGACCTTTGTGGTCGCCCGGGCAGTTACGCGACCTTTTCGGGCAGCTTCGTCCCGCAGGAATTGCAGAAGCGGGCATCCGCCAGGTTGGGGGCGCCGCACTTGATGCAGAAGTTCCCGGTTGGGAGCCCTGCCGTGACGGGACCCTGGACGGGAGCCGCAGTCTGTACGTAGGGCGAGGGCGGCGGGACGGTTGGTGCTGCCACCTGGGGAGCCGGCGCGCCGCCGGGTTTTCCGACCTCTTCCTTGAACCCCTCAGCAGCCTCTTTCGTCCCCTTTTTGAACTCGGTGATCGATCTGCCGAGGCTGCGCCCGATCTCGGGCAGCCGGCTGGCTCCAAAGATCAGGAACGCCACGACGATGATGATGATGATATGGATGGGTTGAATTCCGAACGGCATGTCAAACTCCTTTTCAAATTAACGACCCTGGAAGGGATCGATTGTTTCAACCGACGATCTCCGGGTTGGATTTGGCGGCTTTCAAACGCCCGGCTTCGATCCGGCGGGCGATCAGGATGCTGCCCTCGTAGAGCAGCAGCATGGGCACCATCACTGCCATGGGCGCGACGATCGGGTCGCTGACCGGGGTGACGATTTCGGCAAAGACGAACAGGGCGAAGTAAGCGATCTTGCGCTGCTTCCTGAGAGTGGTTGCCGTAAGGATGCGCAGCTGGACCAGGATGGTCAGCACCACCGGCAGCTGGAAAGCCACCCCGCATGCCACCAGGAAGAAGATCACGAACGAGACGTAAGCATCCGCCGCGGGCAGGAAGGTCACTTCCGGTGGGAAAATGGCAACCATCACCCGGATCATCTCGCCCAGCAGGTAGTACCCGAAGACCATGCCCAGCACGAACAGGCAGGAGGACATCAGCAGCCCGGGGAAGAGCGCCTTGCGTTCCTTATCCTTCAATCCCGGGACGATGAATTGATAAAGTTCGAACCCCCAGATCGGGAAGGCAGCCGCGATGCCGATGTACATGGCAATGCGGAACTTGATCATGAAGCCGTCCATCAAGCCAAAGGCGTTCAACTTGATGCCGCCGGCGGGGGCCAACAGGATCTTCAGCAGGGTGTTCGAGAAGATCAGCGCCACGCCGCCTATGACCAGGATTGCCACAGCCGATATCAGAATCCGGCGGCGCAGTTCCTCCAGGTGGTCGAGCAGGTGCATTTCTCTTTCAGGCATACGACGAATCAACCTCGAATTTCAATTACCGATAAAACCTGCAGCATTTCGATATGATTGGTGCGGTCAGGCAGTCTTGACCGGAAGCTTGGTGCCGCACTGGTTGCAGAAACCGGCCTCGGGTGCATTCGGGGCTCCGCACTGGATGCAAAAATTCCCGGTCGGCGCGGAGGCGGCTGGCGCGAACGTCGTCGGAGCCGGGATGGAGCTCCCGGGCATAGGTGCAGGCGCGGCAATGGAAGCAGTAGGCGGAGCGATGGTATTCGCCACGCCGGTATTCGCCGTCATGCCCGCCCCTTCACGGAACGAATCCGTAATCTCGCTGGTGCCCTTGCGGAATTCGGTGAATGCCTTGCCGATGCTGCGTCCCATTTCAGGCAGTTTCTTGGGTCCAAATATCAGCAGAGCCACAACGATGATGATGAGTATATGAATGGGTTGTATTCCAAACATAATTACTCCTTTCTTTTGAAAATTTTTTTGATTATGATGCCAGGAGGATGGAAAAAATGAATCTGTCGTCTCATTCTACCATTACTTGACTTTTCTCGGATAACAGGCAGCGAAACCATGCCGTATTCACGCTACCAATCAGGAGGGTAATGATACCTCATTATCACGAATTAGGGTTGCGATATGGGAACATCATCAGGAAACCGGCGGCGATGACCACTTCCCCCAGGTATACCCCGGCAGCCTGCAGGGGTCCGAAATAAGGTAGCAGGTGGTGGCCACCCACCCCCAGGTAGTCCGCCATTGCTGCAATAAAGGCGATCAGGAAGCCGGTAATCAGCAGGCGCAGGCCCACATCGTAAATGAAGGATTTGGGCTGCCCGTTCCACATCCGGTAGAGGCCGAAAGCGCCGCCCACCCCGTCGATTGCCAGCCCCACCAGGATGATCATGATCTCCAGCGGGCGGCCGAGCGCAGCCTGCTGATCAGGGTCTCCCCATAAGATCTTGTCGTAAATAAATACGAAGAGACCCAGGGCAACCAGCAAAAGAAACAGGCCCACAAAAAACAGGATCGATTTGTGTTTCTTAGTTATACGCGCTTTTGCCATCCGGGCAACTCCCTAAAACCGGGTTTTTCGGGGAACATTCCGACGATTATAACCGTCATCAACCTGTGTTACCATTATCTCACAAGGAGAAGAATATGCGAAAATCCCTTTACGTCATTATCCCCATGCTGGTGCTCGTCCTGGCGCTGAGCGCCTGCGGAGCGGCTCCCCAGCCGCGCACCCTGAGCGTGAGCGGCAACGGCACGGTCTACCTGACCCCCGATATTGCTTATATTTATGTCGGCGTGCATAACGAAGACCCGGTCATCGCCACTGCGGTCAATAACAACAACACCCAGACCCAGGCCCTGGTGGATGCCCTGAAAAACGCCGGCATCGCCACCGAGGATATCCAGACCAGCAATTTCAGCGTATACACTTCCGCGCAATACGATAAAATGACCGGGCAGTCAACCGGCTCCACCTATGCGGTGGATAACACCGTCTACATCACCGTCCGCGACCTGAGCAAGCTGGGGACACTGCTCAATACGGCGGTCGGCGCAGGTGCAAACAACATCAACAGCATCACCTTCGACGTAGCCGACAAAACCGCCGCCATGACCCAGGCACGCACCAAGGCGATGGCCAACGCCAGCAGCCTGGCAGGCGAGCTTGCAGCCACAGCCAAGGTCACCCTGGGCGCCATCCAGAGCGTCACCTACTCGGACAACTCCCCCACCCCCTATATGTATGGAATGGGCGGCGGCGGTGCAGCTTCCGCTCCCAACGCCTCCGTGCCGATCCAGCCCGGGCTGACGCAATATCACCGTAACGGTCAGCGTGACCTACGCCCTAAAGTAATCGCATCCCTACCGACCCTGCGCCCGGTCCTTTCGAGAGCCGGGCGTTTGGTTTCAAAATCACAGAATGGAATTTTTCCAGGGGAAATTCCAGGCGATTCCATCCGTGGCTTTCCCAGGCTGAGTGTAAAATGGATGGCATGGATGCAGATTTCGTCAAACCTCTCTACGATACCGGCGGGTTCGCCGGACTGCCCGGGCGCATCAGCGACCTGTTGACCGGTCCCCAAGATTATGAGGCTGTGGTGCTCTTCCTGGTGGACGGCTTCGGCTGGCGCTTTTTCGAACGCTTTCAGGATGCGCCTTTCCTGAAAGAGACTTCCCGTCTGGGAAAGGTGGAAAAACTGATCGCCCAGTTTCCATCCACCACGGCAGCGCAGCTAACCACGCTCCACACCGGGATGCCGGTGGGCGAACACGGGATCTTCGAGTGGATCTACTACGAACCTGCGCTGGATGCGATCATTGCACCGCTGCTGTTCTCGTTCGGCGGGACCTCCCAGCGGGATACGCTCAAGCTGGTGGGTGCAAAACCCCGCCGGCTATTGCCGCAGGACACCCTTTACCTGCAGCTCAACAAGCACAATATTGTCTCCACAATTTTCCAGCACCGGGAGTACACTCCCTCATCTTTTGGTGATGTGATCTTCCGCGGAGCAAATGCGATCGGCTATAAGACCCTGGCGGAAGCCTGGTCAACCTGTCACAGGCGCTGGCGAAACCCACTACGGTAAAAGAATACTTCGTCCTTTACAACGAAAAGATCGATTCGCTCAGTCACGAGTACGGACCGGAAGCCTCTCAAACGGAGGCGGAAATCCAGGTGTTCCTGGTGACGATGGAGAGTATCTTCCTGAAGGCGATGCGCGGCAGCCGCAGGAAAATCCTTTTCATGCTGACTGCCGACCACGGGCAGGCCGAGACGGATCCGCAGACCACCATCTACCTAACAAAGACCCCCGCTTCGAGGGGATCGATAAATTCCTGCGGACGGACCACAAGGGAGAGTTGATCGTCCCCTCAGGTTCTGCGCGTGACTTTTTCCTGTACATCAAGCCCGGGATGGTGGACGAAGCCCAGGCGTTCCTGGCAACCCGGTTGGAAAGCAAAGCCGAGGTGCGCAAAGTGGCAGACCTGGCTGCGGAGGGCTATTTCGGTCCACGGGTATCGGCGCAATTCAAAGCACGGGCAGGCGACCTGGTCATCCTGCCCCATCGGTACGAGTCGGTCTGGTGGTATGAAAAGAATAAATACGAGCAGAGATATTACGGTCATCACGGCGGGTTAACCCCGCAGGAGATGGAAATCCCGCTCATAACCTGGGAAATGTGAAGTAAAATTGTAACAATACATTGTCCCCGCCGTGCTACGGCGGGACCTCTACACTCAAAAGGAGATTCCCCATGTACCAAACCATCATTATTGCAGGCAACGTAGGCCGTGACCCGGAGATGCGTTACACTCCCTCCGGGCAGGCGGTCACATCATTTTCAGTTGCCACCAACCGCCAGTACACCAACAATAACGCCGAAACGGTGAAGGAGACCATCTGGTTCCGCGTGTCGGCCTGGGGTAAACAGGCTGAAACCTGCAACCAATATCTCAAGAAGGGTTCGAAAGTGCTGGTGGAAGGACGCCTGACTGCCGACCCGGCCACGGGCGGGCCGCGTATCTGGACCGGCGCAGGACGGCTCCCCGCGTGCCTCCTTCGAAGTCTCGGCGAGCACCGTGCGCTTCCTGAGCTCCCGCTCCGAGACGGAAGGCGGCGGGATGGGCGGCGCACCAGCCGGTGAAGAAGGCGGCTTGCCGGCTGACAGCGAAGACATCCCGTTCTAACCGGAAGCGAGGCCAAAGTGGCTGTCCCCCCTCCCAAACCGCAGAATTCCTTCCAGATCGACATCCCTGCCGGACCTGCAGCCAGTCTACGCCAACCTGGCGCGCATCGCACATGCCCCGGCCGAGTTCGTGCTGGATTTTGCCCGGCTGCTGCCCGGTGATACAAAGGCGACCGTGACCGCCCGGGTGGTGATGAGCCCGGTGGCATTGAAATTGTTTGCGCAGGCGCTCAACGAAAACCTGGCACGCTACGAAGCCACCTTCGGGACCGTCAATATACCCCTGGGCGGCGCATCGCTGGCAGATACCCTCTTCAAACCATTCCACCCGCCGGAACCGCCCAAAGAGCCCCCCAAAGAGCCTCCCACGGAACCCAACAAGTAACCCAAACGGACGCGGACAGCAACTTTCGTCCGCGTCCATTTTCAGACAGGACAAACCCATGCAAAAACTCGAAAAGATCGCCGAACAAATCCGCCTGACGTTCGATGCCCAGACAGCCACCCGGGATAAAGCCCTGGGACAGGCGAGGGCTCTGACCCGCGCCTGCGCCCTTTCGATCCGGGCCGTGCACCGTGACGAGGAGCAGGTGATGCAGGGTCACCTCGACGAAGCCCGAACGCTGGCAGATTCCCTGCGCACCGACCTGGCGGATTATCCCGCTTTCTATTTCGCTGGATACACCCAGGATTCGTTGAAAGAATTTGCAGAAGCCAGCATCACCTGCGCCCTCATCCGCCATGAAGCCTTGCCCACCCCGGAGGAACTGGACCTGCCGCCCAACACCTACCTGAACGGGCTGGCCGAATCGGTGGGTGAAATGCGCCGCCGCTGCCTGGACATGCTGCGCCAGGACAACTCGTCCGAAGCCGAGCGGCTGCTGGGACACATGGACGACATCTTCGCCATCCTGGTGACCATGGATTATCCCGATGCGATCACCAACGGGCTGCGCAGGCAAACCGACGTGATCCGTGCCATCATCGAACGGACGCGCGGAGATGTGACCTTCAGCTTGCGCGGGGAGAAACTGGAAAGGTCGCTCTCCCGCCTGAGCGGGCAGCTGCCGGGATCCGAAGCAGAGCTGAAAGGCATCAAGCTGCCCCTGCCGCCGGAAGAGGAAAAGTAGCTTCAACCCTGCGCCCCTCTGCCCAGCATTTTCGCGATCCTTTTATTCGAACTTAAATTTCCCCCGGAACCCATGAATATTTATTTCGCATGTTCCATAACCGGCGGACGGGATTTCGAGCCCATCTACCGGGCCATTACCGCCGCCCTGCTGGCAGATGGTCACGTTGTGCCAACCGCCCACCTGGCTGAGGCGAGCGTCAAATTGCTGGAAGGAGAGGTTAGCCCGCGCGACGTGTACGAGCGGGATACGGCCTGGATCCGTGCCTGCGACGCTCTCGTTGCCGAAGTTAGCACACCCTCGCATGGGGTGGGTTACGAGGTGGCTTATGCGCTGGGCATTGGCAAGCCGGTGCTATGCGTTTACCGGCAGGGACAGGCACTTTCGAAGATGCTGAGCGGGAATTCTCACCCGTCCATTTCGGTAAGGAGTTACCGGGAAACCGAAGAAGCCCTGGACTTGATCCGCTCGTTCCTTAGAGAGCAGATTGAATTGTGAAGTTAATCACTATTAAACATGACTTTCCGCCCTACCCCTCCTCTAACGAGTAGACTATTATTTGGGGCGGAGACGGATGCATCACAACTCCAACCTAGCAAAACCACTGTCTCCTCCTTTGGCGAACGCCTCCGCAGATAGCTCCATCTGCGGAGGTCGTTTTAACCCAATATTTTCAAAAAAAATCCTCAGGTGGGTAAAAAACAAAATCGCAGGGAAATATTCCCTGCGATCCATCTAATCTAAAGAGTGAGATTATGCCAGTGGTGCAGTAGCCTGCATATAAAGAGGCAAAACCACGGTGAAGGTTGAACCCTGTCCGAGCAGGGAATCGACCCAGATGCGACCCTGGTGGTTGTCCACAATGGATTTGACGATCGCCAAACCCAGACCGGAGCCCCCGACCCCCTTGGGAACATTGCTGGCTCGATAGAATTTCTCGAAAATGTGAGGCTGATCACCGGGAGGAATGCCGGGACCGGTATCGGATATGCGGAAGATGACCTGGTCGTTGCGGGCTTCCACGTCAATGGTGATCTCCCCGCCTTCCGGGGTGTATTTGATGGCGTTCCCAACCAGGTTATCCAGCATCTGGCGTAAACGGATGGGATTACCGCGCATCTGCGGGACTTCCGCAGGCAGATTTAGGTGAATATTCAGCCGTTTATCGGAAATCTGTCCGCCCAAGGTTTCGAGGGTAAAGCGGATGATCCCCTCCAGGGGAACGATCTCCTTCTGGCTGTCGAAACCGGCCTCGATCCGACCCAGTTCAAGAAGGTCGTTGACCAGGGCAGTGATGCTTTGCACACTATTCTGGACGCGATGAATGAACTCGCGCTGCTGGTCGTTGACCGGACCAACGCGGTCCAACAGATCGATATAACCGAGGATGGCCGTGAGCGGGGAACGCAGGTCATGTGAAACGGTGTGAACAAACTCATTCTTCAAGCGGTCAATTTGCTTGAGGTAGGTAATATCCTGCATGGTAATGGCCATGCCAATTTTGGGAACCGGTGTGCATTGAGCCGAAAGGACACGCCCGTCTTCGAACGCAAGCTCATTATGCGGCATCGGATTATGGATGCTTTCATTCAGGAGGATCTTCAAGTCGGGATGCGGCAGCACGTCAGTAACCCGTTTGCCATTCACATCTTCGTCCTTCCACAGCCCAAAAGCACGGCGTGCGGCCGGGTTGACCAGCAGGAGATTCGACTGCTCGTCAAGGATGATCACCCCGTCTTCGATGTGTTCCACAATGGTGTCGAATTTTTGCAGTTCGTCCAGACGGTGCTGCAGCGAGGCGGTGGTGCGTTTGACCTCACGCCGGGTCCAATCTCCGATGCGGTCGGCGCGCTTGATGCTGTTCTCAACTGTCTTGACGATCTGTTCTATATGGAGCGGGGCGTAGAGACAATCGCTGATCCCGATATTGATGGCTTTCTTTACAACCTCAGGGGAATCTTTTAAAAGAAGAAGTAGTACCGGCTGGGTTGGAAAACGATCCAGCATACCCGCAGCAATCTCCAATTCATCAGCACCGTTGAAATTCTGACTGAGGATCACCAGCGCGGGAGAAGATTCCTGCAGGGCTTTGCCCAGAGCGGCACGGTCGCGGGCAATGGCAACGCGATAGGAAACCGCAGTGAGCGCGCGCTCAAAAAGCTGCAGAATTTGTTCATCATCGAGTGCCAACAAGACCAAATCTGATTTAGGCATGCATCAACCATTCCCTAAGAAAAATAAACTTTACCTGGGTCTACAAAGTGCCTCACTAATCAACCCATTTCCACCGCGAACTAACAGCTAAAAGCGAACCTCTCATTCCCTATAAATTTCTTTCCGACCTATCCATTTTACCAACAGGAACCCACGCATTGGGTCATTCCATTGGGAAATCCTAAAAAGACAACCCGGAAAAGGAAGCTCCAAGCTAAAAAACGGTCCCAGCCCCTTTATGATAGCACATTTGTCCAAAATTCGTGAAAAAAAACGCAGATTTTAGCAACCTTCCTCGTGTAAAATATATTTATCAATTCCAGCCAGGAGTGACTATGAAAGACTTCCTCTGGTGGCGTGACGGCGTCATCTATCAAATATATCCCCGCTCATTTGCAGACAGCAACAGCGACGGATTGGGCGATTTAAAAGGCATTACTGACCGCCTCGATTATCTTGCCGATCTCGGGATCGATGCCATCTGGTTGTCGCCTTTTTATCCGACCCCCGATAAGGACTTCGGATACGATGTCAGCGATTACACGAACGTCGACCCTCGGTTCGGCAGCCTGGCGGATTTCGACCGGCTGGTCGCGGCAGCCCACCAACGCGGGATCAGAATCGTCCTGGACCTGGTGCTCAACCATACCTCCGATCAGCACCCCTGGTTCAAGGAATCCCGCTCCAGCCTGAAGAACCCTAAGCGGGACTGGTATATTTGGCGGGACCACCCAAACAACTGGCAAGCTTCCTTCGGCGGGAAAGCCTGGGAATTCGACAACCTGACCGGTCAATATTACCTGCACCTGTTCACAAAGGAACAGCCGGACGTAAATTGGCGCAACCCGGAAGTGCGCCAGGCGCAATTGGATGTGTTCCGCTTCTGGCTTGGGAAAGGCGTGGACGGGTTCCGCCTGGACGTCTTCAACGCATACTTCAAACATCCGGAACTGCCGGATAACCCGCCCAAATTTGGGCTGCGCGGCTTCGATCGACAGCGCCACATTTATGATATCGACCAGCCGGAAATGATGCCGTTCCTGCACGAAATGCGAACCCTGCTGGATTCCTTCCCTGAACGTTATGCCGTGGGTGAAACCTACTTCGCCACTCCCCAAAAGACCGTCTCCTATTGCGGACCGGACAGGCTGCATGCGGCATTCAGTTTCGATTTCACCAGCCACGACCTGAGTTATCCATGGAACCCGCACTGGGTGATGGAGCAGGTCATCAAGCGCGAAGAGAACCTCAATGCCGCCTCGGTCTGGCCAACGACGGTGATGAGTAACCACGACCTGCCCAGGGCCGCCAGCCGTTACTCACACGGGGAAGACGATACCCAGTCTTTTTTTGCGATGGCACTCCTGCTTACACTGCGAGGAACTCCATTCATTTATTATGGTGAAGAGATTGGGATGCGCGACATCCACATAAAACGCAGAGAAATCCTAGACCCTCCAGGCAAAAAATACTGGCCCATTTACAAGGGGCGGGATGGGTGCCGTGCCCCAATGCAGTGGGATAATACGGCATTTGCCGGCTTTTCACCGCAGACACCCTGGCTGCCAGTACACCCAGATTTCACCACTCGCAACGTCAGAATTCAACAGGCTGACTCGAAATCACTATTTAACTTTACAAAAAAATTGCTGGCGCTTCGCAAGGAGGTTCCAGCGTTGTGCCGGGGCGATTTCTATCCATTGGATTCAGCCCCAGGGGTACTGGCTTACCTTCGCCGCACGAAGGAGCAATCCGTACTGGTAGCAATGAATTTCAACGGACGGAAGGTCACGTTTTCCCCACCAGACGGAAAGTGGAAAGTTGTTTTATCAAATTCCGACGGATCATCCGGCGCTCTGGCTGCTCACGAAATCAAAATAGAAATCCGGGAATGAAAGTCGAACCCGGTTGCATTTATTAATCTTTTCCTTATACTTACAACTAATGAACGGATTTGCTTATCTCCCAGGTACTGAACCGGAAAAACCCGGGCCCCTGGCACGTTACCTGCCACAGGCCATAGACGGGATCGCTACCGCATTCCTGGCACAGCAATTCAGACCGGGAGACTGGGTGCTGGACCCGTTCGGAGCATCGCCGCGAACGGACCTTGAAATGGCACGGCTGGGGTTCAGGGTCCTTGTGGCGGTAAATAATCCGGTGACGCGCTTCATGCTCGAGACGACCGCGCGGCCTCCCTCCCAGGCTGATCTGCAAGCAGCACTTGCTGAACTATCATCCACCCGGAAGGGGGATGAACGGCTGGAGACCCACCTCCAATCTCTTTATTTAACCGAATGCACCCAATGCCACCAACAGGTACCGGCGGAAGCCTTCATCTGGGAGCGGGAAAACGGGAACCTGGTGGCACGCATATATCATTGCCCCTGTGGGGATGACGGAGAATACCCGGCTACCCCGGCTGATTTGACCAAGGCTGCCAGCCTGGCTGCCACAGACAGCCTGCACCGCAACCGGGCTCTGGAGCGGGTAACCGGTTTCAGCGACCCGGACCGCCCGCATGTGGAGGAAGCGCTTAAATGCTACCTGCCCCGGGCGGTTTATGCGCTGATCACGATCATCAATAAACTGGACGGTTTTTCTCCGACATCCGAACACTGCAACGCACTTTTTGCATTGACCCTAACCGCGTGTGACGAGGCAAATGTATTATGGCCGCATCCAGCGGAACGCCCGCGTCCGAAGCAACTCAGCATCCCGACCCGGTTTTTTGAGAAAAATATCTGGCGGGCGCTTGAGCGCAGCGTGGAGACATGGAGCAGCGATGGAACACCCGTGGAAATTGTGAACTGGCCCAAAGACCCGGGTGAAGGAGGCGGGTTGTGCCTGTTCAATGGGCCAATGCGCGAGCTCGCCCCCAACCTGAACCATGTCCCGCTCAAGGCGGTCGTTACCGTCGTGCCGCGACCGAACCAGGCGTATTGGACCCTTTCGGCATTGTGGGCTGGCTGGCTGTGGGGGCGGGAAGCAGCAGCCACATTTAAATCCGCACTGCACCGTCTTCGCTATGATTGGAGTTGGCATGCAGAGGCCCTGCACGGAGCGTTAAAGAACCTATCAGAGCTGTTACCTCTCAATGCACCGTTGTTAGCGATCATCCCTGAACCAGAACCTTCCTTTCTCACCGCAGCGCTGCTGGCGACGAGCGAGTCGGGGTTCGACCTGTCAGGACAAGCGATACGCACACGTCACGATCCGATAGAAACATTCTGGCAGCGGCGCGCTTTCAGCCTTTCCGAAAAAGAACCTGGAGAAATCGACGCAGAGGCCGTGCATGCAGGCAATGATTGCCACGCTAAAGGAACGCGGCGAACCGGTCACTTACTTGCAACTGCATGCGGCCGGACTGGCGGCCATGGCGGAGGAGCATACCTTGCGCTTAAGGAGCGAAGCCCTGCCACAGATCAACGCCCTCATCCAGGCTGCCCTGGCGGGTCCAGGGTTCGTTCACCACGGAGAGGGCAAAAACCCTGAGACGGGATTGTGGGCATTGGAAGAGTGGGAGCCTGGGACCGAATCACTGCCGGACCGGGTGGAAGGAATCGTTGTCCGGTATTTACTCAAATACCCAGGGACGACCATGCGGGAACTGGAAACTGCCGTCAACGCCGAATTGCCTGGCCTGATGACACCTTCCCTGGGACTACTGAGAGCTGTCATTTCTTCCTACACAGAAGAGACGGACGGACGGCTGGTTCTAAGAGAGGAAGATCAACCCAGCAGCCGCCGTGCAGATCTTGAATCTGCGGCACAAGCCCTGACCACGCTTGGGACGCGGTTGGGATATACCCTAGAACGCCGGGAAAGTCCACAGCGGCTCATCCTGTGGAAGGAAGCGAACCAACCGGTTTTCGCATTTTACCTGCTGGCTTCTTCGATGGCCGGAAAAATCCTGCGTCAGAACCCTTTTGCGAAGGACCTGAGCATCCTTGTCGTGCCGGGTGGGCGTGCAGGATTGCTGGCATACAAGCTGGCACCGTGACCCCGATTTGAAATCTCTGGCAGAACCGTGGAGGGTGGTCAAGTTTCGGACACTGCGAAAGTTAAGCTGGAATGATCCCTCTCAGTCGGGAGCAATTCGAAGAGGAACTCGGAGGAGATCCAATCGAAGCCCCCGAGCAAATGAAACTGTTCTAGCTATATTCCGTATAAAAAGTATCAAAAGATGCAGTCGCTTGCTTTCCGGCTCCAATTAACTCTATAATTGATCAATCATGCCCAACACATTAATAAAACGGATCGGAGCAGGATCGAAGTACCTGGTCATCGCGGCTGCCCTCCTGGTTTTTATCGGCTGGTTCATTAATACTCCCCCGGGTTTACTTGGAAAAGCGGACGCCATCGGATATGCGGTGTGTCACCGGATCAGCGAAAGATCGTTCCATATCGGGAGCATCCAATTACCATTATGCGCACGCTGCTCGGGAATGTACCTTGGCGCAGTAACCGGGCTGGTTTTCCAGTCAGTTATCGGTTGGAAACGGTTGAAAATTCCCCACTGGAGCATCATCGCCCTGCTTAGTCTTATTTGTGGGAGCCTTCGGAATCGACGGGGCAAATTCTTACCTTTACCTGCTGAAACAAATTTCACCCGGGAATCCTGCCGAAAATACCCAACCTGTATGTGCCCAACAATACACTGCGCCTGTTGACCGGCAGCGGGATGGGGCTTGGAATTGCGGCGGCTCTATTCCCGGCATTCAACCAGACAGTATGGGGTGACGGCACGGAAAAACCAGCCATCAGCGGCTGGAAATGGTTCGGCCTGCTGCTGGGGATCCAGTTGGTCTTGGACCTGCTGGTGCTAACCGAAAGCCCGATAATGCTTTACCCGCTGGCGATCATCAGCACCCTGGGAGTATGGCTCCTGCTGAGCATGGTATACGGCATGGTGTGGGTAATGCTCATGGGCCAGGATAGCAGGTTTACAAAAATCCAGCAGTTATGGCTTCCGCTGCTGGCCGGGTTGACGATCGCCATGATCCAGATCGCCGCCATCGACGCATTGCGGTTCTGGTTGACCGGAACGTGGGGAGCTTTTCCGCTCGGAAAATAGCGGTGAGGAAAGAATCATGGATGCACTTTTTGGTATCATGACAGCTTTTGGACTATCAGCCAGTGCCGGTTTAAATGCCTACATTCCGCTCATGGTGGTCGGAGTCATCGCACATTATACGGATTGGATCAAGCTAAACCCACCCTACGACTTGCTGGCAAATGCATGGGTCCTTATCGTCATTGGCTTACTGTTAATCGTCGAAATGCTGGCAGACAAGATCCCGGCTGTTAACCATATCAACGACATCATCCAAACGGGCATCCGCCCGGCAGCAGGGGCGATCATATTTGCCGCCAGCGCCCATGTGCTCACCAATGTCCACCCGTTGATCGCCATCATTTGCGGGCTGCTGGTAGCCGGAGGGGTTCACGTTGTAAAATCGGCTGCCATCCGCCCGGTGGTCACTGCGACAACCGGGGGGACTGCCAACGTTCCGGTCAGCATCGCCGAGGATGTCGTTGCCACGGCGGTTTCCATTCTTTCAATCGTCATCCCGGTGCTGGTGGGAGTGATCGCTGATCGTAGGGATTGCATTGATCATCTGGTGGTTCTGGCGGCGAGCCCAGCGCAGAAAGACTCGCGGCCTCATAATTTTTTTTTGGAGGAATTATGTCAATTTCAGCACCCAATGTTGTCCAACCTGCTGCGGTTCCCCAGGATACCCGCACGATCCAGGAACTGAGTATGCCCATCTACCAGGCACGCGGCTGGTTGAAGTTCCTGGGAGTCCTGTCCATTATCGGAGGAATTTTCCAGGCGCTATCTATAGTGGGTATCATCATCGCCTGGCTGCCGATCTGGATGGGGATACTAATGTTCCAAGCCGGATCGTCCATCGACTCGGCAGGCCTCACAGGAGATAAGTTTTCATTCCTGAGTTCCCTGGGAAGCCTTAAAACTTATTTCGTGCTGCAAGGGATCCTGACTTTGATCGGAATCGTTATTGCGGTAAGCATGGTTTGCATCCTTGTAATCCTACCCCTGCTTGGGATCACCCTGCTGCCCTGGCAGCAAATCCTCAATAATAACCACCTGTATTATTAACAGTTGAGGAGAAAGCTATTCCAAATTTATTTGCGGATTAGATTTGTACTTAAAAAAGGAGAAGAATAGAAATGACCCAACCTTATACACCACTTCCACCCGTCGTGCGCACCAGCACCCTGGCGATCATCAGCCTGATCGGCGGGATTGCCGGTATATCCATTTTGCCGTTCCTGGGCGCGATCGTAGCCGTGATCACCGGGCACATGGCTAACAGCGAGATCAACAAGAGCGGAGGCATGATCACAGGCAAAGGGATGGCCACAGCCGGTTTAATCCTGGGATACCTATCCCTGGTGGGCGGGCTGTGCGCGCTATGCTTTTTTGTCATCCTACCGATCCTGGGACTTGGCATCAGCCTCCCCTTCATGAATAATTCCATTTACTAATTCATGGTCTTGTCGAAGGGAGCCCCGCTTCCGCCAGCTCCCGAGGATGCCCCAAAAAAGATCAATCCCTGGATCGTCGCTGTCCTGGTGATCGTCCTGGTGTGCTGTTGTTGTTTTGGGGTGGCGGGACTGGTGGTCGGTTTTTGGGACCCTCCGCGAATCCCTGGGCTTTTCCTCCCTGCTGCCGGTAATAACGGGTTTTAAATAATCATCAAAACCCTGGTCTCTTCAAGAGAGATCAGGGTTTTTACCCTCTGCAAAAATATTTTGCAATTCCTTCAGCGCCTCCCGAGCTCGAACTCGTGTGTTCGCGTCCAGATCGAGAGCGGCGAACTCGTCTTCGTCCAGAACGGTCTGGGTGTGGTTGGGAGCAACCCAAAGGTCGAGCGCAAGATCGACATAAGAAAGCCGGTCGCTTGATTCCAAAACAGCAGGTCGCGCCACATTACAGTACCAACCCTTAATCTGATCATCGTCTCGATCATGAACTTCGAAGATGTTATACCAGCGATCCAGGTAGTAGATTTCGACGAACCGATCATTCTTTTTCAGGATGGCATCCAGGATGGGGACATCCGGACGGTTGAAACGAGCATCCAAAAGCACGTAATTTTTTCCACTACGTAAAAAGCGGGCGGGGTACTGCACCATCACACTGCCATCAAGATTTCGTTTGATGACGGTAATTTTGGTTTTTATGACAGGCATTTGATCCCACCCTTGGGAATGATCAAGTTGATTTTTTCTCCCAACGCCGGAGCTTCCGGAAGATAAAAATCCAGACCATTCGCCAGAGTGACCTTGAAGCCGTCCTGGCGAAACACTACATCAACAACCTCCCCGCTTAAGTTCCCCATAGAGGATTGAAGAACACCGCGCCGACTAATTAATATATCAACCTTCTCCCCTGGAGAATGAGTGTGCTCAACCCCCCCGGGAGCCGGAATTTCCCCACAATCCAAATCGAAAATACCCACAGGTGTTTCAACCACATTACGTGTTGCGCCTGGACGGATCGTCCCTGAGATTACATTGCCCGCATCCAAAAATTGGGCAGCCCAAACCGACCCAGGGTCGTCCCAAACCTGCTGAGGAGATCCGCTGCGGACAATCACACCCTGGTGGAGCAGGATCACACGGTTTGCCAGTGTAAAAGCTTCCTCCTGGTCATGGGTGACATAAATTGCCGGGACACCAGTTTCGTGCAATATCCGCCGCAATTCCGCCATCAACTGCTCACGGAGGTTGCGGTCCAGGGCCCCCAGGGGTTCATCGAACATGAGAAGGCGCGGCCGGGGAGCCAGGGCACACGCCAGGGCCACGCGCTGCTGCTCGCCACCTGATAGGTCGGTCACCTGGCGCCCACCAAAGCCGGATAGATTTACAATTGCCAATGCATCGGCTACGCGCATTTCGGTTTCCACCCCTGACAAGTTTTGCATCGCCAAGCCAAAGGCGACATTCCGGGTCACATCCATATGAGGAAACAGGGCATAGTCCTGGAACACCAAGCCGAAGCGGCGCAGGTGGACCGGAACGGGTGCTAAATCCTCCCCATCCCAGCAGACACGCCCCTTTTCGGGAGTTTCCAACCCAGCGATAATTCTTAATAGGGTGGATTTACCGCTCCCGGAAGGCCCAAGCAGGCACACCGTCTCACCCGAAGACACCGAGGCGGAGATCCCTTTGAGGAGAGGCTGATTTTCGTATGATTTGTGAATATCAATCAATTCCAACATGGTGCTCCAAGCAAACCCATAAAGGCGATCATCAACTCATTTTTAGTTGCGGTCAGAATTCACCCGCACCAGGCAGCCTTAAACGTTCGATCAACATAATGCCTATTCCACAAACCACCATTAATATTGTAGCCATCGCCATGGCCTGTCCGTAATTCAACCCTCCCGGCTGGGATAAAAATCGGGCAATGGCAATCGGCAAAGTGGGATACTCCGGACGCACAACCAGGGAACTGGCACCAAATTCCCCCAAGGAAACCGTGAAGGCAAACACTGCCGCAGATAGAGTCGCACGGCTTACGATAGGCCAATCCACGGCAAACCAGACCCGACGTGGAGAGGCACCCAGCGAAGCTGCCGCCTGCCGCAGCCGGTCTGGAATGGAGGCCAGTGCGGGCTGTAAACTGCGGATGACAAAAGGCAGGGCGATCAGGGTATGCGCCAGGGGGACAATCAGGGGCGAGGTGACGAATGCCAGCGGCGGTCGATTAAACGTGATGATGAACCCCAGTCCCAGCGTAACTGCAGAAGCACCAAGGGGAAGCATCAGGAGTGGATCAAGGGCTCTGCTCAGCCGCCCTGGGTGAACCAGGGCAGAAGCAACCGGGAAACCAAGGACCAGGGATAAGATGACGGTAAAAGCTGCATAACCAAGAGAATTACCAATCGCAGCAAAGGGCGGCACATAAAAAATGAAATCGTTCCGATTAACGAACAACTCCGTATAGTAATCGGTTGTGAGACCGTATTGGATCGGGGCGCGCACACCACGATCGGCCTCCAACCGGGTGACGGAAGCCAGCGGCAGGGAAATTACAGGCAGGAGAAACAGGGCCAGCAACAATACGACCATGCCGGAAAGAAAAAGTTTTTGGCGAACCGTCCGAGCCTTGTACAAATTAGCTCCTGCAGGACGAGGTGCGCTGGGGACGATATTCCGCCTGACAATGCGGCTGTACATAATTGAAAAAGCGAGTGTGCAGAGCAACTGGATCAGGGAAAGCAGCCCTGCCAATGGCAGGTTAAAAATCTGCACTGCCTGTTTATAAATCTCAACTTCCAGCGTGGAGAAACCCGGTCCTCCCAGCAAAAGGATCACACCAAAGGAGGTGAAATCAAAAATAAAGACGAGTACTGAGGCCGCCAGAATGGAAGGACGGAGCAGCGGCAAGGTGATACTACCCAGCGTGCGAAATGAATCCGCGCCAAGTGTGCGAGCAGCCTGCTCAAGGCGCGGGTCGAGGTGGGAAAGGGTTGTCCCAACCAGTCGTATGACGATGGTTGTATTATAAAAAACGTGAGCCAGAAGGATTATCCCAAGGGTCCCAACGATGGAAATTGGAGGGGATTGCAGGTGGAATATATTCTTCAAGCCCAGGTTGATCCAACCATTGGGACCGAGCAGCGCATTAAACCCTGCCGCCACAACCACCGTGGGCAGCATGAAAGGAATGGCGGTGAGGAGACGCAGGAGGGATTTGCCATGGAAATCAAACCGGGCGAACAGGACTGCCGCAGGTAAACCAAGGGCGAGGGTGAGAAGGGTGGACAGAATAGCCTGGTAAAAAGTAAACCCAAGTGACTGCGCTGCAAGCAACAGGGAGGAGATGTTGAGGGATTTGAGAGCTGCGGGGTTTAATCCCAACCAAAGGATACGGGCGAGGGGATAGAAAAAGAATAAACCCAGGAACAGCGCTGCGCCCAACCAGGGCAATACCGCTCTAAACCAGGATGAGCCTACCCGACCAACCCGGGTAGTTCTTGTACTAGGGACATTACTCGTGGAACCTGGCATGCCCGGATGGTTTCCTGCCATAAATTCTAATGGAGAACGGCTGCAGTCCAATCCGTAATCCATTGATCGCGATTGGCTGCAATAACGGATGGATCCATGGTGACGGGCTGTTGGGGAACCTGGGCATATTGAATGAATTCAGGAGGCAGGCTGGCATCAGGGTTGACAGGGTAGACGTACATCTGGAGAGGCATGTCTTCCTGGAACTGCTTGCTCAACATGAAATCCACAAATTTCTGCGCCAGGGCAAGGTGGCGGGTGCCCTTCAGGATGCCGACGAACTCGATCTGGCGGAAACAGGTATCGGGTCCGAGAATGGAGGCAATGGGAGAAGAGGTTATTGGGGAAGTGGCATAAACCACTTCCGCGGCAGGGCTGGAGGCATAAGAAACAACCAGCGGTTGCGGACCATGACCAGACGAGCCGCTGAAATTTGTATAATATGCGGTTTCCCAGCCGTCCACCACCACTACGCCGTTCGTGCGCAGGGCTGTCCAATAATCCAGGTAACCCTGGGTACCAAAATGCTTGATGGTAGCGAGCAGGAAACCAAGACCCGGGGAGGAGGTGGCAGGGTTCTCGACGACCAGCAGGCTTTTATATTCCGGCTTTAACAAATCTTCCAGAGAACCGGGGACCGGCAGGTTATGGGAAGAAAAATATGCGATATCATAATTGATGCAAATATCGCCATAATCCACAGGCAGGGCCTGGTCCGATGGATCGAGCTGGAAAGATGCAGGGATTTTTGCCAGAATCGGAGAAGCGTAGGGTTCATAAATTCCAGCAGCAAGAGCGCGTGAAAGGAAGGTGTTATCGACTCCATAGAACACATCCGCCAGTGGGGCATCTTTGGTGAGAATGGCTTTATTGAGGGCAACTCCGGCATCCCCACTTTTCAGGAAAACCAGCTTGACATTGTTGGCCTGCTCGAAGGCAGTAATGACAGACTGGCTGGCGGCAAAGGAGTCATGAGTCATGACCGTGAGAGTGACCGGACCGCCAGGAGAACAGGCTGACAACAATGCCACGGCTATCAGAATAACAACCAAAAGGATTCGTTTCATTGGAACCTCCAATTATTTATGTTCACGAATGATGACTGTGAACAACCAGCAGCAATCCCGATTCTATTGAGATGGAGGCCGAGTCGCCAAGCAATTCGTTGCTGAGCCCGCGGGTTTTGAAGGGATGGAGAGTCTCACCCCTGAGCGACCACCTCAGCCCGATGGTGGTAATGCCGGTAACCGGTCCTGCCCCACGGGACCAGGGAAACAACATCTCCGGTTTGACCATCAACCCGAGCTTCGGTGCGAACAAACCGGGCTTGTTCCTCCCCGTCGTCCACCCGAATATCCAATCCTGCCAAGGTAGGGGCAGCCAGCAAAGCAAGGTTTCCAAGAGTCTGGTCAAGACGATTGCCCAGGGCAGCAACAACCAGGATTTCTGAATATCCGGCTGAGACAACGTGGTTCAAGACCAGTTCGAAATCCGTCTCATCCTTGCCGCGGGGAAATTGCCGGATTTCAGATCCTGCAGCTTCCAATTCGATACGGTCCGTATCGTTCAATAGAATCCAGGTCGCCAATCACAAGGGAAGGGACCAGCCCGAGGGCGAGAGCATGACGGGAACCACCATCAGCGGCAACAATCAGGTCTGATGGACGAACCAGCGTGCGGACTTGTTCAAGGTCCGGGATACGTCCATTCACAAAAATTACGACTCGCTGCATAAAAAAAACATCCTCGCCGGGGAGGATGGTCTCTTGAAAGATATAGTCCCTCCGCCGGTATGATCCGGATCAGGTTCTGCGGGTCGAGGCTCATGGCCTCCTCTCAGCCCGGAACACGGGCTCCCCGTTCAATTGTTAGGGATGAGTATACGGCGGGGGCGACCGCCTGTCAAGACAAAAATCCGCTATTCGGCTTTTTCACGACGGAAGTCGACGAAGCGATAGCCGACCCCGCGTTCGGTGAGAATATACCTTGGGTCAGCGGGATCTTTTTCAAGTTTTTGGCGGAGATAATTAATATAAAGACGAACATAATGAGGCTCATCGCGGTATTCGTATCCCCAAACCTTGGAAAGCAACTGGTCATGGGAAATCACCCAGCCCGCATTCTGTACAAGATGATACAGCAGGCGATACTCAGTAGGCCGCAATTTAACAATTTTGCCTTCGAGCCAGATCTCACGGCGGTCAAAATCGATTTTCAAACGGTCGTCAACTTCGATCAGCCCGTGCATGCCTCCGCTGACTCCCTCTGTGCGGCGTAAAACCGCCTTGATGCGACTGACCAGTTCGCGAGGGCTGAACGGCTTGGTGATGTAGTCGTCGGCTCCCTTTTCCAGGCCGTGGACGCGATCGTCCTCCTCGCCCTTGGCGGTGAGCATGATTACCGGAACAGCTGCTGATCTCGCGAACCATCTCCAGTACTTCAAATCCATTCAGATCGGGCATCATCACATCCGAGCAGGATCAGGTCCGGGGTGGCATCGCGCAGGCGCTGGAGAGCCTGCTTGCCGTTAAATGCCTCGATCACTACAAAGCCATCGTGTTCCAGGTTCAGGCGGATAAAGCGCACCATGCGCTCTTCATCATCCACCACAAGGATCTTGCGCCGTTTTAATGGTTCTTCTTCCATGTTTACTCTCTTACAAAGCCGATGATGCGCTCTTCGCCTTCGCTGGGCATCACTTCAATGAACGAAATCTGGTTGATAGGCCAGATGACCGTGATAATGTCGCTGGATAAATAATGGATATCCTTGCCATCGCGGCGGCGGGGGTTGTGAATGGTAATGATGGTATCTCCCGGTTGAGGCAGTTGTTCCAACTCCCCGCAAACGGGATCTTCGTTGGAAATATGTACGATTACCGTATGGGCCATTCGGACCGACCTTTGCTATTCGATCAACACTTGGATTTTGAGTTTGCCCAGGTAAATTACATCCCCATGAGCAACAACAGTCTCCACGTAAGGCTGCAAGCGAGTCCCGTTCAAATAAGTACCGTTGGAGGATCCCAAATCCATAATAACAATGTGATCCTGTATCAATTTTAACACCGCGTGAAGACGGGAAACACCGTTGGCATAGGCATTGTGCGGTGACAAGTCCACGTCCGGGACAATAGGCTGCCCTTCCGCAGAACGTCCGAGGGTAAACTCCGTGCGATCAGCCAAAGGCAGGATCTGACCGCTTTCTATCATATTCAAGGAAATCCAGGACTGCAAATGCACCGGAGGAGGCGGGGGAGGTTGCGTACGGGTTGTATCACGCTGGGCTTCCTGGCGAGTCTCAGCAGTATGAATTTTATGAGTGGCGATGGTCATGTCGATCAGTTGAGCTCCACATTTACTGCAATAAATGGCGCCGCTCATTTCCTTATGCTGACAATTCGGACAAATAATCATAAGTCTTCAGAACCTCTCCCTGACGTCAACAGGGCGCGTGTTCCATATTTTATCTCTTTTCCGCCCTGTTGTGAAAAGGATTTGTTTTGCTGAATATTTTCCGCTTCCAACAACGCAGTGCGAGCCAGGCTGCGCTCACCCCGGGAAAGCAGGTGCGTCGCCAACCGGTGCAGATGTTCAGATGCCTGGTCATAATCCCCCGCAGTGACCTCCAGGCGGGCCTGTTCCTGGAGACGATAGAGTTTTAAGCGTGAAAGCGCCTCCAGAATCGCCGTGGAGGGGACTTCCATGCTGGCTTCATCCCCAACGGGCCGGACCAATTGCAATGGAATCAGCCGGGCTGGAGTTATTTCATTCATCAAGGTGACAGAAATCCTCCCATCAAATAATGTTACGGGATCCTGGTGCATATTTAGCGGCTGTACGACAAATTCCATCAAAACCTTGAGACTGGTCTGACGGACAACGGGTCCCAGCAACATGGGGCTTTCGTACGAAAGGACACCCGCCTCAGGCTGGATCCGAAAAGCATAGCGCAATTCAATCCCGGTCCGGGAGCTTAAAATCAATGCGGGTTTCCTCAGCGTAAGCACTCCCAAGCTGGTTGAATTTGTCCAGCAGGGATTGTTGGATTTCCTGGGGGCGGGAGACATACATACTGCTGCCCCCGGTGCTGGATGCGAGTGCATCCAGAAAATTATCATTCCATTCCGACCCAATGCCCAAACCGCTAATGCCCACGCCCTGTTCCGCTGCCCGGTGGGCAAGGCTCATGCATTTATCTTCATCGCCATAGGTGCGCCCGTCGGTTAGTAAAATGAGATGGTTCACCTGCGCATGGCGGACGTTCCGGATAATTTCGTTGTACCCCATTTCGAGCCCGGAGAAAATCTCCGTCCCACCAGAAGGCTGCAGCATGTGGATGCGCGCTTCCTGTTTCGCCAGGTCTGTGCTGCGGCTGGCGGGGATGACCTGCTCGGCCCGATCACTAAAAGCCACCACCGAGAAAATGTCCTGCGGCTTCATTTTTCGCATGATCTGGATGGCAGTCGCCTTGACCGTATCCATGTTTGCCCCCTGCATGGAAGTGGAGCGGTCGAGTACCAGGCATAAATTCAAGGAAGGCGCAGCGGGAGACTGAGCATTTACCGGAGGAGAAAACTCCATCAAAACATAGATCAGCTGTGGCTCACTCAAACGGAGCAAGCTATGGCGGCTGAATAACACACGCTGATCCAAAGGAAATTCGGGCTTTTTTTCGGGGGGTAACGTAGAGTCGTACTTTGCGCGTTTCTTGGGATTCGAAAGAACTTCATACGCTTCCTGGACGTCCAGGAAGAATTCCGTGTCTCCAGGGGCAGTGTTTTTATCAGGATGAAGGCGGCGGGCGGCTGCAAAATAAGCTTCGCGAATTTCTTCCGCGGAAGCACTGCGTCCCAGCCCTAGCAGCTCATAGAAATCGGGTTGACTGGTCATTAACCCATCAATTGTACCAAAACTGCGCTGATATTATCCGGTCCGCCTGCATCGTTGGCAGCCTCGATCAGGTTTTGGCAGGCATCCTGAAGATTGGTGGCGGAGGTGACCAGGCTGCTGATATTATCATCAGGAAGCACGCTCCACAAGCCATCGCTGCAAATAAGCAGATAACCTGGCTGGGGGAAGGGAGTGGTAAAGATATCCGGTTCCAGGACCTCACCCTGACCGAGGGCGCGGTAGAGGACGTTCCGCTGCGGGTGGGCAGCAGCTTCCTCAGAGGAAATCTGACCGAGTTCCTCCAAACGTTTCACCAGGGAATGATCCCGGGTAAGTGCTTCGATGCGTCCATCGGTGCGGAGGGCGTAAGCCCGGCTATCCCCCACATGACCGATGGTCATTTGCTGCCCCAGCACCAGGGCGGCAGTCAACGTGGTGCCACTCCCTGGGGCAGCCTGGGTTACAGCCCGCTGCGCTTCGGTAATGGCAGCACGCATCATCTCCTGGAGAGGTTCTTCCATCCCTTCCGAAGGATTGATCAGGTAGGTGTGGAACCGTTTAAGCATGTAATTCGCCATGGTCCGGACAGCAGTAGAACTGGCAACTTCGCCAAACTGGTGCCCGCCCATTCCATCGGCGACGATATACAATCCCAGAGGGGCACTATTGGCTTCGCCCCCCGTCGCTGCAGAAAAGGCAAACAAGCAATCTTCGTTATGATCACGCTGCTTGCCAACTGATTGAGCGCACCCCGAAATCAACTGCTGTGGTTCAAGGCGCGAAGTGCGCATGATATCCACCCCGACCGGTTCACCCGGCAGGGGGTTGGTGCTCACGTTATCCTGCGGAAGGAAGAGGCTTGGTTTTCTTGTTCTTGGCACGTAACCGATCAAAGAATGATTTCACGAAAATCTCCTTGGACTTACATGTTCATGCAAGCAAAGTGTATAGAAAGTGGTCAGTGGAGCCTATATAGACAATATCATCATAAACAAGGGGCGAGCCGGTTATTGGACCCTTCGTGGAAAATTTCCAGCGCAGGCGACCGGTGCGTGCCTCAAGACAATAGGCGTTCCCATCTGCAGAACCGCAATAGAGGGCGTCCTTATAAACTACCGGTGAACTGCTCACCTGGTGCTCGGTCTTAAATCGCCAGACTTCCTTCGAGGTATGGGCATCAATTGCATAAATGTTCCCATCAGCGGACCCAATAAAAACCAGTCCCTCCGAGGCATAAGGTGAAGCAATTGAACCCTTGCCCATGCGGAAGCGCCAAATTACCCAGCCGGCTTTCGAATCCAAGGCATAAAAACTGCTGTCAAGAGACCCAAAATAGACCACGCCATCCGCTTCATATGGAGAGGAGGTCACCGCCATTTTGGCCTTGTAATGCCATTTCATTTCACCACGGAAATCGACACAATAAAAATCGCCGTTTTCACAACCGGCAAAAACAGTGTCATGGGCTACGAAGGGGGTAGAACGGACCGGAGCTGCGGTTTCGAATTTCCATGCAGCCCGCCCGCTCAGCAGATTAACGGCATGGATATGCTGGTCATCGGAACCAAAGAAAACATGTCCTTCCGCAATGCGTGGGGAGGAATGCACCCGACCTTCGGTGTAATAGGTCCAGTTCACTTTACCGGTACGGGCGCTGACGACATGCAAGCGCTGGTCTTCCGAACCAATAAATATATCGCCCTCGAAGGCTGCCGGGCGGGTAACCACGCCGCCATCAGTGGCATACTTCCAATTCAATTTTCCATCGGCGGCATTCAGCGAATATAGATTGTGATCATATGAGCCAATATAAACAGCTCCATCATGGTAAAGAGGGGCGCCGCGCACCTCATCCTCGCATTGAAACACCCACAAGGGCTTAATCCCCACGGAGGCCTGGATGGCAGCGGTGGGAATGCTTGTCCGATTCAATATGCCGGTCTTACGCCCGGCAGCCACCAGGGCCTCTTTCATCGCTTCCGCATTTGGGAACCGATCTTCGGGATTATATTGAAGGGCAGTATCGATGACCGCTTCCAACTCGGCTGAGATAGCGGGATTAATTTTGCGGAGTGGACGTTCCCCGAATGAAAATGGAGGTTCCAGGCGCGGATCCCGGCGGGAAAGGGCATGGTGAACAGTAGCGCCCAAGGCATATATGTCCGCCAGAGGACCAGCCTCCCCCCGATATTGCTCGGGTGGTGAATAACCTTCAGTACCGATCATGGTCCCTTTTTGCCCGACCAGGAAGGGTTTGGCAATTCCGAAATCGACGAGGATAATATTGTCCGCCGGGTTAACCATGACATTGGAAGGCTTCATATCGCGGAAAATGATCGGGTCGGGTTTGTGGGCATGCAGGGAGGCCAGAACATCGCACAGCTCGATCGCCCAACCGAGCACCCGTTCTTCCGCCAAGGAAGCCGGGGGTTTCATTGATTATTGCTTCCAGGTCCTTGCCATGGATAAATTCAAGGACCAGGTAAGAACGATTGTCTGCAGTAAAATAATCGTAAATGCGGGGTATGGAAGGGTGGTTAAGGGTGGCCAGGATGTTGGCTTCCCGCTCAAAGTTCTGGACGATATTTTTCCTCACCAGTGGATCGGGGGCACGGTTAATCATCTCTTTTACAGCCACCAGCTTCACGACGCTGGGGAAATGCAGGTCACGGGCGCGATAAACCGAACCCATGCCTCCCACGCCGATTACTTCCTGGATAACGTATCGGCTTACAAGGGTTACCCCGGAAGTCAACTGCTGGTTGAATGCGCTATCAGATGATTCTTCTTCCGCCTTCGGTTTTGTGTTCTTTTTCGGCTCCAGAGTAATCTCCTGTGAAATGCAATGCTGGATGAATTATAGCCACCCCGGTCTGGATTGGCAACCTGTCTGGGAGGACATAGTAGGCGAAGTATATTCCCCCGGTCAGTTTCGGCAGCAACCCTTTGAGGAGTTGGTAACCATTTGATCGATAGAAAGAAGGAAAAATCCTCAAGGATATTTGCCAAATGTCATGAACCAGGCAAAAGCGATGGATATTCCTATTAGAAAATGGTTGTATCTACGAGCTCAGAACAGCTGCGTTCCATGCGACCTTGCAGGGAATTTGAAACTGGGGCACAATACGGTTGGAGACTTGCCTTGAAAATATTAGCGGTAAGTGATGCCGTAGTTGACCAACTGTACTCCACGGACATAGCTGAACATTTCGGCGATATTAATCTGATATTAGGCTGTGGTGATTTACCATATGAGTACCTGGAATTTTTGATCTCTATACTGAATGTACCATTATTTTACGTTCCAGGGAATCACGACCCAAAATATAACCCGGGCGACCCTGCCTCCCAGGCTGACGGCTGCGATTTCTTAGACCAGCGCGTGGCACGTGTCAAAGGATTAACCCTGGCAGGCCTGGGCGGGAGCATCCGCTACAAACCAGGTCCACCCAACCAATATACCCAGGCAGAAATGTATTTGCGCTTGCTTACATTTCTACCCCCTCTCCTGAAAAACAGAAACAGGAGTCATGGAGTTTTTGATATTATGGTCGCCCACTCCCCACCCTTCGGCATCCATGATGATAAAGATCCCGCTCACATCGGTTTTTTTGCCTTCCGGGATTTCATCCGGGTTTTCAGGCCTCGCTATTTCCTGCACGGGCATACGCTGGACTATAAGGGGAACCTGGCGCCGTCAGTGACAAGGTTGGGCTCCACGACGGTCATCAATGTCAACCCCTACAAGGTGTTCGAGGTGGAACCAAATGTTCGATGAATTTGCCGGCAGAGTCAGGAGTGATTTTACGCGTGCCCGGGTAAAAGCTTTTTGGAACCGGATCCTGAGCATATTGGGAGGGCAACCGTCCACACTGCTTTCTTATGATGAGGTAAAAGAGAAACTCCACATCGGCGGACCCATTTATCGCGGTGTCAGGACGGTGGAAGTTAAAAAAATCGTCGGCAGCCTTAATCGCTATCACCAATTCGACCGCGCCTTCCTGCCCCTTGAAGACCAAATAGCCAATCGCTGGCAAAACATCGATCTTGCCTTTTACCAGGACGTCAACCTGCCTCCGGTTGTCCTGTATAAAGTTGGGGAGGTTTATTTTGTCGTGGATGGTCACCACCGAGTATCGGTAGCGCGCGGACAGGGGCAGTTGAACATCGATGCTGAAGTAAGGGAATGTTCAACCAAGGTTAATATAACCCCCGAATTGAGGCCGGAAGACCTTGAAATCCTGGGTGAAAAAGTTGACTTTCTCGAACGAACCGGGCTGGACCGGATACGGCCAAAAGCGAATATCAAGCTTACAATTCCGGACGGGTTCGAACGGATGCTCGAACATATCGCCGTCCACCGATATTTCATGGGCCTGGATATGCTGCGAGATATTTCGGAGGAGGAGGCTGTGGCGCATTGGTACGATAAAGTCTACAAGCCCATTGCCAACAACATTCGCCTGAGTGGCATCCTGAATGAGTTCCCCGGCAAGACGGAAGGCGACTTATACTTGTGGGTACTCGACCGGCAACGCTACCTTCACGAAAAGGGACACAAGCTCGTCCCACCGGAGAAAGCGGCGACAGATTTTCTCGATGAGGTTTAACTATGCATCCTTTGGCTGGAGTATATACTGCGGCGGTGACCCCGCTGAAACCAGATTTTTCTCCCGACCTGGAGGCGATCCCGGCCCTGCTGGCATTTCTTGCGGGGCGAGGCAGCCATGGAGTTTTAATGCTGGGGACAACAGGAGAAGGACCTTCCTTTTCTCCGGAAGAGCGCCTGGCAATTTTAAGAGTGGCGGTCCAGGCACGAAGCGAACAAGGGCAGCAGCAAACCAAAGCCTATAAAATCCTTGCCGGGACGGGTACTCCCAGCCTTACCGAAACCATTTCGCTGACCCGGTCGGCTTTCGATTTGGGGTGCGAGGGGGTAATCGTCCTGCCTCCCTATTACTTCCGCAAAGCCACAGAGGACGGCCTGTTCCGATATTTTAGCGAACTCATCCATAAAGCAGTCCCAAAAGATGGATTCCTGCTCGGGTACCACATCCCCGGTACAGCCGGGATTGGGTTCCCACCTGAATTGTTGAGCCGGCTGAAAGATGCTTTTCCCCTGCAATTCGCCGGGATAAAAAATTCGTCGCACGATATTGAGTTCGCCCGGCACCTTGGAGATCGTTTCGGTTCAGACCTGCTGGTGCTAACCGGCACTGATTCCATTTTTCAAACGGCACTGGAGAACCATGCCCAGGGGTGCATTACCGCGCCTGCCAACCTGATCTCTCCGGAACTCAGGAGGGTGTGGGATGCAATCGAGCGCGGTGAAGACGCGTCCGAGTTTCAGAGGCGTGTCACCGAAATCCGTCAAATCCTGGAAAGCTACCCACCCTTCCCGCCCATGTTGAAAGCGCTGCTGGGACGGCAATACGGTTTTCCTCGCTGGCCTGTCCGCCCACCCCTGGATGAAGCCTTGCCAGAAGCTGTGGAAAAAGTCATGAAACATATGACGATCAGTTTATGAAAGATACCTGGCGTCTGCTAACCACCCCCCCCGCTCATGGGGCATGGAATATGGCGGTCGACGAGGCCATCCTCGAAGCGGTGGGTAGAGGCGACTCCCCTGCTACGTTGCGCCTGTATGCCTGGGAACCAGCCTGCCTGTCCCTGGGATACGCCCAATCCCTGTCAGATGTGGATATTCCCCGCCTGCGAGCGCACGGGTGGGATTTGGTGCGTCGACCCACGGGCGGCAGGGCAATCCTGCACACGGATGAATTAACCTATTCAGTAATCGCTCCGCTAGATGAACCTCGCATTGCAGGCGGTGTACTAGAATCATACAGCCGCCTGGCAACGGCTTTAATGGAGGCATTACATCAGCTTAACTTGCCAGTGGAGATACATGACCAGCAGGCGGTTAAAACCAAAAACCCAAACCCGGTTTGTTTCGAAGTCCCATCGACATCCGAGATAACCGTGGGGGGTAAGAAACTGGTAGGCTCGGCTCAAGCCCGGCGCAAGGAGGGGGTCCTTCAGCATGGATCCCTGCCTCTGAACGGCGATCTGACACGCATCCTCCAGGTGCTAGTGTTTCCTGATGAAGAGGCGCGCAGGCAAGCTGCAGATCGTTTATTGGATCGTGCGTGCACAGTTGAGACTGCGCTGGGACGGGGAGTCTCCTGGGATGAGGCCGCGCAGGCTTTTATTACCGCCTTCTCATTGGTACTTGGTTTGACCCTCCAACCAGACAAACTCAACCTGCAGGAAATAACGCGCGGGGAAGAGTTGGCAGCAGAAAAATATTCATTTCCAGACTGGAAACAAAAAACCAAAAACTAAATTTCTATCTCTTCATTCTTAATCCCCAACATTTTGAAAAAATATGAGACCTGTCACTTGCATTTTTTGAAGTTTAGATATATTATCTTTTAACGACGGGGATTGTCCCCAAAAACCCTATTCCCTTGAGAGGAGAAGAATATGAAGAAAGTGTATGTGTTCGCTTCGTTACTGGTTGCGATTGTCATGTTGCTGACAGCATGCGGTCCAGCCGCAACCCCTGAGCCTCCGACAGCTGTGCCGCCGACCGCTGTTCCACCGACAACAGCACCTCCAACTGCTGTGCCGCCGACCGAAGTTCCAGCGGCTCCCACCACTGCGCCCACTGCAGTACCGACCCCAATCCCGCCAATCTGCACGAAACTGGCGGACGCCCCGGCAGCACCCGCGGCCGGGCAGCTTGGCGCATCGGATACTCCGATCACCATGGCGTTTGTCCCATCTGGTGAATCCGGCGTCATTGCGACAGCCAGCACCGCAATTGCAGACTGCCTGAACCAGATGACCGGACTTACTTATACAGTCCAGACCGGCACCAGCTATGCAGCCGCCATTGAAGCGATGGGTGCGGATAAAGCCCAGGTAGGTTTCCTCAATACGTTCTCCATTCTGATTGCCCAGGCAAAATACGGGATCATTCCTGCGCTGATCAACCTGCGCAATTATCAAACCAATGACATGGATCCAGACAAAGCTCTCGGCGGCAAATTGGAACCATTCTACAAGGCTCAATTCATTACAACTGCCACCTCGGGGATCAAGACCTTTGCTGATCTCAAAGGCAAGACATTCTGCTTTGTTGATCCGCTATCCACGTCAGGGTATATCGTTCCGCGGATCATCCTCAAGGCGAATGGCGTCAACCCGGACACTGACTTTGCAGCCACCGTGAACGCCGGTTCACACCAGAATGTTGCAGCTGCAGTCTACAAGGGCGACTGCGATGCCGGTGTAACCTTTATTAACGTTTTGACTGATGCCGGTCTCAATACTACTTATCCTGACATCCAGACAAAACTGGTGGTTTTTGCGGACTCTGATCGCATCCCGAACGATGGCGTCCAGTATGTGAAGACACTTGACCCCAAACTGCAGGCGATCACCACCGAAGCCCTGCTAGCCATGGCTGCTGACCCGGGCGGCAAGGCTGTGCTTGCCAAACTTTACACCATCAATGCCTTCCAAAAACTCGATGCAACTTCCACATATTATTCTGACTTTAACGCAGTCCTCGTGGCGGCAGGCGTCGATCCATCCTCGTTGATTAAATAGTGCTGCTTGCCAGCCTGGCGGGTTTAAAAAGCCCGCCAGGCTTTTCTTTTGTTTTACGAATCTAAAGGATTCAATCAACTCCATGTTAAAAGTCGAAAACCTCACCAAAGTCTACCCAAATGGCACCCAGGCGCTAAAAAACGTCAGCTTTGAGGTCAAAGACGGTGACTTCCTGGCTGTGATCGGGTTAAGCGGCTCGGGGAAATCCACCTTGCTGCGCTGCATCAATCGTCTCATCGAGCCCACCTCCGGCAAGATTTTTTGGGACAACCAGGATATCACCTCCGCCTCCACCAGTGAGATGCGCAAGATCCGCCGCCAGATCGGCATGGTTTTCCAGCAGTTTAACCTGGTGAAACGCTCCTCGGTGATGACCAATGTGCTTTGTGGCAGGCTGGGGTATGTAAATACTTTATCAAGTTCCCTGCACCTTTTTTCTGCCGACGACAACAAAAAAGCGCTGGCAAGTCTGGACCAGGTCGGGCTGGCAGACAAGCCCCACGTAAGGGCTGACTCCCTTTCGGGTGGCCAGCAGCAACGCGTCGGCATCGCCCGGGCCCTGATGCAGGATCCCAAGCTTATCCTGGCCGATGAACCCGTCGCTTCGCTGGACCCGGTCTTATCCCATTCCATTATGAAGTATCTCGAACAACTTAATAAAGAACGCGGCATTACCGTGATATGCAGTCTGCATTTCCTTGACCTGGTTCACCGCTATGCCACGAGTGCAATTGCCCTTAAAGACGGGGAGCTGGTTTTCCAGGGGCTGCCAAAACAAATCGACGATGCTGAATTTAAAGCCATCTACGGTCAGGAAGCAGAACGAGTATCCATCCTTTAACCATTAAATCGTTTTTCCTTTGCACACGAGTATTTCAAGTAGAAATCAATCATTTTACATAAAAATACATATTCATGGCAAACAACGAAACCTCTCCCAGACCAGCCAAAAATGTCACTCCGGTGATGCTGGCTTCGCTCATATGTCCCGGGCTCGGGCAATTCCTGCTTAAAAAGCGTTCCAGAGGTTTATTAATTCTTTTAACAACCGTCGTTTTAGTCTACCTTGTTACCTGGTCCCTGGATCATCAGAATATTGGGAAGATCGTTCTTGGCGGTTGGACCACCAGCTGGCTGTGGCTGCCATTGATCCTGTTTTGGGTCTGGAACGTGGTAGACGCACGTACCCAGGCGGTTCACAAAAGGTTCAGCCCCCTGATCAGGAATCCTGTTTGTAAGTATCATCCTTTATGTTATCGCCTGGAACGTAACGAATGTCAAGCTAAACCGGCTCATCGAGCGTTTCAACGATGCCCGTACCGTTGCAACCAACATAATTAATCCAGACATCATTTCGATGAATGTCAATGGGCAGGACAAGATCTGTGCCTGGGCCTGCATGTACACGTACGTTGGTGACAAACTAGGTGGTCGTCCGGTTGCCGGACCGATCCGGTTGAGCGATAATCTTCTGCAAATTGTGGGCAGCGTGCAGCTTGAACCTGTGTCCAAGTGGCTGGTCAGCCTGGGGTTGGCACCAGCAGGAAGCAAAATAAAGACATTTGTAGCCGGATCAATGATCCAGACCATTGCCATGGGTTTGTTGGCGACAATATTTTCCACGATCCTGGCAATACCGATCAGTTTTTTCGCAGCACGCAATATTATGGCACGCCTTCCAGGTGGGACGGTCATTTATTATGCTGCCCGCGGCTTTTTGAATATTGTACGCGCCATCGATACGATAGTTTGGGGGTTGATCGTGGTGGTCTGGGTGGGATTGGGACCTTTTGCAGGGGTGATCGCATTAACCATCCACTCCGCCGCGGCATTGGGTAAATTATTTTCAGAAGAGATCGAACATGTCGATCCTGGCCCGATCGAGGCTGTTACTGCTTCGGGTGCCAACCTGATCCAGGTTATTCGTTATGCAGTCATTCCGCAGCTTGTGCCGTCTTTCCTATCCTATTCACTTTTGCGGTGGGACATCAATATGCGCTCCGCGACGGTCATTGGTTTTGTGGCCGGCGGCGGTATTGGCTTTTTTGTAATTGAAAATGTACGCATGGGCGGTTACCAGCAGTATGCGACTGCGTTATGGGCGGTGGTTGTTGTCATCATCCTGGTTGATTATATTAGTGGGAAGTGGCGCGAAAACATATTAAAAGATCAAGCCCCGACGGATGAAAAGAAGAAACGCCCCTTCATCAACTATTTGCGTTTAGCATTTTATATTCTCATTGGATTGGCGGCATTTATCTATTGCTGGAATTTGAGTGAAATCAGTTTACGAAACCTCTTCAGTCCCGGATCAAACTTTGGTCAAATAATAAAAGACTTTCGTAACGATCAATTTATCCTCGGAGGTATTGCAGCCTGTCATCCAGCAATTGATCGTTACTGTCTTCCAGGCGTTCCTGGCAACCACTATAGGCGCTGTATTTGCACTGCCTTTCAGCTTCCTGGCTGCCAAGAATCTGACCGGTCGCAGCCGCCTCTCGATTTGGATCTATTATTTGACCCGGTCGAGATCTTCAATTTCCTCAGGTCGATCGAAGCCCTTCTCTATGTGGTGATATTTACCTTTTGGGTTGGCGTGGGGGCGTTTGCAGGGATGCTGGCATTGGCTGTAACCTCCTTCGCCCTGATCGGAAAATTATTCTCGGAATCCATCGAAAATATCGAGACCGGATCGATTGAAGCGGTTAATGCCACCGGTGCAAACCGCCTCCAGATGATCGTTTACGCCGTGATTCCACAAATAATGCCCCCATTCATTTCATATTTGCTCTACCAATGGGATATCAATATCCGCATGGCAACGATAATCGGCTTCGCTGGCGGCGGCGGGATTGGACTTAACTCTGACCACCTATTTCGGTTCACTGCAATATCATAATGCGGGAACCGTGGTGTTCTTTATTATCATAATCGTTGCATTAATGGATTTTGCCAGTGCAAAACTGAGGCAGGTATTGGTTTAAGAAATTCCTGGAGACCCCAGGAATTTCCACCGGTAACCTTATTTGATAATTGGAACCTGCCTAAAAGCAGGTTTCTTTTTGGCATGGTAGAATTCCGCCTGTGTTTAAACGCACTGCTAAAATGATCCTGAATATCCTGATCGTTCTCGTTGTCCTGGGAGTGGTTATCCTGACCCTTTCACGGCTGGTGACTGGTGTGTATGCCCGCACGAAAACGTATTCAGGAACAGATGTCCCGGCGCGCCGGGTTGCCATTGTATTTGGAGCAGGCTTATGGCGAAACGGTACAGCCACACCGGTCCTGCAGGACCGCGTCAAGACCGCAGCAAATTTGTTTTTTAGCGGCAAGGTGGAAAAACTTTAATGAGCGGCGATAACCGCTTTGTGGATTACAACGAACCGGCGGTAATGCGCGAAGTGGCACTCTCGCTCGGTGTCCCGGAATCAGCGATCGTGCTCGATTTTGCAGGCAGGCGTACCTACGACACCTGCTACCGGGCAAAGGCCATCTTCGGGGTTACTAAAGCCATCCTTGTAACGCAAGCATTTCACCTGCCGCGAGCCATCTACGAATGCAACCGGTTGGGGATCGATTCGGTTGGCGTGGAAGCTGACTTGCGAGTGTACAGCAGGTCTTCGGTGCTTTACTGGAATACACGCGAACTCTTAGCAACAGTCGCTGCTCTTTGGGACGTAAATGTCAGTCACCCTGTCCCCGTTTTGGGGACCCCGGAACCATTTTTCCTTAAGGACCTGAAAACCTATGACCCGCGAAGAAGCCCTGGCAATTGTTCATGAATATGTCAAAAATGAAGGCCTCGTAAAACATATGCTGGCAGTGGAAGCTGCCATGCAATATTATGCAGGGAAATATGGCGAAGATGTGGAAAAGTGGTCCCTGACCGGTTTGCTGCACGATTTCGATTGGGAGATCCATCCCACACTCGAAGAGCATCCGCTTGCCGGGGAACCCATACTGCGCCAGCGCGGTGTTCCGGAGGATGTCATCCGGGCAGTGATGAGTCACGCCGACCATACCGGGGTTGCACGTGTATCCAAAATGGAAAAGGCGTTGTATGCCTGCGACGAAGTGACCGGGTTGATCACTGCCGTGGCGCTCGTCCGCCCCTCGCGTTCCCTGCTGGACCTCGAACCATCGTCTGTCAAAAAGAAGTGGAAGGACAGGGCTTTTGCAGCCGGCGCCAACCGGGAAGAGATCCAAAAGGCTGCAGCCGAGTTTGGGATCGAACTCTGGGAGCATGTGGGGAATGTCATCACTGCCATGCGCAGCATCGCGCCAGAGTTGGGATTGGTGGGAAACATTCAACCCTAAAGAGGAGTAATTACCTGGTAATTTTATTTGCGTGCAAACAATAAGAACGAACACCCCGCTTCAATTTCACTGAGGCGGGGTGTTTTATTCCCTTCGGTCTATTTCTTCTTTGAAGCGGTTTTCTTCTTCTCTTCCTTCTTGACCAATTCAACATAGCGTTCCACCGCCCAACCCTCGGTGATCCCGAGCAGCGCATCTCCGGGTTTTACCTCCACCACTGAATCACCCCGCAAGGCGGTGCGCTTGCGCAGGGGAGCGTCATCGAGGCGCGCCATCTTTGGAGCAGCCTTGAGCAGGTGCAGGGTCACGATGGTGTTTGGTTTACCCATGGCCATACCCGCCAGAGTAATTCCGCGCCCCAGTTCCCAGGCGATCACGCCTTTTCCATAGCGACCCTGAGCAGGGAAATCCTTTACTTCTACCCGTTTTCCTTTTCCATCCGATGCAACCAGGAACAGGTCACCCGTTCCGGGCAAGATCTGCATTCCAACGACCACATCCCCCACCCCCAACTTGATGCCGTTGACACCCGCCGCAGCCAGGCCCATCGGGCGGACATCTTCCTCTTTGAAACGGATCGCCATGCCCTGGGCGGTGACCAGGAGGATTTCCTTCTTTCCGTCTGCCAGTGCCACCCAGCCCAGGCTGTCACCTTCGTTGACATTCACCAGGCGGAAGGTCTGTGCGGATGGACCGGGCAGGTCGGTTACAAGGCTCTTTTTAATCATCCCACCGCGTGTGACCGTAAGCAATGTGGTTTCTGCAGGGAAGTTCGGATTTCCGGGCTGGCAAGGCGAAGGCTGCCACCGGAATTTCATCCGCCTGGAGAGGAGATTGCTTGTTGAATGGATTGCCTTCTGCCAACTTTTCAGCTTCAGGCAGGGTATGGACTGCCACAGCCGCGGCCAGCCCACGCTCGCTGACCAGGTAAAGGGTATCGGTGGCATTGGCTTTGACCAGCAGGCTGGGGGCTTCAGAACCGGAAAGGCGTGGCGGTTTATCATCCCGGGTGCGGGCAAGCGTCCCTCGGCAGTCATGCCGATCCAAACCACCTGTTCCACCACGAGTTCAGCAGCGGTCAGGGGAGCCTTTTTCGCTTTGCGTCCTTTCATGCTGACGATCTGCGTCCTGCGCCGGTCGCCAAAGGCTGCCTTTACCTTGAGCAACTCATCAGCCGCCACCACCCGCATTTTTTTGGCGGATTTCAACAATCTTTCCAATTCCTTGATCTGGGCAAGCGTTTCCTTGTATTCTGTTTCGATCTTCTTGCGTTCC
This sequence comes from uncultured Chloroflexia bacterium, assembly GCA_963741635.1. GTDB lineage: Bacteria > Chloroflexota > Anaerolineae > Anaerolineales > Villigracilaceae > UBA877. The sequence continues at coordinate 194,347 of CAVUIO010000012.1, forward strand.
AGTGCTGCCAGCCGGCGTAGCTGCATTTCCAGGATGGCGTTGGCTTGAAGATCCGACAATTTGAAACGCTTCATCAACCGCGTGCGGGCTGGATTCCACATCGGGAGAGGCTTTGATCAGTGTGATGATCTCGTCCAGGTGTTTAAGGGCCACCATCAGGCCTTCGAGGATATGCGCCCGGGCACGCGCCTTTTTCAGGTCAAACTCGGTGCGGCGCTTGATGACCGCCAGCCGGTGATCGAGGTAGACTCGCAGGGCTTGTTTAAGGGTCAGCAGGCGCGGTTCGTTATCCACCAGCGCCAGCAGATTGATGCTGAAGGTGGACTGCATCGGGGTGCGCTTGTAAAGCGCAGCCAGGACCTTCTCGGGCTCGACATTCTTTGTCAGTTCGATGACAATGCGCAGACCCTGCCGGTCAGATTCATCGCGCAGGTCGGTGATCCCCTCCAACTGCCCATCCCGTACCAGTTCAGCGATCCGCTCGATCAGGCTGGATTTATTGACCTGGTAGGGAATTCGGTGACGATAATGCGGCTTTTGCCGCGCTCCATTTCCTCGATATGGGCATTGGCCTGGATCGTGACCCGGCCGCGACCTTTACCGTAGGCAGCCTCGATGCCTTCCTCCCCTTTCTGTTCGATGATGATGCCGCCGGTGGGAAAATCGGGACCCTCGACAAACTCCATAAGATCTTCCACGTTAATATCGTCGAGTTTTTCCCATTTTTCGAGCATATAGACACAGGCATCGGCGATCTCGCCCAGGTTATGGGGCGGGATGTTGGTAGCCATGCCAACGGCGATCCCGGTGGCCCCATTGACCAGCAGGTTCGGGATGGCAGAAGGAAGCACGGTGGGTTCGGTGAGGGTGCCGTCGAAATTATCAGTGTAATCCACCGTATCCTTGCCGATGTCTGCCAGCAGGTCCAGGGCAGGAGGTGCGAGGCGGGCTTCGGTATAACGCATGGCAGCCGGGGGATCTCCATCCACCGATCCGAAGTTACCCTGTCCATCCACCATCAGCGTCCGCATGGAAAAATCCTGGGCCATGCGCGCCATGGCTTCGTAGACGGACTGGTCGCCATGCGGATGGTATTTCCCGAGCACTTCGCCGACGATGCGGGCTGATTTACGGTAGGGGCTGTCGGCACGGATACCCATGTCGTACATGGCGTACAGGATGCGGCGCTGGACAGGTTTGAGACCGTCGCGCGCGTCTGGCAGGGCGCGTGCCACGATCACGCTCATGGCGTAATCAAGGTAAGCCTGCTGCATCTCCTGGTCGATGTCAATTTTTCGGACGAGGCCGAGTTCCATAAATGACTCCTTAAATCCACCACCAAAGGAAAAAGCGATCATTTCCTGAGAGAGGTGAAAGAATGTTCTATCTTTGGTTTATCTTAAGGGGAAAGGTGGAAAAGCGTCAAGGAGAAAAAAATCGAGGCAGCCAATTGGCTGCCTCGATATATCATTGATGGAGGGAATAGTAGTTCAAATTCATCGCGAGGATAACTAGTCTGATGCCCCGGCATCCGGGATTTCCGTCCACTGGGAGGAACCCGCCTGGGCAAGCGCCTTCTCAACTGCGGCGAAGCGCCCATGAACAAAACCGGTGCCACCGGGGATCAGCTTGCCAATGATGACGTTCTCCTTCAACCCATAGAGCGGGTCGGTGGAGGAGCCGATGGCTGCACCAGCCAGCACCTTGATGGTGTGCTGGAAAGAGGAAGCTGACAGCCATGAATCGGTGCTCAGGGAAGCCTTGGTGACACCCAGGAGCATTTCATGGAACTTGGCAGGGGTTTTCCCTTCGGCCAAAAGCTGTTCATTGACCCGCTGGACTTCCAACCGTTCCACGGCATCGCCGGGCAGGTAACGGGTATCACCTGGGCGGACAACCTGCACCTTGCTCAACATCTTGCGGATGATGACCTCGAAGTGCTTGTCATGGATGTTCTGACCTTGCGAGCGGTAAACTTTCTGGATCTCGGTCATCAGGTACATCTGGCAGGCTTCACGTCCCTGGACACGCAGGATGCGGTGCGGGTTCAGCGATCCTTCGGTCAGCGGTTGTCCATCTTCGACGTGCTCGCCGTCTTTGACAAGCAGCCGCAGGGTGGTCGGAATTTCAGCTTACCTGCTCATCACGCTGTTCGCGAGAGACGAAAACCTTGCGTTTCTCGATGCGGACTTTTCCGCCGTGTTCTGCTGCGATCGTGGCGTCATCCAGGGTGGCGATAACATCGCCGGCCTTGATCTCGCTTTCATCCTTTACCTGGATCTTCCATTCCTTGGGCACATCGAACTCATCGTGGATCATTTCGCTTTGTTCGATATGGACGAGGCGCATATCGGCATACTTGTCCGACTGGATGATGCGGACCGTGCCCTTGATCTCGGCAACGACCGCTTCACCCTTGGGCTGTTTGCGGGATTCGAATAGTTCTTCAACGCGCGGCAGACCGGTGGTGATATCACCGCCAGCGGCCACACCGCCGGTATGGAAGGTACGCAAGGTAAGCTGCGTACCAGGCTCACCGATGGACTGGGCTGCCACAATACCAACTGCGGATCCCATTTCGACCATCGTGCCGCGGGCCAGGTCAAGACCATAGCACTTGGCACAGATTCCGTGGGTCAGTTCGCAGGTCAGCGCTGAACGAACTTTTACTTCCGACACTTCGGCAATGGCAATCTTGCGTGCCAGGTCACGGTCGAGGATATCGTCAGGTTCGGCCAGCACTTCTCCTGTTTTCGGGTCAAGGACACGTTCGGCGACCAGGCGCCCGTACAACCGGGAAGCCATGGATTGACCGGCAACATCGTCCTTGCTGCGGATCCATACTCCATTGTGCGTCCCGCAGTCAAGTTCATTGATGATGATATCCTGGGCAATATCCACCAGGCGGCGGGTAAGGTAACCAGCATCTGCGGTTCGCAGGGCGGTATCAGCCAGGCCTTTGCGGGCGCCGTGTGTCGAAATGAAGTATTCCTGGGCGGTCAAGACCTTCGCGGAAGTTCGAGCGGATCGGCATTGGGATGATGCGACCGGATGGGTCAGCCATCAAACCGCGCATGCCGGCCAACTGGGAGATCGGGCCGAACCCACCTTTGGTGGCACCCGAGTTGGCCATGGTGGACAGGTTGCCGTCCGGGTCGAGAGCATTGCGGACCGATTTGGCAACATCGTTGGTGGTTAACTGCCAGATCTGGATGATGCGTTCGTTCTGTTCCTGCTCAGTCAAAAGGCCGCGCCGGAAGTCTCTTTGCACCAGTTCCACGTCCTTCAGCGCTTTTTCGATAATCTCCGGTTTTTGAGGAGGAACGGTAATATCCGAGACCGCAATGGTGGTGCCCGGAACGCATGGCATATTCGAAGCCGATGCGTTTGATCCCGTCCGCGGTTTCAGTCGTCACATCCTGACCGTAAAGTTCGTAAACTTCGGCAATCAGGTCTTTCACACCGCCTTTTTCCAACTGGCGGTTAATGAATTGAACTTTTTCGGGCAGGATGCGGTTGAAGAGTACCCGCCCAACCGTGGTTTCGATCAAGCGGCGTCTCAGCTTCCGGCAGGCGATCATGATTCTCGTCGTACCAGGTGGTCAAACGGGCTTTGATCTTGCTGTGGACATCCACCTGCCCCAACTGGTAAGCCAAATCGACATCATCGATATCTGAAAATGTGCGTCCGTCTCCTTTGTGCGGTTTTGAATGCAGCATGGTCATGTAATACACACCCAACACCATGTCCTTGGACGGACCGATGATCGGTTCCCCGTCGGCGGGTTTTAGCAGGTTCTTGGATGCCAGCATCAGGCGGCGGGCTTCCTGCACGGCTTTATCAGACAGCGGCACATGCACAGCCATCTGGTCGCCATCGAAGTCTGCATTAAAAGCGGTACAAACCAGGGGATGCAACTGGATGGCCGAACCTTCGATCAGGATCGGCTCAAAGGCCTGGATGCCCAGGCGGTGCAAGGTGGGAGCACGGTTCAACAGGACCGGACGGTCCTTGATGACTTCCTCCAGGGCTTCATAGACCTCGGGGCGGTTGCGTTCGATGAAGCGCCGCGCACCCTTGACATTGGCGGCATAATTATGCGACACCAGGCGTGAAATTACGAACGGGCGGAATAGTTCCAGCGCCATGCTCTTCGGCAGACCGCACTGGTAAAGTTTCAACTGCGGACCGACCACGATCACCGAACGACCGGAATAATCCACACGCTTGCCGAGCAGGTTACGGCGGAAGCGGCCTTTCTTGCCCTTGAGCATATCGCTCAGGGAGCGGAGTTCACGCCGGCCACGGCGGCTGAGTGCCTTGCCGCGCTGGCTGTTGTCGATCAGGGAATCCACTGCTTCCTGCAGCATGCGTTTTTCGTTGCGGACGATCACATCCGGCGCGCCGAGTTCCAGCAGGCGCTTGAGACGGTTGTTGCGGTTGATCACACGCCGGTAAAGATCGTTCAAGATCCGACGTGGCAAAACGCCCGCCGTCCAACTGCACCATCGGGCGCAGATCAGGCGGAATGACAGGCAGGACGGTCAGAATCATCCACTCCGGGCGGTTGCCGGAGCGGCGGAAGGCTTCCACCACTTTCAGGCGGGAAGTCGCCTTCTTGCGCTTCTGCTTGGATTTGGTTGTTTTAACTTCGTGCCAGAGTTCTTCGGAGAGTTTATCCAGGTCGAGCCGGCGCAGGATGTCATAAAAGGCTTCAGCGCCCATATCGGCGCGGAAGACCTGTCCCCAGCGCTGTTTCAGTTCGCGATAGCGGGTCTCACCCAGGAAAGTGAATGGGCGGAGTTCCATCAATTCATCACGTTGCAGGGCATTCGCGTCATGACTGGTGGAGGTCTGGTCTTCCAGCTGGCTGCGCAGGGCATTCATCTGCTCATCAGCTGCAGCCTTGATCGTTGCAGCTTCCATCTTGACGGCATCCAGGGCGTGCGCTTTCTCATCCTTGAGCTCATTTTCGATGGCTTCCAACCGCCCCTGGACGAACTTCTGGACTTTGCCAAGGTGGGTGGCTCCGACCTTGACGCCAGCATCGACGATCACGGTGCCAGTGCTGCCAAATACAACGGCTTCCTTGAGCACCTTGCCCTTTATTTTCCTGGAGATAACCTTCCAGCCGCTGACCTTCCTGGATGATCGGTTCCAGCTTGGCGGCGATCTGCTCGTCATATTGGTGTTCCATCTCGACCTTGCGGGTCTGAAGTTCCGCCTGTTTCTTGTCGCGACCGGTCTTGATCTCAGCGATCTTGGAATTAATGACCGCAGCCTGTTCGCGTTCGGAAACGGAGATCTCGTCTTCCAGGCGCTTCAGCGCCTTTTGACGGGCATCCTCGTCCACGTAACTGACGATATATTGTGCGAAATACAGCACCCGGTCCAGGTTGCGGCGGGAAATGTCGAGCAGCATGCCCAGGTAGGAGGGAATGCGCCGCGTGTACCAGATGTGAGCTACAGGTGTAGCCAGCATGATGTGACCCATGCGCTCGCGGCGAACCGAAGAGCGGGTCACTTCCACGCCGCATTTATCGCAAATAATTCCTTTATAGCGGGGGTTTTTATATTTACCGCAGTAGCACTGCCAGTCACGCGTCGGACCAAAAATGGCCTCACAAAACAGACCGTCTTTTTCCGGGCGCAGGCGGCGGTAGTTTATGGTTTCGGGTTTCAGAACTTCGCCGTACGACCAGGTCAGAATGGTTTCCGGAGAAGCAAGACTGATACGTAATGAAATTAGACCCTTGGTTTCCACTAGACCGTCTCCTCATCTTCTAAATTGACACCTGCGACTGACCACCCTTGCTCCAACATTCAAGTGATGCCAGAGACACACAAAAGCAAGCGCTTCGAAGCCTTTTGCTTCAAGCGCTCGCTAAATGTCGCAGATAATGGTTATCTCTCAATGGAGCCGAATTATACTTGTATGGTCTGATTTGGTCAAGGGAGGGATATCCTGAGAATTAATGTCCTCTCATCATGCTGCCAGGGTCACTCAAATTTCAGCAGCTGCAGATACGTCTTGCAAGAGCAGCGTCGAAGATCTCCTGCATCGATCTCTTCGAGGCACCTTATACATGCCCCCAAACGATCCGTCACCATAGACATTTGCGGGCTGCGGGTGCATCCAGGATATCGGAAGGGACATGCGGTGGAGTCTTTCTCGCCTCCGGCAAGGTCTGTCACGATGGTGAAAGGGAAAGCTTCAAGCCAGTTGGCGTGGCTGGGCTTTAGTTCATGACTGCATGCGACACTTCTTCCACGCTGTGAGCCATCCACCAGGCATACCACTGTAATTAAGATCCCGGCAGGATATTGGCAAGTTCTGTTAGACGGGCTTTTCAAACCAGTGTTGCCTCCATGCCCATTCAAGAATAAGATGCGTTTGAAGCCCTGTCCATATGCCGAACGGACAATATCTTCCACGGCATCCATCAGGGTGGAAAGCCGTAGGCTGAACGTGCCCGGATACGTAAGAAAGTACGGACTTGAACCGAAATTTACTGGAGGCGCCACAAGCACCCCGTTTGTTGCGAAGCAGCATCCGCCAACGCCAGTCGGGATTTTTACATCTGATAATAAGTGAAAGATACCCATGCTGCTCACACGCTCCCACCACCAGGATCAAGCGGTCATCATGCTTTGAGATATTATCTCCACATCCATCCAGTTCAAGTTCTTCGATACGCATAACGCCATTATAATCGTCTTGTGACCGGGCAATTTCCCATCCCACCCCTTTTCCTCGACCGCATGGCGCATTTCCTGGGTGACGAGTATCCAGACTTCGCAGAAGCACTAACCCACGATGCGGTAACACGGGCTGCAGCGTCAATACCCTGAAATTGTCGGTGGACGAGTTCCAGAAAATCAGTCCATTTCCTCTGGGTGACAGCGTACCATGGTGCGACTCTGCATTTGTTCTTCCGCATGCCCCAATTCAGCGGATGGACCCAGGGGAGTCGATTGAACCCGGAAAACACCCTTTCCATTCAGCAGGGTTGTACTACCTCCAGGACCCTTCAGCGATGTCGGCTGCAGAATTGCTCGCTCCTCAACCCGGCGAGCGGATCCTGGACCTGGCGGCTTCCCCAGGCGGAAAAACCACACACCTCGCCTCCTTGTTGCAGGGCAAAGGCCTGCTTGTGGCAAATGAAATCAAGACGAAACGATTGAACCACCTGGTGGTCAACGTGGAACGCTGGGGCGCGGGGAATATGGTTGTCACCAATGAAACTCCCGAGCGACTGGCGGATCATTTCGGTGCATGGTTCGACCGGGTACTCGTGGATGCCCCCTGCTCGGGAGAGGGCATGTTTCGCAAGGACATGGGAGCACGCCTCGACTGGTCCGAAGCGATGGTGGCTGGCTGCGCGATACGCCAGACCAACATTCTGCGCGTGGCCGCCCACCTGGTCCGTCCGGGCGGACACCTGCTTTATTCAACCTGCACATTCGCTCCGGAAGAAGACGAAGCCGTGCTGGCCCGGTTTATCGAGGAACATAATGAATTCGAAGTGGAAACCCTGCCACAACTACCAGGGTTTATGCCCGGTCATCCGGAATGGCTTGGATTGGGAGAAAAGGCTGATCCCCTGCGTGGGGCAGTACGCCTATTCCCCCACCGCATCGCCGGGGAGGGACATTTCGCCTGCCTGCTCAAGCGGAAAGATGGGTCATCCAATGAGTCTGCTTTTCCCAGGTCCCATCCAAAAATTCCCTCCACGGAATGGAAGCTTTGGGAGGCGTTCCGTGATGAAACCCTTGATTTGGATTTTCCTTCTGAACGGCTTCAGTTGCAGGGAGATCGCTTGTATCTCTTGCCGCAAGGTGTCCCCGACATGAAAGGATTGCGGGTGACCATCCCCGGTATCTGGCTGGGAAATGTCAAAAAAGAACGATTTGAGCCCGCCCATCCCCTGGCAGCGTTCCTGCGTTCGGGACAGGCTCATAATGAATTATCTCTCTCTGCAGACAGCCGGGAAATGTCAGCCTATATGCGCGGCGAAGGAATACCAAATGAGGGCCGTCCGGGCTGGACGCTGGTAAGCGCAGATGGCTGGCCTCTCGGCTGGGGCAAGCGCGTTCAGGGCGTGGTAAAGAACCATTTTCCCCGGGGCTGGCAAATCTATTCCTAGAGGGTAAATGCACGAAAAACGTTTTGAAGGAGATATGGAAAGACTGCGCAATCCTGAAAGGCTCGCCAGACTCGAAGTGGACAGGGTGGTCGCTTTATGCCTGGAAGGCACCATTATCAAGAATATGTTGGATGTAGGCACCGGGACCGGGAGTGTTTGCCCAGGAGTTTTCCAAACATAAGGTGTCGGTGATGGGAGTGGATATAAATCCGATAATGCTTCCGGCTGCCCGCAGGTATGTGCCGTGCCGGGAACTTCTTAGTGGCTGCTGCCGAGAAGCTGCCCTTCGCAGAAGCTGGATTTGACCTGGTCTTCATGGGTTTATTGCTGCATGAATCAGACGAACAGGTCGCAGGTTTTGCGTGAGGCACGTCGGGTAACGTGTAATCGGGCAGGTATCCTGGAATGGGCATACCGTGAAGAGGACTTTGGGGCCCCACTCATTCAAAGATTAGCGCCGGAGATCTTAAAGAAAATGGCCGTGGAGGCTGGGTTCAGTAATATCGAAGAAATTCCCCTGACCAAATTAATATTTTACAGGTTGACATGCTGAGTATGGTTTGTGCTCCAAACGACAAACAAAAGTGGCGGTCGGTACGACCGCCACTTTTGTATTAAATTACAATATTGACCAATTTCTTTTGCGCGACGATAACTTTTCTTGGGGGCTTTCCCTCCAGGTATTTTTGAATAATTTTACTTGCCAGTGCTGCAGTCTTAATCTCCTCCTCACTGACATCCGCGGGAAGGACAACCCGATCTCGCAGTTTGCCGTTGACCTGGACTGGAATAACGATCTCCTGCTCGAGGGCGGCTTCTTCGTCTACGTCAGGCCAGGGTTGAACATGGATGGAATACTCTTGCCCGATCTGTCCCCATAATTCTTCCGCAATATGCGGACAAACAGGAGCAAGCATGCGCAGGTAGATATTCACCGCTTCCGTCCATTCCGGTGTACCAGCCACGCCAGCCTCACGCGCAGCATACATTTCATTGAGCAATTCCATCAACCCGGATACGACCGTATTGAACTCGAATTTATTGAAGTCCCGCGTGATCCGCTTCAGCATTTGGTGAACGTGCCGGCGGAGAGCTTTGAGGGTCTCCCGGTTTCCTTCCAGGTCGGATTGGTTTGATCCCGCTATATCCTTTTTAGATACATCCATTTTGGAGGAACTCACTGATTGCCGGGTGGGCTTTGTTTCACCGGTGGAAACGACCAGGGTCCAGACTCGCCGCAGCCATCGCACAGTCCCATCAATTCCTGTGGGATTCCAGGGAGCGCCCATATCCCAACGGGCAAAGAACATCAGGAAAGCACGCACAGCGTCAGCACCATATCGTTTAACCAGGTCATCAGGGTCCACCACATTACCACGGCTCTTCGACATTTTCTCATTATCTTCACCCAGGACCATACCCTGGTTGCGCAGCTGGATCATTGGCTCGGGGCCTTCAGTGATACCCATATCACGCAGTGCTTTGTGGAAAAAACGGGTGTAGATCAGGTGCATGTTGGCATGCTCGATGCCGCCGGTGTAAGTATCCACAGGCATCCAGTAATCGTATTCTTTCGGATCGAACGGACCCTGGTCGTAATGAGGTGACAGGTAGCGCAAGTGGTACCAGGATGAACACATGAATGTGTCCATCGTATCAGTCTCGCGCACCGCGGGTTCGCCGCATACCGGGCACTTGGCATTTTTCCAGGTGGGATGCAGCTTTAACGGCGATTCTCCGGTGGGTTTCCAGGCTACGTCCTCGGGCAGAAGGACAGGGAGTTCATTTTCAGGAACAGGGTTCCACCCATCTTTCTTGCAAAAGATCATCGGGATTGGCGCTCCCCAGTATCGCTGGCGGGAGATCAACCAGTCACGCAGTTTATAAATGATGGAAGCCTTGCCAATCCCTTTTTCTGTAATGAACTTTACCGCCGCCTGGAAAGCTTCATCAGCGGGCGTTCCAGTTAATGGTCCTGAATTTATCATCTTTCCGGAAGCCGGCACCGAAGCAGTTATGCTGGAACCATCCAGGGGTGGCATATCATCCGGCTGGATAACGACTCGCACCTCGATCGCAAATTTACGGGCGAACTCGAAATCCCGTTGGTCATGAGCCGGCACTGCCATGATGGCGCCGGTCCCATAGGTCATCAATACGTAGTCGGCGATCCAGATGGGAGTCCTTTCGCCATTGACCGGGTTGATTGCAAAACTGCCTGTGAAGACCCCGGTCTTTTCCTTGTCGGCTGCTTCCCGGTCGATGTCCGATTGGCGGGCAGCCTGGAGCTTGTAAGCTTCGACATCAGCCCTGTGCTCAGGTGTGGTAATTATGTCCACCAGCGGATGTTCCGGAGAAAGCACCATGAAAGTGACCCCCCACAGCGTATCCGGGCGGGTGGTAAAGACTGTTATCCGGGAATCGATGTCGGAGTTTTTATCGACGCGGTTCGAAGAGACAGGTCTGGGATCAGCCAGTGGGAAATTCACTTCGGCGCCCTCTGAACGACCGATCCAATTTGTCTGTAAAACTTTTACCCGTTCAGGCCAGTCCATCCCGGTGTAGTTCAGCAACTCATCGGCATAGGCGGTGGTCTTGAAGAACCACTGCGCCAGGTTTTTCTTGATGACCGGGGTACCACAGCGTTCGCAGTGGCGGTCTTCACCCCAGACCTGTTCACGCGCCAGGGTTGTGTTATCGTGCGGGCAAAAATCAACCGGAGAAAGCTTGCGATAGGCGAGCCCATGTTTGTAGAGCTGGATGAAGAACCATTGGGTCCACTTGTAATATTCAGGATTTGCAGAGATGGCTTCCCTGCGCCAGTCCCACATGGCACCCATCGAACGCAGTTGCCTGCGCATCTGCTCGATGTTTTCGTAGGTCCGCTTCAACGGGTGGATGCCGTCCTTGATAGCAGCATTTTCAGCAGGGAGACCAAAAGCATCAAAGCCGATGGGCAGCATCACGTTATAGCCGTTCATGCGCATGAAGCGGGCGTGTGCGTCCGAAGGGGTAAATGCATACCAGTGACCAATATGCAGATCGCCGGATGGATATGGTAGCATGGTCAGCGCATAATGCTTGGGCCGGCTTTCATCGATGTCCGCATGATAAAGCCCGTCGGCTTCCCATTTCGCCTGCCATTTTGGTTCAATTTGAGAAGGAATATAGTCGCTCATATCTACCTCGAAGATTTAATGTTTCCATGATTTATGAAACTTGCATTTTCGATATTTTCCCGGGATAAAAAATGCATAACCCGGAGGCGCGCGAGAAGGCAGGCCGATCCCTCTTGTCTTCCATCATAATTTCCGAACATCACGCACCTCCTTTCACAAATAAAAACAAAAATCCCTTCATCCACTCTGGGACGAAGGGTCATTTCTCCGCGGTGCCACCCGGATTACGTTATTTCCTTGCCTGCTCCAGATTCGACCTGCAGCAATACCATGTACAAAAAAATAACGTCTCTCTGTTGCTGTAACGGGCTGTCCCGGCGCTGACTACTGGATTCACCAGCGCAGTCTCTCTTGCGAGGGCAGGCGAGTTCGGTCTCGTGGCGCTCCCGTGGGCACCGTGAAGGGCTTCCACCTCACTTTCCCTTCTCGCTGATGGGATGACTTACTACTCCTGTCTTGACCTTGTGATTGCGACGATTATAGCACAATCGCGATCGGGTCTTGAATCGCGATTGCCTGTGGACCCAGCGAGATTCGAACTCGCGACCTTCTCAATGCCATTGAGACGCGCTCCCAACTGCGCTATGGGCCCATACTATATTTTATCGTTATGCAGTAAGCAGAAGGCGGGCGGTTTTGCTTGCTGCCAGCTTTTTTCATGCTACCCGCTGACTGTGGACCTGAGGGGATTCGAACCCCTGACCTCCTCAGTGCGATTGAGGCGCGCTCCCAACTGCGCTACAGGCCCGTTCTTGGGCGAACGGTATTCTACCTGACTGAGAATGGAATGTCAAGGAACCACGGTTGGGCGCAATTCCGGTCTTCCCTGTGGTCCCTTGTGATGAAGGGAGCGTGCACATCCGTCCCGGGATAGTCTAATTCCCTCCATTCTCCATTTCAGAAAGGATGGTGTATAGCAATTCCAAAAGGATTGCCTTAACCGAGTCCCGGTCAGTGGCAACACATGTGATTAGTTTGACCTTGGAATCGAGCCGCAGAACGTGACGCATATCGTCGATATCCCAGGCTTCTTTCATGTCCTGCTTGTTGGCGGCCACCACATACGGGGTCGGAGCGTAGGCATGGAACGTTTCCAGGATGGAACGGGCTTCACGGAATGTCTCGGGACGGGTGCTATCCACCATGACAATGAAACCAAGCATGCCCTCTGAAAGGATCTCCCACATAAAATCAAACCGCCGCTGACCGGGGGTGCCAAACAGGTACAACACCAGGTCGTCGTCCACCGTGATGCGACCGAAATCCATTGCTACCGTGGTCGACTCTTTAACGTTTTTTTCAGAAGGCGTGGAAATATTTCGTTCGGTGGAAACCACGTCGATTTCGCTGACTGAACGGATAAATTGAGTCTTTCCGGCATTAAAGGGACCCGTAACAACCATTTTGACCGTTTGCATTAAAACTATCCTCGATGGAATTAGAGGGAACGTATCCTGGTAATCAGGCGATTAATTAGGGATTTTTGCTCATCCTTGTTTTGCGAAGGGAACACTCGTGCAGATTGCACCGGAGCTGTCCCGTCGTCGAGCCGGGTGGTCTCAACCAGACCAGCTTCGAGCAGACCATAAACGATGCGCCGGATCTCCAGGTCATTCATCCGGGTAGCAGTGGCAATCTGGCGCATGGTATTGGAGGGTTTTATATATGAAACAACCCGCCATTCCTCAACACTCAAATTGACATTCCGGAGATTAGTGCCGGGATGATCCGTAAACTTCAAGGCCATGTCGAGGCTTGGGATTTCGTCCTGCAATTGCTCCCACTCGCGCATATGCCGCGAGCCTTCGATGATCAGATTCTCAAGGTCCAAGCGGACGCTGATCCGGTCATCAGGAGGCAACACGTCATTATCGAAGTGGAAAAACCCTTCAACCCATGTGAACAGGCGCTGGATGATATTCGTAAAATGCTGTTGGAGGTTGGTCAGGATATCTTCTTGTGAAAGATAACCCGCATTGATGAGCAGCAGCCCAAGTTCCTTATCGGATATGTGGGAGGCGTTTTGCTTGATGGATTTATACTGCCCAGAGGAAAGTTTTTTAGCTTTGTATAAAACCTGGGACAGGCTGCCATCCTCCTGGTCTATCTGCGCATAAGACAGTTTCCCCTCTCGAAATGCGACCTTGGCAGTTTCCCTGGGACCTTCAACCACAAGCGTCCCGGTTTTATTAGCCAGTTTTATAAGGTTTAGTAATTGAGTGATGGTGAAGTCACGCAGGTTGCCGCGCAGAGCCATGCAGGTCCTCGATGGCCATCCATAGTGGGTTTAGAATTTTAAATGATTATACATGTAAGGTTGCCATGCGTCAAAGGGTTGGAATTCAATGACCGTGGACAGACAAGTTTCATCCGACCGTATCCAAAAGTGCACAGAATTATTCAAGAAGCAGTATAATTTTTGAAAATATCCCGGGAGTTGACCAGTGATGAAAATCTCGATCGTTTATTGCACGGTTTGACATTTTACCGACCGGGCCGTGAGCCTGGCAAATGAACTACTGAACCGTTTCGAACCAAAGATTGAGAGCATTACTCTTATCCCTTCTGATGGAAGCCGGTTTGAGGTGACTGTCAATAATACCCTCCTTTATTCCAAACTCCAGACCGGGCGGCACGCCAATCCAGGAGAAATCCTGGAGTTGTTCACAGAATTCTTGAATAAATAACTGCTGGTTAGGTAATTAAATTCGATTTGCATCGAGGTTAGCATGTCAAAAAAAGGCCGTGTATTTTCCGGCATTCGTCCAACCGGGCGGGCTCACCTGGGCAACTACCTGGGCGCATTCAAAAATTACGTCGCTTTGCAGGACGATTATGAGTGCGTTTATTGCATCGTGGACCTGCATGCCCTTACGACGGTTGAGGATACGCTTAATCTGAAACAAAATACATACGACCTGGCGGTGGACCTGCTGGCTGTCGGCATCCGCCCGGAAGAGACCATCCTATTTGTCCAGTCACATGTGCCCCAGGTCACCGAATTGCACACAATCCTTTCCATGGTTACGCCTCTTGGAAAGCTTACCGATCTGCCAACCTTCAAGGAAAAAGTTCGCCAGAACCCAAACAATGTAAATTATGGTTTGGTTGGCTACCCGGTGCTGATGAGTGCAGATATCCTGCTTTATAAAACAGACCTGGTTCCGGTTGGGATCGACCAGGCGCCCCACCTGGAATTTGCTCGCGAGGTCGTCCGTTCTTTTAACTTTCGCTACAATACCAACGTTCTGGTGGAACCGCAGATGAAGGCCGCCGAAGTTCAGAAAGTTCTTGGCATTGACGGCAAAGAAAAAATGGGGAAAAGCCTGAACAACCAGATCGAGCTGGCTGCCACGCCTGAGGAAACCCGCCAGCGGGTTATGATGATGGTGACCGACCCTCACCGCATCAAACGCACCGATCCAGGCAACCCGGATATATGCAATGTTTTCACCCTCCATAAAGTTTTTACAAAAAAAGAAGATGTGGAAATGATCAACATCGAATGCCGCCGTGCTGGAATCGGCTGCGTGGATTGCAAAAAAAGATTAGCCGAGAGCTTGAATGGAGCCCTCGAACCTTTCCGGGTTAAACGTGCCGAGATCGCCGCGCACCCCGACCTGGTGCCTTCAGTCCTTGAAGATGGAGCTAAACGCGCCAGGGCGATTGCAGAAAAAACCATGCAGGAGGTACGGGCTGCGGTTCAATTGCCCTAATCTCTTATTGAAAGCGATCCTCTTATTCCCCATTAATCATGCGTGCATTAATCCAAAGGGTTAAATCCGGCAATGTCTCCGTGGATGGGAAAATCATTGCCAGCATTGGCAGTGGGCTGGTAATCCTGCTCGGAATTGGGGGAGGAGATACAGAAGACCAAGCCAGGTCGCTGGCAGAAAAGATCGCAACACTGCGCATTTTCACTGATTCCGATGGGAAGCTCAACCTGTCCCTGCAGGATGTAAAAGGCGCCGCCATAGTCATTTCCCAATTTACACTTTATAGTGACACTCGCAAAGGACGACGTCCCTCGTTTACGGAGGCTGCCGACCCCGCGGTCGCTGAGCCGCTGGTGGAAAAATTCGCATCGTATTTGAAGGATTTGGGCTCCCAGGTGCAGACAGGTCGTTTCGGCGCCCATATGCTCGTTGGGATAGAAAATGATGGCCCGGTAACGATCATGCTTGAGAAATAAGTCACAATCATTTTTAAGTAAATAATCCGCTTGACGATATAGAAAGGTTGTGCTAGTATCTCTTTAATTATTAAAAACAAGGATGTTTGTCTTTAAGGAGGAGAACATGGCCAAAAAATTATCGGTGATCGTCGTTGTCGGGTTGGCAACCATGTTATTGCTGATTTCCTGTTCACGTACTGCTTCCCAATCGCCGCAGACTGTGCTGGCAACGCCCACGGGGAAAGTGAACGTAACCGTGCAACAACCAACCGGCGTCGGTCAAATCGAGATGATTGGCACCACACAAATGCTGCAAACAATGACGGCATTTTACGTGCAAACTCAGACAGCTCAACCGCTCAACCCGACGACTGCTTATTCCACTTCAACACCTTTTGGAACACCTGCTCCGATAATACTCCCCACCGGGACTGCAGCCACGCTCCCCGCCGGAACCACACCCGTAGTCATTGTACCCACATCAACACCTGGACATCCATCTTCTTATACTCTCATGCCGGGTGAGTTCCCCTATTGCATTGCCCGCCGTTTCAATGTGAATCAGCAGGAACTGCTCTCGATAAATGGCCTCAGCGATGCCACCCTTCTTCAACCAGGCAGCGTTTTGACCATCCCGCAAACCGGCAATCCTTTTGTAGGTGCACGGGCTCTGCATCCCCATCCGACCACCTTTACTGTCTCCTCTGCCACCGAAACGATCTACTCAGTGGCCTGCTACTTCGGGGATGTTGATCCAACCCAGATTATTGCGGCAAACAACCTGGCGTCCCCTTACGTCCTGCACATGAATCAGACTCTGAATATTCCGTAAACGGAATTTAACTAAAAACACCCAGGCAGAATTCAGCCTGGGTGTTTTTTTGGAGGCTGAATGCCTTTCGAATTGCAAAAATCCGAAATAATATATTCAGGGCGTGCTTTTACGATACGCCGCGACAAGCTGAGACTACCGGATGGGCGCGAGAACAGCTTCGATATAGTGGTCCACATTGGATCGGTAATTATCCTTCCCCTGGATTCTAAGGGGCAGCTTCTATTCGTACGCCAGTACCGACATGCAGCCGGTTCAGAACTCCTGGAGCTCCCGGCTGGAACGCTCGACCCTGGGGAATCACCGGAAGCCTGTGCCACGCGTGAAGTGCGGGAAGAAACGGGTATGGCTGCCGGGAAGTTGGATCACCTGGGTGGGTTTTACCTGGCGCCCGGCTACTCCACTGAATACATGCACGTCTACCTGGCTACCACGTTGCGACATGATCCCTTGAAAGCCGATGATGATGAGTTCCTTTCCGTAGAGAAATATCCTCTTAAGGAAGCCCTGGCAATGTTTGAACGAGGAGAAATCCAGGATGCAAAATCGATCGCAGCCATCCTGCTGGCTAGAAAACTCATGGAAAAGCTAAAATAACACCTTTTGCGATTGGTGACATGTCGCTGTAGTTATTATGTATAAAATTACTATCGCTTGTCAACCTGGGGGAATAAACTCATTGTTTGGTAAATTATCCTGCCACAGAACTCTCTGTGTTATTCAAATTTAAGGAGAAAAGCTATATATGGAACGCCAAAAGGTTACGATTGATGGGAATGAAGCCACCGCTTCCGTCGCCCATCGCACCAATGAAATCTGCGCGATCTATCCCATCACTCCTTCTTCAAACATGGGGGAGTTTGCCGACGACTGGTCGGCAGTCAAACGCAAGAATATCTGGGGTACCGTGCCCCTGGTGGTGGAGATGCAATCCGAAGGGGGCGCTTCCGGAGCAGTCCACGGAGCACTCCAGACCGGAGCATTAACTACCACTTTCACTGCCAGCCAGGGCTTGCTTTTGATGATCCCCAACATGTTCAAGATCGCCGGGGAACTCACCAGCACGGTTTTCCACGTTTCAGCTCGCACCGTGGCAACCCATGCCCTTTCCATCTTCGGCGACCACTCTGATGTGATGGCTGTTCGTCAGACCGGCTGGGCAATGCTGCCCTCCGGGTCGGTCCAGGAAGCGCATGATATGGCCTTGATCGCCCAGGCTTCCACCTTGGAAGCACGCGTGCCTTTCGTGCACTTCTTTGATGGTTTCCGCACCTCGCATGAAGTCGCAAAAATTGAGCAGTTAACGGACGACGACCTGCGGGCAATGATCGATGATGATCTGGTCAATGCCCACCGGGCGCGCGCCCTTTCTCCCAATCATCCTGTCCTGCGCGGCTCCGCCCAAAACCCGGATGTATTCTTCCAGGCGCGTGAGACCATCAATCCGTTCTATACCAAGGTCCCCGGAATAGTCCAGAAGGCAATGGATAAATTCGCCAAGCTTACCGGCCGCGCCTATCACCTGTTCGATTATATTGGCGCTCCGGACCCCGAGCGGGTGATCATCATCATGGCGTCTGGCGGCGAGACTGCTGAAGCCACGGTTCGCTACCTGGTTGAGAAGGGTGAAAAAGTAGGCGTGGTGCGTGTGCGTCTTTACCGCCCATTTGACGCGCAAGCCTTCCTCAAATCCCTTCCCAAGAGCGTCAAATCAATTGCAGTCCTCGACCGAACCAAAGAACCCGGTGCAACCGGTGAACCGCTCTACCTGGATGTGACCAGCACCCTGTTTGAAAACGACCGGCAGGGGATTAAAGTGATCGGGGGACGCTACGGTCTTTCTTCGAAAGAATTTACTCCCGCCATGGTCAAGGCTGTCCTGGACGAACTTAAAAAAGCCAGCCCCAAGAACCATTTCGTGGTTGGCATCAATGAGGATGTAACACATTCAAGCCTGGATTATGACCTCAATTTTTCGGTGGAATATCCAGAGACCGTGCGCTGCCTCTTTTTCGGTTTGGGTTCGGACGGTACCGTTGGTGCAAATAAGAACTCGATCAAGATCATCGGCGAAGAGACCAATAATAACGCCCAGGGCTATTTCTATTATGACTCCAAGAAAGCTGGCACCCTGACCGTTTCCCACTTGCGCTTTGGTCCAAAACCGATCCAGGCTCCATACCTGATCACCCCCAACACCGCCAATTTTGTAGCTTGCCACCAGTTCAATTTCCTGGAGCGCTTTGACTTCACCAAGTTTGCCCAACCCGGTGCTGTCTTTTTGGTGAACAGTTTATATGGTCCAGATGAAATCTGGGATAAGTTGCCGCAGGAAGTCCAAAAGGACATCATCGAGAAAAAATTGAAGTTTTACACAATCAACGCGTATGATGTCGCCGAAAAAACCGGCATGGGCAGCCGGGTAAATACCATCATGCAGACCTGTTTCTTCGCGATTTCCGGCATCCTGCCCCGTGATGAGGCCATCGAGCAAATCAAGAAAGCCATCAAGAAAACCTACGGCAAGCGCGGCGAAGCAGTGGTCATGAAAAACTATGCAGCGGTGGATCAGACCCTGATCAACCTGCACGAGGTCAAGGTACCCGGCAAGAGTAACCAGCACCATCACCCGCCGCCCGCCCGTGGCTGCAGAAGCGCCCGAGTTCGTCCGCAACGTGCTTGGACCAATGATTGCCTTCGAAGGTGATACTGTTCCCGTTTCCGCCATGCCCCTGGATGGCACCTTCCCCACCGGCACCACCAAGTGGGAGAAGCGCAACATCGCCCTGGAGATACCCGGTTTGGGAATCCGACCTGTGCATCCAGTGCGGGAAATGTGTCTTTGTGTGTCCACATGCGGTCATCCGTCATAAAGTTTTCGACAAGAAATTCCTCGAAAAAATGCCCGCGACTTTCAAGTACATGGACTCCAAGTTCAAGGAGTATCCCGGCATGGCTTACTCCGTGCAGGTGGCACCTGAGGATTGCACCGGCTGCACTTTGTGTGTGGAAGCCTGCCCTGCCAAGGATAAAACCAATCCGTCCCGCAAAGCCATTAACATGGCTCCCCAGCCGCCTTTGCGCGAGACCGAAGCCAGGAACTGGGATTTCTTCCTGTCCCTGCCTGAAATTGACCGCACTGCCATCAACCTGGGCACAATAAAGAATTCGCAACTCCTTCAACCTCTGTTTGAGTTTTCCGGAGCTTGCGCAGGTTGCGGGGAAACTCCGTATGTAAAATTGCTGTCACAATTGTTCGGCGACCGGTCTATCATCGCCAACGCCACGGGCTGCTCGTCCATTTACGGTGGGAACCTGCCCACTACTCCCTATACATTCAACAAGGAAGGAAGGGGACCCGCCTGGTCCAACTCACTGTTTGAAGATAACGCCGAGTTCGGCTTGGGCTTCCGCTTGACATTGGATAAGCAGCTGGAATATGCCAGCGACATCCTGCCGACTTTCGTGAATGAATTGGGCCAGGATCTTGTGGACAGCCTGCTGAAAGCCGACCAGACTACCGACCTGGGGATTAAACAGCAACGAGAGCGAGTCGAAATCCTGAAGCAGAAACTCGCCCGGTCCAAGAACCCGCAGGCTCAGAACCTGGTGGCGGTTGCGGATGCTTTCGTCAAGAAGGCAGTCTGGATCGTAGGGGGCGACGGCTGGGCATACGATATCGGTTACGGCGGGCTAGATCACGTATCTGTCAACCGGTCGAAATGTAAATTTGCTGGTTCTCGATACTGAGGTTTACTCGAACACAGGTGGACAAGCATCCAAGTCCACGCCGCGGGGAGCTGTGGCTCGATTTGCCGCCTCTGGAAAGGGTTTATCAAAGAAGGACCTGGGTCTGATGGCGATCGCTTATGGATATGTTTACGTAGCCCGTGTTGCCATGGGTTATAGTGACCAGCATACCCTTAAGGCGTTTCTGGAAGCCGAGTCCTACAACGGCCCATCCATCATCATAGCCTACAGCCACTGCATTTCACATGGCTACGACATGTCCAAGGGTCTGGAACAGCAAAAATTGGCTGTCCAATCCGGTCTCTGGCCTCTTTATCGTTTCGATCCACGCCTGGCCGCGGACGATAAGAACCCCCTCCAGATCGACTGCAAAGAACCAACCGTCTCAGTGGAACAGTATATGTATAACGAAACCCGCTTCCGCATGCTGACCCAAAGTGATGAAGCGCGCGCAGAGACTTTGCTGAAATTGTCTGCTGAAGATGCCAAGTCCCGCTGGAGCTTCTATTCCCAGTTGGCTGCCATGCACTACGGCAAATCAACAGAGCAGAAATAAATTGATTAAAATGGGACAGAGTTGAACTCTGTCCCATTTGGAATGTTAACTAGTAAAGGAGAGCTTATGGTTGACTTATCTACGACCTATCTGGGGCTTAACCTCAAGAACCCACTGGTTGCATCCGCCTCACCTCTGTCAGAAAAATTGGAAACCGTCAAAGAGTTGGAAGCAGCTGGGATCTCGGCGATCGTCATGTATTCCCTTTTTGAAGAACAGATTATCCACGAGAGCCTCGAGCTGGACCACTTCCTTTTTTACGGTACCGAAATTTCCCCGGAATTTGATACATTCTATCCACAAAGTGGACGCTACACGCTCAAGGCAGATGCTTACGTGGAGCATCTTGGTAAAATCAAGCAGGCGGTCAAGATCCCGGTCATCGGCAGCCTGAACGGAGTCTCATCCGGTGGTTGGATCAAATATGCCAAAAGGATCGAAGAAGCCGGGGCGGATGCCCTGGAGCTTAATCTTTATTTCCTCCCCACCAACCCGGCCCAGACAGCCACCCAGATTGAAGAAAACTACATCACCCTGGTGCATGATATTCGCAGCAGCATCAAAATTCCGTTGGCGGTAAAACTCAGCCCCTTCTTTACCTCCATTCCAAATATTGCAAAACGGCTGACCGATGCCGGTGCAAACGGCTTGGTGCTGTTCAATCGTTTCTATCAGCCGGATTTCGATCTGGAAGAACTGCAGGTCGTTCCGAACCTGATATTAAGCACATCGAGTGAACTTCGCCTGCCGCTGCGTTGGATCGCCATTCTTTATGGACAGATCAAAGCAGACTTGGCCCTTACGACCGGAGTACATACGGCAGAAGATGTTATTAAAGCGACCATGGCTGGCGCCAGCGTTGCAATGACGACCTCGTTACTGCTTGCGGAAGGGATGGACCGTATTCCCGTAGTACTTGCTGATCTTGAAAAGTGGATGAGCATCCATGAATACGAATCCATCCAGCAGATGAAAGGCAGCCTGAGCCAGAAATCGGTTTCAGAACCGGCTGCCTTCGAGCGGGCAAATTACATGAAAGTGCTCAATTCATTTAAATCAATGCCCTAATTTCCTGAGAATTAAAAAACACAGCCCCTGCACATGCAGGGGCTGTTGCTTTCTATGAGTGCAGACGGAAGCGGTTATTCGACAACTTCAGGTTCCCCGCCGGACTTCTTTTGCCGATATGTGATGCGTCCGCGGGTTAAGTCGTAGGGAGACATCTCGACCTTGACATGATCCCCAAGCAAAATACGGATGTAATACTTGCGCATCTTGCCAGAGAGATATGCCAAAACTTCGTGCCCGTTATCGAGTTCGCACCCGGAACTGGGTGCCGGGTAAAGCCTCGACCACCAGCCCTTCGACCTGAATCTTGTCTTCGTTAGCCATAATGCCTCCAGTCCCGTTCCACTGGTTTATTCATAATCCTTGTAAGCACGTCGCTTGTAACGTCGGATGGCTTTCTTTTGATCCATGCGGCGCTGCTCACTCTTGGAAACGAACCAGCGTTTACGGCGTACCGTGCTCAAGACCCCGCTCTTTACGATCTTTTTTCGAAACCGCTTGAGCAGTTGAATCTTGCGACTCGTTATTGCGTAAATTTACGACCGTCAACTGCCTCACCTCCTTCCATTGGGAGGAATACATAAAAAAACTCGGCTTATCACAAACTCAGCCGAGGGCGCGTAATACCTGGATGAGAACGTATTTGATCATCTGGAATTTAGCGCTGCACACACTCCTTGGTTGCCAAAGCTATAGGAATAAAACGGCAATCTACGCGGACTGGTCTGTGAACGAAAGGATTATACCTTATGAATGAAATGATGAGAAGAGAAAAAAAGAAAAGTCCCTTTGGCAATGACCTACTCTCCCAGGCAGTTACCCACCAAGTACCATCGGCGCTGACGAGCTTAACTTCCGGGTTCGGGATGGGACCGGGTGTACCCTCGTCGCTCAAATCACCAAAGAGACTTATTCCCTTAGTTGTTGCTGAATAGTTATTGTGTTCGATGTAGGAACAATATCAAGTTCTCCGCACCACGCTAAAAAGCCCTCGACCATTAGTACGGTTTAGCTCAACACATTACTGTGCTTACACATACCGCCTATCAAGCAGGTAGTCTACCTGCGGTCTTACTCCATTTAGGATACAGGGATCTTATCTTAGGGCAAGTTTCCCACTTAGATGCTTTCAGCGGTTATCTTTGCCAGACGTAGCTACCCAGCAATGCCGTTGGCACGACAACTGGCACACCAGAGGTCTGTCCACTCCGGTCCTCTCGTACTAGGGGCAGCTCCCTTCAAATCCCTTACGCCCACAGCGGATAGAGACCGACCTGTCTCACGACGGTCTGAACCCAGCTCGCGTACCGCTTTAACGGGCGAACAGCCCGACCCTTGGGACCTTGTCCAGCCCCAGGATGCGATGAGCCGACATCGAGGTGCCGAGCGAGATCGTCGATGTGAACTCTTGGATCTCACCAGCCTGTTATCCCCGGGGTAGCTTTTATCCGGTAGCCACGGCCCTTCCACTCGGATCCGTGGGATCACTAAGCCCGACTTTCGACTCTGCTCGACGCGTTGGTCTTGCAGTCAAGCTCCCTTATGCCTTTACACTCTACGGGTGGTTTCCATTCACCCTGAGGGAACCTTTGGGCGCCTCCGTTACCTTTTAGGAGGCGACCGCCCCAGTCAAACTGCCCACCTGGCACGGTCCCCCGCCCGGATTACGGTGCGGGGTTAGGGTCTAAATGTAATCAGGGTGGTATTTCACCGATGGCTCCACCGAGGCTAGCGCCCCAGCTTCAAAGCCTCCCACCTATGCTACACAGATCACACCCAAACTCAATGCCAAGATACAGTAAAGCTCCACGGGGTCTTTTTGTCCTGCTGCGGGTAGGCCGCATCTTCACAGCCATTTCAATTTCACCGGGTCCCTCGTTGAGACACTACTCTAGTTGTTACACGGTTCGTGCGGGTCGGAACTTACCCGACAAGGAATTTCGCTACCTTAGGACCGTTATAGTTACGGCCGCCGTTCACCGGGGCTTCAGTTCAAAGCTTCGACTTGCGTCTAACCTCTCCCTTTAACCTTCCGGCACTGGGCACGTGTCAGCCCCTATACATCGCCTTACGGCTTAGCAGAGACCTGTGGTTTTGTTAACCAGTCACTAGAGCCATTTCACTGCGACCTGTCACCAGGCACCCCTTATCCCGAAGTTACGGGGTTAAATTGCCTAGTTCCTTAACGAAGGTTCTCCCGTTCGCCTTGGTATACTCTACCCATCTACCGGTGTCGGATTGCGGTACGGGCATCTGGAAATCAATGCTTAGAGGCTTTTCTCGGCAACAAGGCTCAACCACTTATGCCTCAAGGGCTCGCTATCGTCTCAGCTCAGCCTGCGGATTTTCCTACAGGCCTCAACACCTAAACGGATCGCACCAGCACAACCAATCGCTGGCTGGCCTACCTCGTTGCGTCCCCTCATCGCTCCTTCCAGACGGTTCCGGAATGTTGACCGGATGTCCATCACCTACGCCTTTCGGCCTCGGCTAAGGACCCGACTAACCCGACGCGGAATGACCTGGCGTCGGAAACCTTAGATTTACGGCGAACACGGTTCTCACGTGTTTTACGCTACTCATGCCTGCATTCTCACTTCCGCCCGCTCCAGCCGTCCTTACGGTCAACCTTCACTGCTGGCGGAACGCTCCCCTACCGACCTGCTTGCGCAAGTCCCATGGCTTCGGTACCAAGCTTAGCCCCGTTAAGTTTTCCGCGCAAGGTCACTTGACCAGTGAGCTATTACGCACTCTTTAAAGGGTGGCTGCTTCTAAGCCAACCTCCTGGTTGTTCCAGTAACCTCACATCGTTTCCCACTTAGCTTGGATTTGAGGACCTTAGCCGATGATCTGGGCTGTTTCCCTTTTGACCCCGAAACTCATCTCCCGGAGTCCGACTGCCATGCTCTGGAGTATCGGCATTCGGAGTTTGGTTGAGTTCGGTAAGCAGTAAGCCCCCTAGCTCATCCAGTGCTCTACCTCCGATACTAAACGCATGACGCTAGTCCAAAAACTATTTCGGGGAGAACCAGCTATATCCGAGTTCGTTTGGCATATCACCTCTACCCACAGCTCATCCCCTAATTTTGCAACGTTAGTAGGTTCGGGCCTCCACGAGCGTTTAGACTCGCTTCGCCCTGGCCATGGGTAGCTCACCCGGTTTCGGGTCTAATCCCAACGACTATACGCCTTATTCAGAACTCGCTTTCGCTACGGCTTCGGGTGTTACTCCCTTAACCTTGCCGCTAAGATTAACTCGCAGGCTCATTCTCCAAGAGGCACGCTGTCAGGCATAGCGCCGCGCACCCGGCTTTCGCCGGAGCACCGACACGCCATTAGCCCTCCAACTGCTTGTAAGCTTACGGTTTCAGGTTCTATTTCACTCCCCTAACAGGGGGACTTTTCACCTTTCCCTCACGGTACTTGTTCACTATCGGTCGCCAATTGTATTTAGCCTTGGGGAGTGGACTCCCCAGATTCCCACCGGATTAGCGTGCCCGGCAGTACTCAGGTATCCAGCGGAAGTCAGTTCATTTTCACATACGGGACTGTTACCCTCTTTGGTTGGCTTTCCCACACCATTCTGCTAACAAACTGATTTGTAACTTCCATATGCCAGACCCTACAACCCCGTCCGTGCAAGCACGGGCGGTTTGGGCTAATTCCCGTTCGCTCGCCACTACTAGGGAAATGATCTCTTTTCCTCCGGGTACTTAGATGTTTCAGTTCCCCGGGTGCCCTTCTCCTGGTCTATGTGTTCAACCGGGAGATGCTGCGGGTTCGCCGCAGCGGGTTTCCCCATTCGGAAATCCTCGGATTAACGCCTGTTCACGGCTACCCGAGGCTTATCGCAGTGTCCCACGTCCTTCATCGGCAATTGGCGCCAAGGCATCCACCGTAAGCCCTTAGTAGCTTCTCCACGTGATGCGGAGAAATTGATATTGTTCGGCCTACATCAAAATAATTGTCAATTCATCAATAACTATTCAGTTGTCAAGGTTCTGTTTTCGCCGTTGACCGGCGACCGGTGTGCTTCACAATTGTCAAGGACACGGGTTGGCAGTCAACTAATTTTTTTCGACAAAGCGACCCGGCTCATCGCCGGGCCGCGTCTTCTACCCTTGCGATCTGAGCCATTCTTCTATCGGTATTCCAGGGTCACCAACTTCAAACTGTTCCTCATCCTTTCATGCAAAGGCTCAGTGGAGATGACGGGATTCGAACCCTGGCCTTCGCCTTGCAAAGGCGCTGCTCTCCCGCTGAGCTACATCCCCGAGCACTGCCTGAAATTTCAGGTGGGCCTGACTGGACTTCGAACCAGTGACCCCAGTCTTATCAGGACTGTGCTCTAACCAGCTGAGCTACAGGCCCGCCCAGGCTAGGCCTTAACAACTGAAAAGTGATAGGAAGCTTACTTATCGACTTTCACCCACCGCGGGCGAAAGATTTGGGTTGAGCGCAGGTTGCGTGAGTTCTGACCTTTGCTCGTTTATCTAGAAAGGAGGTGATCCAGGCGCACCTTCCGGTACACCTACCTTGTTACGACTTCGTCCCAGTCACCAACCCCACCTTCGACGGCGCCCTCCTTGCGGTTAGGCTACCGGCTTCAGGTGTTGCCAGCTCCCATGACGTGACGGGCGGTGTGTACAATCCCCGGGAACGTATTCAACGCACTATAGCTGACGCGCGTTTACTAGCAACTCCGACTTCATGCAGGCGGGTTGCAGCCTGCGATCTGAACTGAGACCGGCTTTAGGGATTGGCTCTACCTCGCGGCTTAGCGACCCATTGTACCGGCCATTGTAGCGTGTGTGTAGCCCCAGGCATAAAGGCCATGCTGACTTGACGTCATCCCCACCTTCCTCCGGCTTGATACCGGCAGTCCCGTATGACACTTGTAACATACGGCGAGGGTTGCGCTCGTTAGCGGACTTAACCGAACATCTCACGACACGAGCTGACGACAGCCATGCAACACCTGTGAAGGCTCCCTTGCGGGTCGGTCTGCTTTCGCTTCCCTACCACCAACATGTCAAGCCTGGGTAAGGTTCTTCGTGTAACATCGAATTAAACCACACGCTCCGCTGCTTGTGCGGGGACCCGTCAATTCCTTTGAGTTTTAACCTTGCGGCCGTAGTCCCCAGGCGGTGAACTTATCGCGTTGGCTTCGGCACCGACGGCTTTGAACCCGCCGACACCAAGTTCACATCGTTTACAGCTAGGACTACCGGGGTCTCTAATCCCGTTTGCTACCCTAGCTTTCGCGTCTGAGCGTCAGAAACAGTCCAGGAGGCCGCTTTCGCCACTGGTGTTCCTCCCGATATCTACGCATTTCACCACTACACCGGGAATTCCACCTCCCTCTACTGCCCTCAAGTCTGGTAGTATTGAACGACCTCTCCCAGTTGAGCCAGGAGCTTTCACATCCAACTTACCAAACCACCTGCACACGCTTTACGCCCAGTAAATCCGGATAACGCTTGCCTCCTACGTTTTACCGCGGCTGCTGGCACGTAGTTAGCCGAGACTTATTCCTGAGATACTGTCCTTTCTCATCTCTCAGAAAAGCACTTTACGATCCGAAGACCTTCATCGTGCACGCGGCGTTGCTGCGTCAGGCTTTCGCCCATTGCGCAATATTCCCTACTGCTGCCACCCGTAGGTGTCTGGCCCGTGTTTCAGTGCCAGTGTGGGGGGCCACCCTCTCAGGTCCCCTACCCGTCGTAGCCTTGGTGGGCCGTTACCTCACCAACTAGCTGATGGGACGCAGGTCCCTCCCAAAGCGCATTACTGCTTTAGTCATCGGCTTCTAAACCCGATGACCACATGCGGTATTAGCAGTCCTTTCGAACTGTTATTCCACACTTCGGGGCAGGTCACCAACGCGTTACGCACCCGTTCGCCACTAAGAAACCTCTGTATTGCTACAAAAGCTCTTCGTTCGACTTGCATGTATTAAGCACGCCGCCAGCGTTCATCCTGAGCCAGGATCAAACTCTCCGCAAAAAATATCACCCTTGCGGGTGTAAGTTACGGAATAGAACGACAGGCTTACTTCCTATCACATTTCAGTTGTTAAGGTCCGGTATACAAAGCGGGCTGGATTTTACCCGCAAGACCCACCACTGTCAAGTTTCACAGAGACGAAATCGCCGATGTTTTTATTCCGACATCGGCTCGTCAGACTGCAAAACCTGCTGCATTGTGTCTCTGACGTGAGACGTTGCTGTGTTGTCAACGATCTGTCCAAGTGGACGAGATCTGCGTGGGGGTCAATGTGCTTGCCTATTATACGCATTCGAACTGACTTGTCAAGGAATTTGCGACCCCCAATTTGCATTCTTTAAGGTTGCTGACATTTCCTGGCGTCCGGATAAGGCCCGCAGAAGCGTATTCTGATCCGCATATTCCAGGTCGCCGCCCACAGGCAGGCCGCGTGCCAGCCTGGTCACTCGCACCCCCAGTGCCTGGAGACGTGGGTGCAGGTATTGCGCCGTGGCCTCCCCTTCCATGGATGGGTTGGTCGCCAGGATCACTTCCTGCACGCCGCCGCGCTGGATGCGTTCCAGCAAAGGCTTGATCTTCAAGTCATCCGGCCCAATGCCCTCAATGGGCGAAAGCACGCCCTGCAGGACATGGTACTTGCCCTTATATACCCCCACCCTTTCCAGCGCAACCACGTCCAGAGGTTCTTCCACCACGCAGATCATCGCTCGGGTCGCGCTGTCCGCTCTCGCAAATCTCACAGCGGTCCCGTCCTGCAGAGGTGATATTGAAGCACTCCTGGCAAAAGGCGATTTTATTTTTAAAATCAGCCAGCGCTTCGGCTAATTGACCGGAAACCTCCGGAGAGGCGCGCAGCAGGAAGAACGCCAGGCGGGAGGCGGTCTTCGGTCCGATCCCGGGAAGTCGTTCAAGGGCAGCGACAAGGTTTTGAATGGGTTCAGGAAGCATAGATGTTTTCCCTAAGGGAGTCGCCAGCTTGCACCGTCTTTCAACCTAATTTTTAATGAGGTAATCCGCCTGCCAGCGGACCCATGACCTTCTCCTGGAGTTCACGCGATTTATCCAGCGCCAGGTTGACTGCGGTCAGGATCATATCCTGGAGCATTTCGGCATCCACATCTTTAACAGAGCTGGGTCGATCTCCACCGAGTGACATTTCTGGTCGCCGGTCATGGCGACTTTGACGCTCCCCCGCCTGCAGTTGCGGTGACGGTCTCCTGGGCAAGTTTTTCCTGAGCTTCCGCCATCTGCTGCTGCAGGCGTTGAAGCTGCTGCATCATTCCGGATTGCCCCCCGCCTCCCGCAGGACGATTGAAACCTTTTGCCATAATTACTCCTGGATATCCACGATCTCGCCGCCCTTTTTCAGGGCCGCGGCTACCATCCCATCTGCTTTGACATCCGCCGGGGGTGGTTGTTTCGCATTTGAGACGACACAACGTAACGGTAAATTTCACGCCTGCAACATCCGCAATCGCCTTGCGGGTAATATCCATTTGTTCCGGTGATATCCATTTTCGACCGGACCAGTCATTGGCAAAACCGATCAAGAGCACACCGTCTTTGATTTCCAGCGGTGGGACGAATTGAGAAGTGCCACCAGGGACGGGCTCTGGGAGTTCAATGATCGCTCTGATTTGTTTCCAGGATTTCATTGATCTGATGCAAAAGCGGCAGATGATTTCGACGGGCGGGGTTCCCGCTGTACCGGTTACTTCAATCTCTTCTTTGCCCGAGAGCTTCCCTTCAGGCTTTTCGCTTTTCTGATTCTGCTCATTCGTGGCTGTACGGTCAGGGGGAGCTGCCTGGTATAAACCTTTGTGAATTCTGTTTCGACTGGTGGTTGTACTGCCGGGCTTGGATCTCAGGCAGTTTGCCCTTTGCAGGTAAGTCCATCACTTCTGCCAGTGCGAGCTCCAGGGGCAGGGATGGCTGCCAGCCGCCGCGCAGGTCCACCGCTGCATTGTTAAAGGCCTTGATCATCTGTAGAACATCCGCATGAGAAAGGTCCGCAGCTTGTTTTTCAGCCTGGATGCGCGTATCGGCTGCCAGGTCCACCTGTGTTGTGTTTCCCATTTGGATAAGCAGCAGCGCCCGCAGGTAGTCCACCACCTGGCGCGCCAGCAGGCGCGGGTCGGTGCCAGCATCCAGAGCGGCATGTATCGAATTCATACCGCACTCAGGATTATGGTCAAGAACTGCCTGAACCAAGTCGATGACTGTTTGGCTGGTGGCGGTGCCCAGGACGATCTGGGTCAATCCAAGCGTGATTTCCTGCCCGGTGGAAGCCATCTGGTCCAGTAAGGAAATGGCATCCCGCATTCCTCCGGAAGATTGGCGGGCGATAAGGGTCAGTGCTTCTGGTTCGGCAGTGAGTTTTTCATTGGTGGCAATATTCTGCAACTGCCCGACAATATCGTCCATTGGAAGTCGCCTGAAACTCATAACGCTGGCAGCGGGAGAGGACCGTCGCTGGGATCTTGTGCATCTCGGTGGTTGCCAGGATGAAGATTGCATGTGCCGGTGGTTCTTCGAGCGTTTTCAAGCAGCGCGTTGAAAGCTGCCGTTGAGAGCATGTGGACTTCATCGATAATATAAACTTTATAACGTGCCTTCGTTGGGGAAAAGTTGATTTTATCGCGCAGGTCGCGCACATCTTCAACGGATGTATTGGAGGCCGCATCGATCTCGATGAGGTCAAGGAAGCGATTTTCGTTGACTGCCACGCAGTGGGCGCATTTGTTGCAGGGACGGGCTGCCGGATCTTCGTTCAGGCAGTTTACAGCTTTTGCCAATAGCCGGGCTGCGGTGGTCTTTCCTGTACCGCGCGGCCCCGCGAACAGATATGCATGCACAACCCGGTTGCCAGTGACCGCATTTCGCAGGGTCTGGACGACATGCTGTTGCCCGACGATTTCATCCCATTTCTGGGGACGCCATTTATTATAGAGAGCCTGGGTCATAAGCCAATTCCATCATATTACGTCAAGGTATTCGATAAAAAGCACGCGCAATGTTTTGCGTGTCGTACAGGGCAACCAGTTCTCCGGATTTCCATACCGGGGCGGTGAGCCCCCAAAACAAATCAGCTGCTGTGTTCGTTCCGGGTCCCGAATGGACTTGCACCATACCCCCTGGATAGAGAGTTATCTCTGGAAAGGTATATGTGCTTCCCTGCCCATCTTTAAGTGTCCATCCGGTCAGGATGAGGGCATCGCTTCCATTATTCTGGAGGATGACGGTTTCCGAAGCCAGTGCTCCCGGCCCCTCCGACACTGACGATGTCCGCATTTACGCTGCCGGAAGGGAGGGTGGGGATCGTCTCGCTGTGTGCTGCAATCATTTGCATGAATTGCACGATCGTAAAAGAACAGCACTGTCCCTGATACCAGGACCGAAACCAGGACATTCAGAAGGAGGTAGAGGACCATGCGACTGCGGGACATCGTATGCGTATGATAGCACAAAAATGCTGTCCCCCGGCAATTTAATTACCGTACCAGCATCGCCACCCAGTCTCCCATTTGATGTGTTTCAACCAGTTTTAATCCATGTGCTTCAGCTGACGCTATTACACCTGCTGCCTGATCGACCATAATACCCGAAAGGATAAGTGCACCTCGGGGAGTAAGAAGCTTCCCAAGACCCATATCAAATAACCGGATGATGATCGGGGCAAGGATGTTCGCCATTACCAGCGGGGCATTCCGGATTTGGTATTTGCCGGATAAAACCTCGGTCACAGATCCTTTACCTGTTTCAAACCGGCCCGCCGAGATGCCATTGGCGTCGGCATTTTCGCGGCTGGCTTTTACCGATGCTTCATCAATATCCACTCCCAGGGCAAATCCTGTTCCCAACTTCAATGCCGCGATCGATAATATTCCCGATCCACAGCCAATGTCTATTACCTGGCTGCCCTCATGTATATTCGTCTCCAACAATTCCAGGCACAATTGGGTGGTGGGATGTGTTCCCGTTCCAAATGCCATCCCCGGGTCTATTTTTATCGGAATACGGTTTGCATCCGGTGACTCCATCCACGCAGGCACGATGATGAGTCGATTGCCAACTGGGATTGGTCTGTAATGGACCTTCCAGGCTTCCATCCAATTCTCATCCTGGATTGTGGTAAATATCGGTTTCGGTAATGGTTGGATCATCCCCAGGTAATAAAGCGCTTCTTCCAGCTTCTGACGGGTTTTTTCGAGCTTGTCATCTGCAACAAGGTAAGCGCGCACCGTGACCGGTCCTTCTGGTGTACCCTCGTCTTCATCATTGAGGAAATCCACCGCCTGCTCGGTGGTAACGCCATTTGGTGCAAAACGAGCCAATACATCCGCTACGGCCTCAGCCAATTCTCCATTCACTGTCAATGAAACTTCAAGCCAGTTCATATGGCTTCCCTTTTCTCGGAATTCAAAATGATCAAACACTTTTCGATGGTTGCTTGCTGATCCTTAAAAAAATCAGGAAGGGTATTGATTTCAAAATAACGAATGCTGGAGACTTCATCATTAGGAATGAAGCTGCCCTCGATACAGGCGCAAAGATAGGTCAAGGTTATATGGTGAATCTCGCTGGAATTCTCAACCAGTAGGAGGCGGGCATTTTTAACCTTCAAGCCGGTCTCCTCCAGGATTTCCCGTTTGACTCCATCCACCGGGTCCTCGCCAAATTTAAGGTCGCCGCCCGGAAGTCCCCAGGGATGCAGACGGCGGTAAGTATGTTCGCATAATAAGAGTTGCCCCATTTCATTAATAATCATTGCCCCAACCGCCACCTGGTAACGGGGACGGATGATGGCTGCCGCAATACCCTGCAACCAGAATGGAAGTATTCGCCAGATTTTTAATAGAAATCTTTTCAAGGGCATTTTAGCCAAGTCATAATAAAAAACTAATACAACTTTTCAAGGCAGGCACCGACCTCATGTGAGGCGGGATTCAAACCGTTACCTTAATATCGCTTGTTATCCCCCCAGTGCGTCATTCAACCAATCCAGGAACCCTTTTTCCTTCGGTTTGACCGCAGTGCCGAGGGTGGCAGCCAGTTTCTCGAAAAGTTCACGCTGTTCTTTTGTCAGCTTGGTCGGCATATCCACATTGATGACCACCATCTCGTCGCCTCGACCACTTTTCCGCAAATGAGGTACGCCGCGCGCCTTGAGGGTGAAAACCTTGCCGGGTTGAGTTCCGGCAGGAATTTTGAGTTTTGCATTGCCATCCACGGTGGGTACTTCTACTTCCGCACCGAGCACTGCTTGTGCGACATTTATGTCCAGGTTAAGCAGGATATCGTTTTCACGTCGTTTAAAGAATTTGTGAGGCTTAACAGCCAGCAGCAGGTACAGGCTCCCCTGCGGACCTCCCAGCGTCCCCGGTTCACCCTCGCCCGCCAGGCGGATCTGAGTACCATTATCCACTCCCGCCGGAACCTGCACTGTCTTTTTGATCGTTTTACGTTCCTGTCCTGAACCGCGGCATGTATGGCACGGGGTGGATATCACTTCTCCCCTTCCGCCGCAGGTGGGGCATGGACCGGATTGCATCATCGAGCCAAAAATGGTTTGACGTACCTGGCGCACTTCACCGCGCCCGCCGCATGTGCCGCAGCGCTGGGGACTTGTCCCCGGTTCAGCCCCCGAGCCCCGGCAGGTCCCGCAGACTTCATTGCGAGTCACTTCAATGGTCTTCTCTGCCCCAAAGACCGCTTCTTCGAAGCTAAGGTCGAGACGAACCTGGAGATCACGACCGCGCCGCGGACGGCGTGAGTGACCTCCACCACCCATATTTATGCCGAAGAACTGCTCGAAGATATCCGAGAAGTCCATCGTGGCGTAATCCGGCATTCCGCCCATTTCTCCCAACCCGGCCCGCCCATACTGGTCATAGCGGGCGCGCTTTTGCGGGTCAGACAACACGCCGTAGGCTTCGTTAATTTCCTTGAATTTTTCCTCGGCATCCGGTTCCTTGCTCACGTCAGGATGGTACTGGCGTGCCAGTTTCCGGAATGCAGCCTTGATATCATCTGTGGAAGCGTCCCTCGGAATTCCGAGGACTTCGTAATAATCGCGATTGCTCATAGGTCAACAGGAATAAGATCGGGAAGCAGGTGTGCGGTCCACGATACCCTATTCACTTCCTTTTTCTTCGCTATTAGTTGTGGTCTCACCCTCAGGTTCTTTTGGGCCTGCTTCGGGTTGACCCGGTGTCTGCTGGTAAGCTGCCGTTCCGACTTTCTGGACCACCTGGCTGAGAGCATCCACCGCCTTGCGAATCGCAGGCTCATCCTCGCCCTCTTTTACCCTTCTGACCTCATCCACCGCTGCCTGGACTTCGGTCTTGACTTCTGCAGGTACCTTTTCACCCAGTTCATTCAACACTTTTTCTGCGCCGTAAATGGAATTGTCTGCGGTATTGCGGGCTTCGATTAAATCTCGAAGGTGTTT
Source organism: uncultured Chloroflexia bacterium (assembly GCA_963741635.1). GTDB lineage: Bacteria > Chloroflexota > Anaerolineae > Anaerolineales > Villigracilaceae > UBA877. The sequence goes on from CAVUIO010000012.1 coordinate 228,511, forward strand.
GTCTTCAGCAGCATGTGTCTCCGCTTCCTTGCGCATACGCTCCACTTCATCTTTAGCCAAACCGGATGAGGCCGTGATGGTGATATGCTGGCTGCGACCGCTGGCTTTGTCCTGGGCGGTGACCTTGAGGATGCCGTTGACATCGATGTCGAAAGTCACTTCGATCTGGGGGACGCCGCGTGGAGCCGGTGGGATGCCATCCAGGATGAACTTGCCAAGCGACTTGTTGTCGAGGGCCATGGGTCGTTCCCCCTGCAATATGTGGATTTCAACCTGGGTCTGGCTGTCACTGGCAGTCGAAAAAACCTGGCTCTTGCGGGTCGGGATGGTGGTGTTTCGTTCGATCTGCGGAGTAGCCACTCCGCCCAGGGTTTCTATGGAAAGGGATAATGGCGTTACATCGAGCAGGAGAATATCTTTTACTTCCCCGCCCAGTACGCCTGCCTGGATTGCCGCACCTACTGCCACCACCTCATCCGGGTTGACTCCCTTATGAGGTTCCTTGCCGAAATATTTCCTGACAGCTTCCTGCACCGCTGGCATCCTTGTCATGCCGCCGACCATAACGACCTCATTGATATCAGAGGTTGATAGTCCCGCATCAGCCAGCGCCTGCTTGAGGGGTGTTAGTGTGCCTTCCACCAGGTCGCTTGTAAGTTGTTCCAGCCTGGCACGCGTCATCGTCATCACCAGGTGCTTTGGGCCAGATGCATCCGCGGTGAGATATGGCAGGTTCACTTCTGTTTGCATCATCGTCGAGAGTTCGATCTTTGCCTTTTCAGCAGCTTCCCGCAGTCGTTGCAGGCTCTGCCGATCCTGGCGCAGGTCGATCCCATTTGTTTTCTGGAATTCCTGGACGAAATAGTCAATGATGCGCTGGTCAAAATCGTCTCCCCCCAAGAAAGTATTACCGTTGGTGGATCGAACCTGGAAAACTCCCTCACCCACATCCAGGATGGATATATCGAATGTTCCGCCACCCAGGTCATAGACTGCAATGATTTCATTTGCTTTTTTATCCAGGCCATAAGCCAGCGAAGAGGCGGTCGGTTCGTTGATAATGCGCAATACATCCAGTCCGGCAATCTTCCCTGCATCTTTTGTCGCGTTGCGTTGGGCATCATTAAAATACGCCGGGACGGTGATCACCGCCTGGGTTACAGGTTCTCCGAGGTAGGCCTCGGCATCGCGTTTGATTTTTGCCAGGATCATGGCAGAAATTTCCGGCGGGGAATATTCCTTGTCGTCCATTTTGACGCGTACATCACCATTGTCGGCAGGTAGCGCTGTATATGGGACGCGCGGCAGAGTCCGCTGAACCTCGGGGTCTTCGTATTTACGGCCCATGAATCTCTTGATGGAAAAGATGGTGTTTTGTGAATTGACGATGGCCTGGTTGCGCGCCACCCGTCCCACCAGCCTTTCGTGGTTTTTGTTGATCGCCACCACCGAAGGGACCAGGCGCTCCCCTTCCGCAGACGATATTACAACCGGTTCCGCGCCCATCATCACCGCTCCAACAGAGTTCGTTGTTCCCAGGTCTATTCCGATTATTTTCGACATGATGATTTCTCCAAATAAATTCTCGTCTCGCCTTGGTCCAGTATCTCCATCCCATCAGGGAAATTAAGTCTCGAAATATTATTCCGCCACTCTCACCTGGGCAGGGCGAATGACCCGGTCGCCAAGTGTGTATCCGTTCTGGACAACCGCAATCACCTGGCCGCTTTCAAAACCGTCGCAGGATTCCTGAAGGATGGCCTCGTGAAAATTCGGGTCGAACATTTGCCCTTCGGCTTCAATGCGCTTCAAACCTTCGGCCTCCAGGATGGATTTCAATTTGCGGTAAATTAACTCGATGCCGTCCACCCAGGCCAGGTCGGCCGGGCGTGTCGATAGTGCTCGCTCCAGGTCATCCAGGATAGGTAAATATCGTTTAATAACACTGCCAATCGCGTTCTGGTAGGTTTCACTCTTCTCAGCTTCCACCCGCCTTTTATAATTCTGGAAGTCCGCCACTGAACGCTGCCAGCCGTCTTTATATTCGGCAGCCTGGGATTGTACTTCCAGAAGTCGTTTTTCAAGGTCTTCGATAACGGCGGAAAGTTCTGCTGATTTTTTGGCCTCTAGATTGATATCCGGTGCGGTGATGGGTCCCTGCGTTTTCATTCCATCGGATTCGGACGTCGATTCGGGTTTTGCAGGCTCTTGCGGATTCTTCGCCTCGTTTTCAGTCTGGCGGAACTTTTCCTTCTTACTCATTCTCATCTCCTGCCATTGTTTCAGATACAAGATCGCTTAACAGATCAGCCATATAGCGCACGGTTGGGATCGTGCGGGCATATGGCATTCGCATTGGTCCAAAGACCCCCAACGTCCCGGTGATAAGCCCTGGGATACCATAGCGGGCCAGCACCACCGAGCATTGTTTTAATTCTTCCCATTTACCCTCTCCACCGATCAACACTTGCACCCCACCCACCGTGGCATTGTTGGTCGTCCGTGCCAGTAGATCCTGCAGCAGTGAACGTTCTTCGAACAGGTGCACAGCCCTGCGAGCATCTCCCGATTCAAGAAATTCTGGCTCTGAAAGAACGTTGGTTAATCCATCCAGATAGATCTCGCCCGAAACGCGCTGTTCGCCGCGATTCATATCCTGGAGTACAAGGGTCAGAATATCTTTTTCCAGAGAATCTGCCCGGGGTGGAAATGCAGCGATTTCTTCGGTGGTTTTACCCAGGCAGACTAAGTTGAGCCGGTCGGCGGCTGCTGATAAACGTTCCTGGACCACTGGTTCCGCCAGGGTAAGTATTTGCTGGCTGACTTCCCCGCCCGTCATAACCAGGACCATCAATACTTGTCTCCCCTGGGTCGAGATAAGCTCCACGTGTTTGTAACGCGAACGTTCTGAGTGCGGAGCAGTCACTATGGACGCTGCACGGGAATGTTGTGCCAGGATGGAAGCTGCCAGCGGCATCCATTGTTCCACGTCACGGCGCGCTTGAAAAAATTGGTGCGAAATGGTATCGCGGGCCGGTTCAGGCAGGTCGGATGGATAGACGATGTGGGTGACAAAATAGCGGTATCCTTCTTCAGTAGGCACCCGTCCTGCGGATGTGTGTGGTTGCCGCAGGTATCCGTATTCAGTCAACGCTGCCATTTCATTGCGTACAGTTGCAGTGCTGAGTTCAAGCTTGTACCTTTCCACCAGGCGCGCAGAACCCACCGGTTGTGCAGTTTCAGTGTAATAACGCACAACCAGGGCAAGGATCAAGCGCTGGCGTTCGGTAAGCTCATTCATATTACTTCGGATATCCTTATCCGTATTTTTAGCACTCTCAAGAAGAGAGTGCTAATTACCTGTGAATAATGATACCATGCCCATTCGATGGGCGTCAATAAGAGAGGCGTTAGAATTTTGAAAAGTGCCTTCAGCTGACCTATTTCCCCTTTAGCTGTTGTTACCGCCAGAACTGGAACAGGCTCAACCCCTGCAATGCCAGTGATAGTGGGATCTGCATCTGGATTGAAATCCAGCCTACGACCTGCCAGAATAAATTGTTCACGAATGGCACATACCAAAGAGCCGCAAATACCACCAACATCAAAATGTTGCTGTACTGGTCGATGCCGAAATCGAACTTGCCGGCTGAGGAAAGGTGCCACTGCCCGGTAACCATCGAATGGCGGCAGCGGGATCAAATTCAATACCAGGGCGGAGATTTGCATTAATGCCAGGAACGCCAGCCCTGGCCAGATTCCGTTGGAACTCACCGGCAGTATATTCAGGATAATCCCTAGAATTACCGCCAATACCAGGTTGGCTGCCGGACCTGCCAGCGATACGGCAGCTTCCCAGCCTCTGCTGCGCAGCCTCCATGTTTCAATGTATACCGCTCCACCGGGCAGGCCGATCCCACCCAGCAACAAAAAGATCACAGGCAGGACGATGGAATACACAGGGTGGGTATATTTGAGTGGGTTGAAAGTCAGGTAACCTTTATCCTTCACACTGGTATCCCCCCCATAATAAGCCACGATTGAATGGGAAAACTCATGCAGGCACAATGAAAAGATCCAGCCCACGATGACCACTATGAATGTAGTTGCCTTTTCCATTAATTATCCTGATAGCCGTGCGGGTGGTTGCGGTGCCATTCCCAGGCACTCTCAATAATGTCGGTTAATTCCGGATGGCGAGGCGACCATCCCAGTTCCCGTCTGATCTTTTCGGATGAGGCTACCAGTCGGGGTGCGTCTCCTGGACGCCTGGCTGCCTCGACAACCGGGATGGGGTGACCCGTCACCCTGCGGGCAGTCTCGATCACTTCCCTGTTTGAGTACCCGGTCCCATTGCCCAGGTTGTAAACCAGGCGGTCGTGATCGTTTAGTGCCTCCAACGCCAGTAAGTGTGCAGAGACCAGGTCGGCAATATGGATGTAGTCGCGTATGCACGTCCCATCCGGGGTTGGATAATCCGTTCCATTGATGGTGGCGGCCTCCTGCTGGTCAAGAGCCACCATTAAACACGCGGGGATAAGATGAGACTCGGGTTGGTGCGCCTCACCTCTTCCCGTCACGGCACCGCAGGCATTGAAATAGCGCAGGGAGGCAAAATGCAGTCCCTTGATCTTGCGATACCATTCCAGCGCTTGCTCGACTGCAAGTTTGGTGAATCCGTAAGCGTTAGCCGGTTCCAGGTCAGATTCTTCAGTTAAAGGAAAATCATTGGAAGCATACACTGCTGCAGAAGATGAAAATACAAACCGGCTCACTCCGGCATCCACCGCCGCATCTATCAATTGCAGGGAATTCGCCAGGTTGTTTTTGAAAAACTTTCCCGGATCTTTCATTGATTCGCCGGCTTCGATGAAACCCGCAAAGTGCATCACCGCATCGAATTTTGTCAGAAGATAGCGCCGTCGCAAGGGAAGCTGAGTTTCCCAGGTCACTCTTGAAGAAGTGGGCTCCCTTGGGGATGGCAGCCTGGTACCCGGTCACAAGTGAATCGTAGACGGTCACCGAATGCCCGGCATCCAGCAGTGCCTGCGCGGCTGTCGAGCCGATATATCCTGCCCCACCGGTCACAAATATATTCATGATTTCTCCATTGCAAAAATTATATCTTACTCTCCTGCTTGACGGGCGCACCTGATACGCATTATACTCACGCGGTTCGGGGTGTAGCGCAGCTGGTAGCGCACCGCGTTTGGGACGCGGGGGTCGGCGGTTCGAATCCGCCCACCCCGACTGACCACCGAGACCGCCCTGGTACTCGGTGGTTTTTTTATGCGCAACCGGGATGAACAAAAGCGTAATATGGATAACCATCCTATGCTACAATAGTATGGAGGAATTGAATTATGACCAGCAGGAAAGTGGATGGGATCATCGAGGCTGTTCGCTATTCACCTGACGGGAAAATTGCTGTTGTTCGTGCATATGAACGTCACGGGGTTGTCTGGTCTGATCGCATATTACTGGGGCGGCAGGACCTTTCCGAACGACTCAAAAAGGGTAAACGCTTTGTTATCGGAGAACGTAAAATTTATCTCGGCAGCATGTTTGAAACCGGTACGGATGTTCACCAGGAGCAGGATTTTATTGTTACGAACGGGCTGGCAAACGCACGCGATCTTTTAAACGGAGTTCCGATTTTCTAGCCGTTTTTCCTGGAAGGTTATCCCATGAAAATCATAGATCACACCCCCTACTTTTAATTCCGAAACCGGTGAAATTGATTTCCTCGACCGCGTCAGGGCGATGATGAAATTTGGTTCCCCATGGGTTAAAGAGGTCGAGGCGCAGAACCAGGTCATCCCCGTGCTCGGTCAAGTATTGGATCGGAATTTTACCCTCCTGCGAAACGTTACTCCTCCGGGGTTGAATACCAGTCTGCCTCTCATACTGGTGGGACCCACCGGGTTGTTTGTTATGTACGTCACCCCTCTGACGCGGCATGTACCGCGCCAAAGGGGACCAGTGGGGAACAATATCCGGGAATGCCTTCAAGAACGAAAAACCGAATTTGATGACTCGCACCGAACACATGGCGCGCGCCATCCAGATTTTTCTTGCAGCGGCAGGGGTTATTATTGACCACTGTCGAGGCAGTCCTGCTCTGCTCCGACCTGTCGGTCCACGTGGATAGCATCCGACCCATTATCCGCGTGGTAATGCGTGATGCTCTTGAACGATTTGCGATTTCCATTACCCAGGCGCGGACCGTGTTCAGCCCTGAAGCCGTGCAGGATGTCATCAATCGGATCCTTAATCCTCCACCACCAAAACCAGAAGAACCTGTCCCAGAACCGGTAGCCGAAGTCGCTTCCCAACCTGAATCTTCCCAGACCGGAAGCCAAAGTGTCCCCGCATTTGTGTTTCCAGAAACGCCGACACCAGCCGTTGTTGCAGAGCCCGAACCCGTTTCCATCCCGGATCCGGAAACACCTGAACTTTCCCAGGCTCCCTCAGTGGGGCAGCGATCTCACCGCCTTGCCTGCTGAAAATGCCGGGGAAGTATCCTCCTCATGCAAAGGGACTCAGGTTGAATAAAAATCAATGGATCTTATTGGTTGCCATGTTTGCGATCTGGGTAATCCTGGTGGGTGTTTTCCTGTTTATAGTCGTCAGAGATCAGTGGTCCATCATTTCGGGCCTGTTGCCTTGAAACCCTCGTTCCTCTCAATTATTATTCCTGCTCATAATGAAGAAATCCGCCTGCCCCGTGCCTTGGAGCAGGCATTTGCCTTTCTCGAAAAACAGGACTATTCCTCTGAAGTGGTCGTTGTGGAAAACGGCAGTTCCGATCGCACTCTTGAGATCGCCCAGAGCTTTTTCAAACAGGTTTCCAAATCTTATCGTCCTACATGAAAACCTGTCCGGGAAAGGTCGGGCAGTAAAGCTCGGGAGTAATGGCAGCCCAGGGGGATTATCGTTTCATCGCAGACGCAGATTTTTCCATGCCGGTGCAGGAAATTAATCGTTTCCTGCCCCCTGATTGTTCAAGCGACGTCGCTATCGCCTCCCGCGAGGTTCCTGGAGCAAGTCGGTATAATGAACCGGCTTACCGTCATCTTACTGGTCGTATTTATAATTTTTTGATCCGTTCGCTCGTTCTGCCTGGTTTGCAGGATACCCAGTGCGGTTTCAAATGCTTCAAAGGCTCTGTCGCCGAGGATGTCTTCCGCTACCAGACTTTGACCGGCTGGTCCTTTGATGTGGAATTGCTGTTTCTCGCCCGCCGGCGTGGATACACTCTCTGCGAGATCGGTATCCCCTGGTATTACACCCCGGGCAGCAAGGTTAACGTCCTGCGTGATTCCTGGCGCATGTTTTTCGATCTTTTGTATATCCGCCGCAACGCCCGGCGAGGCGTGTATGACTCGCCGCGGTGATTTGCGTCCCTTTCCCACATTGGAATTTGAATTGAACCTATGGAATGCCGGTTTTTGCCGCATCGCAGGTCTGGATGAGGCTGGGCGCGGTGCCTGGGCGGGTCCAGTGGCAGCCGCCGTAGTAATACTTCCTGCCAATCCAGCCCTTACCAATATTCTTTACCGTGTCCGCGATTCCAAGCTGATGACACCGTTGGCTCGCGAAACCTGGGCTCCGTTGATCAAGGAATCCGCATTAGGCTGGGGAGTCGGATTTGCATCGGCTGAAGAAATAGATTCTCATGGCATCCTCCCGGCAACAAAATTAGCTGCCACCCGTGCGCTCGAAAACCTGGTCCCAGATTATCTGCTTACCGATTTTTTGGTGTTCCGTGATATTGACCTGCCCCAGACTGCCCTGGTCAAGGGTGACCAGCAATCACTCAGTATCGCGGCTGCCTCAGTGCTCGCCAAGACTGCGCGGGATGAGATAATGCGCACCCTGGATGATGAATACCCCGGATATGGATTCTTTCGCCACAAGGGTTACGGGACACGATATCATCAAGAAGCTCTTAAAAATTTAGGACACTGTGCCATCCACCGGAATTCGTTTTCTATTCCATAATATGTTTTGACCAAAAAATATTCGTTTCCCCAAAATTAGTAAAATTATTTTATGCGAGGAGGCACGAATCCTAATTGAATCGTGCCTCCTATTGGTAAATGCAGAGTCACTTCTGATCGGTTAAGCGATTTTCTCAAATTTCTCAGCTGGAGTGCTGCAAACCGGGCATTTCCCGTCCACTGGTCCTTCGTGGGTAAAACCGCATACCGGGCAAACGTAATAGGTCTTTTCCTCGATATCCTTGCCCTTGCCCAGCATTTCCTTTGCCTGCCGGTAGAGTCTTTCGTGAACTTTTTCCGTCTCCAGTGCGTACCCAAACGATTTTTCAGCGCGCTTGTCGCCCTCTGTTTGCGCCTCACCCAGCATGGTGGGGTACATCGAGACAACCTCATAGTTCTCGCCTGCAATGGCTACATCCAGGTTCTCTGCAGTTGATTTAACGCCATCCATCGCCCGCAGGTGGTTTAGGGCATGCACTGTCTCTGCGGCTGCTGCAGCCCTGAAAAGTTTCGCGATCTGTGGCAGGCCATCCTGGTCTGCTTTTTTGGCAAATGCAAGGTATCGTCGGTTGGCTTGAGACTCACCGGCAAACGCTGTTTTTAAATTATCTATGGATTTTGACATGGAATTCTCCTCTTTAAATAAATATTCGCGGGTAATGCTATGACTGATTATACCAATTGAAGCGGATCCCATGATTGACGCTTATTCCAAGAACAGGTATGATGAAAATGCTTCAGGTCGGCTGGACGGTCGCGGCTTTGCGCTTCGGCGCAGAGTTGAGGAAAGTCCGCACTCCGCAGGGCACGGCACCGGGGAAAGCCCGGGGTGAGGTAACTTGCCGGATAGGGCCACAGAAATAGACAGCCGCCGCAAGGCGGTCATGGTGCAAAGGCGGTGTAAGAGACCACCGGCGTCTACAGTAATGCAGGCGGCCAGGTAACCCCCGCCGGGAGCAAGGCCAAACAGGGACAAGACGCGGCTCGCGTCGTTTGAGTTCCGGGTAGGCTGCATAGAGAGATGACCGTCCAGGTGGAGCGTCGGGAAGGAACTCTTCGGAGCGTAAACCGACCTTCCTTCACCGGACAAAATGCGGCTTATAGGCCGGCCTGAGGCAATTTTTCTTGGAAATCAACAATTTCCTCATTTTTTATAAGCGATGTCTTCCGTGATTTTCGTTCATGAATGATGGTTGATAATATCCATTGATAAATTCTCTTTACCGAATAAACCCGTTTATAATTAATCCTCGGATGAATCATGTTTCTGAAATTCGCGCCGAAATGGAAATGGCTTATGGTGCCCGGGCCGCTGGGAATGAAGGTCGGGCGCGTGTTTGTGCACGGCGGGCAGCGGGACTGGCAGCCAGGGATTATTTGAACCTTCACGGGATCATTCTTGATAATGCTGGTCAAAACCGGCTTCGTAGTGGCAGTGCATATGAGGCGCTTCTGGCGCTGATAAATTTACCCGGTATTCCTATTGAACTTAAGAAAGCTGCTGAAAATTTAACCATGCGCGTCACCCCGAAATTCCAACTCCCCGAGGGAATCGACCTGATCGAAGAAGCCCAAAAACTTATCGGAGGATTATCATGAGTGAAAATGAATCGATTGTGATGTACGGCACTTCCTGGTGCGGTGGCTCCCGTCGCTGCCGACTTATGCTCGATAGACAAGGAATTGCTTATAAATGGATCGACATTGACCAGGATGAAAATGCCGGTAAATATCTCGAGACCTTGAATGGGGGCCATCGCAGCGTCCCTACGATAGTTTGGCCTGACGGCTCGAAGCTGACTGAACCGAGCGAGTCAGAGTTGGCAGCAAAGCTTGGAATAAAACTCTAACTGACTGGTTTTAATTGACGAAAATGAGACTGTCTGTAAAATAATAGAAATCCCGGAGGGTGATCTCCGGGCCAAATTATTTATGGGCTGGTTTACGCAGTAGTTTTTTTCTTTATTAGTATTGATAATACTTTCCCCAGTATCGCCAGGAAAACGGTAATAGATATAAAACCTCCAACCAGGAGAGCTATAAAATGCCATTCAGCTACCCGGTCCACCAATGCCGTTTGGGTTTTAGTCTGAATGCGCTGGGCAACATCGTGCACAAATTCCTTGCGCGGTTTGATCGGCTTGAGCACTCCTGAAAGCCGATTTTCCATGGAAGAGATTTTCTCCATGGATGCATCGGCAAATTTCCTCATTTTCGTATTCATGTCCAACTCCTGCAAAATATCTACTTAATCATCATTAATCAGCAGGTCCGGCTGCCCGCCCTACTTTTCCAAGTCCAAACCTTCCAATTCATCCCTGAGTGCCAATAAGGTGCGGTGATAAAGGCTTTTTACTGCACCTTCACTGCGGCCCATGGTCTCGCCGATCTCGGCATTCGACATATGCTCGACGAATTTCAAAATCAGCAGGTGCTGCCGCTCCCCGGGAAGGTGCCGGATGAGCCGGAGAAGCGCTTCACGTTCCTGGGTCTGCATTAAAGCCAATTCCGGTGGGTCACCCTTATAATGAAGAGTTGGAGCGTCTGAAAGAGGGATTTCCTGGTGACGGCTGCGATCGCGGTGCCAGTTTGCCACCAGGTTATGGGCGATCCGGTATAACCATGCCGAGAACGGCACCCCCCGATCTGAATAAGAATGGATGTGATTCAGGGCACGATAAAACACACGTGCGGTGAGGTCTTCGGCATCATGTACGTCCCCGGTTCGATAATATACGTAGTTGAAAATTCGGTCTACGTATGTCCCGTATAGAACGCCAAAGGCTTCAAGGTCGCCTTGTGCAGCACGCTGTAAGATCTCTTGTTCTTCAGACTCCGGCACTCAAATCACCTTACCGGGCGGGTCTGAATAACTTAACCCCGCCTGGTTCCAGAAGTTTCAGAACGAGTATAACATGTTATAATTTTCTCCCTTGGGACGGTTCCCTATCCACAAGATGGTTCTTGATATTCCTGGAAGGGATGTCCCCGAACCACGGGGATGACAGGCTTCGACGGAAGAGGCTGGTCCCGAAATGCGAGCCGAGAGGCGCCGACCTCGTAAACTCAGCGCAAACAATCAAGTGCCAACCGCACTTCCTATGCCGCTATGCCCCTCGCTGCGTAAGCAGTAGAGAGTAAACGGCCGGTCTCTTAGCGAGGTCGCGTCCACCCGTCCCGTTCTTCACCCGGTGAAGGGATTGGGCGTCACAATGGTGGAGTGCCGCGCACGACGCCGCTATCTGCGCGAAAGAGGGCCTTCGGGCTCGGGCGGCTGGCTGCAGGTCAATTTTGCCGGATGGGTGACCTGCGGCGACAGATCCAACCGGCTACGCTCGTAGATTTTCGAGGGTCAAGTTTTCGGACGCGGGTTCAATTCCCGCCATCTCCACTCAACAAAACACGCCTTTAATGGCGTGTTTTGATTTCAATTGGTAAATTTGTCCTCTTTCAGAACGATTGATAGTCGAATGTCGGTCATTTGAAAGGAAAAATTGAAAACGATGGGGGTACAATTTGTATAAGTCAACCGTCAAAAATAAATTATTGACATTTTCCAAAAGGAGATCCTAATGAAATCCTCGTTTTCTTTCTCCCTTCATTATTTTGGCAGGTCTGGTTCTTGTCGTGGGTCTGGCATGTGGAATATCTGCTCCCCCAGCACCTACTCCTCCGGAAGCCATTCCAACCCAGGTTGTCGTCCAGCCCACAAATCCCCCTGCCAACCCGCCCCAGATTGTTCCCACAAACCCGCCGGCAATTCAACCCACAGAGGCTCCTCCATCATCACCTGCTCAGGAATTTTTTACCGAGACATTCCAGGGAGACATTAGCTCGTGGACTTGTGATATTTCCCAGGGTGATTCATCCAAATTCACAGAATCTCAAACTTCCAATGGCTTGCACGTCCAGTTGGATGATACCAATTTATACGTTTATTATTACTATACCCCTGTAACCTACCAGGATGTGCGCCTTGATCTGACCTATACCAATCTTGCTCATAATTCCAACAACATCAACCTGATCTGTCGAAAATCAAGTTCTGGTTGGTATGAATTTACGGTTCAAAACGACGGGCTCTGGCAAATCTGGGCATACGATATCATTACCGGGAAAGATTATGTCATACTGGCAGATGGCGGCTCGACTGCCATCCGCCCCGGTCGGCAGGAAAACGAAATTACAGCCACCTGCATTGGAGAGAAATTTACTCTTTATATTAACGGTACCTTGTTAAAAGCATTCCTTAAAACCAGTTCTTTTTTATCCGAAGGGGAGATCGGGTTCGGGGTTAATATTTCACCCACCAATGAGGTCACCCCGGTGATCGTGGACTTTGATTCTCTCACGATCTCAAACCATAAATATTCCAATATTATTGAGTAATAAGAGGCTGGATCCCTCCTGGATCCAGCCTCTTTATATTTTTCCTATGGTTCGTTAACGTTCTTCTTGCAACCTTGCTGTATCCTTACTACCAAAAGTGAATGACACGTTCGTGCGCGTCTGTATCCTGTTCGAGGAGTATTGTCATGGGAAAAATCATTGGAATTGACCTGGGAACCACCAACAGTGTGGTGGCTGTCATGGAAGGCGGTCAGCCAACGGTCATAACCACTGCAGAAGGCGGGCGCTTGTGCCCATCGGTTGTCTCTTTCAACAAGAACAACGAACGCCTGGTGGGGCAAACCGCCAAGCGCCAGGCCGTCATTAATTCTGAAAATACCATTTATTCCATCAAACGCTTTATGGGCCGCCGTTTCGATGAAGTGGAAACCGAGCGCAAGATGGTGCCCTATGCCGTGGTTGCCGGTCCTTCAGATGAAGCCCGCGTCAAAATTCCGGTCACCAACCGTGAGTATAGTCCGCAGGAAATTTCCGCCATGATCCTGGCAAAGCTCAAATCGGATGCTGAAGCCTACCTGGGTCAGCCTGTAACCGAGGCCGTCATTACCGTCCCGGCCTACTTCAACGACAGCCAGCGCCAGGCAACCAAGGATGCCGGCAAGATTGCCGGTTTGGATGTAAAACGGATCATCAACGAGCCGACTGCTTCCGCCCTGGCTTATGGTCTGGATAAAAAGAAAAACGAAACCATCCTGGTCTTTGACCTGGGTGGTGGTACCTTCGATGTATCCATCCTGGATGTGGGCGAAGGCGTCATCGAGGTTAAGTCCACCAATGGCGATACCCACCTGGGCGGCGATGACTGGGATCAGCGCGTGGTCAACTGGGCGGCTGACGAGTTCAAGAAGCAGGAAGGCATTGATCTCCGCCAGGACCGCCAGGCGCTTCAGCGCTTACGCGAAGCCGCTGAAAAAGCCAAGATCGAGCTCTCCAGCATGATGGAAACCGAACTCAACCTGCCTTACATTACCGCAGATGCCAATGGACCCAAGCATCTGGTTCTCAAGTTGACGCGTGCCAAATTCGAGCAGATGACCGATGACCTGCTCAACCGTTGCCGCACTCCGTTTGAAATCTGCCACTGAAAGATGCCAGCCTGAAAGCTTCCGACTTGAACGAAGTCGTCCTCGTCGGCGGATCAAGCCGCATGCCAATGGTGCAGGACCTGGTCCGCACGCTGACCGATGGCAAGGAACCCAACAAGGGTGTCAACCCCGATGAGGTTGTGGCGGTCGGCGCAGCCATCCAGGCAGGTGTGCTGGGCGGTGAAGTCAAGGATATTCTCCTGCTCGATGTCACGCCTCTTTCACTGGGTGTTGAGACACTGGGCGGCGTAATGACAAAAATGATCGAGCGCAACACCACCATCCCGGTCCGCAAAACCGAGACCTATTCCACCGCTGCCGACAGCCAGACCGCGGTCGATATCCATATTCTGCAGGGCGAACGTCCCATGGCTACCGATAACATGTCTCTGGGCCGTTTCCGCCTCGATGGAATCCCCCCTGCTCCGCGCGGTATCCCCCAGGTGGAAGTTACCTTCGATATTGATGCCAACGGCATCCTCAACGTGACTGCCCGGGATAAAGCCACCGGCAAGGAACAAAAGATCACTGTGACCGCTTCCACCAACTTGAACAAGGATGAGATTGCCCGCAAGGTTGAAGAGGCTAAAAGATACGAAGGCTGAAGATAAGAAACGGCGCGAGGTCATCGACGCCCGCAATACTGCCGACAATCTGGTTTATCAGACTGAAAAAGCCCTGCGCGATCTGGGCGAGAAGGTTTCTTCGGAGGAACGCGGCAAGATCGAAGGCAAGATCAACGATCTAAAAGCGGCATCCCAAACTGATGATATGGCGCGTATCAAGAAAGCCACCGATGAACTCCAAAATATGTTCTATGCGCTCAGCCAGCAGATGTATGCCCAACAGCCCGGGCAAACCCCCCCGCAGGGCGGACCGCAAGCTGGAGGTCCCCAAACGCCTCCTCCGGCAGTGATGGCGACGTGATCGACGGGGAAGTCCGCGACGCTTGAAAATCATAACATCCCGGGTGGTAAACATAGCCGCCCGGGATGCTTTTTTAAACGACCCCTTTGTTAATTTCCTCTCATAATTCAATTCCCGGTAAAGCAGTATAATCGCCCCCATGCACAGAAGAAACAAAAGGTTCCAGCGAACCACCAAGGTATTCCTTTGGGTGGTTGGTTTAATTATTGTTTCCGTAGGCTTATACAACATCCCATTTATTCACAGCAAACTTTCCTGGCGTCTGGACAATCTGCAGACCGATATTTATTACTTCTTTAATCCCCCCGGGCAGGTTGTCTTCGTTCCTGCCCAGCAGGCTCAAGACACGATTACCCCCAGGCCCACTTCCACTTTCACAACCACACCAACCCCTCCGGCAATTTCCACAACTGAAATTATCCCGACCGCGACATCCACGCCTCTTCCCGGGTCAGTTATTCTGGATGGGGTCACATTCATCGACCAGATGAACCGCTGGAATTATTGTGGTCCGGCTAACCTTGCCATGGCGCTTACATACGTGGGCTGGAAAGGAGAACCCGGCAATAGTGCCGCCTTACGCGATCAGATCGGTGCGGCAATTAAACCCGGTGTGGATGATCCCTCCGTAAACTTCATCGACCGCTCGCAGACGGACGTGAACGTCATGCCGTATGAAATGGTGGATTATGTTAACAACAACACCAGCATGCGGGCGTTAATGCGTTACGGCGGAACGGTGGATCTATTAAAAAGCCTAATCGCAGCCGGGTTCCCGGTGATTGCCGAAAAAGGCATCTACCAGACCCTCCCACCTGAAAACACCATGCAGTGGGCAGGTCATTATGCTTTCACTACCGGTTATGATGATGCTGCCGGTAAGTTAATTTATCAGGATTCTTATACTCCCAACGAAAACATCCCTTCCGAAAAACAGGGAAAAAATGTTACTGCAAGTTACCAGGAGTATTTCAGCGATTGGCGGGCATTCAATTTTGTGTTTATCGTCGTATATCCAGCCGGAACGTGAGGCTGAGCTTTACCAGGTGCTGGGACATTGGGCGGATGAGTCCTGGGCGATCCAGAATGCTCTCAACACCGCCGACCAGGAATCCTCAACCCTGACCGGTATCGACCAGTTTTTTGCGTGGTTCAATAAGGGCACAAGTTTTGGATTGCAAACCGATTACGGTCAAAGCGCTCTGGCGTATGACCAGGCGTTACCCTTTATAGTACACCTCCCGGAAAAAGATCGCCCTTACCGCATAATGTTTTACCAGACCGGTCCTTACAGGGCATATTTCTACACCAGTCGTTTCCAGGATGTTATCAATCTTGCAGATAAAACCGAGAGTACCCTGTACAATCATCGTGTTCTGGAAGAGACCCTTTACTGGCGCGGCCTGGCTGAGGCAAATATTGGCCTTTATGATGCCGCTTATGCGGACATGAGAAAAGCCGTCCACTACCACCCGGGTTTCCAGCCCGCCTTGGATGTTCTTGCACAGTGGGGTATTTCCCCGTAATTAATGAAACTTCTGCATTTTGCGGACGCGCACATAGACATGGCCAATTATGGCCGCCATGACCCGGAGACCGGTCTCCCATTGCGCGTTCTTGATTTTCTCAAATCCCTGGACGTCATCATTGATACCGCCATCGCGGAAAAGGTGGACCTGGTGATTTTCGCCGGGGATGCCTACCGGGACCGCTCTCCTGCTCCAACCTTTCAGCGCGAATGGGGGAAACGCATTATCCGGCTGTCGAAAGCGGGCATCCGCACTCTGCTGCTGGTGGGAAACCACGATCTTTCCCCCGCCCTGGGGCGGGCGACTTCCATCCAGGAATTCGAGACTCTCGATATCCCCTTCGTGACGGTTTTGGATAAACCTCAATTTCTCTCATCAAAAGACCTGGGATTACCAGCCCAGGTGATCGCCATCCCGTGGATCTCTCGCTCCGGCCTGACGGCGGCGACAAATACCTCCCCCAGTGCGGCGTTTCAGGAAATTGAAGAGAGAATAAACGATTTGGTTAACGGTTGGATTGAACAAGCCGACTCTTCCCTGCCCATCATCCTGACTGCCCATGCTTCCGTCCAGGGAGCAAAATTAGGCTCTGAGCGGACGATTATGTTGGGGTCAGATATGGTTCTGCCTGGTTCTCTTGTAAAGGATGCACGGCTTGATTACGTGGCTCTGGGCCATATTCACAAATCACAGGATCTCAACGAGCATTCCCACCCTCCGGTAATTTACCCCGGCTCCATCGAGCGTGTGGATTTTGGTGAAGTGGACGATAAAAAGTTTTTCGTCATTGCCGATGTTACTCGAGGTAAAACAAATGTGAATTGGCGCAGGCTGGAAAACATCCGTCCCTTTATTGACCGGCACGTTACCCTCGAGTCCCCTGAAAACGTGACCAGACACAATCAAATCCACCTTGCCGAATATTGAAAATCTGAAAGGTGCCATCATCCGCTTGACGGTGGATTACCCTCGCGAGTGGGAACCTTAATCGACGAGCCGGCTATTGCGCAGGTATGCCGGGAGCGCCTTTGAATTCCATCTGATCAAGCGCCCCCAAATAAATGCCCGCATTCGCTTGCCTGCAGACCAGGCGGTGAGCAGCCTGGGTCCGCTCGAACTTTTGGACCAGTATTGGCGTGCCGGTCATGTAGAGGATATTGAAGCCAACACCCTGCGGAAAATGGCAAAGGAAATTATTGAAGAAGAGTAAAGACGCTTGTTCATCATCTTGGTTCTCTATTTCCTCCCGATTATCATCTTTTAAACCGAGGTCCTTTTAATTATGCGCTGGATTTTTATTTCTCCTCACTTTGACGATGCCGTGCTTGTCATGCGGCGGTTTGATCTGGGAACAGTCCCAAAAAGGCTTACCGGTCGAGATATGGACCATTTGTGCCGGTGATGCACCTTCCGGACGCCTTTCCCCACTGGCAGTTGATTGTCACAAGCAATGGGGAATTAAATCCGCCAAGGGATTTGGTTGCAGCCCGACGAAAAGAAAACTCGAGGCGGCTGCCAGCCCGCGTGGGCGCTGAAACGGTTGACTTCAGTATCCCCGATTGCATCTACCGCCGCTCACCAAATGGAGAAATCCTTTACACCGAAGGATGTATTTGTGCCGATAAATCCAGCTCGAAAGGGGCTTGGATGCAGAAGTCGCTGCTGCCCTGGTTTCTGAAATCCAGCCCGGGGATAAAATCGTCAGCCCCTTGGCAATCGGTGGTCATCTGGACCATGTGATGACGCGCCTCGCCGCTGAGCGCCTGAATTCCCTCATATGGTATTATGCCGATATACCTTATCTGCTCAATCATCCTGAAATGCTGGCATCGGCGACAAAAGGACTGCGAAAGACCAGTTTTTCGGTGTCCGAAGAAGGGTTGAAGGCATGGCAAAAAGGTATTGCCGCATATGCCACTCAAATCCGGATGCTCTTCAAGACTTCTGCAAAGATGCGTGAGGCAATCCGTCTAGTATTGGGAAAACGGGTCCAGGTTCCACTTGTGGCATAAGGCATAATCTTCGATTTTTTCAGACGAGTTATAATATTTAGGCCTAATTTGGAGCGGCATATTCCCAAATTTGGCACTAATTTGGGCGAGATACGATTTCTGAGAATACTGCTTGCTTTTCAAATAAAATCATGTATAATATTGCCGGGTAGGGAATCCTACGCAATCTGCATCTCTGTTTCAGAGATGCTTGTATTTTCTCAGGAAGATTAAGATGCCAACGACATTCTTGACCAAAGTAGGCTATCAAAAACTAGCCGACGAGCTTGAATATCTGCGCACCACCAAGCGGTTGGAAGTTGCCAACCGTCTCCATGAGGCCATGGAAGGTGGCGAGCTGATAGAGAATGCCGAGTATGAAGCTGCAAAAAATGAGCAGGCTTTTGTCGAGGGTCGCATCCAGGAACTGGAAATGATCCTTGCCTCTGCCCGTGTGATTGACGAAAAGGTAAAGAAAGAAAAAGGGGACCTGGTGCAGGTCGGCTCACTCGTCACCATCAAGGAAGACGGGAGCAGCTCGGAGAAATATTCCATTGTCGGCGCGGCGGAAGCCAATCCTCGTGAGGGCAAGATCTCGAATGAATCGCCGATCGGTAAAGCTATTCTCAATCATCGCGCCGGGGATGAAGTAAACGTGGAAGCACCCGGCGGCACATTCAAAGTAAAAATCGTCAAGGTCGAATAAGCCTGGGGTACGCTGATCAGACCCCGCGCATGCTCTCAGGTGCGCGGGGTTTTATTTACTCAATAATTCATGAAAGGTTCCGCCATGACCGAATATACCTCCCTTGAAAAAATCCGCCTCGAGAAAATTCAAGCACTCCGGAAAGAAGGAGTGGAGCCGTATCCCACTCGTGCCGAGCGCACTCATACTTCCGCCCAGGCAATTGTTGCCTTTGAGGAAGCTGAAACCATGCATCCCGTAGGTCAGCCCCCGGCTGAAGTGAAGGTCACCCTCGGCGGTCGGATTCGCGCATCTCGTGCCATGGGGAAACTAACCTTTGCCCACATTGAAGATGTTGACGGGCGCATCCAGTTGCTCCTGCGTATGAACGAACTCGGGCAGGAGCGTGTTGATTGGTTCAACAAGATGCTTGACCTGGGGGATTTCATCCAGGCGTCAGGTGTGATGTTCCGCACAAAAACCGGGGAACCGACGCTCCAGGTCCAGGATTTTAAACTGCTGGCAAAAGCGGTCAGCCCGCTCCCGGCAGCCAAGGATGAAGTCACTGAAAGCGGGAAAACCATCCGACATGCTGCCCTCGAGGATCCGGAGCTGCGCGCTCGCCAGCGCTATGCAGACCTGGCTGTAAACCCGGAAGTGCGTGATACCTTCCGCAAACGGGCCGGCATCGATTCGTGCCCTGCGCGAGTTCCTTGATTACAACGGCTTTCTTGAAGTTGAGACCCCCATCCTGCAGCCCATTTACGGAGGCGCAGCAGCCCGGCCTTTCACCACTCATCATAATCAGCTGAAACAGGACTTGTTCCTGCGCATCTCTTTTGAACTCTATCTCAAACGCCTTCTGGTTGGCAACCTGGAACGTGTCTACGAACTCGGGCGTGACTTTCGAAACGAGGGCGTTTCTTTTAAACATAATCCGGAATTCACCCAGTTGGAGTTTTATTGGGCCTACGCCGATTACCTCCAGGTGATGGAACTGACCGAGCAGATGGTCTCGTACGCATGCCAAAAAGTGACTGGCGGGATGGAAATTACCTATCAGGGAAGCTCTTTGGACTTTACCCCTCCATGGCGAAGGTTATCGATGGCTGACTGGCATCCTTGAAACCAGCGGGATTGATATCGCCAAATACCCAACCGCCAAGTCCTTGCTAAAAGCAATTGCCGCCAAGGGTAAATCCCCCAATCCAAACGCCACCCGTGGAAAATTGATCGATTTCTTGTTGAGCGAGTACCTCGAACCTACATTGATCCAACCTACCTTCGTGTGTGATTATCCACGTGACATATCTCCACTTGCGAAATCCATCCCCGGTGACCCCCTTACCGTCGAACGCTTCGAGGCGTATGTGGCGGGCTTTGAGCTCTGTAATGCTTTCACTGAACTCAATGATCCCCTTGACCAGGAACAACGTTTCCTCGAAATGGGACGGGATTACACGGATAATGATGAGGAACGGCATCCCATGGATGAAGATTACCTGCGTGCCATGCGCTACGGCATGCCGCCTTGCGGTGGATTTGGCATGGGGGTGGACCGTCTGGCGATGTTGTTGACGGATAACCATTCAATTCGCGAGGTGCTTTTATTCCCGCACCTGCGCGAACCTGAAGAGTAATCTCTTTTTACGGGAAGATCGTCCCAATGATATGTCTTGGGACGATTTTTTATTTACCCGTAGTGTTTCTTGTAGAACCAGGTATGGTCAGCAATTGTATTCCTTTTGTGGGGTAAAATAATCGCAATGGACGAACCCGCCCTCATCCGATAATGCCCGGCATGGTGACCTGGATGCATTCAACACCCTTGTGCTCGCCTACCAGGACATCGTCTACAATACCGCCCTACGCATCCTGGGGGACGAAGATCTGGCAGCCGACGCATCACAGGAAGCCTTCATATCCGCTTTCCGTGCACTTAACTCTTTCCGAGGCGGTTCCTTCCGCGCCTGGCTGTTGCGAACAGTCACAAATGCCTGCTATGACGAGTTGCGACGCAAGCAGCGCCGGCCTACTACCCCCCTTGAACCCGAAACTGATGATGGTGACGATATGGAAACGCCTCGCTGGCTGGCGGATCCCGATGGATCACCGGAAGATTTATTGGATAAGGCTGAAGTTGAACATGCCATTCAGCATTGTCTTGATAACTTGCCCACAGATTTCCGGACGGTGGTCATTATGGCCGATATCCAGGGGCTCGACTATACCGAAGTCGCCTCGGTCATCAAGAAACCTCTTGGCACCGTCAAATCCCGCCTCGCCCGCGCCCGTCTTCGTTTAAGAGAGTGCCTGCAATCCTTTGGGGAACTTTTACCTTCAACCTTTCGTCTGGAAGAAGAGCAAACCGTATGAATGCACCTTCTTTCCGCGACGTTGAACAACTTTCGGCATACCTGGACGGGCAGCTGTCACAGTCCGATAAATCGCGTCTTGAAACCCGCCTCCAATCTGACCCTACTCTGGCTGCTGCCTTGACGGACTTGCGCCAGGCGCGCGCTATTCTTCGCCGTACGCCCATGCGCCGCAGCCCGCGCAACTTCACCCTGACTCCGAAAATGGCCGGGATCAAGCCGCCGGTCCCTCGCTCCGTCCCCGCCCTGGGATGGGCATCCGCTGTCGCTATGGCTGTATTTGTGATCACGCTTGGGACGAACTTGCTCGGTCAATTATCCTCAGCTGCGAATGCGCCCATGTTATCTGCCGCGCCGATGACCAGTGAAGGTTACGGCGGAGGACCTGCTGTGGTCGCCACCCCTCCTGCTGCAGATAATTCCCAGGGGTTACCAACTCCTCAACCCTTCACCCTGGTGGCTCCCGAAGCGACCCCTCCAGGACAATCGCGCCTGGCGCAACCTCCATTGGCTGCTTCAACGAATAAATCGTCACAACCGGTGAATACCTGGCTTTATGTTTGGCCCGGATTGGCGGTATTTCTCTTGGTCGCTGCCCTGCTGGTTCGTTGGATTAATGTTCGATCCTTCCGCCGCAAAATCGGTTCGAAACATAACCCATAACCACACCGCCGGTTGCAATCACCCGGCGGTTTTCTCTAGTATTTCCAATCATTTTAAGTGAAATGCATTTTGCGGTGGAAAAATCTTGCGAAAATTATTATCGAATAAATGACTGCCACCTGGATTGAGTATAATATTCATGATCATTCACGCTTTCAGAAATGCAGGGTGAATACTCGTTTTGTACCACCTTGAATCAGAGGTGAAAATGTCTACGATCTCACCTGTCCGTCCATCACCAATTGCAGGGACTTGGTATGAGGGCAATCCCAGGCAGCTCTCCCAGGTAGTAGACCAATACCTGGATCAGGCGGAAATCCCCCCACTTCCAGGCTCGGTAATTGCTGTCATATCCCCTCACGCCGGTCATAGGTACTCTGGTGCTGTTGCTGGGTATGCATTCGCCGCAGTCCGTGGCCGGTCCTTTGACCAGGTAGCCATCCTCTCCCCCATGCATCAACCTTATTATGATTCTTTATTGACAACCGCTCACGAAGCGTATACCACTCCGCTCGGAGATGTGCCGGTGGATAAGGAGTTGGTTACCGACCTGGACTCCCGTTTGCGAAAGGAAATTGGAGAAGGGTTGGTACCCGTGGCATATGACCAGGAACATTCCCTTGAAATCGAACTTCCTTTCCTGCAGCGTGCGTTGGTGGGAGAATTCAAACTTCTGCCTGTCATGGTTCGCTCCCAATCTGAGAAGCTGTCCAAACAGCTCGGTGAGGCCCTTGCCAAAACTCTGCACGGTCAGCGTTTCCTCATTGTAGCCAGCACGGACCTTTCCCATTTCTTTACCCAAAAACAAGCGGTTGCTTTCGATAGCGAAATGTTGCGGCGGATCGAATCTTTTTCACCGGAACAAGTTTTCTCTGCCGAAAAGGAAAAACAGGGATTTGCCTGCGGGCTGGGAGCATTGACCGCCGTCCTTTGGGCTGCCAAAGCTCTGGGTGCTGATACCGTCAAAGTCCTGCGTCATGCCACGTCCGGGGATATCACCGGGGATTATTCCTCAGTGGTCGGCTATGGTGCCGCAGTGGTACTAAAATCAGGTGAAGGTGGAGAATAATCCGATGAAATCTTTTGTGTCCAGGATTCTCGATAAACCTTGGTTTTATCCTTTCGCATTATTGGCGGTGGGTTTAATAGCTTATGGATTTATTTTAATCAAACCAGGCTTTTATTGGGATGATTGGGAATCGGTTTATCTATATTATCTGCACCAACCTGCAATTTATTTTACTTATTTTGGCTCTCGTCCGTTTTCAGTATTGCCATACGTTGTCTTGTTTCCAATCGTAAAGATGACACCACTGATTTGGCAGTTGATTGCCATTCTAATACGATGGGCCGGTATTTGCTTTATTTATTTCACTCTGACGATGATATGGCCTAAACGTATTTGGCAATATAGATGGATTGGGGCTTTGCTTTTTGTTTTTCCTGGTTTCTTGGATCAACCTGTCGCGGTAGCTTTCACTCGACAACTTTCCGCATTTATGCTGTTCGGATTGTCACTTTTTCTTACTGTTCTGGCGATTACTGACCGGAAAAGGTTTTGGCTTTGGATGCCTTTATCTGTGCTGGCCGGACTGATTCATATCTTTATGATTGAATACTACGTCGGATTGGAGATCATTCGTCCTGTCATCATCTGGTTTGCATTATATTCCACTAATAATGGAAAGACACGTATTTATCGGAAAACTCTTCTCTTATGGCTTCCTTCCATGATTGGCTTGGGGGTTTATTTATGGTGGCGCCTTATTTACTTTCCTGCAACTATGGGAGGAGATCCAAACGATCCTGTTATTCTTAGAACATTATTTTATTTCCCCTTTATCGACCTTAAATAATCTTATTCCAAAAATGTATCAAGATATTGCATATATGCTTACTTCTATGTGGACCACTGCCTTTGCTATCGAAAACCTCAACTTTTATTCCCTGGCTGTAATTGTCTCTTGGATCATTGGGATTGTGGTTGCGATATCCTTTGGCTTTTCAATTCGAAAATATTACCGGGAAGAAAATTCGATTAGAAATCAGCCATTGTTAATAATGTTGCTTCTTGGCAGTCTACATTCTTAATCGGGGGGGCCCTGCCTGTTTGGGCAACAGAAAGGCAGATACATCGCTGGGAAATGGTCAGATCGGTTTACACTTGCTCCAATGCTGGGAGCCGTCGTTCTCGTTATTTCCGTGTTGGATTGGTTATTAAGAACCAGAAATCAGAAGCAGTGGTTCTTTTCTCTCCTCCTGGCATCCTCGATATCTTTACAAATTTACAATGTAAATAAATTTCGAGTAGACTGGGAAAATCAACTCAATATTTACTGGCAACTCCATTGGCGGGTTCCTTCCCTTGAACCTGGGACAGCTCTGTTTGGGAAGGGCACATTCACCGATAAAAGTTCATATTACGATGGGGTTTATATTGTCAACCTATTATTCGACAATGCTCCCCTGGAAAATCCCCGCTATGGTTATTTTGATATCTATCACACTTCATTCACTAATTATGTACCTGGAATTCCTTTACTTGGAACCAACCGTGGCACTCCGTTTGCAGGCAATACGTCTCAAGCTGTCGTTTTCGACTTTGGTAAACCCGGCAGGTGTGTCAGGGTTCTCGATTCCATTTACAAAGAAGACCAGAATATTAGCATCGCTGTCGCCAATATGTTTAATATTTCCGATGTATCGAACATCAAGGCAACACCGGATGTAAGTCTCAACTCTGATATTTTCGGAAGTGAACCATCGCATTCATGGTGCTATTATTTTGAGAAAGCAGACTTGGCTCGGCAAATGCAGGATTGGGATACCATAATTAAATTAAAACTTGAGGCAGACCGGCTCGGTTTTAAACCAGGTATAGGTGGGGAGGACCTCCCTTTATCGAAGCCTATGCACAAACAAACCAGTGGAAACAAGCCTATGAATTGAGCCTTGACGCGAATTCAATCGGTTCCGGCTCTGGACCGGCACTTTGCAGTGCCTGGCGCAGATTTAAGCAGTTGGGTTCTAATAAAGAAATGATTTCTTATACTGGGAAAGCTTACAAGGTATTCTGTTTGGGGGGGAATTCGTAGGCAATTCTATGGATTACGCTCGAATCGCCGTAACTGTTGCTACCTTGATTGGAGAATTTGATTACCAAATTCCCCCCGGTTTGGAGGGGAAAATCAGTTCGGGTCAATTGGTTACTGCCCCATTTGGAAAACAGGTTGTCCAGGGAATCGTGCTGGAATTAGTCAGCCAGCCAGCCGTGGCAGAGACAAAATCGGTTGTGGATTTGCTTGACCCGCTGCCTGTCCTCACCAGGTCCCAGGTTTCCCTCGCAAAATGGTTGTCCATTGAGACCCTTTCCCCCCTGGCGGCGTGCATTGGATTGATGTTGCCTTCGGGGTTAAATCAGCAGGCCGACACGGTTTTTGAAATCAGGGATTCGGAATTCGCAAATCGCAGCTCAGCGGGTAATATCAGTTCTCAAATATCGAGTACCGGATTACGGCTGGTTAAGTTACTCACCCAGCACGGGCCCATGCGTGGTCGCCAGGTTGATCGACATTTCAGGAACGTGGATTGGCGCAGGGCCGCTCAATCCCTTGTGAAAATTGGTCTGCTTACAAAGCACTCCATTCTGCCACCCCCTTCGGTTCGCCCAAAATATGTCCGTACCGCTCAGCTCTCGGTGTCTCCCAACATTGCAGAAGCAGCCATGCCCGATCTCGGAAAAACCCCCGCTACTCTTTCTCGCCGCCAGGCTGCATTGCGTTTCCTGATCCAGGAACTGGCGGATGTGAACGTTTCCTGGGTATATGCAGAATCGGGCTGCAGTTTGGCTGACCTTCAGGAATTGGCGGATCGCGAGTTAATCGTTTTAAGGGAGACAGAAATTTGGCGTGATCCATTGGAGAAGGTGGAAAGCTCGGCGGGAGAAGCCGGGTCTCCACCAGAATTAACCTCCTGGCAGTCCTCTGCCTGGGAAAAAATCCTTCAGGTCTTCCGCAACTCATCCCCTTCCTTCCCATATCTGCTTTACGGGGTCACTGGCTCCGGGAAGACTGAGATTTATCTCCGCGCTGCCCAGGAATGCATCAGCCGGGGAAAGGAAGCGATTATCCTTGTCCCGGAGATCGCCATCACCCCTCAAACAGTCCGCCGGTTTTTGGCACGCTTCCCCGGGCAGGTCGGGTTGGTTCATTCGAAGTTGTCCGATGGGGAACGCTATGACACCTGGCGGCGTGCTCGTCTGGGACAGTTGAAAGTTATCATCGGTCCGCGCTCGGCTCTTTTTACCCCGCTGCCCCATCTCGGTCTTATTGCGGTGGACGAGTGCCATGATGGTTCCTATTCGCAAACCGAACCGCCATTTTATAACGCTGTCACTGCTGCACAGGAATATGCACGCATGACCTCCGCGGTTTGCATCCTTGGTTCAGCCACACCCACCATCGTTCAACGCTATTATTCCAATTCATCCCAAGTGCCTAACCAGGGGGAAAATCTCCTGCTAACCTTACCCGAGCGCATCGTGAATCCAAATATGCCGGCAGTCCAGGTGGTGGATATGCGCGCCGAACTCAAGTCTGGCAACCGTGGGATTTTTAGTCAGGAGTTGATCGACGCTCTCGATAAGAGTCCTTAAAAATGACCAGCAGGCAATTCTTTTTTTGAACCGCCGCGGGACCGCCACCTATGTCTTCTGTCGGGATTGCGGATCACCGTTGTGCTGTCCGCGCTGTGATACACCCCTCACCTATCACATCAGCGACCTTCCTGCCTCAGGTGGGCATTCCCCCGCTGATTTGCATTGTCACCACTGCGGCTACATACGCCAGATGCCGCTCAAATGCCCGGTTTGTGGCAGCGACCAGATCCGCCAGTATGGGCTGGGCAGCGAAAAAGTGGAAGCCGAAGTGACCAGCCTGTTTCCATCAGCCCGCACTTTGCGTTGGGATTGGGAGACCACCCGTCATAAAGATGCCCATGAAATCATTTTGGGACATTTCAGTGCGCACCGGGCGGATGTTCTCATCGGCACTCAAATGCTTGCCAAGGGGCTGGACCTTCCCTTGGTTACATTGGTTGGGATCGTGCTCGCCGACGTAGGTCTCAATCTTCCCGATCCTTTCGCAGCAGAGCGCACCTTCGATGTGTTGACCCAGGTTTCAGGCCGTGCTGGTCGTTCCACGCTGGGTGGGCGGGTGGTACTGCAAACCTTCATGCCCGATCATTATGTCATCCAGGCTGCCGCAGGGCACGATTACAATGCTTTCTACACCCGCGAATTGGAATACCGCAGGAAATTGGGGTACCCGCCGTTCAGTCGTCTTGTGAGAATGGAATTCCGGCACGTTCAGGCAGCCGCAGCAGAATCACAAGCCCGGGATATGGCTGCCAAACTAATAAGCTGGATCGAGAAGGAGGATCGCCGGGAGACCACGATCATCGGGCCCGTTCCTTGCTTCTTCTCGCGCTTGAACGGTCTTTTCCGCTGGCAGATCATTTTGCGCGGACCCAACCCGGCCAGTCTGCTGCGTGGGAAAAACCTCGCTGATTGGCGGGTGGAAGTGGACCCATCCTCCCTTTTATAAATAGTAGGAAGTTTGGAGAATCTTATATGGATAAACCTTTAATCCCCCAAAACCTGATGGATTATATCGATAGTCTTGTACCTTCCCGCACTCCCAGAAATGCAAGCTATGGAAACTGAAGCAGAATGGACTGATTTTCCCATCATCGGTCCAGCCTCCGGCTTTTTATGTTACCAGGTTGCCCGCATGCTCTCAGCAAAGAGAATTTTTGAACTCGGTTCGGGTTTCGGCTATTCCACAGCCTGGTTTGCCCGGGCTGTAACCGAGAACGGCGGCGGAGAGGTCCATCACGTAGTCTGGGATGAAAACCTTTCTCGCCAGGCGCGCACCCATCTTTCTGCCCTCGGATATGACGGCATGATTCACTATCATGTGGGTGAGGCGGTCCAAACCCTGCGAGACACTTCCGGTCTTTTCGACTTGATTTTCAACGACATTGAAAAGGAAGACTACCCCAATTCTCTGCCCGTCATAGCCGAGAAACTCCGCCCGGGTGGAGTGCTGATCGTGGACAATATGCTCTGGCACGGGCGAATTTTCAACTCAAAGGATCACTCTCCCGCCACCAATGGCATCCGCACCCTGACCGGGTTGCTGACCCAAAATCCCGGCTGGATCACCACACTCATACCCATCCGTGACGGAGTGATGTTGGCGTACAAAGTATAATTTCAGTCGTCTGATTAATCCACTGAATCTGGAGGTGGTTCATGCAAAGTTTCAGCCGCGGTTGGTCGTTCCTAAAGGAAGCCTGGTCGATGGCCTTCAAGGACCGGGATTTGATCAAACCTTCCATCATGGCCCTGTTTGCCGGGTTGATCGTTTCGATCATCTTTATCCCTCTGATGATCGGGGCTGGTTTCCTGAGCGGGGGGAACAACGGCTTGTTTGGACGGGTCATCCTTTTCATATTGGGTGCCGTGATGATTTTCATCCAGTATTCGGTCGGTTACATTTTTTCAGCCATGACCATCTACCTCGTCTACGGGTATCTCGCCGAAGGAGATGGCGTGATGTCCAAGGCCTGGGCGATTGTAAAACGCGAATGGTTGAACATCCTCAGTCTGGCAGCTGCTTCCACTGCCGTTAATCTGGTGAAGAACCAGGTCAGGGGCAAAGGCAGGTCGGTTGGTCGCAACTTGGTTTCCGGTTTGATCGACACGGTTTGGACCGAGGCTGCCTTCCTCATCCTGCCAGCCATGGTCATCGAAGATATCAACCTGAAGGATGCCCTCAAACGCGCCGGGAACATCATCAAGAATAATCTCCTGCTGGTGGGTATCAGTACGGTCGGAGTGAGAACTGTCAATGGGATCATTGGCTTCCTCCTGGGAGTGCTCGGCATCGGTCTGGGCTTCGGTGTCGGGTTTGGCATCCTTACGGTCACCAATACTTCCACTTTTGGTCTGGTATCCGGCATCGGTCTTGGAGTGATTATTGCCGCCGTCTTCATCATGGTTGCCACGGTCGTCACTTCTTACACCTCCACCGCTTATCACACCTGTCTGTATCTTTGGGCGCGCGATGTGGAAAAAGCCCAGGCGGCTGGCAGCACTGCCTCTGTCCTCGCACCGGGTCCGTTGGCTGCCGTATTGAATAAATAGCAATTTTTCCTGGTAAACAAAAAACGGGCGACCGAAATCGAGCCGCCCGTTTTTTGTTTATGCTTATGGTGCGGGGGTTGGTGCCGGGCTGAGACTGTAATACACACCCGCTGTTAGCAGGGATGGGTCGCCCGCCGCCTGGGCAGCCTTCATCTGTGCTTGGCGCGCCAGGTCGGTTGCATTCCGCAGGATGCGCAGGGCTTCATCAGGGTTGTGAAAACCCATGCTGTTCGCCGAAGATATAAAATCCCACATGTACTGGGCGGTCCTGTGAAGGTTCCTTGCCTGGTCCAGGAGAGCCGGGTCGGATGTCGGGTTGGTGACCGCACCCTTGATGGCAGTGATCGCATCGATCAGTGCATCCTCGGTGCTGATTTTTGCTGCGTGTACCGTATCCTGGATCACGCTGACGCGTGCCAGTACCACCTCCACATCCGTGTGGCATTGACCACATGCCAGCTGCGGGTCCAACAGCGGGCTCATGATGTCGTGGCTGGAATATTTCATCGCACCCTCGCGCAGGTAAGGCATGTGACAGTCTGCGCAAGCCACACCCGCCCGATAATGGGTGCTATCGGCAGTGAATAGTTCGTAATCCGGGTGGCGCGCCTTCATGATGGGCGTATTCGTCCCCGGGTAGGTCCAGTCCGCAAAGTTCACATCATCTTCGGATTGGATGATGTTTTCCACCCTCGTCCCGTTGTTCCAGGGCACCGTTAATACTTTACTATCCCCTGCGAAGTAATATGTAACATGGCAGTTGGCGCACACTGCCGAACGCATCTGTTGGCGTGTGAAGGTGCGCCAGTCCACACCCTCTGATTGGAATGCAGCCTCAACTGCCGGGTTGGTGATAACCAGTCTCATCGTCCCGGCTTCGTGGCAGTTGGCGCAGCCGATCGGGTTGTTGATATTGGGTGTCATATTCGCAAACAGTTGTGCATCGTAGGCTTCCATTCCCATCTGCGCCCACAGCCCGGGGTTGTCGGACGACTTGCAGGAATAGCAGGTGGCGTGCGTGCTGGCGGTCACCCGCTTTGTGGCGCGTACGTCGATCAGGGTATTTTGATGACCGCGCGGTTGGTTATATTCCACGCTGAATGGGTAGCCCATGAACAGGAGCACAAGGCGCGGATCCTCGAGCAGGTATGATTTTTGTGCCGAGCCGCCGTAGGTTGTGGCTGTGTTGTTATTTGCCGTGAGGAGCATGGATGAGTATTCGTTCGGGTAGTTTATTCCCCACAGGGAAGAATCCGCCTCCAGCGGCTGTATCGTACTGATCGGCTGGATCACGGCTCTCTCCTGTGCCGGTTGGTTCTTCATGAATATTAACACCCCGGAAAGTGCAACTGCCAGCAGGATGATTATTCCGATCAGGATGATATTGGCAGGTATTTTTTTCATTTGTCATACACCTCCGAGTCTTGGTAAGGAGCAAGCGACAGTCCGCGTTGACCATGGGCTGTGGCGCGATGACAATCCCAGCAAGGTCGGTCAAGCGGTTGTGGATCGGCGAGGATGTTCTCGACGGTATCCACATGACATCGGATGCAATTTGCCTGGACGATTTCGTCTGTTTGCTGTGTAGCACGGATGGCTGCCGGGTAGATCTTTAAAGTAAATGAAACCACATCCCGCATCCCGGAATATCCCTTGTACAAGTAATAGCTGGCAATGTTTTGGTGGGGAAGGTGACAATCTGTGCAGGCGGTAAAGGTGACATGTGCCGAATGGAACCAGCCCTCGTACTGGGCATCCATGACGTGGCAATTATTGCATGTGGAGGGTTCGTGTGCAAGGTAGGAAGGTGCGTTTGTCGCCCAGCCAAAAACTCCGAAGGTGAGTATGAGCGCAGTGATCCCGGTTGTGAGAGCCCATCTTGTTTGCATGGTTACCTGTTATATATACTTTACTGATAATCTTTGAATTTTTCAAGCTCCCAGGTTTACATGTTAGGGTATTCAATTTCTTAGCGATTATATTACCGTGAGTGTCGACCCTGTCTCCGTTTTCTCTACCTCGATTCTCGTTGGAAATGCATCCTTCAACTCGTCCAGGTGCGTGATGACCAGGATTTTGGCGAAATCGTTCCGAACGGCGTTGATGGATTGGATCAATCTCTGGCGTCCCTGTGAATCCTGCGAGCCGAAACCTTCATCGATCACCAGCATTTGCAGGCGTGCCCCTTTGCGCTGTGCCAATACTTCCGAGAGTGCCAGCCGGATGGCAAAGTTGACTCTGAAAGCCTCCCCACCGGAGAACATTTCGTAGTCACGGATCCCCGCTCCGTCGCTGACCTGGATTTCTAGCGTCTCGCGCAGGTCTTTGCGCTTCTCATCTTTGTATTTCGATAACGTCTCGAAATGCAGGCGCATGCTGTCATCACTGAGCCGTCCCAGGATTTCGTTGGCTTTCATTTCGAT
The DNA here is from genome assembly GCA_963741635.1 of uncultured Chloroflexia bacterium. Taxonomy (GTDB): domain Bacteria; phylum Chloroflexota; class Anaerolineae; order Anaerolineales; family Villigracilaceae; genus UBA877. The sequence goes on from CAVUIO010000012.1 coordinate 259,809, forward strand.
TTCCGGGAGCGCCTGCTCGATTAATAAGGCCGGGACGCCATCTTTGCCAAAAGCTCGTTCCAGCGCCTTGTATCGCCCGATTTGCATTCCCAGTTCGCCGCGCTCGGCCTCAAGGTTCTTTTTGCGTTTACGTAAGTCGTCCAAAACGTTAACCTTTTGACGCGCCGCACCAACTTCCTGGTTTAACTGGTTCTCACGTTCCTGGGTTTCGAAGAGGCTTGTTTCTGCACTGTCCTGGTCCGGAGCCTGGGCTTCCATCGCTGCCAGGGTTTCCCCCGCTGTATGGTATTCCAATTCCTGCGCCGCTATTTGTACGGTCATGGCGGTGATCTGGGAGTTGAGATTTGCGATCTCATCATTAAGCGGTTTTAATGCTGCCCTGGCGGACTCAAGCTCCCGGTAGTCCTTTTCCGAGGAGCGTAATTGGATTTCATTCCTGCGTGCTTTGTCATGGGATGCCACGTCATAGCCGAGGCTTGCCAGTTCCCTGTCCAGTTTGGTTAATGTTTTTCGTGCCTCGGTTGCGTATTTTTCGGTTGTTAGGATTTTCTTGACCTGTGCCAGTCGTTTTGCTCCGGTTTTTTCCCATTCCCTGGACTGTTTTTGCAATGATTCCATCCGCTCGGTGATCTGGGTCGCTCCGTTCGATAGGGCGAGCCTGTCAGAATCCGTGCTCCTATATGACAGCAAACGCTCTTCGTTTTCTGCCAGCTGTTTCGCCAGTATTTCCGTTTCAGATTTGTTTTCGCGCCAAATGTCCCCTTTTTGTCTCCCGTCGCTTTGTAATCGCTCCAACGTGGATTGCCTGTGTTCCGGGCTGAGAGGTTGCCCGCACAAAGGGCAGGCCGCTCCTTCGGCAGTGCTGAGTTTCTCAATACGTTGTTTGAGATCATCCATCTCGACCTTCAAATTGGTGTTCTCAGTGCGCAATTCAGCCTGTCGCTCACGCCCGGACTGGATGTCCTTTTCCAACCGGTCACGTTCTTCCAGTTTTCTCTCAACCTCGGCAAGTTGTTTATTTATGCTTTCTAACTCCACTTCCAGACGCGGCAGATGATTGCAATTGCTTGTCGACTTCTTCCCCCTGCCTGGTCAGCGTCTCCAGTTCCTGCTCGAGTTTGACTTTTTCTGTAATAATTTCGTTCACAAACGGAAGTCGGAGTTTTTCCTGCTCGTGGAACTGGGCCGCGATTTCCTCCCATTTTTGAGTTTCTTTGCGGGCCACCAGCCAAGCCTTATAAGCTGCTTCCACTTCGTCAGCGCGTCCCACAATGTCTGAATATGGTTTCCGTTCTGTTTCCCTCCCTACAAGACGCGTCTCGAGTCCCGTCAGGCTTCCTTTTAATTGGCTCAGGCTTTGCTCCATTTTTTGAACTTGGTCGCGTGTTCTCTCCAGCCCGCCGCGCACCTGCTTGATACTTGCCAGCGCCGCCTCCTGGAGCTTCCGGGTGGTTGTAAGTCCACCAAGTTGTCGTTCCAGTTCTGACAGGTGCTTCTTACGCGGTTCTTCTTCGGCTAGTTCCAGCTCGATTTCGGCTACATGCCCATCCACCCCACCCAGGCTGCTTTCTGCCTTCTTGCGTTTCTCTGCAGTCCGTTCTCTATATGCTTCCCATATTTCCAGGCCGAGGATGTTACCCAGGATTTCTTTGCGCCGGGTTGGCACTTGCTGGGCAAACTGGTCGGCTCGCCCCTGCAGGAAGAACGAGACATTAATAAAGGTATCGTAATCGAGTCGCAAAACATTCTCGATGCGCCCCTGGGTTTCCCGGTTTGTGTGTTCGGTGAGTGGACGCCAATCTTCCCCATTTAAAATCTGGAATTCCAGCAGGGTGGTCTTTCCCCGCGTTAGCGACCGGATGATTCTATATTGGTTGGTCTCGTATTCGAATGTGAATGATACTTCCGCCGGTTTTTGATTGTAAATTAACCAGCAGACTCGTCTCGTTTGCGAGCCTGCCCGAACAGCGCCCAGGTCATCGCATCCAGCAGGGAGCTTTTTCCTGCGCCGTTCTGACCAGAAATGCACGCCAGTGTGAATCCGCTGAAATCCAATTCCACCGGGTCGCGGTAAGAAAGGAATCCGGATAGTTTCAGGCGCAGGGGAATCACATCCTGATTTTACCCGCAAAGGGTTGCGCCGCGTACGGCATATTGGATATTTTTATCTCCGAATCATTCTTTTTTATATTCAATTCTTGTTCACTTGCCGGGCGCTACGAGGCATGTTATCATACCGGAGTGTTTTCCTCATTGTCCAAACGCAACCGGTTGCGGGGGATCCTGGTACTGATTATTCTGGCTACTATTCCTCTATATTGTTTGGGGATTGTTGCCCGTCTGGTAGCACCTGACCGCTATTCCTCAACTCCCACACCAACCTCCACTAAAACTTTAACACCCTCCTCCACCTTTACCCTGACCAGTACGGTTTCGTCCACTTCTACCTTCACACCCACGACCAACCCCACTGCCTCCTCCACCTGGACTCTGACGCCTTCCCTCACATTCACCTCAAGCCCCACGTCAACATTTACCCCAACTGCTACCTTCACGGTTACTCCAACCTTCACCCCCACCCCTACTTCCTCTGAAACTCCCATAACACCCTCTCCCTCTGAAAGTCCAACTCCTTAGAAAGATTAGGTTATCCTCCCTTCCCCCTATGAATCCAATTATTCCCTTCCTGAAAGAATTACTCGGTGCCCCCGGTCTTTCCGGCTACGAAGACCCGGCTGCTGAAATCATCTCCGCCAAGTGGAAGCCACTCGTTCATGAGCTGAGCCGCGGCAAATTGGGCTCCTTGCATGGGTTGCGGCGCGGTACAGGTCCAGGTCCCCACCCAACGGTCATGGTTGCCACTCATATGGACGCGATTGGTCTTATGGTTACCGGCGTTGCGGATGGTTTCCTGCGGCTTACTCAGGTAGGCGGCGTCGATCCGCGCGTGTTGCCCGGTGCGCTGGTCACCCTGCATGCAACCGGCTCAGGGCACAGCCAACCGGTCCCTGGTGTTGTCGTCCTGCCCCAGGGTCGTCTCCTGCCTCCCGAAATGGGCCTGAATCCAGTGCCCTTGGAATACCTGTTTTTGGATACCGGTCTTCCTCCGGAAAAAGTGGATCGCCTTGTACAGGTTGGCGATCTGGTCTCATTCGCCCAGCCTCCTATTGAATTGACGGGTGATACCATTGCCGGTCACACGCTGGATAACCGTGTGTCGGTTGCCGCACTGACAGTCTGCCTGGAGGAATTGCAAACCCGGCCTCACATCTGGGATGTTTGGGCGGTGGCAACCACCCAGGAGGAAATTGGCACCATCGGCGCCACCGGTTCCGCCTATGAATTGCACCCCAGGCTCGCAATTGTGCTGGATGCGACTTTTGCCAGGGGACCCGGATCCACCGATTGGCAGACCAATCCTCTTGGGAAAGGTCCCACTCTCTGCATGGGTCCCAATATTCACCCGGCCCTTCATAAGGCGATGAAGGAATTGGCTGACAGGTTGGAAATTCCATATGGTCTTGAATTTGCCCCCAGGCACACGGGCACGGATGGTTACAGCACCCAGGTGGTGGCAGAAGGGATCCCCACTCTCGTCATGGGCATCCCCTTGCGCTACATGCACACCCCGGTTGAAATGGCAGCCGTCAAGGATATCCAGCGCGCCGGACGGCTGGTGACTGAATTCATTGCCGGGCTGACGGCAGATTTCGTTGAGAAAATTAGTTGGGATGATTAGTATGCGGAAAATCGGAAACGCTCAATTCAAGCTGCTTGAAAAATGCTGCAACGCCAGCGCTGTCTCAGGGGATGAGGGCGAAGTCCGCAAGATCGTGTTGGAAGAACTTAAAGGTTCACCCTGGTGAAATTCGCATTGATGCACTGGGCAATGTATTGGTAACCTGTCACGGTTCCGGACAGAAGCGGTTGAAAGTGATGGTCGCCGCCCACATGGATGAAGTTGGTTTCATGCTGGTCGCAGATGAAGGGGAAGGACTTTTTCGTTTCGAGCTGGTTGGCGGGGTGGATGTCCGCCAGTTGCCTGGTAAGGCAGTATTGGTGGGCAAGGATCACTTGCCCGGCGTGATCGGTGCCCGTCCCATTCACCTTACCACAGCCGAGGAACGTAAACAGAAGATCCCGCTGGACGCTCTCCGTATTGACATTGGTCCTGGTGAGAGCAGTGTAAAGCCTGGTGACCGGGCGGTTTTTGCCACCCGCTACCAGCGTAATGGATCCGTGTTGTTAGCCAAGGCTCTCGATGACCGCCTGGGTGTCGTCACCTTGCTTGAATTGATCAGGAATGCTCCCCCCAACATTGATCTCCTGGCAGCTTTCACAGTCCAGGAGGAGATCGGTGCCCGGGGTGCAAAAGTGGCAGCCTTTGCTTTCAATCCCCAGCTCGCCGTGGTTGTGGATGCCACTCCCGCTTATGACCTGCCTGCCTGGGACGACGAAGAAAATATTTCGTATAATACCAGGCTTGGGCTTGGTCCGGCAATTTATATCGGCGATAGTGTAACTCTCTCAGACCCGCGCCTGGTCCGCCATTTACGCAATACAGCTTTGTCTGATGGCATCCCTTACCAGGTCCGCCAGCCGTCCAATGGTGGAACGGATGCCAGTGAAATCCACAAGGCCCGCTCCGGTGTTCCCAGCGTCTCGGTTTCTGTCCCACACCGCTACAGTCACACTGCTGTATCGATCGCATTGATCGACGATTGGAAAAACTCCCTTGCTTTGCTTGACAGCGCTTTGAGGCACCTCCCGCCGGGGATCCTGGCCTCTGATCGGAATTAACTCCTGTCTAACCACTTCAGTCGATATCCTTCGCTGGATGTATTTATCGCAAATTGGTACAACGAATTTTGTCGAAGAACCTGGTTGGCAGCATCGTTCACAACCCTAAGGTTTTGAAAAAGCCTTTTTCAAAGGATAACTATGAAACAACTCGTCAAAACATTAACTGAAACCTTCTCACCTTCCGGGTATGAAACCGGCATCCGTGAAGTTATCCGCAGAGGAGATCAAGTCGTTTGCAAGTGATATTCGGGTGGACGCAATGGGTAACCTGGTCACCCGCAAAGGTTCGAAGTCGAAAGGCGGATTGAGGATCATGCTCGCCGGGCATATGGACGAGATTGGCCTGATGGCCACTCATGTTGATACCAATGGTTTTATCCGCTTTACTGGTCTCGGCGGTATTCGCCTGGCGATGTTGACTGGCAGCCGCGTCCGTTTCATGGATGGCACTCCCGGCGTGATCGGCACCGATCGGCTCACGGATATGACCAAGGCGCCAACCATGGAACAGTGCTTTATTGATGTCGGCGCTTCCAGTCTCAAGGATTGCCCGGTCAAAGTGGGTGACGTATGTGCTTTCGACCGCCCCTTTATCGATCTCGGGAACCGGCTGGTCGCCAAGTCCATGGATGACCGCATCGGCTGCGCAGTTTTGATCGAAACCATGCGCAGCACTAAAAACTTCCCCCCACGAACTATTTTTCGTCTTTACCACCCAGGAGGAGGTGGGTTTGCGTGGTGCCACCACTTCCGCCTTTGGTGTGGACCCCGACCTCGGCTTGTCGGTGGATGTGACCGCCACTGGTGACACGCCCAGGGGTTCCCGTATGGAGGTCGTCCTCGGGAAAGGTCCCGCGGTCAAGGTTAAGGATGGTGGTATGTTGGCTGATCCGCGCATCGTCAACTGGATGATGCGTACTGCGCAGAAAGCAAAGATCCCGTTCCAGCGCGAGATCCTGGAAGGAGGCACCACCGACGCCCGCGCCATTCAGGTCGCACGTGCCGGGGTTGCTGCCGGCTGCCTCTCGATTCCCACCCGTTATGTTCACAGCCCATCCGAGATGGTGGATGTCTCGGATGTGGAAAATTCGGTTAAACTGCTGGTTGCCTTGTTGAGCGCACCGGTGAGTACTTTGATCCCGGCTTTGACAGACAAAAATCGGCGCACCCAACCGGATGCGCCGATTTGATTTTAAAGGGAAATGGATCTGCTGTGCAATTATTTCTATTTCTTTTCCTCTTCTTCCTTCCATCTTACCTTTCTTGGGCATTCCCCACATGAAGATAGCCACGCCAACACCGATCGCAAACGCGCCTAATGCTCCCGGCCCGGTAAAGACTGCTAGGCCGATGACCAGTCCCGCCAGCCCAAGGAATATGGCCACCTGTCCCTGCCAGGCCTCGATTTTCTTGAGCAGGTCCAGTGCGATCCAGCCAAATCCCAGCCCAAGGACCACCATACCCAGCAAACGGATGAGTTGACCAAGTAAATTGATAATATCTGTTACGACTGGGTGACATTTGATTCTCCTTTCTTTGAGTGAAAGATTACGCCCAAGCCCAGATGAGCCACAGGCCGATCATGACCAGACCGATTATAACCCGGAAAACAATTGCCCAGCCGCAGCCCACCAGCATGCCTCGCATGGATGTCAGGGCTTTTCTGCGCATCCTTCAAGTCGCAGCCATTCGATCAGGAATAGCACCAGCAGTGCTGCCAGGATTCCACCCACGATCGGGATGGGGATGATGAAATTTCCCAGGATGGCTGCCACCAGGGCGATCACGACCACCCACCAGGGAGCGCCTCCCTTGTGCGCTTGTGCTCCCATCAAAACATTATCCAGTACAGACCCGCCCACCATCAGCACGGTGATGAGGGCGAACATGATCCATCCAAGGGTGCCGAACCCGGCCGCGATCCCGTACCCAAGAGCTGCCACCCAGATGATCACCAGTCCCGGCAGGATCGGGATGACCAGGAGGCCCACTGACCATCATCACGATGGCAATGCCACTTGCCACCTGTTCGATATCGATGGTGTACGGACCAATTTGCATTAGTGGTTCCGGCTGATTTAGGCGCGGATGATATCCACACCGCCCATCCATGGGAGCAGGGCCTCGGGCACTTTTACCGATCCATCCGCCTGCTGATAATTTTCGAGCACCGCGATCAAAGTCCGCGGCATTCCCAGCCCCGACCCGTTCAGCGTGTGGACGAACCGTGTCTTCCCCCCGTCTGCGGGACGGTATTTGATGTTTGCCCGCCGCGCCTGGAAATCGGTATCGTTCGAGACCGAGGAAACTTCCAGCCATTCCTGCAGTCCCGGTGCCCACACCTCGATATCGTAGGTCATGGTCGCTCCGAACCCGATGTCCCCGGTGCACAGCTGCTTTACCCGGTAGGTCAACCCCAGGCCTGCGCAGGTCGCCTCGGCATGTTCCCGCATTTTTTCAAGCATGGCATCCGATTCTTCCGGCTTGCTGAAGATGTACATTTCAACCTTGTCGAACTGGTGACCGCGCTTGATGCCGCGCACATCTCGTCCGGCGCTCATCTTCTCACGGCGGAAGCAGGGGGTATAAGCGGTGTATTGCAGGGGCAGTTGTTTCTCGTCCACGATTTCATCCATGAGCAAGCCCGTCAAAGGCACTTCTGCCGTCGGGACCATCCACAAGTCTTCCTCAGCGTCGTGGTATAGGTTTTCGGCAAATTTGGGGAGTTGCCCGGCAGCGAAAAGCGTGGCTGCCTTGACCATGAATGGGGTATATTGCTCGGTGTACCCCTGGCGGGCGTGCAGGTCAAGCATGTAGGCGATCAATGCCCTCTGCAGCCGCGCCCCCAGCCCGGTCAGCACATAAAAACGCGAACCGGTGATTTTCACTCCCCGTTCGAAATCCAGGATGCCGAGCGCCGGGCCCAGGTCCCAATGGATTTTTGGTTCGAAATCAAACTTCGGCAATTGTCCATATGTCCGCAGGACGACATTCTCCCCTTCGTCTTTACCAAACGGAGTGCGGGCATCCGGGCAGGTTGGGGATGGTGGCCGCCACCGACTTGAGCTCTTCTTCAACCTCGGTCACTTCCTTGTCCAGGATGGCGATCTTGTCCCCGGTCTTCGCGCATGGCTTCGATCTTTTCCTGGCGCTCTGCGGCGTCTTTCATTCGGCTGATTAGCATTGAACCTGCATTCCGCTCGGCCTTTAAGGCTTCCACTTCGGTCAGCGAGCTCACGCCGCCGGGCATCCAGTTCCAGGATGCAGATCGACTGGTGCGGGATCCATCTGCCGGTCTGATAAAGCCTTGCGCACCAGGTCGGGTTGTTCACGAATCAGGTTCACGTCCAGCATATTGCACCTCCGTTTGAATTCGCTGCCATATCCTCAGGACGACTTCCAAAAAATAAATACGCCCCCTCGAATTGCAGGACGAAGGGGCGTCTCGTGGTGCCACCTGCTTTTGTTCTCTGATACGCAGTAACGGGCGCATCCCGGCTCTCTTACAGTTTTTTCTCGTAACAATGGTAACGACCTTGGATCGTTCACTTATGGATTAACATCTGCGGTTCCTAACAACGAACTCCTGCAAGAGCAACTTTCCTCTTGCGGGGAGACCGGAGGGGATTTCACCGTGCTTCCGCCTGCCTCTCACCAGCCGGCAGGTCTCTGAATGGAAGAACGGCTACTTGTCTCCGGGAAAGTCCATTTAAGAATTGTCCAATCCCAAATACCCCCGGGTCGGTTATTATACTCAGCAAAATCCTTCCGCTTCTCTTCGCAGGGACTGCCAGGTTCTACTTCCACTTATGTTCCCCTTGAATTCCTCGGCAGTCGCCTGGCCGGGTTGGCTGATCCCTCCCGTTTGAAAACCTTCCAGGGGGTCACGAATAAGATCTTGAGGTCCAGCCAGAATGACCGGTGGTCCACATACCAAACATCCAGGCGGAATTTTTCGTCCCAATCCAGGGTGTTCCGCCCATGGATTTGTGCCCAGCCGGTGATACCCGGCAGCACGTCATGCCTGCGCATCTGCTCGGGGGTATAGCGCTCCAGGTATCTCATCAGCAGCGGGCGCGGACCCACCAGGCTCATTTCTCCGATTAATACATTCCAAAGTTGCGGAAGGTCGTCCAGGCTGGTTGAGCGCAGAAATCTCCCGAAAGGGTTAACCGTTCTGAGTCCGGCAGCAGGTTTCCATCCGGGCCGTTGCGTTCCGTCATCGTCCGGAATTTGTAGCGTGATGAAGGGCCGGCCTTTATACCCGGGTCGTTCTTGGAGGAACAGGATCGGGGTTCCCAGAAAGATCCATACCAGCAGACTGATGATCAACAGCAGGGGAAGGGTCGATGACCAGTCCTGAGCATGGTCACCACCAGGTCAAAGATTCGTTTTGAGACCGACATTCCATCATTCTACCAAAAGATTGTGGTATATTTTGAGCAGAGGCACAATATGAATGAACGTATCCTGATCATTGAAGACGATCCGGCCATCTTGAAAGTGCTCCAGCGTGGGCTGGCCTATGAAGGTTACCTGGTGGATATTGCCACGGATGGTCGCACCGGGCTGAACCTGGCCCACGACCACCACCCCGACCTGGTCATCCTCGATTGGATGCTGCCGGGGATGGATGGGCTGGAAGTTTGCCGCCGTCTGCGAATGGGAGGCAGCCTGTCCGATCTTGATGTTAACTGCCAAGGATACCGTTCAGGATCGTGTCCAGGGTCTCGACGCCGGTGCCGACGATTACCTGGTCAAACCATTCAACCTGGAAGAACTCCTCGCCCGCATGCGTGCCCTGTTGCGCCGCACCCAGACCGAGCGCAACCAGGTCTACGAATTTGCCGACCTGACCATGGATAGCGTTTCCCGCCAGGTGACCCGCGGGACACGCCTCATCCCGCTGACCGCCAAAGAGTATGAATTGCTCGAGCTCTTCCTGCGCCACCCGCGCCAGGTACTGACCCGTGAGGTCATCTTCGACCGGGTCTGGGGTTACGATTTCGGCGGCGAGAGCAATGTGCTGGAAGTCTACATCCGCTACTTGCGCCAGAAACTCGAATCAGATAGCGAGCCTCGCTTGATCCATACCGTCCGTAGTGTGGGGTATGTCCTGCGCGAGAACCCGTAATGTCCCTGCGTTTACGCCTGACAATCTTATATTCTGCAATTACTGGGGGAATTTTGCTGATTTTCGGCATCCTGCTTTATTCCCTGGTCAACATCCTGTTGGTCTCCCAGGTGGATACCACCTTGTCCCAGACAGCCAGCGACCTCCTGGTCGGATGGCGCGTCGGTCCGGCGGGTGAGCTCAGCCAGGAAACCCTGCCCCAGCTAAACCTGACATCATTTGTTTATTATCAAATCTGGGACAACAACGGGCGGTTGCATTCCTCATCCCCCGGTCTCGGTCAGATCAGCCAGCCGTTCGACCCGGTCGGTTACCAGTCAAAGCGTACCATCTACCGCGATTCCATCGTCCAGTCTGTCCATTTGCGCGTTCTCAATGTCCCCCTGGAGGCGGGCGGGCGTCCGATTGGCACCCTGCAGGTGGCTGCCAGTATGACCCTGGTGGATACCACCCGCCAGTCCCTGATCCAAACGATAATTATTATCGCCGTTGCTGCCATCATCTTTGCCGCCCTGCTCTCCTGGTTTTTTACCGCCCGGGTCCTTTCCCCCTTGGTCGACATTACCGAAAGCGCCCTGCGCATCTCGGGCGCCGATGACCTGTCCCAGCGCATCCCCGAGCGTGGTCCGGAAAACGATGAAATGGGTCGGCTGGTGACTGCTTTCAACGATACCCTCGGCCGGCTTGAGCAGCTGTTCTCTTCCCAGCAGCGCTTCCTGGCGGATGTCAGCCACGAATTGCGCACCCCGCTGACCGTCATCAAGGGCAACGCGGACCTGATGCGCCGCATGAAACAGGTGGACGAGGAATCGCTTGATAATATCGAAGATGAAGCTGACCGCCTGACCCGCCTGGTTGGTGACCTCCTGCTCGAGGCGCAGGCGGAATCGGGGAAATTGCCCCTGCATTTCGCGCCGGTGGAATTGGATACTCTCCTGCTTGAAGTTTTCAAGGAAATGCGCATCCTGGCTCGCGAACGCGTGCAGTTGAAACTTCCCGAGATCGACCAGATCGTGATCAACGGAGATCGTGACCGCTTGAAGCAGGTGCTGATCAACCTGGTCGCAAATGCCATCAAATACACCCCCCAGGGCGGCGAGGTGTTTCTCAGCCTGGGAAAAGTCGGGGATAATGCCCGCCTCATCGTGCGTGATACCGGGTCAGGGAATTCCCGCTGAAGACCTGCCGCATATCTTTGAACGCTTCTACCGCGCTGAAAAATCCCGCACCCGCTCAAAGGTCGGGCGGGTTTGGGCTGGGACTTTCGATCGCCTATTGGATTGTCAATCATCACGGGGGACAAATTGAAGTCGATTCGGCGGAAGGCAAGGGTACAACTTTTTGTATCTACCTGCCCTTGATCAAGTCCGGCGACCCTGCACCTAGGGATTGATCCCAAGCCGGTTGGCGGCCTGCCTGCACAGGGACATCCCATTCGTCGACCAGCCATTCCTGCAAGCTGCGGGCTGATGGCTCGCTCCGCTGGATGCATCGTCATAAATCCCGCTCCCCCAGGTTGCATATTGCTGGGTTTGCTGCGCCCAGTTGGATTCTGGTATCCCGATCACACCAATACCCCCGTTATAACCCGCCAGTGCCAGGCGTGGGTCACCGCCCGCCGGCTTCCAGTGACCGCTTAAGATAATCCAGCCCTCGCAGGGCATTTGTATCGGGTGCATATGGGTCTTCTCCTGCAGCAAAGTGGTATGGCATCACCTGGAATAGTCCCATTGCTCCTGCAGCGGGATAATGCCCTGGGGTCGCCGCAGGATTCGATCTGCATAACAGTTGCCGCCAGGTTGGGATCCAGTCCCGCTGCGGACGCCCATATCTGGATCCTGCCGCCCCAATGTTGCACTTCGGGGGTAAATATCGGGGAAATCGTCTGTGGTACATCGTGTTCGATTGGATTTTTTGCCAGCACAGGGTTCATCGTCGTGCTGAGGGAAATCACCATCAATACGGCTCCGATGCAAATTACCGCCAGGGGTGGCAGCAGGAATCTGCTCAGACAGCCGCCCATTGGAGGCGGCTGTCTGGGAGGAGAAAGATGGATTTCTTCGGTTGGACATGGTTCCAGGATTTTGGAGCTAGGAGTTGCGTGGGGTATCCACATATTCCGCTTCATGAACTGGCTTGCTTTGCAATGCTGCGCTGTGATACGACGGATCGTTGCGGGCGTAACTCGCATCGGAGCGGGCTGCCTTGGTGCCGGCTGGAAGGGAGAGATACCTGCCGGACGGCACGTGATTGCTCAGCGAATTGCCGGGTTGGAATTCTGTAGAAGGGCTTGTGGATCGACGGGTATCAGCCTGGCTGAACAATTTCCCGCCTTTGACCGAGAAAGTCCCGATGATCAATACCCGGATCAACAGCACCATGATGGCAACGAATACCGGCACGATCTTGGTCAGGGTGGTGGTGCTGATCACCTCGCTGCTCAGGTTTGGGTGGCTTGCGATCGCTACTGCCACACCCCACCAGGTTAGGGTTGCGTTCATCGCCGCTGCCAGGATCCAGGCACCGAACAGGTACCAGACTTCGGTCGGCTCCTCCCGTCCCTGTTCCGGGGTGAACAACCGGGCGATACCCGCAAAGTCGATCCCGCAGAAAGCCAGGGCCAGGATGGTTGCCCAGCGGATGCCTGCGAATGTCAGGTCGCCCAGCACATCGTTCAAGGCGAATTGGGTGGTGCTGTAATTGAACATCTCGAACGCCAGCAGTGCGCCGATGATGATCAGTCCCCAGGCCATCCCGCGTCGGATGGTAAACCCTTGAGTGAAGAGAACAACCCTGGTTTTCGCTTATGCTTGTGTTCATGACGACCTCCTTAGTCGATTTAGAACGTTTGTACTATTTAGTGTGCGATAGTATAGAACATCTGTACTATTTTGTCAAGCCCCCAATTTCAGAATATAATTGACGAAAATAATATTTTTCGGATCCGTTCAGGGAGCCGCCATGGATACATTCTACTCATTCGCACCCGTTATGAAAGTCTCAAGCAGCAGATCAATTTCCACAATCACCGCTATCACGTCATGGATTCCCCGCTCATCAGTGACGCCGAATACGATAAGTTGGTGGTCGAATTGCGCCAGGTTGAATCGGACCATCCCGATTGGGTCACCCCCGATTCCCCCAGCCAGCGTGCCGGTGCCGAACCTTCCGAAAAGTTTGAGAAAGTGCGCCACCCGCACCCGATCCTTTCTCTGGCAAATGCATTCGGTGCAGAGGATGCACGCGCCTGGTACCAGCGCGTATGTAAATTGGATGACCGCCTCGCGAAAGCCCGTTTTGTCGTCGAACCGAAGATAGATGGGTTGAGCGTGGTCCTCCACTACCGGGATGGTATCTTTGTCCAGGGTGCCACCCGCGGCGATGGAGAACTGGGCGAGGATATCACTCCCAACCTTCGTACGGTCAGAACAATTCCGTTAAAGATCCCGGTGGAACAGGTCAGTCTAACTGCTCGCAGGCGCAGCTCAATTGCCCGGCCGTCCTTGTTCCTGATGTGCTGGTGGTTAGAGGGGAAGTTTTCATCCCGGTTAAAGAGTTCGAAAACTTGAATAAACGCCTCGAAGAAAATGGCGAAAGGACCTACCTGAACCCTCGCAATACTGCTGCCGGTTCGTTGCGCCAATTGGATCCAGCCATGACCGCCTCCCGCCCCCTCACCCTCCTGGTGTACCAGATCGTTCAATGGGAGAATAATTCCCCGTCTCCACGCGAACCGCGCTCCCAGTGGGAACTGCTCGCCTATCTCCGCCAGCTCGGGTTTCCGGTCACCGACGTGGTGCAGCGCTTCGATGACATTGAATCTGCCATCGCCTATACCGCCTCCTGGGATAAGCGCCGGGACGAATTGTCCTACGAAGCCGACGGTATGGTCATAAAAATAGACGACCTCGACCTGGCGGACGAACTGGGTTTCGTTGGCAAGGACCCGCGCGGCGCGATTGCCTTCAAGTTCCCCGCCCGCGAGGTCACTACAAAATTATTGGGGATCGAGGTCGAGGTTGGGTCGGACCGGGGTTCTGACCCCCAAGGCCGTGCTCGAGCCGGTCGAGATAAACGGCGTCATTGTCAGGAATGCCACTTTGCACAATTTCGATTACATCGCTGAAAAAGACATCCGCCCCGGTGACCGGGTCCTGGTGAAACGTGCCGGGGAGGTCATTCCCTACGTGATCGGCCCCGTCGTGGATTTGCGCACGGGCGTGGAAAAAGACTATTCCCCCCCCCGCAACTGTCCCGCCTGTGGTCAGCCTGTGGAACATATTCGAAGGCGAAGTGGCCTGGTATTGCGTCAATGCCGCCTGCCCCGCCCAGTTGGTCCGCAACGTGGAACACTTTGTCTCGCGCGCTGCCATGGATATCAACGGTTTGGGCATCAGGATTGTTGAGAAACTCATCGAGGCTGGTCTGGTCAGGGATGTCGCCGATATTTATCTGCTCAAGAAAGCACGATATGCTTGAAGCGCTTACCAAGAAAGACCGTAAAACCGAGTCTGCGCCTCCCGGCAAGATTGCAGACAATCTTCTTGCTGCCATTGAGATCTCCCGCCGGCAGCCTCTGAGCCGGCTGATCACCGCCCTCGGCATTCACGGCGTCGGCGAAGTTTCTGCCGCTGGATTTGTCCCGCCACTTCCCTTCGTCTGGATCTACTGGCGCTGCCTCCGTGAGACCAGTTGCAGGCGGTGGACGGGGTCGGTCCCAACATTGCCGAGGCCATCCTGGATTGGTTTGGCCGTGAACGCAACCGGAAGGTGCTTGAGAAATTGAAAGCATGCCGGAGTTTGGCCTGTTGGTGCCGCCGAGGCTGCCCGCCCTCGGGTCCGCTTTCCGGGCATGACTTTTGTCGTCACTGGCACTCTGGCTGGTTTCTCCCGTGATGGGGTGAAGGAATTCATCGAACAGCACGGCGGCAAGGTGACCGATTCGGTCAGTAAAAATACCAGCTACCTGGTGAGTGGGGAAGCTCCGGGATCGAAACTGCAAAAAGCCCAGTCGTTGGGCGTGAAGGTCATCGGCGAGGATGAATTGAGACAGTTATGTGCCGGAATAAATATGGAAAGATAATCCCATGCCCTCCGATACCCAGGTCATCTATTCCATGATGCGCGTCGGGCGCATCCATCCCCCCAACAAGCAGGTTCTTCGCGACATCTCGCTTGGCTTCTATTATGGTGCCAAGATCGGCGTGCTTGGTTTGAACGGCGCCGGGAAGTCCACCCTGCTCCGCATCATGGCTGGGCTTGACACGGATTATGTTGGCGAGATCGCCGTCAGCAAGGGCTACACCACCGGTATGCTCGAGCAGGAACCCCACCTGGACGAAGACAAGACCGTCATGCAGGTGGTGCGAGAGGCCGTCCAACCCATCATGGAGTTGCTTGCCCGCTATGACGAGGTCAACGCTGCCTTCTCCGCTCCGGTGCGGATTTCGATGCCCTGATCGCCGAACAGGCCAGACTCCAGGAAGCACTCGATAAAGTGGATGCCTGGAACCTCGATTCCAACCTGGAGCTCGCCATGGACGCCCTGCGCTGCCCTCCGCCGGATACGCCGGTCAAAGTGCTTTCAGGTGGGGAACGCCGTCGGGTCGCTCTCACCCGCCTCCTCCTTACCGAGCCCGATATCCTCCTGCTCGACGAACCCACCAACCACCTGGACGCGGAATCTGTTGCCTGGCTCGAGCATCATCTGCGCGATTACAAGGGTACGGTCATCGCCGTGACCCATGACCGCTATTTCCTGGATAATGTCGCTGGCTGGATCCTGGAACTCGACCGTGGTTATGGCATCCCCTGGAAGGGAAATTATTCTTCCTGGTTGGAGCAGAAACAGGAAGTACTGCGCCAGGAGGAAAAAACCGAAGTCCAGGCGCCAGAAGACTCTCGCCCGCGAGTTGGAATGGGTCCGCATGTCCCCCAAGGCGCGCCAGGCCAAGGGTCAGGCCCGCCTGACAGCCTACGAAAAGCTCCTTTCCCAGGAAGTCGAAAAATATCGCGGCGAGCAGGAGATCTACATCCCGCCCGGACCCCGCCTGGGCGATATCGTCCTTGAATTTGAGAATGTCACCAAGGGTTATGGTGACCGGCTTCTTCTGGAAAATTTCAGCGCCAAGATTTTGCCCGGCTCCATCGTCGGGGTCGATCGGTCCAAACGGTGCCGGGAAGACCACCCTGCTTGCGCATGATAACCGGCAGTGAAAAGCCCGATGCCGGGTCCATCCAGGATAGGCGAAACTGTCAAATGGGCCTATGCCGACCAGATGCGTCCGCTCGATAATGACAGGAATGTCTGGGAGGAGATCAGTGGCGGCGAGGACGAGATCACCCTTGGCGCTCGCAAGATGAACTCCCGTGCTTACGTGTCATCCTTCAACTTTGCCGGCAGTGATCAGCAAAAAAAGGTGGGTACCCTTTCCGGCGGCGAACGGAATCGCGTTCACCTGGCAAAAACCCTCAAAGAAGGTGCCAATGTGCTCCTGCTCGACGAACCCACCAATGACCTGGATGTGAACACCCTGCGCGCCTTGGAGGAAGCCCTCGAGAATTTCGCGGGCTGCGCCGTTGTGGTCAGCCATGACCGCTGGTTCCTCGACCGGATTTGTACCCATATCCTCGCCTTTGAAGGTGACAGCCAGGCGCACCTGTTCCTGGGCAACTGGTCGGATTATGAAGCTCACATCCGGGAGACTACGGGGAAAGACCTCCAGCCGCACCGGGTCAAATACCGGACCCTGAAACGGTAGGTGAACTGACCGACATCATCATGAATCTGGAGAGTATCATGAATTCAGTCCGAAATTTCCTCTTCACCCCCATCCCTTCGCACCCGATTGCGAAGGTCCGCTCCCTAAAAAGGCGATCGAGGGCTTGGAATTATTCAATCTGGGGCGATATTGGCAAGCGCACGAAGCTCTTGAATCTGCCTGGCGGGCGGAAAAGGGACCTGTTCGCGAGCTTTATCGTGGTGTGCTTCAGGCGGGGGTCGTTTATTTGCATATTACCCGTCGCAATTATGCCGGTGCCATGAAAGTCTACCATCGCAGCCAGAAATGGCTGACGCTTTGGCCCGGAACCTGTCGTGGTATCGACGTCGGTCGTCTGCAAAAGGATCTGCAGCGGGCCATTTTCGAAATGCAAACTCTTGGCCGGGACGCATGGAGGAATTTGATCTTTCGCTTCTAAAACCGATCGTATACAAATTTGGATTAGCCCAGGTTCTCTAAACCAAAACGGCCCGGGGTTTATGCCGGGTCGTTCGGGAGGAGAGAAGAGAAAAACGTTTGTCTGTTGCTTCTATGCTTATCATAGCACTTCGACATGAACAATCAATGAATAAACCTATCCAATTTTTTACCCTCTTTCTTTCCATATGACTAAGCTACACGAAATTATCGTGCCCGATTATAATATTTTTCCACTATGATCGAAACCTCTCGAAAGAACAGGTCTCCAATTTTTCACAAGTAGCAGTATACTCATTGCGATGCCAGAAAGTACACTCGTCCATCTCGAAATCCCCGAATGGGGGAATAAATTCCCCGCAGGTGGAATTCAAAGGGCTTTTGGAGTTTAGGCGATGCCTTTCCACGCCCTGAACGATTTTTGTAAACCAATCCTCACCCCGATCTCTGGACGGAGCGCTGCATGCCCTCCGGGATCTTCCACACGGATTCGTTCTCAAAATCCTGCCACTATTGACAGGTCATGCTCGGACAGATGGTTGCTTTATACGGCAGGATATCCACTTTGAATCATATTTAGCCCACGATTATGGCAGAAGCAGAAACCAAGTCGACCCTTGAATTCCTTTTCAATGTCAGCCGTGAACTTGCCTCCGCACTGGAATTGCGCACGGTTTTACAACGCATCCTGTTCCAGTCGCTGAAGTACGTTGGCGGGGAACGCGCCAGCATTGTCGTTCTCGACGATAACGGTCGCGCCGTCGACTCTGCCATCGTTTATGGGCGCAAAGTCCACGACCACACCACTCAGCAGTTGCGCGAAACCGTGGAACGCGGGCTGGCGGGCTGGGTCGTCCGTAATCGGCAATCAGCCTGGGTTCCCGATACAAGCCTCGATGAACGTTGGTTGCGCCGCCCCGATGATGCTGCTGACCAGTCCGGCGCCAAATCTGCCCTGTGCGTACCCTTGATGGCACGCGAGCGCCTTGTGGGCGTGCTCACCCTGGTCCACCCTGTTCCAGGGTCTTATACACGAAGATAATTTAAGCCTGATGCAAGCCATCTCCGACCAGGCGGGTATCGCTGTTCTCAATGCCCGTTTGTATGCCGAGAGCCAGCGCCAGGCGCGCGTGATGACCGCCCTGGCTGCCAGTGCGGATGCCATTAATGCCAGCCTGCGCCTGGATGAAGTGCTTCAGCGGATTTTGAATGAGACCATCCAGGCGTTACAGGTGGAAACCGTCGCCCTTGCGCTGGTCGAATCCAACTGGGATTTGGTCTTCCATGCCGCTACGGGGGAACACAAGGAAGGCATCGTTGGCAAACGCATCCATGCCGGTGTGGGTATCGTCGGCTGGGTTGCGCACGAAGGGGAGGGCGTGGTCATCCCGGTCGTTCGCGAAGACAAACGCTTTGTGCCGGCTGAACAGTTCCCCGGTTTCGAAGTTCACGCCATGGCGGTTGCTCCCATTTATGCCCTCGGGCGCGTGATCGGTATCCTTCAGGCCATCAATCCGATTTCTGGAGGATTTGACGCCGATGCCCTGCTCGTATTAACCGGGCATCGGTAACCTTGCCGGTTCAACCATCCAGCATGCCCAGTTATTCGAACAACTCCAGGCTGCCCATAAACGCTATCGCGAGCTTTTCGATGACAGCGTGGACCCGATCCTCGTTACCGGGTTGGACCGGAAGATCCACGAGGCAAATCGCCAGGCTGCGGTTATTACGGAATATTCCTCCCGGCAGTTGCAGGGAATGTCGATCGACCAGCTTCACGATGGAACCGGTGAAGATAAAATGCCCGGGTTGGAGAATTTGAAGAGTGGCAAGATCGTCAGTTATGAATTTCTCTAAAAACCAGGAGTGGAAAAAGTATTCCCATCCAGGTGAATGTTCGTAAAGTGGTGTTCGAAGAAGCCGATGCCTTGCAGTGGCTGATGCGCGATATCCGCGAACGCAAGGACCTGGATAACCTGCGTGAAGAACTCACCTCCATGATCTACCACGACTTGCGTTCGCCTCTGGCGAATATCATCTCCAGTCTCGACGTTCTCTCGACCTTGTACCCGGCTACGGAAAATGAAGCCATCCAATCCGTGACCACCATCGCCCGTCGCTCAACTGACCGCATCCAGCGCCTGGTCAGTTCCCTGCTCGATATCAACCGTCTGGAATCCGGTCAGGCTATCGTTTCCCAGGAAAGTGTCACCCCGTCTGTCCTGGCGGAGGATGCTTTGGATGCCGTCCATCCTATGACCGACAGCCGTCACCAGGCGTTGAAATCCAATTTACCCGGAAATTGCCGCCGGTTTGGGTCGACGTGGATATGGTCCGCCGTGTCCTGATCAACTTGATGGAAAACGCCTCGAAATTTACCCCTCCCGAAGGGAATATTGAGTTGGGTGGTCGACAGGACGGGGATTGGGTTCAGCTCTGGGTGCAGGATAACGGTTCGGGAATTCCGCCCGCTGAACGGGAGCATATCTTTGAAAAATATACCCGCCTCAAGGGACAGGAAAATGCCAGTGGGTCTGGGGGTCGGGCTGGCCTTCTGCCGGCTTGGCGGTCAATGGTCATGGCGGGAAGATTTGGGTGGAGAGCGAAGTTGGCAAAGGTTCCAGATTTATTCTCACCCTGCCGGTTTCCAGGGAAAAATAACATGATTCAGGAGTTAGCATGCAGACGATCGCCACCGATGTGTATATTGAAAACGGATATCCGGGTGCCACCCTTGGTGTGATTAATCTTCCCCATGGACTGGTTCAGGTTGACGCTCCCCCCTCCCCCGAGGATGGACGCGCCTGGCGTGCTGCCCTCATGAACCTGGGGGGTGGTTCTGAACGTCTGCTGGTCAATCTCGATGCCCATCCCGACCGGACCCTGGGCGCGCGCGCCATGGACTGTACCATCGTTGCCCAGGAAAAGACTGCTCATGTTTTCCGCACCCGCCCCACTACCTTCAAGGCCCAGGGTGAAGAGACCGGCTCGGACTGGGAAAGCATCCCGGGTCTTGGGGAATATCCGCTGGGTGCCACCCGAGATCACCTTCAGCACCCAGATGACCATAAATTGGGGCGATTCGCCTGTCGTGCTGGAACACCATCCGGGTCCCACCGCCGGGTCCGCCTGGGTCATCCTGCCGGATGCGAAGGTCGTTTTTGTTGGTGACGCGGTCATCAAGAACCAGCCTCCTTTCCTTGCGGCAGCGGACCTCCCCGTCTGGGTCGGACACATTGAAACTCCTGCTTTCGTCTGCATATCGAAACTGGGTGGTTGTCAGTGGACGCAGTGGAGTGGTGCCGGTCGATGTGATCCGGGCTCAAAGGGAATATCTTGATGGGGCGCTCATAAATTTGAAAAACTGGCCGCGAAAAAATCTGCCCCCGAAGCGGTCGATAATCTGATCACGCCTCTTTTACGTCCGTTCAAGATTCCAGGCTGCCCAGCTTCAGAAATATACCCGCCGCCTCCGCTACGGCCTGCATCATTATTACAGTCGGCATTACCGCTCATCCGGCACTGGGGGCGGCGAGGAGTAAGCGGCTTGTCCCAAGGTGCTGTTTCCATGGCTGAGTCCTACCAGCCTGTCTTTGAGGTGACCCGCGGCCGGATTGTCGAATCCGTTCACTTCGGAGCCGCAGCTGTGGTCGATTCGTGCAGGTCGCCTGCTCGCCTGGCTCGGCGATCCTAAAATGGTGACCTTCTTGCGCTCCAGTTCCAAGCCATTCCAGGCACTCCCGTTCATCGAGCACGGCGGGGATCGGCCTTTCATCTTACTTCCCGCGAAGTGGCCATCCTCTGTGGTTCACACGACGGCACCGATGAGCATGTTGAGGTGATTAAAGGCATCCAGGCAAAGGTGGGGGTGCAGGAAAGCGATCTTCTCTGCGGCACGCATCCGCTTTCGCATATGCCCACCGTTGAAGCCATGCGCCTGCGGGGTGAAGCCCTCAGCCCCAACCGTCATAATTGCTCCGGCAAACACACCGGTATGCTGGCTGCCGCACGCATGCGCGGGCTGCCGATTGCGGATTACGTCAATCCCGATCACCCTGTTCAGAAGGCAATCCTGGAGTCTATTGGCGGAAATTTGCAGTGTTCCCGTTGACCAGGTTGAACTGGGGATTGATGGTTGTTCGGTTCCTAATTTTGCCGTGCCGCTTGTATAACGCTGCCCTTGGGTTTGCCCGCTTGTGCGATCCGCGCGGAGTCTCAACCCGACCGTGCCGCCGCCTGCCGCCGGATAACCCAGTCCATGATGGCAAACCCCGTCATGGTCGCTGGCTCTGACAGGTTCGATACCCGCCTGATGGAAGTTTGTCCAGGGCGCATTATCGCCAAGGGTGGTGCGGAAGGTTACATGATCCTCGGGATTCCTGTTGGAGTTTTGGGTGCCGATTTAGCCGGGGTTGGCATCGCCTTTAAGGTCTCCGACGGTGACCTTCCGATTCGGCAAAGCCAATGGCGACTCCTACAACCGTGTCCGGCCCGCTGTTGCCCTTGAAATCCTGCGCCAGATGGGATGGATAACAGAAAAGGAACTGGAAGCGTTATCCGTGGATTTCGGACCCGATCAAGCCGGTTACCAACTGGCGCAAACTGGTGGTCGGTCATTCCCGTCCCGCCTTTACTTTGCAAAGGACTGCTTAACCCCCATGGATCCGCTCCAAAAACTCGCCCGGCAGGTGCACCAGCGCCTGCTGGATTTTTATGGGCAGCCTGTTTGGCGTAATCCGCTGCCGCCGGTGGATGAACTCATCTCCACCATCCTTTCCCAGAACACCAATGACATCAACCGGGACCGTGCTTTTGAATCGCTCCGCCGCAAATTTCCCACCTGGGAAGGGGTGCGTGATGCCGATCCCGCCTCGGTGATTGCCGCCATCCGGCTGGCTGGGCTTTCCAACCAGAAAGGACCGCGCATCCAGCAGGTCTTGCAGGATATATCCGCTGAACGCGGCTCCCTTGATCTGAATTTTCTAAAAGACCTGCCCCTTGAGGAAGCACGGGCCTGGTTGAAAAAGTTCAAAGGGGTTGGTCCAAAGACTGCCGCCATCGTCTTGCTTTTTTCCCTGGGTCGACCGGCCTTCCCCGTGGATACCCACATTTTTCGGGTTACAGGTCGTATCGGGCTGCTCCCCGGAAAAATGACAGTGGAGCAGGCACATCCTCACCTCGAAAAACTATTTCCATCCGATACTTATTATTCTGCCCATTTGAACATCATCCGCTTGGGGCGGGAGATCTGCTGCCCCCCGGCACCCGGCGTGTCCCATCTGCCCTCTGCGTACACTTTGCAAATATGCAAACTCGCTTGGAAATTTATCGGTATATAATATGGTTACATAGTAATTGGGAAAGGAGGTGATGGCAGATGCTGTATGGCATCCGCGAACATGGACAGGGCATGGTTGAGTATGCTTTCCTCTTTTTATTAATCGCTCTAATTGTTATTGCTGTTTTACTCATCTTTGGCCCCACCATCGGAAATGTGTTCAGCAAATTAAATAATAGTCTTGCCTCCTACTGAAACCAATCTCCCGCCCAGCAAGCGGGAGGTTGGTTTTAGCACCACACTTTTTATCATATCCCTGTTTTTCCAACTCGAGTGTGTAAGGTTAGCGGCGAGCGAATGCTCGCCGCTAACCATAATAATAAATAATATCCCCCGCCTTGGGGTGGGGGGAAAGGGGGTGGGGATTTACTTCACAATTAGCCAGACGTGAAAGATGCGTCGTGGTCCTCCAATACGGGGGTTTGGGGGATTGACGGGCAGAAATTGCCCGTCAATCCCCCAAAAATAAATTATATTTCCCCGCCTTGGGGCGGGGGAAAGGGGGTGGGGACATTAAAGGATAACGCTTAGGGAAAAATCGATATTCTTTTCAAAATAAATATAATATAAATACCGATTGTTTATTTAAGCAACGATGCTTAGCATCGTCCCTGCTAAACTCTCCCCTGCATCGACCATGGACCGGTCCACGTCACTTTCACCTCTCTTACCTGCCCGCCCAGTTCTTCCTCGCTCTCCACGAACACCAGCTTATTCGTCGGTGTCCGCCCCCGCCAGCGTCCCTTTGCTCTCTCCTCAAAAAGGACCCCCACCTTTTTTCCCAGGTACCCGGCATTGATTTCACCGCTGATCTTTTCCTGCAGATCTTCCAGGATGCGGAATCGGCGCATCTTCTCTTCTTCCACTACGTCATCCTGGTACAGCCTTTCCGCAACAGTTCCCGGTCTCGTCGAGTACCGTCGCCAGGTGCGCCACATCCATCCGCAGTTCTTCCAGCAGGTGATACGTCTTCATGAACTGCTCTTCGGTTTCCCCGGGAAACCCCACGATAATGTCGGTGGCGATCGAACACCCCGGTATGCGCTCCCTGATATCCGCCACCTTCTGCCGGTAATCAGCCTGGGTGTACCCGCGCCGCATCTGTTGAAGGATCTCGTCATCCCCCGCCTGGATGGGGATCTCGATGTGCGGCATCACCTTTGGTAGTTCTGCCACGCTTTCCATCAGTTCTTCGGTGAAATAATTCGGGTGGGAGGTCAGGAACCGGATTCGTTCCAGCCCTTCCACCTGGCTTAGTCTCCGCAGCAGCGTTGCCAGGTCGCCCTCTTTCGGATGATCTTTCCCGTACCTGTCCACGATCTGGCCCAGCAGCGTGATCTCCTTTACTCCCTGTTCAGCCAGCGAAATGCGCTTCCGCCTCGATCTCATCCGCTGGGCGCGACCGTTCGGCTCCCCGTCGGGATGGGATGATGCAGAACGTGCAGGCATGGGAGCAACCCAGCACCACCGGCACATGCACCGAAACGGTCCTGCCGCGTTCATTCTCCGGTAGCAGCATGCCTTCAATAGATTGCTTGAGGTCGGTTGGATGGGTCGAAAGGTCCTCGTCCATCACAGCAAAACGTTCCTCGGTCTCGAGCGCTTCCTCCCTTTTGATTTCTCCCTGGGATAAAAATGAGATCAGTGGACCCGGGTCCGAGGGTGGAGAAAATACATCCACGAACGGGAACCTGGCTGCGCAGCCTTTCCGGTTCCCGGATGCCCACCAGGCAGCCCATCAGGTTCACCACCAGCCCGGGGTTCTTGCTTTTCAAGGGTCTCAGCGAACTTAACCGCCCATACGCCTTGTCCTCCGCCGATTGGCGCACTACGCAGGTATTCAATACGATTACATCCGCATCTTCGAGCTTACCGGTAAATTCGTAACCCAGGTGTTCGAGTGCCGACCCCAGCCGCTGCGAGTCGGCTACATTCATCTGGCAGCCTTCCGTCCAAATATGGTATTTTTTCATCGGGCGTGAATTATACCAAGTTTGTCTATATTTAGTTTTCCCTCCCTTGGCACGCTATTGGAGTTTTTGTACGGGCAGGGGACAGGGGTGGGGAAATTCATAATAATATATGGACGACAGCCGGTAAAATTCCGCTTTCCCGCAGCCCCCTCACTTTATGGTAAAATCTTCCAACCCGGAGGGATGGCCGAGTGGTTTAAGGCAACTGACTTGAAATCAGTCGTGGCCGTAAGGTCACCGGGGGTTCGAATCCCTCTCCCTCCGCCTTGCCAACTTCCGGGATACGCACCTGCACATGGGGAGGTGCCAGAGAGGCCGATTGGGCTCGCCTGCTAAGTGAGTGCTGGGACTTAAAACTCAGCCGCGGGTTCGAATCCCGCCCTCCCCGCCTTCAAAAACCGCCTCCTTCCAGGATGCGGTTTTTGTTATCGAAAACCGCATCCGTCCGGGATATCAGCATGTGGTTTTTGTTGTTCCTACCCTCTCTGCTGATTTTAATATCCCCGTATACAAAAACCCAACATCCCCATCTTGTATGTCCTCCAACATTCCTGTACAATGAGTTGGCAATATCTTTTTTTTTCGGTTAAGATTTGCTCCAGGAAAGTCTTGTGGGTGAACCTATCATATTATTTGACCGAATCGCTTTAAAAGGGGCGTGCGTGTTAAATGCGGATCCTGATATTACTCGGGGGAAAAGGAAAATAATACAATCGTTCTCTGGAGCAGAGCAAGCACCTGCTCAGGACAAAATTTTACGCTCCTCCCTATTCGCTCCAAACAGATAGCCCGCCCTCGTCTTATCGATCTGATCAATAGTGGTTTGGAGCGGTCTCTCATCCTGGTTTCCGCTCCCGCCGGTTATGGCAAAACCACCCTGGTCAGCAGCTGGCTGAAAGAAACGAAGATCCCATCCGCCTGGCTCTCCCTGGATGACGGCGATAACGACCCGATCCGTTTCCTGCAGTATTTGCTTGCCGCCCTCGTGCCGATCGCTCCAGGCATTGAGGACGACCTGTTCGGCATGCTCCAGGGGATCCAGCCGGCTCAATTTGAAAATGTGATCAACCTGCTGGCCAATGAACTGGCTTCATTTTCCGATCCATTCGTTCTCGTTCTGGACGATTTCCACGTCATCCACTCCGAAGCGGTCCTAAAAATACTCTCTTATCTCCTGGAGCATCTGCCCCCCCAGATGCACCTGGCGATCCTTACCCGGACCGATCCCCGCTCTGCCGCTGGCCCGCCTGCGGGTCCGCGGCCAGCTCCTGGATATCCGGGCCGACCAGTTGCGCTTTACGCAAGCCGAGATCGCCGCTTTTTTGAACGAAGCAATGGGATTGACACTTGTCTGCCAACGATCTTTCCGCCATGGAGGCGCGCACGGAAGGCTGGATCGCCGGCCTGCAACTGGCAGCCCTTTCGATGCAGGGCAGCAAAGACATCCATGGCTTCGTTTCCGCCTTCACCGGCAGCCATCACTATGTCATGGACTATCTGGCCGAAGAAGTACTCAAGCTTCAGCCGAAGAAAGTGAGCGATTTCCTGCTGCAGACTTCGATCCTGGATCGCTTATGCGGACCGCTGTGCGAGGCAGTTGTCGAGGCGGATGCGACCGGCCCGTCGATGGGCAAGCGATGCTGGAAACCCTGGAAGAGATGAACCTCTTTACCATCCCGCTGGACGACGAGCGGCACTGGTATCGCTATCACCATCTCTTCGCCGACGTCCTCAGGAAGCGCCTGGAACACCAGTTTCCGCATTTGCTCCCCGAACTGCACCGCCGCGCTTCCCAATGGTACGAGCAAGAACGGGTTTATCGCCGAATCCATCCAGCAGGCCATCGCGGCAGGCGACCAGGACCGGGCAGCTAAGCTGATCGAGCAAAACGGTTGTTTACTGCTCATGAGCGGCGAGGTGGCCACCCTGCTGAACTGGGCCGAGGCCATCGATTTTCAAGCGGAAACCCATCCCTGGCTGGCGATTCAAAAAGCCTGGGCGCTCGCCCTGACCGGGGATCTGGAGCGGGTCGAACCAACCCTGCAGGTCCCTGAACAATTGCTCGCCCCACTCGAACCCACGGACGAGGTCAGGACGATGCTGGGGACGATTGCCGCAGCCCGGGCCCAATGTGCAAACTCACGCGGCGACACGCATTCGGCAGCGGAATATGCTCGAGAAGCACTGCAACTGTTGCCAGACTGCAGTTCCATCTCCCAAAGTATACGCAGTGTGGCCACTTCAATCCTCGGCGATACCAGCTGGATCAACGGGAATCTGGAGGAAGCCAACCGGGCCTACACCGAAGCCATCCGCATCGGCCGGGAGGCCGGAAACCTCCACATGGTCATCATCGCCAACTCCAATATTGCCGATATCTTGATGGAACAGGGCCAGCTTCACCGGGCAGCGGACACATATACCCAATCCTTACAAATGGCAGTTCGCCCGGATGGGCAAAGATCGCCATTGGCCGGGAATCTCTATGCCGGCCTGGGAAAATTGTCATATGAATGGAACCAATTGAACGATGCGGAACAATACATTCACCAGTGCATCGATCTTTGCCG
Source organism: uncultured Chloroflexia bacterium (assembly GCA_963741635.1). Lineage (GTDB taxonomy): Bacteria > Chloroflexota > Anaerolineae > Anaerolineales > Villigracilaceae > UBA877. Next base: position 286,826 of record CAVUIO010000012.1, read on the forward strand.
GCAGTGGGGGGATTGCGACCTTCAAGCCATATGCCTGCGCTATGCTGGCGCGGCTGGAGCAAGCCCGGGATAATCCAGATAAAGCTCAGGAAGCCATGCGGGAGGCGGAGCGACTAACTGGCGAGGATCCTCTTTCCCCCGGGTGGTCCATCCAGTTGAAGTCCGAGTTGGCGCGCTATTGGCTGGCACAAGGGAACCTGGAGAGGCCTTCTCAACTAATTCAGAAGAGTGGTCTATCGCATCAAAGACGAAATCCCCTACCAGCGGGAGCCTGAATATTTGCATCCTGCTGCGAGTGCTCCTGGCCCGAGGCGATCATGAGGCTGCCCTGGCGTTATCCAAACGCCTGCTTGAAACAAGCAGAACCAGCCGGGCGGATGGGAATGGTCATCGAAACCCTGGTCCTCCAAGCGCTCGCATTCCAGGGAAAGAAAGAGACCGACCAAGCCCTGGCTGCCCTGGAAAGAGCCCTTGCCCTGGCCCAGCCGGAGGGGTACGTCCGATCCTTTTTGGATGAAGGCGAAGCGATGACGAGGTTGCTTTGCCAGGCCCAGTCACGTCAGGTCGGGAGCCGGTTATGCGGCCGTGCTGCTGTCCAGGATTGGCAAAACCTCCGCAATGACACAACCATCCATGCAGCTCTTGATCGAGCCGCTGACAACGCGTGAGCTTGAAGTCCTGAAGCTCATCGAAGCCGGCTGTTCCAATCAGGAAATCGCCGGCCAATTGGTCATTTCAATGCCCACCGTGAAACGTCACATCAGCAATATTTATGCCAAGCTGGGGGTGAAAAGCAGGACACAGGCCGGTAGCGATCGGGAAAGAGCTGAAAATTTTCAAGTAAGCGCCAATCGCCATTTTTTCAGTAGGCCGGCAGTGGACTCTGTTCGCTGCCGGTCTTTTTATTTAATGAGTTTCAGAAAGAAATCAGAGGGGAGATCGATCGCTTTTTCCAACCGGAATAAATACAACCCCAGCTACAACCTTCAGACGATGAAACTTTGCAGGAGAAGATGCTAAATTAGGAGCAAGAGGAAATATGATGACCAATAAAGATCGAAAACAACACTCAAATCAAGACATCCATTCCAACGGCTCTCAAGAAGGAGATCTTCGAGATCCACGTCAAAGGGCACCTCGATGAAAGCTGGTCGGAATGGTTGGAAGGAATGGAGGTGAAATTATCAGACAACGGAGAAATGATCCTTTCGGGTACATCGGAGACCAGGCTGCACTGATGGGCATCCTGAATAAATTGTACCGGCTGAACCTGACGTTGCTCTCGGTCAGAAAAGCTACGCAAAAGAAATGATATCAAAGATCATAACAAAAAAGGAGATATAAGAAATGGAAAACACAATCAAGTTCAATCCCAATCTGGGAACCACCGACTGGAGCGCCATCTTGATCGACAAAGTCCACCGTTGCGCAGATTGCCCCATCCGTCAAATCGGCGATCAAGCAGCCGCATTCAGTATTCGCACAAATCCATATGTGGCACAAGACCTGGTGGCCGGGCTGGAGGGCCCATCAAGCCAGGATCTGCTCATTCGCTGCCACCGCAGGTACCCGTGCTTAAAGTAAACCGGGTCAATAAGTACCAATGATCCGGATTGAATCAAATCATCCAAGGAGAAAATAAAATGGAAAACACACGCAAGTCAAATCTCGATTTCGGAACGATTGCCTGGGGTGCATTCTTCATCCTGTGGGGGATTACCGAGATGTTCAAATCCCTGCCGAATGGCACTGGCGCGGTCGGCATCGGCGTCATCTTGGTCGGTCTGAATATGGCCCGGACATGGAAAGGGCAGCCCACCAGCGGCTTTACGACCACCTTTGGCATCCTCGCTCTCCTGTTGGGCGGGCTGGAACTGGCGAGCCCGCTACCTGCACCTGTCCTTCGAGCTGCCGATCTTTGCGATCCTGCTGCTCGCACTGGGATTGATCGTGCTGGCTCGTGCAATGAAGAAGCAAGAATAAATGACCATGAGCTGGGATGGTTTTCGCAAAGCACCATGGAGCGGAAACCATCCCTTCCCAGGTTGAGATCAAAGAACTGAACGTAAACAGGCATTATTTCTTAATACAGATCACGAAACATTCATCCGAAATGAAGGAGATACAGAAATGGGAAAGAACACTTCAAGGAAATGCACGGATGACCGGTCGCATCAATTCCATCGGTACTTTGAAGGGATTGTGGTGGGGAGTGATCGGAGGCATAGCTGGAACGTATGGCTATGGATCTGGTCCTCGTGGAAGGATTATCCGCACTAGGACTACCTGCTGATACCTGTTTTTTATCCATTGGAAGCACGGTTGCACATTTCTTTTCTCTCCTGGGAATAAAGCTTTCAGGAGGCGTCATGCTGGGTGTGTTTACTTTCCATATGCTGGGACCGGTGCTTAGTGCAATCTATGGCCTGGCTGTGAGCCAGGTCGGTGCTCTTCAAGGGATAACCCTGAAGAAGAATATCGTAGAGGCGGTTCTTTATGCTGAGGTTCTGAGCCAGCTAATTCTTACGACGATGCCCATTCTATTGAAAATGTCAGGATCTGAAACAGTCCTGTGGTTCGCTGGATCTTTTGTCTTGCATCTGACATGGGGTATTGTCCTTGGTTTTGTGATGCACTATGGGTTGCTGAGGGTAGTTCCGAGTTCAGTCGTAGGCCCTGGATTACGACCGGAATCTGCATCCCAATCAAATCAAGATCGTGTCAATCATATTGAAAGGAGTTGAATCATGACAACTGCAATAGAAACCAAAACACGAAAAGGCATACTGGTTTTCGGCATCGTCTGGATCGGGCAGGTAATCTCTTTTATCGGCTCCGGCATGAGCAGTTTCGCGCTGGGCGTGTGGGTCTACCAGAAGACTGGTTCCGTGACCCAGTTCGCGCGAACATCTCTATTCATCGTCCTGCCCAGAGTTGTGTTAGGCCCGTTGGCTGGCGTGCTGGTGGACCGGTGGGATCGTCGGAAGGTCATGATCCTCAGCGACGCTGGCGGCGGGCTCAGTATCCTTGCGATTGGATTGCTGAGCCTGGTTGGCCGCCTGGAGATCTGGCATATCTACCTGGCCATCTTCGCCTGTGGAATTTTTGATACTTTGCGCTGGCCGGCCATGACGGCGGCAACGACACAATTGGTTCCCAGAGAGCACAACGGCCGCGCCAGCGGGATGCTGCAAATCGTGTCGGCTGGCACATTGCTCGTCTCCCCCTCCTCGCAGGATCGCTGATGGGCAGCCTTGGGCTGCAAGGCGTGCTGCTGGCGGACTTTGCAACTTTTCTCTTCTCAATCATCTCGCTCGTGCTCATCCGCATTCCCAGGGCCTGAGACGACCGCCGATGGGCGAGCCGGCTGGGGGTCACTGCTGCACGAAGCTGCGTATGGCTGGAAGTACATTACCTCGCGTTCCGGGCTGCTCGCGCTGATGGTTTTCCTTGCCCTGGCAAATTTTCTTATGGAAATGAGCGTGGTGCTCTTCACGCCTATGATCCTGTCTTTGGCCTCGACGGCCTCGCTCGGCCTGGTCATGACGCTCGGTGGCATCGGTTACCTGGTAGGTAGTGTCGTCATGAGCATCTGGGGCTGCCAAAAACGCCGTATCCATACTGTGATGGTTTCCATGCTGTTGATGGGAGTGTTCATGACCCTGATTGGTCTGCGCACCTTCCTCCCGCTCGTCATGGTAAGCGTCGGGTTATGCATGTTTTTCCTTCCCATCACCGTCAGCGCCAACCAGGCGATCTGGCAGAACAGGGTTGCCCCGGATGTGCAAGGCCGGGTTTTTTCAATCCGGCAGGCCATCATTCAAGCTACGCCGCTTCTGGCTTACCTCCTCACCGGGCCGTTGACCGATAAAGTTTTCGAACCATTGCTGAAAGCAGGTGGTCCCCTGGTTGGTAACGTTGGACAGATCATCGGCGTGGGGCAGGGGCGCGGTGCAGGCTTGCTCTTTATCTGCGCAGGTCTATTTCTCGTAATCACATCGGCGATTGGCTACTTGTCCCCGCACTTGCGGCAGGTAGATGATGAGTTCCCGGCAAAGGCACCCGGGAAGGTTACTGCTATGAAATCTCGAAAATTCAGTATTAACCAGCCAGAATGCAATTGCCTCCCAAATGAATTGAACCGGCCGATTTGTCGAAAGGAAAATCACATGGAATACAACTTGAGCACGAAAATGAAACCAACATATAGGACCCGCAGCTTGAACAACCTGCTGCGCATGGGCCATTGCGCTCCCGCCGTCATGCAGATCATACTAGATATCAACCACAGCAAGCAGGATGGGCTGGTCAAATTGATGGCCGCTATGCCAGGAGGCATTGGCAATACTGGGTTTGAATGCGGCGCTATTACATCTCCATTGGTCATTCTGGGCCTTCGCCACGGTTTGAGGGAGATGCGCCACGGGCTGCCGTTGATTTTCGATCTGGGCTATGCTTATTACCAGCGTTTTTTTAACGAAAACGCTGCTTCTTTCTGCAGTGTTATTCAAAACCCTCGTTTTCCAGTCGGGTGCATCCATGCTGTCCGTCATTCCCCGGAACTCCTGGCCGAGACCATCGATTGCGATCACCGCCCTGCTATTCCTGCTAAACAAAGGGAAGCTTACTCCTGCTTGTACGGCTCCATGAAGCAATGCAATTTTCACTGGCGCGTATGCTGTATTTCAGCAATTGGGGATACCATTCCAGTCGACCAGGAGCTGATTGATGCCAGTTCCGCTTTTATCGGCGGAACACTCTTCAAGGGGATCACTTGCAGTGCTTACACAGCAGGTGTGATGGCCATCGGAATGAAGCTCGGTGAAATCGAAAACAGCTACTTGCGGGTGACGCGCATGCTGGCCCTCATGATGAGCGGTGGTGATACATTTTCCGGATGGATTGAACAAATTCGATCGGGCGCTGAAAACCGGGCACCGCCTATCAAAATGGTTCCGCACGGAATTTGGGAGCACCCAATGCCAGGCCATCACTCAATGTGATTTCTCTTGCAAGGCCGGCGTAATGAAATACATCGATGGCGGCGGAGTGACCAGGTGCCAACGGATTGCCAGGATGGTGGCGGAACAGGTTCAAAATATCCTAAAAAAACAGGCGAATAAGGAATGCAAAAATGGAAAAGAGAAATATTTATCAAGTTCAATGGTGGAAAGGCACTCGCGGAGAGTGGTATGTGATTGCCCAGATTGTCTTGCTGGCATTGGATTCTTTTCGGACTGTGTAATTTTCCCTGATGGATATGTTGGAGGAAACCTTGGAACACGGTAAGTGTGGTTGCTGGTGGGACGATCATCTTGATTGGTCTTGCCCTTTTCATTACTGCGATTATTCGTCTTGGGTCGAACCTGACGCCTGTTCCTTATCCGAAGGAGGAAGGGACATTGATTGAAACAGGACCCTACCGGTTGGTACGTCACCCGATATATTGTGCGGTATGTTGATGCTGTGGGATGGGCACTTCTGATGCATGGCTGGCTTACGCTCGGATATGCTATAATGATGTTGGTATATTTCGATAATACGCGCGGGAAGAAGAATGGTTGAAGGCAAAATTGGCGCTGGCTATAGGGAATATCGAAGACGATGTGTAAATTGATCCCGTTTGTGTATGGTCCATCCGATATAGGAAGGTTTCACTGACACACGGTAGAAGCACAAGATGAAAAAAGAAAAATATCCAATATTGGAATTTGATAATACACAAGTGGCAAAAATTGAGCCATCCGTTTCCCATAAAAAAACTGAAGGATATGAATATTGTGTGATTACTTTTTTCCGGGAAGTTCTTGAGGACATGGAAAAGAAGGGGCAGATAAAAATGGTCAATTATTTGAATTGTGAGACGATGGATGTTCCTATCTATGAAATGGAGTATATGGGGAAAAAGGTGCATTTATTCTTGGGATATGTTAGGTGCAGCTGGATCTGCTGCATTCCTGGAAGAGTTAATTGCCTATGGATTCAAAAAATTTATAGTCTGTGGTGGTGCGGGTGTACTGAGAAAAGATATCGCTGTTGGGCATCTGATAATACCAATATCAGCAATACGTGATGAAGGAGTGTCTTACCATTATCTTGCGCGAGCCGAAGAAGTAGAAAGCAACCTGAAGTAGTTGGAAAGATGGAAGAAGATTTCAATAAATACGAAATCGAATATATAAAAGCAAAAACATGGACTAGTAACGCATTTTATAGAGAGACGGAGAAAAAAATGGAATTGAGAAAATCGGAGGGTTGCGTCACAGTAGAGATGGAAGCAGCGGCATTTTTTGCTGTGGCCAAGTTTAGAAATGTGAAATTAGGTCAGATATTATATGGTGGAGATGATCTGAGTGATGTGGAATGGGATAATAGAAAATGGCATGATAGGACTGAAATGCGGGAAAATCTTGTAGAAATATCCATTAGAAATTTGTTATACATTGTGAACGAAATTGAGGACATCTTCCGAACAAAGAGCCTGAACTGGGAGATCGAAATATAAACGGATAGACCTCAAAAAAAAGCCTGGAATTGTTTAGGTAAGGTTTTTTCTGTGCTGAGAGTGTACTGCAAGCGATAGCGGAAAACCTGGGTGTATATTCAGATTTGATTCCTAGAATAGCAACAGGGTTTGAGATAAGGCGTTTCCGGACAGGGGGCATGTGCGGAGGTTAGCGGGGCGATCATGGGCATAAATCTTGTAGCAGGCAGAAATTCGCCTGCTGAAAATACGAAGGCAAGTTACGGCCTCACACAAAAATGATCAACAATTTTGAAAAGCTGTTTGGTTCGTTTAATTGACACTAACTGGTTGGTTGCGATTTGGCAACAGATGTAGGACAGAGATATTTCATGGAAAATCACTTGATGGAACACTGTCTGCAATATGCTGGGGAGGTAGCTAGGATGGCAGTTTCGCTTATTGTTGAATTGAGTAAATAAACAACAGAGTAATCACTGCTGTAGTTTACTCTCTTTTAATTCATTATTTATTTTTCGCGCATGCTTGAGGACCATTCCATGCAAGGAGTTTCGCTCTCAAGCATTAACCTCATCCTCCATCCCATATTGTATGGATTTGGGGGACTGGGGGAGTGTTCCCCGGGAACATTATCCTCCTCCATCGTCTTATGATATGATTTTAATTTAATCAATTCAAAAAGAGGCATATCTATGTTCCTTAAAATTTCAAACTCACATGTCAAACCCTGGTCCATTTTTCTGTCTTTGGCTGTCTCTGCCGTTATCCTTGCAGGTTGCACCTTGCCGATATCAGCACCTCCCACCGCCACATCGACACCGCTCCCTCCGCTTCCTACTCCCACACTCACCCCGATTACTCCTACACCCATGTCCTCCCACCCAGGCTCCCCTCCCTACCGCCACTCCCAATCCCATCCCCGGTGTGATTAACTTTACCCTCGGTACAACCGCCGCGGTCGAGACCGGTACCGTCCAGCCAGGGCAGGTGATCTCATATACCGTGTCCGCCTCACAGCTCCAGCCCATGATCCTGATCCTGGAATCCACCCAGGGTGACGTCACCCTCGGCGTCTTCGAACCGGACGGAACCAAGCTGCTCGACCCTGCCTTGAAGTACAACCGCTGGCAAGCTTGGCTTCCTAAAACCGAGGTCTATACCATCCAGGTGATCGGTGCCGCATCCTCCGAGAGTTACACCCTGACCACGAAAATTGCTCAATTGGTCAATTTTGATAGCGGTGCCACCTCCGCTACTCTGAACGGTACCACTGTGAGTGGTTATGTCTTTTCCTACTCTTTAAGTTGCAAGAGCGGTCAGACCATGAAGGTCACCCTCAATGTCTCCCCCACCTCTGCCTACCTGGATGTATTTGGGATTGCGACCGGCGTGCTCCTGAGCCCCAACGCCAAGGCCACCACCTGGACTGGCGTCCTGCCCGAGACCCAGGATTACATCATAGAGGTCATTCCCAAGAATGGTCAGGTGGTCAATTATTCGATCACCATTTCCGTCAATTGATTTACACCGGTTTTTAAACAGAACCTGGGGCAGCCAAATGGCTGCCCCTTTCTTATTTTTAGATGCGTATATTGTCGCGGGATTTATCTTCCGTCACTTACCTATGATTTGGCATCATCTTCCGCAAGTGGATGTTCCCCCGCCGTCGCGGCATCCTCGAAAAACCAAACAGCTCACCATTCATGGTGAGCTGATATGTATACGTTGAATGGAATTCCGGGCGGCGTTATGATTTTTTGGCGTTGATGTTCACCATCCAACCGATACCGAATTTATCGGTGCACATCCCGAAAGTATCGCCCCAGACTTCTGTTTTCAGTGGCATGCTGACCTTTCCACCGGCCGAAAGTTTCTGGAAGTATGTCTTTAATTCACTTTCATTGTCGCCAGTCAGCGTCATGTTGATATTCGTCCCGGGATGGTACTCCATACGTGTCGGGGTATCGGATGCAAAGAATGTAAGCACGTCACCGGCATTCAACTCCGCATGCATGATCAGGTTTTCTTCTTCGGGGGTTTGCGAGGCATTATATTCCTTGAATGTTCGCAGTTGCAGGGTGCCTCCGAAGACTGACTTGTAAAATTCCATGGCTTGGCGCGCATTATTTTTAAAACTTAGATACGGGTTCAATTTGGATTGCATATATCCTCCTGTAGTAGGGTGAATAATTTTGGCATATTATATATCCAATTTATCCGGTTAGCAATATTCTACTGGCACGGAATTGTGTCGGTGTTCCTCTGTTTGAAAAGGAAATATTGCCTCTTGACTTAATAGAATGTTTGTTCTATTATTATGGGCGGAGGTCGCTTCCAGCGACCATAAGCCACATCGCTGACATGAGTCAGCGATGCGGCAAGATACCGTGTAGATGACTCCATCAGCCACACCGACGACAAGAGTCGTCGATGCTAAGTACCTTAACAACCTATCCCGACCTTGAATTACCTCTACAGTCTCTCGGTATTTTCGTAGCGGGCTCTCCTGGTGTGCCTCCGTCTCCCCCTGGTTGGATCTGCCGGTGGAGAAATGTTTGATCATAAGTGATTAATCGTTTCCCTTCACCCTTGCAGCCGCAGTATTGGCTAGGGAAAACCCAAATAACATTGGGTGTGTCGGGGAGAATACGTGCACCGCGGCCTCACGCCGCAGTGCGCCGCTTCGACGATATGAATCGTCGCGTGCTTCCAGAATATGGAACTTTCTCCAGTGCCTTAAAATCCACATGAGCTGACCTGCAAACGTGACGCAATCCGATATACCGTTAGACTCGGTTGACTGGTCGGCTGAATAATTAATAATATTCCAGGTTCGATTCACGATAAATTGTTTCACGAAGCCATGATCTATAAAAAGATGCCCAAAATCAGTCACTCGTTTTGAGTCGATGCGTCCTCAAGACGCAATCGACCACCCCGTTGATCGCGAAGCATCCCTTAGGGACACGAGTCAACGGGGGCTAGCCCAGCAGATAAGACACATCCGAACATGATCTAAAAAAAGATACCTAAATCCTCTCATTCGTTTTGAGCTGAGGCAGCCTCTAGCCGCCATCAGCCACACCGCTGACATGAGTCAGCGGTGATAGTCTCGGGAGAAAAGGCACATACGAGTATGATCAAAAAAATGATGCGCAAAATCAGTCATTCGTTTCTGTTCGTTTTCGCGCTGGAATTCGGCAAGATCATGGTGTCTCACGGGCAAATTCATCTCTCACCCCCCATGCACTTGCCTCCCCCAATCTACACTTCCCTCAGCTTACATCACCACCCTGCCCTGGCGCACCCCCGCACGGATCGCTTCGGTCCTGCTCGTCACCCCCAGCTTGGCATACAGCGAAGACAGATGGAATTTGACGGTGTGTTCGCTGATGTTTAGCGTTAGTGCGATCTGCTTGTTCGCCATCCCTTCCGCTGCTAGCTGAAGCACTTCAAGTTCCCTCGCTGTCATCGGGTCACTCATCGGTTCCCCCGACGCGATTACTGGCGTTTGATGTCTTTCCAGCAGGTTGCTGGTAAACGCTGGCGAGCCCACCCATAGCCCTTCACCCAGGGCGTGCAGGGCTGCGGAGATTGCTTCTGCGCTTGCTTCCAGCGGTAGCACCCCCCATACCGGTAGATCGGTCAGTCGGGCGGCCTCTTCAGGCTTATTGGTTAGCAGCAGCACCGGTCTGGTTTCTTCCCCCGATAAGTGCAAGTCTTCTGCTGAAGTCACCACCAGCACGTCGATACCTGTCAACCCATTTTCGACCGGGCTTTCCGCGCTGACTTCGATGCCGGGCAGGCTCCCCAGCAGTTCTTTCAATCCCAGGCGCATTGCCACCGACTGCACCGCGATTGCCACTCGCATCAGATGACACCTTCCGCGGTCCGCTGTGGCATGCTTTTCCTCGCTTCACTCAGGAATTCCCGGATCACGCTTGTTGGGATTGCCACGCTTTGGTCGCCCCCGAAGATCATCGCATTCAAGCCCAGCACTTCCCCGGCTGCGTTCAATAAGGGTCCGCCCGAATTTCCAGGTGCCAGTTGTACGTCGCTGCGCAAAATTGGCAGCTCACCGCTTCGCGTCCGGGCTGTCGTTACCGCCGAAAGGACGCCACCCGTCAGCACATTGCGTTGACCCCATGGGTGCCCGTATGCGAAGACCATTTCGCCCGGTCGGGGTTCCAGGCTTGAAAATATCGCCCCGGGATGAGTGTGTTCGGCGATCTGCAGCAAAGCCAGGTCTGCATCCTCTTTCCGTTTCAAGACCTGTGCCTTGTAGACACTTCCATCGTCTACTGTGACTTGCAGGGCGTGCCCGTTTCCCGCCACGTGGTTGTTTGTCAGCACCAATCCATCTCCGGCCAGCACCCCCGCTCCTGCGCCATGGTGTCCATTGGTCACGATCACCAGCACACCCTGGATGCGTTTCATCAAGTCGTCGAGTGCGTTTTCGTAAAGGGATGTCAGGTTCATGGCCGCACTCCTACCTTTATCTTGAGCGTTTCTGGCTTTCCGCCCCGCAGGATCTCCATCGAAATGGGTTTCCCTACGATATCTCCCGTAAGTCGGGCAAAGAGTTCATCATGGTCCTGGATGGGATGCGCTTCGATCCCCACCAGGATGTCCCCCACCATCAAGCCGCCCGCCTCGGCCGGGCTGCCGGATTCCACGCCCACCAAAACCAGTCCCGAGGACTGCTCCCGTTTCAGGGCTTTTTGCGCCGCTCCCGGTATCTCCACGTTTTGGCTGCGGATCCCCAGGTAGCCTCGCTGCACCGAGCCGTGCTTCTCGAGCTGTTCTGCCACGCTCCACGCCAGTTCTGCAGGGATGGTGAGTGCGGTCCCGTACCCGAAGCCCGAAGTATTAAGCCCCACCACCCGTCCCTCGGCATTCACCAGCGGACCGCCAGAGAAGCCTGGATATGGGGTGGTATCGGTGCGGATATAGCGGTCAAGCATCCCTCGCGGTGTGCGCACCGGTCCACCAACTGCGCTGACCACTCCCAGGCTGGCTTCGATGCCCCCATTCGATGGTCGGCCCAGCGCCAGCACAAGTTCTCCGATTTTTGCTTCTTTCGAGATCTCGGCTGGTTTCCCGGCGGGGCGCTCGAGTTTTAAAAGTGCCAGGTCCGAGCCGGGATCTCTCCCAACCAGCTTGGCTCCCAGCACGCTCCCGTCTCCCAATGTGATGGTCATTCCTTCTTCCTGCTCGACAACGTGATCTGCCGTGAGAACAAGGTCTGCCGCGTAAACCAGCCCGCTCGCAGACATCCGTCGGCGGGCATTGACCATCACGGTCGAAACTCCAGCCTTATCGGCTGCGGCTGCCATATCATTCGATAGTTCTACTAATATATTGGACATTTTGTTACTCCTTGTTGATTTTACATCAGTATAAGTTCCACCTTGGCTCCTCGCATCGCCGAAACGAGCAGTACCTACCTGGAAATAAGACTAGGGGTACACCCTCCCCAACCACAGAGAAAATCGTATTAACATTTTATGGCTGAATTCGTGGTTTCCTTTTGCTTCTTTTTGGATTTGCCTGGGGTAAAATATTTGGAAAGCGTTCGAACCCTTTCACGATTTCCCCGTTCATCAATAAAGAGGTGCCAAATGGTCAAAAGGATGAAGATCGACAAAAAGAAAAGGCCAATTGCCGTTACAGTCATTGCCGTGGCGATTGTTATCCTTTTTTTGATCCGCCTTTACCAGGTCTATGAACCTCTCATCCTTAACGATTTCTTCAGGCATGGCATCACGGGGCCGTTATTCTCCGGCTGGCAGTTAACCTCGCTGGGAAGTGCGATACTTACCAGTGCCACCTATCTGGTTCTGTCCGCTGCAGGCATCCTGGTCCTGATTGGTTTTCTTCGCCTCCATCGCTGGAGCTGGGTCGTCCTGATTTCCTGGACCGGTGTCTCGCTTTTGATCTCCCTTGTGGATTATTTCTACTCGGACCCCAATTACGCCGTGATGGCCTCCAATGTCATCATAGCTTTTGCACTGAACATTCCTGATGTGCAGCGCATATATGGGATTAGGAGGAATGATGGCTCCAGCCTCTGATCGACCAACCGCTCCCGTTACACTTTCGGACCTCGAACTTCTCCGCAAATTCGAACCGGTCCTCTGCTATACAAAGGGCGAACAATTCTTCCCAACGGATGTCGACCATTATGTCAAAGACAGTTCTCTATGGGAACATCACCCCGATGGGCGCGATGAAATCCTCGTCAGGCATGGTGAACTCACTCTCGAGAAGTTGGTGGAACCCCATCCCGCAGAATTTGGCTCTGTTCGATTTTTGCGTTTCATCGAGCCCCTCAATCTGGCAGAATCTGCCCTCGTATTGGCAGATCGCGCCCGCCTGAGGAGGAACTCTCGGAGAGTATTTCCACGCTGGCATTGGGCGGCTTGCGCGCGGCGGCATCCTTCCCCGCCTTTTGGATGGATTGTTCTCATTGTCATTCCTGTTGCGGGGCAGGGTATCGGCTGCCACCGCCGCAGCTGCGGAGCTGGACTATAACGCAATTTTCTCGAAGGATGGAAAATATACCTATTATGGGCGCGTGGCGCGGCAGGGTGGTTGGACCATACTCCAGTATTGGTTTTTCTTCAGCTTCGATAGCTGGCGTTCCGGGTTTCACGGCGTCAACGACCACGAAGCTGACTGGGAAATGATCACCCTGTATTTGTATGAGCAGGGTGGTCGGCTCATCCCGGAATGGGCTGCCTACGCTTCGCACGATTTCAAGGGGGATGATCTTCGCCGCCGCTGGGATGATCGCCAGGAACTCCAGCTGTCCGAGGAAAATCACCCGCTGGTGTTTTCCGGTGCAGGTTCGCATGCCTCGTATTTCCGCAAAGGGGAATACCAGGCGGAAGTCAACCCGTCGCTCCCGGGTTGGCTTTCAGGCCTGGTCCACGTCTTGGACAAGGTTTGGACCGGGACCCTCGGGCAGTCCCCGATTAATGCAATCCACATTCCCTTCGTCGATTTTGCCCGCGGTGATGGTCTTCGGATTGGTCCCGGTGAAGCCCAAACCTGGTCGCCAGTTCTGATCGACGAGTCAACCCCTTGGGTCAGTCAATTTCGGGGGATGTGGGGTCTGTTTGCCCGCGATCCGATCTCTGGCGAGAATGCTCCCGCAGGTCCCATGTACAACCGGGATGGTTCGCCCCGTGGTTCGTGGTATGACCCCCTTGGGTTTGCCGGGCTTGATAAAGTTCCTCCCCCTCCTCAATTGTTGAAGATGCTTACTGCAAATTGTGACCAGCTCTCCATCCGTCTGCAGGAGTTGGAAAGGTTGGTCCCACAGAAAACCGCTGAGCTTCAGGAAAAAGGGGTCCGGCTGAAAGGGATGGAGGGCAATCCTCACCTGGCGAAACAGTACATCGCCCTGGAAAAAGACATAATTGCACTTTCCGCTGAAGTCCGTGGCTTGCGCCGCGAGCAGTCTGAAAACACGTCCCTGCTCCAGGGTCTCAACCGCCGGTTGGACCTGATCCGGGCGGGTGACCAGGATAACCCCCGTGCCCACATCCATAACTTGCTTGTTCCTGATGATCCAACCCTGGTCCTGCGTTTTGACCGCGCGGCAGAAACCTGGGCTGCGGTCAGTCTCAGCCTTTTACTTTTTATCTTCGCTGCGCTGATATTCTTTGCCCCCAGCTATCTTTGGGCCAGCCTGGCGGTCATGCTGATCCTGTTTGTTGTCGCCGAGTCCTTTCTGCGAGGCGCATTTGTCCTGACTGTGGCACGTGTCACGTTGCTCCTGGCATTGGTCGCTAGCTTTATCCTGTTCATCCATTTCTGGAAATGGATCCTCGTGGCTGCCTTGGTGATCATGGGCATCTCCCTCATGTACCAGCGATTAAAGGAAATCGCTGGATGACTCTTTCACCGATATCCGCTCCTTCCCTGTATATTCTCTGGGGGCTGTCTATATTTGCCCTTTAAAGGTGATTTTGATGATTTCTTGAGTATGGATGTTGGGTTCTTGATTGAAATTTGATTTCTATGTGGATATATTCGAAGAATTAATTGATGGGGAACGATTTTATGATCTCATATACAAATAATCCGGTCCTCACCCCTGGTTTGAATATTGTGGAGGCAACCTTATGACCGATCTCATTTATGTCGGTATGACAATTGTTTTCCTGCTCCTCAGTTGGGGCTTTATCGTCTTTTGTGACCGCCTGATGGAGAATAAAAAATGAATGCCTTATACCTCGTCACTGGCCTGATCACCCTGGCTCTTTTCATATACCTTGTTATCGCCCTGTTGAAACCGGAGTGGTTTGAATGAACGTTTTCAGTTGGCTTCAACTCATCTTTTACATGGTCGTCTTGATCGCCCTTGCCAAGCCTGTTGGTGCCTTTATGGCCCGGGTTTTCCAGGGCGAGCGCACCTTTCTTGATCCGGTCATGCGCCCGGTTGAGAAATTGATCTACCGTGTTAGCGGTGTCAGCCCCGACACGGAGATGAACTGGAAAGTCTACGCATTTGCAATGATGCTTTTCAACGTCCTGGGATTACTCGTTGTTTACGGCTTGCAGCGGCTCCAGGGATTTCTTCCGCTGAACCCTCAAGGCTTCGGAGCAGTGACCCCCGACTCCTCCTGGAATACTGCCGTCAGTTTTGCCACCAACACCAACTGGCAGGGTTATGGCGGCGAGACGACCATGAGCTATCTCACCCAGATGCTGGCGCTGACTGCGCAGAATTTCGTCTCCGCAGCCACAGGGATTGCCATCGTCATTGCAATGATTAGGGGCATAGTTCGGCATACTGCCACTACAATCGGCAACTTCTGGGTCGACCTTACCCGAACTGTCCTGTATATTCTGCTTCCATTAGCTTTCATCCTTTCCTTGATTCTCTGTTTCTCAGGGCGTGGTGCAGACCTTTAGCCAGTATCAAAACTGCTCGCTCTTTTGCAGCCCACCACCTACCAGCAGGCGCAAACGGATGCCACTGGCAACCCGGTTCTTGGATTCTTCTGGAAACCCGGTGATGATACAGGTCCAGCAAACCACCCAGGTGCTGGCGGTCGGTCCGGCGGCTTCCCAGATAGCCATCAAGCAGCTTGGGACGAATGGTGGTGGCTTCTTCAATGTCAATTCGGCTCATCCTTTTGAAAATCCCACCCCTCTATCCAATTTCCTGGAGACATTATCCATTTTGCTCATTCCGGCTGCGCTCTGTTACACCTTCGGAAAGATGGTCGGGGATACCCGCCAGGGTTGGGCCATTCTTGCAGCCATGACCATCATTTTTGTGGCATTGCTTGCAGGTACCCTTTGGGCTGAAAAAACGGGTAACCCTGCCATTGCTGCGCTTGGGGTTGATATCCAGCAGTCCAATATCAACCCGGGTGGCAACATGGAAGGCAAGGAAGAGCGTTTTGGCATTGCCAGCTCGGTCTTGTGGGACAACGCTACTACCGCTGCCTCGAACGGCTCGGTCAATTCGATGCTGGATTCGAATATGCCTCTTGGCGGGATGATTCCTTTATGGGAATTACACCTTGGTGAGATCATTTACGGAGGTGTAGGTTCCGGGTTGTACGGCATGCTGGCTTTCGTCATCGTGGCGGTTTTCGTGGCCGGCTTGATGGTTGGGCGCACTCCCGAGTATCTCGGCAAGAAGATCGAAGCCTATGAAATGAAAATGGCCTCGCTCATCCTGTTGATCCCTGTTTTTACTGCTCTGGTCGGGACAGCCATTGGAGTGATGACCGCCGCAGGCAAGGCGGGGGTGCTCAATCCCGGCCCGCATGGCTTCACGGAAATTTTATATGCCTTCTCATCGGCTACTGCAAATAACGGCAGTGCCTTTGCGGGTCTCAACGTGAACACACCTTTTTATAACACTGCTCTGGGCATCATAATGTTCTTTGCCCGATACTGGTTGGCTATTCCAGCGTTGGCGATCGGTGGTTCGCTGGCTCTCAAGAAAAAAGTTCCGGTGGCAGGTGCGGGCACATTGGCAACCCATACCCCACTCTTCATCTTCTGGCTGATTGCGGTCGTTATCATCGTCGGAGCGCTGGGCTTCCTGCCCGTTTTGGCATTGGGACCGATCGCTGAACATTTATTGCTCTTCCATTAGGATGGTTAATAAAATGAACACTCAACATAAAAAACAATCAACCATCCGCAGGCAGCTCTATCAGCGTGCCATATTCGATTCGTTTGTTAAGCTCAACCCGCGCTGGATGGTTCGAAATCCTGTCATGTTTGTGGTCGAAGTGGGCAGCTTGTTAACAACGGTATTGTGGATCCAGGCGCTGTTTGGCAAAGGCGAAGCCCCGGCTGGTTTCATCGGCGCAGTTTCAATTTGGCTGTGGTTTACCGTCCTGTTTGCCAACTTCTCCGAGGCCCTCGCGGAAGGACGTGGTAAGGCACAAGCCGAGGCACTTCGCAAGACTCGCCAGACCACTCAAGCCAAAAAACTATCCTCTCCCGATAGGAAATCAAAATTCAACTTGGTTGCTTCTGCTTCTTTGCGGAAAAATGACCTTTTCCTGGTGGAAGCTGGAGATACCATGCCCGTGGATGGGGAGATCATCGAAGGTATCGCCTCGGTGGATGAAAGCGCCGTAACCGGAGAAAGTGCCCCTGTGATTCGTGAATCCGGTGGGGACCGTAGCGCAGTCACCGGAGGGACTCGGTTGCTCTCCGACTGGTTGGTGGTGCGTGTTACCGCCGACCCGGGCGAAGGTTTCCTGGATCGCATGATCAGCCTGGTGGAAGGCGCCAAGCGTCAGAAAACTCCCAATGAGATCGCCTTGGATATTCTACTGGCGGGTTTCACCATTATCTTTTTGATCGTTTGTGCCACCTTGTTGCCCTACTCCCTTTATAGCGTGGCGACAGCCGGTCAGGGAACTCCTATAACGATTACCGTGCTGGTCGCTTTGTTGGTCTGTTTGATCCCAACCACCATCGGTGGGCTGCTTTCTGCCATCGGTATAGCAGGCATGGACCGCATGATCCAGCGCAACGTTATCGCCATGTCAGGCCGGGCAGTTGAAGCTGCTGGAGATGTGGATGTGCTCCTTCTCGATAAGACCGGTACGATCACGCTGGGCAACCGCCATGCCGTGGAGCTGATTCCCGTTGGTCGGGGTTACACCTCGGGAACTGGCAGAATCTGCCCAACTCTCTTCGCTTGCCGATGAGACCCCCGAAGGTCGCAGCATCGTTGTATTGGCGAAGGAGAAATATGGTTTGCGTGGGCAGACCATGGGGCCCAGTGAAGCTGCTCCCCAGGGTATGCATTTTATCCCCTTCTCTGCCCAGACCCGCATGTCGGGTGTTGATTTCGACGGTACTTCCATCCGTAAAGGTGCGCCCGATACCATGATGGCGCTGGTTAGGTCAAGTGGAAACTCCGTGCCGTCTGATCTGCAAACCAGTGTGGATACCATCGCCCGCTCTGGAGGCACTCCCCTGGTTGTAGCACGCAATGGGAGGGCGCTTGGAGTGATCCACTTGAAGGATATTGTCAAAGGTGGCATTAAAGAGCGCTTTGCACAGTTGCGGAAGATGGGCATCAAGACCGTCATGATCACCGGCGATAATCCGTTGACTGCGGCTTCCATAGCTGCGGAGGCCGGAGTGGATGATTTCCTTGCCCAGGCAACTCCCGAAGCCAAGTTGAAACTTGATCCGGGAATCTCAGGCAGGTGGGCGGTTGGTTGCAATGACCGGCGATGGCACCAACGATGCCCCCGCTCTCGCACAGGCAGATGTGGCCGTTGCCATGAATACCGGCACCCAGCCAGCCCGTGAAGCTGCCAATATGGTCGACCTCGACAGCAACCCCACCAAGCTGATTGAGATCGTGGAGATCGGTAAGCAGCTCTTGATGACCCGCGGTGCCCTGACCACTTTCAGCATCGCCAATGATGTCTCAAAATATTTTGCGATCATTCCCGCTGCCTTTGCGTCCACTTACCCTGCACTTGGTGTGCTGAATATCATGCAGCTTGCCACTCCGCAGAGTGCCATCCTCTCGGCAGTAATTTTCAATGCCCTGATAATCATTGCCCTCATCCCGTTGGCGCTCAAAGGTGTACCATACCGGGCGGTCGGTGCTGCGAAACTCTTCCGCGATAACCTGCTCATCTACGGCGTTGGCGGATTGATTGCTCCGTTCATTGGCATCAAATTGATTGACATGCTCTTGGTGGCATTACATTTGGTCTAGTGTTTATTGAGGCAAACATGAAAAAAAATCGCTTTCCTTTCACCCTTAGATTATTTGTAAATAGCCTGCTTGCAGTGTTGATTGTTGCAGGTACAACAATTCCCTTGTTCTTAATTGGGCGGGCAATACTCTCGGTGAGGCTGTAATTGCATTGGTCTATCTGGTACCGGTTGTATGGAGCGCCAACCAATGGGGCCAGTTGCCCGGGATCAGCGCAGCTATCGCAGCCGCATTGTTTTTCAATTTCCTCTTTCATCCCTCCATTATTCACCTTTGAAATTGGAAGTCTGGAAGGGTGGCTGCGTCCTGGCCATATTTCTGGTAGTCGCAATCCTGGTGGTTCGACGGATTCAGGACAGCCTGACCAAAGCTCGTGAAGCTGTTTTTATGTATGAACTGAGCTCCGCTCTTACCGGTCTGCGTACCCAGAACGCGGTTGCGCATACCGTCGCACGCGAACTCCAGCAGTTGTTCCAGGCTGCTTTGGTGAATGTTATTTTCTATACTCAGGACCAATCGGTGGGTATAGTTGCCAGTGAACCGGCTAATGGGATTGGAAAAAATCAGCCCTGACCGGGTGCTGCCTACTCCTGAATTCCTGGGGCTTGGCCGGGGAAATCCAGATATGGCGTGGTAATTTGTTGGATGTACCTTCGGACGAAAGTCGCTTGATGCAGAATTTTGCTTCCCAGACTGCCAGGGCACTGGAGCGAACTCAGCAGCTCGAGAATGAAAACTTAAGGTCAAAGATATGACTCACGAATACTTCTACCAAATAAGGAAATACTATGCGCGCACAAATTCGACCGGCTTTGATGGCCATCTTGATTTTTACGCTTCTGACCGGGGTTATCTACCCCCTGGTGGTGACTGGCATTGCCCAGCTTGTTTTCCTCGCCAGGCAAATGGCAGCCTGATAACAAATAATGGTCAGCGTGGCAGGGTCAGCGTTGATCGGTCAGCAGTTTGATGATCCCAAGTATTTTTGGGGACGTCTTTCGGCTACCGGACCCTTCCCCTACAACGCTGCCGCTTCTTCTGGTTCCAATCTCGGACCAACCAACCCGGCCCTTCTGGATGAGGTCAAAGCTCGCATTGCCGCCCTGAAGGCTGCCGATCCTACCAATACCCTGCCCATTCCAGTCGATCTGGTTACTTCTTCTGGAAGTGGCCTTGATCCCGAATATCAGTATTGCCGCGGCTCTATACCAGGTCCCACGCATTGCCCGGATTCGTGGTTTGAGTGTGGCGGCAGTGATTGCATTGGTAAATCAATATACCCAGGGACGTACATTGGGTTTCCTCGGCGAACCCGGGTTAATGTCCTCGAACTCAATCTTGCGCTGGATGCACATTAAGTAAGGGAGAAGAAATATCCGTCATTATCTGGCATGGGACGAAATAAGATAGTATAGTAGAGACATGTCTTTGGAATCCTCCCGCCCAGATCCTGATGATTTGCTGGCTCGAGTTCAAGCTGAAGAGCAGCAGGATAAACGCGGGCATCTGAAGATATTCCTTGGTTACGCCGCGGGTGTGGGAAAAACATATGCAATGCTGGAAGCTGCCCACCAACGGAAAGCGGAAGGCGTGGATGTGGTGGTGGGTTATGTGGAAACCCACAAACGGGTTGAAACCGAGTTGCTAGTCAATGGGCTGGAAATTATTCCGCGCCGGCAATTAACCTATCACAATATCCAATTGACTGAAATGGATATCGATGCCATTCTGAACCGTAAACCACAACTGGTTTTGGTGGATGAGTTGGCACACACCAACGTGCCCGGTTCACGCCATCCTAAACGTCATCTGGATGTGGAGGAATTATTGGAGTCCGGTATCAACGTCTATACCACTCTAAATATCCAGCATATTGAAAGTTTGAATGACGTGGTCGCACAAATTACCGGGACAAAAGTGCGCGAGACCGTTCCCGACAGCGTAATCGATGCGGTTACGGATATTGAGTTGATCGATCTGCCGCCTGATGAACTGATTAAGCGCTTGCAGGATGGCAAAGTATATATTCCTGACCAGGCTCAGCGTGCCATCGAAAAATTCTTTCGGAAAGGCAATCTGACAGCTTTACGCGAGTTAACCATGCGTCGCGCTGCCGAACGCGTGGATGACCAGATGCGGGCATACATGCACACCCGCGCCATTCCCGGGCCGTGGCCCGCAGGCGAACGGTTGCTGGTTTGCATTAGTCCTGGATCTCTGGGGGAACGTATGATTCGTACTGCCAGGCGGTTGGCTGATGAACTCAAGGCCGAATGGTTCGCAGTTTACGTAGAAACGCCTGACCAGGTACATCTTTCCCAGGAACAGCGCGACCAGGTCGCGGGTTCTTTGCGTCTGGCGGAAGAATTGGGTGCAAGAACAGCCAGCCTCCCCGGGCAGTCTGTTGCTAATACAGTTATGGAATATGCCCATCGCCATAACGTGACCAAGGTGATCGCCGGTAAACCGAACCATTCGCGCTGGATCGAATTCCTGCGCGGGTCCGTGGTCGATCAACTTATTCGCCTGAGCGGACCTATTGATGTGTACGTGATCAATAGCGAAGCTGAACCACAAACAAGAAAGATGGTGGAGGGTTGGAGACCTCATCGCCCACTTGGAAGATATTTGCTGGCATTACTGCTTGTTGTAGGAGCCACCGGGCTTAGCGCATTGATCGCTCCATTTATCTCCCCGACTAATTTGGTTGTTATCTATTTGCTTGCGGTTGTATTTGCAGCTGTGTATCTGGGGCGTGGACCGGCTATCTTGACTTCAATTCTGGGTGTCGCAACCTTTGACTATTTTTTTGTACCCCCCCACCTGACGCTTGCGGTATCGGACACCGAATATTTACTGACCTTCCTTGGTTTACTGGCTGTTGGATTGGTGATCAGCCAATTGACATTTTTAGTCCGTGAGCAGGCTGAAGCTGCCAAACTGCGTGAAGTACAAACCGTCGCATTATATGAATTGGGTCGGGACCTCACAGAAACTTCCGGGTTGGAAGCAGTTACTCAAACTGCCATCGAACATATCGGTCAGACGTTTAGTCGCGAGGTCGCCATATTCTTGCCTGTTTCTGGAGTTTTGAAGGTCTATGCAATTAGTACGGATCTGGCTGTCACTGACGATGACCTGGCGGTTGCCTCCTGGAGCTATGAACACAATCAGCCTGCCGGGCGAGGTACTGATACGCTGCCCGAGGCTAACATGCGCTATCAGCCTCTAAAGACCTTGCGCGGGGTTGTTGGCGTATTGGGGGTTAAACCGTCAAGTCCTGATCGGTTCTTAACCCGCGACCAACTTCGCACGTTGGATGCATTTGCAAACCAGATTGCTCTCGCAATTGAGCGGGCTCGTTTGGCAGAACAGACACGTCAGACCGAAATGTTGGAGATCACCGACAAACTTCAAAATGCATTATTAAATTCAATTTCTCATGATTTACGCACCCCTCTTGTATCGATCACGGGGGCATTGAGCAGCCTGGCAAATGACCAGGTTATGCTGGACGAAACTGCCCGGCGAAGCTTGATCGAAACCGCTAGCGAGGAGGCCGACCGCCTTAACCGTCTCGTAGGTAATCTCCTTGACATGACTCGCCTGGAGTCTGGAGCAATGCGTGTCAGGCGCGACGCTTGTGATCTACAGGATCTTGTCGGTTCATCATTGGAGGAAATTGGCAGTCGTCTTGGGAATCGCACAGTATCGGTGGACGTGCCGGATTCCCTGCCCTTGGTTTCTATGGACTTTGTTTTAATTCAACGTGTACTTGTTAATGTGATTGATAATGGTCTAAAATATTCTCCTCCTGGTTCACCCATTGAAATTCGGGTACAAATGGCTGGCGCTTTTGTCGAAATTACTGTTGGAGATCATGGAGTGGGAATTCCCCAGGAAGATTTGTCGCGAATATTTGATAAATTCTACCGCGTCCAACGTCCTGACAATGTCAATGGCACCGGGCTCGGTCTTGCCATTGGTAAAGGGATTGTTGATGCCCATGGTGGGTTTATTTCGGCTGAGAATCGTGAAGGCGGTGGAACGATAATAACTATTGCACTTCCCGTGGAGGCGAAAGAATGAGCGAGCAGGACCTGCGCATCTTGATAGTGGATGATGAACGGTCCATCCGCCGATTTCTAAAAACCTCTCTTGGGTCCCAATTTATTGTTTTTGAAGCCACAAATGGAGAAGAAGCCCTGGTTGCTGTCGCTGCCAATCGCCCGGACGTCGTCATCCTGGATTTGGGGCTTCCAGACTTGGATGGAGTGGAGGTGACCCGCCGCTTGCGAGAGTGGACGCAAATCCCGATAATAGTGATTTCAGTCAGAGAGCAAGAAAAAGATAAAATCGCCGCGCTGGATGCTGGTGCTGATGACTACTTGACGAAACCTTTCGGGGTGGGGGAATTAATGGCGCGCTTGCGATCTTCATTGAGGCGTTCTGCGCAAGCAGAAGTGGATCCAGTTTTAAATCAGGGAATCTTCTAGTCGATTTAAAATCAAAGGGAAGTGTCGGTGAGCGGAAAGGTTATTTCTCTTACACCAACAGAATATGATCTGCTGCGCACTTTCGTAAAACATGCAGGAAAAGTATTGACCCATGATCAACTGCTTCGTGCCGTGTGGGGGACAGCATATGAGAATGAAACTCACATGCTTCAGGTAAATATCAGCAATCTTCGACGAAAGATTGAGCCGGACCCACTGCGACCCGGTTACCTTATTACAGAACCGGGGGTTGGTTACAGGTTGAAGGTAATTTAAGACCTGATGAAGGACAACAGGTAGAAATTCTTTTATCAACTTATTGCTGGTTAGATACCTGAATTACCCCAATACCTCAAACATTAATCTCCGAAATAAAAATCAAAAACATCCACAATCGGCGTCTTGACAAAACCTTGATGCATATAGGTCAGATATTGTCGGCAGCTTGACGTGTCTATTTGTAAAATCCAGTCTGTATCGAAAAGGAAGTCGAGCGTGACTGGATCTGATCGCGTGACAAAAAGACAACGGATTCCAAAAACGTGGAGATTGATTATAGAAGGGTTGCCATTAGCAGGAGCTGCTGCAACCGCGTTTATGCCACTCCCGATACTAAGTCAGCAAATCAGCATGCTGATCGTCCTTCTCTGGCTGCAATTGTTTTTTATAGTTGAGTGTTTTTTAGCTGGAATTAAATAGTACTGCTATCGACGAAATATCGGTACGGGTCCTGGTGGCGGATGATAAATGTCCCATCAGGAGATTTTTTTACCGTTCTCTCACCGGACATTGAGAAGTTGTGTGGACGGCCAGCGCAATGAATCCTGGTCGTCACTATGTATCGTCCCCCAGATGTCATCATTTTCGACCTAGGACTGTCTGATCTCGACGGCGTGAAAGTTTCCCGCCAACTCCGAGAGTGGACCCAGAGTAATATTATCCTTGCAGAACGAAATGTTTCTTTATGCAATTCGTTCAAATTTTGGTATCCTGCAGGATGATCCTCCCATCACCTAACAATATATTCGGAATGACAACACAATTGAAATTAATATTAATTTCTTGACGATTTCTTGACCTCTTTCATCAATTTCTTGTCAGGCACTTGATATAACAGTGCATAAAATCTAGTCCGTTGCCTTGACCGTTTCTTGACGTATCTTATCGTGAAATTGTCATGCGCTTGACAAATGTTCTGAAAATCCCTAATTTCCCCAGCACGAATATTTTGGCAATTGGGATCGACATATATAATATTGGCTTCAAATTATCAGAATGATAATGTTTGTTGGATAGGGTTACTCCTCATGGTCAGATTAATTGAACCAATGAAATAAATGGAACGGAATGGACGATAACACCATACGCGTCCTGGTGGCGGATGACGAACGACCGATCAGGCGATTTTTAAACGCTTCTCTCAGCGGACAATACACAGTTTTGGAGGCGGCCACGGGTGAAGAAACCCTAGCCGTCACTGTGTCTGGTCGTCCAGATGTCATCATCCTCGACCTGGGTCTACCCGATCTCGATGGCGTTGAAGTTACCCGCCGACTCCGGGAATGGACCCAGATCCCCATCATCGTTGTTTCAGTCAGAGACCGGGAAGAAGATAAAATCGCTGCATTGGATGCCGGAGCGGATGACTATCTAACCAAACCATTCGGTGCCGGCGAGTTGATGGCCCGTCTGCGAGCTGCTTTACGCAGGTCCACCCTGCCCGAAAGCGAACCGGTCTACCAAGCCGAGGATCTTTCCGTCGACCTGGCAAGGCGGGAGGTGATGGTCAACGGTCAGCCCATCACATTGACCCCTACCGAATACGATATCCTACGCATTCTCATCCAGCATGCCGGTAAAGTCCTGACACACCAGCAGCTTGTTCACGCCGTATGGGGTACCACGTACGAAGCAGATTCACACTTGTTGCGGGTCAATATCAGTAATTTACGTCGCAAAATTGAGATCGATCCTGCCCGGCCTCGCCACATCGTGACCGAACCGGGCGTCGGATATAGATTAAAAACAGCAGATGTTAAATAATCATGATTTTCTCAATGTGAGAAATACCTTCGCTAAGGAACCATATGATTTTCTCAATCGCATTACTGATCGTGATAATTTTCCTTGCCTTTAAAGCAGCTCCGGTCGAAAGGAAAGATCATGCTTTATTACACGGTGCTGGCCAAATCGGCCTCCTGGCTGCATTAGCACTTTTCGGCGTGGATTATTTCACATCATATTTCTACGCTACAGGGGAGATGATGACCGCCTTGCATCCATACAACCTGCAAAAATATGCATTTATCGCGGTAATTATCATTGCAGTGGCGAACGCAATTTTTGGGTTCTTGTACATGTTTTCTTTAGGTGTATTTAATGAGGGAGGCGGATCGTACACTGCTTCGATGCGATATTTGGCTCCAGGACTTAGCCTGATTGTCGCGGTAGTGCTGCTTCAGGATTACATCTTCACCATTGTCGTGTCCAGTCTTTCAGGGGTTGACCAGCTGTTATCGTTAACCAATTCCTACAACATTACCTGGATCATCCATGTGGTGATAGGGATCGCACTTGTAACCGTGACATGGTGGCTTACCATCCGCGGTCGTGGAGAATCTAGCACGAGTAGTTTTCACCATGCTGGGAATCTTCGTTCTATTAACAATCACCTTGGCTGTTGGTCTCTTTATTAGCAAAAAGTAGCGGTGTTCCAGCTCTGCCCTATACTCCGCCTGCAACCACACCAACAATCTGGCAAGCCTTATATCATATGCTGACTGCCTCCATGAAGGGGCTTGTAGCCCTGAGTGGTTTGGAAGCGATGTCCAATGGGATCCAATTTGTAATAAATGAAGATTTCGCATTGGTAAAATGGGGAAAAAATCACCTGCCCAAACTTAGGGGTATTTGGAACTACTATAGTGGAAAATCTGGCATCGGGCGCATGGTTCAGACCTCTTTTTTGTTTTATGGTGGGTTAACTACTGCTTTTCTGACATACTATGCTATTCACTTCAATGCATTTGACGGTACAGCCGGAAGATCCTTAGTCGGTAACCTTTCATTTATTGGATTTAGCCAGATTCCCGGAGGGATTATCTTGTATTGGGCATATCAGATCCTGGCGGTCGCACTGCTGGCAGCGGCATCCATGACTGCTTTTCAGGACTTGCAAGCCACAGAATGGAGGGATGTTGCGATTGGAGAAATTCCAGAAATCATTGTATATCGCGATAAACGGGGTACTTTTACCCGGTCGGTGACAATCGCTTACATAATCGTAATAATCATTACTTTCATTATCCGAGGAAAAACAGCGTTGGGAATTCCTTATTATGGAATCGGAGTGTTCATGCCGATCATGATGATGGGTTTCGCAATTCGAAGGCATATATTGAAAACCTACCCCAAGGGTACAAAACGTTCGTGGGGTGCCTTTGGAGCGGGGTTTGCGGCAATTTTGTCAGGGGTGGTTTTTGTTGGCCAGATCGTTGGTAAATGGACTGAAGGTGGATGGGTTGTTCTTATCTCATTCAGTATATTGGTACTGGCCGCAAATTTGGTGCTTATCTCCCCAACAGGATATCGTGAACCAAAACAGATTTATCGTATAGTTAGGCAAAAAGCACGTGTGCAGGGTGCCATGGCTTCGATTGTTGAATGGCAATCATTAAAAATGCAGGAGTACCGTTATAACGTGATCGTCTGGATTGCCCGGTTTTTTGAATTGCTTGGAATTCACCGCCCTATGCGTTATGAACCTCCAGCCCCTGCAGGAGATTATGTTCATGCACTGCACGTAGATCATCCTGATGCACCATCTTTACTTCAGCAATATTTGGATAACAATCCAAGCGAACCAAAATTAGGCGGGGCCCCCAAAGAAACATCCCCAGGTGATGAAGAAGGAAAAAAAGATTGAAAGGGATGGAAAAATTCTCATTTTAACCTTGCATCTTTTGGCGTAAGGTCAAAAATTATTACCGTGGTGTTGGGGGCTTAGAGCTGCCGCAGCGTCTTTATCTAACAGCCAAAGCAAAGTACCATCCACAGGTTTTACAGCTTCCGCAGGTAATAACTGTGATAGAGGCGGGTTATGCAACACCCGTTCCAATATTTTTGCTTTTTCTGCACCCGAGACGAGAAAGATAATATGGGAAGCGGCATTCAGCACTGGAGGTGTCAGCGTAACACGGTCTACCAATGGAGGAGGGGGGATTCTATGAGGAACAGGGGCCACCCAATGGGATGTTTCTCCGAGAGCAGGTGCTCCGGGAAAAAGCGAGGCGGTGTGTCCATCCTTTCCCAACCCCAGTAAAACCAGGTTAAAGCGGGGTAAGTTCCCGCCAAAAAATTGGTGGAGATCATTTTCATAATTTTTTGCCGCCTGCCCAGCGGGAAGCTCTCCACGGATCCGATGAATATTATTTTTCGGAATGAGAATGACCTTTAGCAAGGCTTCATTCGCCATGTGATAATTGCTTTCTTTGTCTTCCGGAGGAAGACAACGTTCATCTCCCCAGAATATATGTACCCAACTCCAATTCACATGGGCATCTGAAAGGAGCGTGTACATCTTCAGTGGGGTGGAACCTCCAGCAAGTGCAACAGAGAATATACCCCCTGGCGTGGGTTGTTTCTTCCGCCAGATTGATAAATTCATTTGCAGCCCGTTCTGCCAAAGAAGTTGAGTTCAGCTAAAATTTCAATTTTCTGCTGGGGTAACATCTTTCTCGTCCGTGCAACCCAACCGCCATACGCGACCATCACGTGCCAGTAGATGGTCAGCATCGGCTGGACCCCAACTACCTACCGGATAAATATTTAGCGGGGGATTATTTTGAGATTCCCAGCCCTGGATAATCGGGTCAATCATTTTCCAGGAGGCCTCGATCCCATCACTACGGGTGAATAATGATGCATCCCCGGCAAGCGCCTCCAACAATAACCGCTCGTAAGCTTCAGGCAGGGATCCACTGAACGAAGAAATATAATGGAAATCCATGTCAACCGAGCGCATTTCCTGAGCGGAATCGGGGAGTTTTGCCTCGAAGCGCAAATGTATGCCTTCATCGGGTTGGATGCACATCGAAAGGATATTTGGTGAAAAATCACTTCCTTCAGGAAGGTTAAACATAATATGAGGTGGACGCTCAAATTCAATAATAATCTCGGAAGTTTTTTGGGCAAGTGCCTTCCCTGAACGAAGATAAAACGGAACGCCCTGCCAGCGCCAATTATCAATATTTAACTTGATGGCTGCATATGTGGGGGTTTGCGAATTAGTAGCAACGCCATTCGTCTCCCGGTAACCGGCATACTGTCCACGGACAGTATCACTCAATACCACCGGTCGAATACTTTCAAATACCTTGGCTTTTTCATTACGAACAGCGTCAGGGTTAAATGAACTGGGGGCTTCCATTGCCACCAATGCCAGAAGTTGCAGCAAATGATTCTGGAACATATCCCGCATCACGCCGGCAGTATCGTAATATCCGGCACGATGCGCCACGTCCACCGTTTCCGAGACTGTTACCTGAACATTATTCACATAACGGCGATTCCAGACAGGTTCAAAAATGGTATTGGCAAATCGAAAAAACAGGATATTCTGTGCGGTTTCCTTGCCAAGATAATGATCAATGCGATAGACCTGGCTCTCATCAAAGACGGAATGCACGGCATGATTGAGTTCCTGAGCGGAAGCAAGATCGCGACCAAACGGTTTCTCGATGATGATTCTCCGCCACAAATCAGAATCGGGATTTGACCTTGCCATACCAGCCGCCCCCAATTCGCTAATAACGATGGAATAGTGCTCAGGAGAAGTGGCAAGGTAATACAACCGGTTGGCAGGACCATTTTCTAACGATTGGAGATATGCATTCAATTTTGGAAAATCTCCCGAAACATCAAGATCCCCCTGAAAGTAAGTTACCTTTTCAGTAAATTTCGCCCAAACCGTAGAATCAAAACTTTCCGGGCTGAACTTTGTCACCCCATTC
The DNA here is from genome assembly GCA_963741635.1 of uncultured Chloroflexia bacterium. Taxonomy (GTDB): domain Bacteria; phylum Chloroflexota; class Anaerolineae; order Anaerolineales; family Villigracilaceae; genus UBA877. The sequence continues at coordinate 316,046 of CAVUIO010000012.1, forward strand.
CTAAGGACGTCTCGAAACGATTCATTGGTATAGGAGCGGCGGGCAAACCCGACAATATTTATCCGTTCGGGTAGCCTCCATTTCTTAAAATTATTATATAAAGCGGGGATCAACTTGCGCGAGGTTAAGTCGCCAGAGGCACCAAAAATGACGATCGTTGTAGGAATATTTTCCATGGAACTCTCCTTACAATGCGCAACTGGCTTAATGCACAAATGACAGATTTATAGGTGTTATTGTGCGAAATGCACGTTTTGTTCCTACTCGGTTTTTATGGCATGACCACCAAACTCATTGCGCATCGCAGCAATCAACTTGTCAGCGTAACTTTCATCCTGGCGGCTAATAAACCGCTGAAGCAGCGATAAGGTAATTACAGGCGCGGGCACATCCAAATCGATTGCTTCAGCCACCGTCCAGCGCCCTTCGCCACTATCAGCAACCCAACCTTTAATATGGCCTAGGTCCTGGTCCTTCGCGAGGGCATCCGCAGTCAAATCGAGCAGCCACGAGCGGACGACACTGCCGTACCTCCAGATCTGGGTGACCTGTTCCAGGTTCAGGGAAAAATCCTTCTTGGCATGCATGATCTCAAATCCTTCAGCATAAGCCTGCATCAGACCATATTCGATCCCATTATGGACCATTTTAACAAAGTGACCTGCCCCAACCGGTCCGACAAGCCCCCAACCTTTGTCTGGCCCGGGAGCTAATGCCTCAAAAATCGGTGCCAGCCGCTTGACCAATTCCTGGGCCCCACCGATCATCATACTATAGCCTTCGGCGAGCCCCCATACCCCCCCACTCGTTCCAACATCCAGATAACGGATGCCTTTTTTATCGAGTTCTGCGGCCCGGCGGATATCATCCTTGTAGTATGTATTTCCCCCATCTATGACGGTATCACCAGGCGAAAGTAAACTGGACATTTCATTTACGACCAATTCAGTTTCAGCTCCTGAAGGTACCATTACCCAAACGGTTCGAGGTTGCATCAATAAATTTACAGCCTCTTCATTCGAAAAAGCAGGGACAAGCCCATGTTCCTCAGCGAGTTTGCGGGTTATATCCTGTGAGCGGTTGACACCAACCACCCGATGCCCCGCCTTGAGGAGACGTTGAGCCATATTGCCCCCCATTTTCCCCAATCCAATCATTGCCAGTTCCATATCAGACACTCCCGGGCTACATAGCCTCTTTTTTACTTTTCATTTTAACTTAAAACTCCAATTTCTCATCCCTGCCTAATGGGTTTTTATATTGACCTCGTCCTAATTTACTCTTACAATATCCGCATGGGAAATGTCAGCCAGTTTTATGCTGGTTTTTTTCGCCCTGATCATGACCCGCCGTGCGCAGCTGAAATGGGTTCGGTTTTGCCAAGGGTTTATTGAGGCGTTGTTTCCCAAGCATTATTATCGTTACACTTTACCGGAGGAAAAATGGCAGTTTTACCTTTCCCATCCAAGCGTGCCCCAGTTTTCGCTGATATACCAGAAGAAAAGTGGAATGACTGGCATTGGCAATTGAGCCACCGCCTGAATACACCAGAAGAAATTGAAACAATCATTACACTGACCGAATCAGAGCGGAAGGCACTCAACGCTCCGCATCTATTCAGGGTGGATATCACACCATATTTTATATCCCTGATAGATCCAAACGATCCAGATGACCCGGTCCGCAAACAAGTCATCCCTACCGACCGTGAAATGGTCCCCTTCACGGCGGAAATGGAGGATTCACTGGCCGAAGATAAACATTCGCCGGTGCCGGGACTGGTCCATCGCTACCCTGACAGGGTATTGATGCTGGTTACCACACAATGCGCTTCTTACTGCCGCTACTGCACGCGCGCCCGTATCGTCGGCGACCCGACTGCACAGTTCTCGCGCCATGAGTTCGATATGCAAATCGAATACCTGAAACATACCCCCCAGGTGCGGGATGTGCTTCTTTCCGGCGGAGACCCACTGGTATTAGCACCAAAGATCCTTGAGGAGATCCTCACCCGCCTGCGCGAAATACCGCATATTGAAATCGTTCGTATCGGATCGCGAGTGCCGGTTTTTATGCCTCAAAGGATCACCAATGACCTGTGCGATATGCTCCAGAAATTCCATCCGCTGTGGATGAACATCCACGTCAATCATTCAAATGAAATCACCAAAGAACTGGCAGAAGCCTGTGACAAATTGACCCGAGCCGGAATCCCACTGGGAAACCAGACGGTCCTATTAGCCGGCGTAAACGATAATGTCCACATTCAGCGGAAACTGATGCAGGACCTCGTGCGAATACGGGTGCGACCATATTACCTTTACCAATGCGACCTGGTGCACGGAGCCGGACACTTCCGGACGGCGGTGGCAAAAGGCATCGAGATCATGGAAGGCCTGCGGGGACACACTTCCGGTTATGCTGTCCCGCAATACATCGTGGATGCTCCAGGAGGTGGAGGCAAAATTCCCGTGATGCCCAACTACCTGATCTCAATGTCAGATCACAAGATCATCCTGCGCAACTTCGAAGGGTACATCGCCACCTACGAGGAACCCACCGATTACACACCTGCCATGGAAGCCAAATACAAAGGCATCAAGCGCCCTGAACCGGGACAGGAAGGGATCACCGCTTTACTGGATGGCGAGAAGATGTTCATCAAGTCCGAAGGTTTCGACGAAATCCATGATCGGCATGGAATCCAGCACAGACTGAAGGATGAATCGAAGTGGAAACCGCTGGGGATCGGTCCCGGCGAAGAAAAAAAGGATTAGTCTCATTACTGCAGGTTTTTATCAAAGGAGAGTGACGATTTTCTCATGATCGCTACTCTCTTTTCAAATGGAGGCAACATGCAATATCGATATCTAGGCCGTTCGGGATTGAAGGTCAGCGAACTCTCCTTTGGATCCTGGGTTACATTTGGCACCCAACTGGGTGAAGACATGGCTCGCGAATGCATGGCAGCTGCTTATAGTGCAGGCGTAAACTATTTCGATAATGCTGAAAGCTATGCCCACGGTCAATCCGAAACCGTAATGGGCAAGGTCCTAAAGAAACTAGCCTGGCGGCGCAGCAGCTACCTCGTTTCCACGAAATTCTTCTGGGGCCTAAATGAAGGACCCAACGAGAAGAACAATCTCAACCGCAAGCGCCTGTTAGAAGCGATTGACGGGTCGCTCACCCGATTGCAACTCGAATACGTGGACTTAGTTTTTTGCCACCGCCCCGACCCATTTACGCCGGTCGAAGAGACCGTTTGGGCGATGCACGATATCGTCACGAGAGGCAAAGCAATTTACTGGGGCACGTCCGAATGGAGCGCAGGAGAAATCATGGAAGCCTGGCAAATTGCCGACAAACATCACCTGCATAAACCGTTGATGGAACAACCCCAGTACAACATGTTCAACCGCCAGAAGGTTGAACAGGAATTCGTCCGGCTCTACCAAGATATCGGGCTGGGAACAACGACCTGGAGCCCGCTTGCCTCGGGGATGCTAACCGGCAAATATAATAATGGCCTTCCAAAAGGAAGCCGGGCAAACCTGAAAGGGTACGAATGGCTTAAACCAGCACTGACCGACGAAGATAGGATCAAAAAGGTCAAGGAGCTGGCGCCCATCGCGGCAGACCTGGGCATCAGCATGGCACAAATGGCACTGGCATGGTGCCTGAAGAACCCACATGTGAGCACGGTCATCACCGGAGCCAGCCGGGTGGAACAGGTGAAGGAAAACATGAGCGCCATCGACGTCGTCGATAAACTAACGCCGGAAATAATGACCCGGATCGACGATGTCCTGGGTAATAAACCCACAGAAGAAGAATAACTTTACCGCAAACAAGTAATTAATTAATTTCCAAGATTGAAAAGAGAAGCCAGGCAACCAGCCCGGCTTTTTTTTATCCTTTTTAATGAGGAAGCTTATGAGTTACCCTTTCTTAACCATTTCGGCAGCGGTGAAACCGGCTTCGAGGGCTTTGTGATTCATTTCCTCGGTGCCGCGGGGGCGCGGGCGATTATGGCTTTTTCGAGCGCCTCCCGGGTAACCACGCCCGTTAAACCAACCAGGACACCCAAGGCTACGGTGTTGGCTGTGATGATCCTGCCGGTGGTTTCAAATGCCATTTTTGTTATGGGCAGGCGGATAGCACCTGGAGCGGAAGACGAATCCACCTTATCGGCGTCAACGATGAGCAGCCCACCAGATTTAATCGACGAGGCGAATTTCCTGAAGGCCTCCTGGCTGAGGGCCACCACCACATCCGGCAGGAGAACCTCGGGGTGATCGATCTCTCCGGAAGAGATCACGACTTCAGACTTACTGGCGCCGCCGCGCGCTTCGGGCCCATAACTCTGGGACTGGACAGCATTATGACCGTCGTAGATCGTGGCAGCTTCAGCGAGGATAATGCCAGCCAGGATCATGCCCTGCCCACCTTCACCAGCCAGCCGGACCTCGGTCCGATCGGCGATCCCAACGTTATTCAAGTTTGCAGACCCAATCCCGGTCACTGCGCACCTCCCTGTACACGGGTAATCAAATTCGAATAAACCTGGGTGTACTGAGGGCGCTGGACGTCAACAAATTTGCCGCGCACGATCTTTGTGTTGGCAGTCTTTTCCTCGGGGGTAAGGCGGTCGAGGGAAGTTTGTGGAATGCTGTTATCTTTGAGGGCACGCATCATATCCGCGGCGGTACCAAGTTTATTCAGGCGACCGTAGGTGGTATGGCAATAGGAGACCGCCTCCACCACGCTAAACCCATCGTGGGAAATTGCCTCGGCAAGGTACTTGTCCAACTCGAGGGCGTGGTAGACGGTGGAGCGGGCGACGTAGGTGGCACCAGCAGCAGCTGCCAGGTCGCAGATGGGGAAGGGCGGCTCCACGTTGCCATAGGGCGCGGTTGTGGCACGACCGCCCAAGGGGGTGGTAGGACTGTACTGCCCGCCCGTCATGCCGTAAATGGCATTATTGACCACGAGAGCAGTGATACCGAGATTGCGGCGGGCGGCATGGATAAAGTGATTGCCGCCAATGGCAAGCGCATCCCCATCGCCCATAATGGCGATGACCTTCATATCGGGACGGGCGATCTTCAGCCCGGTGGCAAATGCAAGCGCACGCCCATGGGTGGTATGGAGGGTGTTGAAATCCATGTATACCGGCATGCGGGCGGTGCAACCGATACCAGCGACCAACGCCACATTGTCATTATCCAAACCGAGGTGGTCAATGGCACGAATGAGAGCGCCCATGACCACGCCAATACCGCATCCGGAGCACCAGATGGTGGGGAATTTTTTGTTCTTGCGAAGTTTCTGGAGGGTCTCGCTAAGCTCGAACCAATCAGCCTGGGGGATCAATCCTTCACCGGCTTCGAGGGAATGGGCTTCCAAAATGGTGTCATCCATGGCTCAAGCCTCCATCGCATCCAGGACCATTTGCGGCGTAACCATTTCGCCGTTGGCGCGACCGACCCGCCTGACTTTTTTGCGACCGACCATGCGCTCGACCTCATATGCCAGCTGCCCCAGGTTCATTTCGGGGACAATGATCCGGTCGACGCGATCACCAAGCGCCTCGACCTGTTTTTCAGGGAAGGGCCAAACGGTAAACAAGGTAAACATATCCACCTTTTTACCCTGACCGCGGGCAACCTTGAGGGCATGCCGGGCGGTACGGGCGGAAGCTCCATACGACAGGATGGCAACTTTAGCCCCATCCTGACGGTCCTCTTCGAAAAGGGAAATGTCATCCAAATGCTTCTCCAGTTTCGAGTTGAAACGTTCCACCCAGGGGTCGACCTCATCCAGACGCTGGGTGGGGAACCCGACCTGATCATGGAAAAGCGCAGTAATGTGGAAACGATACCCGGTGCCAAAGGCTGCCAGCGGCGGGACGCCGTCGTCCGTGTTGCGGAAGGCTTTATAGGTGGCGGGAGATTCGGTCACATTTTGCTCAAAAACCTTAATCGTCTTGAAATCGGGAAGATCGACCGGTTCACGCATGTGACCGACAATCTCATCGGCGAGCAAAATGACCGGGGTGCGGTATTTCTCGGAGAAGTCGAAGGCTTTCACGGTCAGATCAAAGGCCTGGCGGACGGAAGTGGGGCTGAGGGCGATAATGGGATGGTCACCATGGGTACCCCAGCGGGCCTGCATCACGTCGCCCTGGGAAGCGGCAGTGGGCTGCCCGGTGGAGGGTCCGAGCCGCTGAACGTCCACAACCACGCAGGGGATCTCGGTCATGGCAGCATAGCCGATGTTCTCCTGCATCAGCGAGATGCCGGGACCACTGGTAGCGGTCATGGATTTAAGACCGCCGACACGCGCCCCGATGATGGCAGCCATGCTGGCAATCTCGTCTTCCATCTGGATGAATTTGCCCCCGACCCTGGGCAATTCACGGGACAGGATTTCAGCTACTTCGGTTGATGGGGTAATGGGATAACCGGCGTAGAAACGACAACCTGCGGCAATGGCGCCCCAACCAATGGCATCATTCCCTTGCATTAATTTGACAGACAAATCAACCTCCAATGGCGTTAGAGATCACGACCAACCAATAAAAGACAAGGAACAGCAATTTTCCTTATGGATGTTTACCAAGCTCGAAAATACCATCCTAATCCAGTTTCCTGATCACAATGGCGAGGTCAGGGCAGTGGGTATCACAAAAGTGGCAAGCGGTGCATTTTTCAGGAGCCACGATGCGGGGATGGTCTTCATCCGCATCCATGGCGAGGACCTTGGGCGGACAGAATTCGACGCATATGCGGCAGCCCTTGCACCAAGTGGCGTACATGATGACTTCGCCACGGGGACCTTTTTTGGCAGGCAAAGCCGCGTTATGGGGCTGGCCTGAGACAGCTAAAATATCGGGCATGAATCACCTATTAATTGTTGGGGATTGGGCACCTGCTCCCGGGCACCATAGATGGATTTTCGATGGAGGAACTGCCCGTAAGCAGCAAGATGTATGCTCAACTTGTGTGCAGTACCCATAATACAGCCTAATTGTATCCGATTTGAAAAACATTGTAATAGAAGAATGTATTGATTCGATAATGCCATCTGTTCTTATTTTTTGAGGTTGTTTTAAGGACTAAAAGAGGCCAAAAAGCGATAAAAAGCATGAAGCAAGGGGTCTCCCATCATGAAAGGCACAGGAACGATCCCCCCCTTGCGGGGATAATATTTCGTGCCTCCATGAGCTTGTGTGTGGGCAACATTGCGTTTTGCCATGTTTAACTGCGCGAAAACGACTAGGAACGAGTGACTGATTTTGAGCAGGTTTTTTTAGATCATGTATGTAGCTGTGCTTTTACCCTGTGTTAGCACGGCGGACTCATCCCCCAAGGGGACACTGCGCGGTGTCCGCGGTGTGGCCGATTGCGGCTTGAGGCCGCATCGGCTCATTTGCCACATTTCACGGTATTTGGGTCGTTTTTTTTAGAAAGTTCGGTCGACCCTGATGGTCGTATCTACAAAGCGGAGTATTGAACGGGCGCAACATGTTGCGCCCCTACAAGTGCATTGAACGAGCGAACTAACCCGTACACACGACCGGTTGAGTGCGCAAAGAGGAACAATTATTTTCTTCCAAAACCCAGATTCCCGCTGAGAGGTTCTTCATTATTTGGGCTCCAAAAATAGGCGAAATAATTGAATTGGCAATTGATCCTGAGGAACAATTAACCGATGGGAAAATCGGGAGCGGCACCGACGATTCATCCCTCAGGGGGATCCCTAAAGAGCAGGGACGATGCCCCCAAAGAACGGGGGTGATATACTGCGCGAGAGACAATGCTGAAATTGAAGATGTGAACTCATCGCTTTCAATTGTTAAGGTTCGAGTGGCATGGCGTAGCGTATCATCGGGATGCTGCCATATATATAATAGAACATATTTTCTGTTAAGTCAAGAAGGAAATAGAGATTGAGGCTGGCTTGCGCGCCAAGAAGGATGCCTGTATAGTATACAAAACAGGAGATCCTTCCAAAGTTTTTGATTTTAAGCCGAGGTAGAAAAGATGCCCAAAAAAATCAGCCGCAGGGATTTTTTGAAGGGCGCCGCGATCGCAGGCGGGGCACTGCTGGCGGGAGGCGCCGCGCGGGAGGTGTATTACACCATCGGACGGGATTTCAAACCCGAAAGGGCCAAGGCATACCTGGATAGCATCCAACCCAGCCCAACCCCGGAGGCACTCCCCAATATCATCATCATCCTGACCGACGACCTGGGATACGGCGACCTCGAATCCCCGGCGGTGAAAACTCCCAACCTGCAACGCATGGCGGCAGAAGGCACCAGCCTGAGCAGTTTTTACGCAACCGCCTCGGTGTGCAGCCCATCCCGGGCAGGACTGCTGACCGGGCGCTACCCGGTGCAGGACGCTGATCTCCACCCCGCTGCTTCTCAACCCACAATCCATTGAACATCGTGATGGACGTGCTCGGACGATATTCCTACGACGTGCAGGGCATCCCCAAGGACGAGGTGATGCTGCCAGGAAGTTTTGAGCCGGAGGGGGTACCGCACCTGCCTCGTAGGCAAATGGCACCTGGGGGGTACGCCAGGATACCTGCCGAACGACCGCGGTTTCGACAGCTTCTACGGGGCATTATGGAGCAACGACGACCAACCCTACGCAATCTACCGGGACCGGCAGGTGGCAGTGCCGGCACCCGCCAACCAGGACGTGCTGACGCACGATTTCACCCTGGCAGCGCAGGATTTCATCAGGGCAAACCAAAGTTCCCATTCTTCCTGTACCTGGCACACGCCATGCCGCATTACCCGGTGCACGCTTCGGATGCATTCCGGGGGAAATCAGAAGCGGGCTTATACGGGGATGCCGCTGAAGAAATCGACTGGAGTGTGGGCGAGATCATTGAGCACGCTGGCGGAATTGGGACTGGACGAAAAGACACTGGTGATTTTCAGCAGCGACAACGGTCCCTGGATGCAAGGCAACCCAGGATATTTACGAGGCAGGAAACTATTATGCTTCGATGGAGGATTCCGGGTGCCATTCATCGCCCGGTGGCCGGGGGTCATCCCGGCGGGAAAGAGCAGCGCAGAGATGGGCATTAATTTCGACCTGTTCGTAACGTGCCTGCAAATGGCGGGGGCGACCCCGCCGCAGGACAGGATCATCGACGGAAAAGACATGCTGCCAGTTTTTAATGGGAGAAGCCCCATCGCCGCACGATACCCTGTTACTACTACGACACACGCACCCTGGTGGCAGTCCGATACGAGCAATGGAAGTATATCCGGCGTTACAGGACCGACAATGCAGCCTACTGGCCGACTGGAACAGGGTCCATTCCTCTTCGACCTCGAGCTCGGACCCAAACGAATCCTACAGCCTGATCGAAACCGAACCCGACCGGGCAGCAGAATTGGCCGGCATGCTCGAGACTTTCAACGCCGAAATGAAGTCAAACCTGCGCGGGTGGCTGTAAGAGCACAGGCGATATCCCCCCGAAGATGATCCCAACCCCCTTTCATATATTAGCCAAGCCAGCCGGGGCAGCCTGCAACCTGGCATGCAAGTACTGTTTCTACCTGGAGAAAGAGAAGCTCTATCCGGGCAGTTCCATCCGAATGACGGACGAAGTCCTCGAGCGCCTATATCAAGCAACTGCTGGAGACCCAACCGACCACAGAGGTAAACATCGCATGGCAGGGCGGAGAACCGACCCTGATGGGCCTGGATTTCTTCGAACGATTCGGTGGAACTGGCAAAGAAATATAAAAGAGCCAGACCAAAAGGTAAACTACAGCCTGCAAACCAACGGAACCATGCTGGATGACGAATGGTGCACTTTTTTCAAAAAGAATGATTTCCTGATCGGATTAAGCTGCGACGGTCCGGCAGAAAACCACGACGCCTACCGGGTGGATAAAGGCGGAAAAGGGAGCTTCAACCAAGTCAAACGGGGCTGGGACCTGTTGCAAAAACACGAGGTGGACACCAACATCCTATGCGCGGTGCATGCAGCAAACGGCAGCCACGGGTTGAAGGTGTACCGTTTTTTCAGAGATGATCTTAAAGCCAGGTTCATCCAGTTCATCCCCATCGTAGAGCGCAACGAACCCGGAACCGGTCTACCAACCGGAAATTGAACCAAGTGAGAAGGACACGCAGAGCCGAGGGTCTACAAACCTACAGACAAGAGATTGTCGAGCAAAGGTCGGTGAAGCCCAAGCAATATGGAAAGTTTTTGATGGAAATCTTCGATGAGTGGGTGCGGAGCGACGTGGGAACGGTTTTCGTCCAGATGTTCGATTCGGCACTGGCCAGCTGGTGCGGTTTACCGTCCAGCGTGTGCGTATTCCAGGAGACCTGCGGGCGGTCGCTGGTGATGGAGCACAACGGAGACCTGTACGCCTGCGACCATTTCGTCGAACCGAGTCACCGGCTGGGAAACATCCTGGAAAAACCAATGATCGACCTGGTCAATTCGCCGCGAGCCAAACGAAGTTCGGGTTGGACAAACGCGAGCGACTCCAAGAAAATGCCTGGAGTGCGAGGTTGTTTTTGCCTGCCAAGGGGAATGCCCACGCAACCGATTCGTGGAAATTCCAGGGGAGGGGAATAGAATAAATTATCTGTGCGAGGGGTACCGGATGTTTTTCCGGCACGTGGACCGACCGATGAGAATAATGGCTGAACTGGTGCTCAGTGGAAGATCAGCAGCCGATATCATGGGAATAAGCTGGTGAATATAAAGCTGCCATAGAGGCAGCTTTATGTTTATCATATCCCAAAATGATACATACACGTACACCAATAACAGAGTATCCACCAGAAGGGATACTTTCCTAACAACCCATCCCCCAAACCCCCTTCCCGTAAATCCAAATTACTCATAAGAACCAGATTTGCGCATACGGGAAGGGGGCTTCATTGCGAAAACAGGGGAGCGTTCGGCTAAGTGCGCCTCCGCTCCCCTGTTTTCGCGTACCACTTGGCAAAGACGTTCCACGGCAGGGTATCCAGAAGGGATGGTTCCACCAACCACCCATCCCCCAACCCCCTTCCCGTAAATCCAAATTACTCATAAGAACCAAATTTGCGCATACGGGAAGGGGGCGAAGTTGCGAAAACAGGGGAGCGTTCGGCAAAGTGCGCCTCCGCTCCCCTGTTTTCGCGTCATAAGGGGCAAAAACCCATAAATGAATGAGATATTTACCTGGCGCCGGCATGCCGGTTGCGGGGCAAGCGGGCAGCAGCCAAGGCCAATTGGCGGGCTTCCCGTTTTTTCAGCGCCAACAACGCCAGCCAGAAGACGGTCAAGGAAAGACCACCACGAGGGCAGTCCCTTCGTAAAGGAGCATCATGGACGGCAGGGCAGAGTCGGTACCGGCGTAGATGCCATGGAAGGTGGCGCCCACATAACCGAGCAAACTCAGGACGTGAATGATACGAAAGGCACGCATCCCAATCCGTTTCTTAATGTAAAAAGTGACCGTGACCAGGATAATGAGATAAAAGGCGATCACGCCGATCCCGACCCAGATGGGACGATAAGGGGAGATAAACGGTACCAGGATCTGCCAAACGGAATAAGGCAGGTAACGGTCAAGCAGCAAAACGACAACATGCAGGACGACAAAGGCAATCGAAAGAAGGGAGATGAACTGGTGGAAATCGTAGGTAAAGACACGGTCAAGCAAATGATCGAAAAATTTACTGGTGACCCCCAGTCCCAAGCACCATGGAAAACCATAAAAGCAAATAGGCAATAATCCCACTGGCACGAGTAACGTACCACCAAAGCTGGACACTATTCAGGGCAAACAACCAGCTAAACCACTGTCCCAGCGCCTGCCCGGAGGGGGTAATCGAAAAAAGGGCACCAAAAAGATAAGCACCAAAACGAACAAGGTGGCGAAAACACTAATAATCACCCGCCATGAAGAGGGGGGTTCGGAAGCTTCAGGCTGCTTTGGATGCCCTGAAGGCTGTTTAGAGCGATCGGTTGACATATAAATTCTCCAAATAATTTTGATTTCCCCAGATCTTCCTTTCCTGATCGACTGCCAGATAAGAAAAGCGGGTGCCCCCGTTGCGGGCAATATCTTCGGATTCCTGCGGACCGCCAATGAGAAGAGCCTTGGCAAATACCTCGGCCTCATAGGCATGCGGTGCAATAACCGTCACGCTCAACCAGTCGGTACTGCGCGGGTTCACCGGTGCGAGGATCGATAAGATGATGGCGTTGTTTTTCGCCCTGTTTCCAGACGCGTTTCGTCACGGCGGAAGTGGCAACCGCGCCGGGATCGACATTAATGCGTGGTCAAGGTCAATTTCGGGCTGGAGCGGATCTTCGATGGCAACAGGCCAGGATGCCTCGCCCTTCGGGAAGCCCGACCAGGAACATATCCCCGCCAGCATTCACAGCGCAGGCGGATGAATAATCGGAAAGGATACTAGCTGCCTGTTCGGCAATCCAACCCTTGGCAATCCCGCCCAGATCAATGGACATCCCCGAGGGCAGCAAAATCATGCCCCGGGCTTCATCAAGATCCATCTCGCTAAAGGAGGGATGCTCACCGGCGAGGAGAGATTCAAACAAGGGAACGGAACCCTGACTGGCGAACAAGGTCCATACTGCGGTCATACCCGATCCGTTTTAGATCAGGCAGAATGGAGGGATCGAACAGGCCGCGGGTCTGGTGATAAAAATGCTGCGCCAGGGCGACCACGCGAATAAAGATCCGGTGAAGCCTGAAAAGGCGTTCCCGCAGAGCGGTTAAGGGCGGAGAGTTCGCTCTCTTCAGAAAAACGGGTGAAGCGGCTTTCACTGGCCTGGATAAAACTGCCGCGCTTCTTCGAAACCCTCCGAGCTGTGCGTCCAGGGGTGCCGAGAGCAGCCAGCAAGATATCCGTGTTCATGGCACGAAAAGAAAAGGTTTCCATGCTGGTAACCCACCCTAGTACGAACCACCCGAGCGGAGCCTTGGAAATACGGATGAGGGAGGATTACTGGGGGCGGTTAAATTCAACCCGCTGCTGCCGGTGACTCCGCTCCCGGAAAGACCTCCAAATGCCTGGATGGGGGGCAAAGCCGGCAAGGAGGAGGTATCTGGAGAAGAGACCTGGGAGGCTGCCGAAACCGGTTTAAGCGAATGAGCCAGCATGCCCCAGCCAACCAGGAAACTCAATACACTTACAATGGCGATCCAATAATGGAGTGCCGACTTGAATATTTTCATATGACCCTCCTAACGCCCGTTGACGTAAATATTGCCCTGGCTGTCAATCGAGATGATGCCACGCTGCTGAAGATATGTCGAGCAATTGCTGGATCATCTGCGTCTGCGAGGCAACCTGGGATCAACTGCTGATTGTCACTATTGAGGGCGGCCTGATACTGCTGCTCGCGTGCCTGGTACTGGGCAACCTGTGCCTGCAACTGGGCGATCAACGCCTGGTCGGAGGTGGAAGAAGAGGAGGCAGTGGTCGAGGCCGCCGCAGGCAGCGGCGGCAGGAGAATTAGAGACGGCCACCCCGTTCTGGTTGGTCATGGCACTTGCACCAACCACAAACATGGACAAGACAATCGCACCGGTAATAAGGATAGCTGCCAATCAAGGCACCAAATTGTTTACTCATAGGTATATCTCCTCAATAAGGTTGGGGCGAGTATACAGAACGAAGATGAATACAAGATGAATTGTCATAATCGAAAAAATAGGTGCAAATCCGTCCCATCAGTGGAGAAAAGTTACCCATCCCCAAACCCCCTTCCCGTAAATCCAAAGGTTTCATGAGAACAAGATTTGAGCTGACGGGAAGGGGGCTTCGTTGCGAAAATGGGGAAGCGTTCGGCAAAGTGAGCCTCCGCATTCCTATTTTTTAGCGGATCAAATGGCAAAGGTGTTTCAAAATGAATGAGAGAAGATTCAAGAGATAAAATAAATTTCGAACCTCAAGTTGCGTTCATCACACAGTCATATTTGCGTGCTACAATTTATTCGGAAAAGAACCAGATGGAGGATTAAGATGCGCATCCTGCTGGTTGAAGACAACAGACGCTTGAGCGAAAGCCTGCGGATCACGCTCGAAGAGGACGGGTATGCCGTGGACGCCGCTTACGACGGGCTGGACGGCGAAGAAATGGGGCTCATTTCAAGCTATGACATCATCATCCTGGATATCATGCTGCCGGGAAAAGACGGAATGGAAGTATGCCGGGAACTGCGGAACCGGCGGATAAGCACCCCATCTTAATGCTTGACTGCGCGGGATGCACTGGATGACCGGGTGCGAGGGCTGGACAGCGGAGCCGACGATTACCTGGTCAAGCCTTTCGAAGTGGACGAACTGCGAGCCCGCATTCGGGCCCTGCTGCGGCGGGACAGCCCGAGCAAATCGGGGTCACTCCACGTGGCAGACCTGGTGCTGGACCCGGCCACCCACACCGTCCAGCGAGACGGTGAAGCCGATCGAACTGACCGCCAAAGAGTTCTCCCTGCTCGAATACCTCATGCGACACCCCAACCACCTGATCACACGGGAGATGGCGGAAGAACATTTATGGAGTTACGACCACGTGATCGCCTCCAACGTGGTGGACGTATATATCCGCCGTTTACGCTCCAAGATCGACGATCAGCAGCGAAGTTAAATTACTTGAAACCATGCGGGGGGCGGGGTACCGCCTGCGAGTGCCGGAGGATAAATGACGGTCGATTAAAAGACCCCGGCTTTTGGAGAAAAGCTCGGGAGAGTATTCCGCAGTATCCGGTTCAGGATCGTCCTATGGTTCACAATCATCCTGGCGATCATATTATGTGCGTTCAGCGGGTTCCTGTATTACACCCAGTCAAGCAACCTGCAGGCAGAAGCCATCCGAGAATTGAACCGCCGGATAACCGGAGTGGTGGATAACGTCCAGACCGTACTGGCACAAGGCAGCGATCAAATTTCAATCCCAAAGGGCATCCTGCTAAACACGGACGTTTTTACCCTGGTGAGCCCGACCGGAGCAAGTGGTGACGAGCCAGGGGCCGATCCCGCCTTCAGAAGTAATCCAAATCGTATCAGCCGGGCTGCAAAGCACCCCACGGACAAGCGAGTCGCCCACCTTTTACTGGACAAGCCCGACCAACCAGAATTACGTTTTCATCATCACCCCGGTCCAGAATCAAATGGGGATCAATTACCTGCTGATCTTCGGAGGCATCCTCGACCCGAATGCATTGGTCCGCCGGTTTCTGCTGACCCTGGTGGGCGGAAGCCTGCTGACGATCCTGATCGCCCTGGCGGGCGGTTTCTGGCTGGCGGACCGGGCGATGCGACCGGTAAAGACAATCACCCAGACAGCACGCACCATCGGCGAAACAGACCTGAGCCGGCAGGATCAATTCGAAAAGCAAAGACGAACTGGGAGAACTGGCAAATACCTTCGATGCCATGCTGGCACGCTTACAGGCTGCCTTCGAGCGCCAGCGCCAATTCGTGGCGGATGCCAGCCACGAACTGCGCACCCCACTGACGATCGTCAACCTGGAAACCAGCCGGGCGATCGCAGCGCGAAACGCTCCCCGCAAGAATACCGCCAGGCATTAGCATCATCCACAGCGAGAACGACTTCATGACCAGCCTGGTGAACGACCTGTTGACACTGGCGCGGATGGATGCAGGACAAACAACAATCGAGAAAAAAGACCTAGACCTGAGCGACGTGGTGGTGGACACCCTGGAACGACTGACACCACTGGCAACCCGGAACGAGGTCACGTTAGAAGCCGGGAACCTGCCAGAGACACGCATCCTGGGGGACCGCCAGTACCTACTGCAAATGCTGAGCAACCTGGTCGAGAACGCAATCAAATATTCGACGGGCGACCATAAACGGGTATGGGTGGAAACAGGAGCGACAGACGGGAGGGCGTGGGTGCGGGTGTCAGATAACGGTCCGGGGATCGCAGCCGAACACATCCCACACCTGTTCGACCGTTTCTACCGGGTTGACAAGGCACGGACACGGGAAGCCGGGACAGACGGGGATGGAAATTCACCCAACGGAAGCGGGCTGGGTCTTTCCATCGTGCAATGGATCGCACAAGTCCATGGGGGCAAGGTGTACGTGGAGAGCACCCCGGGAGCTGGTACTAGTTTTGAAGTGAGATTTGAAGCTGCGGAATAAGAAATAATTTCCATCAGAACAGGGATATTGCACAAATCGCAAAATCCCTGTTCTATTTTATTCGTTCCAGATGAATGTCCGGGTGTGTTGTTATTGAAGGTAAATTTCTCAGAGAGGAAAGATTTATCAGCTGAAATTGCCCATTACTGTTCATGTTCAATTCATCTTGAAGTCCTAAAATACGCGCATAGAAATTAAACAAAATCGTTAAATTCCAGAAACAAGGAGTTTTCCATGACCAGGAATCGAATCGTTTATCTTATATTGGTCGTCATGCTCGCCGGTGTAGCAGCCCTATCGGGCGCAGCGGTAGGCGGGGTGGTGGTTTACCGAACCGTCAGCTTGAACCAGCCAGCCAGCGCGGCGGCATCCTCCCCCTCTCAACAGGTCATCCAAGCCAGCAACAGCCCGGCGCAGGCACCGCTTAGCTTAAACACAACTGACATACAAACAACCATTACGCAAGCGGTTAAATGGTAGGCCCGGCGGTAGTGACCGTCAGCGGCACCATCCCAAGGCGGAATGTCGCAGTTCGGCATGACGGGTGCGCAAACGGTCAGCGGCAGCGGAGTATTCATTTCCGATAAAGGCTACATCCTGACCAATAACCACGTCATCGACGGTGTGCAAGGAATAACGATCACCCTGGCGGATGGTTCCACGGAACCGGCCACCCTGGTGGGCGGAGATCCATATTCGGATATCGCCGTGTTGAAGGTCTCCGGGAAGATACCCGCAGTGGCAACTTTGGGCAACTCGGATGTGCTGACACCGGGTGACACAGCCATTGCGATCGGATCCCCATTGGGCGACTTCAAGAACACCGTAACGGTGGGAGTGATCAGCGCGACAGGCCGGTCGATCGATAGTGGAAATGGGTACACGATCGACGGATTGATCCAAACGGATGCGGCGATCAACCAGGGCAACTCAGGCGGGCCGCTGGTCAACCTGGCCGGGCAAGTGGTCGGTATCAACTCCATGATCGTACGCAACAGCGGGACAGGGACCGTGGCAGAGGGATTGGGATTTTCCATCCCGATCAATACCGCGGCAGCGGTTGCCGACCAGATCATCCAAAGCGGCTATATCAGCCGTCCATATATGGGAGTCAACATCCAACCCATCACCCCAGACATTGCCAGCGCATATAACCTGCCGGTGCAATATGGAGCGTATGTAACCAGTGTGGCCTCAGGCAGCCCTGCCGGCAAAGCCGGCCTGCAAAACGGCGACATCATCACCAGCGTGGGCGGGATCGCGATCGATGCGAACCATTCGTTCATCAACATCCTGTTCAGCTTCAAAGTTGGGGACCAGGTGACGGTGGTGTTCAACCGGAACGGGTCCACACAACAAGTGCAAATGACGCTAACCCAAACCACAAACGGTTAAGATCGTAAATTCGATCTATAGAACCCTCGAAGAAAACACAAAAAGGAATCCGGGAAGCTGCCCTTTCAGGCAGCTTCCTTTTTTGAAATGTGGAAACCGATATCGAAGCATGGTCTCCAAGGAAGGTTAAGAAGAGGAGAGGCGGTGGTTGGAAATTTATCGTCATACCCGGGTGCAATACGCGAATGGATCTTCCGATATTGGCGGACAAAGACGCGAACTGGAAATCGGCTATACTTGCGGAATGAAGCGCAGTGATATCCCGATCCTTTTTACAACTCGAATCATCCGCCTGTTCGCTTACGGCTTCCTCTCGGTCATCCTGGCTTTTTATCTTATCGAAGTCGGACTGGACGAGCGCGGCGTGGGATTGCTATTTACGTTAACCCTGGCGGGCGATGCAGGGATATCCCTGTGGCTGACGACCTCGGCTGACAGGCTGGGGCGACGCTGGTCGCTGATCCTGGGAGCCGTGCTGATGGTGGGAGCCGGGATAGTCTTCCTGCTAACCCGAAACCCACTCCTGCTGACAGCCGCAGCGATCATCGGCGTGATCAGCCCGAGCGGCAATGAAATCGGCCCATTCCTGTCCATCGAGCAGGCCGCCCTGACGCAACTCATCCCAGACGAACGGCGCACATCCGTTTTTGCCTGGTACAACCTGGCGGGCTCCTTCGCAACTGCGACGGGTGCCCTGGGAGGAGGCTGGCTGGCAACTATCCTGCAATCCAGCGGCTGGAGCGCACTGGCCTCCTACCGGATCATCCTGACAGGATATGCGATTGCAGGGGGATTACTCATGTTACTGTTTTCAATCCTATCCCCGGCAATCGAAGCGGCGCGGGAATTGAAACCGATCCGCCGCACGCTGGGGCTGCACCAATCACGGGGGTGGTCGCCAAACTATCAGGATTGTTTGCAATAGATGCCTTTGCAGGCGGGCTGGTCATCCAGAGCCTGATGGCTTACTGGTTCCGGGTACGCTTTGGAGTGGACGAGGGAGTGCTGGGAAGCATATTTTTCGGTGCCAACATTTTGGCGGGAATATCCGCCCTGCTGGCGGCACGGATCGCGGCAAAATTCGGACTGATCAATACGATGGTAGCCACGCACATCCCATCCAGCATTTTCCTGATGCTGGTGCCATTGATGCCCACCCTGCCCCTGGCGATTGCCTTCCTGCTGGCACGATTTTCGATCTCACAGATGGACGTGCCGACGCGACAATCGTATACGATGGCTGTTGTGGCACCGGACGAACGATCGGCGGCATCGGGCGTGACGACCATCGCCCGGTCAGTGGGTGCGGCACTATCGCCATCGCTAAGCGGATTGCTACTTTCCATCCCCAGCCTGTTCAGCGTCCCATTTTACCTGTGCGGTGGACTAAAGATAATATATGACCTGGTGTTGTATCGAAACTTCAAGGCGCTTAAACCTCCGGAAGAGAGACAGCCGGCTCCATAAATTGCCAAACGATAAGATCCCCAAAGAGCAAGGGCTGTTGTACCTCTATCAACTGACGACGGTTCGGAATGACATATTGCAATAAAGGAGAGAACCATGAAATGGATCACCCGTTCACACATTCACGTCGACCGCGTCGCCTGTCCCTGGCTGATCACCCGGTTTATTGACAGCGACGCAGAGTTCCTGTTTGTGCCAACCGGCCAGATCGAGAAAACAGTCAAGGAAACCGGCGCCATCCCGTTCGATGCACCCGGAGTGGAGCTCGGGCACAAGGATGGACGCTGCTCGTTTGAGTCCATTATCGTTAAGTATGGGCTGAAGGAACCGGGATTGCTGCGGCTGGCGAAAATCGTCCATTCGGCGGATGTGTCCGAAGATATCGACAAGGACCCGATCGCGCACGGGCTGGAAGCCATCGCCAGCGGGTACAGCCTGCGGTTCCCGGACGACCTGGAAAACCTGGAGGCCCAATTCGAAGTGTATGATGGGCTGTATGCATGGTGCCGGATGCAGGCGGCATCCGAGAAGAAATGACCGGAAGGTTATACGACCGGAACTTTATTGTGGCAGCGCCTCCCATGGTGACAACCAGGGGTAAATCCTGTGAGGTTTGGTAGATGAGCCCCAGAGTATATCCTGCCGTGCAAGCGCTACTGGCAGCCGTGTTGTTCGGCGCGTCGGCACCTCTCTCCAAGCTGCTACTGGGGCAGGTGCAACCCGTTCCCCTGGCGGCACTCCTGTACCTGGGAAGCGGAACAGGCGCTTTCCTGATGCTCCTATTCCAGGGACTGCAGACACAGAGGCCAGAAGGTGGAAGCCGGACTCAGCCGCGGAGACATCCCATGGTTGGGAGGAGCACTGCTGGCAGGCGGAATTGGGGCACCGATCATCCTGCTGCTGGGGCTGGAACGAACTCCAGCATCCACCGCGTCTCTGCTGTTAAATTTCGAGGGCGTGGCAACCACGCTGATCGCAATTACGTTTTTCAAGGAATCGATCGACCGCCGGATCGGTTGGGCAATCGGACTGGTGACCCTGGCAAGCATTGTGCTCACCTGGACAGGCGGCAACTGGGGATTTACCCTGGGAGCGCTGGGAGTAATCGGCGCGTGCTTCCTATGGGGAGCTGATAACAACTTCACCCGGCATATCTCCGCTAAAAACCCGCTCATAATCGTAGGCATCAAGGGACTGGGGGCAGGGACATTTTCACTGGTGCTTTCATTGATCCTAAGGCAACCCCTGCCGGCGCTCAATATTGGCGTCCTGGCGATGCTGCTGGGTTCGATCAGCTACGGCATCAGCATCCAGTTGTTCATTTCCGCCTTGAGATCGCTAGGAGCGGCGCGGACCAGCACCCTGTTTGGGGCTGCTCCATTTGTGGGAGTCATTTTATCGCTAATACTCCTGCGCGAAAAACCGCAGCTCCTGTTCTGGGCAGCCCTACCTGTAATGGTGGCTGGTGCCTGGCTGATGCTCACCGAAAACCACGTCCATTATCATATCCACGAACCAATGTTCCACGACCACCGACATTCCCATCCAGATGAACACCATATGCACGACAGCGGGGAAGGTGTTCCGCTGGTGCACGGCTCACATTCACACGAGCACCAGCACGAGCGAACTCGAGCACGACCATCCACATTCACCCGACCTGCACCACCGCCATGACCACGAAACAAAACAATAACAAAGAAAAATCCGCCAATGGAGGCGGATTTTTTAGATTTACCGCGGGTGATATGAACAGCCTGGTTTAACCTTTCAATGAGAGAACATCGGCGAGAGGCTTGCCGTTGATAAAGATGTCAGCCTCCGTGACCGTGGGAAACTGAAGGACAGTTTGCTCAAGCTGAGCCTGGACCCGAGGCGTGTCACATTCGCCGCCCATGAGGAGGGTGCCGGACAGGTAAACACTCGCTTTGCCAGCGACGATGTTAATGGAATCCACCTTGAGGTCCGACTGGTAGAGGGCATTGTAAAGTCCCGACTGACCATAAAATTGATCTTTCATTGACAGCAACGCCTCCAATGCAGCCTGCAACACCTGCGAAGTGGGAGGAGTCTGCACCTGGACCGAGACCGCGCTGTCGCCACACCCGACCAGAGAGCCGGACTGACCGTTATCGTCCACGGCAATGAGGAAAATCTGCACAGTGTGAGCAACAGGGGCATCCGTGGGAACAGGGGTGACGACAGGTGCCAATGGAACCATGGTAGCGGTGGAAACCAGTACAGGGGTGGAAGTGGAAATCGCATCCACAACCGGAACATTGACCGGGGAATGTTCAAGACCAACTTCGAGGGTGCCGTTGCAAGCGGCAATGGACACGAGGATGAGGACTGCTGATATAACGCGGGATTTCATGGGGCCTCCTAATTTGGATGGGATATGCCTCATATCATAGTATATCCATGTTCCAGGTGGATGGCAGACAAGTCACATCTTCGAAACAGGGGGTAACCAATCCGTGACCGGTTGGGTTCAGCCAGCAGGCAGGCGCAGGCTGAAAACCGTCCCCTGACCCACACGGCTGCGCAAGGTTACGCGCCCATTGTGGCGCTCGGCAATAGCGCGTACAAGCGCAAGTCCCAACCCACTGCCAGGAATGCCGCGCCCAGCTTCGCCGCGGTAAAGTTCCTCCCACACATGCGGCTGCTCGTCTTCGGGAATCCCCGGACCGGTATCGGCAACTTCGATCACGATCTCCGAGCCGTCCTCGAAGGCGCGCAACTCGAGTGTGTCTCCAGGGCGGGTGAATTTCAAGGCATTTTCCAACAAATTATGGACAGCCAAGAGCAAGAGATCAAAGTCGCCGCGAACTTTAGGGAGAGGCCAGGGAGCCTGGGGAATACTCAGATTCAGGTTGCGTTCTGCCGCAACAGGCTGATCCTGTGCCATGCTAAATGCATCCCGCAGCAACTGCTGAACATCCACCGGGGAATGCTCGACGAGGCGAACTTCCAACTCTGCTATTTTACGCAAATCGGAAGAAAGGCGGCTTAAACGCAGCGCCTGAGCCTCAACACTGGTAAGAGCTTCCTGGCGAGGTTCTCCTGAAGGCATTTCGGCTAGATTAGCCAAGCCAGCCCGGATGGCAGTAAGCGGATTTTTTAGCTCGTGGTCCAAGCGACGAAGGAAACGACGGCGGTCCTCGGCTGCGGCGGTCTCGGCATGGATGCGGGTACGAGCCGACCATGCCAACAAGGCAAACACCAGAGCCGCCAACCCAGACAGGACCAAGCCAAGGACCAGCGAGAGGGTCCCCAAGTCGGCACGCAAATAGACGATGTGATCATGGGATAAATCGTAAGAAAGGAAAAAAAAGAGCGCCAATCCCCCACCCAACAACGCTGGCGCCATGACTATAAACCAGCGACCGACTTTCATGGGCGGGTTTCCACTGTGCCGACGAAGCGGTAACCCTGCCCGGGGATAGTCTCGATGAAACACGGCTTTCCCGGATCGTCATCCAACGCACGACGCAACTCGGCGACGCGGGTATCCACAGCCCGGGTGCCAACCGGATAATCCCAGCCCCAAACGACATCCAAAAGGCGGTCGCGGGAGACCAATTCGTCGGGGTGGGTCATCATATATTCCAAAAGCATGATAGATTTGGGTGTGAGGATAAGTTCTTTTTCTTCCATCCAGACACGGTGGGAAGCACGATCCAGGGTCAATGCACCACAGGCAAGGCGGACGGCTGCGGATAACGGCGGCTGACCAGGCTGGGCGCGCCGCAAGACCGCCCGAACGCGAGCAACGAGTTCATGAGGATCGAAAGGCTTATTGAGATAGTCATCGGCGCCTTCCTCCAAAGCCATGGCGCGCTCGCCAGCCTCTCCCACCTGGGTGAGGAGGAGAATGGGGGTCCAATTACCAGCCTGACGAAGCTGGCGCAACACTTCACGACCGTCGAGACGGGGCATTAATACATCCAGAATGAGCAGATCCGGGTGGGCGGAGTCGACCTTTTGCAATGCTTCTTCTCCGTTCGAGGCGACAGTAACCGTGAATCCAGAACGGTTGAGGAACGGAGTCAAGTTGTCCGTTATGGCAGTTTCGTCATCAACCAGGAGGATGGAGGGCTTTGATTGCATAAATGATACCCAATGGCATTCTCGCACAATTCAATTTATTCGTCAACGGGCTGAAAACCAAGAACCGGGGGAAAAATGAACAAGGCAGGATGAAATTAATCCCACAACACCATTCAGACGTAAGACAAATATTCCTTTTGATATTTCCGGATTCGTGTTGACAAATACGTCAAACTCCATTATATTAAACATATGAACATATATTCAGGTGTTATATGAGTGAACAAGCAGAGCCCGCGACCATCCTCGACGAACACACCGCGGCGCACGTGGCGGAGCTCTTCCGCGCCTTCAGCGACACCAGCCGCGTACGCATCTTACATGCACTTACCACGCAAGAATTAAATGTCAACGTACTGGCAGAAATGGTGGGGATCAGCGAGTCCGCCGTGTCACACCACCTGCGCAGCTTGCGGCAAATGAAACTGGTGGTTGCCAGGCGAGGCGGCAAAGAGGTTTATTACCGGATTGAAGACGAACACATCATCTCTTTGTTCGGTGAAGGCGTAAAACACATCCGTTATGGATAATCCATCCACGCGAGCATTATTTAATATCCTGGTGGTCGTGCCATGCATATGCGCCCTGGCTTTCCATTTCGCGGCGGAGAGCGCCGGTGTCACGATTATGCCAGGAAATATAGAAGTAAACACGGACGGAGAACAGTCCCAAGATCCGCTCGAACATTCCGAGGATAATTTCGTGCCATCCGTACCAAACAGTACTTTCCCCACCAACAATTTATTGCCTGCCATCACGGCAGCGGCGATATATTGCATCACGACCGTTTCCCTGCCCCAGCTCCCCCCTCCCAAGTTCCAAACCAGTGCATAGTTGTCCCTGAAGGGCAACAACAGATCCATTGATGATGCCGGCGTTTTTCAGCGCGCCAACATGATTAATTTACAGCGATTCCTTCAACAGCAAGGGCAGCTGAGACAAAATTGTATTTATGTGAAACGGTTAAAGTCGATATACAAGAAGATCAACCTTATAGATTAACAATGAAAGGTACCACAACGGAGTAATGGAGAAAATAATGACTGAGAATTTCAATGCGACTATCCTTCAAGGATTGACCGAACAGGAAGCAATGGAAAACCTGGCTGAAGACGGGTATAACGAACTCCCATCTGCAAAAAAGCGGACTTTCCTGCATATCCTGGTGGAGGTGGTGAAGGAACCGATGTTCCTGATGCTGATCGCCTGCGGGCTGCTTTACCTATTCCTGGGAGACCGGGAAGAAGCCCTGATGCTGATGGGCTTCGTGGTGGTTATCATCAGCATCACTTTTTACCAGGAACAAAAGACCGAAAGGGCTTTAGAGGCGCTGCGAGACCTCTCCAGCCCGCGGGCTCTGGTCATTCGGGATGGGAAGCAACAGCGCATTGCCGGAAGAGAAGTTGTGCGGGAGGATATCATCCTGCTTTCAGAAGGCGACCGGGTGCCAGCGGATGCCGTCCTGCTCACGGCGACCAATGTCAGCGTGGACGAATCGCTGTTAACCGGAGAATCCGTAGCAGTACGCAAAAGATCCTGGGACGGGCAAACCGAAATGGGACGTCCGGGGGGAGATGACAAACCGTTCGTTTACTCGGGCACCCTGGTGATCAAGGGGCAGGGTATTGCCGAGGTCAGGTCAACGGGAGCGAACACCGAGATCGGTAAAATCGGCAAGGCGCTGCAAATACTCGAGCCAGAGGACACCAACCTGCAAGTCCAAACCCGCAAGATAGTTCGGAATTTTGCGCTGGTCGGCCTCAGCCTGTGCGCAATCGTGGTGGTGGTCTATTCTCTGACACACGGCGACTGGCTGAACGGATTCCTGGCGGGTATCACGCTGGCAATGGCGACTCTGCCCGAGGAGTTCCCGGTGGTCCTAACCATCTTCCTGGCACTGGGTGCGTGGCGCATCTCCCTGCGACACGTCCTGACCAGACGCGTGCACGCGGTGGAGATGCTGGGAGCCGCCACGGTGTTATGCGTGGACAAGACCGGGACGCTCACTCATAATAGGATGACGGTTACAAGACTATCCGTGGGAAATGAATCCCTTGACATGGATGGAAGACAGGCTCACCTGCCTGAACCGTTCCACCGAATTGTCGAGTACAGCATCCTGGCGAGCCCGGACGATCCCTTCGACCCAATGGAAAAGGCCATGAAGGAACTGGGGGGACGCACACTGGAGAATACTGAACATCTCCATGCGGACTGGGAACTGGTGCGTGAATACCCTCTTTCTGAAAAATTGCTGGCCATGTCGCACGTATGGCGAGCAAAGGACGGAATAGGTTATGTCATCGCAGCAAAAGGTGCGCCGGAGGCAATTGCAGACCTGTGCCATTTCACACCCAAGCGCGAGAAAGAGTTAAAAACTGCCATAAATGAAATGGCCGATCGCGGCCTGCGGGTAATCGGTGTAGCCCAGGCTGCCTTCCAGGATAAATTCCTTCCTGAGGGCCAGCACGACTTTGAATTTAATTACATCGGCCTAGTGGGACTGACCGACCCGGTACGTCCCGAGGTGGCGGGGGCGGTAAAAGAATGTCAAAGCGCCGGGATCCGGATCATCATGATCACCGGTGATTATCCCGGAACGGCCAATAACATCGCCAGGCAGGTTGGGTTAAAACCGGAAGACCAGATCATAACCGGGGATGAACTGGATAAGATGGGTGATGAAGAATTGAAAGAGCGAATCAAATCCGTGAGTATTTTCGCGCGGGCGGTGCCAGAACAGAAATTACGGATCGTAACCGCCCTGAAAGCCAACGGCGAGGTGGTGGCGATGACAGGAGACGGCGTAAACGATGCCCCGGCGCTAAAAGCCGCCCACATTGGAATTGCCATGGGAGGACGCGGAACTGACGTGGCACGCGAATCAGCTGCGCTGGTGCTCCTGGACGATAACTTTGCTTCCATCGTCCAGGCGGTGCGCACCGGACGGCGCATATTCGACAACCTCAAGAAAGCCATGGCGTTTATTTTTTCAGTCCATCTCCCGATTGCAGGGATGTCGCTCATCCCGGTACTAATGGGCTGGCCGCTGGCGCTGCTGCCGGTACACATACTGTTCCTGGAACTGATCATCGACCCGGCCTGCTCCATTGTCTTCGAAGGCGAGCAGGATGAAGCGGATATCATGCAGCGACCACCCAGAAAATTGGAAGAGCCTCTTTTCGGTCGAGGCATGATCCTTTCGGGCCTGATCCAAGGATTGGGCATCCTGGGGGTCGTAGCCGCCATCTATGCCATCATCCTAAAGCAAGGCTACGGCGAGAGCGTAGCGCGCATGCTGGCTTTTGTGTGCATGGTAATCGGGAACCTGGGGTTAATCTTCGCCAACCGATCATGGAAATATTCCATTCTTAAAACCATGCGCATCCCCAATAAAGCCTTATGGTGGGTAACGGGAGGTGCAATCGTTTTCCTGACGATCGTGTTGACGACTCCCTTCCTGCGCAATCTATTTAAATTCGCACCGATAAACGGCTGGGAAACCGTGGTGATCGTCTTGTCAGGGTTGGCAAGCATCCTGATCGCGGAGAGTGTCAAGATCAAGGGTATCCGAAGGTTTATCCAAGGAGGAACAAGATGAAGAGTCATGTGATCGTGCGTATATTCCTGCTAGTTGCCGGTAATGCCCTTGCAATCTTACTGGCATTGCTGGCATTGGAAACAACCGCTTCGAATTTCCTAGGATGGTTCCTGTTCGCAACCAGCATAGCCTATGGAGCAGGCGGGGTGGTCTATTTCTGGCGCACCCGGGAGGGAGAAGGGACCAGGCGAACGGAAAATGGCAACCGATCCTTTTGGTGGATCCTGCCCGGTTTCCTAGCGGTCTTCTTCGCACCACCGCTCGAATTTCTTTTCCTGCCCACCGTCCTGCCGCGTGGAATAGGGATGGAACTGACCGGGCTAGTCATCATCTTATCGGGGCTGGTGGTGCGGGCCTGGGCAAGGATGACTGCAGGGGGAATGTATTCGGGATACTTAAGGGTAACTGCAGGTCATATGCTTATCACCGACGGACCCTACCGCTTCGTCAGACACCCGGGGTATACTGGTTTCGTCATCATGGCACTGGGTTTATGCATCGGGTACTCCAGCCTTATCGGACTAGCTGCAATCCCGGCATTACTCATTCCGGGACTGGCGTTCCGAATGAAGGTGGAGGAACGATTGCTAGCAGGGCAGTTCGGGGAAGAATACCGGGCGTTTGCCGGTAAAACCAGTAAATTAATTCCCGGGATATGGTAAAAAGGAAATGCACCATGCGGAAAAATCAATCGAGCTTAACCGCGGCAGGGATCGCGATCGCACGCGGGGTTGAAAGCGAAAAGCCGGAAGACGAAAGAATCTGTTTCGATCCATATGCACGGAGATTCGTGCCCGGCTGGCTGTATGCCAGCATGGCTTTCTTTATCCGGAGCGGTTATGCCGGGTGGCGGGGACCAGGAGTGGGAGAGTTCCTGATCGCGAGGGACCGGTACATCGACGACGTCCTTCAGGATTTCATCAACAAGGGAATGAAACAACTGGTAATCCTGGGAGCCGGGTTTGATTCGAGAGCCTACCGTTTCGAAAAATTAAAGGACGGTGTAAAAGTCTTCGAGGTGGACCATCCTGCGACCCAGGCAGACAAACAAGCCAAGCTGCGAAAGATATTCGGGACGATCCCCTCCCATGTAACCTTTGTGCCAGTGGACTTCAATACCCAGACCTTAGAAAAAAGACTGGCGGAATCAGGGTACGATCAAACATTAATGACACTGTATATTTGGCAGGGAGTAACGATGTACCTGACGAACGAAGCAGTGGATGACACGCTCAAGTTTGTTGTAAATAACTCAACTCCGAGCAGTGCAATCGTGTTCGATTACATTTATCGTCAGGTGTTAGACGGGACTCAAAAGCAAAGTGAAATCAGCAGCATGAAACGCTACCGGTTCATGACGGGGGAAGGGCTGACTTTTGGGGTCGAAGAGGGATCTATCGGAAGGTTCCTCAATGAGCGAGGATTCCGGCAGATACGAGATATGGATGCAAATGGATTAAAACAAATCTACTTCACCGGTAAAAATGCCGAGAGGAAAATTGCCGGAGGATATGGGATCGTTTTAGCGGAGGTCTAATAATTCTTGACAATCCAGACCCGGGTGGAGAATTTGATAGCGGTCTATTTTTGGAGAATAAGCAAATTTTATTTAAATCGGGAAGTATAATGCGGGGAGAGAATCCTTTTCGGAGGAAACAATGCCTGAACGAAAAATTCGTGTACTGGTAGCGAAACCTGGACTGGACGGACACGACCGGGGGGCCAAAGTGGTGGCACGCGCCTTGCGGGATGCCGGTATGGAAGTCATCTACACCGGGCTGCGGCAAACCCCCGAGATGATCGCCGAGGCTGCACTTCAGGAAGATGTGGACGTTGTGGGACTATCCATCCTTTCAGGTGCACATATGGCTCTCATACCCCCGATCCTCAAACTGCTCAAAGCCAATGGGCAGGAACACATCAAAATATTCGTAGGAGGGATCGTCCCGGATGAGGATGTGCCTCGACTTAAAGAAATGGGAGTGACGGGTGTTTATGGCCCGGGAGCATCGACCGAGGCAATCGTCAACGAAATTCGCGCGTCCTTTCAAACCTCCAAATAAGCAATGGTAAAACCAAATATCGAACCAATCTTATCCGGCGAGCGCATGGCATTAGCGCGCCTGCTGAGCGAGGTGGAAAACGATACCCGCACAGGCCGGGAAATGCTGGATGAACTCTTCCCCCACACCGGAAAAGCGCACCTGATCGGCGTGACCGGCGCCCCAGGCACCGGAAAATCCTCCCTGGTAAATCAAATGGCGCTACATATTCGCGCCGGAAAAAACCCCAAACAGGTTGCCATCGTAGCAGTTGATCCGACCAGCCCGTTCACCGGTGGAGCCGTGCTGGGAGACCGGGTGCGGATGCGCGACCTGGCAGGCGACCCGGGGGTATTCATCCGCTCGATGGCGTCGCGCGGGCTCCCTGGGCGGGCTGGCGCAGGCGACCGCTGCCATGGTGCAGGTTTTCGATGCAGCCGGGTTCGAAGTCATCCTGATCGAAACAGTAGGGGCGGGACAAACGGAAGTGGATATCGCCCGGCTGGCACACACCACGCTGGTAGTGGAATCGCCCGGGCTGGGCGACGAAATCCAGGCGATAAAAGCTGGAATCCTTGAAATTGCAGATATCCTGGTGGTCAACAAGGCCGACCTGCAAGGGGTGGAAAACACAGAGCGAGCGCTAAAAGGGATGATGGGACTGGCTCACCCAGTGGCGAAAGTGTTCCGGCATCACGGGCAGGAAATGATCACCCCTGAAAGTAAACCGGTAAGCACAACTTTATGGGTGCCCCCCATCCTGCGAACGATCGCGACGGACGGAACCGGGGTAGCGGAATTAATCCTGGCCATCGATAAACATGCAGACCACCTGCATGAGAGCGGGGAATGGGGTCGCCGGGATAGAACCCGGTTGGAAGTCAGAGTTGGAAGGGCTGCTAACGGAAACACTGGTGAAACAGTTCCATGAGGTTATCCCCGATACCCGCTATAAAAAAATGGTGGACAGCTTGGAGCAGCGCAAGATATCGCCGTGGAGGGCGGTGGAAGCATTGATGAAGGAGAAGCAATTAAATATTTATCCGCCCAAAGTCTTTCAATCCAAAGGGAACAAAAAGTAAAAGAAAATCATCACCCGGTAAATAAATGCCGGGTGATCCATTTTATTTGAGGCCTAATACCTGTCTGGCGATGACAAGGCGCTGGATCTCGTTGGTACCTTCGCCGATGGCGCACAGCCGCTGGTCGCGGTACATGCGCTCGACGGCGTAATCCCGCACATAGCCATAGCCGCCGTGGATCTGGATGGCTTTGTAACAAACGCGCTCCGACACCTCGGTGGAGAACAACTTTGCCATGGCGGCCTCCTTCGAAAAGGACGACCCCTGCCCTTTCAGCCAGGCAGCCCGGTGGACCATCAGGCGGGCGGCATCGATGTCCGTGGCCATGTCGGCGATCATCCACTGGATGGCCTGGAAATTGGCGATCGGCTGGTTGAACTGCTCCCGCTCTTTGGCGTACGCGACCGCCCGGTCAAAAGCCCCCTGGGCCAGACCGACCGCCATGGCAGAGATGGCCAGCCGGCCTGCATCCAGCGTGGTCAGGAACTGCTTAAAGCCCTCATTCTCCCTACCCAGCAGGTTGGCAGCGGGGATGCGGCAGTTCTCGAAGAAAAGCTGCGAGGTCACCGAGCCCTTCAGCCCCATCTTCTTTTCGTCGCGTCCAGCCTGGAAGCCGGGGGTCCCTTTTTCGACGATAAACGAGGAGATGCCGCGGGTGCCTTTGTCCGGGTCCGTCTTGGCGGTAACCACCAGGACATCGGCGAGGGAGCCGTTGGTGATGAACTGTTTCTGGCCGTTGATGACCCACTGGTCTCCGTCGCGAACTGCGCGGGTGCGGGTGGCACCGGCGTCAGACCCGGCCTGGGGTTCCGTCAGCCCGAAGGCGCCGATCTTTTCGCCGCTGAGGAGGGGAGGCAGGTATTTCTTCTTCTGCTCCTCAGTGCCGAACAGGTAAATCGGCTCGCAGCACAGCGAGGTGTGGGCATCCAGGATGATGGCGCAAGAGCCGGACACACGCGCGATTTCCTCCAGGGCGATCAGCAGGCTGAGGTAGTCCCCGCCCGAGCCGCCATAGTCTTCTGCAAAAGGGATCCCGAGGAGCCCAAGGTGCCCATGCGCTTGAAGATGTCGGCCGGAAACTTGTCGGTGGCGTCGATCTCTTCGGCGAGTGGAGCAATTTCCTTCTCGGCGAAATCCCGCACGGTTTGTTTGATCAAGAGATGTTCTTCGGAAAATTGGAAATCCATGTTACACCTCCAAGGTATTTATTATTTTCATGTATAACCCATCACGATATCAATCTCCACTCCCATCCCCCTGCCCCCTTCCCTTCGGAAAGGGGCAGATGAGCGAAATTAGGGTTTGCAGTCGCTCTGCGCCTGCAAACCCTAATTTTGCATTCCGTTCGCTATACAAAGGGGAAATTCCTGTAAGAAATCCATAACAAGCTTCGAGAAATATTCATTTGCCAATCACCATCCCAAGCGGGTCAATTTCCCGCAGAATGCGGAATTGCTCGGCCGTTGGTTCGGGACTGGCAGCGACATGGTCCGGGATAAGGATCTCGAACTCGCTGGCTTCCTGAACCTGCTGCACGGTCACACCGGGATGAAGGACCAGCAACTGCAGGCGTTTGGTGGCATCGTCAAAACCATATACTCCCAACTGGGTGATCACGCGATAGGGTCCGGTGCCGGCAGGGAGCCCGGCGCGCTCGCGGGCGCCAGGCCCGGTCAGATAGCCGGGGGTGGTAATGAAATCCAGTTTGTTGACGAAGGTGCGCGGGGACTGCTGGCGCATCAGGTAGATCGTGCGCCAACAAAAGGAACCCACGTCGTTGGCGCCTCCGCTGCCGGGCAGACGCGCTTTGGGGTGGTCCCAGTCACCGATGACGGTGGTGTTGACATTGCCGTAGCAGTCCATGGCCGCGCCCCCCAGGAAGCCGTAATCCACATAGCCCGCCTGGGAGGCGGACATCACGTCGTGCATGCTGGAGGCGGCAGAAGCCTTGTAATAGGTGCGCGAGTCGCCCACAGAGATGGGCAGGGCGGGCACCTGGGGCCCGATGCCGCCGGCTTCGAAGATGATCAGAAGACCCGGGGCATGGGTGCGCTGGGCAAGCATGCCTGCGACCAGGGGCAGACCGGTGCCGACAAAGACCGAGCAGCCATTCTCCAGAAGAGCGGCAGCCACGCAGGCCAGCAATTCCGTCAGGTTGTACCGATTTTCCGCGGTCATGAGGCACCCTCCCCCGAGGAAGGCGGATCCGGCTGCAATTTCATAACTGTTTAAGGCTGGTGAGCTTGCGGAGGCCGCCGACTTTTTCGAGGTAAGCATCGAAATCGGGCACGCCAAATACATACTCCTCGAAGTATTGGCTGGTGCCCTCCGGCGTTTTGGATACCTCCAGCCAGTGGGCGATGTGCTGCTCGTCAAAATAATAAGTTGACGGGCATTTCGGTGGGATGGGCTCCGAACGGGACCTCGATGACCGCATCCACCAGGTAGAAGGGGATGACCGTGCGCCAGGGTTGAGCCTGGATCAATTCATGGTCAACGATCTCTTCGGCAGTAATGATCAACCGCCGGGCGGCACGCGCCAACTCAAAGTCGTCGACCATGATCCCGTCGATCTGTGCATTCCCAAACCGGTCGCAGCGGTGAACGTGGAAAAGTGCCACGTCGGGATAGCAGGCGGGAACCAAGTCCAATCGGCTTGCCGCTCCAGGGGTCTTCAATCACCCTGGCCGAACTGTGGCGATGGTGTCGGTGCCCAGCATGGAGCGCACCGGCATAAAAGGCACACCCATGGCCGCTGCCAGGAAGCGCCACTGGAAGCCGGCGTTGCTGATCTCGCCGGTCACTTTCACCTGCCCGGTCTCGACCGCCCGGCGGCCGCAGGGCGACAGACCCCGCAATTCATGGCCGAAGGCATAAGCCACTTCCACCCGGCTGACACAACCGCCGCCGATGAGAATGTCGATGTCGTGGACGGCGGGCTTGCCGATCACGGTCAGGTTGCGTTTGCGCTGGCGGACAATTCATAGATCAGCGCCATGGGAATGCGGATGTGCCCAAAGCCGCCGATGGCAAGCAGGCTGCCATCCGGCACATATTTGCGGATGGCTTCCGCCACCGTGGTGCGCTTGTCCGGCAAGCTGCCGGGACTTGTTTTCCCGCACCCACTGGCGATTCTCATCCGGATCATGCCAGCCGATGAGTTCGCCGCTAATTTCAATCGGATCACTCATGCGATTCTCCTGCATTAGATTCTTTAGACCCATCCGCAACTTTGATCGCCACTTCGCAAAGGAAGGGCCGGCAACGATCATCGACAATTCCCAGCGAAAAAGGGTCTATCCATTAATCTGCCAGGTTAAAGTAAATATCCGTCGGCTTGAGCTTGGCGTTGCGCAGGAACCGCCCCTGAACCTTTTTGCCGATCCAGTCGATGTTCGCCTCGTCCGGGTCAACGCCGATCAGGCGTCCCAGGAACAGGGTGTCGCATTCTTCAAATTCCACCTGGATCAGCACGAACGGAGATTCCGGCAGAAAAGCCTCCGACCCAAAATGGCAGACGGTGAAGGCGTGGATCCGGCCCTCGGGCTTGATCTCCACCCACTCGGTCTCGCGGCCGGAGTACATGTCGTGGCCGCGCGGGGTGGCATAGGTGTAGCCGCTCTGCGGTTCGCGGCAGACGATGAAGCGTCCATTCGCCAGGGCGGCGAAGAAGGGGAATCCTGACCGTAGGAGTAGTTGTAGTCCATCGAGTAAGGCTGCTTGACCACGATGGGCGACATCTGCTTCAAGGCCGAGAGATCGTCGCCGGTGGGAAAGGGAACGCCGAAAACGACCGTCCCTGCCAGATTATCTTCAATTCGCTTGGAAATACCTTTTTTGGACATGGCGGCTTTCTCCTATTTTTCCTGTTCCAGGATGCTGACGGTCACGTACGTGCCGGTTCCGGCGTGAGAGTGAATGGCGCCGCGCCGCGCTTTGGGGACCTGGAGGGCGGCGTCGCCAAAATGCTTCTTGATCGTCCCCTGAAGCTGCCACAAGGCAAAGACGGCCTGCATCAGCCCGGTCGCGCCGACGGGATGGCCGCAGGCGATCAGTCCGCCGGAGGGATTGACCGGGCAGACCGGCTTTTCCGGCAGCTTCAGCCCATAATCAATTCCCGGCATGAAGGTCTTGCCGCTGGCCGCAAAGGGACCGCCTTCTCCGTAACGGCACAGACCCATATCCTCATAGGTCTGAACCTCGGACGAGGTATAGGCGTCGTGCAGTTCGACAAAGTCAATCTCCTTGAGCGGATCGGTAATGCCGGCATTCTTGTAGGCCTCGCGCGAAGCCATCCGGCCGGCCCGGAAGGAGTGGACGCCCGGATAGCGGAATCCCTTTTTCCATAGTTTCTTGTAATAGGCGCGGGCATCGTCATTCAACTCGTTGGGCAGGGCGTTGTATTTATAGAAATCGTCATAAGATTGGTGGGGACGGTCGGACATGCGCATGGCGTCGGTGCCGCGGCCAATGCCGCCGACCTTCACGCGGGGGAGACGATGGCCGGCAGCCTTTTCCAGTTTCGCCAGGCCATCTTCCGAACAGAAGATGACGGCGGCGGCGCCGTCGCTCATCACGCAAATATCGTTGCGCGTCAGCGGCCAGGCCACCATCGGCGAGGAGCGCACATCTTCAATGGTCAAGCGTTGGCGTTTCTGGGCGTAGGGATTGTGGTAGGCGTTGATGTGATTCTTGACGGAGACGTGGGCAAGCTGCTCCACCGTGGTGCCGAACTCCGCCATGTGGCGGGTAACCATCATGGCGTAATAACCGGAATAAAAACCGCCCACGGGGTAATCGAAGGAAATATCCGAGGCCAGGGCGATGAACTCGTTGCCCTTCCAGGTCTCGACGTGGCTCATCTGCTCAAAGCCGAACGCCAGGCAGATGTCCATGTAGCCGGAAGCGACCGCCTTCCATCCTTCCTGGAAACAGATCGCCGCCAGTGGCTCCGCCCCCCTCCACCCGGTGGGACGGCTTGGGGCACAGCCCCAGGTAATCCTGGACCATGATGCCGGCCATCAATTGGCGGGTGAAATGGTCGGAGAAGTAGGAGGCCACGCTGCCGTCCACCAATTCAAAGAACTGGGAATGCTCAATCCCCAGATCGGCAAGGGCATAATCGTAAGCCTCCTTTACCAGGCCCGGAAAGGTCTTATCGGGGCGGGCTTTAGCAAATTTCGACACTCCTCCCGAAACAACATAAACCGGCCGCATATGTGTGCCTCCTATATTCCTCTGGCTAAGAGATTACGCCGTGTTTCCTGGAACGGCGGAAAAAAACAATGGCTGCACCCAACAGGATGCTGTTTAACGATCAATAACTGGTTAATTATTTATCCCTGTGAAATCTCCTTTAATATTTCCCGGGCAATAATGGTACGCTGTATCTCGCTGGTGCCTTCATAGATCGAGGTAACGCGAACATCCCGGGCGTAGCGCTCCAAAGGGAAGTCCCTGGAATAGCCGTAACCACCCGCCATCTGGAGGGCGGAATAACAAGCCCGGTTGGCGGCTTCGGTGGCGAACAACTTTGCCATGGCAGCTTCCCTGGTGAAGGATTGACCACGTTCCTCACGGAAAGCGGCCTGCATGAGAAGCAAGCGGGCGGCTTCCAGCTCGGTGTAGGCATCCGCGATCATCCACTGGACAGCCTGGAATTTGGTGACCTTCTGGTCAAACTGGACCCGATCATGGGCGTAACGGGTGGCATAATCCATGGCAGCCAACCCCACCCCCAATGCCAGGGAACCGATACCAATCCGCCCACCGAGGAGTTCCCCCACTGCAACCCGGAAGCCACCGTTGAGGGTTCCGAGCAAGGCTTCCTGCGGGATGCGGCAGCCATCCAAAATGACCTCATTGGTGGCAGCAGCATGCTGTCCCATTTTTTGTTCGGCCCTGCCAATGACCAGCCCGGGTGTGCCGGCCGGTACAAGGAAACAACTAATCCCTTTGCCCCTGGGTGCAGTCTTATCAGTCACTGCCCAAACGACAAATATCCCGGCATAGGGCGCACTGGTAATGAAACGTTTTGTACCATTCAAGACCCATTCGTTCCCATCGAGAACGGCAGAGGTGGACATGGCAGCCGGGTCAGAACCTGCACCCGGTTCAGTCAAGGCAAAACTACCGGCAACGAATTCGCCTGAACATATTTTGGGGATATAGGTTTTCTTCTGGACCTCGGTCCCAACCGATTGAATCACTTCGCAGACCAGGTTATTGACGGAAACGGTCACTGCAGTGGAGGCACACGCCCGGGCAATTTCTGTCACAGCAAGGCTGAAAGCCACCATCCCAGCCTGGGCGCCGCCATATTCATCCTTGATGTTCAGACCCATAAAACCCAACCCGGCGAGTTTTTTCAGGTTGGCAAGAAAGGTTTCCTGGTCGCCAGCCTGGTCGAGTCGGGCTGCAACCGGCTCAAGTTCGGCGGAAGCAAACTCACGGGCGGTATCCTGGATCAATTTTTGTTCCTGGTTCAATTCAAGATCCATAGTCACCTCGTTCACCAGGCACTGGAGACAATTCCCTGATATTACCCAGACCCGGGAAATGGCAAACCCGGCGTCCATCATTTTTTTAATCGAGCCACTAGCGCGGGCACGAACTGCAATACATCCGCAACAACAAGCACATCCGCGACTTCACCGATGGGGGCATCCTTATCTTTATTTATCGCAACAATAAAGCCCGATCGTTTCATCCCGGCAATATGCTGGATGGCACCGGAAATACCACAAGCAATGTAAAGCTTGGGAGAGACAGTCTGACCACTGCTACCCACCTGGCGGGTGTGTTCCACCCAGCCGGAATCCACCACGGGGCGGGTGGCACCCAACTCCCCACCAAGAGCCCGAGCCAGGGCAGCGATCGTTTCCACGTTTTCCTTTTTCCCAATGCCACGCCCGGCGCTGACGATCACTTCGGATTTCGCCAGATCCACATCTTTTTTTTCTGCGGCTTCATAACCGAGAAATTCCACCCGGGGACTACCCACATCCATGGAAACCCGTTCGAATTGAGGCGTACCGACAGGGTTTTCCTGTGAGCTGAAGGCCCCGGATTGGAGGGTGAGAACAGCCCGAGAAGATCGAGGAGCGACCAGCCTGCGCAGTTTGCCATTGCAAGCCGGCACTTCAAATTTGCCATCCTTAACCCCGATGATCTCCGAGACCTGGGCAATTTTCAAAGAGGCAGCAACCCGCGGGAGCAAGGTCCCAACCATAAGGAGAATGGATGAAAATAATATTGTCGACATGTTCCTTTTGAACCACATCCAGGATGAGCCGCTTGTGTTGGTCCGGATTGCATTCTCCGAAAATCCCGGGATCGGCAAGGTAAATTTTTCCTTGAAATTTCGGGGCGGCCGTTTCAGATCCAACCAGCAGCATGACCTTTTCTGCACCCAAGAGGTCAGCAAAGGCTACCAGTTCTAAATAGGATTCGAGAAGTTGACCCTGCCGGAATTCACCAACAAGCAATGCTTTCATCGAGGGGTCTCCATATAAATCACCTAAGCACCGCAGTCTTTTCCTTCAAAATGCCGACCAATTTGTCAGCCATTTCATTTACATCGCCCTCCAAGACCAATCCGTGACCTTTCTTCTCGGGCGGGTACATGCGTTCCGTGACCACGAGATTTTCTTCAACCAGGAAATCCGCAACCGGAAAAACAAGCAACTCCTTTTGCCTGGCTTTCATAATATTTGGCAAAGTTGGATAACGGGGAGTATTTAAACCAAGCTGGCAAGTCACAACCGCCGGGAGTTTAAATTTGAGGACGGCGCACATGCCTCCATCAAGCTCCCGCCGGGCGGTCACAACATTGCCGATTAATTCGAAGGAAACCAGCGTGGTGGCGCAGGAAAAACCGAGCAATTCTCCCAAGATTACACCAACTTGAGCCGAGCCTCGATCCTGAGACTGCAGCCCGGTGAAAATCAGGTCGTAACCCTTTTCCCTGGAGAAGGCAGCAATTACAGAAGCGATCTGCCAGGGATCCTTCTCCCATGCCCGATCATCCTTAATGTGAACTCCACGGTCGGCGCCCATCGCCAGTCCCTTTTTAATTGCTTCCACAACACGTGAAGGACCGACTGAAAGGACGGTAACGTCAGCCTCGGCTCCCACCTGCTCTTTAACCCGGACCGCCTGTTCAAGCGCGAATTCATCGTACTCGTTCATTTTGAAGGCGAGATCCTGTTCATCGTACCAGACCCCCTCACTGTTCACCTTGAACCTGGATTCCATATCAGGCACTTGTTTTATGCATACCAGTATTTTCATGGTGCTTCTCCTGACCGTCAATCGAGCAACACCCGAGATTACAACAGTTCAAGTGATTGAGAAAAGTTTATATCCAGGTAGGTTCGGTATAAGTACCGAAGACAGCCTTCATCACTCCCACAATCTCTCCCAACGTGGCATAAGCGCGCACTGCCTCGAGCAAATGGGGCATGGTGTTTTCCGTTCCCTGGCACGCGAGACGGAGGTGGTCGAGAGCCTGACCGACACGTCCACTGTCACGTTCATTGCGGAGTTTTTTCAAGCGGTCCACCTGGCGGGAATATCCGACCGGGTCAAATTCCAGGAGAGGGATGGGGACGGGATTTTTATCGACGTAATCATTCACACCGACGATCGTGCGAGTAAGGTCATCGATCTCACGCTGGTAGATATAGGCGGCATCGGCGATCTCCCGCTGGAAGAAACCTTTGGCAATTGCGGGCAAGACGCCGCCCAAATCATCGATGCGCCGGAAATAGTCCCGAGCCTGAGTCTCAAGACGGCTGGTGAGCGCCTCAACAAAATATGATCCCCCGAGCGGGTCAATCGTGTTGGCGACACCCGACTCGGCTGCTATCACCTGCTGAGTGCGTAATGCAATGGTGGCAGCTTTCTCCGAAGGGAGCGCAAGGGCTTCATCCATCGAATTCGTATGCAATGATTGGGTACCGCCGAGGACGGCTGCCAGTGCCTGGATGGCAACCCGGACCACGTTTATCTCCGGCTGCTGGGCGGTGAGGGTCATCCCGGCAGTCTGGGTATGGAAGCGCATCAGCCAAGACAACGGGTTCTTCGCCTTGAAAGTATTGCGCATCTCGCGTGCCCAAATGCGACGGGCAGCCCGGTACTTGGCAATCTCTTCAAAAAAATCGTTATGGGCGTTAAAGAAGAAGGAAAGGCGCGGGGCAAACTCGTCCACATCCATGCCGCGGGCAACACCCCAGCGGACATATTCCATGCCATCGACCAGGGTAAAGGCGAGTTCCTGGGCAGCGGTGCTGCCAGCCTCGCGGATATGGTAGCCGGATATGGATATGGTGTTCCACTGCGGGACGTGCTGCGACCCGTATTCCATCGTATCCACCACCAGCCGCATAGACGGTTCCGGTGGGAAAATGTATTCCTTCTGGGCAGTGTATTCCTTGAGAATGTCATTCTGAAGGGTGCCGCGTAATTCAGCCTGCGAAGCGCCCTGAGATTCTGCCACGGCGATGTACATGGCCCACAGGATGGCAGCCGGAGAGTTGATGGTCATGGAGGTGGATATCTTCCCAAGGGGAATATCAGCCAACAGAATCTCCATGTCTTTCAAGGAGCTAATCGCCACACCGCACTTTCCGAATTCGCCCAAAGCCTCGGGGCTATCGGTATCATAGCCCATCAGGGTGGGGAGATCAAATGCAATCGAGAGTCCGCCACTGCCCTGATCGAGCAAGTATTTGTAGCGAGCATTGGACTCTTCCGCAGAACCAAACCCAGCGAACTGGCGCATCGTCCAAAGACGCCCGCGTTGACCCGTGGCATGGATGGCGCGTGTATAGGGATATTCTCCCGGAAGACCGATCTCATCCAGGTAATCAAGACCCTGCAGATCGAGGGGGGTATAAAGTCAATTCACCTCGTCCGAGGAAGCGGTTATAAATTTATCCTGCCGTTCGGGGGCGCGCTTCAGAGTGTTCGCCAGCGTGGATTTCTCCCATTGCGAAAGCGCCTCTTTCAGGTCAACCTTGCGTTTCTTTTCAGCCATTAAAATCTCCAATAAAGGTTCAACTCGTACCAATTGCCAAGTCTTTTATAGCATCCACTGCGACAAAAGTTTTGCGTTCTTCGTCATAACGTACCTGGGAGACTGCAAAATCAGGATCGTGGACATAAAACAGCCAGGAGTTTCCTTTTGCCATCGACGTGAGCAAGGCAGTTTTTTCATCGATAAGCAACTCGGGGAAACGGTCATATCCCATACTAATAGGAATGTGAACCCAGAATCTACCCGGGATAAGATCCGAAGCATATACCAGGCGATCGTTCCCGAAAAGAAGGTCAGAACACAAAAGACCTGGGGTATGCCCATCGCTGCGGATGAAACGGAGTTCAAATTCATCGAAAGAGAAAACGGTCCCTTTCTTTACCAGCGTCAAACGTTTACTCCGGGTAAGTTTTTCCTGAAGAAAAGGGATGAAAGAAGCCCGATCGCGAGGGTGCGGATGGTTGGCGCGTTCCCATGCCTCTTCTCCGACATAATATTGTGCGTTCGGGAACAAGAGCTTAGGTTCCTTGCCATCCTGCCAGGAGCCGAGCAACCCGCCCGCATGGTCAAAATGCAAATGCGAGCAAATAATATGAGTGACATCTGCCGGCGAAATCCCCTTTTTGGACAGGGACTCCAGGAGCATGTGTTTTGGTTCAATGACGCCGTAGCGATCACGCAGC
This sequence comes from uncultured Chloroflexia bacterium, assembly GCA_963741635.1. GTDB lineage: Bacteria > Chloroflexota > Anaerolineae > Anaerolineales > Villigracilaceae > UBA877. Next base: position 356,647 of record CAVUIO010000012.1, read on the forward strand.
CTGGGTTCCATATAATTCCCAATGCCGGTCTCGAAAAGGATCGTCTCTTTGCTGGTTATCGCCAGCAAGGCACGGGTTGCCAGCCGGATGCGGTTGTTTTCATCGGCAGGGAGCCAATGTTCCCAGACCGCCTTGGCTGCGTTACCAAACATGGCGCCGCCATCCAACTTAAACTCATTGCTCAAGACACTATATAGCTGCATCTTTAGCTGGAAATCCTTTCTACAATTATCTCGGATAGATCGCGGACGCGGATCTTATCCTGCATGCCGCCGGTCTTGATGCCATCCTCAAACATGGTGAGGCAGAACGGGCAATTGGATACCATAAGAGGGGCACCAGTAGCCTGGGCCATTTTCACCCGTTCCACGTTGATGCGCCTTCCAAGCTTTTCTTCAGCCAGAACCCTGCCGCCACCGCCGCCGCAGCAAAAACTATTTTCTTCCTTCTTCGCCATTTCCATAATGGTACCGCCAGCAGAATGAAGAATACTGCGAGGCTCCTGGAAAATCCCCTTGTACCTGCCGATATAACACGAGTCATGATAGGTGCAATCGAACTCCTGCCGGTTCAGGTGGAGTGTGCCTTCTTTTACCAGGCGATCCAAGAATGTCGAATAATGCTCGACTTCCACATCCAACCCCAAATCCTTATAATCCCTTCCCAGGGTGTTGAAACAATGGGGGCAGGTGGTGACGATCTTCTTGACGGCGTACCCTTTTATCTTCTTAATATTCTCTGCTGCCACGGTCTGATATACATATTCGTTACCCAATTTTCGCTCAGGCTCACCACAGCATTTTTCTTCCTTGCCCAAGATGCCAACCTTTATCCCAGCCGCATTGCAGATCTTAATAAAGTTGCGAGCCACATCCTGGTTGCGTTTATCGAAAGAGGCATAGCAGCCAGCAAAATAAAGAATATCCACCGGACCGCCATTAGCCATTGTTGTTACATTCAGTCCATTAGCCCAGTCACCCCGGCTAGCAAACGCCAGTCCAAAGGGGTTACCATTGACCTCGGTGTTATTGACTGCGGTCATCACCTCCCCACCGGGGAACTCGCCCTGCATGAGAACCAAATTCCGTCTCATTTCCAATATTTTGTTGACATGCTCGATATCAGCCGGACAGATCTCCTGACAGGCATAACAGGTGGTGCAAGCCCAGAGGACATCCTTGGTAACGGTATCGATCAGGTTTGCTTCGGGGTGCAAAAATGCAACTTCGCCGATCTGCTGCACCACTTTCATCGGGGAAAGGGGCTTGTCAGTGGCCCAAGCCGGACAGCGATCCTGGCAGCGTTTGCAACTTGTGCAGGCGTCGGCATCGTAGATATCCTTCCAGGTCAGGTCAGCCAGCCTGGCGACACCGAAATTGTCAGCATCGGCGGCTTCCAAATTGAGGGTGTCGATGCTGCCCTTCTCCCTCAAGTCAGCGAACAGGTAGTTAATGGGTGTGGTAAAGAGGTGGCGCAACTTGGTAAAGGGGATCGAAGCGATAAGACTCATCAGCCAGGAAGAAATGAACCCACCAGAGTACCTTATGCAATTCGCAGCAGGTGGTTTCACCCAGTCCAATTAACATACGGGCAACCAACAAGCCGACTGGAGAAAACATAGCGAGATACGGATCCTGGTTGACTTCCGTGACAGCCATGCGTGCGCCTTCGACCAGGTAGGCTGTGACCAGGATGGCGAAGAGCATCCCATAAATATAGTAATCATCCCGAATAGTAGCGAGTCCTTTCGGCTTATAAATAAACCGACGAATAAGGAATCCCAACAACATGACTCGCCACGACCGCGCCGGCAATATCGAGCGTCAATTGAAAATATCAAGTAAAAAGTGCCATGGATGAACTTAATGTTCAATAATGGCTGGGTAAAATCAACCTGGATCATGACAATGATCGTGCCGAGCAAGAGCAGGAGCATGCCCCAGAATTGGAGAGCGTGAGTAATCCCCGGGCGCCTTAACAATCATGACCCTAAGCTGAACAAAACCCCTTTTAACCAATCGGAGAATGCGGGTGGGAAGGTGGTCCAACCGAGGCAAGGGCTTCCCCTGGCGGTAAATACGGATCCGCCTCATAAACCCGTAAATCAAAATTGCGGCAGTAATCGCAGTGAAAGTAAACATGGGGATAAGTACACCATGCCCGACGTTCCAATAGAATTCCCTGGTATAATATCATGATGGTTTTTCTCCGATGGATCAGGATAAAAGTGCTTTTGAGATAATCAGACGCTGGATCTCGCTGGTGCCTTCATAAATCTCGGTAATCTTGGCATCGCGATACATGCGTTCCACCTCATACTCGGTGACGTACCCATAACCGCCATGGATCTGGATGGCTTCCCTGGTAACGTATGCGGCGGTTTCGGAGGCGTGCAATTTGCACATCGCCGATTTCAGCAGCATAAGGTTTTTTGATTTTCTTTCAGCCAGGCTGAACGGTAAACAATGAGCCGGCTGGTTTCAATGCGGGTGAACATATCCGCCAGTTTAAACTGTATGGCTTGTAACTCGCTAATGGGATGACCGAACTGCTTCCTTTCCTTTGAATATGCCAGGGACTTCTCGAAAGCGCCTTCGGCAATACCGAGCGCCTGGGCGGCAATCCCGATACGACCACCGTTTAATGTTTCCATGGCAATCTTGAAACCCTGACCTTCACTGCCGAGGAGGTTCTCAGCGGGTACCTTCAGGTGGTTGATCGCAAAGGAAGTGGTGAAACTGCCCCGGATTCCCAACTTGCTTTCATTTCGCAGAATTTCCACACCATCTGATTCCAGATCCACGATGAAGGCGGAAATTCCCTTATGTTTCATGCTACGATCCATCGAGGCAAATAAAATCCCGGTCCCGCGAAAGCCACCATTCGTGACGAAAATTTTATTGCCGTTAATTACAAATCCGTCGCCATCTTTTTGATAGGTGGTAGCAATTCCCGCCACATCGCTTCCAGCTTCGGGTTCTGTGAGAAGGAAGCACCCGATTTTTGCACCGGACGCCAAAGGCGGCAGAAATTTGCTTTTCTGCGATTTATTCCCGAAGTGAAGGATTGGATCGCAAGCCAGTGAGGTGTGAGCAGAAATCAATACTCCGCTCGAAGCACATGCCTTGGATACCTCTTCCACCACGAGAACGTAAGAAAGAATATCCAGTCCCGCCCCGCCATAAGTTTCAGGGATGAAACTCCCAAGCAAGCCGAGAGCGCTGATCTTTTGGATCAATTCGTCCGGAATCTTGTGATTTTCATCGATCTGGATGGCAAGCGGTTTGATTTCCTTTTCCACAAAATCGCGCACGCTACTTTGCAGGACCTTGTGGTCCTGACTTAATTCAAAATCCATCAGGTTACTCCTGGATAAATTGGGTCATGAATATACCGAAGGCGGCCTGTCTTCAACATTATCTACCTGCTTTTAAATCCAGGTTTGCGCTTTGAAACAAACGCATGCATGCCCTCTTTCTGGTCTTCCGTAGCAAACAATGTGGCGAATAGGGCACTTTCATAGCGGAGACCGTCCTCCCTTGACATGTCCAAGCCATTGACAATGGCATCCTTTGCATTTGCCACCGCAAGCATTCCATTGCGGGCAACGGCAGTGGCAATCTCATTAACCTTTGCATTCAATTCTTCAACCGGGAAAACTTCATTTACGATTCCCCATTCCCTGGCTTGCTGCGCGGAAAGCTGCCTGCCGCTGAAAATCAATTCCCTGGCTTTATTGGGTCCGATCAACCTGGAAAGGTTCTGTGTACCACCGAAACCGGGGATTACCCCCAGAGTAACTTCCGGCAAGCCAAACCTGGCTTTCTCAGAGGCATAGATAAAATCGCAGGCAAGGGCAAGCTCCAACCCTCCGCCCAAGGCGTACCCATTAACCGCAGCAATAACCGGCTTGGTCATATTTCCAATCAGTTCAATCAAATTCTGCCCACTGCGAGAGAATGCCCGTGCAGCCAGGGGGGACATATCCACCATTTCCTTGATATCTCCACCAGCGACAAAAGATCTTTCACCCGCCCCGGTGAGTACGACCACTTTTACCGAGGAATCCTGTTCAACTGCCTGCAGGGCTTCATGCAGGGATGTAATTACGTCAGAGTTCAGGGCATTCAGGCTTTCGGGGCGGTTGATCTTTACCCAGGCGATGCTTTCAACGGTTTCGATCAAGAGATATTTATATTCCACCGCAGACTCCACAAATCATAAGATAAAAATAATAGGAAAGCTAAAGATTTCTTCGGTTTTTGCTACCCTGTCTCGTACGTATAAAAGCCACGACCGGATTTCTTCCCAAGATAACCTGCGTTCACCATTTGCACCAATAATGGACAGGGACGAAACTTGGGATCCTTGAACCCTTCATATAGGACCGAGATAATCGCCAATACCGTGTCGAGCCCAATATGGTCAGCCAATGCCAGAGGGCCCATCGGATGATTGGTCCCGAGCTTCATGCCCCTATCAATGTCTTCGGAAGAGGCGATGCCCTCATACAATACAAAAATGGCTTCATTAATCATTGGCATCAAGACCCGGTTGACGATAAAGCCTGGATAATCCCTGGAGACCGACATGACCTTACCAAGTTTATCCACCTGACTTTTAATCACCTGGAACGTTTCTTCGCTGGTTGCCAGCCCGCGGATGACTTCGACCAACTGCATGACCGGTACGGGATTCATGAAATGCATCCCAATCACTTTATCCGGGCGTTTGGTTTCAGCTGCAATCCTGGTGATCGAAATGGAGGAAGTATTCGTAGCAAGGATGGCATCCTTTTTTGCAATATCATCCAACCGGTGGAATATCTCAAACTTCAATAATTCGTCCTCATTGACCGCTTCCACGATCAAGTCACAATCAGCGAAATCTGTCATGGATTTGGCAGTAGAGATACGGTCCACAATGAGTTGAATATTTCCCGGATCAATAACACCTTTTTTTGCCTGTCGATCGAGATTTTGCCGGATTGTTTTTTGAGCTTTTTCAAGCTGCCCAGGTATACTATCGTACAACATTACCTGATACCCAAACTGAGCAAACACGTGGGCGATCCCATTCCCCATTTGTCCTGCACCCAAAACGCCAACATTTTGGACCATATCTCTCTCCTGGGCAGTAAAGCTAATTATAGGAGTGCCTGGATTTCCAGCTGCCAAAATCCAAACAAGGGATCCAAACCAGCTAGATACGTTCGAAAATGGCAGCCACCGCCTCGCCACCACCGATACAAAGGGTTGCGAGACCATAGCGGACCTGGCGTTTATTCAACTCCCTTACGAGGGTTGCCGCCAAGCGACCCCCGCTGGCACCTATTGGATGACCGAGGGCGACTGCACCGCCATTGACATTTACGCGAGCCAAATCCAGATGCAATTCCTTGATGGCAATCATGGCAACAGCAGCAAATGCCTCGTTGATTTCAAACAAGTCAATATCAGAAACTTTAATACCTGCCCGGGCGCATACCGCCTCAATCGCCCCAACCGGAGCATCCGGGAAAAGGTCAGGAGACAGGCTCCAGGTGGAATAAGCCACCAGTCGAGCGCGAGGTTTAAGGCTGTATTTCTTGAGCGCGGCTTCGCCCACGAGCAGGGACAGGGCAGCACCATCGTTGATCGTGGAGGCGTTGCCAGCGGTGACGGTCCCATCCTTTGTGAAGGCAGGGCGCAGCTGCTTAAGTTTTTCGAAATCAACCTTGAAAGGTTCCTCGTCATCGGTGATTACTTCCTCCCCCTTTTTGGTTTTCCTGACCACCGGGACAATTTCGTCCTTGAATATCCCCTCTTTCACAGCTTTTTGAGCCAATTGATAAGACCGGATGGCAAACTCATCCTGGGCTTCCCGAGTGAAGCCGTAACGCGAGGCGGCCGAGTCTGCAATTTCACCCATGTGCCTGCCCGTATAAGGATCCTGCAAACCATCATAGAGCATGAGATCAAGCAATTCACCATGGCCCATGCGGTAGCCATAGCGTCCCTTTTTCAAGATAAAGGGAGCCATCGACATGTTCTCCATCCCACCTGCAATAACAATTTCAGAATCCCCCAAGGCTATGGAAGCTGCACCAAGCATAATCGCTTTCAACCCGCTACCACAAACCTTGTTGATAGTCATGGCATGGACACCATCGGGAAGCCCGGCATAACGCATGGCCTGGCGCGCCGGAGCCTGCCCGACCCCGCCTGCGAGTACCTCTCCGATAATCACTTCGGTAATCGCTGCCGGGTCGAGATCCGCGCGTTCCAAAAGCATTTTAATCACAGTCCCACCCAAATGCGGAGCCTCGATCTCAGATAAAGCTCCCCCAAAGGAACCAAACGGAGTCCTTAATGATTCAATTATATAAATATCTTTCATTTTTACCTCCAGCTAGTTATCCTGGCTGACATCAAAGTCAATTTTGGGTGGTGGTAGGGAGCCAGCAGGGAGATAGAAACAGTGCAGCTAAGGACAAGTCCATTTGAAACATGTTGAAAAAGCATAATTTTGCTTAATCGTGTCAACATTATACAACACTCTTCTTAAGGTTTTCGAGTCGGTCGTGATTATTTTTTATGATACAAAGATGAAATATCAATAAATAAATCCAAAAAGTTGACCAATTTTCCATCCAGGTAAAACCGACCATCAGTTTTGAGGAAACAGGAACTCTTAACTCCATGTAATTTGGATATATTAGGTAAATATTGACATTTTTTTGGAAAGGTTATAAAATGCGATTCTTCTGACAAAAATCCTTATTGATGATAGGAGGTACCAAAATGAGCAACACAAATATCAAAGCTGAACCAGGAAAACATGAGGTTGTTATTACCCACATGTTCGATGCAGCGCGTGACCAAGTGTTCAACCTTTACACCAACCCCGAATTGATCCCGCAATGGTGGGGACCAAGAAGGTTGACCACCAAGGTAGAGCGGATGGAAACCAAACCCGGAGGACAGTGGAGATTCGTACAACGAGATGCGGAAGGCAAGGAATTTGGTTTTCACGGGATATATCATGAAATCAAGCGACCTGAACGGGTGGTATCCACATTTGAGTTTGAAGGCATGCCAGGTCACGTATTGCTGGAGACCATTATTTTCGAGGATGTGAACGGTAAGACAAAGGTTACCGATTCATCCGTGTTCCAGTCAGTAGAGGACCGGGATGGAATGGTGAAATCCGGAATGGATGAAGGCTCCTACGAATTTGGCGAGCGATTTGCAGAAGTTTTAATGAAAATGAGAGAAGGACTTAGGAAATAACCAGCTTGGAGTATCCTCCCACCCTTACAAATACTGAAAATGAAGGTGTGACGAAAAGAAAGTGTGTGAGGTCATCAAAATGACCTTTTTACGCCAGGAAGAAGAAAATTGGGATAGAAAAAAATCTCCCAATATGCCCAATGTGAGGCGAGGGCATTGATTCTCCAGGCGAATAATTCGCCTGGAGAATCAACTAATTTTCACTACTTATGGAAGTCTGCATGTCTTTGAAACAATTCCCAAACAGGATTTGGGCAGCAGACCTTGGAAGGGAACTTAAACCATGGGAAAAATAATTGTATTCAACATGGTAACTTTGGACGGCTATTTCGAAGGTCCAAAACGTGAAATCGATTGGCATCACGTGGATGAAGAATTTAATGAATTTGCCATAGAGCAACTTAACACTGTAGACACCTTATTATTTGGCAGGCTAACCTATGAGTTGATGGCCGGGTATTGGCCCACTACACAAGCGATCAAGGACGATCCCATCGTAGCTAATAAAATGAACAGCCTCAAAAAGATTGTATTTTCGAAAACCCTTCCCCAAGCTGACTGGCAAAATACCAGGCTTATCAAAGACAATTTTGTTGGAGAGGTCTCAAAACTAAAACTCCGACCCGGGAAAGATATGTTTATTTTCGGAAGCTCCGACCTGGCAGTTTCCTTCATTCCCCATGGTTTGATCGATGAATACCAAATCATGGTGAACCCGGTTTTCCTGGGTTCGGGAAAGCCATTCCTGAAAGGCATCCAAAACCGGATTGAATTGAGATTAATTAAAACCAAATCGTTCAAGTCGGGCAACGTATTGATCTATTACGAACCGGCAACAAAATAAATTGATATTAATCGTTCTTAGAAATTATGCGAGAACTTCCATGACAAAGATAAGCCAAGCTAGTAGAAATACCAAACCGGTTGATATTCCCGGGGAGAATAAACAAATTGCCAAGCAATTCCTCGAATTGGTAGCTGCCGGTAAAATCGACGAAGCATACGAAAAATATGTCTCTATAAAAGGCAAGCACCACAACCCGTTTTTCCGGGAGGGATTCCCTGCATTGCAGGATGGTATGAAAGAAAACCAGGTCCAGTTCCCGAATAAACAATTGATTATTAAAAACATAATCGGCGAAGGGGACATGGTGGCGATCCATTCATGCATTGTTCCCCGTCCAGGTGAAAGCGGTATTGCAGCCGTCCACCTTTTTCGATTCCTTGGAGGCAAGATTATTGAGCTGTGGGGTATCGATCAACCTGTGCCTGCCAATTCCCCCAATAGGGATGGCATGTTCTAAAAAGGAGCTAAAACATGGACAAGGCAATGCTCAAATCCTCTGAAAAAGAAAATCGGATTCTAGAAAGTTACGCACCAGTTAACGGACTCAGACTTTATCACGAGATATCCGGCGAGGGTAGACCCCTGATTATCCTGCACGGAGGCGTTAGTGCAAGCGAAGTATTCAACCCCATCCTTCCGTCGCTGGCGGAGAAGCGACAGGTGATCGCCGTGCATTTACAGGGTCACGGGCGGACACTTGATATTGACCGACCCCTCAGCTATGAAATGATGGCCGACGATGTGGCCGAATTAATAGAATACCTAAACTTAGAAAATGTCGATATTATGGGTTATTCGCTGGGCGGTGGTGTAGCTTTGCAGACCACCATTCGGCACGCAGATATGATCCGTAAACTCGTGCTCATTTCCACCCCCTTCAAGCAAAAGGGGTTTTACCCGGAGGTGCTGAGAGGTATGGGGCAGATGGGGCCAGAAGCGGGAAAGTTTATGAAGGAATCACCTCTTTCCCAGCTTTATCCTGATGTTAACTGGACTGTCCTTTTTACCAAGCTGGGGAACCTGTTGCGCCAGGATTACGACTGGTCAAATGGTGTGGCAGCGATCAAAGCACCTGTGATGATCACTTTTGCGGATGCAGACGCTGTGCGACCGGAACATGTCACTGAGTTCTTCGGACTGTTGGGAGGTGGGCAAAAAGATGCAGGCCTGGACGGGAGCGGCAGACCGATAAACCAACTTGCCGTCCTTCCTGGGATGACACACTACAATATACTTGCCTTCCCCATGCTTGCAAACCTGATAACGACTTTTCTCGATCTGCGTGTGCCCGAGGTACGGTGAAAAACCATTCCGGAAAGAAGTCAAATGGATAAGGTATTCGGCACGGAATTGGGTTAAAGAACATAAAATATACCCACACTAGCGGGTATATTTTATGTTCAATGACATTCCTCAGGGAATTTAGTATTAGGTCAAGAGGCCAGCATTTTTTACGATGAGAAGTTTTCCCGCACCTTTGCAGCAACCTGGTGATCGGTCATCTTATCCACAGTTTCAACGGACAGGATGCAATCTTTCATCCCATCATGTTCCAGGCGCTTTACCAACTCATGCTTGGCTTCGCCCGGACCAAATATGCAAATCGAGTCTGCCCCTTTAATCATGGCAATAACTGATTCGTAAAAGTTGTTTAAATGGTTCCCAAATTGACGGTCGCGCACATCTTCCGTGGAACCGTCCATCGAGGCATTCCCGCCAGTAAACCGGGTGTGTTTTTCCATGTTTGAGGTAATTTCCTTGATCTGCTCTCCCACCTCTGAAACAATCACGATCACCGCTTTGCGATGATCAATCCACAGACCTGCGATCTTTTTCATATTAAATCTCCTTATAACCAGTAAATTGAGAATCCAGCCCGTCTGGAGTTGACAAACCACGGGTTTCTGGATTCCACCTGCGATATAAACACCCTGGCAAAGCTCCCCTTGATACTCCGGTCCAACGACCAGTTTCGCCCCAACAGATTTATTCTGCTGATGCGGTTTATTGGGTCATGTTCTGCAGGGCAAATTCCCAACTAATAAGTTTTTCGAGCACTGCGTTAACATAGTCGGCGCGGCGATTCTGATAATCCAGGTAATATGCATGTTCCCACACGTCAATAGCAAGTAATGGTTTCAGGCCTTTGGTCATGGGAATATCGGCATTGGAAGTTTTCACCACTTTGAGGAGGGTGCCATCCAGTACCAACCAAGCCCAACCACTCCCGAATTGTGATACAGCCGTACTGGCAAGCTCCTTTTTGCATGAATCGACGCTCCCGAACGATGCCTCAATTTTTAATTTAAGTTCAGCGGGCGGTTCACCACCACCCTTCGAAGTCAAGCTGTTCCAATAAAACGAATGGTTCCAGGATTGCGCGGCGTTGTTAAAAATCGCTGTTTTTTCCGGCTGCCCAGCAGTACTGGTAATTATTTTATCCAGTGATAGATTGGCATATTCTGTTCCGGCAATCAGCTTGTTCAGGTTATCCACATAGGCTTTGTGATGCTTCCCATAATGAAAGCTCATGGTTTTGGCAGTTATGACAGGTTCCAATGCGGTTTCAGCATATGGAAGTGGAGGTAAGGCGAGGGGCAATGCTGCTCCAAGCACAGTGGGGGAACTACTTGATTCTGGCTTGCTCATATTGGTCTCCTTTTGATAGATAGGTGCCGCATAACGGCTTGCCATGGAATTTGATTATCATCCAACCTTATTAAAATCAATAAATCCGCGCTGAACATCGAGGGAGGTCAACTGCACGTGAACCCGATTGCCCACATCCAAGCCCGCAAAACCTCTCACCACCTTCCCCTCCACCGGCACGGTCAGCAAGCGGACCCAAGTCCCTTTCTCGGAAGCGCCTGTGACAATTGCATCAAACCGTTCTCCAATCCTGGATTCGAGCAAGAGGGCAGCAGCGGATTTGGCAACCTGCCGCTCGACTTTATTGACAGTATCTTCCGCCTGCGTACAATGAGTCGCTAAAAGTTGGAGGTCATCCATTTTATATGGAACAGCTTTCCCATCTACGGCTGCCTTTAATAAGCGCTGAGTAAGCAAATCAGGATAGCGGCGATTGGGAGCGGTTGAATGGGCGTAATCTTTTACCGCCAGACCAAAATGACCAGGGGCGATCCCCTCAGGAGGCTCGGCAATATATTCACCGGAGCCCAGAAGCTTGATCACAGCCAGGGAAAGATCCGGGAAGCGCAGGGGATCTTCAACTTTCATTTTTACGAGGAAGTCTTCCAGGGATTTTGAATCCGGATTGTCGGGGAGCCCGAACTTGTGATCACGGGCAATTTCAACGATCCGGTCCCAGCGTTTTGGGATGCGAACCACCCTGCGGATAGAAGGAAAATTCCGGGTGGAAAGAAAACGGGCGGTAACACCATTGGCTGCCACCATGAAATCCTCTATGATCACCCTGGCGCGGTTCATTTCATCCACCTCAAGGGACTGAATCTGGTCACCATCGAATACGGGTTTGGCTTCAACAGTCTCCAGACTCAGGGCTCCATGAGTGTGACGAAGGTTTTTCATCTGTTGGGCAGTCTGATCCTGAAGACGCAGATTCTCATCCAACCCCTTCACCTTGGCAACCGGTTCGGGGATGCTTGAAGTTCCCGTCAACCAGGCGGCAACACTTTTATATGCCAACTTGGCGTGATTGGTGACACGCCCCCGGTAAATATCGGAATCCTGTAGAGTTCCATCAGCGTTTATTATCATTTCGACGACGATCGACAGGCGTTCTTCATTAAAATTCAAGGAGGTGAGGTCGGTTGAAAGCCTCTCAGGAAGCATCGGAAAGATTTCAGCGGCGGTATACACCGAAGTGGTATTGTGACGGGCATGGGCATCGATTGCCGAGCCGTTTTTTACCAACGAGTCCACATCTGCTACCGAGACGAGAATTTTTACCCGGTTTCCCGGCAATGCCTCTGCAACGGTCAACTGGTCGAGGTCACGCGAGTCATCGTTGTCAATGGATGACCAAAGAAGGTTGCGTAAATCCCGAACACCAGAAGCAACTACAGAAGAATTTTCTTCCGCAGTTGCAGGGTGATCAAGCTTTGCAAGCTCTGCGAGCGCATCGCTGGAAAAATCAGGGAGAAGCCCTCGTTCGAGCATCACCCGGTGAGCTATGCTTTCCAATATTGCACGATGATTATGATGGTTTGATTCCATGGTATCTCCTACTTACTTGGAAAATAATTTTGACAAGCCAAAAGCTGCAGCTGCAGCGAGACTGCCAATCAGTGCAGTCTGAAGAGCACTGCGAACAGGGTGCGTGCCGGTGAAACGTGCCTTGACGTAGCCAAAGATGAGCAGGGCGATAAGCGTAAAAATGACTGAATAGATAAGGGCTGTTCCGGTATTGGAAATCAACATATAAGGGGCAAGAGGAATCATTCCACCGATAATATATGAAGCAGCTATGGTCAAGGCACTCTTCAATGCACGTCTGGGGGCAGGCTTTTCGAGACCCAACTCAAAGCGCATCATGAAATCTATCCAAGCTTCAGGACGCTTACTCAACGCCCTGGCGACAAGGGAGCTCTCCTTCGGTTCGAGACCGTATTCCAAAAACACCTGTTCCACTTCATCCACTTCTTTATCAGGGATAATTTCTACCTCAAGCCGTTCGTTTTCCCGTTCCTTGGCGTAGTGCTCAGCGTCGCTCCTGGCGGCAAGGTAACCACCCAACCCCATGGATATGGACCCGGCTGCGATTTCTGCCAACCCACCCGTGATGACAATGGCGGTGGAACTGGCGATCCCGGATAACCCGGCAGCAAGGGCAAATGGTACTGTCAGTCCATCAGACATCCCGATGACAATGTCCCGTATCACCGCAGAACCGGTAAAATGTTTTTCAATATGAGATGATTGCGGCATAATTTTCTCCTCCTAAAAAAATGAATTAATTCAAAACATAAAAAATGCACGCGTTCAATCCATTTTAGTCTCCCTATTGTGGAATTAATGTCGTCGGATCTCACTCATGGTGTGCAGGAAATTAATCACGTCATCCCTGCCGAGAATACCCTGAATCTGATCCCCTGTCATGACGGGGAGCTGATTGACACCGTCCCGGTCCATTTCTCCGAGGGCATCCACCAGGTCTGCCTCAGGTCGAATTGAAACCATTTTTGCCGCAGGTATCATTACCTGAGCAGCGGTCGTGGTTAACCAAGCGGAGGAAGGGATGGATTTTACATTGTGCAGCGTCAGCAAGCCAACAATCTTGTCGTCCTGTTTGACGACCAGACTGCGCTGCCCGCTCCCAAGGATATGGTGATTAATCAACTGGTCAAGGGTACTATCGGCCAAAACCGTGGTGTAGTCAAGACGCATGGCATCCGCAACATGGTGACCAGCCAACAGGTCATGAATGGTTTGCTGTTGAATCTGGGAGGAGGCGGCGGATTCCAGGAACCACCCGATGAAGGCAATCCATAAACCGTTACCGAAATTGCCGGTAAAAATCTGCCACACGCCCCAAAGGATAAATAAATAGGCAATAAAACGTCCCACATTACCGGCAATAAGAGTGGCGCGGCGTAAATTGTGGGTGGCTCCCCAAAGAATGGCCCTGAACACCCGCCCGCCATCGAGTGGAAAGCCCGGGATCAGATTAAAAAGCCCGAGCGCTCCATTTATATATGCCAGGTATTTAGCAATGGCTAAAATAGGAGCAAAGGCGCCTACAACCGATTGCAACAGACCGAATAATCCCGCCAGAGCAAAACTCACCACGGGACCTGCAAGAGCAATCCAGAACTCTGAAATGGCACTGGGAGGTTCGGCGGATATCTGGGCAACACCACCAAATATGAAAAGGGTAATACTGCGTACGGGGATCTTGTAGCGCAAGGCAACCACCGAATGCCCCAACTCATGGAGCAGCACACTACCAAACATAAAAATGACCGTGAACGCTCCAACGATCCAATATTGTGAGACAGACCAGTTCGTAAATTCTGCAGGAAAATAGCTGGTTGCAAGAGACCAGGTTAGCAGCGCAAAAATTAGAAACCAGGAATAATCCACCCCGATTGGGATTCCAAGGATGCGTCCCAACGAAATTGTGCTCCGGTTCATATTCGATCTGCCTCCTCTCGCGATAATAAATTACAGGATGTGCTCCGGCTATATCCTGCCAGACTTACAGCCAATAATCAAAGGCGATTGGTCCCCATACCTAGTAAATGGTTAGAACACCACCATTAAAGCATACACTCATGAAGGGCACATTACACTTTCACAGGAAATTATTATGGATTTATTCAATATTTTTTATTCTACTACGAACAAATCCGACCGAAGATAGATTTCAATATTTGGAAATGCGTTATTACACAATTGATGCTAAAGCCTGGCGCGTTAAACCTGCCCCAGGGATTGACACATTCCTCGGGCAAGTGACCTGCTGCAAATTAGGTTATGCCCTTCTCCCACTAATAAGGCGCAAAATGATCACGAAAATCACTGCCCCGACAAATGCAATCAAGATAGATTCGATGTTTATTCCCGAAATCGGGTCGCCAATATGGAAGAAATAGGAAGCGATCCAGCCTCCCAGTAGTCCGCCAACCACGCCAACGGCGATATCACCGATACACCCAAAACCACCGCCCTTAACAACCAACCCAGCCAACCAGCCGGCCAGCAAACCAACAACAACCCATGATAGTATTCCCATATTGATCTCCAATCTTTATATATTTGATCATGCGAAGATTTTTTCAGTCGCATGATCATCTTTGCCCTGTCGGGCCAGTAACTCATCATACAATAAAGGCTCCCCCGCCGCATCCACCGACAGGGGAGTTATTTTCTCCGCCAGTAGGGGGAGCATTCACTGTAATAATAATAAAAATATATTAAGTTTGGATTAATTAAAATCGAATATTATTGAAGTTAATTTCTTTTCTCATTCACCAAGGATAAGCAAGATTATCCCGGCAGGAGTTTTATCGATCCTGATGTTACTTTAATGGCGCAACCGGGCTGCCAACCATCACCGTCAAGGCGTGGCGCCGAACTTCAATACGAACCAGACCTTCTCCAAGGGCGGTCCCATCCGCCATTACCGGCATATGTGGGCTGGTGTCAATATCCACGCTACGCACATGGTAGTGCTGGATGCGCGAGTCTTCCGGTTTGCCATCCCCCACACCCTGAAGGATGTAGCTTAGAAGATCCAGTTTGGAAAGGTCAGCAAAGAACAGAACATCCAAAAGCCCGTCTTTAAATGACTCAACGGTACCCAGTTGATAATGAAAACCAATGTAGGGCATATTGGAAACAAGAACCACATGACCCAGATGCATTGATCTCGTGATCGTCATCAAAATGCAGATTAATATTTGCTGGAGGGGCTGAGGCAAGGGTTGCAAGGAAACTCCCAATTTGCGACAGATCTCCATGCTGGATATCGTCGACTGAAGGAAAAAGAGTAGAAACCAGACCAACCGAGCATACTTCCAGAAAAGGTGTGCTGACCTTACCGCAAGTGGCCATACCGACATCCACTTTGATTCGGCGGCCTGTCCGCAAGATTGAAATGGCAGCCGGGATATCATTAGGGATGTTCAGACTGAGCGCAGTATTATTTTGTGTGCCGATAGGAATGATCCCCAAGGTGGCGCGTGTACCTGCCAGCGTCCTGGCCACGGCAGAAATGGTGCCATCACCACCGCATACCACGAACATTCGGAACCCCTGATTGAGAGCATCCTGGACAACCGCGGGCAGGTTACAACCCGGTTCCACCAGGAAGGCTTCCGGTACCAGTTTCCACGCCTGCATTTCATGAATCACATCCACTATCTCTATAGGAGAGGGCCTGGCTGCCCCTGCACTGGGATTGAAGATCAACTTCACCCGCTTGCGGCGTTTTATTGAGCTGGGAGAGTCCTTACCAATGGTTTCGTCCATGTTGACCAATCCTTAGATCCAAGGTTTTGCGGCTTCATTCCATTTTGCCTGGTGGGTTTGATGGTTGTATTCCTTCTTGGTCTCTTGTTCCTGGTTCCTTCTGCCGGCCGATAAATTTCTATTCCCTCTCCCCAAGTCAAGACCAGTGAATAGACCAATGCAGGTAGAGGAAACTACCTGCATGTGGAGATGTTTAACCACACCTGGAAAAAATCCTGCCGCACCAGGGAAATATCCAGGTTGGCAGGCAGGAACTTAGACGGAATCCTTCAGTGCTTTAAGAGCCCTCATCTTTATTACCTTGCTCGCCGGTTTGGCCTTGTAGATCATCGGCAGTTTGGTGAAGGGATTGAGGCCTTTGTGCTGAGGAATAGCGGGCTTGTCAACCACATTCAGTTTAAGCAGGTCCGGGATAAGGACTTCGCCCGGTCCCCGCTTACCGAGCTGCTCGGCGATGATGACGTTAATCGCATCAAGTGCAGAGACGGCTTGTTTCTTGGTGAGGCCACTTTTTTTGGAAAGGGCGGCTACAAACTCGTTCTTTGTCATTCTTTTTTTTGCCATTTGATTTCTCCTTAAATTATCAATTATCATTTATATACTTGCCATCCGATATTTTACCCTGTATGGTTTGCGAATTACTCGTCCAGGTTTGCTTGACAATACTGCCCTCACCCGCCTTTCAACTGGGTGGCACAGATATTTGTTGACTGGCATGCGATAGCCATCCCAAGGTTCGAAAGGCAAAATATATTTATCTAACCGCAGATTGGTTACATTATCCCAAGCAGATGCAAGATGACCAGGATGACTGCAATAACGATCAGAATATGGATCCAACCGCCGGTTTCGGGGAAGCTAGAACTGATTCTCCGACCGAAAAAGCCGAGCAGCCAAAGGATGAACAATATTACGATGATGGTCCACAACATGAGATTTCTCCTTTTGAATGACCTAATAATAGGTTTATTGGAAACCACCCAACCAGGTGATCAGGTGGCTGTGCTCTAGCGTTCCAGCAGGATAAATATGCCGGCTGCAATGGCAAGGATTGCCATAATTACGCCAAGGCCCGCAAAGCTCAAGCTGAACAATCCAATCAGCCCGTACAGGATGAGCCAGATGGCCAAGCAAAAGAAAGCCGATATTATGGGTGATGCGCATGTGCATGGTGATACTCCTTCCTTGCAAATAATGAGGGGCGGGCGTGGGTCCGGTGATTTTATTATCCCGCGATGGAAAATAAAGAATATTTGACCTTAAACTGCCTCAATTGCCTTTTTCCCGGTGTCCAGCGCAGCGGACACGCGGTCCAACTGCTCAACGAGCTTATCCTGACCAAGCTGCTTTAGTTCCCCTGCTTTTTCCTGGATGTCAGCCGAGATCCGGTTGGTTTCGGACGTGACCTGTGCGACTGCTTTTCTAACATTTTTCGTCGTTCGATCGAGCAAGAGGATGCTTTCCTCTTGAATTTGAGCGCGCGTGCGTTTTCCCGACTGGGGTGCCAGGAGCAGCATGGTAATTGCCCCAGCCAGACCACCAATGAGCACCCCGAATAAAATGTTCACCCCATTATTGCCGTGCGTGAGTTTCTTCTTTTTGGTTTCCATCAGATTTCTCCTTGATTCTGGTCCGTATGTGGACCTATGATTGGGACATGCACATTGCGGGAGGCAGGATTATCAATTGCGATCCTATTAGTTATTCACGGTTCTTATCGCCAAAATAGATACCAGCCTGAATACGCTCTTCCTCCGTAAGGATGACCATCCTTACCAGCCACCTGATTGCGCTCCGCAAGGTCGTCAGGAGGCTAATAAAAGGATTTGTTCGGTTCGCAGCCGAACTGGATTTACCATCCGCAATGCTCATGCCGCCTCATTATTGTTGGTGCGTGTGCTGGTCGGTGGTGGTTGTCTGCGTGACGGGTCCGCGAGGGCGATAGAAGATCACCCAGATCAATCGTTCAACTGCCCAGCCGATCAAGCCATACACCAAAATGGCAATCAAGGTCGAGATTTCAAGCACCATGCCACCTGCCGCTGGTGTCGCTGTCAGACCAGTAAATGGAAAAAGGAACAGGCTGGTGAACCCATAAACAAATACTGCAAATGGGTTAGCCGGATTGGCAGCGATCAATTTCAAGACGAAGCGCAGTGCAAGAAAAGCTTCGAGTATTCCAAGCAACCACCAAACGATTTGGGTGGCTTTGAAGGTAAAAATCCGTCGTTCGCGTTCCGGTTCTTTTTGTGAAGTCTGTACTTCTGAACTGTGTTTGTTGTCATATTGAACTCCTATAAGAGTAAGATCCCGGGAGAAATAGAAACGCTTGCATGAGAAGGGTAAAGGGGTGCCGGGCTGCACCCCATTTTTATTTCAGAAACGAAAAAAAGCCTGGCCGGTTAGCGTCTGCGCCGGATCAAATTCACAAGCAGCAACAGGATGATCGAACCCACCAGGGTGATCAACATGGCTGGAAGGGAGATGGCGCCGACGCCAATTGGCGAGATATGGAACAGGGGGGTGAGGAAGTACCCGGCGATGAATCCGCCAATGACGGCAACGATAATGTTGATCAGCAGGTTCGAGCGGTCATGCATGATCTCAGTGGCAACCCAGCCGATGATTGCGGCTACAACGAGGTAAATAATGATATTTAACATGGTTCTCTCCTATTCGATTAATCAGGTGCACGGAATACCGTGTGTTTTAGTTATTAAAATCCTTTCCCCCTACCAACTGGGGAGTGGCGTCCTTCCCCCAACCCAGGAAATCATTTAGGTGGTACGCTCGCGGCAACTGCACGCAAACGTTCGGCAACCCGCTCAGGCGTTTCCCCTTTACTGATAAAGGCATCTGCGCCTGCAGAAAGGGCTGCCTGGTGACGGGCATCCAGATGGCTGATGAGGACTATGACCAGCGCGGCTGGGCAGGCTTTCCGAAGTTGATTAAGAGCCGCAGTAGGTGAATTAGGGAGCATATCCCAATCCACCAATAACATATCTGTGCGGCTGGTGGGTGCCTGAGCTAACGTGGTGATCCAATCGGCCGCTTCGCCAACCACCTCCAGCTTCAGATCAACCAGCAGCAGGCGAAGGGCGGAACGTTCCTCAGGCTGGGCATCGGCTAAATACACGCGGGTCATGATCTCATCGTACAACAAAAGCTCCCCAACCACATCAGACGGGTGGGGAGTATTCAACTAGGCCACTTGGGGGAGGGCCTAAACTTGCCAATTATCGGTTAGGAGGGTTAGGAAGGAGATGCAACGGCTGAAAAGAATAGCTATTTGGCTGCCGGGAGAAGAAAGTAATATAACCAGGTGGGTGGAAACGATTCAATAATCACCGCTTCCATCCACCTAATATCCCGAGGCCAGACAAAGGAAATATGTCCTAATGTCTCTTGGGGTTTTTCTTTGATCCAGGTGAAGGATTCATCCTGCCGATACCAGAGGGTAATCCGCTCGGCTTCCCGGGCACCTGCCTGGTGCCTCGATCTGCCTGGGCTAAATCAGAGATTGAACCACCACTACGATTGGCAGTTGCGAGCGGTTTCATTTTCTCTTTTGGTACCTTCCGTTTACTTACACCTTTATGTCCCATATATTCTCCTAGATTCGAGTCGTGCCGGCCAGCTTGCGGGCTTCCTGTTTCAGCCGCCTGGCATGAATGCGTTTTCCCTTGGACAATCGCACCTGTTTCTTGGCGCTCACCTTATCTTTCTTTGTTGCCATAAGTATCAACTCCTTAAAGTATGAATTAATCCTCCAGGAGATAATACCCGGGGAATCAACTCATGTTACATCCATCCCTTCAGGGTCGCATCCGCCGGGCAGGTAGTTTGCATCTAGGCCACTTGGGGGAGAAGAAATCAACCCACTGGGAGACGTAATCTGATAAAAACCAACATTGGCTTGGAGGATAATCCAGCTCCTACCAGGATTACGGGTAGTAACCCATGGAGACAAGGAGTTCTTACATGGTGGAAACAACCAGATCAGAGTTCCAGGAAATGAGCCAGACTTTCGTGGATGTGAACAGCCGCTTCATGCTCAGTTTGGATAGGGGTCTTAGGCGCTTTTCTTCGGGTCCGGGCGTTAAGGCGATTTGCGATGCCCACCAGCGACTCCTGAAATGAGGAAAGGGGCTGCTGTGAAATTTCTGCCTTATCAACCTCGCCCTGACGCCATTTTTCCAGCGAATTAATATGAAGAAGTTCACGATGTCGGCGGGCTTCTTCAGGTTCACCCGGGACTGGAAGCGATAGGGGCGTGTCACTGCGCGGAGTGGCGCGAGAGAGATTCTTTTCAAACGTGTTCGCAGCCCTGTCCCTGGATGTCAGAAACTCGGGAAGATCGAAGAGGGTTTTAATGGTGGCTGGCAGGGACGAATGCTCATAGATGGTTGAATCCACCTGCCCTTTTTCCACGAAGGGTGAAATCAGGATGGTTGGGACGCGGACTCCCAAACGTGTAAAATCGAAAAAGGGATGTTTGGATTTTTTTCCGTCCGGACTTGGAACCGAGCCGGGCGGTGGGACGTGATCGTAATATCCTCCATGCTCGTCATAAGTGATGACAAGCAGGCTCTGCTCCCATAACCGGCTATTGCGCAGGGTATCATACACTTCGGCGATGAGGTATTCCCCCAGTTTTACATCGTGGGGGGGATGCTGATCGGTCGCTTTCCACTCGTGAAAGTCAATGAAGCGAGGCTCAATAAAGGAATATGTCGCCAACTGTCCCTTCTCCAGATCGGTGTAGAAATTCTCGAACCGTTTAAAACGATCAAGCGACCGCCAGTGATGCTGCAAGATGATACTTTGAGGAACATCCCCATAATAGATATTCCAAGAGAACCCATTTTTTTCGAGAGAATCGAAAATGGTCTTCATCTTATAGTTGTGCCGGGGATTGTCCACGATCATTCCGTCACACGTGGCTGAATGTGTAAAGAAACGATTTAACCACGTAGGACCTGGAACTGAAGAGAACCAATGGTCGCACAGGCAGAATTCTTTAGCCAGGGTGGTCAATGCCGGGAGTTTATCCGGGTCGAAGCATTCCATTATTTTTTTGCCCAGTTCCACATCACCTTTTTCCTTCTCGATATGGGCAGCGACAAACCCATTCATTGGCGCCGGATTCGCGATACGCCCCGGATCACCATACAACTGCTTTTCAACACTTTCAAAATCGTGAGCAGGGTCCACTGATATAAAATCAGCCTGATTAGTTACATGAACCCGCTCAGATGCCGGATCCAAGGGATTGACAGGATTAAATTCATTACCAGTCAGGCCATGTCCATGGGGAAGATATCCCAGCATATGGTCGAAAGAACGGTTCTCCAACATTAGGACGATAACATGGTTAATGGGAAATCGAATCTGGGTATTCATGACAACAACCTCCGAGCTTGGGAAACCTGGATATCAAATATTCCTTATTTTTATTCACCCGCTTCCTTATCCATTGCTGCCTGGCTATCGGCCAGAGGCAAGTTTTCAAGGGATTGGGCGACTTGCTGCTGAAGCCCTTTTTGGCCCGGTTTGCGTTTTCCAAGGTTTTTAAGGGCACCCAGCATTAAAAGTGGTGATCTCCTGAGTGAGCTTTTTGATTGCATCGGCTGAGAGCTTCTGACCTTTATCGAACCAACGTACAGCCGCATAGCCCATCACAACCGTTGTGGATGAAGCGATCGCTGCGCTCAGAAGCCAGCCCGGAAAACCTCCCAACTTGCTAAGCTCCTCAAAAAGAGTCCGCCCGAGGAATCCCAGGCCAAATGTGGCAACCAGCTCGGAGGCGCGCTGTGGAGTGATTTTATAGTTGTAGATACGGGCGATACTGACCACCATGATCGACTGCGTGATCACCAAGGGAACAAAATCGATGATCGGCAAAGGCAACAATGCAATGGTAGCCGAGATCGAGGCTGCCCTGACCGTGGTTTGCCAGGCGAGCTGCCAGCGATATTCCGGTAATGCCTGCCCAAGGGCAGCGACCATCCCTGGCTCAGTGGCAGCGACTGCCAGTAATACCTTCCCAAGGTTTTTTCCGGCTTTAGCAACAATCGGGACGATTTCATCGGGCTTCAAACCGAGGTTGTCCGCAGCATTCGTTATGATACTTTGTAGATCTTTGCGAGGTACCAGGTCAACTTTATTCAGCACCACAACGAAAGGTTTTTTCAAAGTCAGACAATTCGTTAAATAGTTCCTGCTCGGTTTTTTTAACCCCCTGGATGGCGTCGAACACCAGCACCAGGAAATCGGCCTGCGCGGCGGCTGACAGGGCCAGGTCTTTTTCTTTTTCGCCAATGGTTCCGACGGCATCTGCACCGGGGGTATCGACAACGGTAAACAATGCGGCGTCAGCCTGCTGATTTTCCGTTGTGGTGCCCGGTAACGGACCCACCCTGGCAAGTTCGAGTTTATTTTGTACCAACTGGTTATACAAGGTGGATTTACCGACATTGGTCGGACCGACAATGACCACCCGATGCTTTGTCCCAAAGGCCTGCCGGATCTGGGCTGTGGATAACTTTACCAGCCGCCGCATCAAATTCGGATCTGTTGGAAACCCTGTTAAAAGCGAAACGAAGCCGGTCTTTTCAGAAGGGCCTAAATCATCCCAGATTTTTCGAACAGTCGCTTCAACCTCGGGAGGAAACTGGTTTAGAATGTCATCAAAAAGGGTCACAAGTACCTTCGAGCATCAAACCTTGGACATGCTTGATTGGATGGCACCATAAATCCCTGATGATCCAGGACTGGGAGCGCCGTCCAATCTTCCTTACACCTTTTCTGGAACGACAGCCTCGTCTTTGAGAAGTTCATCGAAAAGGGAGCGGTAATAGATCAATGCCTGCCTTAATTCTTCGGTATTTGCCGAGTGCTGTTCGTTTTTGACAGCGATCTCACGTGCTGCACGATAATTACTGACCAAGGTTGGATAATTGACCGAGATATCCGCCGCCCGCTGATCAAAATCAGAGACAGGGTAGGCGCGCACCTTCATGACTTCCATTATCAGGTGGTCGGCCTCGATGGTTGCCTGCCCGGGTTGGTCGACAAACTTGGCCTGGATTCCCGTCCATTCAGCCTGGTAGCGCTCGCGCTCGCTTACGGATAGTGCACGAATATTCAATGTATCCATGTGCTTCTGGCGACCAGTCAACTCTGCCTGAGCTTTCTTCTCATTTCCAGCAGCCTGGACTGTGCGGTCATATTCTGGTCCATATTTATTTTGGAACTTCTGCGACTTTCTTCGGCGGGCGAACATGGGTGCCATAATAGCGCCCATGACCACCAAAATTACCACAACGGCGATGATGATATATGTAGGACTTATTTGATAACTCCTTTGGGTAAGTGCAAACGGGAAATTTTTTTCTTTTGCTAACACTTGTCATTATAAAGTTGTCACTCCCCGGCGACATCCATCAGCCGGGGAGTGTTTTCCTAGTCCACTTGGGGGAGGCGGTGGGATCAGGGAATAATATGGTTGCGGAGTGCCAGGGAAACGGCTTCGGTACGGCTAGCGACCCCCAATTTAGCCAGGATGTTACTGACGTGGGATTTAACGGTCGATGGACTGACGGTCAGCTTTGCGGCGATCTGAGTATTATTCAACCCTTCGATCATCAAAGCCAGGACTTCTCGCTCGCGGTCGGTCAAATTGAGGCCTGGTGGGGGAGGTTGCGAGGCTGCATGGACCAGCGCCTGGGCAGCCTCGGGGGAAAGGGTAGAGCGACCAGCATGCGCAGCCCGGATAGCCTGGACCAGTTCGTCGGCTGACACATCCTTTAGCAAATAGCCAATTGCCCCCGCATGCAAAGCGCTTTGGACCAGGATCTCCTCTTTAAAACTGGTTAGAGCAATTACCTGGGTCGAGGGGGATTGCTTGCGAATAATCCGAGTAGCGGCTGCCCCATCCATATCAGGCATAACCATATCCATCAGGACTACATCCGGGTGGAGCTTTTTACTTAATTCAATGGCTGCCTGACCACTAGCAGCCTCGCCTGACAGTTCAAGATCATCAAAGACCTTCAGGAAGGTAGCCAATCCTCGGCGGACCATGGTGTGATCGTCAACCACCATAACACGGATACGCAGGGGGGGATTAGTGATCATAGAGTCTCCTTTTTCCCGGGATGAGGCCAGAAGAGCCTAATTTCAGACCCATGACCTGGTTGGCTTGCGTAAGTCAGCTGTGCACCCACAGTTTCGGCCCGCTCGAGCATCATGCCCAATCCATAATGTCCAGGAGCGGCGACTTCGCCTGGATTAAAACCAATTCCATTATCGCGAATACGCATTTCCACTGATCTAACCACAATCTCCTGGGGCACACCGGAATAAGAGAGAGCCGAAATTGTTGGAATATTTCCGTTATCACCGACTGTACTACCAGCGTAATTTAATTCAATCTCAACCTGGCTGGCTTGAGCATGTTTGGCAATATTATTTAAAGTCTCCTGGCAGACCCGGTAGAGTGCCACCTGGATTTCTGCAGGGAGAACATGTTCTCCGGTAATGGCGAGGCTGACCGGGACATTCGTCCGACCTGTAAATGCATTGGCCAATTGGCGAAGCAAGTCACCCAGGCTGCTGTCGGTAAGAACCGTTGGTCGTAATTCGGCCAGCATGGCACGCATTTCGGCAAGTGCACCGCGTGTCAGCCGGCGCAAGTCTTCCAGTGACTTTCGCGCCTCAACCTGGTCTCGGTCCCAAAGGCGCGGGAGGACTTCGGCAATCAGACCAGCGGAGAATAGCGATTGATTGACTGCATCGTGCAGGTTTTGTGCCAGCCGCTGACGTTCCTGCAGGGCAGCGAGTTCCCCAGCATGTTGATATAACTCAGCATTAACCATAGTTATGGCAGCCTGGTCTGCTACACTAAGCACCAGGTTTGCATGGTGAAGTGTGAAGTAATTCCGCTTGCGGTGGGCCACCCCCATCCCACCAATAATACGGCCCTTGACAGCCAGCGGCACCCACATCCAGGATTGCATTCCTTCGAGCAACACTTTTGCTCCATCATCCAGAAGCGAGCGGAGAAATTGAGCAGGGGGGGTGGCACTCCATATATCAGCAATGCGGATGGGCTGGTGCCCGTTGAATAACCCCGCCAACGTTTCCGTCCCATGCATACTAATACGGATAGGTTTAGAGTTTTCCAACTGCGGTGTCCCGCGCATTGCAAGTGTAACCAGAGAAGAATCTTCCAATGCAAAAAGTCCACCCTGGGTGAACTCGACGATCTCTCGCAATTGGTCCAGTATCAAACCAGGCTGAAGTTCCAGGGAAGAAGCCAGGGAATGTGAGATCTCTAGAAGCATGGTTTGTTCATGGGTGCGGGTTTTCACGCGCTGGTGAAGGACCTTTTCTGCCTGGATCCTTTTGGTGACATCGCGAACATTCCCCAACAGGCAAGCCCGCCCATTAGATTGAATTGCTGTCCCGCGCCATTCGGCGGTAAATGTTGAGCCGTCGTGGCATATATCCAAAATGCATATATCGAACTCGCCGTCCGATCGAAAATCAAGAAGATGCTGATTGAATTCCTGGAGGTTATCCGGGTGTACAAACGCCTTCAATTGCAGACCCCTGAATTCATCGGAAGTATAGCCATGCATCGCGCAAATCGCCGGATTGACTGCAACCACTTGGCGGGTTCGCAGGTCGATGATAATCACTCCGTCGGAGACGTTATCGAATATTTGACGATATTGATTTTCTTCTATTTTGTGCGGCGAAGTTTTCCGGGTTTTGTTCATGAGTACCCATTTATTTATTTCAAGGTTTGGAAATTACAGATTTCCAAGAATATATTTAATTATATCTAAACTCTTGGGATTTTTTACTTCTGAACCTCAGGAAATTCGATATTTTACTTACAATGATTTCACCTGTGTTTACCATTTCCCCCAGTTGGAGAAAACGATAATAAAAGACGCATCCTGGAAGAACGCGTCTGAAATGGATCAATCAAGAATGATTGGTGGTATGTATTTTACCCACCCTGAGAGGTGACATTAACATCCTTTCGACCAGTTGCGCAACTTAAAGGTTACCCTTTTTTCTGGTTGCGCCTCAACTGCTCTTCCAGCTCCAGCTGTTCTTTTTGGCGCTGTTTTCGTTTCTCTTCCATTTGCTGGTCCAATTGCTGCTGTTCTTCTTGACGCAATTTTCGTTCCTGTTCATGCTGCAAGTTTTCCTGATGCTGCTGATCTTGCTGAGGTTTTCGCTCCTCTGCCTGTTCCTCTTCAAGGTTTTTTTGTTCTTTTTGGCGTTGGATTCTTTCCTGTTCCTGTTCTTCGTTTTGTGTTCTCTGAGCTGCACTCATATTTTTTCCTTCCCGCGAACCCAAATGGTTTGAGTTCCTTTTGAAGTGATTTATGCGTCTTATTCATTATACACTGCGAGCTATGTGCAAATTATCAATCGATAAACAACCGGTCATCCGCCCCCTCCAAATCAGGGTCATATGACCCTGCAATTTAGAGGTAAAAGGTCGTAAATTTAAGCCCGTAGAACCAAATCAAAACCACTCTGTGTCAACTCAAAAGGAGTTAATATGGTAAACGTAGTAAAAACCCGCAAGGGGCAGCAAGTCCAGATCCCATCCATTATCAATGCCATCTTCAACCATCCCCTGGCTGGACTAATCTGGCTCCCAGTGCGCATATGGCTGGGTTATCAATGGATCAGCGCGGCAATCGGCAAATTCAAGAGTCCCGCCTGGATGCAAACCGGTACAGCGTTAAAAGGTTTCTGGACCAGCGCAATTGCCATCCCGGCCTCCGGAAGCGCTCCAATTCATTACGCCTGGTATCGCAGTTTTCTTGAATTCATGCTGAACACACAGGCATATACCTGGTTCGCCAAGTTGATACCGGTCGGTGAATTCCTGATCGGGGCTGCCATGATCCTGGGGATCTTTACCGGTGTGGCTGCATTTGCCGGCGGCTTCATGAACTGGAATTTCATGATGGCCGGATCAGCAAGCGTCAACCCGATGTTCTTCGCCCTCTCAGTCTTGTTGGTACTCGCCTGGAAAATCTCCGGTTACTTTGGTGCAGATTATTTCCTGGTGCCATGGGTAGCGTCACTTTGGAACCGGGAGAAGGTCAGGAACGTAAACACCCCAATCCACACCCCCAAGGGTGCCGAGGCATAACCAGTTCAAGGGAATCAAAGAAGACGGCGGATACCTTCGCCGTCTTCTTTTTTTTCATCTTGAAATCACTCCCGTTTCATGCGCTCAGAAAGATGGTATTTTACCGCAATAGGTAGCCAATTCTATGCGATTAGAAAAATGAAGCTTCTCCAAAATGGCGCTAACATAGTTGCGGGCAGTCTTTTCGCTAATATTGAGACTCTGAGCAATCTCTGAATTCGTCTTCCCCTGCCCCACTTCATTCAGCACCTCCATTTCCCGGTCGGATCAGATCGCGGAAAGCATCCTGCTCCGATTTGCGGTCAGCTGCGCGTACACGGGCAAACAACCGGTTGGTGGTGGCCGCATCCATTACGGAATTTCCTGATGCAGCGGCACGGATACCCCTGAGAACTTCCTCGTTGCCAACTTCCTTCAACAGATAACCTACCGCCCCAGCTCGAATAGCGCTCATTACCAATTCCTCATCGGCAAAAGAAGTCAGCATGACAACCTTGGTGTCTGGAAAGCGATCCGCAATACGACGGGTAGCGTCCAACCCTCCCTCACCGGGGAGGCGGATGTCCATCAGTACCACCCGGGGATGGTACTGCTCAACCACCAATAAAGCCTCCTGAGCCGTCCCAGCCTCAGCGACCACCTGCATGTCAGCTTCGTCGTTAATCAGGGTTTTTAACCCCAACCGCACAAGGGCATGATCGTCGACCAACACAACGGATATTTTGATCATGGTTTTCCCTCCATGGGAATATCCAGTGTCACACGGGTACCTTTCTCCATTTTATCGAATGTCACATGTCCACGCAGCAAGGAAGCCCGGTCGCGGATGTTGTGCAGGCCATGGCCCTCGACAACCTGCCCAGGAAGACCAATACCATCGTCATTAATCGCCACTTTTAAATAGTCTTCTCCACAAGTCGCAGTTATTGACACATGCCGGGCACGAGAATGACGGATAATGTTCGAAAGAGCTTCCTGGACAATGGCAAGGACATGCGAAGTCCGCTCCGGGGAAAGGTAATACGTGTCAGGCAGGTCCAAATCCAAGGTTATGTTCACCAATGCACTGAA
This sequence comes from uncultured Chloroflexia bacterium, assembly GCA_963741635.1. Taxonomy (GTDB): domain Bacteria; phylum Chloroflexota; class Anaerolineae; order Anaerolineales; family Villigracilaceae; genus UBA877. The sequence continues at coordinate 384,977 of CAVUIO010000012.1, forward strand.
GCGCGGATCGGTGGCCAGCTTTTGGATGGTTATTTTCAATGGATCCGGAGATTTAACCGGGGCCTGGAGTTGATTCAAGTTCTGGCGCAAGTCGCTAATGGCGTCGTCCAGCACACCTACGGCTGTAGCCAGGCGGCCTGCCAGAGGGGATTCCGACACAGCCAGCTTTTCAGCCGAACGAACAAGCAAGCCAGCGGTATATACTTTTTGAATAGTGCCGTCGTGAAGTTCACGGGCAATCCTTTCGCGTTCATCAGCCAATAAGCGTTCCTGCTCCATGGCTTCGATTCGGCGGCTGGTTTCCACGTCAAATATTTCCAGGGACCTGATCGTGGTCAAAGCCATCGCCAGCCCAATCAATGCACGGAACAACTGGGGAGGAATGAGAAAATATTGAACGAAGGTGTCGGTATTTAACAGGTTCCCCGGGAAAAAAGGAACAGCGGGAGGAATCAGACCGGCTGCCAATGCATAAGCAGCCATGGCGATCCCGGAAAGCTGCAAAGCGTGGACAATCGCGGGAACATCATATGGAGCGATCCGTTTCAAGGTGTGTTCACGCAGGGCATAGGCTGCCAGAAGCCCACTTGGGAGTCCGATGAAATAGCGAGTCAGATGCATCGGCAGCGTTGTACCAAGTATTGAAATCAAGAAACCACTTCCGGAATGGGAACAAAATCAACCCCAACCAGGAAACCAACAAAGCGGCAAAAACAACATGCAGCCAGCGGTGGTGTCTCAACGGTTCCAACAATGCCAACCCGAACCCATACAGACAGGCAAAAGAGACAGCCAGGAGCAAAAGATCAATATAGCGCAGGTAAAGGATTATCCCAGGAGCCAGGTATGCTGCTTGCAAAGGGATAAAGAGGTCGCCCCATTCGTGAAAGCCATGAAGAAAACCAAAGGCAGCCAGCCAATTGAGGCTGCGCGCCAGATCCAACCGTGAGGAATGCCTGGACTGGAGAGCGATTGCCAGCCCAAGCACAAAGAACATCAATCCGTAGATGAAATAAATTAACTCGTGATTGACGGTAAAGATATTTCGGATAAAGTCAATCATATATAAATTATAGCACGGTGAAAATGTGCTGGCTTAATTCCCCGACGGGCAATTAAACCAGTTTGAGCAAATTAATACAATAGGTTTAATTGGCGATCTAATTTAATTGAAAGGATTACTCCCATGATGTTAAAGTGAACCATAGAATCGCAGATATAGATACAGTGTTTTTTTCAGAAGAGATGAGATAATAAGGATAAATCATTCATCAGTTCCTCAGCATGACCAAATACCAGGAACTCGAATTGATATTTAAGGAGAGAAACCATGAAACGCGTTTTAGGTCGTTCCGGAATCGAAGTGAGTGCCCTGGGTATGGGGTGTTGGGCCATTGGCGGACCCTTCTGGGACGGAGAGACACCACTAGGATGGGGGGATGTAGACGACGAGGAGTCCATACGAGCCATCCATGCCGGCTTGGACCGAGGGGTAAATTTCTTCGATACAGCCAATGTCTACGGCGCAGGTCACAGCGAACGAGTAGTCGGCCGGGCAATCGCAAGCCGCAGGGCGAAGGTTATTATCGCAACGAAATTTAATGCTGTGTTTGATGAAGCCACCCGACATGTGACTGGATCTGATGTTTCTTCAGAGGGAATCCGTAAAGCATGTGAAGAATCTCTTAAGCGCCTGAATACCGACTACATCGACTTGTATCAATTCCACGACAATGGTTACCCTGCTGAAAAAGCCGCACCCATCAGGGAGACGCTTGAAGCCCTGGTGCAGGCAGGGAAAATCCGCGCCTACGGCTGGAGCACCGATTTTGTGGACAGGGCAGAGGTTTTTGCCCAAGGAGCAAAATGCACATCCATCCAATTGCAACTTAATGTGCTGGATGACAACCCGGCGATGATCCCCTTCTGCGAGGAACACAACCTGGCTGCCATCAACCGCGGCCCACTGGCGATGGGGCTTTTAACCGGAAAATATAACCCCAAGACGGAAGTCAATGTCGACGACGTGCGCGGTCAAAAAAGCCCCGAATGGATGAAATACTTCAAAAATGGCAAGCCCAACCCGGAATGGATGAGCATGCGGGATGCCATCCTGCAGATCCTCACCAGCAATGGTCGCACGATTGCACAGGGCGCCCTTGGATGGAATTGGGCACGCAGCTCAAAGACCATTCCGATCCCGGGCTTTCGAACTGTAAAACAGGTTGAGGAGAATGCAGGAGCGATGGAATTCGGATTACTGACTCAAGAACAGATGAGCCAGATCGAAACCATATTGAAAAGAGGATAGGCATCTGCCCGACTTATTTGCTGGAAAACCATCCCTAAGCGTGCCACATATAGTCCTCGTCCCACAAATCCATATTGGAATACCGAGAACCCAAGGAGTTTTCCAAATAATATTTAAGGAGAGATTTCCATGTCTTCAAGTTTGCTAGGAAACAAGAAAGTAATGCAGGTTGGCCTGGTTGTCGAGAACATCGATTCGGCCGTCCAGGCCTGGTCACTGCTATTGGGTGTGGATCGCCCACCAGTCATTACCACCGACCCGGTTGACATTGCACACACCAAGTATCAGAACGAATCGACGCCAGCACGGGCAAAATTGGCTTTTTTCGATCTTGGGCAGGTCAGCCTGGAATTGATCCAACCATTGGGCGAGCCCAGCATATGGAACGATCAAGTTATAGCTCACGGTCCGAGCCTTCATCATATTGCCTTTGAAATCAAGGGGATGCAAGAGCAAATCCAAGGTCTGCAAGAACACGGTTTGCGGTTGATGCAATCTGGTGATTATCAAGGCGGGCGGTACGCTTACATGGATGGGCAAAATCAATTCGGTGCGGTGATCGAACTCCTGGAAAACGACTGAGAAGAGCGAGGAAAAAAATGGATGCGTTGGAAGCTATCCGCAAACGAAGAAGTATCCGCCGGTATACGAGCGATGATATTCCCAAAGTGGATTTGGAAACCATTGTTGACGCAGGGCGGCTGGCGGCAACAGGAAGCAACCAACAACCGTGGGATTTTATCGTTGTCACCGATCGTGCCATGATTTCACAATTCAAAATAGCAGGGACTTGGATAGAGAAGGCGAGGGCGGTAATTGTGGTGGTGTTGGACCCCATCTCACGCTGGTGGATTGAAGATGGAGCGGCTGCCATCGAGAACATGCTGCTGGCGAGCACCGCTTTAGGGTATGGGGCCTGCTGGGTAGAGGGAGATGCCCTGCCTCGCGAAGAACAAATCAAAACCTTTTTAGGTGTACCCCATGCCAAGCGGGTCATGGCTTTGATTCCGATTGGCGTAGCGGCAGAATCTCCAGCACCGGAGAAGAAACCTTTAGGGCAAGTTCTTCACTGGGAAAGGTATTCATGAGCGACAATTCGCGTGCAATTTCTATAGGCGAAACTCCGCAAAAGGTATCGGAGCAAACCGTCCAGGGAGAATATGTCACCATATTGGGGGACAAATTTTATAAAATCCAAAATTTCGATGCCATGGAACCGTTCTTTATGAGCATTGTAAGCAGTTCCAATCATTGGCTCTTTATTTCATCTACCGGGGGCCTTTCCGCCGGCCGGATCAGCGCAGAGCAATCTCTCTTCCCTTACTACACAGAAGACAAGCTCACCGAAAACAGTGAAAATACTGGAAGCAAAGCGATATTCCTTGTCACCCGGGCAAACCGGACCAGCCTATGGGAGCCGTTTTCAATCAGACAACAAGGGGTCTATCAAAGCGATCGAAATATCTATAAAAATGTGATTGGCACAGCAGTCATTTTTGAGGAAATTAATTACAGCCTGGGGTTGACCTATCGCTATGGATGGAGAACGAGTGATGACTTTGGCTTTGTAAAGACATCCTGGATGCAGAACCGAGCAGATTCCCCTTGCACGATCGAGCTAGTGGACGGGCTTCAGAATATTATGCCTTCCAATATTACATCCCTGACCCAGAATACATTCAGTCCCTTGTTGGACGCCTACAAGCGCAGTGAACTTCAACCAGATACCGGGCTGGGTATATTCGCGCTCAATTCGACCCTAACAGACCTGGCTGAACCGAGCGAGTCGCTCCTGGCGACGACAGTTGTACAACTTGGGTTAGACAATGTTGACTACCTGCTCTCGTCGGCGCAACTGGATGACTTTCGTAATGGGAAAGGGATAACAGTTGAAACAGATGTGCGCGGGCGGCGTTGCGCTTATTTTGTTCATACCTCCCTGGACTTTGCCCCGGGAATAGATCACTCATGGCATCTGGTGGCAGAGGTTTGCCAGGATAGCTCAGCAATCGTTCGATTGGCAAATAGACTAAAAGAAAACCGCGCCGACCTGGTAAAAGCCCTGGAGGGCGACATTCTTGCGAATAATGCAAATTTGGAGAAGATCGTCGCCAGCGCGGATGGATTGCAAGTATCACAAGACCAACTCCGATGTGCGAACCACTTTGCGAACGTAATGTTCAACGAGATGCGCGGCGGCTTTTTCGGCGACCAGTACCTCGTCCATAAACAAGATTTCATCGAGTTTTTATCGGTTCGGAATCCTGCGGTTATCCTAGATAATGCATCTTTTTTTTCCAAATTGCCTGAAGAAATTTCCTTCCCCGCCCTTCAAACCCTATGTGAAGAGACCGGTTCAGCAGACCTAATCCGTTTGAGTCATTGTTACCTGCCCCTTTCGTTCAGCCGGCGACATGGAGACCCAAGCCGTCCCTGGAATCGCTTTGAGATCAACATCAAGAAAGAAGATGGAACTCAGCAGTTGGGTTATGAAGGCAACTGGCGCGATATTTTTCAAAACTGGGAAGCTCTCGCTTATTCTTATCCTGAATATGTTGAAAGTATGATTTGTACGTTCCTGAACGCAACAACATTAGACGGTTACAACCCATATCGAATTACCCGCGAGGGAATTGAATGGGAAATCCCAGAGCCAGGCAATCCATGGGCGAATATCGGATACTGGGGTGACCATCAAATAATATATCTGCAAAAATTGATGGAGGTCAGTGTCAGGGTCCATCCCGGCAAGCTTCAAGAATTTCTTTCCAAGGCAATGTTCAGCTATTCGAATGTTCCCTACAGGATCAAACCTTATACAGATCTACAGGTAGATCCTTTCAACAGCATTGTGTTTGATTGGGATTTGGAGCGGGAGATTGAGCGGCGGGTGAAGGAACGCGGCACGGATGGCAAACTGATATCAACAACCAGCGGGAAAATAATTACTGCAAATCTCACTGAAAAGCTACTCACCCTGCTGCTCGCCAAGATAGTGAACTTTGTCCCGGAAGGCGGCATCTGGATGAACACCCAGCGCCCGGAATGGAATGATGCCAATAACGCGCTGGTCGGCAAAGGGTTGTCGGTTGTAACCTTGTGCTATTTGCGACGCACGGTCAAGTTCTACAAGCAGTTGCTGGAACAGAGTCCTCTCAGTTCTGTTCAAATCAGCCGGGAAGTTCAAGATCTGTTTTCTCAAATATCCCAAATCCTGGCTCGATTCCAAAGCGGGATAGGAAATTCTTTTAGCGACCAACCACAGCGCAATTTGATGGACGCCCTTGGACAAGCCGGGAGTGAATATCGCGAGATTTGTTATTCCAATGGGTTCTCGGGTGAAATGACTCCACTTCTAACGCGGGATTTGGTCGGATTTCTTGATCTAGTTCTGAAATATGTTGACCATTCCTTGCGCGCAAACAAACGCGGCGATAACCTATATCACGCCTACAATATCCTACATCTTGGTCCCCAGACTGCATCAATAAGTCATCTTTATGAAATGCTGGAAGGACAGGTAGCGATCCTTTCATCTGGTTTGCTATCCGGAGAAGAGTCGTTAATGCTCTTGGAAAGCATGAGACAAGGTAAATTGTATCGAGCCGATCAGCATAGCTACATCCTGTATCCAGACCGCGATTTGCCAGGTTTTCTCGAGAAAAACTGTATTAGTTTGGAAAAAGTTAAAAGCCTGGCGCTAATTATGGAATTGGTTAAGGCGCATGATGTTTCCCTGATCACGAGGGATGATGATGGAAACTACCATTTCAACGCCCAATTCCGAAATGTAAAAGATGTGAGGCGGTCTCTTGAAGCGCTAAAACTCAAACCTCAATTCGAGGAACTGGTAAATGCTGAGGCAATCCAAATCGAGGCTCTGTTTGAAGATATCTTCAACCACGATGAATTTACCGGACGGTCCAGTACCTTTTTTGCCTATGAGGGCCTGGGAAGTATTTACTGGCATATGGTCTCCAAGCTAATATTGGCTGTGCAAGAAACAATCTTGCGTACACGTAATGAACCCTCAAACGGAAGGCTTCAGAAAGTGTATGCCGAACTTTGCAAAGGGCAATGTTTCAATAAGAACTCCTGCCGAATATGGTGCTTTCCCAACGGACCCATATTCACATACGCCGAAAGGACGCGGAGCCAAGCAACCTGGCATGACAGGTATGGTCAAAGAAGAAATCCTAATCCGCCAAAGGGAACTTGGATATTCCATCGAAAATGGAAACCTGGTGTTTGATTTTCTACTCTTTGACAGGAAAGAATTTCTTTCCAATTCCAAGGTATTCTCCTATTGGGGTGTTGAAATGCGATTGGAGCAATTGGAATTGAAGGCTGGATCCATTGCGTACACAATCTGCCAGGTCCCGATTATTCTACAGGCATCAAAAGAAAAATGCATTACGATAACATTTACCGACGGCAGCATCTATAAAATTGAGGGTCATACTTTGGATCCGGTCAACAGCAATCATATCTTCCAACGTTCGGGCGTCGTCCACCACTTGACCGTGGGCATTGTTCCATAAATTCTATTAGAAGGGAAAAGTATTTCTGACGGGGGGATCACATATCAACTACGCGAGATCAGATGTCATTGTAACCATCGCAAATATAAGCGACCGGGATGGGCTTATTTTCTAATAGTCCCTTGAAAAAAGGCATCGATTTTATCGCAGGAATTACTCCATTTAGTTTTCTCCAAGCCCTTGACTTGGAGTAAACTCCAGGTGATACACTATTTTTGAGAGGCGACAATATGAAAATCTCGGAAGTAAGTGAAAAATATGGTATCACATCCGATACACTGCGATATTATGAGCGAATTGGACTCATCCAGCCTGTAAACCGAAATGAAAGCGGTATCAGGGATTACATCGAACTCGATGTGAAACGAGTCGAATTCATAAAGTGCATGAGGAGCGCCGGGCTTCCCATTGAAGTGCTGATTACAGTATGTCGGGCTGGTTCAGAAAGGCGACCAGACCATAGAGGCCAGGAAGGAAATCCTTAAAGGTCAGCGGGAGCAACTTGCAGCCAAAATGACAGAAATGCAAAAAACGCTGGACCTGTTGGACTATAAAATTGAAGTTTATGAAAACGCCGTTCTAAAAAAAGAAAAAGAGATGGTTCATCCTAAAGATCAAGTCTTGGAAATCATCGAATAACAACAAAAGAGGAGTTAAAAAAATGCAAAAACGAAAACTTGGAAATAGTAACCTGGAAGTCTCAGCCCTAGGGCTCGGTTGCATGCGAATGAGCTTTGGCGACAAGCCAGTCGACAGGCAGGAGATGATCACCTTTCTTCATAAGGCAGTCGAGCGCGGCATTACTTTCTTCGACACTGCCGAAGTGTATGGTCCGTTCACGAACGAGGAACTGGTAGGCGAAGCACTGGAACCTTTCAAAGGACAGGTAGTGATCGCCACCAAGTTCGGGTTCAAGCACGATCCTAAAAAGGGACCGAGTAATGCTGTTGGCCTGGATAGCCGCCCGGAGCAAATCAAACGGGTTGCCGAGGCTTCGCTGAAGCGGCTCAGGGTGAAGTCGATAGATCTCTTCTACCAACATCGGGTTGACCCGGATGTGCCCATCGAAGATGTGGCAGGAGCAGTCAAGGAACTGATCCAGGCTGGAAAGGTGAAGCATTTCGGTCTTTCGGAAGCCGCGGCGCAAACAATCCGGCGCGCCCACGCAGTCCAGCCAATTACGGCAATCCAGAGCGAATACTCTTTATGGTGGAGAACCCCTGAGAAGGAAATACTGCCCACATGTGAGGAACTAGGAATCGGTTTCGTGCCATTCAGCCCCCTGGGCAGGGGCTATCTCACGGGAAAGGTAGACGAAAACACGACCTTCGACAGCTCTGATATCCGCAGCCGCAGTCCCCGTTTTACGCCGGAGGCGACGGAAAGCCAACCGGGTGGTAATAGATCTGCTTGCCAGGATCGGAGAACAGAAGAGAGCGACACCGGCGCAGATCGCGCTCGCCTGGCTGCTGGCGCAAAAACCGTGGATCGTTCCGATCCCGGGCAGCCGCAAGCTCGAGCGCCTGGATGAAAATCTCGGGGCAATTGCCATCGAACTCGATCATGATGATCTGCAGGGAGATCGCAACTGCCATTTCAAAAATCAAGGTAGAAGGGGATCGGTAAGCCCACAAGAGCCGTTTCGGATGGTCGATTGGCTGAGCAGGGCGATACTATAACGCCTGATTCTGATCACAAAGCGAACGGAAGAAGAAAAGGAGTACGAGATGTCTGCACCAAAGGAACAATCCACATGCACAGCAATATGGGCGATTTCGCGCCCAAGTTGGCGGCATCTCACGGATGATGTGCTGTTCGGCGATGTTTGGGACACGTGCAGAACTATCGAAGCGACGACCGCAGCCTGATCACCGTTGCGGCACTCATCGCCAACGGAAATACAGAGCAGCTTCCAGGCCACCTGAACCGGGCCAAAGCGAACGGACATTTCGGAGACCGAACTCGCCGAGGTCATGACCCACTTAGCATTCTATGCTGGGTGGCCGCGGGCAATCTCCGCCATCAGGGTCGCCAAGGATGTCTTCAAGAAGTAGCCAAAGCTATATACTCAGAAATCATGATTCTGAACAACAACATTGGGAGTGAATTATGCAAGATGTAAACCTGGAACAAGAATAATCGATCTCTCCAAAGAGAAATGGCGCTGGATGTCAGAGCGCAAAGTAGATTCCCTCGGATACGTCTCTTCCATGAGAAAGGCTGTCTTTGTCCATATGGGCGAGATCCGTTGGGGCGAAAGAACGGGAACTTGAGATCATCAAAAGCGGCGGGATTCACTATAAAAAAGCGGATATCCATGAAGTGTCGGTGAATATCATCGGCGCAACTGCCATCCTTTTAAACAGAATTACGCTGTTAGCCGTTGTTGGCGGCAATGAGGTCACCAATCCCTTCATGGTGACAGAAGTGTATGTGCAGCAAGATGGATAGCTGGAAGTTAGCGTCGCTCTCGTTCACCCAGTTAATTACCCCGGAGCAACACTCATTAATTACAGAAATAAAAGGAGAAAATAATGCAAACCGTAAAATTGAACAATGGCGTTGAAATCCCTATTCTTGGTTTCGGCGTTTTTCAGATCACTGATCCGGCCGAATGTGAAAGAAGCGTGGTTGATGCTATTCAAGCTGGATATAGCCATATTGACACGGCTGCTTCCTACATGAATGAAGAGGCGGTTGGCAGGGGCATCAAACAAAGCGGCGTTGCAAGAGAAAAATTATTTATCACGACAAAACTTTGGATTCAGAGCAATGGCTACGAAGGCACACTCAAAGCCTTTGAAAATTCCCTGAAGCGCTTGCAATTAGATTACATTGACCTGTATCTGATCCATCAACCATTTGGCGATGTGTATGGTGAATGGCGCGCGATGGAAGAACTGTATCAACAAGGCAAAATCAGGGCAATCGGGGTTTCAAACTTTCAGCCTGACCGCATCATGGACTTGATGATCCATAACAAAATAATGCCTGCGGTAAATCAGATCGAAGTAAACCCTTTCCAACAGCAAATTGATACGCAAAAGTTTTTACAAGACAACAGCGTTCAGGTTGAAGCATGGGCTCCATTTGCAGAGGGAAAGAATAATATTTTCCAAAATGAAATCCTGCTATCCATCGCCGCAAAGTACAACAAAAGCGTTGCCCAGGTCATTCTCCGCTGGCTTGTACAAAGAGGCATTATCGCCCTTGCCAAATCAACCCGCAAAGAAAGGATGATGGAAAATATCAATGTGTTTGATTTTGAATTAAGTGCGGAAGACATGGCGGCGATTACAACTTTAGACACAAAAACAAGTAGTTTCTTTGACCATCGTAACCCTGAAATGGTGAAATGGCTGGGCAACAGGAAACTGGATGTTTAGTGAGTGAAGGAGTAAAACAATGGAATACGTTCGCTTTGGATCAACCGGAATGAAAGTCTCGCGCATCTGCCTGGGCTGCATGAGCTACGGACAGCCGGCAAGGGCATGCGTGGGCACTGGATGAAGAGCACAGCCGGCCATTCATCCAGCGCGCGCTGGAATTGGGCATCAATTTCTTTGACACCGCCAATGTCTACTCCAATGGGATGAGCGAAGAGGTGGTCGGCCGGGCGCTGCATGATTTCGCCTCGCGGGATGAGGTGGTGATTGCCACCAAGGTTCTTCGACCGATGGGCCCGGGCCCCAACGACCACGGCCTCTCCCGCAAACAATCCTGAGCTCGATCGACGCCAGCTCAAGCGCCTGGGGACGGATTACGTCGATCTGTACCAGATCCACCGCTGGGACTATGACGACCCCGATTGAAGAAACGCTGGAAGCCCTGAATGATATGGTGCGCGCCGGCAAGGCCCGCTACATCGGCGCCTCTGCGATGTATGCCTGGCAGTTTGCCAAAGCCCTGTACACCGCGGACCTGCACGGCTGGACGCGCTTCGTCTCCATGCAGCCGCATTACAACCTGATCTACCGGGAAGAGGAACGGGAAATGCTCCGCTCTGCCAGGATCAGGAATCGCCGTGATCCCCTTTTCGCCGCTGGCGCGCGGCTTGCTGGCCCGCAAACCGACGAAAGAACAAAATGAAACCCTCCGCGCTCAGACCGATGACCTTGCCAAGAGCCGCTACGCCCAGGAAGATAATCTGACCATCGTCCAGCGGGTCAGCGAGGTGGCCGAGGCGCGCGGCCTGCCGATGGCGCAGGTGGCTTGGCCTGGATGCTCTCCAAACCGTCGTCACCGCCCCGATCATCGGCGCGACCAAACCCCATCACCTGGAGGATGCCGTCGCGGCCCTCTCGGTCCAGCTCACCCCGGAGGAAATCCAGCATTTAGAAGAAGCCTATCGGCCGCATCCCATCATCGCTCATTCGTAATTTGTCAAAACCTGACAATGGCAAAATAATCTACGAAAATAACGATATTGCCTTTTAGGTATAGTCGCCCTGATCTTTTACTTACAAGACTTTGGTTAACAAGGAGGTATCCCGATGACAACCGATGGACGAGCGATGAACTCAACAAGATCGGAACAGATGAAGAGCTGGGGATCGCATCTTTGCGACGCGATGGCACCCTGCGCAAACCGGTGACGATCTGGGTCGTGCGCCTGAGAGACGACCTCTACGTGCGGTCGGTAAACGGGCGCACTTCTGCCTGGTTCCGCGGGACGCAGGGACGGCACGAAGGCCGAATCCAGGCTGGCGGCATCGAGAAAGAAGTCACCTTCCTGGAAGAATCCGGTCTCGAGATCAACAAGCAGATCGATGCTGCCTATCTTTCAAAATATCGTCGTTACCCATCAAGCGTTAATCACATTAACAGCCCCGAGGTGCTTTGCTCAGCAACGATCAAACTGGTACCGCGGTTGACTGGGTCTTAATTCAACATCGATTTTGTGCTTGAGAATCAAGATGTACAACTCTTTGCCTTACATGACATGGAATAATGAAGGGGATAAGTTTTTTCTTGGAATAAAAGACTACATGGCATCTTTCTTCCATGAGTCTAAATGGTGGCTCCAAGGGGATGTTGTATATAAGGATAATACAAAGCGAGAGGAGAAGTGCTATGTTTTTTTCATCATGGCGGTTAAATAAATCAATAACCAACAGAAATTTCGTATTACAATCTTGCTCTGTCTAAAGCATGGAATGGAGAATAAGGAATGCCTGCGAAAAGATCAAATTCCCAATCACACACAGAGTACCACAAGGATGGCAGCATCCTAGCCAGAGGCCAGTTGTTGGACGGCGTGCCTACGGGATATTGGGAATGGTTTCGAAAGGATGGGACAAAAATGCGTTCTGGTACTTTCCAGGATGGAGAACCAGTCGGAGAATGGATAACCTATGATCGAACAGGTGATGTCTACAAGATCACGAATAAAAAGCTAAGGATGAAGTGACGCAATTGGTTCCATTTGCCCCTATGGGTTAAGAAAATAAAAAATCCGCCATGAAAGGCGGATTTTCGTGTGCCCCCAAGCGGACTCGAACCGCTGTTTGGGCCTTGAGAGGGCCCCGTCCTGGGCCACTAGACGATGGGGGCTCGAAACGCTGCCGGATATATTCCAGCAAAGAGAAATATGGCGGGTGAAACCTGCCAATTTCGGAGCGGGGGGATTTTATCAGACGGGCATCGAATCGTCAATCAAAAAGACATGTAGTTCGCCCGGTCCATGGACACCGATAGTCAGGGTCATTTCAATGTCGGCGGTGCGGGAGGGACCAGTGATAACGACCCCAGCGGAAGCCTCACGAACCTCAGGCAGGGTGAGGGCGTCAGCGAGGGTAGGCAGGATCTTGGCGGCATTCAATACCGCTATATGAACTTCCGGCAAAAGGGAAGCTTTGAGGGTTTCCCCTGCGCCTGAAGTGAGCAGCAGCGACCCTGTTTCGGCAATCCCGGCCACTGCCCCGGTGACACCCACCCGGATGGATGGGTCAGGTTCTCGAGTATGTTGAATACACCAATAACGAAGCGGAGCCCCAGTCATCATCCACAAAGACCCGATCGAGGTGTTTTGATTTCAGGAATTCCTCCAAATGTCCGGGTAAATCCTTCGAAGGAATAATATGTACATGACCACCAAGCAGGTTGAGTTCTTCAGTGAATTGCTCGAACCAATGTCATCTTCGAGGCAGTAACCCCAGATTCCGAACGTTTTTCGTTTTTCCTGGACCCGTTGCAGGACTGTCTTCCACCTTTTGCTCGATTTTCTCCCAGCCTGACCTAAAAGGGCGAAGGGCTAGTCGAGGGAAGTCCTTGCTGAAGCCCCAACCTGTCCAGGCTGGGAGGCGCATATATGCTCGGCGGGGACTAAATATCCGGCTTGCCAGTCCTCCCAACCGCTGAAAAAAAGTAAACAACCCGGAGGTCCCCGCAGCAACACGGTAACCCACCAAGCCAAATTTAACCATAGGGGGTATCCCCTCCCCTTCCTCCGGTTCGTTGATCATATTGTGAGGAGTTTGACCTGAGCGCACTCTCAGAAGCATTCCAGGCAGATCAATATCCACCGGGCAGGCTTCCTTGCACGCGCCGCACAACGAAGAAGCCTGGGCAAGATACGCCAGCTGTGGGTCCACCAAGGCGCAGGAAATGACAGAACCTATCGGGCCGGGGTAGATGCTGCCATATGCATGACCGCCGGCTTCACGAAAGACCGGGCAGGCATTCAGGCAAGCCCCGCAGCGGATACAAAACAAGGATTCAGCAAGCGGGGAAGCCTGCAATGAGGAACGTCCATTGTCGAGGAGGATCAGGTGACGTGCCTGACCTGGGAGCGGAGAATTGATCAGGCTGGTGTAGACGCTCAGCTTCTGACCGGTGGCAGAACGTGCCAGGAGGGAGAGGAACAGGGCCAGGTCGTCGAGAGTTGGAACAAGACGCTCGATCCCCATCAATGCTACGTGCACCGGCGGGAGGGTAGTGCACATTCGTCCATTACCTTCATTGGTCACGAGAGCCAACGTGCCTGTTTCGACGACACCAAAATTGACACCCGAAATACCGATATCAGCTGTGAGGAAAACTTCACGCAATACTTTCCGGGCGGTATCGGTAAGCACCGGGATATCTTCAGTATACGGGATACCCAATTTATCGGCAAAGAGCCTGCCAACATCGGCACGGCGGAGGTGAACGGCAGGAGTAATAATGTGGCTGGGACGTTCACCTCGCAATTGGACGATGTATTCTCCCAGGTCGGTTTCGACGGCGCGTATCCCAGAGGCAGCGAGGGCATGGTTGAAATCAATCTCTTCGCTGAGCATGGATTTGGACTTGGCAACCAGCAGAGGTTTCGATTCATCTCTCGAGATTCGCCTGCGATCGGTGCACCGAAAGGGCGATTTCCATAAAGATACGGATGGCTTCTTTGCATCAGCGGCGCGATGAACCTGGATGCCGTTCGCCGTGACCCTGGAGATGAACTGATCGAGGTATTGGTCCAGGTGTGCAATTACGTCAGCTTTGACGGCATGGGCGCGGAGGCGCCGTTCCTGGTGGTCAGGGAGGGAAGCAAAGGCAGCCACCCGCCCATCCCGGCGGCGAGCGGCGTTATTATCAAGTGCGAGCTGGAGGTTATCGTCCGCAATGGATTGACGGATGCGGAGGCGAAAGGATTTGAGGCTCATAATGTTTCCAAGCACCTCAGCAATATGAACCACCCGTTGATTTTTACCCTGCCGTACCAACCCGCCCTGAATATGCATGAGACAGCCGGTATCGGCCACCACAAGGGTAGGGGACCCGGTCTTTTCGAGGTTGGCAATTTTTCGTTTCAGAAATTCGGCAGAGAGTTCGGGGTGCTCCACCGAAAAGACTCCACCAAAACCGCAGCAATCTTCCCGTTCGGGAAGCTCGATGATCTCGGCGTCCTTCACCTGGGCCAGGAGGGCACGCGGCTGGCGATCCACGCCCAGGCTGCGCAGGAGATGACAGGAAGGATGATAGGTCAGTTTTCCCGGCCAGCGGGAGGATAGATCGGTGATACCGCAAACATCCACCAGGTATTCGGTGAATTCATAGACCCGAAGAGACAGGGCATGGGCGCGTTCCAGCCAGGCAGAATCATTTTTGAAAAGTTCCAGGTAACCGTGCCGAACCATTGCCGTGCAGGAACCGGAAGGAATGATGATATCCCCGGAAGTTTTTTCAAAGACCTGGATGGTGTGTTTTGCCATGGGAATTGCAGTGGATCGCAGCCCGGCATTAAAAGCGGGCTGTCCACAGCAGGTCTGGGCGGATGGAAACTCCACCCGCACCCCGGCCCGGTTAAGTACCTTTACCATCGCCTCACCAATATGAGGAAAGAAGGAATCGACCAGGCAGGTGATGAAAAGTTGAACGGTTTCGGTCATAATATCTCCCGGGAAATTGTACTTCACAAATTGTGTAAAAGGGCACATAATTGGCAAGATTATTGGTATGATTATCCCTTTTGAAGGAACCAAAGATGACAGAATTTCTTTCCAAAATCCCAAATCATTTCGATTTACCCCGCCGAATCAACCGGCTGGGGGAATTGGCTTACAACTTATGGTGGACGTGGAATCCACATGCCCAGCGACTTTTTAACCGTGTAGACAATGCCCTGTGGGAGCGATTGAACCATAACCCCCTGCGTTTCCTGAAGATCCGTGGGGCGATTCGAGATCAATGCCGCAGCCCAAGATCCTGTTTACCTGGAACTATACGACCGGGTCTTTTCCAATTTCGACGATTATTTGAAAGCCACCGATACCTGGACCTCACGGACCTACAAAAACCGCAGCAAAGCAGACCATCGCGTACTTCTCGATGGAATTCGGACTGCATGAAACCCTGCCAATTTACTCAGGGGGACTGGGCGTGCTGGCTGGAGATCATTTGAAGCAAGCCTCGGACCTGGGATTGTCGCTGGTGGGTATGGGCCTGATGTACGCCGAGGGATACTTCACCCAACGGATCTCCGAAGACGGCTGGCAGGATTCGGTAAACAACATGCTCAATTTTGAAGAACTGCCGGTCCTGCAGGTGCTGAATAAAAAAGGGGAAACTTTAAAGATCACGGTTGATTTCCCAGACCGGAAAGTGAATGCCAGCATCTGGGAACTGCGCGTAGGGCGGATACCCTTATACCTGTTGAACAGCGACCTGGAAGAGAACACACCCAACGACCGCAAGTTGACCACCCGCTTGTACTGGAGCGATATTGACCTGCGAGTGGCCCAGGAAATTTTACTGGGTATTGGCGGCGTAAGAGCATTACGAGCCATGGGATACGAACCAGGTGTCTGGCATATGAATGAGCCGCATGCTGCTTTTCTCACCCTGGAGCGGGCGCGAGAACTGGTTGAAACTGGCTTGACCTTCAGGAAAGCCATGGCAAAATCACGAAAAGGGAATGTTTTCACCACGCATACCCCGGTGCCGGCAGGGAATGACGAATTTCCGCTCTGGTTGATCGACAAAAACCTATCCAATTTCTGGCCTCAACTAAATTTGGGGCACGACCAGTTCATCGACCTGGCACGCCACAAGGAACCCTGGGGAGAAACATTCAGTATGCCGATCCTTGCCCTGCGGCATTCGGACGGGCGCAACGCCGTTTCGGAATTGCACGGCCGCGTTTCCAGGAAGATCTGGCATTTTCTTTGGCCAGACATCGAAGACGAAGATGACGTGCCCATCACTTATATTACAAACGGCGTCCACACTCCCACCTGGATGGCCCGCCGACTACGGGTGCTGTTCGATAAATACCTGGGAGAAGAGCTGGCTCGACCGACTGGACGATCCGGAGATGTGGGTCAAGGTGGACAGCATCCCAGATACTGAATTATGGGCAGTGCGCCGGCACCTGAAACGCAAGCTGGCATTATACATGCTTAACCGGGTACGGACACGCTGGATGGAAGGAGACCTTCACCCGGTGCAGGCGATCGCTTCCGGCGCCATGCTCGATCCCAATGCATTGACGATGGGTTTCGCCCGCCGGTTTGCCACATACAAGCGCGCCAGCCTGGTTTTCAGCGATCTCAACCGACTGCTGGATATCATCAACCGACCGAACCGCCCGGTGCAGATCATTTTCTCCGGGAAGGCGCACCCAGCTGACGAACCCGGCAAGATGCTCATCCAGGAAGTCTACCGGGTGGTTAAAAAGGCCGAGAACGGCGGAAGGCTGGTCTTCCTGGAAGACTACGACATGAACCTGGCACGCTACCTGGTGCAGGGGGTGGACGTGTGGATGAACACGCCACGACGTCCCAACGAAGCCTCGGGGACTTCAGGGATGAAGGCAGCCTTGAACGGTGCGCTTAATTTCTCGGTGCTCGACGGTTGGTGGCGGGAGGCCTACAACGGGTCCAATGGATGGGCGATCGGTGAAGATGTTGATCCGGGGACGCGAGGTCCAGGATGAGACAGATGCCGAGAGCCTTTACGATACCCTGGAAAACAAGATCATCCCGTTGTATTACACTGAACGGGGCGGAGAAGACCTGCCGCATAAATGGGTGGCGATGATCAAAGAAAGTCTGCGCACGGTCACCCCGCAATTCAGCACCCGGCGAATGCTCAAGGAATATGTTGACCGGTTGTACATGCCTGCGATGAAATAAGCCAGCAGGGCGACCGAGAAGGTCGCCCTGCTTTTTTCAGAAAGGATGGTACTCAATGTTAGAAGTTTTCACCTCCCCTGCAGCCTGGCTGGGTGCTCTCGGGATTTTTGCCTTGCGGGTCAGCGACATGTCGTGCGACACCCTGCGGATGTTATTCGTGGTGCGAGGGCGCAAGGGAGTTGCCTGGGGACTCGGGTTTGTCCAATCGGTCATCTTTGTCATTGCCATTACCTGCGGTACTGCAGCACCTGGATAACCCATTGAACGTGATCGGCTATGCCGCCGGATTTGCCACGGGAAACGTGGTGGGAATGCTGATCGAGGAAAGACTGGCGATCGGGCATGTAAAAGTCAGCATTGTCACGCAAAGGCTGGGAACCATGCTCAGCCAGGTATTACGGGATTCGGGTTTTGGCGTGACCGAAATCCCGGCACGCGGCCGGGACGGGATGGTGAGCATGTTAAGCGTCAGCGTACTGCGCAGGGATGTTCCCAAAGTGGAGGACATCGTCCACGCGACGGACGCGGAGGCATTCGTGATCTCCGAGGACGTGCGCCCGCTGCGGCACGGGTACTGGCGGGCATAATAAAACTGCGGCATTACGAAGGCCTGGCAGGTAAGCCCTGCCAGTCCCTATCGTTAAAAAATGAATTTCCCGTTGCGGTAGATGACATCTCCGTCCAACACGATCTCGGAGTCGTCCTGCATGCCGCAGATCATATCCCAGTGAATCATGCTCTTGTTTTTGCTGCCCGTTTCGGGGTAACCTGACCCAGAGCCATATGGAAGGTGCCACCCAATTTTTCATCGAAAAGAATATTATGGGAGAAATGGTCGATCTCATAATTCGTGCCAATGGCAAACTCTCCCAGGAAACGGGCCCCCGGATCTGAATCACACATTTCGAGGAGGAAAGGTTGGTTCGCGGTTGCCTTGGCTTGAGTGACCCTGCCGGCGGTGAAATGCCAATTCCACGCCTTCGACCATGACACTATTATAGATGGCCGGGTAGGAAAAACGAACCCAGCCTTAACGGAATCCTCAACGGGTCCGGTGTAGATCTCACCATCCGGCATATTATTGAGACCGGCGCCATTGAGGAACTTGCGACCCTTGATCGATAAAGTCAAATCCACATTTGGACCACGAAGGATAACCTGATCATGCCCTTCCAGCCGTTCAATGATCTTGCGCTGGCTGGCTTCAACTTTTTTCCAAAAAGCAACGGGATCCGACTGGTCAGCATGGCAGGCGCGATAAACGAAATCTTCGAAATCCTTAAGGCTCATTTCGGCTTCGCGGGCAAAACCCTCGGTTGGAAACAGCGTGGTGACCCATTTGAAGGAGCGGTCAGCACCGCGGCGCATCTGGGCTTCCAGGATGGGAGCCAGGGCTTTCTGGCGGCGCTGCTGCCTGGCAGGATCCACTCCCGACAAACCACGCGGGTTGGTTGCCGAATGGATGCGAATACGGCTTTCGAACTGGTCATAAGCCAGCTTACGGAAAGGCGGAATGGCATCCAACTGGTCATTTTTCGCTGTGGCAAAAAGAAGCTCATCCTGGTCGGTCAGGTCCAGGAGCGGGTATGGAAATCCGCCGCGTTCCAAAATGGTGGAATAAAGTGCGCTTACCAGCGGTTCTGCTGCAGTGGTAGCTTCAATGGCGACCCGGTCGCCGGGATTAATCTGAGCTGAATGGTCGACCAATATTTGAGCAAGTTGAGTAACACGAGGATCAGTCAAAAGAATCTCCTTTTTTATTTAGGCATAAATTATATCATCGCGTAATTTCAAAGATAAATATATAGCCAGGTAGGTGTCCCTGCGGGAATTACGATTTGCCTTTCAAGATCTCCAACATTTTTGGGTGAAGTCCTGGAGAAGCAGCCACAAGGGAACATGGTGGCGTTAGGATATCCAATTTCCCATCGAGATTAGTTACAACCGCACCAGCCTCGGCTGCTATCAGACCGCCGGCAGCGCAATCCCAGGGGTTGAGGGTCAATTCCCAGTAGCCGTCAAGACGACCGGCGGCAACATAGCACAAATCCAGGGCAGCAGAACCGAGACGGCGCACGCCCTGGGTAATCCGAGCAAATCGTCCAAAGTTTTCGAGATTATCATTTTTTGTGGTCCAAGCATCATAAGGGAAACCGGTGACCAACAGGCTGCGTCCAAAATCAGTGACACGTGAGACCTGGATCCTTTCGCCGTTGCACGAGGCTCCCTGCCCAAGCCGGGCAGAAAATAACTCATCACGCATGGGATCGTAGACTACGCCGAGGGTGACGATACCCTCCCTTGCGTACGCGATGGAAACACCAAAAATGGGGATGCCGTGGGCATAGTTAACGGTGCCATCCAAGGGGTCGATATACCACTGATCCGCGGAGTCCCCGGGGACCAAGCCAATCTCTTCTGAAACCATCTGGTGACCAGGAAAGTAGCGCTGAATTTCACCAAGCAAAACCTTCTCCGATTGTCGATCCACTTCGGTGACCGGGTCAATGGCATGTTTATAGTCCACCTGGTGCACACGCCCGTAGCCAAGACGCAATATTTCACCCGCCTGGCGAGCCAGCCGTTCAAGATCTGATAATGTAGGGTTCATTGAATGTCCGGTAATATTTTGTTTAGGAAGAGGAGATTTTAATTTGTTGAGATGACGCCCGGGAAATACATCCTTCCAAGGGAGTCCCCTAAGAACGGGGAAAATATGCCAGGTTGTGGGTCATCAAACCGCAGATTACGATTTTCAAAACGACACCAAGATCCACCTTAAAAAAGCTTGAAGTAAAAATGAAGGACCGCCAACACGGCGATAATGACCAGGATGACAAAACAACCATGGAACAGGTACTTAAGGATGTGTCTCCAGAAGAAGCGGATGACGACAAACACGACGACGGCAGCCAGGAAGATAAGCACCCACCAGACAATCTGGTTGTAAGGGATCGCGGAAAAATCTATCGTCATTCCGACCTCCTAAATGGAAACATCCCGGACATTTGCTGGGACCGGCAGTGAAACCCAGATCGTCCTGAACAGAATAGACCTGCCCGCGCTTGATGACCTGCCTGACGAGATTGGTCCCGAAGCGATAGCCCAGGTGACGGTAATCTGGCACGGACAGAATCAGCAAGTCGGCCTGTTTCCCGGGCTCGAGCGAACCGACCCGGTCATGGCGGCGAATGGCATAGGCAGCATTAATGGTGGAGGCAGCAACAGCCTGGGCGGGAGTCAACTTGAGAGCGCGGCAGGCCAGGGCAATTACAAACTGCATGGATTCGCACCAGGCGGTACCGGGATTGCAATCACTGGCGAGCGCCAGCAAACCCCCTGCAGAAATAATCCGGTGAGCGGGAGTAAATTCGCTTTCCGCCAAGCCAAAGGGAGTGCAAGGCAAAGAAACCGCGACAGTGTCACTTGAAGCCAACGCTTTAATATCTTCAGGGGAAGTCTTCACCAAATGGTCGGCAGAGACGGCACCGAGTTCAACACCAAGTGAAGCGCCGCCCAGGTTGTCGAACTCGTCAGCATGCAGCTTCAGCGGGAACCCCAAATCCCGGGCTTTAGCCAGGATTTGGCGCGACTGGGCAAGGTTGAAGGCGCCAGTCTCGCAAAAGACATCCACGAAGGGCAGGGGACGCGAGGCGAGCTGAGGTTGACTCCCCCACCAATGGCGAATGAAGGGCAACATCTCGGTGCAAAGAAGATCGGTATAGTCTTGCGACCTGCCCTGGTATTCGGGCGGGATGGCGTGAGCGCCGAGAAAAGTCGGCACCAGTTCAACAGGCCCGGAGGCGTCGAGGGCAAGGATGACCTGCAACATGCGAAGTTCGGTTTCGCTTTCCAAGCCATAGCCGGTTTTTGCCTCAGCAGTGGTGGTGCCGTAAGCGAACATACGGGCAAGGCGAGGACAAGTCTCCTCCATCAACGATTTCACGGAAGAGGCACGCGTCCGTCGAACAGTTGAAATGATCCCACCGCCTGCCGCCAATATGTCGAGGTACTTTGCGCCTGCCAGTTTCATCTCAAACTCGGCAGCCCGGTCGCCAGACCAGACGACATGCGTGTGAGGGTCAACGAAGCCGGGCATGACGACGCAGCCGGAGGCATCAAGAACAGGTTCATCGGGGTGGAGTCGGCGCAAATCGCGGGTTGTCCCCAGCTCAGAAATCAAGCCGTCTCGAAGAAGCACTGCTCCATCTTCAATGATGGAGAGGCTACCAAGGGCGAGCCCGCGCTGTGGACCGCCCTGGAGAGTGAGAAGCTGGGAAGCGGAGTGGATCAGCATATATATCGGAAGAGATAAATTTTTAATTCAATCATCGCCAAGCATGAAAAGGCGATAAAAGGCTGGAGGGTAAATAGATTTTACCCCAGTGACAGGAAGAAAATATACAAGAATCTTTCATATCCAGCCCATCCATCATTTAGCCATTTCCAGCCGAACTTTTTCCAGGGTATCCAACCAGGCATAATTGGCTGCCATCCAACCATCACCGGTGAGATATTCGTTCAAGGGAGCCTCGAGCCCGTGATTTGGTAAACCCTGAACTGAACGCCAGACATTTACCAGCGGCAGGTCGTAATCGTAGGCAACCTGGGAAATCGCAAGGTCCAGCTTCCAATCCCCTTCGATGTCATCCGCCTTGGTGGCGAGGATGGGCAAGGCTCCGGTGGCAAGGATTTGGTCCACCACCTGGCGCAGATATTTTTCAAAACTTACTTCAGCATGAGGCTTCCAGTTAGTGCCCATGGCAACCAAGACAACGGCGGGATGGCGAGTGCGCAATTCGCAATCCAATGGAGTTTCGTTCGCCAGGCACTGGGAGTGCCCGGCAGCCAGACCAAACAGTGGATCCAGGACAGAGCTGATGCCCAGACCATTGGCGGCGGTGACACTTTCAGTGGTCATGCTGTTGGAAAACCAACTTACCGCCGCATCCAAACCGGATGGGACAGCATAGGTCCCATTGGCGAAGCCACCGAGAAAGGTGGCGGGAGTCATCTGGCAATCACCCACTTTGCTGAAGACATGAATATCCAGGGAAGGGTTATTTCGTGCTCCCAGGAGAATCTGCAAGGCATTTGGGGAAAGATCCGGGCTGACGGGCCAATCGCGCCAATAATAGGGGACGAGGCGCGTATCGGGTGTGGGAGAAACAGAGGGAAGCAAGGTGGAAATTTGGGGCGGCAAAGTGGTGGAGGTAAGGAAACTCACTGGAGCCCGGGTATTCGTGGAGATCGTTTCGGCTTGGACGGAAAAAGGAGTGTTGGTGAATTGGGATTCTTGATTTGGGGAATATCCTGAGCAGGCAACAGAAATCGCTGCCATTCCACTTAGAAGAATAACAAACTTTAAAGTCGTTAATTTACTTTGCGTTATAAGACCCATAGAGACTCTATAAACCGATAAATCCAATTATCAATCAGGAGATTATACCCAAGGAACTTGAGATTCAAACTAAATATGGATAAAGCAAGCATGAAGTTTATTGGTTCCTGGAAGAATATCGACGATACTAGCTGACGAGATCGCGATCAGCGATTTGAGGCTACCAACGCGTACACGCGAGGCGATGGTCGCGCAAAGAGGAACGAATATTTAGCTGGGGGAAAGCGATTCTGCTCGAGATGTTCTTCATCATATGTGCTCCAAAAATCGCGGAAAGGATTTGATTTTGTATTCGATCCTGAGGAACAAATCATTAGCTTCATTTTAGGTCCTCTTAAGCCAGATTTTCAAGAGGACCTTGGGATCATCGATCGCCAAAGCAATGCCCCCCTATGAGGAGGCGGGTAATATGGAGCGGGGAATAGGAATCCTGACGGAAGAAAAAATTTATCCCGGGACGAAGCAGTAGAAATATCACATTATCAGCTTTTCAATTCGCTCGAATAAAAGTCATTTTGGCAAATTATCGGGGGAAACGAACAACCGACCATGGAATTGTTGAAATGAAACAACCATGTGACGTCCAACATTCACCGATCACCCTTCAAATAATGTATCTACTCACAAACACAAAACCAGGGTGTTAAGAATGGGCATTTCCACCGGCCACCCATCCCCCATACCCCCTTCCCGTAAACCCATTGGATTTATTAGAACGAGATTTATGCCTGCGGGAAGGGGCTTTGTTGCGAAAATAAGGAATGCGTTCGGCAAAGAACGCCTGCGCATTCCTTATTTTCGCGGATCAAGTTGCAATGGTGTTCCATGAAGTAAATTGAGAGTTTTCCTTCTTGTCCAGAATAAATCTTACAAATCAAAAGGCTTTCTTTAGACCACTGCCGACAACGATGTGCGTAGATACCAAATAATAATAGAACGTATATTCTAATTATATTAGGGGACAACTATTCCGTCAAGCCAGGAAATTCCTTCAAATTAAATAATGTCCCCAATCGAAAAGGTGATTTAGGTCATTGTAAAACAATATTGGGAGAGAGCCAAAGGAAAAGCGCGATGACTATGCAAATAAACCCGATAAAAAATGATATTGTTGCCGACCGATTTTCCCTTGGAAAAAGACTGTAGCCAATCAGCAATACCCCCACGATTAAGAAAAAGTACAAAAGACCCAAGGGTAAAACGTACATGAGAGTCCCTCTCTCAATAAATATTTTCACCCATTATTATCGCGCAATTTATTTTGGGGTTCAAGCCTATGATAGATTGGGTAGATCGGGAAAATGAAAGAGAAATGCAATTTCTCAGGACACGCTCATTACGCGGTTTTAACCTTGCGCAGGGCAAGCAAAGCTAGGAGATTGAACGCAATCGCACCAACCATAACGGACCAAAATCCCCAAATGTAGAGGCGCGGAGCAAGCAAATCGCCGAAGGCGCGACCGAGGGAAAGAGAGGCGACATTGAACGCCATAAGAGTGGCACGGGCAGAGGGCAGGACCTCGGTCATCATGGGAATAACGCTGACCAGGGTGAACTCGAAGGTAATATAAAAGAAAAACAACCCCACAAGGGCACCAACCTCGGTGCGCCCAAGTAAAAAAAGCGCGACCGCAGCAAGACAGTTGGCAGCCAACCCCAGCCCGATGGCACGGGGTTTACCCAAACGGTCAACAAATGCAGCGACAAGTCCTTCCCCACAAAGTTCTGAGAGTCCAATTACAGCCGAGGCTGCACCCAAAGCAGCGATCTGCAAGCCGAAGGAATCCTCCAGCCAGACGCCGAAAATAAGATTGACAACTTCGTTGGCAGCGCTGGCAAACAACCCCACCGCCAACCCAGCCAGAGCTGGAGCAAAGGTAAGCACGGTGCGAAAGTTCGTGGAAAATGTGGGGTTACCAGCGGAAGGCTTTCCATCCTTTGGGAGCATCCAGGAAAGCCCAAAGAAAATTACGACACCCAATACAGCCATGAGGGGAAAGGGAGCCATCCAACCACCGCGGGCGATAAGGAAACCCATAAGCGGTACGCCAATGATGAACGCCAGCGACCAGCCGAACTCGGTGACGGCAATTGTGCGGCCTCGGCGGGAATAAGGAATTCGGTCGCCCAGATAGGCCTGCATGGACGGATCGAAAATATATTTTCCCAGGGTGGAAAGGATGATGGAGACTACAAGTGCCGGGAAAACGGGCCAAAAGACAACAACAGCGGTCCCCAGCGTGAAAAGCGCTATGCCGAAAAGCATGCCAAACTTGCGACCCCGGCGGTCAGCAACAGCGGCAGCAAACGGGCCAAAGGTACCCACCACGCTGCGTGCGGTAAGAGCATAGGACATGGTAATCAGGTCGACGCCCACACCACGAGCGAGCACGGTAAGGAAGGGGTAGACCATGCGGTGGAGGGTGTTGATAACCGTACGGGTGCCTGCAAAGGCGATAACTTGGGCAACCGCTCCGGTTCCAGGGAGGGAAGCAGCTTCACCCGTAGCGGACGGAGGAGATCCAGAGGCTGGCATTCAAGGGCAAGCAGAGGGGTCGGTTTCACCGGGAAAGCCACCAGCGGGTGAGGAACCAACCAGCAATCATCGTGAGCAGGGTGAGACCGATGAAAAACAACTGAAGAGATAATATCCCCGAACTAAAGATGGGTGAAGGCGGCGGATGAAGAACATACCCGGCTTCTTTTAACCCAATCCACAAGGCAACGAAGAATAAGACGTTAAAAAGGGAAGTGAAGGCAGGCTTGGCAAGCAAGGTCAACCCAACCTGGAGCAGGACACCCGTGATGGCAAAAATCACGGCGATACGGAAGCGCGGCTCGCTTAAAAACAGCCCATTCCAATTGGCTTCCATAGCCCAGACCGAAAGCGGCAGATCAGTCACCCAAAAAAAGAGACCGGTACGCCCAAGGGCAGAAGACCAATGATGCAGGCGATCACGGCGGGCTAAAATACCAAAGAGCCCAACCAACGCGGAAAGCCCAAGCGCTGCTTCGGCGGTCAGAACCCAGGCGCCGTGAAGATAAACTATGCGTACATTCGAACCGAGGGATTGTTCCTGAGGACCGAGAGCCGTCAGGCCGGCGGTGGTAAGAACTGCCAAAACAAACCAAAAGAATGGGGATTTCAAACCAGACACGCAGGCTATTGTACCCGATTATGAAATCCAGGACATGACCTGCTGGTCAACAACCCAGGTCCCGTTTAACCTTATCGAGGAGAACGAAGTAGCCGGCACCCGCCAACCAATGGCTCATGGTACCGACATAAACCAGCGCCTGGTCAAAGGTGAGATTGAAACCAACCTGTGAAATTGTGGTGATTCCGGGTGATCCCGGATATTTTTCATAAAAAAGCTGCCACCCGTCCTGATTTTGATTGAAAAACTGATTCATCTGGTCCTGAGTAAGGAGAGTGTAAGGGGCGCCAAGGTCCATATGCGGGCTGACGGGATAGGCTGCGTTGTTGCGGACACGGAAGTTGTCCACGGTTTCCGAAGCGACCCCGTGCATATTCTGGAGGACATTGTCCAGGATGGCGGCAGTATCCCCCACTCCGCCCGGCCCGGTGGCAGTGGTATCCATGATCACGAAATTCGAGGACGCATAGAGGCTATTAAGAATAGCAGCGTAGACAGCCGGCTGCTCATTATCAAGACGGACGGGGGAAGGAGTTAATACCATTGGAGAGGTGCCGGCACAGGCGGCGAGGATAAAGATGAGAAAAGGCAGGAAGGAGTTCTTGAACATAGCAATCCCAGCAGAGGAATTCATCCCAAGATCAGGACGAAGTTAACCCGCAAATGTTCCCGGTGTTTACCCCTGCAATCGCCGATTATGCTTCCGCCAAGCGAGCGACTTTCCCCTGCACCAGCCAGGGAGGAAGGATGGCACAGGCAGCAGTGACAAGCGTGCCAATGACGGCTCCCCCGAGGTAACCGTAAAACTGGGGAATATTAATCGCCGAGACGAGCCACAGCGGGCCAATGAACAATCCAAAGGCAAGCGGCAAGTAGAAAATGGTCAGTATCTGTCCAAGGCAACCCAATCCGCCGGCGGACATTTTACGGGGGTCTTCCCATTTAAAATTGGCACCCAGAACACCAAATGCGAGCAGGATGCCGTTCATGCCGGCAAGGCACATGGAAACCGCCAGAAAGCTGTATATAAAACCTGACCAATGGAATTTTTTGCAAAAGCGAGATCCCTGCCAGGAAAAACACCCCGAGAGCCAGGGTGGGGAGATAGGCAACAAGGTATTTTGCAGCCAACAAATGAACCGTGCGCAGCGGTGCGGCTTTTATAACCCAGTAGTTCCTACCCTCGGACGAGAACGCCATCCCGGAAAGGCGGGAAAGGAGCATCCAACCGACGAACAAAGACATGCCGACATTGGCATAGGTGAGAACGACACCAAGACTGTTCATTAACCAATCAGGCGCACCTGCCTGCTCCGGCAGAGGGTTGATTGCCAATGTTGAAGATCATGAAGGAATAAACGATGCCAAAAATGAACGGGGAGATCAACCCGGACAGATTGCGCAGGTCACGCCTGAGCAAGAGGAAATCCTTCCAAATAATGCCGCGGACGGGAGCCGGGAGGAGGCGTCCCAACCCGAAGGCGAGGCAACCTCACCATCGTAGTGGACTGGAGGTGATGTGGTCAGCGAGTCAGTCGGACGAACTGATCGAAGCTTCTTCTTTTTACGGGAAACGACCTGCATGCCCGCCCAACCGGAGTAATACCAGGCGTTCCGCCGTCCCCAGGGAGACCATAAAAATTACTCCCGAAAGCCCAAGCGTGAGCAAGACAAGGATGAAGCCGGTCAACCAACGACCTTCCCCCAGGGCAACCAATCCCTGACCCGCCCAGTTTAGAGGCAGCCAGGGGGTGTTAAAACGAACCAGCAGGGAGAACATGTTACTCACCTGGGCACCGGATACTGAAGTGGAATGACCGAAAGAGTTATAAATATTCCCGGCTTGCGAACAGGTGAAAGCCAGCAGGGCACCAACAAATCCAAGGATCTCGGCGGCCCGCCGGGCGGGAAACACACGTGCCACCAGCATGACCAGGAGGGCAGAAAGACCTGCGCCGCCAAGGCAAGGGCGATCATCGTCAGCACGACCAGGGGAAAGTAGAGAATGGAGTAATGCCAGGCGAGGCCCAGACCAAAGAGCACGGGTAGACCGAACAGCGCAATCAGCCCAAAGTTTGGAAGGACAGCCTGGAGGAGCTTGGTAAAGAAGACAGCCCGGATGGGTACCGGCGAGCTCAACAGGAAATCCATATCACCAGAAAGGTAAAGAGCCTGGAGGAGCACACCAAAACTACTTAACAGCAACCCAAGAAACAGGGCTGTGAAAATCAAGACCGGCACGGTCTGAAGGAAGGGGGTCACGTCAATGCCCACATATTGGGTGAGCTTAGGGGAGCGAAGGAAATCGAGCAAGAGCCAGCTCACGAAAAGGATCATCCCGGCAAAAGCCAGCAGCCCGAGGACAGCCACGATCGTCAGGATCTTGCGGATGAGTTTAGCGTGCTTAAAACCGTTGAAGGTGATCAGCAAGCGTAAACGGATGAGCTTCCAGACAGCGGGCAGAAAATGGGCCGAGGGAGGGGAAGCAAGTGATGTCATTTCAAAATCTCGGCAATCTCAGCTTCCTCGGCGCCACCGGTGAGACCGAGGAAGATATCTTCAAGGCTGACTTCGCCTGCCTTGCCAAGGGAGCGCAATTCGGTCATGGTGCCCACGGCAATCAATTGACCCCTGTTGATGATGCCAATCCGGTCACACATGCGCTCGGCAATCTCCAGGATGTGGGTGGACAGGAAGACTGCTGCGCCACGGTCGGCCATCTGCCGGAGGAGGTCTTTTATCAACCGCGCCGACTTGGGATCGAGACCGACGGTGGGTTCATCGAGGACCAAAACCCTGGGGTCGTGCATCAACGCGGCGGCAAGGGAGGCTTTCTGCTGCATCCCATGGCTGTAGGAGTCGACGGTGTCGTCCCCTGCAGCGGTCAGGTCGAGGACGCGCAGCAACTCATCCGTACGCTGGGCAACCTGTCGCGGTCAAGGTCGTACAGGTCGCCGACAAAGCGGAGGAGTTCGCGACCGGTCAGCTTGGCGTAAAGATTGGGGGTGTCGGGAACATATCCACTGGCGGCCTTGGCAAGCAGTGGCTGACCCTGGACATCAAAACCAGCGACATGGACTGTGCCTGAGGTGGGCTGGAGCAACCCGACGATCATTTTGATGGTGGTGGTTTTACCGGCGCCATTCGGACCAAGGAACCCGAACACCTCCCCTGCCTGGACCTGCAGGCTGACATTATCCACGGCGAGTTTGTCGCCATAGCGTTTTACAAGATTACGGATTTCGATCAAGGCAAGGTCGGTCATAGCGACTCCATTAATAATTTCATAGTCAGATTGATGGGGAGGCATTAAATAATAGAACGCGTGGGAAAGCCCCATATATTATACGTGCTGGAGGCTAAAAATATTCGGATGGAAAGGGAATGAGACTCCCCCACCCCCATCCCCTCCCCCTTTCGGGGGAGGGGAGAAAGTTAAAAAAACTAGGATTGCGAGCTTCGCTCGCAATCCTAGTTTTTTTATTCTTCCTAGAGGAAGAAAAAACCCATACCAAATTATGATTGGGCAAAAAGGTGTAAAAAAAATACGATCCCTTACTATGAACTTGGGAAAGAGGATAGTTTGGGCTCACGTGAGCCCAAACCAGCCGCCCAAAGGGGTGCTTCGCGAATGGCAGCTTGTGGCCGCCTCGGCTAAATCTATGCTTGGGAGGCAGGCAGGTGGTGAACCCGCCTGCCTTCCCCAAACCCCCAAAGCAAATCTTACTTGACTGATCTTTGAAATTAGATTATTATCTAATATATTAGATAATAATCTAATCACCCATAAATCATGACCACCATCCGCTGGATTTCAGGTACCGCCTACGACTTTTTTATCAGCCTGCTTGCACTACACAATGCCGGTGAATTCGGTCTGCGACCCAATTGGACCGCAGGAGTCCGGCAGCGAATTGCCATCCCCCAGCGGGAATTCCTGGAACGGATCTATTCATTTGCGTCTGTTCCAGTGGATTGGATCAGCAGCCTGCAGGGATCGAAGGATACCCTGCCGATATTGCGCCAGGCGGAAAATCTTAAAGCAGGCGACCTGCTGTGCAGCCTGACCCTGCCAATTAATATCCCCACGGAGAGCAGGGAAACACTGGACCATATTGCAGTCCGTGGCGCAGCCAGCGCCAAGGAAAAAGAGCTGCTGGGGCGCACGATCCTGAACAAAAAAGAAAAACTAAAAGCCTCCCAAGTGGAACAATTATGCAAAACCTGGATAGACCTGGACAAATCCAGGGAAATGATCATGACCAGCTTGCAGGAGTATTACCAGGCTTTTTTCGCAGAGGAAGAGACCCGCATCCGGCCAGTATTAAAAGCGGGAGTGGAAAACGCCCAGGAATTGTCGAAGAAGGTACCCCTGGCAGCACTCGTGGAAAATTTGTCACGAGGCGTCAGATTCGAAGATGTCGAATTAGCGAAGGAAATTACCTTGGTGCCTTCATACTGGTCGACACCGTTCGTTTTCCAAACCACCCCAACAGAGGGCAGGATGCAAATCGTTTTCGGCTGCCGTCCCGATTTCCAGAGCATCGCGCCAGGTGCGGAAACACCCGATAAGTTGATCAACGCCCTCAAGAGCCTGGCTGACCCGACCCGGCTGCGCATCCTGCGCTACCTGACCGGGGAACCGCTGACACCCACCGAGTTGTCACGCCGCCTGCGACTGCGACCGCCAACAGTCCTGCATCATTTGCAGGCGCTGCGATTGGCCGAACTGGTTGCAATCAGGGTGAGCGAAAATGGCGAGAAGAGATATGCCGTCCGTTCGGAAACACTGGAAATAATATTTTCATCTGTCAAGAAATTTATTAATATACAGGATTGAATGGCTAATATTTTAGACACCTACTGGACAAGGATCAAACAGTTTTCCCCCAACGCCCGTCTCTACCTGGCAAGCGCGATCCTGACCGGCGCGGCGCTGGGCGTGTATTCGTTGCTGTTTAACTTCTATGTGATCAGCCTGAACATGGATGCAAATATCGCCGGGCAACTGGCGTCCATGAACAGCACCACTGCCCTGGTACTGGCAGTTCCCATGGGTTACCTGGCTGACAGATTGGGCCGGAAGAGGTGCTTAATCATGAGCGGGGCGACGGTTTCCCTGGCAATAGCCGGGATGGTGATATGGCCGATCAAGTGGGTGCTGTTCGCCATGGCAGCCCTGATGGGGGCAGCCCAAAGTTTATCCGCAGTTACGATGATGCCGTTCCTGTTGGAAAACAGCGGCGAACAGGAGCGCACGTACCTGTTCAGCCTGGGATCCGGTGCCCAGGTGACAGCCTCCTTCGTTGGCAACTCCATCGGCGGCAGCCTGCCCACCTGGCTGGGCGCACGGCAAGGAATTTCACCGACCAGCAGCACAGCCTACGCCGGGGCACTGGCAATCGTGGCGGCTGTCTCGACCCTGGGATTGGTGCCTTATTTCTTCATGAAAATGCGTCACCTGGATAAATCGGAACGGGCACATTTTGCGCCACTTGCTTACGCCGCCAAAAAACCAGGCCATGCTTGGGAAACTCATCCTTCCCATCCTGGTCACGTCCTTTGGTGCAGGACTTCTCATGCCGTTCATGAATATATTTTTCCGGGTGGCTTATCACCAACCGGACCCGGTGATCGGCAACCTGCTGGCATGGGGTGCGCTGGCGATGGGCATCAGGGCTTTTAATCGCCCCGGTGCTGGCAGACCGGCTAGGCAAAGTCCCGGTGGTGGTGATCACCCAAGGTCTTTCAATCCCCTTCCTGGCCCTGCTCGGCTTTGCACCCTGGTTCTGGCTGAGCGGTTTTGCGTATTACATCCGGATCGCACTGATGAACATGAGCGGCCCGGTCTACCAAACGTTCGTAATGGAACACACCGAGCCGGAAGCCCGGGCGACCGTTGCCAGCCTGGTGAACATGGCGAACAATTTCGGAAGAGCATTCAGCCCATCGGTCAGCGGCTGGATGCAGGTCAATTACGGATTCGGACCGGTGTACTCAGGCGTGCTGGTGCTGTACACCTTATCCGTTTTCCTTTATTGGAAATTCTTCTGGCAAAAAAATACCGGAGCAGTGCCGTTACCGGCCCCCGCCGATTGAGAAAGGAGGTCTCACGGCTCATCCCTGAACCAACAGGACGGCATCCCGAGTGCTGTCCTGTTGGTGCTTTACTGGGATGGAATGATAGAATAAAGCGGTTCAAGGAAGCGGTAAATTCCGATGCCATACCTGATCGACGGTCACAACCTGATACCCAAAGTGGGTTTACGCCTGGACTCGATGGACGACGAAATGGACCTGCTGGCACACCTGCAGGAGTTTTCGCCGTTTGAGGCGCGCCCAGGTTGAAGTTTATTTTGACGGGGCGCCAGCGGGGCAACCCAGCACCCGGAAGGCGGGCATGGTTAACGCCCACTTTGTCCGCAAAGGATCCAGTGCGGATGCGGCCATCGAAGCCCGGTTGGTCCGACTTAAAAAAACCGCCAAAAACTGGACCGTGGTAAGTTCCGATGGAAGGGTCAAGCGTGCGGCAGGCGCGGCCCAGGCCAGGACAATGTCAGCGGAAGAATTTGCCAGAGAAATGCTCAAAACAAAAAACCAGCAGGTAAATACTTCGGCACCTGAAAGCGGACCGAGTCCCGACGAGGTGAACGAATGGCTGAGCATTTTCGATAAACGGGGGAAATGAATGCGGACTCTTCTAATCTTTTTTTAATGCAATTAAGATAATTCCGGTGTAATATATCAACAAGATACCTGTTCTCCTTTTACTGGTAATTCAGGTATCTACCATCGACGATCAACATGTCCCCCCCATGCTGACCAAGTTCGGTGGTGTCCCCTCCCCCTTAGATCACCAGGCGTCCTGCCTGGTGATCGCTTTATATGCCGCGAACGACGAGGACTTTGTGGTTTAATTGCAGAATGGAAACCCCAGCAAAAAGATTCCCTGCGCACGGCTGGATGGGATTGGGACTGGCAGCAGTATTCTGGACTCTCAACTGGTCGTTGACCGGTCTGCGGACACAGTGGGCATTTTTCCCCCTTTGGTTGGGCTACTGCCTGACGGTGGATGCGCTGGTAGTTTTGCGCACAGGTACATCTTTACTGACTCAGAAATTGGAAGAAATACCTGGGCCTGTTCGTTGCCTCTGCCCCGGTCTGGTGGCTGTTCGAACTTGCCAACTGGCGCCTGCAGAACTGGCAGTATGCTGGCGCGGAAGCATTCTCCACGGTCCAGTTCTGGTTCTGGGCAACGCTTAATTTCACCACCGTGATCCCGGCGGTTTTTGGCAGTGCCGAACTGGATGCGCAGTTTTCTCCCAAAACGGATAAAGGGACCAGTCATCCGCCCAACGAGAGCAGTAACGATCGGCTTTTTTGTGACAGGATGGGTGATGCTGGCAGCTGATGGTCGCCTGGCCAAGGATATTCTTTCCATTTATATGGTTCTCCCTTTATTTCCTGCTTGAACCGATCAACATCTGGCTGGGTCAGCGCACACTGGTGGAATGGACAAAAAGCGGAAACTGGCAACCGGTCATTTCCCTGTGGCTGGGAGTGCTGCTAACAGCTTTCTTCTGGGAGATGTGGAATTATCTATCATACCCAAAATGGGTTTACCACGTTCCCTGGGGAGGCTGGGTGCACATTTTCGAAATGCCGCTACTGGGATACGGAGGCTACCTGCCATTTGCGCTCGAACTCTTTGCCCTGTACCACCTGCTGGCGGGCCTGGTGGGTGGGAAAAAAACAAACTATGTAGTTGACCGCTCCGAGGAATGATGAAAGATTCCTACAAGGCGCATAACCTGGAAAAAGCCAAGCTTGTCGTCATCGGAGTCTCAGGAGGACCTGACAGCCTGTGCCTGCTCGACCTGGCTCGGCGTATCCCAACCCTGAAAATTATTGTGGCACATTTCAACCACAGTCTACGCCCAGA
Organism: uncultured Chloroflexia bacterium; assembly: GCA_963741635.1. Lineage (GTDB taxonomy): Bacteria > Chloroflexota > Anaerolineae > Anaerolineales > Villigracilaceae > UBA877. Next base: position 418,943 of record CAVUIO010000012.1, read on the forward strand.
AGCAGACCACGAAGCTGAATTTGTGGAAAACGTGGCAGAACAAATGCAAATCCCATTCATCAGCGAAAAGGCTGACGTGCGGGGGTACGCGGACGACGAAAAATTATCGCTGGAAGAAGCCTCACGGCATCTTAAGGTACCGTTTCCTGTTTGCACAGGCCAAGTCAAAGGGTGCGGACATCGTGGCGGTGGGTCACACTGCGGATGACCAGGTCGAGACAATCCTGATGCATTTCCTACGCGGGGCGGGTCTGGCAGGGTTAAAAGGGATGGCAGCACGCACAATCCTGACCGAGTTTGATGAGGAAATTCCGCTCGTACGTCCCATCCTGCACTTGTGGAGGAGCGAGACGGAAACCTATTGCCAAGAACACAAGCTGCAACCCATTTATGATCCGTCCAACCGTGACGAAACTTACTTCCGCAACCGGCTGCGTCACAGCTTGATCCCTGAACTCGAGAAATATAATCCGCACTTCAAAACCACGCTGCTGCGCACGGCTGAGGCACTGGCGGGGGATTATGAAGCTGTAACTGAAACGGTCCAATCAACTTGGCCGAAGGTTGTCCTCAAAATGGAAGCCGACCATATCACCTTCCTGGCATCCGCCCTGGAAGAACTACAAAGCGGACTCAGACGAAATATTATTCGCCGGGCGATGGAAACCCTTAGACCAAGCATGCGCAACCTGGATTTCGATACACTCGAACGCGCCTCCCAATTTATCCGGGATAAAACACAATTCATACCGACCGACAACGTGCCGCGGCAGGTGGACTTGAGCGGAGGGTTGAGACTGTACCGTGAGGGAGAAGTAATCTACCTGGCTGGATTGGAAGCAGACCTGCCCTCGGTAAATTGGCCGTTAATCGATAAGGTTCACCAACTTCCGATCAACGGGCAAGTGAGACTTAACGAGAATTTTGTCCTTTCGGCTAATGAAGTGGATGCGGAATTGGCACGTTCTGTCGCTTACGAAAATGGCGATCCGTTTATCGCCTGGGTGGACGGGGATCAAATGGGCGACCATCTCTTAGTGCGAGCGAAACGAGCGGGGGACGTATTTTCACCACTGGGGATGAACCGGCAAACTGTCAAATTGCGGGAATTCTATATCAATTGTAAGATCCCAAGGCGGGCACGTGCGGGATGGCCACTGGTATGTGCAGAGGAACAAATCGTATGGGTGCCGGGGTTCCGACTGGCGCACCCCTACCGCATCAATGAAAAGACCAATCGGGTGGTGAAATTATCCCTCCAGGCAGGATAGGGTGGAATAATAAAAAGTGACGATGGAATTCATCGTCACAAGAGAATTGGATTTTTTTGCAGGGGGATTAGATTGTCCGCTAAAACCTTTCCCTGCAAAATTATCAGATTGCGTTTATTCGGTTTTTCCCGCCAACTGGCGAAGTTTCAAATTTATTTCCCGCCACTGGATCTTCGAGATTCCAAGTTTCTGGCGGATCTTTTCCGGGTCGAAATTATTCAGGTAATCCTGCAAGGCGCAGGTCCAACGGCACATATCGAAAGAAAGGTGCTTGCGCAAGCCGGCTGCCTCACCAATATCCTCGAGCAGATATTCAAGACGGCGCGGCGACCAGGGGAGAAGACGGTCAACCGGGTTATATTGGACCAGATACTCTTCGTAGGCGGGAATCCAATCTTCGGGCAGGGTCAGCTTGCGTTCCTTATACCTGTTAGCAGGACTGGCATAACGAATAAAAACATACGGTTCACCGGGGGACAACAGGTCAATGTGGTTGAGGTGGATCCCCAGGCACTCGGACTTTTTTATGCCCGTGGCAAGCAGCAGAGCCAGGAGAGTATACGGGCGTGCGTCGGGATGTGAAGCGCGACGGGAGCGGTCGGCAGCCAGCAGGACGGCCTCAACCTCGGCCTCGGTAAGGACTTCGGGAAGGGGGCTGAGCACGGAGTGCTGGACCACCTTCTCAGCGGGGTCCACCAACAGGGCACCGCCTTTCTGGAGCCAGCGAAAGAAAGATTTAAGTGCGGTGACGCGCCGGGCCAGGGATTTGGGTGAGCAGGGAACGCCGCGATCATGCTCCAGCCAGTGCAGGTAATCATTCAAGTCGTTGGTGGTTATGTCTCCCACGGTACGATCGGGAGGCAGGACCTGGGTAAGCAGTCGGACGTCGGAAAGGAATGCCTTGACCGTGTTGGGGGAACGCCCCTGATCGTTCAGGTAATACTCCCAGGCATTAATGGCAGGGATGAGACTGGTCTGGACAGACAGGTGGGCCGTGGAGGATTCGGACATGTGAATCTCCTTCCTTAAAAAGACAGAAACAACAATTACTTCGTATAGTTTAGCGTAAAAAAAGGCGATTGTCAACAAACTGCTTGCCAATTTCAGGCAGCCTCGTTATAATATGCACTCGCATTTGGGCGGGTAGCTCAGTTGGTTAGAGCACTGCTTTGACATAGCAGAGGTCGTAGGTTCGAGCCCTATTCCGCCCACCAGGTCATTGGATAGTGACCCAATATTAATTAAACGCATTGACCGGGACGAGTACGTGGTACGCAAACCGACAGGGAGAGAAGGCAAAATTGAGAGCCTTCCCCGGCTGGCACCACAGAAAACCACCCGCGAGCGAAAACCTGAACGGTGGCAGCCATCTCAAAAGACTGCACCCCCAGTAAGGCGAGCGGCCAGCCCCGTTATCAGCCCAACGAGATGCCTTGTGCCGGTTGAAAGCAATTGGATCTGAGCAAGGCAAGATCGGGTGGAACCGCGTAAGCGTGCAAGCGCTCTCGCCCCGAATACGGGCGAGAGTTTTTTTATCCAGTCCTCCCACCTCCCCCAATATTTGTTTGAAATTGGAGAGGACAAGACAGGCAAAGGAGACAAAATGTCCAACCAACCAGAAGAACGCTATGAAGACAGTCAACTCTATCGCATTCGCCACTCTGCCGCGCACGTGATGGCACAAGCGGTGCTGGAATTCTATCCAGAGACCAAATACACCATCGGTCCACCGATCGAAAACGGTTTCTACTACGACTTCGACCTGCCGCAACCCCTGGTGCTCGAAGACCTTGAAAAGATCGAAAAGCGCATGCGCCAGATCATCGCAGGCGGGCACCCGTTCGTCAAAAAGGTGGTATCAGCAGAAGAAGCCCGGCGAATTTTCAAGGACCAACCCTATAAACTGGAACTGATCGACGGGCTTGAAAAAGGCGAGGTGGACGAATACGGTAACCCACTGGCAGAAAAAGTGGAAATATCCATCTACCAGAGCGATACCTTCACGGATTTGTGCCGCGGCCCTCACGTTGAAACAACCCGGCAGATCAACCCGGCAGCGATCAAATTGATGTCCATTGCCGGGGCTTACTGGCGCGGCGACGAGCACAACAAAATGCTGACGCGCATCTATGGAACAGCCTGGCGTACGCCTGATGAACTGAAGAATTATCTCAAGATGCTGGAAGAAGCCAAGGCGCGCGATCACCGCAAACTGGGCAAGGAGCTCGAGATCTTCACCTACGATGAAGAAGTGGGCCCAGGTCTGCCGCTATGGCTGCCGCGCGGCGGAGTGATCATCGAGGAACTGGAACGGCTGGCGAAAGAGATGGAAGAAAAAGCTGGCTACCTGCGGGTAAAGACCCCACACCTGGCAAAGGAAGACCTGTTCCTCCATTCCGGTCACCTGCCCTATTATGCCGAGTCGATGTATCCCCCCATGGAGATCGAGGGCGTCAAGTATTATGTCAAACCGATGAACTGCCCGATGCACCATAAGATCTTCGCATCCAAACCGCGTTCCTACCGTGACCTGCCGCTGCGGCTGGCAGAGTACGGGACGTGCTACCGCTACGAGAAATCGGGTGAACTTTTCGGGCTGATGCGAGTGCGCTCCATGCAGATGAACGATGCGCACATGTACGTAACGGAAGACCAGTTCGAGCAGGAATTCATGGGCGTGATGGACCTGTACAAGAAATATCTCGACATGTTCGGGATCACGAAATTCGTGATGCGCCTGTCGCTGCACAGCAAGGAAGGCCTGGGTAAAAAATACGTGGATAATGAGCGCCTCTGGCTGAAGACAGAAGACATGGTCAGGCGCGCCATGACCAACGGCGGGATACCATTCGTGGAAGCTGCCGAACGAGGCCGCCTTCTATGGACCAAAAATAGACGGGCAGGTATGGAGCGCGATCGGCAAGGAGTTTTCGCTGGCAACCAACCAGGTGGACTTTGCCCAACCCGGACGATTCAACCTGGTATACACAAATAAAGAAGGAGTCGAGGAAACGCCACTATGCATCCACCGCGCTCCGCTCGGCACGCACGAACGTTTCATCGGGTTCCTGCTCGAACATTACGCCGGCAACTTCCCAGCCTGGCTCTCGCCCGAACACGTGCGGGTGATCCCGATCACCGACCCGCAGAACGAGTACGCGGAAGGCGTCGTCAGCCAACTGCGCGACCAGGGAATTCGCGCCAGCGCAGATATCAGCGCACAACGAATGAACTCGAAAATTCGCTCCGCCCAGTTGATGAAAGTTCCCTACATGCTGGTGGTAGGCGAGAACGAAGCCAAAGCAGGACAGGTCTCTCTGAGGGTGCGGGATGGTTCAAGGGCGGATAATATTTCCCTGGCGGAGTTCATAGTACGGGCCAAGGATCGGATCATAAAACGATCGAGTGAATTATAGGGGCTCGAATGCGACAGAGAAGATCATAAATTAAGGGACTGCCTGGAAACAAATTCCAGGCAGTCCCTTTGAGGTTTAGCGCGGGTTCAATCCTCTTTGAGATTGTAATTTTTGATGACATTAGAAAAGGTTGGAAAAATTATACGGAATGATAAGAATACTGCTACACTTAGGAAGGTTCAGACAAAAATTTCACCTGGTTTGGGGGAGAATGATGGTTAGATTATTTTGACGTGGAATCTCGGTACAATAAGGTCAACGTCAGAGGAGATTAGTATGGGACTATTTGGTGCACCGAACATCGCCAACTTGGAAGCCAATCGAGACGTGAAGGGTTTAATCAAGGTTTTAAAAAATCAAAAAAACGCCTCGATTAATAAATCGGCTGCGGAAGCCTTGGTGAGAATTGGTGATTTTGCTGTCTTGCCGCTGATTGCCGATCTCAAAAAAAAGGATGTAAATATTTTTGATTTTAACCAGGTCGTGCAAATATTGGGACGGATCGGCGATGCGCGAGTAGTTGAACCATTCCTTGAGATACTTGAAAAGGGGGTTTTATATAAAAACAAAACCGTAGTAAATGCACTGGATCAAATGGGCTGGCTGCCCGGTCTGGATGAAAGGTTTACTGCCTATTGGAGGACTAAAATCGATACGATTAAGCCTGATCTTAAAGCCACCTTAGACGAGCGAAAAGCAGCAGTCGATAATCTCGTTCAAATTGGCGCGAAATTGCAAAATTTTTTTCTCCAATCTTATATTACCGAAACGCTGATTCTGGACCTAGACGATTTAAGCGCAGGGATGAGGAAAACATTATTTGCCGGACTGGGGGAATTAGGTGCCAATATAAAAAACGAAAACCTGCGTTCTCGAATTACTGAAACACTTCTTGCTCAACAAACGTTGCATCCCTTAGAAGCTCCTGAGGTTTCATCAGCTCGGACGACGTCGATCAATTTTTAATGCCAAGGATCTCTTGTTCCTCGTCCGTTTTCTTCGCGGATAGATTGATATATATGCTGGATGACATGTATATCCGATCGCAGAAAACAGGTCGAAGGCGGTCAATATGTTGAGCGATTGGGTGGCGTCCACACTATGACAGTAAAGCACGGCGGTGTTGGTAAAAGAGTCCGATTTAATCCAGAGTAAAGTAACCTCGATTCAAAAAATATGATCCAGAACAAAAAAATTTAGATTTTGGGATAGTTTTGAATATATATATTGTTTGTTTAAATATCCGAATAGGTCGGAAAACAGCTTAAGCGGATAATTTTATTGACGATTCGGTCGACTTCATGGTATTATCAGCCCGCTTAAACCAGCCTCCGGGCTGGACTTCCGTTATTTGCAAGGAGAGCAGTATCAGCGCCAACGAATTTCGAGTAAATGAAACCATAAGAGTTCCCGAAGTACGCCTGATCGATGCAGCAGGTGAAAATGCAGGGGTGGTTGCCACCCGGGATGCATTGCGAATGGCTCGTGAAGCGGACCTCGACCTCGTGGAGGTTGCTCCCAACTCCGTCCCGCCTGTCTGCCGCATCATGGATTTTGGCAAATTCCTGTACGAGCGTGAAAAGAAAGATCGAGAAGCGCGCAAGGCACAAACCAAAGTAGAGATCAAGGAAATCCGCCTGCGCCCAAAGACGACCGATCACCACCGGGATTTCAAGGTGGATGACGCCCGCCGCTGGCTGGAACACAACATGAAAGTGCGTGTGACCATCCGCTTCCGCGGCCGCGAAATTACGTACCCGGAAATTGCACTCGAAGACTTAAGAGAAATTGCCCTGGAGCTCGCAGACGTGGGCACCGTGGAACAGGCCCCTGCCATCGAAGGGAGGGCAATGTCGATGATGCTCGTGCCAGCCAAAGGCGGTCCCAAGAAGAAGGGACCGGAAGACGCTGACGAAGGACCAAAGCAACCTGAAAAAATCGAGCAACCGCAGGAGTAACATCCTGCGGAATCTTGTGTAAAGGAGTAAGAGCTGTGCCGCGCAAGTTGAAAGAAGGGAAGTACAAGCTGAAGACCCACAAAGCTACATCCAAACGGTTTAGCGTTACCGGGTCCGGCAAGATCGTGCGCACCAAGGGCGGCAAAGCACACCTGCGCCGCAAGAGATCGCAGCGGGTGAAGGCTTTGTTCGGTGAGATGGTTGCCGTCCAGGGGAAAAGCTATATCAAGCGCATACGGCGCCTGGCGCCACACATGAAACCGTAAACCCCCAGGGGTATACTGGAGTTTCCTGTAACCTATCCATTTTAAATTGCGACTGCCGGGTGCAAGCAACTGGAGAGCAGGCAAAAACCTGCACCGGCGCCCGGGGGAACGCAGGAGGTAAGGAATGTCACGAGTAAAAGGTGGACCGCAAGGTCACCTGCGTCATAAGAGAGTTTTGAATTACACCAAGGGACAGCGCATGAGCAGGCACCTGCTGTTCCGGCGGGCAAACGAGGCGATGCTGAAAAGCATGTGGTATTCCTCACGCGATCGCCGCGTGCGCCGACGCGACCTGCGGAAATTATGGATCGCCCGCATCAACGCCGCAGCCCGGTTGAACGGTACAACCTACAGCCGCCTGGTATCCACTTTGAAAAAGGCGAGCATCAATCTCAACCGCAAGATGCTGGCCGACCTGGCCGTGCGTGACCCCCAGGCATTTGCCGCGGTGATCAAGCAAGCCAGCCAATAGTCATCAGCCCGAAATTAACCTGCAGGGGCGACCATCCAGTCGCCCCTGCGATGTTTAAGGGGGTAAAATATTAATCGTGAATAAACTGATCATTACAACTAATCTTTCACCCGGCAAAATTTTCCAACTCGTCCAGGGTGATATCACTGCAGAGTCGACTGATGCCATTGTCAATGCAGCCAATGAAAACCTTATTCACGGGGCAGGAGTAGCCGGAGCCATTTCCCTCAGGGGTGGTCCGGAAATCCAAACTGAATCAAATGCCTGGGTGCGGGAGCACGGCCCGGTGAGCCATGCTGAACCAGCCTGGACGACAGGAGGGAAGCTACCGTGCCGTTACGTAATCCACGCGGTGGGACCTGAGTGGAGAAACCCACAGAGCGCGAAGGAAATCGAAATAACGGATGGCAACCTGGATTCTGCAGTTCGTGGATCCCTGCACCTGGCAGACGAGTTGGAGCTGGAGTCCATTTCATTCCCAGCCATTTCCACCGGAATCTTCGGGTTCCCGAAAGAACGCGCCGCAAAAGTAATAATCAATTCCATCACCAATTATTTTCAAAACACATCCAATTCCAAGATCAAAACCGTCCGTTTGGTACTGTACGACTCCCCCACCCTGTCTGCTTTCCAAAAAGCCTGGCATGATTACTTCCACGCATAATTCCAAAATGCAACTGGTGAGGGGCCTGCTCGGACGCTCAAAAGAACGCCGGGAATCCGGCGCTTTCGTGGCCGAAGGCGTGAGGCTGGTTGAAGAAGCCCTGGCTGCAAAATGGCCGTTCCGGTTCGTCCTGGCAGGGGAAACTCTGAGCAAACGCGGCAAGGAACTGGTGGCGGAACTCCAATCGCATGGGGTGGAGGTAGAAATTGTTGCCAAGGGTTTAATGCAATCAGCAGGTGAGACAGAAAATTCACAAGGTATCCTGGCAGTCCTGGAAGAAACGCACCTGCCCCTCCCGCCATCCCCAACATTTGTCCTCATCCCAGACCAAATCCGGGACCCGGGCAACCTGGGGACACTGCTGCGCACCGCCGCTGCAGCCGGGGTACAAGCGGTATTTCTGCCACCGGAAACAGTAGAACCCTTTTCTGCAAAGGTCGTCCGGGCAGGAATGGGGGCACATTTCCGCGTTCCGATACTTTCCTGCACCTGGGAGGAAATACGGTCACATACCAGCGGGATGGTTATTCACCTAGCAGATGTAGACGGCACAACCCCCTGCTGGGAGGCAGATTTTCTCAGCCCGGCGGCACTGATCGTGGGTGGAGAAGCGGAAGGAGCCAGCCAACCGGCGCGGGAACTCGCAAAATCTTTTATATCCATCCCGATGCCGGGCCGGAGCGAGTCCCTGAATGCTGCCGCGGCAGGCGCAATCCTGATGTTCGAGGTGGTGAGGCAAAGGTCCGGAAAATAAGGTTAGGGGGGAAAAATCGGGTGGGTAGTGAAATGTGGAAGAAAATGGTATATCAATGTGGACTATGAAAATGACCCTCTCACCAGCTATAATATTTACAACGAAACACCGTTTGAAATATTTTTTATTACTGCCGTGATAACCAGCTAGCTAAGCGCTGAAATAAGAGAGAAAATGAAAATTCGCTCCATCACCTATTTCTGTAACCCCGGCTGGCCGCTGGATGAGAAAAAACTCCAGGCGGCTGGAGCGTTCCTGGCAGAAGCCAGGATCAATTTCGAAGAAGCCGGTTACGAGGTCCAATCGACCAGGATGGCGACCATCCCCTTCCCATTGATCCTCGGCTCAGAGAAGGTTTCCGAGGCGCCGCAGATGGCTGCACAGTTGAGCCAACTGCTCCCCGAAATCAATGTCGGATACGCCGCCCTCGGACCGGCGCTGCCCGCAATCCCGGAAAGTTACCTGGTTCTCCCCCAAGCCATTTCCGTTTCCAAGAATATCTTCTTCTCGGGAATCATGGCTGACACGAAGCACGGCATCCTGCTCCCGGCGATCAAGGCCTGCGCAGATGTGATCGTCAAAACGGCGCGTCTCGATCCAAATGGGTTTGCCAACTTGAATTTCGCGGCGCTGGCTAACGTCCCAGCCGGCGCACCCTTTTTCCCGGCCGCATACCACGATGGGAAAGAACCTTCATTCGGACTCGCCATGGAAGCTGCAGATGCTGCGGTACGGGCGTTTGGAAACAATGAAACCATCGAAGCAGGCAGGAATGCTTTAATCGCCGAGCTTGAAGAAAATGCCCAGATACTGGCGAAAACAGCCGACATATTGAAATTCAAATACCTGGTCAAATTCGGGGGAATCGACTATTCTCTGGCACCCTTCCCGGAAGAATCCAGATCATTGGGGGTGGCGTTCGAACGGATGGGAGTGCCAAAGGTTGGGCTGCACGGCTCCCTGGCTGCGGCAGCCATCCTGACCGAAGCGATCGAGCGAGCCAGGTTCCCGCGCGCCGGTTTCTCCGGATTGATGATGCCCGTGCTGGAAGACATCCGGCTGTCTGAACGCGCGGCTGAGGGAAGATTGACCGTCAAAGACCTGCTGCTCTATTCCGCCGTCTGCGGAACCGGGTTGGACACCGTACCCCTGCCGGGGGATGCTACCTCCGCTCAGATCGCAGCACTGCTGCTGGACGTCTCCGCCCTGGCGCTGCGCCTCGACAAGCCACTGACTGCGCGCCTTATGCCGGTGCCCGGCAAGCAGGCAGGCGACGTGACCAACTTTACCTTTGGGTATTTCGCAAACAGCCGGGTAATGGCGTTAAAGGCAGAACCGCTGGAAAAGGCATTGGGGGGAATGGAAACAATCCCACTGGAAAAGCGCGGGCATTAGTTTTATTATACAGTCGATTACGAGCTGGCTGGGGGTGATAAGTATCCTGTACATAACTGATTCCGCAGTCCTCCGTTTTCCCTATAATCTCCAATATTCTTTCCCGCCTGCATCCCTTTCCATCAATTTAGCTCCCACCAATTCGCGGCGAAGGGTGGCTATGTCAGGGTGAAAACGAGACAGGATCTTATTGACCTGTCTCTCGGAATAGCGACGCCCAAGCTCGAAATCCCGCACCACATAGCGCAGGACGGCATCCAATTTCTTGCGCTGGGCAGGGATCATCTTCAAGGTGCCATCCGGGCGTGTGTAATCACCGATAACCTTGCGGTCATAGCTGTTCATATCCACACCGTCAGCCACGGAAACCAGATCCTTGTGGGAAAATAAAAGGCGCGTTTTCTGCAAGGCGGATTCATCCAGTTGATAGACACTATAATAACCTTCGGCGCGCGCTGAAACCAATCCCACCCTGGACAACCGGGAAAGATGGTGGGAAACCGTGGAAGCCTTCAACCCCAACAGGGCAGCCAATTCTTCGCCGCTGTAAGGACGCTGTGCCAGGAGACCAACGATCTTCAGGCGGTTGGCATCGGCGAGAGCCTTGAAAAAGAGCACCAATTCGTCATTTATCTCGCTCATTCCTTCCGTCCTTCGCCTGGCACAGGACGCCAATATTTCGAGCCGTCGCGTTCCCGTGCGAGCATTTTTGCATCGATCAAGTCACGCCGGAGACCGGAAACATCTTCATTGAAACGGCGCAGGATGCTGTTGACTTCCTTCTCCGTATAGAAAACTCCGGGTTCGAAGGCCGCCAGGAGGTACTCCAAAACAATGTGGAATTTTGCTGCCTGGGTCCTGGAGTTGGGCACCTGCCGAATGGTGCCATCGGCGTTCAGGAAGGTCCCTAAAATCTTTTGGGCGCCGGGTTCCATCCCTGGATGCGCAATATAAGAAGGGCGCTTGCCTTCGAATTGGCGACACGTGAGAGCCTCCAACCCATTTGTATCCAATTCATAAAGATCACCTGAAACATGTACCACACCGACATGTTCCAGAAATGCCAGGTGATTGAATACCTCCCGCGTGGGCAGGGATAAGCCCTGCGGCGATCTCCGGCAAGCGGGCGGGGTTTTGTACAAGCATGCCGACAATTTTCAACCGGTCAGCATTTGCCAGGGCTTTGACAAAATCGAGCATTTGGCTGTTTTCCGTCATAATTTCACCTTTATATAATCAATTAGATATATATCGAATTGATTATATGATAGGATTTATTTATCTGTCCAGGGAAGAGGATTAAATTCATTTCCAGAAAAGGTGCGTTGGTAAAGGTTAAAATGCGGAATATGTCACAAAAATGGGAATAACCCTGCCAATGAAGGAAGGAGATGGTGAATGACATCGAGAATATTGACTAAATAAATGGGAAAATGCAAGGAAACCCAGGCAGAGTACAGACTCCAAAAAAGAGGCGTATAATGTCCGAACCCAAAAATTCATAAAGGAGGATTGTCTGTGGATCTACCTAAGAACGCGTATTTCCAGGGCAAGATCGTCCCCTACTCCGAAGCGAAAGTGGGGGTGGCAACGCACGCACTCAACTATGGGACTGCAGTATTCGGAGGAATTCAGAGCCTACTGGAACGAAGAGAAGGAAACCCTCTTCGTTTTTCGTCCCCTAGACCATTACCGCAGGTTCCTGAATTCCTGCAAATTGTTATGCATGGAGGTCAAACAAACCGCGGAAAGCCTAACCGAATTGACCCTGGAGCTGCTCCGAAAAGACGCCTACCGGCAGGACATTTACATCCGTCCGTTGGCGTATAAGTCGGAGGAAGGCATCGGCGTGCGTCTGCACGATCTAAAAGAAGACCTGACCATTTTTGCCCTGCCGTTCGGTAAATATGTAAAAAATGATACCAGCGCCCATGTGACCATTTCTTCCTGGCGGCGCATCGACGACAATGTGATCCCGGCACGCGGAAAGATCAGCGGTGCCTATGCATCTTCTGCGTTGATCAAGACCGATGCAGCCCGCGCAGGTTTCGACGAAGCCCTGGTGCTCACCCAGGAAGGTCACCTGGCGGAAGGCAGCGCGATGAATATTTTACTGGTACGAGACGGTGTACTGGTGACGCCCCCAATAACAGATAACATCCTGGAGGGCATCACCCGCCGTTCGGTGATGGAACTGGCGAGGAACGAACTGGGTCTGACCGTGGTCGAACGCCCAATTGACCGGTCGGAGGTGTACATCTGCGATGAGCTGATCCTGACCGGCACTGCCGCAGAAGTAACAATAGTTACAAAAGTTGATTATCGACCCATCGGGAACGGGGTGATGGGACCGATCGGCGGGCAACTGCGGAAACTTTTCCAGGATGCATTGCGCGCCAAAAATCCAAAGTACACCCATTGGAATGTAGCAGTCAAATAATTCAGACCTTCTTCAAAAGATAAAAAAGAACGTGACAAGCCTGTCACGTTCTTTTTTGATTTTCGAGGCAGAGATCACTCGATTCCGGGTAAAGACCACCATCACCAGGTTTTGGTCGCAGGTGCTGTAAGTGTCGAAATAAATCTTGTCAGTCAACGGTTTGGCTGTGTTATCCAGCAACTGGATCCAGAGGGTTTGGGTGGAGGCAATGGGATGATCGCTCAACACCTGTTCAAACCCGGAAGGGCCATAGGCAGTGGCATTTCCACTCAAAATCACATAATTAATGGCTTTTCCATTTAGTGAGCCACCTAGTTGAATCTCCATGAAAAGGACCGGTTTTCCATCAGATCCCAATACTTTCCCGGCGACACCCATCCAATTGCAGAGCAGGTCAGGATGAAATTCAGTACTGGCAACATAGGTTATATCCGCTGAAGCTGGCATGGGAGTGGCAGTGCCGGTCGTCGGCGGGGGAAGTTGGGGTTTCAGATGGCAGCGGAGTTACAGAGAGAGTAACCAACGCCGGCACCAAGGTCCAGGTTGGGGCAGAAGTGCGAGTGGCAGATGGTTCGACCGTTGTTGTGGAAGTCCAGGTAGGTTCACGGGGAATCGTGGCGACAGTAGTAGTGGGAGTGACAGTCCGATAAAGCGTGGGGAGCGCGGCAGGGGGAAAGGGATTTAAGGGTGTATGGGGGTTTTGGTAGATATTTAGTATAAAGTAACCTATAAAACAAATCCCCAGCACCACCAGCACTGTAAGAATATTCCAAAGCAGGGATTTCCAGTTTAACCTTCTTCGGGTCAGGCTTGAGATCAAAATTGTCCATAATTCATGCTCCCAGCGCATTTCATGGCGCAAAAATAATTTTACTCTGTTCACGTTGTTGAGACAGCCAACTTTGCACAGCATTTTCCTGCAGGGTCATCAAGGCATCGGGAGAAAGTAAATGGCAGGGTCACGCTCAACGAGGTATAGAATGTGATAACCGGTCTCATCTTGAATAATGGGACTATACCTGCCCAGGTTGAAGGGCAAAGGCCGCATCTTCTATGACTTTGGAGGGAAGATATCCACGCGGGAACCAGCCTAACTCTCCTTTTGCCACCGGATCGTACTTTGGCCGCCAGGTCAGTAAAATTCCCTCCGGCTTGCAAATCTCCGAGAACTTGCTGAGCCTCCCCTTCATTATAGAGCAATATCTGTTTAACGTGTACCTGATCGGCAGTGCCCGGGACGGAGGCAGTGAGCTGGTCGCGCATCCAGGCGGCGGCAATTTCCAAGCGCAATTCGGAGCGGAAAGCTGCATCGGAATATCCATGGGCGGTTTCCCAGGCTGCCAACGCATCCATCCCACCCGCCTGGGCAGCCAGGGCATCAACCCGGGCTTGCAGGGTTGCATCGTCCACGACAAAATTTTGAGACGCAGCACCCTGCTCCAGCAGGAGCATATCTACCAAGTCATTCTTAACAGCCTGTGTGGCTGTCTCAAGAGTTACAACATTCCCAAGACCCGCCTGAGCCTGCTGGTAACGAGCCAATTCAGCCTGGAAATCAGCTGTGGAAATTCCCTCTCCATTCACGGAAATCGCCGGAGGGACAGGCGTCGTTGACGGGATTGGAATATCGGTTAAAGTCGGAACGATAATTGGGGTCAGATCCTGACCGCAGGCGGCAAGCGAAAAGACCAGGGGAAATGCCAGGATAGACAGGAAAATATGTTTTGGTGTTGGGGGAGTCATTGGACAAGATTATACCAATTTAAAGAGTAAGGGCGGCCTGGAGGCCGCCCTTAGATGGGTATTTTGTTTAGTAATCCATTCCGCCGCCACCCGGGGGCATGGGCATGGGTTTTTCCTTTTCAGGAACATCCGTGACCAGGCATTCGGTGGTCAGGATCATGGCGGCAATGGAGGCGGCATTTTCCAGGGCACCGCGGACGACCTTCAGCGGGTCGATCACGCCGACCTTGAGCATGTCACAGTATTCGCCGGTGATGACGTTATAACCAAGGTGCTTATTGCCCTGTTCCTTGGCGAGGCGGCGAACATTCTCGATAATGACCGCGCCATCCTGACCGGCATTCTCAGCAAGTTTTCGGATGGGGGCTTCAAGCGCTTTGCGGACGATGGCAACGCCGATGGTTTCATCGTCGCCGGTCATCTTGATCTTATCGAGGGCAGCGACCGCATTGATGAAGACGATTTCACCGCCGGGGACGATACCTTCTTCAATGGCGGCGCGGGTGGCCGAAAGGGCGTCTTCAACACGATGCTTCTTCTCTTTAAGTTCGGTCTCGGTGGCGGCACCAACACGAATGATGGCAACGCCGCCAGAGAGTTTGGCCAGGCGCTCCTGGAGCTTTTCCTTGTCGTAATCGCTGGTGCTCTTGTCGATCTCGACGCGGATCTGCTCGATGCGGCCCTTGATCTCGGGTCCTTCACCCTTGCCGCCGACGATGGTGGTGTTATCCTTGTCGGTGACCACTTTCTCGGCACGGCCGAGATCGGTCAGGACGGTGGTTTCAAGCTTGCGGCCGGTCTCTTCTGAGATGACCTGTCCACCGGTGAGGGTGGCGATATCCTGCATCATGGCCTTGCGGCGATCGCCGAAGCCGGGCGCCTTAACTGCCAACACGTTCAACATGCCGCGCAGCTTGTTCAGCACCAGGGTGGCCAGACGCTTCGCCGTCGATATCCTCGGCGATGATGACCAGGTCGCGCTTGCCAATCTGGACGAGTTTTTCCAGCAAGGGGACGATGTCCTGGGCGGCTGAGATCTTCTTGTCGTAAATCAGGATGTACGGATCCGGGATCACGGCTTCCATGTGCTCGGAATCGGTGATGAAATAGGCGGAAATATAACCGCGGTCAAACTGCATACCTTCGACGTATTCGGTTTCAAACTGCAGGGATTTTGACTCTTCAACCGTGATGACGCCGTCTTTGCCGACCTTGTCCATCACATCGGCGATCAGTTTGCCGATCTCGGGATCGGCGGCGGAGTTGGTGGCAACCGAGGCGATTTCTTCCTTGGTATCGATCTTTTGAGCCATCTTGCGCAGGGCTGCGACGACAGTTTCAACGCCCTGGCTGATGCCCAGCTTGAGGCGCATCGGGTTGGCACCGGCAGCCAGGTTCTTCAGGCCTTCGGTGACGATGGCATGAGCCAGAACGGTGGAGGTGGTGGTGCCATCACCGGCAATATCATTGGTCTTGGTGGCAGCTTCCTTTAGAAGCTGCGCGCCCATATTGGCAAACGGGTCTTCCAGTTCGATTTCCTTGGCAACCGTCACGCCATCATGGGTGATGGTGGGGGAGCCGAACTTGCGATCCAAGGCCACATTGCGGCCCTTGGGGCCCAGGGTGGTGCTGACGGCATTGGCGACCACGTCAATGCCCTGCTGAAGTCGCCGGCGGGCATCTTCGGAAAAGACAAGTTGTTTTGCAGCCATAATTTATATCTCCATTCAAATGATTATTTAACGATTGCGAGGATGTCGCTCTCGCGCATGATGAGCAGTTTCCTGCCATCCATTTTAATTTCCGTGCCGGAATACTTGGCGTACAAGACTTTATCGCCGACGGCTACATCCATGGCGATCCGCTTTCCATCCTCATCGCGGTCGCCTGGACCAATCGCCAGAATGTTGCCCTGTTGGGGTTTTTCCTTGGCCGTCTCGGGGAGCACGATGCCGCCCGCGGTGATGTCTTCCTGCTCGATGGGATCGATCACCACACGACTACCCAAGGGTTTGAAATTAAGTTTCATATATGCCTCCTGAAATTGTGAATTACGTGGTATTTTAGCACTCTACCGCGCCGAGTGCTAAGCGCTATGATACAAGATTTCCGGGAGGACGTCAAGAGTACATTGGGAGGTCTAACACAACTCTGATATCCCCCTTTCCAGAGCAGACCAGACGCCTGGTTTATGGGGTTGGGATGGAATATGCAGGAGTTGGGGTGACCACCAGTGAGGTTGGGGTAGGAAACTGTGCGCCCGGTGTTGGCAAGGTGGTGGTTGGCACGTTGACCAATGTCGGAGTCTGCGTCCATGAAGCTTTAACATCGGCGCAAATCGACAGACCGGCATCTGCATTCCGAACAATGTCAACCTGATCGGGATAGGCGTTTTTTATAATGGTCAAAACATCCACTGCCTCGGTGCAATAACCAGGCAAATTTGGCCATGCCGATAACACAGAGCCGTAATTCAGATAATAATATGCGCTGACCGGGTTAAGCAGGCAGGGGCTGAATGGAATTCCCCGGGTCACCTGCGGGACAACCGTTTCGGGCGATGCAGGATTCGGCAGCAGTGCAGCCGCGTACCGCGCATTTCAAGGCGGTGATGGAGGTCTCGAAATTACGACCACTTTTATAGATAATTCCCAGTTGCCCATAAAGATCAGCATTGGTCGGATCCAAAGCAATTGCCTTTTGAGCATTCAAGGCGGCCGCAAAGAATTCACCCATCTGGGCATAAGTTTTCGCAATGGCAAGATATGGCGAAGGGTCGGAGATCTTGAGTTGAACGTTCAAGCTGACTGCACTGGCATAACTATCCAATGCCTGGTTGTAGTACCCAGTCTGCTGGGGTCCAACGGGGCTGTTAAGAGCCAGGGCGCGGTAATTATGTCCGATGGAAATATACAGGAAGGTCAAATTGGGGTTTACTGATAGAGATTGCTGGTATTCTTTGATCGCCTGAAGGTAATCCCGGTCGGATTCAAGGTAATACGCGTAAACCCGGTGGACATCCATCACCTGCGGACCTAGTTGAAGTGCAGACTGGATGTTCGGTTGGGCTTGAGTCCATTTCTGCTCATCAATGAGGATTTCGGCATAGAAAGCGAGAGCCAGTGGATTCTTACCATCCACCTGGATGGCGTGCAAGGCATCCTGCTCCGCTTCAATGATAAGTTTTGCGGCGGTCTTGCCCCCGGTTCTCAAAGCATCCAGGTTAGGATCGGAATTCCAGTCCAAAACAAAGGCACGGATTGCGAGGACGTTGCTGTCATCCGGGGCGAGGGCTTTGGCCTGGTCGGCAGATTGAAGTGCATCGGTGAGGCGGGCCAGGCGATCGGTATCATTGGAAAGCAGGCGCGATGAATAAGTCTGGATGCGTGCCAACTCGGATAAAGCAGCAGCATCGTTCGGATCCACCTTGACTGCATCCTGGTAGGCGCTGATTGCGGCAGGCAAGTTGCCAGCTTCAAATGAAGCCTCCCCTTCCAGGACCCAGGAATTGATCGTGCGTGTGGAGGTTGGGGTGGGGTCGAAGGGGTTGCGAATCGCGCCCGTCTGCAACCTTAAAACAATCCAGGCTCCGGCCATGATAAACACAGCCAGTCCAAATAAGCGATACAGGTTCGAGGTCCGGCGCTGATAGAAAAGGGCGCGGCGGCGGGTAACTTTCATGGGGTTGGAGTTGGGGTTATGATAGGAGTGGTCGTAAGCAGTGGCAGAGGGAGTCCCCAGCATCTGGGAACAAAGCTGTTGGACATAAGTGACATTGTAGGCCGCATCGGCATCATTCGGAACGGAAGTTTGCAAGAAGCTGAGTTATCGGAAGAGCTTCTCCACAGCGGTTACTTCTTGCCAGAAGGATGGCATAGACATAATAATATTGGGCGATGCGGGTATCATCTGCGGTCAGAGGCTGCGGTTGGACGATCTGGCCATCTTCATTTTTTCCGCCGTTGACAGCCAGGGATAACTGGATCAACGCATTGGGAAAATCATTATTTTTGTAAAGCATGAATCCCCAGTTGCCCCGAAGATATGGATTGGTGGGGTCATTCGTCACCGCGCTTTCGGCATACTGGACAGCTTTGGCATATTCCCCGATGGAAACCAGGGCACGCGAACTGTAAAGGTATGGGCGGGTGTCGGTTGGATTTAACGTATTCGCCAGCGTGTATTGCTCAAGCGCAGAATCGATCACTCCCAACCCCTTGTAGGAAACGCCCAACTCAAGGTGGATCTCCGAAATATTCGAGTTTAGCTGTATCGCCAGAAGGTATTCCTGGATGGCTTGCTCCCCATTTGCAGTAAGCTGGAGAATATATGCACGTGCCCAGTGTGCTTCAAGGCTGTTGGGAGCCAGGGTGACCGCATCTTTAGAGGCAGAGATGGCAACCGGGAGCGGGTCCAGGCTGGGACCGGCGTTATTTTCGTACATTTTGCCATACAGGAAAGCTTTATATGCCAGGATGATGCCGTTATTTGGGTCAGGCGCAAGGCTTCCTGCAAGGAAGTATCTGCTCCTGCATAATCCCCTGTTTGAGTCAATGCCCAGGCGCGGATGCCGTGAGCCATGGAATTGTTGGGATTGAGCAGCAGGGAGTTTTCGGCATTAACAAGTGCATCAGCATACTGCCCAGCAAATATTTGGACGCGAGCCAGGGCAATGTATATTGACGGGTCATTCGGTTTGACGCTGATGGCTTCCTTGTAAGCGTCAATCGAAGGGAGCAATTTTCCTTCAGCAAACAAATTTTGAGCGTCCGTGACATAAAGATTCTGGGTCACGGGTGGCGGTCGCGGTTGGTAAAAAAGGTGTTTGTGCTGTTGGAAGGATAAAGCGGTCAACATACGTGATGACACCGATAAGAAGGACCACTACCACGATTAAAAACCAATTGATATGGGGGCGCCGCTGGCGCATGCTCCATTTTGAACCTCGCAGATACATCCAATCATCTTACCATCCTATCTAAAAGAGCGTCAACCCCACCTGTACAATCTTGTGAATTATTTCACAAGATGCGACGAGAATAGATTAATTTGGAAGCCCTCTTGCCAGACATTCCGCAATCCGCTAGAATTAGCTCATGGAGTTCGACGTATTTACATTGCTCCCAGAGGTTTTTTTCCCCTATCTTGACAGCAGCATTTTAGAGCGCGCCCGCCAACGCCGGTTGATTGAAGTCCGCGTCCACAACATCCGCGACTGGGCTCCCAGCAAACATCACGTCACCGATGACGAACCATACGGTGGCGGCGGAGGGATGGTCATGAAAGTGGAACCGGTTTTCGCAGCGGTCGAAAGTGTCTAGGGGTCGACACCGGCATCCCCGTCATCCTGCTTACTCCCCAGGGACGAGTATTCAATCAAAAAATTGCGCAGGAATTAGTCCGGCATCCACGCCTGGCATTGATCTGCGGTCGATACGAAGGGGTGGATGAGCGCATTCGCGAACACCTCGTCACGGATGAAATCTCCATCGGAGATTACGTTTTGACAGGAGGCGAGTTGCCGGCGTCTCATCCTGATCGATGCCATTTCCCGCCTGATCTGCCGGGGTACTTGGCGATCCGGACGGCGCCATGGATGATTCGCATTCTGCCGGATCTCCTCGAATACCCTCACTATACCCGTCCGCCCGAATTTCGCGGCTGGAGTGTGCCAGAAATGCTGCTCTCAGGCGACCATGCAAAAATCGAAAAGTGGCGTCGTGAGCAATCCCTGCGACGGACGCTCGATCGCCGTCCAGATTTGCTTGATAGCGCCCCTCTCAACGAAGTCAGACCGCAAGAGTCTTAAAAAAATCAAGGATGAAGGAGAGAATTCATGAAGTTCAAATACGGAAAAATCTTCCTGCTCGGTTTCGGTTTCTTTGGCGTCAGTGTCATCTGGGGAGTGTACAACGCGTTCGTGCCGATCTTCCTGGCCGATAAATTTAACCTTTCCCCGATCTGGATCGGATTTTTTCATGACACTGGATAACATCGCGGCGTTGTTTATCCAACCACCGGTGGGCGCCTGGTCCGACCGCCTGCGGACGAAGATCGGAAGGCGTATGCCCTTCATTCTCATTGGCGCTCCGATTGGTGCCGTGGCTTTCGGCATTATCCCGCTGGCTGGAATCCTGCCACTATTCGTAGCCTGCACCAGCACACTAATCCTGAGCATGGCCATCTGGCGCACACCGGTGGTGGCTCTTATGCCGGACATCACCCCCTCCGGTAAAACGATCCCAGGCAAATGGAATTATCAATTTCATGGGCGGTATCGGGACGATCATAGCCTTGCAGACGGGCGGCATGCTTTACAAACTCAGCCCAAGTTTTCCCTTCTGGATGGGTTCCGTCCTGGTCATCCTGGCTGCGTTGATGGTATTTCTTATTCATCAAGGAACCAAAAAATTATGAAGCAACTGAAAAAGAACCCAATATGTTCGCCAGCCTGCGTGAAGTCCTGACCGACCCGGATAAGAGCGCTTTGCGCCTGTTCCTGGCAATTTTCTTCTGGTTCATCGGTTACGCCGCAGTAGAAGCATTTTTTACCCTGTATGCAAAAAACCATCTTGGAATAAATGAAGGGGACGGCGCGACGCTTCTGTCCGTCCTGCCACTATTATTCGTCATATTCGCCAATCCCATCCGGGATAATTGCCAGCAAGATCGGGCGGCGGGTGACCATTTCCATCGGCCTGGTGTTGATGACCGCGATTCTCGTTTGCCTGTATATTTTCCCGCCGTCCACCCTCCTTTCACCCATAACAAAATTGCCCCTGGTTGGGATTCCGCTAGTGACAGGCGGCGCGCGCATGTTGACCATTCGCAGGCGTTCTGCTGATGTTCGCCGGCATCGCCTGGGCTTTTGTGAACATCAATTCTCTGCCGATGGTAGTGGATATGACAAACTCGGCGCGCATCGGGACCTATACCGGCCTTTATTACCTATTTTCGACATTCTCTGCCATAGTTGGACCAAATGTGAATGGCTGGATCATCCAGCTGACCAGTGGAAACTATAACAATATCATGCTGGTTGCCCCAATCTTCATGGTGGTCGCGCTGGTGCTGATGTGGGGTGTGCGGCGGGGTGAGGCAGAGGTGCAGGAATCGATGTGCAAGTTCCCGGGATAAAAGTCAAAAAATATCGAGGTGGCTGACTGACAAGGTATTTTTATTGCCGCGGCCGGGTTTGCTCTTGTTGATCGCCTTCCTGGCCGGCGCCGGATGCAATTTTCCGGTCCTGATTGCAAACAGAAGGAAGTATTTTGCATCGGGTTGGTCACGCAAGTTGGCAGGTTGGACGACGGAGCGGCAAAGCAATCAGGCAGCCTGGGAGACCATCCAACAGGCAAAGTCTGAAGGTTTGGCAGACAAGAGTGGCATCATCGAGACGATCGACTCGCGGGATTACGAAGCAAACATACGGGTATTTGCAGAGGCGGGGTATGACATGATGGTGACCGTGGGAAACGATGCCGGGGCAGCCACCTATAGCATCGCCGGTCTTTTCCCAAAGTCTACTTTATCGGCGCAGACCAGCAACCATCTCGTGGCCAGGTCAATTTGCCCAACCTAGTCTGGCTCGATTTTCCCGGAGGACCATATGGGATTCCTGGCGGGCGCATTGGCTGCTGCAATGACACAGACGGGGAAAGTGGGTGCCGTTTGAGGGAGCGAGGGCGCTACCGCAAATGAAACTATATGGAGATGGATTCCTGGCAGGAGTGCAATATATAAGCCCGGAGGTAAACGCTACGGTGGCTTATCATAACGAAGTGGACCTGGCAGCAAGCATCAATGATCCAGCTGGGGGGTAGATGCGGCAAACAGCCTCATCGATGAGGGGGTCGATATTATTTTTGCCGCAGGTGGAACAACCGCAACCAGCGCTTTGGAGGATGGCGCTTCCCGGGGAATGGCTATGTCATCGGCGCAGAAATTGACCAATATGCAGCGCTGCCTGCGGCTGCTCCGTTCATTATTACAAGCGTCATAAAATTATATCGGACCGGGCGTATTAGACCTTGTCAAGGCAGCCAGGCATGCCGCAGATAAACCAGAGTCCTTTCCGGACGGGGATTTATTTCGGCCAGGTCGATTTTGCTCCCTATCATGAACTGTCTGGAGTGTCCCAGATGAGGTCAAAGCAACAAATGACATTCATCTCTCAAGCCATTACTTTCAGGTGAAATTCAACCAAATGAACTTCTACCCTTCCCCTTGATTGCGAAAAACAGATTCTTTAATATAGCTCACCTTGTTTTTATCCCTGAGACATTGTATACTCACTATGCGGTAAATTCATCATGTGAATTTATTTATACCGAAAAGGAGGTGGAATGGCCAGCAAAATAAGTCGCACCATGCGAAGCTATTAGCCAATCATTCGAAACACAACCAACATTTGTGATACAAGGAGAGAAGTAATGAAGAGAATTAGCACCACGTTTGCCGTTATGGCTGTAATCGTTATGCTGTTCACAGCATGCGGCCCTGCAGCCACCACCGTTCCCCCCACCGCAGTGCCCCCAACTTCTGCTGCCCGCGGTCAGTCCCGCCGACAGCCGTCCCACCGACACGGTTCCGCCAACTGCAGTTCCGATCAAAATCAAAGTCGGTGAAGTGACCGACCTGGGCGGCGTGAACGATAAATCCTTCAACGCATCCAGCCTGGAAAGGTGTCACGGACGCAATTGCCCAATTGGGAGTCGATGGTGTATTCCTGCAATCCACCCAGCAGTCCGATTATGCCAAGAACATCCAGCAGATGCTCACCAATAAAGAGGACCTGATCGTGACCGTGGGCTTCCTGCTGGGCGTAGATACCGCTACAGCTGCCAAAGCCAACCCAACCCAAAAGTTTGCCATTGTCGACTACACCTATCCAGACTGCTATCCGGGTGCCGTCGAAGGCAAAGATTGCGGTTCCTCCACCGACCTGCCAAACGTGCGCGGGCTGGCTTTCCAGACCGACCAGGCTGCGTTCCTGGCTGGATATCTGGCAGCTGGAATGACCAAGACAGGCAAGGTTGCCTCCTTCGGCGGCATCCAGCTCCCGACCGTAACCATCTTTATGGACGGTTTCGACTGCCGGGGTCAAGTATTACAACAGAAGCACAACACTTCGGTTGTAGCTTTGGGATGGGATCCAAAAGCCAAACCGGTGTTTTTGTTGGCAACTTCAATCCACGGATGACGGCAAGAATACCGCCACCTCCCTGGCCCAGGAAGGCGCTGACATCATCATGCCGGTTGCTGGCGCAGTTGGTTTGGGTTCAGCTGCCTACTGCCAGACAGCGGAAAATGCCTGATCATCGGCGTGGATACCGACTGGTTCGTTTCCTCCAATGAATATGCCAGCGTCGAGTTGAGCAGCGTCCAGAAGAAAGTCGATGTGGCCGTCTTCAAGACCATCCAGGACGTTATGAATGGCAAATTCACCGGCGGGACCGTCACTTATACCCTCGCCGATGGCGGCGTGGATATTGCCCCCTTCCACAATTTCGACAGCACAGGTTCCGCAAACCTTGAAGGACGAACTGACCCAGGTCACGGGCCGATATCATCAGCGGTACCGTTACAGTCGCCAACATTCTTGCAGCTCCATAAATCCTAAGTAAATAAAAGAAGAGCCGGGGAATCCCCGGCTCTTCTTTAAATTGCAATTATTTTTTTATTCCTGGAGTAAACTGCATGCCACCAGTCCTTGAGTTGCGTGGAATAACCAAATCTTTTCCGGGTGTCCTTGCGAATGATTTCAATCGACCTGTCGGTCGAGAAGGGGAAAATTCTCGCTCTGCTGGGGGAAAACGGAGCAGGTAAAACAACCTTAATGAATATTCTTTACGGGCTGTATAAACCGGATAAAGGACAGATATTCATAAATGGAGAAGAAATAACAATCCGGGATCCAAGCGACGCCATCGCACGTGGGATAGGGATGGTTCACCAACATTTCATGCTGATCCCGGTAATGACCGCAACCGAAAACGTCATGCTGGGTGTAGAACCAATTCGCGGGGGCATTTTCCTGGACAAATCCAAAGTGGTAAAACGCATCCAGGAGATCTCCAAACAATACGATCTGGAAGTCAACCCGCATGCATATATCAGCGATCTACCGGTTGGGGCACAACAGCGGGTCGAAATTATTAAAGTGTTATATCGTCAAGCGGATATCCTGATCCTCGACGAACCCACGGCAGTCCTGACGCCCCAGGAAGTGGAGGGACTCTTCAAGGTTTTGCGTTCGCTTGTTGCCAGTGGGAAATCGGTCATTTTTATCACGCACAAACTGAAGGAAGTCCTGGCAATTGCCGACACAAATCACGGTCTTGCGGGGTGGGCGAGTGGTGGGCACCTTGAATAGCTCCGAAGGATGCCACCCCAGGAGAAGCTCGCGGCCATGATGGTTGGACGCGAAGTAAACCTGGTGGTGAAGAAAAAACCAGCAAATCCAGGAGACGTGGTACTGAGTGTTAAAGGTTTGTGCGTTCAAGATGAGAGTCAAAGCCCTAACTGTGGACGGCGCTTCCTTTGAGGTACATGCCGGGGAAATCCTCGGAGTGGCCGGGGTGCAGGGAAACGGTCAGACTGAACTGGTCTATGCATTGACCGGGCTGGCACCGGTTTTGAGCGGGGAAATCAGCATCATGGGTAAACCAGTCCGCCATTCTTCCCCTCGTAATATATTGGAGAGGGGTGTGGCCCACATCCCTGAGGACAGACAGCGACATGGATTGATCCTGTCGTTCCCCGTGCATGACAACTTAGTGCTTTGCACCTATTACCAGGCACCATTCACAAAAGGGTTGAATTTGCAGCAAAAGATCATTATCGAAACAGCTGAGAAACTTGTGGAGCAATTCGACGTGCGAACTCCCAATGTTTTTGTTCCGGTGTCAACGCTCTCGGGAGGAAATCAACAAAAGGTGATCGTGGCACGCGAATTCTCGCGTCCGATTAAAATTGCTGATCGCTTCCCAACCGACCCGCGGCCTGGATGTTGGCTCGATCGAATATATTCATTCCCGCATCGTCGAGAAAAGGGATGAAGGAACAGCCGTGCTCCTGGTTTCGCCCGAACTCGATGAAATCATTGCACTTTCTGACCGGATCGCCGTGATGTACAAGGGGCAAATCGTGGATATTGTTCCCGCGGCAAAGGTCAACAAGGCATACCTGGGCTTGCTCATGGCGGGTGTCAAATCAACCGAGGCTCTGGAAATGGCACCGTCTACTTCAGTGGAAGAAGTGGACCGCGTATTTTAGGAGGACTTCAGCTTGATCGAAAATGCGTCTTTAAACAAACCGTCAGCATCCAAAAACAGCCCGGCTGGAAAACCTGAAGAAAGGAAGAGGACCGGATCCAAATTTTTCCAGACATTACTCGTGCCATTCCTTGCCATTCTGACGGGTTTTATCATTGGTGCGGTCGTGATCGCATTGTCCAACGATGCGGTGATCGCATCCTACCGGAATCTCTTCCATGACCCCGGAACAGCCCTGGCCGCGACGTGGAATGCCATTTCCGTGGCATACGGTTCCCTCTTCTATGGATCTTTTGGGAGCGTATCGGAAATATATCATGGCATCCAAAGCTATTATTCGACGGGGGATAGCAAGGCATTTTTACTGGCGATCTACCCATTCACAGAAAGCCTGACGACGGTCACACCTTATATCCTTGCCGGATTGGCAGTGGCAGTGGGCTTCAAATGCGGGCTATTTAATATTGGCGCGGAAGGTCAATTTGGGGTCGGTGCATTTGCTTCTGCTTTTGTCGGGTACGCTTTCCATGGACCATGGTATATCCATTTGCCGCTCGCAATTTTGGCCGGAGCTGCCGGCAGGGGCATTATGGGGGGCCATCCCGGGATTGCTAAAAGGCTTGACCGGTGCACACGAAGTAGTCACCACGATCATGATGAACTACGTTTCTTTCCGGCTCAGCGATTGGCTTTTAAATGGCCCAATGAAGGCCCCCGGTTTCCGGCCATTAACACCCGTCATCGATAATTCGGCCATGCTGCCGCAGTTTTTCCCGGACCCTCTCCGTCTCAACTGGGGATTTATCATTGCCATTGCAATCGCATTCCTTGTTTACTGGTTCCTGTTTAAAACCCCGATCGGGTTTGAAATCCGGGCGGTTGGAGCAAACCCGGACGGAGCCCGATATGCAGGCATGAACATTGTAAAAAACTTTCGTCCTTGCCATGACAATCAGCGGAGCACTGGCTGGCCTGGCAGGAGCGGTACAGGTACTGGGTGTAGACCACTGGGTAGGCCAGGGTTTTTCATCCGGATACGGGTTTCGATTCAATCGCAATAGCATTGCTGGGTCAGAGTCACCCACTGGGAGTAGTGCTGGCGGCCTTGCTGTGGGGCACACTGCGCAGCGGGGCGACAAAAATGCAAATCACGGCAGGAGTGCCGATCGAAATTATTTCAATCATCCAGGGACTGGTGATCGTTTTTGTGGCTGCTCCGGCAGTTGTCCGCTGGATCTACCGCATCCGAGCCATCAGCACGCAGACGACGGTGCTGACACGCGGTTGGGGAAAATAGCGAGTAAACCCACATCCTGGAATTAAACGCCGGTTTAACGAGGACTGCATGACAACCGACCTGGTCAAAAGAGAGAAAAGAAAACAACCATCCGCACCCGCCTGACCGCCGGCCTTTTACTGATCCTGACCGGGCTGGTCATCATCCTATTATTTGCGGTGAATACAAAGGCAGGACTGAATACCACCTTCGGTCTCACCCCGCTGGGGGATACAAATGTAATTCCCATTCCAGATTTGGTACTGCCAGCCCAGCCAGCCATCTACGTCCTGGCAATCGCAGCAATCGTCGTCGGCGGCTGGCAGCTGGCACGCGGCATCCGTTCAACCGGGATCCTGGCGGGGGTGGTGGCATTCTGCTTTGTAGTTGGCTTCATGATCTGGGCGGCCAAGGACAATTCGATGGACCTGGTGGGAATGATGAATACATCCCTGGTCAGAGCCACACCGATTGCCCTGGCAGCCCTATGCGGGGTGATCAGCGAACGCGCCGCAGTGGTCAATATCGGCCTCGAAGGGATCATGCTCATGTCTGCCATGACATCCGTGATGGTCGCCACCCTGCTGCACAATCTTTATGCAGGACTGGCAGCGGGGATGTTGACTGGCATGATTATTGCGGGGTTGCATGCGATCCTGGTCATTTATTTCAGAGTCGACCAGATCATCAGCGGAGTGGCAGTTAATATCGTGGGAACCGGCGCATCCAGTTTTATTTCCAATCGCTATATGCAACTTTATACAGATCAAATCAATAATTCCGGGATATTTCCCAACATACCCATCCCCCTCCTGGTAAAAATCCCGATCATCGGCCCGGTCATTTTTGAGAATAACATTATCGTGTACATCATGCTCATACTAGTAGCAGTCACGTTTGTGGTCCTGTTCTATACCCGCTGGGGATTGCGGACTCGTGCAGTAGGAGAACATCCCAAGGCTGCGGATACACTGGGAATTAATGTTTATATGATGCGGTACGTGAATGTGATCCTGGGCGGACTGGTGGCAGGGATTGGAGGGCGCATATTTTACCATCGGCGCAGTAGGGCGGTTTGACAAAATGATGACGGCAGGCAAGGGCTTTATCGGCCTGGCTGCCATGATCTTCGGCAACTGGAATCCCGTGGGAGCACTGGGTTCTTCACTGATCTTCGGATTTGCCGACAGCCTGCAGGTCAAGATGCAGATCCTGGACATACCCGTCCCAACCGAATTTCTTCAAATGGTACCTTATGTCGTTACAATCATCGTGCTGGCTGGTTTGGTTGGCAAGGTCCATTCCCCGGCAGCGGACGGCTCCCCATACGAAAAACAATGATAAGTTTATCAGATGGCTCTTTTCGTGGGAATACGGATTGGTCGCATTAATTGAAGGATCGGTGATAAAAGGTTTTGGCGAAAATCGCAGTCGGGGTAGTTAAAACGTATAAAACAATAGCAAGTGATTTTATAATTTTCTATGAGAGGGACGATAAATCCATATCGTCCCCATTTTTTTAGCCCCATTGAAGGAAAACAACTCAGTTCATTCGCATGAAAATGATGGCTGTCACGTATTCAGCGTGGGAAATTAGATCCGGTCGCCGATTTCAATATTCGCCAGAAGAAATTTCCAGGAATTTTGATTCTGTTATAATGAAAATACCAACCTGCATGAAATATATTGAATTAATCATTTAAATTCGTTTTGGAGGAAAGAATGTTACGTTTTGCTAAAATTTCCTGGTTATGGTTAGTCTTTATCTTGATTGGGTTAGCTGCTTGCGGAGGAGCACCGACCACCGATCCCTCGCTGGCCTTCACCCAGATATGGCAGACTGTTCAAGTTGCCCAGGCAGCCACCGCGCTGGCAGCAAGCCAAACTCCCAGTTTTACCGCCACACCTGCTTTCAGCCAGACCCCCCAAACCAGCAATACCCCTTTACTGACAAACACGCCACTGCCCGGTGTTCCTTCGTTTACGCCCATTTCTTCGCTGGCACCTCTTGGAACACAAAGTGCAGCTTGCGATAATTCTCAATATCTAAAAGACTTAACCCTCCCAGATGGTTCTGAAGTTCCCAGCAGTTCAGAAATCATCAAGACCTGGCAGGTAAAAAATCTCGGCCCGTGCACATGGAGCACGAACTACCATATTATTTTTGGCTGGGGAGGGATTGGAACAAACTGGAACACCATGCATCCAGTAGCATTTCCCGCCAGTGTGCTTCCAGGCGAGTCGCTAGAAATAACGATTGACCTGGATGCGCCTGCCAAGCCGGGCGATTATTCAGCGGCTTTCCGGCTTCAAAACGATAAGGGGTATAACTTCGGTGATTCTCTAACGATCGTAGTCACAGTCAAATAGAATGGTGTTGAGTGGTCCTCGCCCAGGTAATTAAAACTGAAGCCCGCCGTCTGGGATTTTCCCTGGCGGCGGTGACCTTGCCCACTCCACCATCGCACTGGTCTACCTTTGAAACCTGGCTGAGGTTGGGGCACCATGGTTCCATGGATTACCTGACTGACCGACGGCGTGCCGATCCGCATTTGGTGCTGCCTGAATGTAAATCGATCCTGGTGCTCGCCATGCAGTACCCGATACCGGGTTCATGGGAGCAAAGCGAGAATCCACACCCTACAGGACAGGTTGCTTCCTACGCATGGGGATGCGATTATCATTTGGTTATCCCCGACCGGTTGAAAATGATGGTCGATTATATCGAGACACAAGTTGGAAACCGGGTCGCACATCGTAATTACACGGATACTGGTCCAATCCTAGAAAGAGACCTGGCTCAAAGCGCCGGACTCGGGTGGATAGGCAAAAATACCTGCCTCATAAATCCGAAAATGGGGTCATACTTTCTTCTAGCTGAAATCCTGCTTGATATCCCCCTGGAACCCGATGCTCCATTTACTTACGATCGATGTGGAAATTGTAACCGCTGTATCACTGCCTGTCCCACCGGATGCATCCTTCCCGATAGAACTCTGGATGCCAGACTATGTCTTTCTTATCTAACCATAGAAAACAAGCAGGAAATTCCCAGTGAACTGCGCCCGTATATGGAGAACTGGGTTTTTGGATGCGATATTTGCCAAAAGGTGTGTCCGTGGAACAGGTTTGCGAACCCCGATCATGATGCGTTATTTGACACCCACCCATGGTTACGCAAGCCAGATTTGGTCACTGAAATGGCACTGACTCCGAGAGAGTTTAACCAAAAATATAAATCCAGTCCCATTATGCGAAGCAAGAGACAGGGTTATCTCCGTAATGTAGCTGTAGCGTTGGGTAATTCAGGCAATCCTGCAGCACTCGAAGCTCTGGAAAGCGCAGTAAATAATAATAATGAACCATTAATCCGAGAACATGCACTTTGGGCAATAAATAAAATTATAAAATAATAATCACCAGGGAATAATCCATGCGCAAATTATTAATTGCCACCAATAATCCTGGAAAAGTAAACGAAATCAAGGCCATACTCGGCAACCTAGATATCATAATCATCACTCCCACGGATTTAGCCTTGATTCTCGAAGTTACCGAAGATGGAGAAACTTATGCAGAAAATGCCACTAAAAAAGCACTGGCGTTTGCACAAGCCAGCAAAATGGTGGCAATGGGTGACGATTCTGGCCTGGAAGTTAATGTCCTGGGTGGTCTGCCCGGGTTACATTCCCACCGGTTTAATCCACTTCCCAATGCCACTGATGCTGATCGCCGCAAATACCTGTTGGAGCGGTTGGAGGGTAAACCCCGCCCCTGGACAGCACGATTTAGAGCGACAATAGCCATAGCTTCGCCCTTGGGTACCGTCAAGCTTGCAACAGGGGAGTGCGAAGGGGAAATAATCCCGGAAGAACATGGATCGAATGGTTTTGGATACGATCCCATCTTTTACATGAGCGAAATTGGTCACACCATGGCGGAACTTGAGATGGGGGATAAAAACCGCCTGAGCCACAGGGCACGCGCGGTTAATAATGCCATCCCAATCATAATGGACATGTTAGGTAATAAATAATTTCCTGATTTTAGATCAATTGATAATAACGTTTAGAGTCCCCTTAGCACATTATTTTTACCCCAATAAATTTGGACATCTCCCGATATTATCGCAGGTAAAGATAACAAATCTCTTGTATTATTTTATCCCCAGGAGGTTCGTTCAAAATCAATATCAGTTTTCGGGAGTTTCCAAAAATCATGAGCCAGGAACATACGGAATTGCTTTAAGAAAAACACTCATAAGTCCAGCCACGCGGTGCGGCTGCTCGAGCATCACCAGGTGTCCTGCACCATCAATTGTTTGCAGTGCAGCGCCAGGGATTTTTTGCGCAAGGTTTTCAGAAAAACGGATGGGGGTTAATTGGTCGTTTGTACCGCACACCACCAAAACAGGGGAATTTATAATGTTCGAGGCATGAAGTCACATCAAAATTATCGCATGCGCACAAATCCCCATGGAAAAGAGATGGTCGTATGGACGATAATTGCTTGTATGCCTGATCTCTCACAACTTTTGCAGTTTGGAGAGTAGTCATCACATCCTGAAGCGATTGGACTGCGAGGTGAAAAGTGGCAGGATTGCCCGCATTCTCCAGGACCCCAGGAGCAACCGGCAGACGTGCACCTGTGGAAATCAACCCTATCCCTGCAACCCTTTGGGGGTGATCTATTGCGAGCCTGAGCGCGATTGCACCACCAAGTGCATGTCCACAGAAAACCGCCCTGGAAAGGTCAGCGGCATTAATAAACCCGATCACGCTTTCAGCATAATCGCCAATAGATTGAAAACCCGGTCCTTTTGATTTACCGTGGCCAGGTAAATCCAGCGTAAAAACACGCGCACCTGCCAAACGACGGATTTCTGGCGGCCAGGACAGATGGTCACCCCCGGTGCCATGGATAAGCACCAGGGGCGGCGTTTTTTGCCATCCTCCTTCATGAAGGAAGTAATGGATTCCAGATATTGTCGGCATTGAAGAAGGAGTTATTGTTTTCCGGGGGAGTGGTGCAGACGGTCAGCAGCCTCTTCCGTGAGGGGAATAAATACTTGAACCCGGGTGCCTTTACCGGGGATGGATTGAACATCCAGTATCCCATTGACCAACTCGGTCCGGTCCCGCAAGTTGACCAAACCCAGGCTACCGCGTTGATCGTAAGAACGATTTACTGCATCAACATCGAAGCCGATCCCATCATCCTGGATTTCAAGCAAAGCCAGGCCTTGGTCCAGTTGGCGAAGGGTCACCCAGACATGCCCTGCACGGGCATGTTTTCGGGCGTTATTAACTCGCCTCTTCCACAATGTAGAATATGACACCTTGTTTACCCATTTCGATGGATTCGAGGGTTTTTTCGTCCACTTTGATGAGCACATTCTGGGAATATGTTTCCTTGGCTTTTTCTGCCATGGACTTCAAAGCTGCTGCCAAACCCTGGGACTCCAACACCAACGGTCGCAAGGTGAACAGCATATGACGGATCTCTGTGGTGGTGCGCCGTGCCAAATCTTCTATGCGCCCCAATTCTTCACTGACAGCCTTGGGATCCCTGGACAACATATTTTTCGCAAGACTTACACGCATGGCAATCGCGGAAACGGACTGGGTAGGTCCATCATGCAGGTCGCGGGCTAATTTTTTACGGGCTTCTTCCTGGAATTCGATCATGCGTTCCCGTTCATTGACAACATCCTGGTATAAGCGGGCATTTTGGATGGCAACCACTGCCTGGCTGCCCAGGATATCCAACAGCTCACGCCGCCCGGAAGAGAAAAATTCTGATTCTGGATGCCCGAATAACAAAACACCATATGCATTGAATCCACTGCGGAGTGGAAAACAATAGACCTCGTTACAACTCATGAAGGTGACAAAATGAGTTAATTCCGGATCAAGCCGGACATCCTTGAGCAGCGCTGGTTTGTCATTTTCGATGGCCCGGGCGATAATGCCTTCCTGACCTCGCAATACAACACGCATATCGGCTGGCGTCAAGCGGCGTGCAGAGCCAACCTCCAGAGTCTCAGCCTTGGAAAATAGCAGCACAGCACAAACCAAGCGATCATCCGGTGGAGCATTCGGATCAAGATTGAGCACGCTCAAGCTCAAATCCAACAAGGAATCCAGAACACGCTGGTAATTCAGGGTAGCCATCAAGGTGGACGTCAACCCGTAGATGGCACGCAGGCGGTTGTTTTCCACATGTTGTTTTTTCTGCTGGGCTTCCAGCTGAGATTGCCTGGAAATACGAATGGTCTGGATTAGGCGCATACACAAATAACCAAACGTACCAGCAATTATTAACGTAAGAAATACCGAGGCACCGAGGATAACAAGAGCCAGCGGCGCCAGGGTCTGAAGAAGAGTCCCACGATTTGGACGACCACCATGATGCACGCGGAAATTAATGCACCCCAAAATTCAAAATAAATGGCGCCAGTGAGCAGTGGTAGAAAGATTATCCAAAAAGCCGGGGTGGCGAACCCGCCTGCTAATATAAAATAAAGTCCCGCTGCCAGAAGATCAACCCCCAAGTTTATTTCACGGTGACGAGTCATCCGTAAATTCAACCCTGCCAGAAGGGTCAGAACGATATTCCAGCCTGCCAGGAAAATCAAAATGATGTTAGGCAGGACCAACAATTGCCCTCCCAACGATAGACTGATAATCAAGCCCAATAAAACCAGCCAGCGCAGGGAAACTATAAACCAATCAGCGATGAAGGGAGAGTCAGAGGTACGCATTTATAGGTAAATGATACCCGAATTTCCAAGAAATGCGTCAAAGGTATGAGGATTGTAATGAAACTGACAGGATTAAGGGAAATGGGGTGGCAAAAATCCCCCTTCGCTTTCGAAATGATTAAATCAACATTCAAATATTGACAGAGTTTGAAATGAATAAACCCATTATTAAATTATTGTTGCAAACCATGTCCATCCTTGCCAGTTAAATCGCAAAAAACCAAGTACTTCTACCCAATATCAGCTAGTGATTGAAATCACCCCACAAAACCCCCTTTTGTTCCTGCATAGAGCATTGGGAGAAATCCCTTCTCCCATCAAGATGAATTATTTTTGTTTTTCTCTTTTTCGGAAAATGTGCTGGTAGAGAATTTCCCGCAAGGAAATGCGCAGGCGCAACGGAAGCCAGGAATATGTCAACCGTCGAATTGTCGCCCGCAGGAACAACCAGGACAACCCGTGCCCCCGCTCCCGGGCATACACCTGCAACATGTCGGGGTAGCAGAGATCATCATTAATTATTGATTTCCCTTCACCATGTAAACGAAATGTTGCCCACTTATGCGGGACGTATAGAATCTTTGATACTTTGGCAAGCCGCACCCAAAGATCATAATCAAAGGCATAGAACAAAGAAAGACTCAAAGGTCCCACATCTTTCCATAGGTTTTTCAGAAAGAAAGTGGTGGCCTGGGGAATGTGGACAGAACCTCGCAGAAGTTTTTGATAATC
The DNA here is from genome assembly GCA_963741635.1 of uncultured Chloroflexia bacterium. Taxonomy (GTDB): domain Bacteria; phylum Chloroflexota; class Anaerolineae; order Anaerolineales; family Villigracilaceae; genus UBA877. The sequence goes on from CAVUIO010000012.1 coordinate 453,369, forward strand.
AGTCTGGCGGGAGGCAAAATGTCCGATGACATTTCCCATTTCGTTCGTAAGGTCAGCATCGCCGTATACCATACCAGTATCAGGGTGCGCCTGAAGGGCTGCCACTGCATCAGCAATTGCCCCAGGAAAATATGTATCGTCCGAGTTCAGCCAAGCAAGGATTTCACCACTAGCATGGGAAAAACCTTTATTCAATGCATCTGCGTGCCCTTTGTCCTTCTCGGAAACCCACCAGGCAAACCGGTCCGCATGGCGCTTTATGATCTCTAAACTTCCATCAGTAGATCCGCCGTCGACGAGAATGTATTCAATATTCGGATAATCCTGCCCTAACACAGATCGAATTGTCAATTCAAGAAATCGCGCCTGGTTATAAGACGGGGTAACGATGGAAACAAGGGGAAGGTCGGTAGTTGTCATTGAATAACTTGATGAAGATCGAAGATCCAATATCCATCGCCCTGGTCAATCAACTGGTAATGGTCGCAGTAAGATAATTCCGCAGGTCAGGTTGGTTCTGCCACTCTGGGGGGGAGGTAATCACAAACAGGTCCTCTTCCAGATGTACGATCAGCAAAAGTTGAGGCAAAATCGGGGGGAGATTGCCCGGCTAATGCTCGTAATGCGTCATCTGCATTGGTAGGCCATAATGAACCACCCACCCAACCGAAGTATGCAAGGCGGTACCCGTAATCTCCAGAGAGCTCGATAATATTTTTATCGTGACCAATCAGATTGCCGAGGTCTTGCCAGTATGCAATTTCAGGTCGATAATTGGTGCTCACCAGAGAATTACGTTCATCCCACATATTCATGCCTACACCCAAAAGAACAACCCGGCAAACATGATGCGAGGCAGCCAGCTTTTCTGTTGGGAGACCTGTCGAACCAAAAGGTCTGCCACCGGGATTAATTCCTATTGCGATAATCGGGATCAGAGGCAAGTGATAATAATCATGGGTTATAAAATGGTAGGGGAACGCAACTCCGAAAATGATATAGCCGATCCAACCTCCGACAAGCATATAGCGTGCAGAATTCCGGGGGAATAACAGAATTCCCGCCAGGGAAATGAGCATGGCTGTGACACCCACTATCCCGGCACCAATAAACAGCCAGCGGACATAAAACGATGGGTCTTTCAACAAAGCATGGGAAAAAGCGGAGACCAAATTGATCTCCCAATGTCCCGTCAATGAACAGGCCATAATAATAGAAAATTGCCGTTGGAATGATGGTTATCCCAGCGACCGCCCAAGTCTGTTTATCAACGAAAATGCGTTTGAAAGTGCCGCGGCTCAGAATTAACCCCACCGCGGCACCCAAAAGGATAAACACGGCCACAGATTTGACCAAAATGGCAATGCCAGTTAACAGTCCAGCCAGGATTGCGGATTTCCAGGTTCGGTTTTTTTCCCAGTGATAAAGCGACCATAGCGACCAAACAATGAGAGCAGTCATCAACAAGTCAGGCATAAATGCCTGGCTGGCAGTCATTCCAAACGGAAGAAACAGGAAATATGCCAGGGCAATGATGCCGCCCCCCCGCATGGATAATTCTTTCGCAAGCAGTAAAAGGGCAAGTCCGCCTGTCAGCCAGAAAAGGGATGCGTAAACCCGACCCACCCAGATTTGTTCACCAATGACCCGGTAAGTGAGGGCAGTCAGGCTTTCCATAATGGGTGGTTCGATCAAACCACGTGCTTTCCACTCTGGCAATAGCAAATTCCCTCTGCCATTCAGGGGCTGTGGGAAGATTGGCATAATACATCCCGCGAGCAATCAAAAGCGATCCATATTGGCGCGCCATATAGAAATCATTCGGCAGATCGGTCAGATCCAAAAGACGGACTCCCAGTCCACCGATAAATAGCACAACAATAAGCACAATCCTCAACCAGGATTTAGAAAACAAATTTGAAGATTCTTTATTTTCCATGAGAATCCTTAATTGACCTCAGGGTTGGACTCAACGGATGCTGTAGATCATAAATAATATATTCATCTGTCTGGGCAAAGACAGGATAATGTGAGCTTAGCAAATCTTTAATCACCGGTTGATCATCAAATTCGCCAAACATGGTAACAAGAAAGTATTGTTTCCCAGCAGTATCCTGGGCAAATTTTTCGCCAAGGTCGATATTCTGCCCAGCAAGGTAACGAAGATTTATATCAGCGCTGGTAAACCAGGCGGTAGACCCTTGCCACCCCCAATATGCCAGGCGATATCCATAATCCTGCGTAAGACCAATAACACCTTTACCGTGGCCCAGCAAATTTCCAATCTCAGCCCAGAAGGAAGGTTCGTTCCGATAATTGAATTGACAATTTGAACCCGCGAATACCAGGCAGGTACTGCAAGCCCCACCAGAATAACAACCACAAGCACCAGGCGGGGGAATAATCCCAGGACTGCGCTCATAAAATTTCTCAAAAATCAATCGCAAGACAGGGGCCATCGATATCGCAACAACTGGAATGAATGACAATTGGTAATAGTCATGGGTGAAAAAATAATATGAGAACGCCATTCCGAAAAGAAGGTATCCTATCCACATTCCAATTAGACAGGGGGCGTTCGCGCTTTTGGGTCAGCCAGAAAGACGGACACAATGGCAGCCAAAGTGACCGTCCAACCGATATTCGAATTAATGATGAAAGCCCATCGGAAAAAGAAGGCGGGGTCCACCCACATATTGGGGAAAAAGCGCAAGGCAAACTGGGATTCCAAGGTTTAGCATAAAGATCCCGTACAATCGTATAAATTCCAACCGGCAGGATCATTAATACTCCCATTACCCAGACTTGCGCATCGCGGATGGAACGCTTTATTCCTCTGGATCCTAAAACAACTCCCGCAAAACCTCCCAGGATGATGAAAACAGACAGGTTTTTAACAAATAACGCGGCACCGGCGAATATGCCGAAGAGGATAGCCCATTTCCATTTACTGGTATTCTGCCAGCGGAAAAGCGCCCACAGGGAATATATGATGAGCGCCACCATTAATGGATCCGGCATGAACGCTCGGCTGGCAATGACGCCGAAAGGAACAAAAAGATAAAACAATGTTCCGATCATTGCTGCGCTTATGGAGGCGAACTCGCGGATAAGCAAGAAAAGCGCCAATCCCCCCAGGACCCAGAACAACGCTGAATAAATGCGTCCAATCCAAATATATTCCCCGGTCAAACGATAGGTTTGCGAAACGATGGTCTCCAAAACAGGAGGTTCCACGATGCCAACATTGCCCAACGAAATCGCCAGTTGACGAGTCGCAGCCGGGACATCGCTGACATATTGATAATACATTCCGCGCGCTTTAAGAATTGAGAACAACTGCCGGGTCGACGCAAAATCCAGTGGTGGGTTGGTCAGGTTGATCATCCGCAGGCCAAATCCTGCCAAAAGGGCTAACAGCAGGCAGACCTTCCACACCCATGGACGTCCCCGGAAGGCTATTTTTTTGAGAAAAAATTCTTTCAACAATCACCTCCAACCAATAATTATTGCATTTTGCAATCAAATAAAACGCGATGAATATTCAATAAAATATAACTAACTAATCAGAGTTTGAAATCATCCATGTAGTGATCCAATTGCGCTGGGTTATTTTTTTATCACCAATTTCAACCGATCAGAGCGTCGCCGATCATACAGGGAACGGATTTTTTGCAGCCCAAAAAGAGAAAATAACGCAAGCAGGATGTGCTTCCAGTCTCCCAATGCTGTTCGAGGGTGCAATCGGAAGGCGAGTCCATAAGCGCGCAGGGCCTCCCTTGGCTGACCTGCATCTGTCAGGTAAAATGCATCAAACCGGTTTACGCCCGCCATGATCCTTTTTTCATTTTCTTTGATGATACCAGCATAATCCGGATGGGTTTTTAAGTCATCAATAAGTAATTTCGCCTCTCTCCCATAAGCTGCGCCGCGTGTACGGTTTTTAGCTTCATCGTGATAACGAGCAGCCGCCCAAGTCTGCGGCACGTAAACCAGGGGGGAAATCTGCGCCATATTAATCCAAAGCAGGTTGTCCATCAGTAAGTGGTAGGAAGGATTAAGGTAATCCACCCGCTCCACAACCGAACGGCGCATGAAAGCCGCGGGCTGGCAAATAATGTTGAATGCCATGAGATCCACCTGCGAGTATTGCCTGGCACGCATCAGGTTCATGGACCTGCCATCTGCATCAATTGCGAGGGCATCACCATAGACAACCGCTGCAGCAGGATTGGATCGAAATGCCGCAACTGCAGCAGACACCGCTCCCGGCAGATAGACATCATCAGAGTTCAACCAGCCCACATATTCCCCACGCGCTCTGCGCAGGCCTTTATTTATTGCTTCGGCCTGCCCGGAATCTTTCTCGGATATCCACCAGGTCAAACGATGAGCAAAGCGACGGATAATTTCAACGCTTCCGTCTGAGGAGGCACCATCCACGACCAGGTACTCAAGGTTGGGATAATCCTGATCAAGTACGGAGCGAAGGGTTGCTTCCAGAAAACGCGCCTGATTGAAAGAAGGCGTGACAATGGAGACGAGGGGAAGATCGGTCATTTTATTGGTTGAATAGGGAGTGGTACTCGACCTTCTTGAAAATGGTCAGTTTGCCACCAATGGTGGCATCAAGGATTTGACGCCCGTCAGCTTCGTACGCTTGCCGCGCCAGTCGATATCCGATTTCGGAGGTTTCAAAGTCAGGGAGTTGCCAGCGGAAACCTTTTCCAAAATAGCCGGGATGGAAGTGATTCGGATCATCGCCCCGGGAGACAACCGTAGAATTGGCTTTCCCCGGTACATTGGAGTTGTGGTCAACTCCAACCAGGATTACCTGGTCGAAACCCATATGGAAGGCTAGTTGGAGAGCAACATAAGTGACAGTAGCACTTTCCCAGACCCGATGACGGACATCGCGTGCAAATGCAGGATTGTCATACGTGGTGTAAAGGAAAGTTGACGGGATTGATCCCCGGGGAAAAAACCTGTGTGAGCGCCAAGACAGAAATTTCGGCATGGGCAAGGCAACAATATCAGCAGTGCACTGCTCAATTACCAGGTCATTGACCGATACAAAATATGTGGTCCCGAATCCCAGTTCTGGGAACATCAAGTAAATGCGATTTAAGCCAAATGTAACCTCTTCCTTAAGTTTGGTTAAATCGGTCTGTTTTAAGCTGGGGCCATTTCCAATAATAAATGCTCGTTTGCCTTTATGGATGTCTTTCATCCCCGCCAAACGTTTCATGCTCTCCCGCCGCCAGGGGTGAAAATAAACCCCCGGCAGGTCTGGCAGGTGCACCAAGCCGCTGTATGTCTTGCGAAGGAAATTCCAGGCAGGTACAGGAATAATTCTTTTGATGGTTTGTTTCAAAGTGTCTCTCGGTTTATTTACTATTCTGTGCTCAACCTGGCTGTTGCACCCCCATCCACGATCATGGCCTGACCTGTCATAAACGAGGACTGAGTATCGTCTGCGAGGAAATAAATGGCATGGGCAATTTCTGCGGGCTGTCCGACGCGCCCATTGACAGTTTTGCGGGCCAGGTTGTCAAGACGGGAATAAACATCATCTCCAGTGACATGGCCCCGGTTTAGTCCGGCTCGCAGCATAGGCGTATCCACCGCTCCCGGCAGGATGGCGTTGACGCGGATATTATCATTTGCGAATTCAATGGCGGTAGCACGGGTCAGAGCCAGCAAGCCGCCCTTACTGGTGGCATAGGCAGCAATGTTCGAAGAGGTCTGTACCGCATGTACAGATGATACATTGACAATTGCCCCCCCTCCAGCGGCCTTAAAAAGTGGGTAAGCCAGTTTTGAAAGAAGGAAGGCAGGGCGAAGATTATTCGCAATAACCAGATCCCATTCATCAACCGTAGTTTCGATCAATGGTTTGGCAACCTGGATTGCAGCGTTATTGACCAATGCGTCCAGCGTGGATGTAAAACCCTGCACTTTAAGCAGTAGGGATTCCATTGACTCCGGCTTGGACACCTCGGTTTGAATAAACAACCCTTTTTCAGGAAATCCCCTCCCAAAGGGAAGGCGATCCACTCCAATGACACGCCAGCCATTATTGGCAAATAGATGGACTGTAGCACGCCCTATTCCACCTGCTGCACCAGTGATCATCACGATTTTGGCTTTTGGCATTCTCATTCCCGTTCCTTTCCATGGAAAGGAATTCCAAGACCTTCGATAAGATTCTTTATCGTGTTCCAATGCACCCTTTCCCAGGCAGCAGGGCTTGAATTGGCATTATGCGGAGCCAGGATAACATTGTCCATTCTTAACAGGGGACTGCTGGCGGGCAGGGGTTCGGTTTCGAATACATCCATCGCCGCGCCGGCAATTGTACCAGCCTGGAGGGCGGCGATAAGTGCAGGTTCGTCCACAATTGAACCACGTGCGGTATTTATCAGGATTGCCTGAGGGAGCATAATACTTAAAGTCCGGGCATTGATAAGATGTTCACTGGTGGGGTTCAGTGTGCAGTTCAAAGATACAAAATCGGAACAGGCAAGCAACTCTTCCAAAGACATCATTTTCACACCGGTCTCAGCGATGAAAACGTGGTCAATCTCGAGGATGTCGTTGCCCAGGAGGTTCATCCCAAAAGCATGCGCCCTGCGAATGACTGTTTTTCCGATCGTGCCAACCCCCACCACGCCCAGGGTGCATTCATGCAGGGCTCTCCCAGTATTTTTCTTCCATTCGCCTGCTTTCATGGCTTTATCCATCCAGGGTTGGCGTCGTGCAAATGCCAAAATATAGCCCATAACCGTGTCGGTAACCGGCAGCGTAAACGCATTTGGAGTGCGATAAAGTTTTACGCCAAGACGCTCGCAGGCTGCCGAGTTTATCGAATCCACGCCAGTGCCCCACTTTGAAATTACTTTTAGTCGGGGTGCACAGGCATCAAGGACCCTGGCTGTAAAATAATCATCCCCGCAGATTGCCCCATCGAATTGACCGGCGAATTTCAGCAGATCGGTTTCCGACAGGCGTTCCTGGACCCTGGGTGTAATCAATTCCAAGCCGTGTCTTTCCAGTACCGGACGGAAACGATCTATTGACATTAGCAAATACGGAGAAGAGAAAAGTATGGTTGGCATTCGCTTCCTATTATTTTTTTGGTTGTTTCATCAAATAATCGGCGATCGCAAAATCCAGTTCTTCGTCAATATCCCAGGCTTCTGCAGCCTTTACCTCGAACATCATGGGATTATCTCCGAGGCGGTTACCACGCCTGGAAAGGGTTTCACGAGTGAAAATATAGATGCAGGAATTTTCTTCGTATACTGGTGCTAAATCCTGGGTTTGGAGCAGGATATCGGGATCATGGTTTAGTGCTCGCCCAAGACTATCGTAAAGACGTGTTTGTAAACGGGTTACAGAGAAGAGAGAATCATACGAAGGATATGCTGATAGAAATGATCGGATTGCCTTGGAAATCGTCTCGGGGCGGAGCAGTGGATTGGTGCTATGGGTTTGCAGGTAATAATCAGCATCCAACAGGGTTGTATCATACAGCAAAATTTCATTCATTGAAATCGTATCGGAGCAAAGGTGCGCCGGACGTTCGATCACTTTGACAGCCGGGAATTCCCGTCTTAGTCCATCCATAATGGGTGGAGAATCCGTATCTACCAGGATTTCATCGACTTCAGGAACTACAAGTAAAGTTTCAATTATATGCTGGTACAGCGGCTTACCCGCAAGCGGCCGATAATTCTTGCCGGAGACTCGCTGTGAATGGTGACGCATGGGGACCAGGGCGGCGATTTTAGTCTCAGGCGGCGATTTTAGTCATGGATCACTTATTATACCAAATCAACTTCGACTGAATAAGGGGCAGACCGTTAAACATACTCCAAAAGAACTTATCACGATTAAATCCAATATACTTGAGCTCATGTGAATCAAAACCTGTATAGACCAGTATCGTCAAAATCTGATTTGTTTCAATTCAATATTAATAATTTGCTAAATATGCATCATATCGATGGAGAGGAATAATTTAATGCACAACAACAAATAGTGGAGAATTTAAGCAAGAATTTCTTTTATTGCATGTTTTTACACGGAATTGGGTACTTTTTTGGCGGATTATTTACTGACTTTCGCATGCAGGAATATAAATATTCCGTTTGCTCTAACATTTATCTCTACTCTTGCAGCAAAATTTGTTATTTTGAGTAATATTGCTGGTATAGATCGTCACTTACATATACTAGACCAAGTGAATCCCGATATACAAGGTTGTATCCACTAATCGTTCCATTTTCGGCATCTTGATAAAACTCCTGGTTGAGCGCGAATAGCTCAGGATCAATACCGGTCACATTGGGATTGAGATAGTCCCGTATACGCTGCTCCAATAAAATCAGCACATCGAATTTGTTTTCTTTTATATAACCGTAGTCTAGAAGATCGTATGTAGTATGAAGTTTCCAGCCAGAAGTTTCAGGCACATATAATCGATAGTCGTAATAAATGTTATATGGTTCGACCGGCAAAGGTGTAAGCTTTTCCTGAACCACCATATAAAATTGGATACGTTGATTATTTTCAGCACGATGCAAATCATCGTTATAGGTTTGTACATCGCTACGCACAAACAGGAAGAACTGTGAAAGCATAATCAGCAATATAGTTACTCTCAGGGAAATAGAGGCGATGGCAGAGAACCGAGTACTTGGCCTCGACCGAAAAAAACTCCACTCTTCAGGTAATAAAATTACCAAACTTGAGAAGAGCGGCAACGCCACAGGCATCCAATATTGGAACTTAAACGTGTAAAAAAGAAAACCACCACACTTAGCGGCACAAACCAGGCAAGGATCAAGGTTTGAAACAACCGCTGCGGCCCCCGTAATGCCCCCCAGATCGCTGCCCCAAGTGCTATACCGATGAAAGCTAATTCACCAAATGATTCGTGAATCAAAGGCCAGGCTGCGGTCAAGCCTTTTTCATAAACAACTCCATAACCTTCTGCCAACAGGAAAGCCTGTTTTTGAAATATATATCCATAAGCTGTGCGAGCCCAGTGGGACAGTAAAAATGGATTAGCGGTCACAAAGGCAACACCCATTACGATAAGAAAGGTAATTGCCATGCCAGCTAATCTTTTAATCGAGACATTTTTAAGCAAAAGACCAAGAAACAGGGTCACCCCCACTGCCAGGAAGAAATACACTCCAACCAGTTTTATTGCAGTGGCAATACCGCAGCAAACAGCTGCTATCAGGAAATCCCATCCAAAGTGCAAATTGTCTTTTTTAAGAAAGAATATGGTCAAAACAACAAATAGGAAAGTCAATCCATCCGGATGCCACCAAAGGTTGTTTTGGACAACCGCTGGTACACATAGCAGGACAGCAAATATTACCGGCGACCGATATGTGCGATAACCATCCTGCATATAAACAAGCAGCAGGAGAGCAACAAGCATTGGTAGCACGCTCACAAACTGACGTAATAGCAGCATGATCAGCGGAAGATTACTCAATCGACCCAGCCATTGCAAGGGTAAAATTGCGAGTGCAGATGTGGCAAAAAATGGGAATCCATAAAAGTAATAATCGTAAAATACAAAGTGTCTTAAAGCCAAATTCAATGTCGAGGCCGGAGCGATCATTTGGAAAATGTAAGTCAGGGGTGCTGCTTCATCAGGTTGGAACATTTGAACCATTGAAAGATTCTGAGAAGCGACCGCGTTGGGCAGCACAAAGATGGCAAAGGAAACCAAGGCCATAAGTAACAAGAGGGCAAAATAGCGCTTCTGAATAGATGTCATGATGAGGTTATCTAAATTAAAATCCTTGCCGAAAGCATTTATCGATTTCCAGAATTAACTCGTTCTTGAAATAATAAACCAGTGGTGCAATTCCCCTGTACATGATGCAAAAAGGTCATGGTACTTTGTTATACTGAATCGGTTCGATGTCCCGTTGCTCAGACTTTTCGGGTTTCTCAATCCCATGCGGATAATAGAATGTTTTTCGCAAACTCCAGTTCCATTCCAACGAATGGCGATAACCCTGATAGGTGCCCCAAAATTGCGCCGTACGGAACCAGAATATGCTGGAAGCACTTCGCCAAAATACCTGCTGGCGGAAGGCATGCCAAAGGTCACTCGTGATATTCGCCAATGTCATGCGAAAAACGTCATAAAAACTGAAATGCGCTTCAGGGTAAATGCGCTTGAAAGCCATAGCTTCGCGCTCGGTACCGGTTCTGCACATTGCGTGGTGTTTCATTATGGACATGCACAACTTCCGCCTCCGCCACATAGGAAATACTATACCCCGCCTCCTGAACTTCTTTAGCCCAACCCAGGTCTTCAAGCCCGGTAAGGGTTTCGTCAAAGGGATTTTTTTCCAGATTGATCCGACGAAGTGCTGCATTGGCGTTATTGCAGAAAGAATGGTTTTGACGGTCCGTTGATTTTTGTGGGAACCACGTGAAAAATATCTGCCGCTCTGAAAACTTCGTGTTCTCGTCACCGCGTTGCCTGCCATAGCTCAGAGCCACTGAGGGGATCTCCGAAAGGCACAAGTAGACGCTCCAGCCAGTCGGGGTAAACCGGGTAAACATGAGCGCTAGCGACAGCAACGAGTTCACAGGTGGCGGCTTCCAAACCAAAATTCAATGACCGCCCGAATGTAAATTCCGCAGGAGGGATGTGCAAAATGGTTGCACCGTATTGTGCCGCAATTGTAGTTGTTGCATCCGTCGAACCCGAGTCCACCAGGATGATTTCAACATCCGGTATCGTCTGGTGGCGAACTCCTTCCAGCAGACGTCCAATTTGCAGCTCTTCATTAAACGCACGGATCACCAATGAACAACGCACAATTCACTCTTTCAGGAGAAATTTCCCATTATTTAATATTCCATCCACGAGGGCAGAAATCGTTGGATTGGCGGAACCTGAGAGGAGCTGGAATGGGAATTTTTTCCACGTCACGAAACCGCGCTGTGCCGAGGGTTCCAGGAAATCGTCAAAACGCAGCGAGGCGATAAAATAATGGAAGTAAAAAAAACGGCGGGCATTTTGGATATGTTCCTTGGGGATCTTAACATTGGCAGCTGAGAGGTAATTTTCCAGCTGTTGGAAGTAAGAATCCGCTGAATTCTGGAAAGAAAACCGTCCCAAAATCAGTAAAACGAGCACTCCCAGCACATAAAACAGGAACGCCCATTATGGAAGATTCCAACCCGATCGTCGAGTTGTAGATCATGGTGAATTTTGCTTTACGTATCAATTCATAAGAACTTACGTACTCATCGGGCCCTATAAAAATAAAATTGGGCAAGCTGGATGCGCCAGTCCGCTCGACCCACATGGCAACACTTTCGCGACTGATCTTGCCAGCGCGGGTCTCATCCGGGTGCGCACGTACAACGAAGAGAGTCTCGGTGTGATTTTTAACAACCTCCAGAACCCGATCCAACCAAGTGAACATATCCGGGAAAAAGGCATTCGAATGCTGCTGAGTTGTATCAAAAATGACATTGGTAAAAATCGGGACTATTTGTTTAAATCCGGCAGCCTTTTGGCGGAAGGCTTCGTCCAACCCTTTCATCTGGGGGAAGAAACGAATGCCGGCCATGCTGAATTTACCTTGATAGCGATTCTGCATGAGCTCATCCAACCGTGCGTTCTCCTTTAAACCAAGCTCAAAATTCGCTTCCATCTGCATCGGCAGCGCAGTAGCTTGCCCAGCTGTAAAAAATCCACTCAGGGGATACATGCTGACTTCATGAGTAATGGCTCGCACCCCGCGCCGCTCTGCCAACCAATATGTGACTGCCTCGGGGAAGGTCTGACCATTGAATAGTACAACCGCCTGCGGATGGGTTCGCTTAAGCAATCCGTCAAATTCGCAAACCACATTCCAGGCGGAAAGAATAAACTCTCGAATCACAAAACGAGTAGATTCGTCGTCATCAAGGGTCAACCGGCGCAATCGCCAGCGCACGGAAGGAAGGACAAGCTCACCAAGTGGGATTTTCCCCTCTTCGAAAGGATGCTCGTATTGAATTAACGCCTGCATCCCAAGTCCCTCCAAGGCCTGGGATAAGTTCTTATCCGGCTTGTAATTAAAGTACTCTTTCGTGGAGCCACCAAAATTGACCCGTGATTGGCGTAAACATAGGGTGCAGGGCATGGATTGGTAAACATTGTCCTGGTTTGTCCCTTGCAGGCAACGGCTCATCCCTGCCTGGCAGGCAAAATGGATCACTGGCGTCCCATGAAGTCGGACTGCCCAAGAGGCCACCAGAGAAAACGCAGCATTCAGACTGTGACCACGAATGCGAGTGGAAGCATTAAAAAAGATGACGGGGTTTTGATTTTTATCTGCTGTGAGCCCGTCACATTTACTGCCTGGGCCAGCCGGAGCGTTTGCCAGTCGTTTTTTAGTGTGGCGCTGCCGGTCTGCATCCGGAGGAAAACTTTGTGAATGGGATTCATACTTCTTTCTGAGCTTTCTCATATTCCATCGAAAGGCGCTGGATGGCCTGAAGGAATCCCTGGCCGGCATGCTGGTGTCCGCGCCAAATCTCAGGAATCATCGTGCCGTGGTATTCCCTGGTAAGGCGGAAAAAGTGAACCCAGTCGATGTTCCCTTCCCCAATCTGCAGCCCCTCCCCATCCAGACCGGAGGCATCTGACAGATGCAAATGGCGGGTAAATGGAAGCAGAGTCCGGACCTGCTCATAAAAATCCACATGCGCCCAGTTACAGTAAAGTTTGCTGTGAGAGGAATCAAAACAGATCTTTAAACCGCGCGCGGCGATGAAATTGTGGATCTCGCGGGAATCCATAAATGCATTGGTGACCCACTGCCCTCCAAAGTACCAGGGGTGTGGAGGGAGATTTTCCAGCAAGAGTTCAACACCTTTTGAGTCAATATGCTCGATTGACCGCCCCAGGTTATCATACAATTTGCGATTGTCATGAATAGGCTGGTCGAGGGTCATTCCACCTGGGTGAACGATGACCTTGGGAATGCCCTTAAAATGTTTGGCCATATCCCTGGCAAGGTCAATTGATTTCTGCATCAAAGAAATGGAATCAGACCGCTTCCTTTCGTCTGTCGAACACAAATCCACCAGTGTTCGATCCCAGAACTCAGGAGCGTGCACTATCAGGGGCATGTCATAGTCACATCCGAGGTACTTTTCCTTTAAGATCGTGATCGGTAAGGTGAAATTCAAGTAAATTCGGTTTATACGCCAATAATTCCTCGTAATCCCGGAAGCGCACTGCGAATCCCCATTGCATGGGGAGTGTATGCTCTGTATTGATTTCGTGATGGATGCCCAAATCCCCGTCAACAAATGGCTCGTCGATTTCGATAATGCGGATTGCGCGCCTGCCAAGCATCTCCGGATATCGCTGGGGAGAAAGTCCAAGTCCGGGTCCCTTTACCGTTATCATTTCAGGTGTGATAGTCTCACCAATTTCGATTTTACGTGCTGCAACAAGACTTTTGGCAAGGGTTTCGCGATTAAGCAATTCGCCTCGAGAGAAGAATTTCTCATCCCCCATTCCCAATGCCAGGGTAACCAAACGGATGTCGCGGACCATCTTTTTAAATCCCTGCGGTTCCAAGCTTGCAGCATGGTCTGGTCCATCCATTGCCCGGTCGAGGGTAATGTGCCGTTCCAGAATATTTGCGCCCAAGGCTGAAGCTACGGTGGAGACAGCAATACCGCGTTCGTGGCCTGAGTAGCCAACGGGCACATCATACTTTCGGAGCTGGTTCATGTAGCGCAGGTTTATGTCTTCGAAGGCAGCCGGATAAGTGCTGTTGCAGTGGAGCAGTGCAAATTGGGCATGACGCTCCTTTAGATACCTGACGGTGAACTCGACCTCATCCGGGCGAGACATCCCCGTGGAAAGAATAAGCGGTTTCCCTTTTGCAATAAGGTGGTCGATCAGGGGCAGGTTTGTTAAATCGGCAGACGCCACTTTATAAGCCGGAACGTCCAGCGTTTCCAAAAAATCAGCGCTTTCACGGTCGAAGGGGGTACATAGGAAGGTCACCCCTTTTTTTCGGCATCGGTCAGCGATTTCCAAGTATGTGCTTTCCGGAAGTTCCACTCTCTGGAGAATTGGCAGCAAATAACCCAAGCTCTTCTCACCGGCGTTGACATTATCCAGGAATTTTTGAGGGTAGATCGTATCGAGTTTACGCTTCTGAAATTTAACCGCATCCACGCCCGCATCGGCTGCTATATCGATAAGTTCAAAAGCCAATTGCGGAATGCCGTTATGATTTACTCCGATCTCGGCGATGATGTAAGTGGGGTACCATCCCCTATTAGGCGGTCGCCTATTTTGATCTCAGACATAAGAATTCCTTTTTATCATTTCAATATTCCAATTTTCAAAATCCTTATGGATATTATCCATCATTTGAGGAAGTTCATAATTCAAGGTGTAGTATCCTTAGATGTACTTTGGATACTTGCTTTTTACAAAAATAAATTTGGTATTTTACAAGTCTTATCAATATTCCCGGAAAAAAATAATTGGCCATTTTCATCAAGTTTCTATGGCCACCCGTAGACATAATCTTCTCCACTGATATTCAATAAGCGCAAGCCAAATGATTGAATGGTTGTATCAATATCCTCGAAATTGGTATATGCTTTGGAATCCACCACTAGGTATGCCACCCCCAATTCCTTAAGCAAAACCACACTATCAGCGGTTGGAAAACCATCCATAACCGGCTGGATACGCAGATACTGTTCGGGGGAGTTGGCGTTAAAGAACCCTCCCAGATAAGGTTTCTGGCTGACCAGTGTATCGTAGACCTGCCCCTGGCTGGATTCGTCACTGAACGGGAATTGGGCTATCGCACCCGTGTCAGGCTGTGTCGCCAGCCAGTAGTCCACCGGGCGGGCATCCAAGGTGGAGAATTTAGTGAAAACTCCAGGGTAAAAATCCACAAATACCAGCATAAGCAAACCAACCCCAACCCAGCGTCTGAATTTCTTGGGTGATGCATTAAAGTAATACGCCCCCCCAAGCCAGCCATCATACTCGAAAATATCAATGTAAACAACCCAAAACGCATCATAACACGCATCTTCGAGAAAAAAGGCAAGTATTTATACAGATAAAAGGCTGGGAAATGGATTTCAGGCATATCCGTCCGGTGAAATATTGGTTGCAATATTACAGGTAAAGAGACTATTTTGCGACCCAACCAATGAATATCTATGCCGAGGGCAAGAATAAATGCGGTAAACGCAACTAATAGGGCAACTTAACAACTCAGGATGGTTAGTCTGGTTACGTTTCACCCACGCGATCCAAGCAAGAATGAACGCCACTGCACCAATGTAGAGGGTAGCCCCTGGGCAATTTCAGGGTTGAAGGTTTTTTCCACCCAGCCCCCCCACAGGAATTGCCAAATGGACGGAATTACAAAATCAGTCGGGCTAGCCGAGTATTCAGAAACGTAGTCCACCGGTCTTGAAGCCAAACCAGTTTGTGCATTTAATCCAAAGTAAGGCAGCATGGTGATTCCCACCAATACCATGCTCAATACCCCAAATAGGA
>CAVUIO010000013.1:0-406115 GCA_963741635.1 uncultured Chloroflexia bacterium
TTTCTTCTAATTTTAATGAGGGAGTTAGAGATGGCAGACCAAATCCAAAGTGCTTTAAAATATGCCCGCAGTAATAGCGGAAAATTTCTGGATTCCTTCAAGGAGATTTTATCCATCCCTTCTGTGTCCACCGATCCCGCCCATGCCTTGGATATTCGCAAGGCGGCCGATTGGCTCGCCGCGCAGTTGCGTGGACTCGGCATGCAAAAAGTGCAAATATTTCCTACCGCCAAGCATCCCATTGTTTATGGTGAATGGCTTGGGCGCGCGGGTGCCCCCGTCGTCCTGATTTACGGTCATTATGACGTCCAGCCGGCAGATCCCCTCGACCTTTGGAAGTCGCTCCGTTTGACCCGGAAATCCGCGGCGAGAATATCTATGCCCGCGGTGCCTCTGATATGAAGGGGCAGGCCATGGTTATGCTCAAGGCAGTTGAATCGCTTGGTCAAGACCGGCGGTCTTCCGGTGAATGTCAAGTGGTTGTTTGAAGGGGAGGAGGAAATTGGCTCGCCCAACCTTCCGGCATTTCATTTCAGAACACAAGGATTTGCTTGCTGCTGATTTTGCATTGAACCCGGATTCCGGGATGATCGGGAAGGAATATCCCACCCTCACCTATGCCTTGCGCGGTCTGGCTTATTTTGAGCTGCGTGTTTTCGGTCCCTCCCAGGACCTGCATTCTGGCATCTACGGTGGCGTGGTCCACAATCCAGCGAATGCTCTGGCTGAATTGATTTCTGGGATGCACGATTCAAAGGGACGTATCACCCTGCCTGGTTTTTATGACCGGGTTCAAAAATTGAGCAAGGCGGATCGCGAAGAATTGGCTCGTCTCCCCATCGATGAAAAGCATTTCCTGGAAATCACCGGCGTCCCCGGCTCTTTATGGGGAAGCCGGTTTTACCGCCAACGAACGCACCGGGGCGCGCCCCACCCTGGATGTGAATGGGCTGCTTTCCGGGTTTACGGGCGAAGGCTCCAAGACGGTTATTCCCGCTTGGGCGATGGCAAAGATTTCGATGCGTCTGGTCCCCGATCAGGAACCCCAGGAAGTCCACAACAGTTGCTTCAATATCTCGAAGAAACATGCCCCCAGGGATATCCGCTGGGAAGTGACCGTCATGGCAGGTGGACCTGCCTCTATTTCCGACCGTGAACAACGTTGGAGTTAAAGCAATGAGCAAGGCCCTGGAGACTGTTTGGGGCACGCCGCCTTATTTCCGCCGCGAAGGTGGATCCATACCCGTTGTGAAGGATATGCAGAGCCTCCTGGGGATCGAATCGGTGGTTTCCGGTTTTGGTTTGCCCGATGATAATGTCCATTCCCCCAACGAAAAAATGCACCTGCCAACCTGGTATCGCGGCATCGAAGCGGCCATCCATTTCTTTACCAATCTTGAAACCCTGAAATTGTTTGTAGAGTGGCAGGAAGTTATTTATCCCTGTTTTTTGGAGCATGATCGGGATGGAAGATAAGCTGGTCGCATACGGCGGGCAGGCAGTCATCGAGGGGGTGATGATGCGCGGGCGGAAAGCCTGTGCCGTTGCCATGCGCGCTCCCGATGGCACCATCGCCACCAAAGTCGAAGAGCTGGGCGGCATCTATAAATCCCGCCTGGCGAAAATTCCCTTCCTGCGTGGTTTGATCATGCTTTGGGATTCCCTCGGCTTGGGGATGCGTGCCCTTACGGATTCTGCCAACCTGCAAACGGGCGAGGATGAAAAGCTGGAAGGTCCGGCTCTCTACCTCACCCTCGGTCTTACCTTCCTGGTTGCAATTGGCATTTTTTTCCTGGCTCCCGCCGGGGTGGGTTGGCTGTCCGAACGTTTCCTTCACTGGAACGCCTGGTGGAGCAATCTCCTTGAAGGGGTTCTGCGTCTTGCTTTTGTTGCTTGGTTATTTGTGGGTGATCGGGCGGCCCTGACATCGCCCGTGTTTTTGCTTATCACGGTGCCGAGCATAAGACCATTAATGCCTTATGAAGCGGGTGCAGAAATGACCCCTGCCTCGGTTGCTGGGTTTTCCGTTGAACATCCTCGTTGCGGGACGGCTTTCCTGCTGACCCTGATGGTATTATCCCTGTTTTTCTTCACTATCCTGGGTCCTCTTCCGTTTGCGTGGCGGCTTGATCAGCCGGGTGGTCATGATTCCGGTCCTTGCAGGGTGTGGCATATGAATACCTGCGCTGGACGGCCGATCATCTGAAATTCGTCGTTTGTTCGCATCATCGTCAGTCCCAACCTGGCGCTCCAGCATATGACCACACGTGAGCCGGATGAAAAAATGCTTGAGGTGGCGATCACTGCCTTTCAAGCCATGCGCAAAGCGGAATTGGAATTATCGGTGGATTGATTTCATTTTCAGGATTATCTGATCGTGTATTAGGAATCAAAAAACGCATGAAAATGCGTTTTTTGATTACCTCCTGGTTTGATTACTAGCATTGCAGATAACCGTTGTGTTGGTAATCCTGGAATAGTTTCCCCCAGGTTGTATGTCGTGCCATTCACGTCGCTACCCTTTTGTATTTCAGCGGCCAGTAGAAATAATCCTGTTCTGCCTCGGAGATGGCGATCGGGACATTGACCAGCGGAGTTCTGAAAATGAGTTTCTGCAGGAATTTTGTCGGTCCGTACCAGGAAAGCCATGCCAGGAAGGTATGGGTGTTCTTGCCGATCTTGAAATTCCAGTTTTCGTTGGAGATATCGTCTCCAACCAGGTCGATTTGCGTTGACATCGCCTGTTCCCAAGACCCTGTTCCTGTGCCAGCCGGATGTATTTGATCGACAAGCGGATCGAACCCCATCAGTTTGGCTGCCACGGCATCGATCGCCACCTGGTCTGCCGAAGCTAGCAGGATATTCTTTACCACCGGGATCATCAGGCGTGGTCCCGCGCCGTTCCCTGCGGTCGTCCCGTCCATGATCGCGAATATCCCCGGATGGATTTCTTTTTGGATTGCCAGCAGGTCTACCAGGGTCTCGTGGATCCAGGAATGGGTGTAGTGGCGGTGTTTGCTGAGTAACCCGCCGAAAGCGTTTTTCATTGCCCCGGTGGTGGTGGTGTACATATGAGTCTTGACCGTGGGCAGGTGGACGATGTTTTTTCCGAAGAAATAATCCGGGATGTGGATGCCCTCCGGGTAAATGTGGTCCAGTGCCAGCATTTTTGCCTTGGGCTGGTACGGTACCCATTTCATTTCTTCTGTTCGGAAATTGAACAAGGCCGGCACTTTATATTGTTTGAAGATGGGCAGGTAGCAGTTCAGGTCCTCGCCTTTGAAAGCATTCGTGATCACGGTCTGGTTTTGCACGCATACCAGGTCCTCGAACCCCGCCTTGCGAAGTGCCAGGATGCTGCCTTCCAGTTGCCATGGGGTGGTATTTGCTGCCGGCATCGGGTAATGCCACGAGATGTTATCCTTAAGGATGGTCTGGATCCCCGGGCTGCAGCGATCTTTTCCCCGCCTGCCAGCTCGAACAGGCGCTGGTAATCCTTCAGCACGGTCTCAGGGGTTGTGCGGATTACCGCAACTTTGGACTTGGTGGGCATGGTAGTGTCCTTATCTCAGTTTGGTACATATACGTACCTATTTTATCCCGTTAATCATTTGGGTACAAACCCGGACGGCAAAAAATGGTTTGATCTTTGAGGTCGCTCCAAAAGATCAGTTTCCTTGCTTTCGATTAATGCATTCCTGATTTTCCGGTATAACACGATCGGGTTATCGCCCGGGATCAGGATCTCGCCGCAGTCCAGGTCGGGTCGTCTTCGGTCGCTGAGTGATGACCACCCGCCGGTCCTGTCGTTCGATCACCAGGTTCGCCAGGCTGCCGATCCACCCCATGATTTGGCGCAGAATGGGCATCCGCACGGTGTGATAATAGCGCAGGTACATGAGTGTGTTTTCATCGTCGATCGGGGCGAACGCATACCAGGACCCGGACGTTTTCCGAGATCCAGTTTTGCCAGAGATTTCCGTAGCGGAATTGCAGACCCGGATGTCTTTCCGGTTTGACCAGTTCAGATGCTTTCTTCGGCTTCTGTACCTTCATCCAGTTCGTTCGTAACCCATAGGTTGATCAGGTTGTCCCCTGGCCAATGGTTCTCCTGGATCGCGATCGGCCCGTTGACTAGGGTTTTGTTCCCCCGCCCGATGGTATTGTGGTGGATGAAGGGCAGGTGCACCACATCCAGTTGGTTCTCGATTGCCCGTGCATAATGATTTGCCCAATGGTCTTTGATTGTCGCATAAACCATCGAATTCGGGATCGACTTCGAACCACGGCACCGGAGGATATTCCTGCCGCGATTTCCCCACCAGATGAAAACGAACCCGTGTTCTTCGCGAACCGGGTAACTCGTTACATGCAGCGCCTTGGGTGGTTTTGCGTTTTTTCCGTTGGCCGGTACCATCCTGCAGTTTCCTGAGGCATCATACTCAAACCCGTGGAAAGGACATTGCAGCGCAGTCCTGGATCACTTTGCCCAGCCCGAGCGCTGCTCCCCGGTGGGGGCATTTTTCAGCCATGACCACCAGGCTTCCCTCTGCTGTTTCGCCATGCAGCCATTTTCTCCCCCATGCGTGTCAGCGCGGTGATTTTTCCTTGCTTAATTTCGTTGGACTCCAGGATCGCGTACCATTGGTTTGGGATCATGACTTCTCCTGTCTATTTCCGGCGACTCCACCACCTGCACGGCTTTGCATTTGGTGGATGGGGGCATCAATTTACTGCCAGAACTGCGGAACATGTTTTCAAATTTTTTATTCCAAATGCGAATTACCTTGGTGAAAGTTTACATTACTTTACGAATTATGGCCAAATCTCTACTTGCAATAACCAGAATAAATGTTCTATAATGATCGGTAACTACTTTCTATACTTAGTTGTTCTGAACGATCTCCGACTTCTTTGAAATTTCCGCTGGCAATAAATGCTCACCTCCTTTCCTCGCACCTCTGCTCCTCTTCGTGCTTCCCCCACCTCCTCGCCTCGCCGGAAGGGGGCTCAGCCCGGCAATCGCAACGCCTTCCGCCATGGGCTGTATTCTGCGCATAGTCGTCCTGCAGGGCTCACCCCCAAAAAATCTGCCTCCGCCCGCAAGGACCCTGCCGTCCTGGAAAAAGAACTGCAGGAAAGGCTGGTTGCTTCCTGCAAAAAGGGGCTGCGTGAAGACCGGCGGATATTGGCGCAGTGCCTCGCCAGGAGCATGCCCGGCACGCCTCTTGAAGGGATTCTTCCCCAGGTTCGGGCCGCAACACTGGTTACCGGCAGGATCCTGAAGATCGAGCGCTACCTGTTCGAACTCGGCGGCCGGCAGGAGCATATCCGCTCCCTGGCCCGCAATGTGCCCGCCCTGTTGCGCTGGGAGTTCTCCGAGCTGGGCATTTTGCCCAGGCCCGCATTCGTTCCTCGAAAAATAATGTTTTCGCACGCGAATTTGAATTGGGAAGCTCCCCGCCTGCTCGATACCCAGTGGCAGCTCCTTGAGGAAACATTGACAGCCCAGCGTGCCGATATGGATTATTTCCGGAAATATCGCCGCCGCAAGCCCCTGCCTTCCGCCCGTTTCCTCCTGGAGGGCATTCTTTGGAAGCTGGCGAACGGTCTTCCGCTGGCACGACTTGGAAGGGAAATACCCGGTTCGCCGCTGCCAGGAGCTCTATACCGCCCTCGTCCGCTCGGGTCGCATGCAGACCGTCTACAACCGGCTGCTCGGATTTCTGAATGCGCATGGTTCAGCCGGTCTGGAGGTCCTTGTCGAACGAGGCTGCTTTGTTATTTCCGGCAATCGTGTCCTGCTTGCCCACTCCGAAAAGCCTAGACTGGGAGAAATACACCGCCCTGTTGCTGCTCCAGCAGGCAAATCGAGCCCGCCGTTCCATCCGCTCCGCCTCGGACCGGGAACGCCGCTGCCGTGGCGGTTACTATCGCATTCGTCTCCCCAGGGAGCCGGGCTCTCCTGGTCCATCTCCCAGCCAATCATCCCGGCCTCGCCCTCCCATACCGCCAGCATGGCCGATTAAGGGAAATGCCAAAGGATTTCCCCTGGTGGACCGTAATCTTAAAATCCGTGAAACCGAATCCGTCGGTAAGGGTTTCCTTTATGGTAAAATTCGCAGGTCAAAAATCCAAAGAAAACCTGATCCGTAGGCGGAGCACCTATGCAGACAAATTGGCTTTATATAGGTATATTTATGGTAGTTGGTATGATGGTCCCAATTGTGCCCCTTGTTTTTTCCCGGCTCGTGGCACCTCGAAAACCAAATCCAATTAAACAAAGCACGTATGAATGCGGCATCGAAACAGTGGGGGATTCCTGGGTGCAGTTTAAAGCCCAGTATTACATTTTTGCATTAATTTTCCTGGTTTTTGATGTCGAAACTGTCTTTTTATTCCCCTGGGCGCTGTCCCTGAAACAACTACCGCTTTTCGTGGTGTTGGAGGGTGTGCTTTTTATTGCCATTCTGGTCGCCGGCCTGGTGTATGCCTGGCGCAGGGGGATGCTGGAATGGGCGTAAATGGTAAGTGAATTTATATAAAAGGCTGACAGGTTTACCTCTCAGCCTTTTATTTGTATTTTGCAAGGAGCAATGCATGCAATTTTTAAATGATCCCGATCAGCTTTATCTCCGGATGGATTACACGGCCTCCTTTACCGGTTGGGGGCTGTCTGCCGGCCTGGTCACGGTGATCCTGTATATTCATCGGCATCACCGTGTTGATTATTTTCGCCATGGTGCTGGATATTATGTTGGTATGGGTTGAAAGAAAAGTCGTCGCCCGCTTCCAGGACCGTCTCGGTCCCAACCGCATCGGACCTTTTGGGTTGATCCAGCCCTTCGCAGATATTATCAAACTCGTCATTAAGGAAGACATCACGCCCGCTGGTGCCGATAAACTCCTCTATAACATCGGACCGGTGCTTGCCATCGCTTCAGTCATAATCCTTGTGGGCCATCTTGCCGCTCTCGTCCAAAATATTTGGCGTGGACTTGAATGTTGCTGTTCTTTATCTTGTGGCTGCCGGGGCCCTGGGTACATTATCCATTATCGTCGGAGGCTGGGCTTCCAATAATAAGTATGCATTGCTGGGTGCTTTCCGCATGGTTGCCAACATGGTTTCCTATGAAATTCCCATGGTGGTCGTTTTACTGATCCCCACCATCCTGGCAAACTCGATGAGTGTTCAGGATATAACCAGCCGCCCAAAGCGGCATGTGGTTTGCCGTGCTTTCCCCGCTGGCTTTCATCATATTTTTGATCAGTGCCATTGCTGAACTGGGACGCTCTCCCTTTGACCTTAACGAGGCCGAGTCGGAAATCGTTGCCGGGTTCCATATCGAATACACCGGTATGAAATTTGGTCTTTTCTATGCTGGTGAATTGCTGCATGCCTTTACCTTTGGTGGTTTTATCGCCGTTTTGTTTTTCGGCGGCTACGGGGGTTTTTTCGGGCTGGAAAAGATGGCTTCTTCTCCTGGTTGAACAATTCCTTCGTCCAGGCTGTCGTTTTCCTGGCGAAGGCCATGTTTGGCTATTGGGTCATCATGTGGATCAAGTACTCCATGCCGCGTATCCGCATCGACCATATGCTGGCATTTCAATTGGAAATTCCTTACCCCTCTGTCCTTGGTGGTGCTGGTAAATACCGCTATTTTAAGCAAAGTGTTGACCGGCTTGCCGGATTGGGGGTATTGTGCTGTGGATGTTTTTGTCGAATATTGTCATTGGCTATATCACCGTTGAAATCTTGCGTGCATACGGACGCAAACAGCGCATGGCGGAAGCGCCCTTTCCCCGCAGCACCCCAAAATTAGGAGCTGGCAGTATGACGGCTGATCAAATTATTTTCCTTCTCTGCGCCGCACTTATCCTCGGGTCTGCTTTGATGGTGGTGATTACCGGCAAACTGATTCATGCTGCACTCTGGCTTGGTCGCAGCCCTGTTTGGTGTTGCCATCCTGTATGCCGTTCTGCAAGCTAGCTTCCTGGCAGTTGTCCAGGTGGTGGTGTATATCGGCGCCATTGCCATCCTTTTCATTTTCGCCGTTATGCTTACCCGTCGGGAAATGCTGGATAAGGGTGCTCAGACGCGCTCGAATTGGTGGCTTCCCGCCTTGCTTGGTGTGCTTATCCTCACCGGTCTGATTTTCCTGATCCTTGGCCAGCCTGCCTTTGGTCAGTACTGCTGCTGCGATGCCTGCGGGGATTGACACCCTCCGCAGCCTTGGGACCGCGCTGGTGTCTCCCGATGCTTACGTGCTTGCCTTTCGAAGTGGCCTCCGTACTTTTGTTGGCTGCCCTGGTTGGTGCCGTCTATATTGCCACTGGAAGAAAGGAATAGGAGGCTGAAATGAGTGTCCCGCTTTCCTGGTATTTGATCCTCGCAGCCGCCTTGTTCTCCATTGGTCTGTTTGGGGTGCTCTCCCGCAAGAATGCCATCGCCATCCTGCTCGGCGTGGAGCTGATGCTGAATGCCGTGAATATCAACCTGGTTGCTTTTTGGCGTTATCTTAGACCCGGCAAATATGGGCGGGCAGGTGTTTGCGGTCATTGTCTTTGCCGTGGCGGCTGCTGAAGTGGCCGTCGGTCTTGCATTGATTATTTCGGTTTACCGCCGGCGGAAGACGGTGGTGGCCGATGAAATTGATCTTATGAAGTGGTAGGAGTGATAATGGAAAATTACATCATCTGGCTGTTGCCCCTTCCTCCGCTTCTATCTTTCTTTGCAATTATTCTATTCACGAATAAAAGAAAAGCTTTCAGCCACAGCATTGCTGTCGGCGCAGCCGGTCTGTCATGGTTGGGGAGCATGTTTATTTTTATCCGTGCCCTGGGGGTGAAGGAGTTTGGCAGACAGATTTTCGGCTCTTCCATTAATTGGCTTCCCACCGGGTCCACCTGGCTCAAAGATCGGGGTGCAGATCGATCCGCTCTCTGCCAGTGGTCATCTTTTTTGTGGCCTGGACTGTGCTTGCAATTTTTGTCTACAGCATTGGCTACCATAATTTCGGTCAGCCAAAGGGCGATCATGATGTTGCCGGGCTTCCCCCGCATGGTGCCTCGCTGATCGGGAAATGGACATGCACACTCGGTCCCGTCCATCGAACCCATGTATTCCCGCTTTTTCGCCTTTATCAGCCTGTTCGCATTCGGGATGTACACGCTGGTGGTCTCCGACAACCTGCTGACACTTTTCGTCGGTTGGGAGATCATGGGTCTGTGTTCATACTTATTGATCGGGTTCTGGTTCGGAAAACCGTCCGCTCGAAATGCGGCAGTCAAAGCCTTTATGACCACCCGCATCGGTGATGTATTTATGCTGTTTAGGCATCGCCTTCGTGTATTCATTTACCGGCTCGCTTTCATTCAAGCGATATCTTCAGACCCGCTATGCTGGCTGCCTTATCGTCCACTCCGGCATTTTTTGGGCTTTCCGCGGCCGGGATTATTGGGCTGCTCCTGTTCATTGGGACGGTCGGAAAATCCGCCCAGTTTCCTCTCCATGTGTGGCTGCCCGATGCCATGGAAGGACCCACCCCGGTCAGCGCCATGATCCATGCCGCCACAATGGTTTCGGCGGGTGTATACATGATCATCCGCATGTTCCCGCTCATCTCTGCGGGCTGGACCGAGGGGATGCCGCTGAATACCACCATGAGCGTGATCGCCTTTATTGGGGCGTTCACTGCTCTTTTCGCCGCTTCCATTGCAGTGGCTCAAAATGATATTAAGCGTGTCCTGGCATACTCCACCATTTCGCAGCTTGGTTTCATGGTGGCAGCTCTGGGGATCGGCGCATATGTTGCTGCCGCATTTCATCTGGTCACCCACGCATTCTTCAAGGCACTGCTCTTCCTCGATTCGGGCTCGGTGATCCACGGCATGGAACATGGCGTTCTCCATTCACGGAGAGCACACGGACCCGCAGGATATGTTCAACATGGGGGGGCTTGCGCAAAAAGATGCCGATCACATTCTGGACTTTCTGATAGGTGGGCTTGCCTTGTCCGGGTTCCCTGTGCTAACCGCTGGCTTTTGGTCCAAGGATGAAATCTTCGCCGAAGCTTTTGGTAATGGTCACATCGCTCGTTTTCATCGTCCTTGGCGCTGGCGGCTTTCATGACCGCTTTCTATACCATGCGCCAGATAACCCTGACTTTCCTGGGTAACCGCGCACGAGGCCGCAGAACACGCCAGCGAGACCACCTGGACCATGACCATCCCCCTGGTTGTGCTTGCAGTTTTTGCTGTTGGTTTCGGCTGGGTGGGCATCCCGGAGCAGTTTCCCGCTTTTGGGCGGACTTCTTCCCAATTGGTTCCATGCATTTGTTGGAGGGACATTGGCCGAATTACCCGCGGAAGTTGCCTTCAGTTGGGTTCCGCTGGCTGACTTCATTGACCGTTGCCCTGGGTGGGCTCTTTTGCGGGTGGCTTGTTTATCGCAAAGTAAAAACCCCGCAGCAGGATTTCCTTCAGATCCCGGCTTTAAAGAACAAATGGTATTTTGATGAAATTTACAGTTTTGTATTCATTAAACCCGCCGTCTGGGTTGCCGAAAAATTCACCTCGCTGTACATGGACCAGACCGTGATCGATGGCGTCCTGCACAGTGTTGCACGCTTCTCGCTCTTCCTTGGGCATGCCTTTCGAACTTATTTCGACAAACCGGTTATCAATGAGTTTATCGGGGATGGCACTGGCAATGTTGTGAAAGCTTCCGGGTCCGGTTTACGCAAGATCCAGGCCGGGCGCATCCAGTACTATATGGTGGCATCTATAACTGTGCTGGTCATTTTTGCCGTTTTGGTTTATTTCCTTTTGGTTTAAATGAAAAAGGCTGCAAATTGGGAGATGCAGCCACTGGACTTGTCCGAACGAGCAAGTGGAGTGAATGATGGCATTTCTTGGCACTCATCTTTTATCCCTGATTTTATTTTTCCCTCTCCTGGCGGGGGTGGTGGTGATATTCCTGCCGCCAGGATAAAAATGAAAGCCATTCGCTGGACAGCATTTGGAGCCAGCCTGGTTCCCTTCCTTTTGACGGTATTCTTGTGGACACAGTTCAAGTCGGGTCAGCCCGGTTTCCAGTTCCAGGAACAATACGTTTGGTATGCCGCTCTGCATTCCACCTTCCATATCGGTGTGGACGGTCTTTCTTTGACCATGGTTCTTTTGACCACGCTCCTAACCCCGCTTGCCCTCTTGGCCTCTTTCTCCATCACCGACCGGATCAAGGTGTACTTCATGCTTTTCCTTTTCCTGGAAACTGGCATGTTGGGTGTTTTCATGTCCCTCGATCTGTTGATCTTCTTTGTCTTCTGGGAAGTCGGCCTCGTGCCGATGTATTTCCTGATCAACCAGTGGGGCTCTGAGAAAGGGGAACGCGAGATCTGGAAAGGGGTCAAGGTTCAGTCCCGGAATTATGCTTCATTAAAATTCATTATCTATACCATGGCAGGCTCATTGGGGCTGCTTCTGGCCATCCAGTTATTGGGGGCACTTTTCAATACTTTTGACCTGCAATCCCTGTACACAAAATGGGCTTCCCTGGATCCGAATGGCGTGCTGCTGCATTTCTTTAAAATTGGGCGTTACAGTTTCCACGGTCAAAACGATCGCCTTCTGGGCGTTCGTAATTGCTTTTGCCATCAAGGTTCCGGTTTGGCCGTTCCATACCTGGCTCCCGGATGCCCATACCGAAGCTCCGACCGCCGGATCGATGCTTCTGGCTGGTGTACTTTTGAAACTTGGTGCTTATGGGTTCCTGCGGCTGGTCCTGCCTTGTATCCGGTTAAATCAGCCAGGTATGCCGGTTGGCTGGCTTTCCTGGCGGTCATGGCGATCGTATTCGGGGCGTTTGCGGCTTTCGGTCAGAAAGACTTCAAGCGTCTGGTCGCATATTCATCGGTAAACCATATGGGCTTCGTCGTCCTTGGGATCGCTGCAGCTGCCCGCGCAGCCGGGACGCTTGAACGCTACGATTGCATTGAATGGTGCGGTTCTGCAAATGTTCAACCATGGTCTGTCTGCAGCCGGCATGTTTTTTCTGGTTGGCGTGCTTTACGAACGCACACACACTCGTAATTTGGATGACTTCGGAGGCTTGTTCCCACTGGTACCGATCTACGGCGGGATCTTGCTTTTCACCAGCATGGCCTCCCTTGGATTGCCGGGTTTGAATGGGTTCGTTTCCGAGTTCCTGGTGGTACGCGGTTCCTGGCCGGTCCTGACCCTCTATACTGCTGTTGCCATGATCGGATTGCTGTTCACTGGTGCGTACATATTGAAGGGGATCAAGGCTGTCCTTCATGGACCCGTAAATGAGCACTGGGCCCAGGGTGAACATAAATTACTGGAAATCAACGCGCGGGAAATCTTTGTGATGGCTCCCTTGATGGTCCTCATGCTGGTCATTGGGATCTTCCCCGCTTGGATTTTGGAAGTCATAAACAAAGCCATGCTATTAATGTTCCACTAAGAGGGTACCATGCAATTTCCGTTTTTGAGTGTGATCGTTTTCACCCCCATGGCTGCCGCGCTCGTCTTGTTGACATTTAAACCTGGGCAGAAAAAAGGGATTCGCATCACTGCCTTGACGGCGGCGCTCCTTGCCCTGGCTTTATCTGTCTGGGTGTATTTTGGGTACGATAAGGCTGCTGCTGGTTACCAGTTTATCGAAAAATACAGTTGGCTGCCCATGTTGGGCATCAGCCTGCACTTTGGTGTGGATGGATTGAGCGCTCCCCTGGTCCTGTTGACCGGTATTGTCATGGTAACCGGGGTGATGATTTCCTGGGGGATCGACGACCGTCCGCGCGAATTCTTTGCTTTCCTTTTTATCCTGGCCAGTGGTGTATTCGGGGTCTTTTGTTCCCTGGATTTGTTCATGTTGTTCTTCTTTTATGAGATCGCTGTCTTCCCCATGTTCCTCCTGATTGTCATTTGGGGCTGGGTAAAAACGCGTGAATATGCCGCCATGAAACTGACCCTGTACCTGTTCATCGGCTCGGTGATTTCCCTGGTCGGTGCTCTCGTCATGTTCTGGACGAGCGGTGGTCAAACTTTTGACATGCTTGTCCTGGAGACTGCGAAGTTCTCTCCAGCCTTCCAGGTTGCCTGGTTTCTTCCGGTTTTCCTCGGGTTCGCCATCCTGGGGGGTATTTTCCCCTTCCATAACTGGTCCCCGGATGGTCACGTGGCTGCTCCGACTGCCGTGTCCATGTTCCATGCAGGGGTGCTGATGAAATTAGGAGCATTTGCCGCGTTGCGCGTAGGCATTATGCTCCTGCCCGAAGGTGCCAAATTCTGGGCGCCATTGATCATGGGGTTGGCGCTGGTCAATATAGTCTATGGCGCTTTCATTGCCAGCGTTCAAACCGATTTTAAATATGTGATCGGCTTCTCATCGGTTTCTCACATGGGACTTGTGATGATGGGTTTTGCCACCCTGACCCCGGAAGGGTTTGATGGGTGCCGGAGTGCAGATGTTTTCACATGGGGTGATGACGGCTCTTTTCTTTGCTGCCGTCGGCATGGTCTATGATCGCGCTCATACCCGCGACATCCCCAAACTCGGCGGCATGATTAAACCCTTGCCGTTGGTGGGGATAGGTGTCATCATCGGCAGCCTGGTCTCGATGGGAATGCCTGGTTTCTCTGGTTTTATCGCTGAGTTCCCCATCTTCCTTGGCATTTGGAAAACGCAGTGGGTTGTTGCCTTGATCGCCGCCATTTCGATCGTTGTAACCGCCTCCTATGTTCTGCTGGTTGTCAGGCGCGTTTTCTTTGGGAAAATGCCGGAGGAGTTCGAGGGACACATCAACCCAATTAATACCTTGGATAAGATTGCCCTGGTGCTCTTGATGGCATTGATGGTCGGTATTGGCATCTTCCCGGGTCTCATCGTTCCCTGGGTACAGGCGGGGGTTCAACACGTGCTCACACTCCTGGGAGGTGCATAGGTGACTGCCATTATTCCCATTCTCCCTGAAGTAATGCTCCTGGCACTGGCTGTCCTGGTGCTTGTCCTCGATCCCTTTCAGAAAAAGGATTCAAACCGGCGCACATTCCTGGGAATGTTTACCGCCATCGGTTTGCTAGTCACCTTGGCTGTCAGCCTTCTTTTCGGGCGTCCCGGAGACCCGGCGATCGTTTTCGGCGGTATGTTGCGTTTTGATGGGTTGGGTTTCCTTTTCAAGATGTTTTTTGTTCTGGCCGCCGGGGTGACTGCACTCTTCTTTATGGACGAAGACCGGTTGAACCAGCGCGCCGAATCTTACCTTCTTCTATTGGCAGCTGCCATCGGTATGTGCTTGATGGCGTCATCTGCCGATCTGGTAATGTTGTACCTGGCAATTGAAACCACTTCCATACCTCTCTATATCCTCGCCGGCTTCCTGACCAATGACGATAGATCTACAGAGTCTGGTTTTAAATACATGCTGTTCGGTGCATTGACTTCTGCGGTCTTGTTGTATGGTTTCAGCCTGGTTTATGGTTTTGCCGGTACAACCAGTATTTATGCCCTTGCCGTCCACTTCCAGGTCTTCGACCTGCTGGCAGTTGGGATCAGCTTTTTGGTGTTGGCGGGTTTGGCATTCAAGGTTTCCCTATTCCCATTCCATTTTTGGGCGCCGGATGTGTACGAAGGTGCGCCGACTCCCGTTGCTGGCTTTCTCTCAACAGCTTCCAAAGCAGCCGGGTTTGCAGTGATTATTCGCCTGCTTACGGCTGCATTCCCGGTGGTGTCGGTGGATTGGAGCTTGATCCTCGCAGTTTTGGCAGCCCTAACGATGACGGTCGGCAACCTGATCGCATTGGCTCAAAAGAATGTCAAACGCCTGCTGGCATATTCGTCTATCGCTCATGCCGGTTACGCCATGATTGGGGTGGTGGCGTTTTCCCAGTTGGGCATTGCCAGTGCGGTCTTTTACTTGATTGCCTACATCCTAACCAACCTGCTTGCCTTCGGGATAGTTGCCATAGTTGGTCAGGTCACTGGCTCGAACGACTTCACCGCTTATAATGGTTTGGGTCGCCGCAACGCCATGCTGTCTTTGGCTGCGCTGGTCGCCTTTTTATCCCTGGCAGGCATGCCGCCCATTTGGTGGTTTTGTAGGAAAGTTTTTTGTCTTTGCGGCTGCCGTTCAAAGCGGCTGGATCTGGCTGGCGGTTGTTGGGGTGATAAATTCGATAGTCGGTTTATATTACTATTTGATCGTTTTAAAATACATTTATTTGTATCGTACTGCCCGACCAGGACGAGGAAAAACACCCCATACCAATTTCTCGCTCGGTCACAATTGCGCTGATTGTACTGGTTGTGGGTGTTTTGCTGCTCGGTACCATTTTTGGACCCTGGTTTGGCTTCGCCAACCAGGCTGCTCTCAATATGTTCTAGACGGCATGAAAAAGCTCATGATATAATTCCGCCGCCATGAACCAGCCCAATCGGAAAAGGTCAGGATGAATTTAAAACCGCGGTAACGATGACGGTGTTATGGGTTGCTGGTTTGACCCTGGTGATGATCTTCGTTGCACTTTTGGCAGGAATGTGGCTGGATAAAATTCTAAATAGCAAACCCTGGTTGACAATTACTTTCATTCTTGTCAGTATTCCGGTTACTCTTTACCTGACATTTCGGGTGGTAAGATCAGCCACTGCCCGCATTCAACCGGATAAGAAAAACGAAGTTATCGAGGAGGAACCACATCGTGGAGATAACAGCTAAAGACGGGACACCCGGGAAAAAATGGTGGCGCTGGGGGACCAACCGTTGGATCGTCCTTGGGTTGATTATCCTGGGTTTTATCGGAACAATGGTATTTTTCACCGGTGCGTCCGTTTGTTCAGTTACCGGCTGAACACTGGATGGCGCGTCCGCTGTTTACTCTGCCGATTATTGGCGATTTTTATTTTACCAATACGTTGTTTGCACTGCTGATCGTGGATGTCCTCGTCATCTTATTGGCGTTTTTCTTCAATCGTGCTGTAAAGAAAGGGAGCCTGGTCATTGAAAGGCATTCCGGGTGCCGTGGAAGCGCTTGCTCGAATACCTTTACAACATGACCGAAGGTACTGCCGGGAAATGGGCAAAGATCATCTTCCCCTGGTTTGCCACGATCACCCTCCTTGTCCTGCTGGCAAACTGGATGGAATTGATCCCTGGTGTTGATAGTATCGGGGTGATCGAAAAGGCTGAGGAGGGAGGGTACTCCGTTCAGACAGTGGCGGGGATTCCCACCATCTCGAATCCTGCCGTTGCCGATGGCGGAAGTACCCTGGTTCCTTTCGTCCGCGTGGTTTCCACTGATTTAAACTTTACCGTCGCCCTTGCGCACTCATCGCCGTGATTGCAGTGCAGGTGGTTGGCATTCGCTCAAGGGATGTCGGTTATTTTACAAAGTTCTGGAATGTAAAGACGTTCTTTAAAAAGCCGATTTTCGGTGTGATTGACTGGGGGGTGGGTCTTCTGGAATTGGTTTCCGAATTCTCCAAAGTGCTTTCGTTTGCCTTCCGTCTTTTTGGTAATATTTTCGCCGGGTCTGTTTTGTTGTTTGTCATGGGCGCCCTGCTTGGAGCGATAGCCATCTTCCCATCGATATTTTATATGCTTGAATTCCTGGTTGGCGCGATCCAGGCGATCGTATTCGGTCTGCTGACCATGACTTTTATGGCGCAGGCCACCCAGGGCCATGGCGAACACGAAGAAGCGCATGCATAAATTTGGGCGAGAAATGGCCCGCACATTCTATATCTTGGCGGCGGATTTTCCGCCCGAATTCTTTTACGGAGGTTACTCTAATGACTGGTGATATCATCATTGCAGCAAAATTGATCGGCGCAGGCTTGGCCATGATCGGCGCGATTGGCGCTGGGGCGGGCATCGGAATTGTGACCAGTGGTGCCGTTCAGGCGATGGGACGCAACCCCGATGCAACCGGAACCATCCAGACCAATATGATCCTCGGCATTGCATTTGCAGAAGCAGTGGCTATTTATTGCCTGGTTGTTGCGCTGCTCATCCTCTTCGTCGTCGGTTAATTTTGTCAGCATCAAATTAGAATATAGGAGGTTTCCCTTGGCACAATTGGGTTTAAACCTAGGTTATTTGATAGTACAGATCATCTGTTTTTTCATTATTTTTGTCAGTCGTCCGTGCCTGGATAGTAAAACCGCTCCTGGGAATGTTGGATAAACGCCGCAAAAAACTCGAGCAGGGCATCGAAGATGCCCGCATCGCCGGTGAGGCCAGGGCGAATGCTGAAGAAGAGGCTGCAAAGATCATCACCGAAGCCCAAATCAAGGCCACCCGGATTGTTAATGAAGCCACCGAACGGGCTGATGCTGCCATGGAAAATATGAAAGGCAGAGGCAGAAAAAGGGATCGAAAAAGAGCGTGAAGCGGTCATGGTGGAAGTCGAGCTGGAACGCAATCGCATCCTGGCTGACCTGCGTGGGCAGGTGGCAGCCCTTTCGATCGCGGCTGCCCAGCGGCTGATTGGTGAAGCCATGGATGCCAAGCGCCAGCATGCCTTGCTTGGAGGAATTTTTCTCGGGTGTGAAATCTGGCAAGGTGGTAGTACTGGAAGGCGCTGAATTGAGCGGTGACCTTGCCGAAGTGACCTCCGCCCTGCCGCTTGAGCGAAAGAAGAACAGGACGCCGTTAAAACGAATGTGCTCGACAAAATGGGTGCAAAAACAAACGTCGAGTTCCATGT
Organism: uncultured Chloroflexia bacterium; assembly: GCA_963741635.1. Taxonomy (GTDB): domain Bacteria; phylum Chloroflexota; class Anaerolineae; order Anaerolineales; family Villigracilaceae; genus UBA877. The sequence goes on from CAVUIO010000013.1 coordinate 17,731, forward strand.
TGACCCGCAAATCCTTGGCGGGCTGGTTGTCCGTGTGGGCGATAAAGTCCTGGATGGATCCGTTTCCGGTCAATTGGAAGGATTGCGCAAGTCATTAAAATAATATTATCCGGTACCATCGGAGGGTTTTGGCGTAAAATTGTCGTCAGAACCCTCTTTTTCGTTAATCATGAGGTCGTATATGATTGAATCCGTCCGCTAAAATGGTTGCTTGAGGCACATCAAATATATATGGATTCTGAATTGACTCACTCGACAACGCTCGCCTCCTTGTTTACGCAATTTCCATTAAAGGTGTTGTCAGGAATCCCTGGGTGATACTTTGATAACGGGCTTGGCAATCGATAGCCGCAAGATCCGGCCCGGGGATCTTTTCGTTGCCATGAAAGGCGGTTCAGCTGGATGGACATGATTACATTCCTGATGCCATAACAGCGCGGCGCTTCCGCCGTTGTCGGCGAAATACCGCTGCCTGATTTACCCGTTCCTTACCTTCAGGTTGAAAATTCCCGCCAGGGCATTGGCGTGGTTGGCAGCCGCATTTTATGACAACCCGGCTCGCAAGTTGACTGTTATTGGCGTCACGGGTACGGATGGCAAGACTACAACCTGCAACCTGATATACCAGATTTTGTTGGCTGCTGGGATAAAAAGCCGGTTTGATCTCAACAGTAAATGCAGTCATTGGCGATGAAATCCTCGACACGGGTTTTCACGTCACCACTCCTGATGCGCCGGATGTTCAGGAATATCTGGCTCGAATGGTGGCAGCCGGTCTTACCCATGTCGTGATCGAAACTACTTCCCATGGCTGGGCTCAATACCGCGTGGATGCATGTGAATTTGATATTGGCGTAATTACCAATATCACCCACGAACATCTTGATCAACATGGCTCATATGAGAATTATCAGGCAGCTAAAGCGCGACTGTTCCAGTCATTGGAAAAAACTTTACCCAAACCCCAGGGAAATCCACGCCTGGCGGTATTGAACCGGGACGACTCATCCTATCGATTACCTTTCCCGGGTTTCCTCCAGTCCAACAGTTTCATATGGAATTGACTCATCTGCAGATATTCGGGCTGATTCTATTGAATATTCCCCGCAAGGCATTCGATTTCAATGCAATTGGCCAAAACCCCAACCCTGGTACGTGGAGTAATTTTCGTGTTCTGGTCGCCAGCCCTTTGGTCGGGAAGTTTAATGTTTCGAATTGTCTGGCAGCTCTCTCTGCTGCTGTTTGTGGGCTTGGGATATCTCCTGAAGTTGCCGCAGTGGGTATTGCTGCCATGCCCGGTGTCCCGGGAAGAATGGAGCGGATTGATCCTTGGTCAGATCATTTTCTGCCATCGTCGATTTCGCCCATACACCCAATGCCTTGCGGGTAGCCATCGAAACAGTCAGGAACATGACTGATAAAAGTGTGATTGTCGTTTTTGGTTCTGCGGGGTTGCGGGACCGGGAAAAACGCCGCATGATGGCCGAAGTATCACAGGAACTGGCGGATATCAGCATCCTGACTGCGGAAGATCCGCGTACTGAATCGCTGGATGGGATCCTCGCGGATATGGCAGCCGGCGCCCGCTTCAAAAGGCGGAAAGGAAGGAAAAACCTTTTGGCGCATCCCGGACCGGGGGGATGCGATCCGGCTTGGGGTCCGAATGGCTGCTCCCGGAGATATGGTCATGGTCTGCGGAAAGGTCATGAGCAATCGATGTGCTTCGGAACGATCGAATATCCATGGGATGACCGGGTGGCTATGCGGGCTGCATCTATCAGAATTGTTAGATTTACCCGGGACCCCATATGCCGTTCCTGCCGACGCAGGGAGGAAAAATGATGACCGACGATTTATGGAGCACTCCAATCACTCTTGGAAGGTAGGGTTGTCCGATTGGAACCTATGACTCGCGCCCATATTCCCGGGCTGGTTGATGCCGGTAAGGATAAGTCGCATCTGGAAGTATATGGTTTATGGTAATTTATCTGATTGGAAAATATGGGAAAATGGGTGAGTGACCTCTTGGATCTCCAGGCGGCCGGGACGGATCTTCCATTTACGGTCGTTCACCGAGCATACCGGGCAGATTATCGGCGCAACCCGGTTTCTGGAAATGCGTCCCGGCCACCGTTCCCTGGAAATTGGCGGCACCTGGTATTCACCGGAGTTTCAACGAACCGCCGTAAATCCGGAATGCAAATATTTGCTGTTGAAATATGCCTTCGAAAAATTGGAATGCATCCGAGTTCAATTTAAGGTCGATCGCGCGCAACGAACATTCGATCCGTGCCATTGAGCGCTTGGGAGCAGTTCAAGAAGGAGTGCTCCGCAACCACATGATCCTTCCGGATGGAACGATCAGGGATTCGGTTTATTTCAGTATTTTGGATCGGGAATGGCCGGAAGTAAAAATTCGATTGGAACACAGGTTGAAAAGCTGAATTGATTTGGGGGAATTTACACGATGGGTATTTACAGCCGTTATGCAGGTTTCGCCTTGCGTGCTCGAGAAAATAAATCAACCCAATGGCACTGATCATACCAATGACCAATCCTCCGATCCAGATGGAACGCGGGTTGATGTTATCATTTAAAAATCCGCCGATAAGCGGGGCAGCACCGCGTGCAATCCCCCAGGCGAACCAGTAAAAGCTCATGTATCGGCCGCGCATATCGGCTGGAGCCAGGTCAGCAATATATTTACTGACCGTTGGGATCACGGTTAGTTCTCCAAAGGTCATCAGGACCATGCTTGCCCAGAAACCCCAGAAACTGCTCATTAAGCGCCGCACTTCCCACACCGAGAGCGTAAATTAACATCCCGACCCCGATGACCGGGAGTGGTCGAAATCGCCGTGTGACTTGGGTTACCGGAAATTGGACGAAACACGCACATCAGTGCGTTGGTTGTCGGCAGCCACCCAAACAGGTTTTCAGGAAGTCCGTAGTTTATTTTTGTATAAACGGATAATAACGTCCATAACATGGACGGTGCGATCAGTCCCATCCCGACCAGAAGTGCGAAAATAACGTAAGGTCGATCCCGAAATACCCGTCCATATCCTCCCAGGTTTTCAGTGTGGAGCTCCCTTCTCAGAATCATAAGCTTTGTTGCAGCGTCTCCCTTGCACGAAATATGAGCAGCAGGCTGTAGGTGATCATTCCTATTGCCGCCCCCAGGAAAGCGTACGAGTATGACCTGGCTGCCACAAAACCGCCCATGCGCGGACCAATGGCGACCCCGGCGTTATTGATCATCCGGATGATGGCATATGCATTCGTTCGTTTTTCCGGAACGATCATATCCGCCAGCATGGCATCCGAACCCACTTGGTAAAGAGGATTCGAAGCTCCCATGAAGACCATTAAGATGGCAAATCCCAAATATGTATGTGCCTGGCTCATGAATAGATACCCTAAGCCATTGACCGCAAGGCTGACAATCATCACCAATTTCCGCCCCAGCTTGTCAGATACTGTTCCAGCAATAAAGGAAGCGAAAAGTCCCATGACCGCGTTGATCGTGATCAGGGTTGATACCGTGCTGAGGGATAAGAGCAGTTTTTCGCTGACATAGATCATCAGGAATGGCCAGATCATGGATGATCCTGCCGAACTGATGAACAGTCCGACCCCATCAGCCAGAACTGGGAAGGGTATTCAGCGATCGTATCGCGCAAGCGGTTAATCATTTATAAAAAGAGAGGCGACACATCCGTGTCGCCCCTCGAGGGGTTTACCGCCTTGGGCCGCGCCGGTCGTCAGGGCGACCACTGGGGCGGCGGTCGCCTCCCGGTCTACCACTGCCTGGGCGGCTGCCTCCTCCGCTCTTGCGTGCATCCTTTTCCTGGGCTTCTTCGATCGTCCATCCTTCCAGGACTGCCTGCCGGGATAAGCGGATTTTTCCCATCGGGATCGATGCCGGTTACCATGACGGTAATTTCATCGCCCATTTTCACAACATCTTCCACCTTCTCAACCCGTTCGCTATCCAAGTTGCGAAATGTGTACCATGCCATCCGTACCGGGCAGGATCTCCACAAAAGCTCCAAAGTCTGCAATCCGAACAACTTTTCCGGTGTAAATGCGTCCCAGTTGTGGCGTTTCGGTGATTGCTTCGATCCGCTGCCGGGCAATTTCAGCCCCTTCACCATTGGTCGATGCGATATAAACCGTGCCGTCTTCTTGAATATCGATCTTGGTCCCGGTCTCTTCCTGTAAGGCGCGGATGTTCTTTCCTCCGGGTCCAATGATGGCGCCGATCTTATCCGATGGAATTTTGACAGTGGTAATGCGTGGAGCATGTGGTTTTAATTCACTGCGTGGAGCAGGAATTACTTCCAGGATTTTTCCCAGGATGAACAAGCGTGCCTGGCGGGCCTGTTCTAAAGCTTCTTTCATGATCGCGGTGCTTAAACCGGAGATTTTTATGTCCATTTGCAGGGCAGTAATGCCCTCTGCGGTTCCGGCAACTTTGAAATCCATGTCGCCCAGGTGATCTTCGGTTCCCTGGATGTCGGTCAGGATGACGTATTTGTCGCCTTCCATCACCAATCCCATGGCAACTCCTGCCACAGGCGCTTTGATCGGGACACCGGTATCCATCAGTGCCAGGGTTGATCCGCACACCGATGCCATGGATGATGAACCGTTGGATGCCAGTACCTCAGATACCAGCCGCAGTGCATAAGGGAATGATTTCCTCAGCCGGGATGACAGGTAACAGTGCACGTTCAGCCAGAGCTCCATGCCCTATCTCACGGCGGGATTGACCCCGCAGCATTTTCGTTTCACCTGTCGAAAAGGGAGGAAAGTTGTAGTGATGCATGTAACGCTTGGTGTCCACCGGGGCAAGCGTGTCCAGTTCCTGTGATTCTGGATAATGTACCCAGGGTGGCGAGAGTCAGGACCTGTGTTTCGCCTCGCGTGAATAGTCCGGAACCATGTGCACGCGGGCTAAACCCGACTTCACACCAAATTGGACGAATCTCCGTCGGCATCCGACCATCGGGACGTTTGCCTTGTTCCAGGATGCGCCTGCGAACAATTTTCTTCTCAGCCTCTGCAAACGCTTCTTTAATTGCTTCCAGGCTTGGTGCTTCCGGTATTGCAAATTCAGGCAGGGTTTCCACATCCGTCTCATCTGCAACCTTTACCCGTGCGCCCTCGGATGGGATGTACTCGGTAACAACCTTTTGCAGCAGTGCATCCATCCCTGCATAAAATTCAGATTTCATTAAAGGTTTATCGAGTAGCGCGGTCATGGGAGAGCTGACGCGATTGTAAACTTTCTCCTGGAGAGTCTGGTCTGGTATTGCGATGGCAACTTCGCGTTTGGGTTTCCCCACTTCCTGCTGCATTTGGATCTGCAGGTCGATCAATGGTTGCATGGATTTATGCCCGAATTCCAGGGCTGCCACCATGACGTCTTCCGGAACTTCGTCTGAGCCTGCTTCGACCATCAGGATCGCATTTCGTGTTCCGGCTAGCCGAAGATCGAGATCAGAACTGTCCATTTCTGCAAAGGTCGGATTGATGATAAATTCACCATTCACACGCCCAACTCGGACGGCTGCAACCGGACCATTCCATGGAATATCGGAAATCATGACCGCTGCCGAGGCGGCATTAATTGCCAGGACATCAAGCGGGTTATCGGTATCGGCCGATAGCGAATACATGATGATCTGGACTTCATTGCGCATCCCTTCAGGAAATAGTGGACGCAGCGGGCGATCTGTAAGGCGGGCGGTTAGGATGGCATCAGTCGTGGGTCGACCTTCACGCCGGAAGAAAGAACCGGGAATTTTGCCTCCTGCATACATCCGCTCTTCGTATTCGACACTTAAGTGGGAAGAAATCAATTCCCGTTCGGATGCCCCCCATGGTCGCGGCAGCAAATATGATTGAATCATTCAGGTGGACGGTTACTGCTCCGCCTGCTTGTGCAGCCAGTCGACCGGTTTCAATTGAAATAGTCCGGCTGCCCACCGTAGTGGTGTAGCGTTTTACTTCGGGTTTCATAACTTGGTACTCCTTTTCCCGCCTGGTCAGGGACTGAAAGATGGCGGCAACGTTTCCTAAAAAGGACCCGATGTTACCAGCATTTTTCAATTCCTGACGGGCAGGACGCTGGCCCTCATCCAGTCTTCCCACACGATGTGAGAGGGGAGGAGGGAATAAAAGAGTAGATGGGCAGAGGCCCATCTACTCGGACGAACCGCTTTCTATTTTCGGCGCAGTTTCAACTGCTCTGTTAGCGCCAGGTAACGCTGGTAGTCATTTCTCCTCAGGTAGGCCAGCAATCTTCGCCGCTGACCGACCATTTGCAGTAATCCTCGCCGGCTGGCTTCATCGTGTTTATGTGTACGCAAGTGCCCTGTTAATTGCAGGATGCGGGAGGTGAGAATTGCCACCTGGACTTCCGGAGAACCAGTGTCTGTAGTATGGCGATGATAATCGGTGATGACCTTTGTTTTTACTTCCTTATTAAGAGGCATGACGTTTGCTTTTCCTTATAATAGATTTTGAGCAGGTCTCCGCACCGGCAGGGGTGGCCGCAGGTGGGACCAGTCAAGCGGACGAGATTATACCAGAAAATGGTTATTTCAAGATGCGCGATTCCCAATTCTTTCCAGCAGGGTGGATAATTCTTCTTCTTCCCCTGCCTGGCTGTTGAAATATTCCGCCATAAACGCAGAGCGCCTCAACCGCAGAGCCATGGGAGCCACCACCTGTAAATCTTCAGGAGTCACTTTAGCGCGGTTATCTGCTGCGGAATATGCTCGTGCAGCTTCGAACCATACAATTTCCGCCCGTAAACTGTCTATGCCAAGTTTATGGATTAATTTTATGGCTGGTTTGGCCACTTTATCTGGCAATTTTACTTTGGATAGCTGAGCTCTCGCGGATTGGATTTCTTCAGCAGCCGCCCTCGTTTCTTCCGCGTACATCACATTCATTCCCCGTGGGTTGGATAAATAAACCTGGACACGCCGGTATGCTTCAAGTCTTTCGGAAAGATCGTCCAGTCCGCGCACTATGACTCTCAGGCCAAAGCGGTCCAAAATTTGTGGACGCAAACGTCCTTCTTCGGGGTTCATCGAACCAACCAGGACAAACCGGGAATGGTAGGATGCAGATATTGGTCCGCGCCTGACTGTGTATGCACCTTGCGCTGCGGCATCTAATATTGCGTCCACAATATTATCTGCAAGCAGGTTTATTTCATCTATGTATAAAAGGTTGCGATCGGCCTGGGCTAAAATTCCGCGCTTGACTCGTTGTCGCTCATGAGTTGCAACAAGCCGTTCGTCGATCCCTCCCACTACGTCATCCAACTCGGAGTTGAGAGGAAGTTCGATCAAATGCACACGGTCCTTGGCGGATAAAGGTTTCCCTTCCGCATATTTTTTTGCACAATCGGGGCAAACAGCATCAATCCCCCCTATTTCTATGTCTTCGGACAAACACCCGTAAAAACACAGGCTCCTTTCAACTTGCGGTAGAAGGTCTAAAAGCGAGCGGACGGCAGTGGTCTTGGCAGTTCCGCGCGGACCGACGAGCAGGATTCCACCGATGGATGGGTTTATCAGCCCCAGTAAAAGGGCCAGCTTCATCTCTTTTTGTCCAACAATGGCAAGGAAAGGGAATGGAAGTGTTTCGGATCGTAAACCCTTCTTCGGGTTCTGCTGAAGGAAGGCTCTTCCCGGAAACGAAATCCACCAATTCCTTGATTGTTCGGAACGGGTGTGCAATTCGTTCTTTTGAATCCGTCTCTTCCTGAATATTTTCTAGTGGGGGCATGGATCAAATCCGATTTTGGCAAATACTATTAAAAATGTATGCAGGAATATTTAATTCCGCTCACTGGGTTCTAACTGTGATCTGAATTGTTCGCAAGCCGTCTGGCTTGCCTTGCTGCCGCTGAATTTATTCGGGTTTGTTCTTCCGGGGTTTCCGCCATTAAAGGCGGCACCAGGGTTGGTTTGCCGTTATCGTCTATGGCGACGTACACCAGGTAGGCAGCATTTGTAAATATTTGCTCCCCCGAAATGGGATCTTCAGCAATCACTTTCACTTCAACTTCCATCGAGGTCCGACCAGTATAGGTCACCTCCGCATTCAAAAGTACCAGGTCGCCAATATGGATGGGATGGCGGAATACCATCTGGTCGATTGCAACGGTGACAGTTCTGTGACCGGAGTGCCGCGTGGAGGCCAATCCTCCGGCTTCATCCACGAGTTTCATGATCCAGCCGCCATGGACATTTCCCTGGGTGTTGGCATGTTCCGGCATCATTATTTGAGCCAGTTGAATTCGCGAGGCGCTCATGGGTTTTGGTTTATGGGGTTGATCCATGGTTTCCTATTCCAGGTCCTGGCGCAGTTCACCGGCATCCAAAGTGTGCAGCCGTTCAGGTTCATCTAGCAGAACATCCATGGTTCCGAAACGCAGGTCCCCCATTAATGGTGCCAGGGGAATGGTGGCTGAAACCGCCAATTTTTGCGGTCTTGGAGGGGGTGTCTTGCGAGGTTTGAGCGTGGCGGTGATACGCTTACGGATGATGCGCGGCTCAGCTGTTAGATCACCTACATAAAAACCGAGCACTGAATACACCTGGCGGTCGGCAGTAACCCACCCGATCCATTCTCCCAGTCGGTTAAATAGATATGGGTAAACAAGGAAAGCTTCCGCATCGCCGCGCGATGTGTAAATTGGGATGATGGATCGTTGCGCTTGATTGTTCATGAGGTCACCTTGTCAACATCATTATAAGTCCAATATCGGTTGATGAAAAAGTTCCAAAGCATCACAATACTTACTGCCACTGCCAGGGTCAGGTTTTTACCGATGAACCCGGAAGTTAATGTAATAAATGGAATAAATGGCGCGATTCGGCCGGATAAGTTCAGCATGGGAGGTTCAAGATAGTGCAGGATTGGCAGGCGGATGGCAAGTCCGGCTACATTTACAACAAAGAACATCGTTAACTGTCTTGTGATTGATCGGGAGCGTGAATCCGGGTAAGTCCAGATCCGGTTGAAAAAGAAGTTGCTGATAATCGCACACACAAAGGAAATCGTGCCTGCCGCTGTCAGCGGCATGTTGAAAAGTTTCGAAAACAAGTTCATGATCCCGAAATCTACCACCGCTCCGATCGCACCAACAGAAATGAAACGAAAAAAACGGGTTCGCTCTTTTTTATTGGAAACAAGGCTCATTTCATCCCCATTTTCTCTTTAATGACGCAATCGTTCGAGCCAACCCGGTCTCTACATCCACCCTTGGTTCCCAATTGAGCAGTTTCTTGGCGCGGCTGATATCTGGTCGTCGACGCTGTGGGTCGCTGTCCATTCGGTCATCAGGTGAATACTCCACTCCCGCGGGGTTACCTGTAAGTCGATTGATGGTCTCTGCAAAATCCAGGATGGTGGTTTCGTTTGGATTGCCAACATTCACCGGCATATGTTCATCTGATTGCAGAAGGAGATATATTCCTTCCACAAGATCGTCCACGTAGCAGAATGAGCGTGTTTGCGATCCATCTCCAAAAATTGTTAAAGGTTCATGGTGCAGGGCTTGCTGGATAAAACTTGGGACAACTCGACCGTCATCCAACCTCATTCTTGGTCCATAAGTATTAAATATCCTGACAATGCGCGTATCTGCACCTTTAGAGCGAAAATAGGCCATTATCAGGGCTTCCGAAAAACGTTTGGCCTCATCATACATCGACCTTGGACCCACAGGGTTGACATGACCCCAATAAGCTTCTGTTTGCGGGTGCTCAAGCGGGTCGCCGTAAATTTCTGAAGTGGATGCAAACAGGTATCTTGATTTGTTCTTGAGGGCAAGGTCGAGTGTATTGAAAGTGCCCAGGGACCCAGCCTTTAAAGTTTCAACCGGTAAATTGGGGTAACCAAAAGGGGATGAGGGATTGGGACTCGCGGGAGAAGCGAAATGAAGGACTGCGTCCAATTTTCCCTGAATGTTAATCGGTTCGGACACATCATGTCGTTTGAAAGAAAAATCCTTATTACTGATCAGGTGTACCAGGTTCTCCCGGTTTCCCGTTACAAAATTATCCAATCCGACCACTTGGTGGCCTTCGGAAAGCATCCTGTCACAAAGATGGGAACCGAGAAAACCCGCGGCACCTGTGATGAGAATTCGCATGAATTACTCCTGTAATTGCTCTATCGGAGAAAATAATTCCCGGTAAAGCGATAATTATTTCCAATCTATCTGGCTGGTCGATCCATCGCCAGTGACTTGCTGGGATTGCCCGGACACGGCGTCCACGATCCAGAGGTTACCTTCATATATAACCGCGATGAAATTTGCACCCCCTTCCAGGATACTTGGAGCCCAGATGGGTGGAATTCTCGGTTCAAGACCGGATTGTCCTTCCGAAGGAAACAAAACATGGAGGTTTGATCCATCGCTGTTCATCACATCCAGTAAATAGCGGCTGGTTTTGGATTGGGTGGGAAAAATCGCCTGCCAAAACGCTACCAGGAATGAAGCTCCCGGTTCGCTGGACTGGTCTGATGATCCCGCAGGGTATGCGAACATCCCGGTTTGCTGTACCATGGGGGAAGGTGCGCTGCCCGAGATACTTGTCACTTCCAGGTCAAAATTGGGCGATTCTTCCGGGCTCACCAATCCTGTTGGAGCGGCATGATTAACCAGGTAAATGGATTGGTTATCGCTCCCCCATGCCAGGCTGGGAATCCATGCCCAGTCTCCATGCGTGTTTAATGGAGTGATATTTACCAGGGAGGTCAACACTCCCTCTTTAATGTTAACCAATCCAATACCATCCGGACGGGAATACGCAAGTGACTTGCCGTCTGGCGACCAGGCAAGTGTCATTCCCCACCAACCGTAAATACCGCCTGAATTGGTTTCCACCACATCGGTAATATTTCCCGCAACGCCATTTTTGAAGTTCATGAAGTGCAAATCATTATTGGCTTGCCAACCCGGAGCAGTGGTGCGTGGTTCCACGGTGGAATAAGCTATCAAGTAATCGACACCGGGCTGCCAGGCTGCAAAGTGAACAACATTCGAAACTCCCAGGCTGACCGGGGAAGGATTTTGGGATGTCGTATTGACAACCCAAAGAGTGTTGATCTCCTGGTCGGCAGGCAATTTCGATTTACGAGAAAATAACAGCAGTTTTCCATCGTTTGATAAAGTAAAAATATAACCATCCAGGTCGCCCGTGGTCACCAACGGACGACGGTTAAAGGTCGATCCATCCATGATCCACGCATTCCCGCCCGTGAGATATGCGAGTTTCCCGGGAATGGTAATGGGAGCGAATGGTGATTGAACCCCCACCATCACAATTTCCGGTATTGGTGCCTTCAAAATGGTTTCTGATACCATTGAATTACCCACTTCAATTCCATTTTCAAAGACATGCCGGACCGTGATTTCTCGTAATCCGTTTTGACCAGCTTGGATCAGCCGCGTTTCACCGGTCAGCAATGACTCGTTGCGTAATTCCTGTCTTTCGAACGGAACGATGACCTGTTGGGTTTCGAATTCCTCGCGAACGCGCGTGACAGTAATTGTCATCCCATCAGTTAGAAGGGTATATACCGGGGGGACAACTCGGTCGGTTGTGGAAAGGGTAACGCCCAACGCTGTAAGAGCTTGCTGGACGGTTTCTCCGGATGGCAAAGTAATATTTTGATTGGTGTTGTCGACAACTACATTAACATCTGCATTAGTTTGCTGCACCTGGGGTGCACAAGCGGAAAGCAGGAAGATCAGGAGCAGGGGGAGTGCAAGTTTTTTATGCATCGGGTGTTACTGGTATAATCCAACCGCTATTTGATTTGACCGACGATGTTCATTGTCCCATCCGCAATTGTAATGCTATCCAGTCGAAACCCGGTGGCTGCGGGACCAAGTGCACCAGTATATGCTTCCTGGATGGCTGCTGTCGCAAATTCATTTAGCCCGTTAGGGACAGGAAGTGGGCCGAAGTTGGCAGAAACAAGTTGAATTATTAAATGTCCTTCTTCATCCACCCCGGCGCTGAAAACCATGCTCATGGTGGCTTGGAAATAACCTTGTGTTGCCGTCCCGTAGACTTGAAGTTGACCGTTTCGCAGGTAAACTTGTGGATTTGTTATAAACGGTTGGGGTTGGGCAAGCAGTTTGTATGAAAGATATGATGTTAACTGCGATTCGGTAATTGCCAATTTAACTTGCCCTGACTCTGCTCCATATCCGAGTGCGGTCTCTATAGCTAAAGTAAGTTCGCCCATGGCATTCGTGGTAACTGGAATCCTTGAATTTGGATACGTTGGTCCACCAACATTCAGTGTGCATGCCATTTGAGCCAGGATTAGGATGGAAACCCCGTTAAATTAGCGATGTTCGATGGAGCCGCATAAATCCTCAAAACCTGAATTTTGGAGCAAGTGAGATTGATCCAATACATTTATTTGGCTTTTTTCCAAATCGAGCACCCTGGTCAAAACCAATGAAAGCAATTATAGCATGAGCGAATCTGAAAAACCAACCCCCCTGGATATACCGGCTGCATTGGAAGCGCTTTTATTCGTCTCCCCCGAACCTGTGACGACCTCCCAATTGTCTGTAGCGTTGGAAGCATCCATCTCCGAGGTGGAAACGGGCTTGAACCAACTGGACGGAGAATTACACACCCGTGGCCTCCGCTTGCAGCGCCATGGGGGGCGGGTACAACTGACAACAGCCCCGGAAATGGCTGAATCCATTGATCGCTTTCTTGGTTTGGAAGCAACTAGCCACTTGAGTCGGGCCGCACTCGAAACCTTGGCGATCGTCGCTTACCAACAACCCGTGACCCGGCCGCAGATCGAGTCGGTCCGCGGTGTCAGCAGTGACGGGGTGATGAAATCGCTACTCGGAAAGGGATTGGTACAGGAAGTGGGGCGGACCGAAGGTCCGGGTCGGCCGATCCTGTACGGTGTTACACCTGAGTTCCTGCAGAATTTCGGGATTAACTCTTTAAAGGATTTACCCCCATTGAATTTACCGGTAATGGAAAATGGCGATAATCACGATGAGAATTTAAAAGGGTAAGGTCGATGAAAGAACGACTTCAAAAAATTCTTGCCCGTGCTGGTTATGGATCGCGGCGCGGGAGCGAGGAATTGATTTCTGCCGGTCGGGTTAGGGTATTTGGTCAGGTGGCCGGACTTGGCGATAAAGCCGACCCCGCTGTTGATCAGATTACCGTGGATGGGCGGCCGCTTAAAAAAGCTGAAGAGTTGGTTTATGTTGCCCTCTATAAACCCAGGGGAGTGATTTCCACCGTTACGGACCCCGAAATGCGAATGGCTGTGCGTGACCTTGTCCCCGTTGAAGGCACCCTCTATCCGGTCGGTCGACTGGATTTCGATTCTGAAGGGCTGGTCCTGATGACCAATGATGGTAACTTGGCTAATAAATTGACCCACCCTCGCTACGAGCACGAAAAAGAATATCACGTTTTGGTGGCAGCCCATCCTGACGGCGATCAATTGGCAAAGTGGCGCCGCGGTGTCGTTTTGGAAGATGGCTTTCGAACTGCACCGGCTGATGTTTATGTTACCAGCAAACATGGGAAAGGTGCATGGTTGAATGTAACCTTGAAGGAGGGGTACAAACGGGAAATTCGTGAAATGGGAAAAGTGACCGGGTTACCCGTGGTGCGTATCGTGCGAGTACGCATTGGGGAATTGCATCTCGGCAATCTTAAACCAAAAGAGTGGCGTTATTTAACTCCTCAGGAAGTGGCGGCTTTAAAAAAAACCTCACAACCGCAATTATTAAAAAAGGAGCCGCCTCTGAACCCGAATAAAAAAGTACCCCGGGGATCTCGTGAAAAAAATAACCAGCAAAATGCCCAAAAAAAAGAAATAAACCGGGAAGGAAAAGGATCAAATAAATATGCCGCGCACACACATATCGAAAAGTGATGACCGCCGTGCCGCTCGTGCCCGCAGGAAATTAGTAAGCCGGATTTTCCTGCTCGTAGGCGTTGTCATTGTACTGGCTCTGGTTGGCTGGTTTATCTGGTCATCTCGCCCGGCCACTACGTCGGGGGTCCAAACCCCTTTGGCTGGAGGTCCTACCCCGCATTTGGTGGGGACGAAGCAATACTCTTCCGCTCCCCCCTTGCTGATTGATGTGACCAAACAGTATTTTGCCACGGTGTTGATGGCAAAGGGTGGCGAGTTTGTCATCCAGTTGTTCCCGGATAAAGCTCCCATCACAGTGAATAGTTTTGTGTTTTTAGCAAACCAGGGATTTTATAATGGAGTTACCTTTCATCGCGTGATTGAAGGTTTCATGGCCCAGGGTGGCGATCCCACCGGCGTGGGTTCGGGAGGCCCGGGTTATGAATTTGTCAACGAACAGAATGACTTGAAATTCGATAAAGCCGGGGTGGTTGCCATGGCTAACGCCGGACCAAACACCAATGGAAGCCAATTTTTTATTATGTTTGGTCCTTATGGTCTTTCCGAAAGTGATTACACCATTTTTGGACAGGTTATAAGCGGAATGGATGTCGTTAATGGCATTACCCCCCGTGACCCTACCCAAAATCCCACAGTTACAGGCGATGTGATCGCATCTATTACAATTTCAGAAAAATAACCGATCTTCTTGTATACCGCAAAGAGACCCGGAAGAAAATTGTCCGGTTTCTTTGTTTTTTAATTTGCCATTCTGCTATTTTCCGAAAAATCCTGTCAGCCAGGTTACGGAATAGTACCCTGCATAGGCAAATATCAACATTTTTAGGATCTTTCCCAGGGCGCAGGCGATTAAAAACTTCCAGATGGGCAATTTTAGCGCTCCCGAGGCCATGCCCGCCAGGTCAAATGCGGGGTTTGGGATAAAGGCCAATAATAATATGGCGCCGTACGCCAGGTTTTGGTGCGCTTTCATCCAGTCGGTCAGGCGGGAGTAAAGTTTTGAGCGTTCAGCTACTCCTTGTCCGCTGAAACCTGCCATATAACCGGTAAGTTCACCCAAGGCTGCCCCCAACCCGGCCGCAATTGCCACACCGATGGGGTTGAAGATTGCCCCCATTGCCGTGGTGAACGCTACCCCGGGGATGGGGATGATGATCGTTGCATTGGCTGCGATCGAAAGTAGAAAAATCCCAATATAACCGTAATCTTGAAGCTTTTTTACTTGGTCTCTGAAAACAAACAAAGCGGCAATGAGCGCGATCACGCCGATTAATACCGATATCCGCAGGATTGTAACCCGGGATTTCGGATTCATACTTCCTGGATTGTGATTTTTTTTATCTTGACCGAGGGGGAATTGACCTGCATCGGATCGCGCTCCGGTATGGCAGATAGCACGTCCATCCCAGACACGACCTTGCCGAACACGCTGTGTTTGTTATCCAGGTGTGGAGTTGGGCCATACGTGATGAAGAATTGCGAACCGTTTGTCCCTGGTCCGGCGTTTGCCATGGAAAGTATGCCTGGCTTATCGTGCTTTAAGGAAGTATGGAATTCATCTCCAAACCGGTACCCGGGTCCGCCCCGGCCAGTTCCGGTCGGGTCGCCTCCTTGTGCCATGAACCCGGCAATGACTCGGTGGAATATTGTCCCGTCATAAAAACCTTCACGCGCCAGGAAAACAAAATTGTTTACCGTGTTGGGCACTTTTTCAGCGAAAAGTTCCACCGTAATATCGCCTTTATCTGTGCTTATGGTCGCAGAGTATTTCTTCTTTAAGATCCAGCACAAATTCGGGGGATTTATTCCATTGTTTCATATTTTTATCCTTTTATTAATTTTATTTATCAGGCGATTTTTACAAATTTACCGCCCGATACCGGTCCATTTATGCAAGCATTGATTCTATCCGGGCAACCACCATGTCGAGCGCTGCAGCATTGAAATCCACCTTCTGGAATGATTATATCGGCGTACCGTTTGGAAGGTTCTACAAACTCCAAATGCATCGGGCGAACCGTCGATAGGTATTGCTTGACAACCATCTCCAGCGTTCGCCCGCGTTCCGTGATATCACGTTCAAGCCGGCGGATGAAGCGCAGGTCCGGGTCTGTGTCCACAAACAACTTTACGTCGAACACATCTCGCAGCGATGCCTCGGTGAAAATCAAGATCCCTTCCACTAGAATTACTCCCCGTGGTTGCACAGTGTAGGTTCGGTCTGTTCGGCTGTGGGTGGAAAAGTCGTATATGGGGACTTCAACCGGAAGACCTTCTTTTAACTGCAGGATGTGTTTGCTAAGTAATTCTGTCTCGAGGGAATTTGGGTGGTCAAAGTTGACTTCGATTTGCTGGGTCGGGGGCAATCCGCTAAGATCTTTGTAGTATGCATCATGTTGCAGAAAGGATATCCGGTCGGGTCCAACTCGCTGGAGGATGGTCTGGGCGACTGTTGTTTTCCCTGATCCTGATCCGCCGGCTATTCCTATGACAAGTACCCCGCGTTTACTCATCCATTAATTATACCCTTTCATTTTGCAGCGCTGTTAATCGGCCATATTCCATTATTGAAATTATTCGCGGTTTTTATTTCGGTCGGGACTAAGTAAGTTGATATAATTCATTTGGTCGAAGATTATAAATTTAATATTGAGGTGACAAAAGACACTTGAATTTGAAGAAATAAATCAGTAAAGTACTCTTGTCAGTCGGAATAATACATAAAAATAAAAAACAATGTCTGAAAACGACCAAATTGATTTGCAGATCGTCGAGATTTTGATGGAAGACGGCCGTATGGCCGCCGCGGAAATTGCACGCCGCATTGGCGGGGGAATATCTGAGAGGGTTGTTCGATACCGCATTGACCGGATGGTTAAGGATCAGGTCATACAAATTCGCCCAATCGTCAGCCCGCAGGCATTTGGGCTGACCACCCGGGCGGATGTGCTGCTTGAAGTTGAATTGGATGCAATCATGGATGTAGCTCACAAGGCCATGGCTTTTGATTGTGTTTCGTATGTTGCATGTTCAATTGGGGAAATGGACGTATCGATCCAACTGGTGGCAAAAGACACGACGGAAATATATCGTTTTGTTACTGAAGTGATCCGGAAAATGCCGGGGGTACGCAGAACGACAACCTCCATTGTACCGATTGTGCTGAAAGATGTTTATCAGTGGCATATTCCTTTGAGTTCGTCACCGGAAGGAAGTATTTAGGAATTAGCGAAATCTCGCCAAAGGCGTTAACCTTGAATCTGTACCTGGGAAAAAAATACGACGCTTCAAAAAAGGGCACTCCGGGTTATGCCGTTGGGGGTAAATTCGAATTTTAGATTCTGGGGGGAGGGGATCACCCCTTACATGCAAAAAGCCAAAGGCGCCTATATTTGGGATGCCGATGGAAATAAATATATTGATTATCGCATGGCGTTTGGACCAATAATCCTGGGTCATGCTTATGAGCCAGTTAACGAGAAGGTCAAGCAAGAAATTGACCTGGGAACGTTATCGGCCATGACATATGAACTTGAAATCGAGACCGCAGAAAAATTCGTGGAGATGTGCCCCGCTGTGGAGCAGGTTCGATTCTGCTGTTCGGGCACCGAAGCCACCATGCATGCTATCCGGGTGGCACGTGCTTTCACCGGGCGAGAACGGATCATCAAATTTGAAGGCATGTACCACGGTTTCCAGGATTACACCCTTTGGTCCACTTATGCTCCCTCCGAAGCCTATGGAAATTGCAGCAATCCGATTTCCGTCCCATCCAGTTCCGGAATACCACGCTGTTTGAGCGAACTGGTCACGACGCTGCCATTTCAACAACCCGGATGTTCTCGAGAAGACATTGGAATCTGTCGGTGAACAGGTTGCGGCCATAATTGTCGAACCATGCATGGGAAACTGCGGCGCCATTCTTCCTCAAAATAATTTCCTGCAGTTGATCCGCGAGCAGTGTGACAAGTATGGGATCGTAATGATCCTTGACGAGGTAAAAACCGGATTTCGTATAGCAAACGGAGGCGCTCAGGAGTACTACCACATCAAACCTGATTTGTCCACGTACGCCAAAGCATTTGCCAATGGATATCCCTTGGCTGCCTTCGGCGGCAGGAAAGAGATCATGTCGATCATTGGGCAGGGGGTTTCGCAGGGGGGGACCTTTACAAATAATAAACCCGGCGTAGCTGCTGCCTGGGCTACTTTGACTATACTTCGTGAAGAACCGGTGATAAAAACAATAGAAACGCGGGGCAAAAGATTGATGGAAGGAATAGCTGCGATATTTTCAGAGGCGGGGGTTCCATTCTGCATGAATGGTTATCCGGGGATGTTTTCATTTACCGATTGGGATTGAAAGCGCCACCGACCAGCGCTCATGGAACCAGGGCGATAAGGAATACTACCTTTCGCTGGTGGAGGATATGATTGCGAACGGTGTCATGCCTGACCACGACCCTCGCGAACCATGGTTCCTTTGCTACTCACATTCCGAAAAAGATATCGATACCACTTTGGAAGTGGTACGTGAAGTCGGTAAAGAATGTAGACCGAAAAAACTAAATATTGGTAAATTAACCCAAAAAATCCATTTGCTGCTGGAGGCTGTATTGGCTAAATATACTTCGCAAGAAATCGTGGAAATGAACCGGGAATATACATTTTTCTCCTGGTCGGTACAGGGACAGATTAATCCCATCCCGGTCGAGAAGGCGGAAGGTGTTTATTTTTGGGATATGGATGGGAAAAGGTACCTGGATTTCTCTTCCCAGTTAATGAATACGAATATCGGGCACCAGAATCCCAAAGTGGTAAAAGCCATCCAAGACCAGGCTGGCGAAACTCTGTTTCGTTCATCCCGGGAATGCCACCGAACCCCGCGGGTTATTGGGAAAAAAAATATCAGAAGTTACTCCTGGCAATTTAAAGAAAACTTTTTTTACCCTGGGTGGAGCTGAAGCCAACGAAAATGCCATCAAATTTGCCCGTTTTTATACCGGCCGGCACAAAATCCTGGCACGTTATCGATCCTATCATGGCGCTACCCATGGATCGATTGCGCTTAACCGGTGATTATCGCCGTCTTGGCGGTTGAACCAGCCATGCCAGGAGCGGTACATTTTCTGGATCCATTTTGTTATCGTTGCCCTTTTGGGCAAAAAATTGAAACCTGCAAACGTGAATGTATTTCTCATCTTGAAGAAGTAATCCTGTATGAAGGTCCAGATAAGATTGCCGCAGTTATCATGGAGGGCGTGGTTGGTTCGAATGGGATTATTATTCCACCGGATGATTATTGGCCGCGTGTTCGCGAAATATGCAATAAATATGGCATCCTGCTGATTTCGGATGAAGTTATGAGTGGCTGGGGGCGTACCGGGCAATGGTTTGCCGTGGATAACTGGAGTGTCACCCCCGATATGATCACCACAGCCAAGGGGATCACCAGCGGATATTTGCCTCTCGGGGCGGTCATTGTTTCAGAACCCATCGCTAAATTTTTCGACGATAAATACCTGTATGCCGGTCTGACGTACAACGGCCACGCACTGGCTTGTGCCGCTGCTGTGGCAACCATCGAGGTTTATGAAGAGGAGCATCTGATTGAAAATGCCAGGAACTCTTGGTCGCCATCTTGGGCAGGCTCTTGAAGCCATAAAATCCCGGCACCCTTCGGTTGGTGATGTGCGTTGCATTGGACTTTTTTCTGCCATGGAATTGGTTACTAACCGGGACTACTAAAGAAAGCTTCGCTCCTCCGATCATGGCTGAAGTCGGTAAAAGTTCTCAGGCAAGAATGGGTTGTTCACTTTCATCATGGCAAATAATATGGGGAGTATTGTGTTCATAGTGCCGCCATTGTGCATCACCAAAGAGCAGCTGGATGAGGGCTTGGAGATTGTCGAACAAGCTCTGGAAGCAACGGATAAGAGCGGTCGAATAATGACGAGTCTTGAATTACATTAATGGGCTGAATGGTGGCGCCTGCTGAATGTGAAATGATAAATGTAGTTAATCCTGCCACGGGTGAAATTCTTGCGCAAACACCGGTTTGTGGGTCGGAAGATGTGGACAAAGCGGTTACCGCTGCCGCGGCTGCATTGCCCGCCTGGCGGCGGACACCTGCACAGGAACGGATCCAATACCTTTTTGCTCTCCGCGATTTGTTGAAGGTCGAATCTTGACGAAATTTCCCGGACTATAACCATGGAATGTGGAAAAACATTCGACGAATCAAGGGCGGAAATGGTCCGCGCTATTGAAAATGTGGAGATAGCCTGCGGCATTCCTATGATGGCCAAAGGTGAGGTTTCCGAAGATATTGCCCCGGGGATTGACGAAATGATGGTCAGGCCAGCCAGTCGGAGTATGCGCTACGATTTGTCCTTTTAATTTTCCGGGAATGATCGCTTTTTGGTACTTTCCGTATGCCATCGCCTGCGGAAATACCTACATAATCAAACCGTCTGAAAAAGTCCCGCTGACGATGCAGTTTATTTTCAAGCTCATTGATCAAGTTGGGTTTCCCAAAGGGGTGTGGTCAATCTGGTCAACGGGAAGAATGAAGTTGTGGATGCAATTTTGGATCATCCCGGCATCCGTGCCGTTACTTTTGTCGGTTCGACACCTGTTGACGCAACATATATCTATACACGATCGACTGAAAATGGGAAACGCGTTCAGGCCCAGGGTGGTGCAAAAAATCCGGTCGTAATCATCCCGGATGCTGATATGGAAATGGCGGACGAAATAGTTGCCGACTCGGCTTTTGGGTGCGCTGGGCAGCGCTGCCTTGGCTGTCTCCTGGGCGGTGACAGTCGGCAAGGCGAAGGACGAATTTTCCCGAGATGATTTGCGATGCAGCGCAATCTCGCATTGTCGGCTATGGCTTGGATGCGGGAGTTCAAATGGGTCCGGTGATCAACCAGGAATCCCGTCAGCGAATTGAGAGCCTGATCGATCTGGGAGAAAAAGATGGGGCTACCGTTTGCGTGGATGGTCGAAAAACAGTGATCAATTCAATTACAAAACGGATCGTTCATTCGCCCGACCATATTGACGGATGTTGATCCGGGAAGTGAGATTGACCCAAACCGAGATATTCGGTCCGGTGCTAAGTGTTAGTCCATGTGAAACTCCTAGATGAGGCGACTGGAATTGGTCAATGGATGGAAATTTGGTAACCAGGCAAGTTTATTCACGTCGAGCGGTGCAGCAGCCCGTACAATTCCAGATATGAAGTGCAAGCCGGAAATATCGGCATAAATATTGGCGTTGCCGCACCGATGGCTTTCTACCCTTTTAGCGGGTGGAAGAAATCGTTCTTTGGTGACCTTCATGGGCAGGGGCTGGACGCGGTTGAATTTTTTACACAAAAGAAAGGTCATTGTGGAGCGTTGGCCGAAAGAATGGTCCCGAAAGTTTTAGGGAAAGGAGGACAAGTCAAAGGAGAGAGCCTGTGTCGGACAATCGCGAACCCTTACAGTGCAAGGATTCGCACGTCATTTCTTTTTCATCAATTGATAGGAGGATTGTACAATGCCTGAACAGATGGCTTTTGCTCGCAAGGCGAGTGGCTTGGTAAGAGGATTATCGTTTATCGATGCTTTCGGCGTCGGCTTCATGAACCAGGGGTTGACGGTATCCATGTGGGTGATGATTAGCCTGGGTCTTTCGGTTTATACCGGTGGAAACCTGATCATTGCCACACTTCTTTCAGCGCTTCTTGTGCGGGATTGGATTTTCGCTCGTGTGGGGTATCTTCGGTGGCTCCATGCCCCGCTCGGGTGGTGAGTACATTTATAACTCCCGAATTATCAGTCCACTGATCGGCATTGCAGAGTCTTTCGGCAATGCCTTTGTATGGATTATGTGGATATTCGTCCTTGCCCCTTGGACAGTTGACCCGGGTTTGGTTATGCTGTTTCAGTTTATGAATATGCCGGCAGCCGCAGAGTTTTGTACCACCCCCTGGGCTTTGTTCATGTTTTCCACAATCGTCAGCTTCATCGCCATGCTTTTCCTGGTCTTTGGCATGAAAGTATTTGCCACTGCGCAAAAGATCGTGATGGGATTGGGGACTTTGGGCGGCGTGGTGATTTTGCTTCTCTTTACCTTTACCTCGCACGCTCAGTTTATCACGGCATGGAATAATGTCGCCGCACAGTTTGGTTCCCTGGACTATAACTCGTTTTTGACTGCGGCAAAAACCGCCATGAAGTCAGCTGGAACTGCGCTTCCAACCACTTGGAACTGGTTTGATACCCTGGGGGTGATGGTTGCTGGTTCCTGGTTGTTTGCCTATTCATACTGCATCACCTTTATTGCTGGTGAGGTCAAGCGCCCGGATAAAGCCATCATTTTGGGGAACCTGTTCGCCGTCCTTGTGCCGGCGTTCTTTATGCTTTGGCTGGCCATCGTCCTTTACCGGACGGTTGGGTTCCAATTCCTGTCTGCCACTGCCTGGGTGGACTATAACGGGTTGGAGGGATACACCGTACCCTGGTCCACGCACTACGTTGGGCTGGCAGCCATGCTGACCAAGAGTCCAATCCTATTGATCATGATGGCTGGCTCTTTCATCCTGTTCAACATCTGGTACGTGGCGCTTTCTTATTTGGCTTTCCCCCGCATCCTTTTCGCCTGGGGCATGGATCGCATGGGTCCCAAATGGATGACCGATATTGATTATCGCTGGGCAACACCGGTGAAAAATCACATCGTCTGTTTTATCCTCGGTGAAGTCGGGATTGCCATTTACTCCTTCTGGCAGAACCCGATGTCTGGTTTGTCCATTACTGCCATGGAGGTCGTCTCCGTCTTCGGCGTGACCGCCATTGCGGCGTTGATCTTCCCATACGTCAAGAAAGTGGCACATATTTGGGATTCTTCTCCATATAAAACCTGGAAGATATTCGGCATCCCTGTTATTACCATTGGTGCGGTTTTTAACATCATCTACCTGGCAATCCTGTTTGTCTTTTATGTGTTTATGCCAGGATTTGAATCATACACAGGTTGGACGGTGCTCTTCTATGCTGTTGTATGGGGACTGGGTATTCTTTGGTACTTCTTTTGGAAGACCAGAGAATCAGAAAGAGGGCCTCGAGAGCAGCATGACCTACGGGCAACTTCCTCCGGATTAGGGTTATTCTCTTTGATCAGGGGCGAGGTCGCGGGACCTCGTCCCTGTTTTGATATTATCCTTTTTTATGGGAGAGATACATGGGCAAGCAGATAAAAATATTTTTCGTCACTGACATCCATGGATCGAATACTTGTTATCGAAAGTATTTGAACGCCTTAAAGGTTTACAACGTGGATGTGGGAATCCTCCTGGGTGATCTTACCGGAAAAGTACTTGTCCCATTGATCGAAAAATCTGGTGGTTGGGAAACAACCTTGATGGGACAGTATACCGAGGTGTTTTCCCACGAGGAACTGGATAAATTAAAAAAGACGATTGAATTGATGGGCTATTACTGGGTACACCAAACCAAGGAAGAATACACAGCCTATAAAGCAGAGCCTAAAAAAATCGACGAGTTATTCAAGGAGCTGGTGCTGCAGCGCATGAAGGAGTGGATCGCTCTTGCAGACGAACGCCTGGTGGGTACCCCATACAAGGTGTATATGGCACCTGGAAATGATGATTATTTCGAAATTGACAAGATCATCGAGGATTCGTCCAGCAATTGTTAATTGCAACAATAAAAACGCCATGGTGGGCGACCACGAAATGGTCACATTTTCCTATGCAAATCCAACTCCATGGAATACGCCTCGTGAGAAACCGGACGAAGAACTCGAGCCGATGCTTGAGGAACTGGTTGCTACCGTGAAGGACAAGAGTAACGCAATCTTCAACTTCCATGCCCCTCCCTACGGTTTTGGTTTGGACCTGGCTCCTGAGTTGGATGCTAACTTGACCCAGGCTGCCGACCGGAAGATCCATGTGGGCAGCCGCGCCGTGGCAAAGATGATCGAAAAGTATCAGCCTTTGTTGGGTCTTCACGGTCACATTCACGAAGTCACGCGGCGTTCAGAAGATTCGAAAAACAACCATCATCAACCCCGGCAGTGAATACTCTGAGGGAATATTAAAAGGCGTTGTGCTTGTCCTTGAAAAGGGCAAAGTAAAAGATTATATCTTTACAAACGGCTAGGAGCATCATCATGACATCGCAGTTCAGACTACCCAAAGATATCCCTCTTGATGAATACCCCAAACCCGAAGCTTACCTTGAAGAAGGTCGCAGGCTCATTGAAGACGCGCAAACTCATGGAATTGTCTTGCGAGTCATGGGTCCGATTGCCCTCCATTATTATTTCCCCGCGTACGTTGATTTATACCGGCGCATGGAGCGGTTGGGTGAACGGGTTTTCACGGATATCGACTTTGCAGCTTATGGCAAACACCGTGGTAAATTGGTTCAATTTTTTGAAACTCACGGCTACGATCTGGAAAAGCGTGCCGCAATGATCAGCGGTGGAACACGCTTGATTTTTTTCAGCACCAACATCCCGATGATCGATGTGTTTTTTGATAAATTAAACTATAACCATCCCATAGATTATCGGGATCGGCTTGAAATCCACCCTTACTGTGTCTCATTGGCTGATTTGATGCTTCAAAAGCTTCAGATTGTCCAGATAAACGATAAAGATCTCAAGGATGCCATGCTCCTGCTGTTGGCTGCCCCCATCGGCGAGACCGATAAAGATGCCATCAATGCCAGCTACATATCAAAACTTTTCTCTGATGATTGGGGCTTTTATTACACCGGAACAACCAATTTGAAAAAAATTAAGGAAGCCACTTCCGGGGTAAAGGCTCTTAGTGAGGAGCATCGAACAACAATTGCCCAAAAGGTGGATTATTTCCTAAAGTATATCGAGGATGCGCCGAAATCTGGCAAATGGAAAAAACGCGCTAAGACCGGGACGGATAAACCCTGGTACCAGGTTGTTGCTGACTGGGATTAATTGAAATTTTACGAAATTTCAAACTGGTTGATTACTCATTTTTGAAGTGTCCGTAAATCAACTTTATTTCCAACGGAGAGACAACCATGCCGCAATCCCTTAAAGAAGCACAGGAATATAGCCGACACTGGCTGGAAATCATTCAAAAAAGCGAAGTATCAGAAACTGAAGGAAAACAGATTATCGAAGAATCCAAATACAATTTTGCTGAGCATTTTAATAAGAACTGGCTGGAATATCGAAAATCCGTTACCGAGGCTGGAGATTGGGCGTCGGTGGAATGGAGCGGTTCCGGAGCCGTTTTCCGGGATATTTTGGGGCGGGAGTACCTCGATTGCCTTGGTGGGTATGGCATGATGGATCATGGTTGGAGCCACCCGGATGTGGTCAAGGCGGTCAAAGCGCAATTAAATCGTTCGCCCATGCCCAGCCAGGAACTGATCGATCCACTCCGTGGAGTCTTGGCTCGACTGATGGCAGAGATCACTCCCGGCGATATAAAATATAGTTTCTTTTGTGCCAGCGGCACTGAATCGATTGAAGGTGCCATTAAGCTTGCCAAGATGTATTCAAAGAAACCCGCCTTCATCGTCGCAGTGAAGGCTTTCCATGGGAAAACCATGGGATCCTTGTCGATGATTGGCAAATCCGATTATCGGCAGCCTGCCGGCGTATTATATGGCGGTCCGGTCTATCACGTGCCATTCGGGGACGCCGCGGCAGTTGAAAAACAGCTTGATATCTGTGAGAAAATTGGAGTTGGCGTTGCGGCTGTCTTGATGGAACCAATCCAGGGCGAAGCTGGAGCGTTGGTTCCTCCTGATGATTTCTGGCCCCGCATCCGGGCAGCTACAAAAAGCTATGGGACGTTGTTGATTGCTGACGAGGTTCAGACCGGGCTCGGGCGGACTGGGAAACTATGGGGGGTGGATCATTGGAACGTTGTCCCCGACATTATTGCAGTTGCCAAATCTTTGGGCGGCGGGGTTATGCCGGTAAGCGCTTTTTGTTCCACCGAAGAAATCTGGCAGTGCATGATGTATCCGAATCCCTTCATTCATACCACCACTACCGGTGGAGGCGCCTTGGCTTGTGCTGCAGCCATTGCCTCCATCAATGTTGTCTTAAGAGAAGATTTCCCGAAGCAGGCTGCGGAAAAAGGTGCCTACTTCATCCAGAAACTACAGGACCTGGCTGAAAGGTATCCTCAAATTTACAAGGAGATAACCGGAAAGGGCTTGCTCATCGGGCAGCATTTCCACACCCCTGAAACAGGCTATAAAGTGGCAGCCGGCTTGTTCAAACGAGGCGTCTTGGTCGCCGGCACCTTGACCAGCGCTCATACCATTCGCATCGAGCCGCCGATTGTGATCACCTACCAGCAAATTGATGAAGTGTTGAATCGTCTTGAGGAGACTTTAAAAGAAGTATCGCTAAGTGTAAGCGCTCTGGAAGTAATGGTAAGTTAATTTTCCGTTATCGAACTACTTGGACATCGGGTAAGCAATTCAATCTTTATCAACCGGCAGTGCCGGATTGGAATCTGATTCTAAGGAGGAATGGATATGAAAATTTTACTCGTTGGGACCGGGGGTGTCGGAGAAGCCATCGCCACGATTGCCAGGGATCGCCCTTGGGTTGAGCAGGTGGTCCTCACGGACTACAGCCGGGAACGCATCAAGGAGGTTCAGGGGAAATTGGGGGATAAGAAACGCTTTCCGGTCGAGTGGATCGATGCCAGCAAGCAGGATATGATTGAGAAACTCGCCACCGCAGTATAAAGTTGATCTGATTATGAATGCCTGCGATCCCTCTTTCAATGAACCAATTTTTGATGCAGCCTACAATGTTGGCGCTACCTACATGGATATGGCGATGACACTCTCCTCCCCGCATCCAAAAGATCCCTATCATCAGTGCGGTGTCAAGCTGGGTGATTATCAATTCGAACGCGCCAAGAAGTGGGAAGAGAAGGGGATATTGTGCTTGGTTGGGCTGGGCGTGGAGCCCGGCATGGCTGATGTGTTTGCCAAATATGCTGAAAAACACCTGTTCGATGAAATTGAAGAGATTGGTATCCGCGATGGTTCTAATCTGGTGGTGCACGGCTATGAATTTGCACCCAATTTCTCCATCTGGACCACGATCGAGGAATGCTTAAATCCACCCGTTATTTGGGAGAAGGAACGTGGTTGGTATACCACTGCTCCATTCTCTGAGCCGGAAATGTTTGAATTTCCGCAGGGGATCGGAAAACAGGAATGCATCAATGTCGAACACGAGGAAGTGTTGCTGGCGCCTCGCTGGATAAAATGCAACCGGGTAACGTTTAAATATTCTCTGGGTGAGCAGTTTATTGGCGTGCTAAAAACCTTGCACATGATCGGTCTTGATAACAAGGAGAAGATCAAGGTCAAGGACGTGATGGTTGCGCCGCGTGATGTTGTCGCAGCATGTCTCCCGGATCCCGCCCATCTGGGTGACCGGATGTCGGGCTTGACCTGCGCCGGAACCTGGATAAAAGGGAAAAAAGATGGCAAGCCTCGCCAGGTATACATGTACCAGGTGGCGGACAATGCTGAATGCATGAAACGTCTTGGGTGCCAGTCGGTGGTGGCGCAAACGGCATTTAATGCCGTTATCGGATGGGATTTATTGGAACATGGAATTTGGAAGGGAAAAGGCGTCCTTGGTCCCGAAGCTTTCGATCCCGATCCATTCCTCGCCAAAATGGCGGATTATGGTTTCCCGTATGGGATTAAAGAAATGTAATTCGACAAATCGTCCCTTGTCTTGACTATCCAAAATGGAATTGAATTCGGAGGAGGAAAACAATGTCTGAAAAATTGGCCCTTACCCAGGTGGAAAAGAGCAAACTTAAAAGGGAGTTGACTCTTCTGCCTTTGTTCGGTTTGATCTATTTCACCGTCTGCGGTGGCTCATTTGGGGCGGAACCCATGGTCAGCCTGTCTGGACCTGGATTTGCCATCGTTCTTCTTTTGGTAACCCCGCTCGTATTTAGCATCCCCAATATGCTTATGGTGCGGGAGCTTCAATCGATGATGCCGGTTGAAGGCGGATACTACCATTGGCTTAAAAAAGCGTTTGGTCCCTTCGTAGGCTTTATGGGTGGCTGGATGAACTGGGTGGTTTCCTGGGTCGATGTTTCCATTTACCCGGTCCTTGCTGCCACTTACTTGGCCTTTTTTATCCCCGCGTTGAATGTCGGAGTTACCATTGGCGGGTTATTCATTTCTGGTACCGTCCTTTCATTCATCGTTTCGATAGTTCTGATCTGGTTGATCAGTTACCTGAATGTCCGGGGTGCGCGCCTTACCGGTTTGACCACCGACTGGTTGGGTGTTGTCATGATGGTCCCATTGGTTCTCATGTCGATCATTGGTATTGCCGCATGGATCAAGAGCGGGCAGACAATTCATCTCCCATTCCTGACGAATGGGGAAGCGGTCTCATTCCAGACCTTAATTCCTGCCTTGGGAACGGGCATTTATGTCGCCATGTGGAACTATATGGGCTGGGAATTACCGACTGCTGCTGGTGATGAAGTGGTCAATCCCAAGAAAACCTATCCCCTGGCGATGGTTCTGGTTCTTATTGCCACGGTCGCCACTTATACCATTCCTACGGTAGCGGGTTTATATGGCGGAGCTGGTGCCGACGGCAGGTACACAATTTGGGGGTTGGACGCTTCTGATACTGAAGTAGGCATAATCGCCGATGTCCCCGAAGAAGTGGGAGCGAAACTGCTCGATTGGGGAGTTGAACCAACTGCCTCCACCGGGTGGTGGTTCCCGGATATCGCCCGGGTTGTCGCGGATAACTTAATGGGTGAGACCGGTAGCCCTCTGGGAGCGATTATGGGCGGATTGGTTTCATTTGCCGCAATCCTATCCATGATCGGACTATTTATTGGAAACGGTTTGGGAGGAACCCGCATCCCGTTTGCCCTGGCGGAAGATGGAATGATGCCCAAGTTCATGGTTAAGGTGCATCCGAAGTATGGGACCCCCTGGGTATCTATTCTGGTTGTTGGAGTAATTTATTCCATATTTTCGCTGTCTGCATTTCAAGCGTTGGTGGTGATCGATGTTTTCCTGAACATGCTTGTGCTGTTGGCTTGCTTCTTTGCTCTTTGGGTTTTGCGGTTTACAGACCGTGATCGTCCTCGTCGTGAAGGTTCCTGGTGGTTGGTTTGGGTTGTCTCTGATTACAATATTGATGACAGCCATTGTCACCCTTGCGGTAGTATTCAATTACCTGGATACTGGCTTGGATCTCCATCTCATGGGCTTTGTACGCCATGGTAATTGGGGCAATAGTGTATTTCCCAATCCGCAAATGGATAAAACCGGGTATACCTGATGTAAATCCCTACGCAGCACCAGCGGAAGAATAAACCCTATTGTTTTCTGCCCCTCCCTTGTGAAGGGAGGGGCAGAATTTTATGGAGGCTCAAATGCCATTCGGTTATCATGGGAAAATATTGAGGGTTGACCTTACCTCCGGCAAAATGGAAGTGGAGACGCAGCCCGAATCTTTCTATCGGACCTATATGGGTGGCGGTGCCATGGGCACCTATTACATCCTGCGCGAGATGAAGAAGGGTGATGATCCGCTCGGACCCGGTAACCTGCTTACTGTTTTCCCCAGTGTGGTTACTGGAGCCGCAATTGCCGGGCAGAGTCGCATTAATGTGAATGCCAAATCTCCCATGAGCGGTGCCATCGGAGACTCGCAGGCGGGTGGTTTTTTCCCAGCAGAGTTTAAATTCGCCGGGTATGATGGGGTTATTTTCAAGGGGCAGTCCAGGGAGTGGGTTTATTTGACCATCCTGGATGGAAAACCCGAGTTGCATAATGCCGCTCATTTGATCGGGAAACTAACTGGGGAGGTGGATGCGTTATTAAAGCGGGAAGTGGGCGATGAGAAAGCGCAAGTGATGCAAATTGGTCCCGCTGCCGAAAAAGGTGTGCGGTTCTCTGGGATTGTAAATATGGCTAACCGGTTAAACGGTCGCACAGGCATGGGGTTGGTCATGGCAAGTAAAAAACTTAAAGCGATCGTTGTTCGCGGTCATCAAAAACCTCAAATAGCCGATCCAAAAGCTTTGGCTGCTTTGAATAAAACCGGCGCTCAGTGGATTCCTGGCAATCCTGACGTTGAAGGTCTCGGTCGCTTGGGCACTGCCGGTGTCGTCATGCCGCAAAACTCATTTGGAACGCTTCCAACACGTAATTATAATGAGGGACAGTTCGAAGGAGCTGAATCCATCAGCGGAGAACGGATGGCAGCTACGATTTTGAAGAAGCAGGGATACTTGTTATGCCTGTACGGTCCGCTGTAAACGGGTGGTTGAAATCACCGAAGGTAAATATAAGATCGATCCTATTTACGGGGGAGCGGAATACGAAACGGTGGCAACATTTGGTTCCTATTGTGGCATTGACAACCTGGCGGCAATTTCTATGGCGCACCAGGTATGCGACATGCACGGGGTCGATACGATTTCTTGTGGAGCGACTATATCCTTTGCCATGGAATGTTATGAGAAAGGGATAATCAATAAAGAAGATACCGGGGGAATCGACTTGAAATTTGGTAACGCGGATGCCATGCTCGAAGTCCTTAATCAGATTGTGACGAAAAGCGGCAAGCTTGGGCCAATACTTGCCGAAGGTTCTGCTCGCGCGGCTCTTGTGTGGGGGAAGGGTGCCGACGAATGCCTGCTTACGTGTAAAAACGAAGAACCCCCGGCTCATATGCCGCAGGCTAAGCGATCCCTCGCCCTGATTTATGCGGTAAATCCTTTCGGTGCCGACCACCAATCCAGCGAACATGATTGGATGTACGAAAAAGGGATGGCTTCAGAGTTATATTTGAGCCGACTTGCCACAATGGGGCTTACAGAAGCCCAGGAGCCTATGTCGCTTGGTGAAGGCAAGGTGAAATTTGCTTACCTTGGTCAGGCATTTTATAGCATGATGGACTCGCTTACCTTGTGCCAGTTCGTTTACGGTCCAGCTTGGTGCCTTTTTGGGCCTGTTGAGACTGCCATGATGGTCAAGGCGGTCACGGGCTGGGACGTGACCATAGATGAACTTATCCAGGTTGGCCTTCGCCGGATTAATCTTATGCGCACGTTTAACGCCCGCGAAGGCTTTACCCGTAAGGACGATGCCTTGCCCAAGAAATTTTTTACGCCCCTGGGTGGAACCGGGCCAACTTCGGGATTGGCTGTGGGCAGGAAGGAATTTGAAGACGCCCTCAATATGTATTATGAGATGCATGAATGGACATCGGATGGCGTCCCGACCATAGAATCCCTAAAAAAGTCCAGCGTTGAGTGGGCTGCCGAATATCTTCCAATCTAGATCTATCAGGGAGGATTTATTCCTCCCCTGAATATTCTATAACTAAAAGGTGAATCCAATGTCTGAACTTTATGATGCTAATTTTCCTCACATGTCCCCTGTTTGGTCGCACAATTTCCCCATCCAGGCTGATCATGCAGAGGGATGTTATATTTATGCAGAAGATGGCAGGAAATACCTTGATTTCACATGTGGAATTGGGGTAACCAATACCGGTCATTGCCACCCTAAAGTGGTGGCAGCCATCCGCGAACAGGCCGGGTTATTCTTGCATGCCCAGGTTAATATTGTGGTTCACAAACCTATGCTGCAGTTGATTGAAGAATTTAAGAACGATTGTCCCCCCGGCGATTGATGGATTCTTTTTTGCCAACTCCGGTGCTGAGGCCATAGAAGGGGCGGTCAAGCTTGCTCGGTCGGTCACGGGCAGGCCAAATGTCATTGTTTTTTCGGGCAGTTTCCATGGTCGCACAGCCGGCGCAATGGCTCTCACGACTTCTAAAACCATCTACCGCTCGGGCTATCAGCCGTTGCCGGCCGGCGTATTTGTCACACCGTATCCGTATGCGTATAAATTGGGGATGAACGAGGCTAAAACCACTGAATATTGTTTGGGAGCTTTGGAAGAACTCCTTCTCTCTCAAACCTCTCCGGCTGAAACCGCTGCCATCTTGATCGAACCGGAATTGGGTGAAGGAGGCTATGTCGCCCCACCTGCAGATTTTATGAAAGGATTGCGCCTCATCTGTGACCGCACCGGGATCATGCTGATTTTCGATGAGGTCCAGTCAGGGTTTGGTCGAACAGGAAAATGGTTTGCACAGGACCATTACGGGGTGGTTCCCGACATTATGACAGTTGCCAAGGGGATTGCTTCTGGCTTGCCGTTATCCGGGGTATTCAGCCGGTTGGATCTCATGAAAAAATGGCAGACGGGCTCCCATGGCGGTACTTACGGGGGGAATGCATTGGCTTGTGCTGCCGGCGTAGCCACCATCCGCGCCATCCGCGAGGAGGATATGCCCGGTAATGCCGCCCGCCGCGGTGTTCAACTAACCACCGGTTTGCGTAAACTACAGGAAGAATATTCCCTGATTGGAGATGTGCGCGGCCTCGGACTTATGATCGGCACTGAGTTCACAATAAAAGGGAAACCCGCTGAAAAGTCCATTACCAAGGCGGTTATCCATTCTTGCGAGGAACGTGGGCTTCTGCTCCTTTCATGCGGAACGTACGATAACGTCATCCGCTGGATTCCCCCCTTGGTGGTCACCAAGTCGCAGATCAACGACGCATTGGGAATATTTTCTGAGGCAATGAAAGAAAATACTAAGTAATATTCGTATAGCCATGAATTCTTGATATTCCAACACGAATTACGATTTTTCTTGGAACATTTTCCCTATCATGATAAATCTTTCGCATCCGCCTGTAGTAATATTTGATTTTTGAAGTAAATCCGAAATGGTGCGAACATTTCGAACGGGCACGCTGGTCTCATCAGGCTGGCGTGCCTTTTCAATTGACGGTCCCTGGGAGGGAAGCGCACATCACCATGTAACAACTGCCTTGGAACTCGTTTCTTCAATGTTGGTGGAGTTCATACTTTGACACCCGTCTCTCTGATTTGGAGTGGTGCTAAGATAATTCCAATCATGTCTCTTTCAGCCAGCGGGTATATATTATTCTATTTGGATAAAATAGACTGCCATTCTCATGAAATTTGATTTTGCGTGCAAAATGGGTATTCGAACCTATTCGTCCTACCCCTCCCAATTTGAAACACAAATAAACTGGTCGGTGGTTTTCCCCCGTTATTTAAACCCCATCGACAAACTCGATCAGGCTGCCAACAAAAAACCTCCAATTAATTATATATATTGGAGGTGAAAGAAAAGCCGCCAAAGAGAGTTGAACTCTTGACCTGGCGTTTACGAAACGTCTGCTCTACCGACTGAGCTATGGCGGCAGATCATAGCTGCGGGATTATACTATAGCTACCCGTCGCATTCAAGGTGACGGGTACATGTTATACTAACATCGTGAATATTGCCATGCTTTCCTACCACACATGCCCGCTCGCGACATTGGGTGGCAAAGACACGGGGGGAATGAATGTTTATGTTCGTGATTTGACAAAGGAATTGGGACGGTTGGGTGTCCATGTGGACGTATTTACACGTTCTCAGGATGAACACGTGCCCCATATCCTCCATGATTTGGGATTTGGTAACCGGGTCGTCCACGTTCCCGCTGGACCCGAGTTTCCTGTGCCAAAAAACGAACTGGCGGGGTACGTTCCCCAATTTGTTGATGGTATCCGTCAATTCGCAAACGAAAAAGCGATCAAGTATGACTTGATTCACAGTCATTATTGGATGTCGGGGTTGGCAGCCGAAGCATTATCGGACAGGTGGGGAAAACT
Organism: uncultured Chloroflexia bacterium; assembly: GCA_963741635.1. GTDB lineage: Bacteria > Chloroflexota > Anaerolineae > Anaerolineales > Villigracilaceae > UBA877. The sequence goes on from CAVUIO010000013.1 coordinate 51,514, forward strand.
TCCAATCATGCAGATGTTTCATACCTTGGGGGAGATGAAAAACCGGGTTGCCAGGAATGATGCGGAAAGGGAAGGAAGCTACAGGATTAATGGCGAGCGCAAGGTGATCGATCGTGTTGACCGGATTGTCGCAGCCACTCCTGCAGAGCAGGCCCAACTCGAATGGCTTTACAAAGCCGATCCTGCCAAGGTAATTGTGATTCCCCCTGGCGTGGAAACCAGTCATTTCTATCCAATTCCGGCGGATGAGGCGCGCCAATTTATTGGGTTGGCACCGGATGATCACATGATATTGTTTGTTGGACGTATCGAGCCGCTAAAAGGAGTGGCCACCCTGATCCAGGCTGTCTCTTGCCTTGCCCTAAAAAATTTAAAAGAACCAGTTCATTTGGCGGTCATCGGCGGCGATCCTGAAGCTGTTAATTCTGAGATGAGCGAAGAGATGGTGCGGTTACAAAACTTATGTGATGAACTGACAGTTGGAAAAATGGTCGTGTTCCTTGGGAAGCGCGGGCAGGATACCCTTCCTTATTATTACTCAGCCGCTGAGGTGGTCGTGATGCCATCCCACTATGAAATCTTTCGGTATGGTGGCGCTGGAGGCGATGGCGTGCGGGACTCCTGTTATTGCCTCTCAGGTGGGTGGGCTGGCGTTCCTTGTACAGGATGGAATTACCGGCTATACGGTACCTGCTGAGGACAACATTGCTCTTTGCGAAAAATTGACCGTTTTGCTGGGAGAAGAATCTCTCCGCAATAAAATGGGACGGAATGCGGTTGCATATGCTCAAAAATATGATTGGGGGATAATCGCACGCCAGATTATTGATGTTTACTGTGAACTAACCAATAAATCTGCCTGACGCTCCATGTACCAAGGTCATCACCATTTATTATATTTCCCCAATTTATTGATTATGAAATGATTCTTGGATGAATCCGATGTTGATACCGAGTCATCAAATCACTCTCTACACAATATTCGTTCGTTGATATTTTCTGATTTTATAGTTTTAAATCCCCCAGCCAGGCAAGAATATAATTTGCTACATTTTCCCACCCTTGCTGCCCAATTGTAAAGTGGACTCTCCCGGGGAATTCTTTGTAATCAATTTTCGAAGCGGATCGCTTGTACCTGTTAAAGTTGGCTTTATTCAATGCTGCCGGGACAATATGATCTGCTCCCCCGGAAATGAAAAGTAAGGGTGGATGAGGTTTTGAAAAGTCTATTCTGGCTGATAGCGCCTCTAGTGGGACTTGTCGGGATTCAGGCACCACATATTTTTCATAAGCTAATTTTTGATCAGCTAGCGGCATTGAATTGACAAAAGTATATTGAAACCGTTCGAAGGTCATGGCAATAGGTTTCTCTTTCGAAATAAATGGAGTAATATGAGGCCAATTGGACTTTAGAAAGGACCACTTGGCGGTAATTAATCCCATGGGAGGAGCAGAGTCGATTGCAACACCAGCAAGAGCAAGATTTTGTTGAAGCAATAACTGAACGATCAATCCACCCATGGAATGCCCAATAATAATTGGTTTCTCGCTCAGTAATTTTACCTTCTCGGTATACTGTTTAACCACGCGAGTAATGTCAATTCCCCAAGATTCGCATCTGGATGTCGATGGCGTAGAATATCCACTGGTTGATCTCTGCCTGGCCAGGCGGGAGAGATACATTTGTACCCCCTTTCTTGAAAATAACTAATCCAATATTCCCAACATCTGTTATTCATGTACATTCCATGAATAAACATTAGGGTTTTCGATTTCATAGCTTTACCTTTGCTACCGATAAATAAGGATTACTGGGAGGGGCAATTTACCAATGAAAACTATGGAAATTTCCCATTATATGAGTAATACTATTCCTTCATTTTTACATAAAATAGTGTCGACCCATCAATCTCCTGGGTGCGCATTTGGAATAATTCTTTGTAGCTGGCGATCATTCGGGAAAGCTGTCGGTGACCGTAAGTTCGAGGGTCAAACCCCGGATCAAGTTGATAAAGTGCATTGCCCATGTGATCAAGACGTGCCCACCCATCTTCTTGCTGCGCGATTTCATATGCTTGTCGAATAATCGGCATGGGATCGTTTTCAGCATCAGCTTCAGGGGAGGGGGCTGGAACTGTAGCAGGGGCAGGGGTTATAACCGGCGCAGTAGTCGTTCCGACCGATGGGGTTGTCTTTTTTCGCCGCTGGCTTTGCCTTGGTGTCGCTGTCCGGGTTGATTTATGTTCGGTCATAAGGTTTGAAGTGTACACGAACACATCGCATGCATTTACAAACGGTTTTGGAGTCTTTTTCTCGCCGATCCCCATCACAAAGACCCCGGTCTCGCGAATGCGAGTTGCGAGACGAGTGTAATCACTGTCACTTGAAACCAGGCAAAATCCATCGACGACACCGGAGTGGAGAAGATCCATTGCATCTATGATCATCGCGCTGTCGGTGGCATTTTTTCCGATTGTATAACGAAATTGCTGGATGGGTTGTACGGCATGGAAATTTAACACATCTTTCCATGAATTCATACTGGAAGTGGTCCAGTCCCCGTAAATTCGGCGCACTGTCACCAAACCATATTTTCCGGCTTCAACGAGTGTCTGTGGTAATAGGTTGGCTTGGGCATTATCGCCGTCGATTAGAATAGCGATTTTATGTCTTGATAAAGAGGATAGTTGTTCTTCTGGCATAATTATTTCTTTCGTTACTAGTTTATTTTGTTTAGATATATTATAAACGCTTTCCCCACTCAGAACCATTTTGCCTTCCCCAAGAATGGCTTTAGAGGTATTAATTGAATGTATTAAAATATCATCGCCACCCAATAACCCATAATTTCGCAATTTCGGGTAATACTTCCCCAAACGGTACCCATTATTTGCTCGAATATACTTTGCTTTTTTTGGCCGAATTCTGGTGCTATACTTATTCCAAAATATAATTGTCACGTCGGATGAGGGAGCAGATGTCGATTGATACGGATAAAAATTCTCCTGCACCAATAAATCCAGATAATAAAAAGGATCCAAGTGATCAATTACAACTCCTGACAGAATTAACAGCTTCTGCCATATTAATTATCCGGGATCTCAAATTACTATATGCAAATTCCGCAGCTGAAACCCTGACTGGGTTTACCAAACAAGAACTAATGGGGTTTAATTTTGTTGAGTTATTCTCAGGAGCGTCTAAAATCCAAATTCGTGAGTGGGGGACAAATATTAACCGGGGCAAATCCCCCGATACTCACGGCGAATATAAAATAGTCACAAAAAAAATGGATGAGCGTTGGATTGACCTAACTACGTCCCCTGTCTTTTTCGATAATGAACAGGCAGTGATTTGCACCATTTTCGATATCACTGAGTTCAAACGCGGGGAGTTACTGCAAGACGCAGTTTATAGAATTGCTATTTCTGCTTATCAATCGAAGGGATTGGATGATCTTTTTTCTGCAGTTCATAAAATTATTGCGGAAGTTATGAATGCAGATAATTTTTATATCGCCTTATATGATGAAGAACAAAATATATTGAGTTTCCCATATTTTGTAGATGTGGTGGATACCCCCCCAAAACCCAGCAGTTTAGGCAAAGGATTAACCGAATATATATTAAGAACAGGAAAATCGCAGTTGGTTGACTTGGCTCTGCACGATCAGTTGTGCGAGCAGGGCGAAATTGAACTTGTCGGCGTACCTTCTCCAATTTGGTTGGGTGTTCCGTTACTCGTAGAATCTCGAGTAATTGGAGTGATGGTGGTTCAGAGTTATTCAGATCCGGAATTATACGGAGAAAGAGAAAAGAGAATTCTTGAGTTTGTGTCTTCCCAGGTTGCCATGGCGATTAACCGGAAACGGTTTGAAGCCGCTATTAAAGAAAGTGAAGAACGCTATCGTCGCCGTGTATATGAATTGGCTGCTCTCTATGATACTGGGCGGGACTTGGCGACGCAACAGGATCTGAATACTTTGCTTGGTAAAGTTGCTGAGCGGATTACATACTTACTGAAATCTCAGGGTTGCATAATCTACTTAAGTGATGAAGGGCGGAATCAGATTGCGGAGGTCGTATCAACCGGTAGGCTTGGAACCAGAGGAACCTTTTTGAAAATTGGCGAGGGACTTACCGGAAAAGTGGCGCAATCCCTGCAACCGATGGTCATTGATGATTATCAATCATGGACGGACCGTTCTTCGGAATTTTTACCTGAAATTGTAACCGCGGTAGCTGTTGTGCCAATGAAGCATGCCAACAAACTGATAGGGGTTGTCGCAGTTTATGAAACTGAAAAAGGGGATAAAAAAGGATTGAGGAAATATACCCAGGCCGAGGTAGACCTTCTGGCGGTTTTTGCAGATACGATTGCGGGAGCTGTCAATAATGTTTCTCTCTTAATCGAACTCAACAAAGACTTCTTGAAATTCAGCTGCTTTATCAAACCAGTTTGGCTGCCATTCAAATCAATAGCGTTCATTCAATCGCACAACAAATCGTGGAAACCCTCGAACAACTTATGAGTTGGAAAAACAGTTCGATTTGGTTGATTGATCCTATGACTAAAAAAGCAAAAAAAATTGCGCATAGTGACTATCTAGGTGTGGAAGACGAACCGCGATTCGACCAAGATCAGAAGCAAGATTTAATATTTGATGAAAAAGTGAAAATTGTAGAGTGGGTCTGTTCAGCAGGGCAACCATTTTTATGTGGAGATACTGCTACATTTAACAACCTTACTCCAGAAAATGCAAATACAAAATCCGTTCTTTGCGTCCCGCTAATTATTAGCGGTAGAACCATTGGATGCATAAACGTGGAAAATCCAGCTACAAATGCCTTTTTTGCTCATGATCAACAAATTTTGTCCACGCTTGCAGCCCAGACCGCTAGTGCGATTGAGAATGCTAATCTCTATCAAGAGGCGATCCATGGTGCAGAACGCCGTTCTATCCTTCATCAAGCAAGCCAGGAAGTCGCGAGATCAAGCCAAAACCCTGAAGATGTGTATCTGGCGGTCCATAAAGCGGCTGTTCAACTAATGCCCGCCGATGTATTTGTAATTACATTATTTGACAATTCCAGTCAGGAAATCCATGGGGTATATTTAATTTCTCGGGGGGTACGTTACCCAGGGAATATATTCACCTTGGGGCAGGGCATTTCAAGTAAGGTTATTACTTCGGGGAAATCGGTTTCGATTCAGGATTTTCAAATTTCAACCCAGGATATTGAGCCATTATTATTTAGCAGCGAAGGTATGACCCGATCAATTCTTGCAGTTCCAATGAGAGCAGGCGAACGGATAATTGGAATGATTTCGGTTCAGAGTTACCAACCGAATATGTATACTGACGAGGACGGCGTGCTTCTGGAAATGTTGGCTGCTCATGCAGGGGCGGCTGTTGAAATCGCACGCTTATTTGAAGAAACCCGGCGAAGAGCAATGCACCAGGAAGTCTTGAATTCGATTATTTCGGTGACAGCTCGTGCAGGGACAGATCCAGCAGAGATTCTCACGACCACTCTGGAGCAAGCATTACGTGCCTTGGATATGGAAATGGGATCATTTTGGCTTTCCTGGTCTACCCGCGGAACTCAAATGCTAGCATCAAAAAATATTCCAGACGCAATTAATAAGATTTTTTCAAATTCTGCCTTGATGACGGGGGGCTCTCAAACGCAACCCGTTGTTGTCGATGATTGGAGAAAGAATAAACATAAATACACCGAATTATTTTTGTCAGCAGGTATAAATTCAACGATTATTGTTCCTCTTTTATCTAAGGAGAATAAGATCGGTGGTATGGCAGTCGCCTCGAAAGAGTTGCACCATTGGACACCAGAAGAGATTGCGTTGGTGGAAGCGATTGGGCGGGAGGTGGGTTCTGCAGCAGAACGCGCTAAACTATTTGAAGAAACAACAGTTCGACTCGATGAATTGGAAGCCGTGAATAAGGTTTCAAAATCCTTGCGGCTGGCGCAATCATTACAGGAAATGCTGCCGCTCCTGGTCGATGAAACTTTAAATATTTTGGATGTTGACGCAGGAGGAATCTGGCTGATAAATTCCGAGCGTGGCAAACTAAATCAAGTTATTGGACGCGGTTGGTGTAAAAAATTAGACAACTTGGAATTGGAGTTGAATGAAAGCTTGCCGGGGAAGGTATTTACCACCGGAGATATTTATTTTTCTCATGATGTCGCGCAAGACTCATTAACCTCCCATGCAATGCGGAAATTGGTTCCGGATGAATGCAGCGCGATATGTTTACCTATTCATAGCGAACAGAAACCGATTGGAGTTTTATTCGCATCGACAAAATTGCCCCGTGAATTCACGATTGAAAATGCTCATTTATTGGTAACATTGACTGAAATCGCCGGTAATGCCATCCACCGAACTCAACTGAACGAGCAAATGATCCAGCATGCAGCCGAGCTTGAAATTCGTGTATCCGAAAGAACTGCAGAGCTTCAAACAGCATTGCAAAAAGCGCAGGCGGCGGATCAACTAAAGTCTGAATTTATTATTAATGTTAACCATGAATTACGGACGCCGCTTACCAACCTGGTCCTTTACTACCAAATGTTGCGAGCACAACCAAACATTAAATCAACAGAACGGTTGGAAGTTATCGGCAGGGAATTGCAGCGCTTGAGGACATTAATTGAAGAATTACTTGACTTATCTCGATTTGATCTTGGTCAGATCAGGCCCAGGTTTATTCCAAGTGATATTAATACGCTAATTCAGAACTCTCGTAAATGATCGTCGTTCCTTGGCTGAAGAACGCGGACTTGCGCTAAATACCCACCTGGAACCACAACTTGAATCAGTATGGCTGGATGAGCCAACTTTCACACAGGCAGTCTCAAATCTATTAACTAACGCGATGAACTATACTCCACGGGGGGGAAGCATTTTGGTAACCACAATGAAGGAAGTGCGTGGCGACGAAGACTGGGTGGGATTCCGAGTTCAAGATACGGGGTTGGGAATTAATGATAGCGATTTACCCCATTTGTTCGAAAGATTTTATCGAGGTAAAGCAGGCCATGATTCGGGCGCGCCGGGGACAGGCCTCGGGCTGGCGATTGTCAAACAGGTGGTGGAAATCCACCATGGGATAATTAAGTAGAGAATGATCCGGTAAATCATGGCGCAATCTTTACCTTTTGGTTACCTGGGAAACAAATGCAGGAGGCCAGATAACCAGCCTCCTGCGCACTGCGCCCCCGGGGAGACTTGAACTCCCAACCACTGGATTCGAAGTCCATTACTCTATCCATTGAGCTACGGGGGCTGACCCGGAAATTATACCCGAATATTGGGCTTGTCCCATTTCCCCACGCATGTTATAATCTCGCCCCGCACCACTTAAGCAATAACTCTGATTTAAGGAAAACCTGCGATGATTGATTTGAATCAAAATTTTAGAACAACGGCTAACCCCAATATTCCCGAACTTAAAGCTGGAGACCAGGTTAGTGTTCATGTACGGATCAAGGAAGGTGATCGCGAGCGTATCCAGGAATTCAAAGGGACGGTTATCCGCCGACGAAAGGGCGGCAATAATGCCAATTTCACCGTTCGTCGAACAGCGTCTAACGGAATTGGCGTTGAACGTACATTCTTGTTTTTATCCCCGCGCATCGATAAAGTTGTTGTGGACCGTCACACTCATGTCAGGCGGGCGCAGTTATATTTCTTGCGCGGACTTACTGGGAAAAAGGCTCACCTGAAGCAGAAATTCGAATAATTAAAAAATAGCTTACAATAAAAGGGTGCAGGAAGGTTCTGCGCCCTTTTATATTTTGGGAGTCGATATGGGTTCCCCAATTATTGGAGTTACAACTTATCAAGGTAAAAACGAGGAAGGGTTTGAAATTACCGCCCTTCAACGTGCATACATAAATTCTTTGTGCATGGTTGGAGCTGTGCCGATCCTAATTCCATCCAGTCTTCCGATCGAAAAAATAAACCTTCTAATTGATCATCTGGATGGGATCCTGTTTACTGGAGGAGGGGATATTGCTATTGAACGTTTTGGCGGTCTCCCACACTCGCGGATATCGGAAGAGGATCCAGAACGAGATGCACTTGAATTGGCGTTGCTCGCTGCCTCTGTAAAATTAGGGAAACCTTTTTTGGGGATTTGCCGGGGATTTCAGCTGATCAATGTGGGAATGGGTGGTACATTGTTTACCGATATTACCGATCAAATGCCTGGAGCTATCAAGCATGATTATTATCCCCAATTTCCACGTTCTTTTTTGGCACATCAGGTTGAGGTATCAGGGGACACACACCTGGGAAAAATATTGGGAGAAACGAAATTATATGTAAACAGCTTGCACCACCAGGGGTTGAAAGAGCTATCTGGATCTCTTATGCAATCTGCATTAGCTCCAGACGGGTTGGTGGAAGCGTTTGAATTACCGGATTATCCCTTTGGAATTGCTGTTCAATGGCACCCGGAATGGTTGGGAGATCAGCCTGGCATGCGAAGTCTGTTTAATGCGCTTGCAGAGGCGGTTACATGATGCCAATAAGCACCCAAGACGATGATCGACCGATAGGTATTTTTGATTCTGGAGTAGGAGGGCTATCGGTGTTGCGGGCAATTCGACAGCAACTTCCTGGAGAAGAAATTCTATATTTAGGAGATCAGGGTCACGTGCCATATGGGGTTCGACCCAGTAAAGAAATACTCGAGTTTTCCCACGCTATTACCGGTTTATTAATCCATATGGGCGCAAAATTGATAGTTGTCGCATGCAATACCGCTTCAGCGGTGGCGCTCAAGAATTTACGGAAGACTTTTCCTAAGATTCCGATAGTTGGCATGGAACCCGCGGTAAAACCTGCTGCAGAAATGACTCACACAAAGGTGGTTGGTGTATTGGCTACACCGGCAACTTTTAAAGGTGGGTTGTATGCTTCTGTGGTCGAGCGTTTTGCAGATAATGTGACATTGATTCAAAACACATGCCCGGGATTAGTCCAGGAGATCGAGCGAGGTGAACTGGTATCAAAACAGACACGCGCTATCCTCAAATCTGCGTTGGTTCCCATGTTGCAGAAAGGAATAGACACAGTTGTTTTAGGGTGCACCCACTATCCGTTTGTCATTCCATTAATTCAAGAGATAGTAGGGCCGAATGTGGATGTTATTGACCCTGCTCCTGCAGTTGCACGCCAGGTGGGAAAAGTATTGGAATCACACGAACTGCGGAATTTTGCGACTGGTTTCCCCATACCTAAATTATTTACCACCGGAAATTTAAAGCAATTTAGAGCTTTAATTCCCAAACTAATAGATTTTGAATGTATTGTTCAAAAGGCAAAATGGGAGCGTGAAAATATAATAGTATAAAATTCACGTGCGCAAATTCATCCAGTTATTTCTGCGTCGTTTGGTGATCGGGAGTTGACGCAACAATACTCAAAAGTAATTGTTTTTGCTGGACACTTTCTCCTGATTTAATTTTCAGGCGTGCGATATTTCCAGCAAATGGTGCTCTTAGTTCATTTTGCATTTTCATGGATTCTAAAATCACTAGAATCTGACCTTTTTCAACTCTTTGCCCTTCTTCAATTGGCACCGCAATGGCCAGCCCGGGCATCGGAGCTTTTAGGGTAAATTCCCGATCTGGGGTCACATGAATATTGTCAGTTGTTCTCAATCTTTTCTCACGCTCATCTTCAATGGAAACTAAATAAGAACGCCCTAACAATAAAACTTGCCAACTGTGTTCATCGGGATAAACGTATCCCTCGAATGATTCTCCGTTCATGATTAATGAATATAGCGGTTGGTCACTGACGGCAGCCATATCTACTTCGATAATTTCCCCTCCAAAACAAATATGATGGTCATCCAATATTTCAATAGGAAATTCGAGGTCATCAACTTCTGCAATGTATTTCATCTGGTTGACCTTGCCTGGCGATTACTCCATTTCCAGATCGATTTTTGCTCGGGACTTTCGTATTTTTGCGTCCGGTGTTCCATTTGACCGTGTGCTACAAGGGTTGCCATCAATGCAGCAATATCCAAATACATTTCACGGTTTTCAGCAGCATCCAGCATGGAGAATTGCTCTTCAACAAAGCGTGTATCATATTTTCCTGTAACGAATGGGTAGGTATCCATCATGGTTTGATGGAAGGGAATATTTGTGCGCACACCGACAATTTTGTATTCCTCCAATGCTCTCCGCATTCTGGTAATGGCTTGCGGACGTGTCTCTCCCCATACGATCAATTTTGATATCAGTGGATCATAAAAAGGTGAAATCTCGAAACCTGCATAAACTCCTGAATCAATTCTCACTCCTGGGCCGGTTGGAGGTTGGGTCAGGGTTATACACCCAGAAGAAGGTAAAAACCCATTATAGGGGTCTTCAACATTGATACGACATTCAATTGCTGCGCCACGCCATTGGATATCCTCTTGCTTTCGGCTCATTTTCAAACCGTAAGCCACTCGGATTTGTTCGGCTACGATATCCATGCCCGTGACTACCTCGGTTACTGGGTGCTCTACTTGCAACCGCGTATTCATTTCCAGGAAATAAAATTTCCGATTTGTATCTACGAGAAATTCGATTGTACCGGCATTGGCGTAGTCAACCGCTTGCGCGGCTTGAACTGCTACAACTCCCATTCGCTCACGTAAGGCTGGGTCGTTTACTAAAAACGGGGAAGGCGATTCTTCAATTAGTTTTTGGTGGCGGCGTTGAATGGAACACTCGCTTTCCCCCAGATGGACAACATTTCCAAATTGGTCAGCCATAATTTGGAATTCAATATGCCGGGCTCCATCGATAAGTTTTTCCAAATATACATTCCCATCGCCGAAGGAAGATTCTGCCTCACGGCGGGCCGACTGAATTAGGTCGGGCATTTCTTCTATGTTCTTGACATCCCGCATACCCTTTCCTCCACCCCCTGATACTGCTTTGATTATTAATGGGAATCCAATTTTCGGGGCGATTGCAAGTAATTCATCATCCCTTAGGGGCCCTTCCCCCTCAGACCCGGGAACAACTGGAACCCCAGCTTTTGCTACGGTTGCTCTGGCTACAGCTTTATCTCCCATAGCAGCAATTGAAGAAGCCTTTGGTCCGATAAAAACCAAGCCGGCAGCTTCACATGCCGCGGCAAAATCAGCGCGTTCCGCCAGGAAACCATAACCAGGGTGAATTGCATCTGCAGCACATTTTCGGGCGATGTCGATAATTTTATCGCCACGTAAATACAACTCTTTAGCCGGGGAAGGTCCGAGCAAATACGCTTCGTCCGCATATCGCACATGCAGCGCTTGCCGGTCCGCAGTTGAATAGACTGCCACGGTTTTGATTTCAAGTTCCCGGCAGGCACGCAAAATCCGAACTGCTATTTCTCCCCGGTTGGCAATTAGAATTTTCTTGAACATATTATATTCGTGGCATTACGCTTAGTTCTTTTTCCCCGACAAATTCACTAAAAAACCGGATCTGTAGATTAAGTTGTTCAGCAAATAATTGTTGCCCGGTGGATGTAAATAGGGGGTTATTTTTGCGATATTGCTCAAGGCGATCGATCCTGTCTCGCGAGCTTGGTTGCCAACTTGTCGTAATCTTCTATATCTGCAAAACACCACTGTAATATTCGGTATGGTCCGAACCTGTCAACATTATCGGCATCACTTATAATTTTCGCTTCCAGGGTCTCCGGGTTATCTTCATCAACATGGGTGGAAATGGCGTAGCAAATAGTATCAATTTGTTCCTTGTTGTACCCAAGACTTTCCAGGATTGGTTTTGCTTTTTCTGAACCAATTCGCCCATGTTCACGGCTGTTGTCGGAATTTGTATCAAACCAGGCAATATCGTGCAGGATGCAGGAAGCCACCACCAACTCCACATCCGCATCTTCATTCTCTGCGATCACCTTGCCAAATTGTGCAACTCGCAGAGTGTGTTTCCATCGATAATCTGAGTTTGAAAGGTACCGATTTATATTGGATTTATCTTCATCTGAGCGCTTTTGGTAACTCTCAGATAAATATATCCGGACAATATCGGATAATTTTTTGCAGCCGGGAATTGAGTTCTCTGGTCATGGATGATCTCTTAAAGAGCCGGATAGGTAATATTGTATTTGGAAATGTGTTCTTTTATAAGATAGGCGAGCGGTGCAGACAGAATTTGAGCAGAGTTGGCCGGAACCTCTGGTATCTAAAGGGGAATATTCCCATGTTTTTTTGCAGGGTTTATATCTCGTTTGTTTTGTAACATTTCAAGGGCATTTATCAATCGCGGCCGGGTTTCGGAAGGTTCGATAATATCATCCAGAAAGCCACGTTCGGCAGCAACATATGGGTTCGCAAATTTGTTTCGGTACTCAGCTATTAAGTCAGCTTTACGTTGTTCTGGTGCGTTAGCATTCTCCATTTCCTTCCTAAAAACGATGCTTACTGCTCCATCAGGACCCATGACGGCAATTTCCGCGCTTGGCCAGGCTAGGTTGATATCGCCTCGCAAATGTTTGCTTGACATGACGATATAAGCACCACCATATGCCTTTCGTAACACTATGGTGATTTTTGGTACTGTGGCTTCACAGTATGCGTAAAGCAATTTTGCTCCAGATCGGATGATTCCCCATGTTCCTGGGTTGGCCCCGGCATAAAGCCAGGGACATCTACAAGAGTGACAATCGGAATATTAAATGCATCACAAAAACGTACGAACCGGGCAGCTTTTTCACTTGCATCAATATCAAGTACTCCAGCCAATACCTGTGGTTGGTTGGCAACAATGCCAACTACATGCCCCCCAAAGCGGGAAAACCCAACTACGATGTTTTGAGCGAATGCTTCGTGTATTTCATAAAATTGTGCGCTATCAACAATTCGCCGAATAATCTCCTTAACATCGTAAGGTTTTCCAGGATCATCCGGGATAATGAAATCCAATGCTTCATCTGTCCGAAGAGAATCGTCTCCATTAGGCAGGAAAGGAGGCTCCTCCAGGTAATTTTGTGGCAAGTATGAAAGCAATTTGCGAATCAGGTAAATTGTATCGGCTTCACTTTCAGCAGCCACATGGCAAACCCCGGATTTTTCTGCGTGTACAGCTGCCCCCCCTAATTCTTCGAATGTCACATTTTCATGGGTTACGGCCTTGACCACATCCGGTCCGGTCACAAACATGTTTGATGTGCCCCGAGTCATAAAAACAAAATCAGTTAAAGCGGGAGAATATACTGCTCCACCTGCACACGGTCCTAGGATGGCAGAGATTTGAGGAATGATCCCTGAAGCTAATGTATTTTGCAGAAAAATATCGGCATATCCAACCAGGGACGAAACTCCTTCCTGTATGCGCGCACCACCCAAATCATTAATGCCTATGACTGGCGCACCATTCTGGATTGCCAGGTTCATAATTTTGCAAATTTTCCCGGAGTGTACCTCGCCCAGGCTGCCCCCCAGGACAGTAAAATCCTGGGAGTAAATATAAACAAGTCTCCCATCGATCGTTCCCCACCCGGTCACCACACTATCTCCAGGATATCTATGTTCTTCCAGGCCAAAATCGGTCGTTCGGTGAACAACGAAAGCGTCGGTCTCGTGAAAAGATCCTTTGTCTAGCAGCAAATCTATTCTTTCCCGCGCTGTTAATTTCCCTTTCTTATGCTGGGCTTCAACCCTCTCAGGACCGCCTCCCAAACGCGAATCTGTTTTCCTGCTGCGTAAATTTCGAATTTTCTCAGGAATGGACATCTACTTCTCCGGATTCCAAGGCTGGATTTATTAATATTTATTTTTTTCTAGCAAATTGAAGTAAACACGTGTGTTTTTTCCGAACAAAATGAATGTGAAAATTGCCAGGAGTAATAATGTATAAACAAAAGTAAATGGCCAGTTGCTATGTGGCATTTGAACAAAAAGCCTATCTGACCAATACCAAAGAATGTAGACAATCAATCCGACAAAAGTCCCTACCCGGGTCCAGGTCCTTCTTTGCCAGATACCAATTGACACCACTATCGCTGTAATCAACCAAAACCCGCTGCTAATCGCAATATATAACGAATGGGCGCCATACCTATCAAGGGTGGTTCCAAAGAAAATGACGTTGCCTAAGCGAAGCCCGTTCCATGCCGCACTGATAAGAGTAATTGCCTCGATGAATATTATACCAATGGGACGAATGCGCTTTATTTCAACCATAAATTCGATGGACCTTTTTGGCAGTAAATATTAATAAAAATCGCACTTCGACTCCTCTCTACATACAAAATTTATTAAGCCGCTGGTTAATTATGGAGAGACATTAACCTCATATGTTTTATAAAGCAGTTCTCCGTCGACCGCCGGAATAGAGCTTAATTGACCAAGCGGATAATCCGATTGGACTTTTGGAATCTGATCAACATTGTTGGGTAGGAAAACGAATAGCAGGTGATTTGATGTAAAAACAGGCTTAATTATCGGAGGCCAGGGCTCATTAATATCAATGCCTCTAACATCAGGCACCAGGAACTGGATACTTGGGATGGAATAGTACCCCATGCTTGGGAAACCAAAAAATATTACTTCTGTATCTTTGGGCTCTGTCTCCAGGTAATTTGCGAGAGTTTGAGCAATCACCCCATTGGAGCGTGCCAGGGATAACGAACTGTGAGGGGTATATACTCTAAAATAGAAATTTAACTCATCCGCTGCCAAGACCTGCGATAAGGATGAAGGAAATAATATTGATTAAATGCATCCGTTTTGGAAAGACTTTTTCAATCAACCCCGCACTTTCGCTTAGTCCGTAGCCGATTAATAGGGCACAGGCTGGCGCTACAGCAACGTATCTTTGCGCTGCTGGGGTACTTTCACTCAATCCTCCTATTGCCACGAAAGCTAGCAGCCATAGGATTAAGGGAATAATATGCCATTTCTGTTTCCTGAGCAATAATAAAATTATTCCAATTAAAAATAAGGCAGCTGAAAATGGTCTTAGAAGTGGAGTCTCGGGGGTATACCAGGCTTGAAGGTGATCATAGGTAAAAGAACCAATCGCCAGGCCAGCTTGGTTTAGGATAATTTTCCAGGCAGGGGATTCCCTGTGTTAATCACCTGTTGGTTTAACCAGGCCAGTGATAAACCAACACGGTTCATTGGCTCAAAAAAAGTTTCCGGGAATTTTAGATAATGCCATAATAATGGCAGAGAAACGGTGATTGCTACGATGAATGTTATTAAAAGGTTTACCCAGGACTTTTTCAGCCGTGGACGGTCAAAAATCGCTGCCAGATATTACCCAAACCAAAATTAGGACCAGGAGTGTATGGCTGCTCGGATAAAAGTATTGTGCAATTCCAAGGGATAGACCTGCTAAAACGAAAGCATTACGCCGATCTTTTTCCCATCCATACCAAAAAGCCCCGATGGTCACGATATACCATAACCCGTCCCAAATATTATTCAACCCGATCCGGCTAAAATAAATATGAAAATTGAAAGTTGCCAGGAATATTGCGGTAAACCAGGCTGCGCGTTTGCCGAACATTGCCCGTGCCACAAAAAATGAAGCAGTGACGGTCAGTGCTCCTGCAAGAGCAGAAGGTATGCGTAATGCGTATATGGTATGCCCCAATAACCCGATGAAACCAGCAGGAATGGTGAAAAAAAAGGACGGGAAACCATACCACGACGTAATAAAAATGTTATTCCATACCCCATTTGTAAAATCTGCCGCTGCGAGACCGGAAGAACCTTCATCTCCATTTAATAGAATTGGGATGCGGTCTGCCAAAACAGCACGTAAAAGAAAGGCTGATAAAGTCAGACCAAGCGCCAGGGTTATAAGTCGCCAGGACGGCCAACGCAACGACGCGGGTTGAACCCAGGAACCGGCTACGACGAGACAAATCGCCAATATCCAAGTAAATACCGCAGCCAATGGATTGACCATTTTTGCGTCGCTTCCCGCAGCTAATGGAACAATCATAACAATTGGCACGGCTAAAATAAAGCAAAGTAATTGCCACTCCGATATCGAGTATTTTTAATAAACTGGATTTAATATAGGTAAACCACTTTGGAAACCCTTTATCGAAGGTCCAGACACCAAATATTACCAGGGCTAATCCTAATGCCAGCAGCAACAGAAGTTCTGTGCGTTGTTCAATTGGATAAACGTCAATTAGGTTTTGTCCTAATACAACAAGAATTCCGCCCACCAGGAACATAAGGATTGAAGTCAGGGATTTCTTGGACTCCACCGCATCCACCTCGCTGATTTCACATTTTTATATGATAAAAACAGTCAGCAACACCAACGATTGGTTAATAGCTTATCGAGGCTTGTTTTATCCAAAAAGTTCACAGAAATTATCAAATTCGGAATATCCCGGGAATTTTACGGGGCTTTTCTTGTCAATTATCCAGCCATCGGATTTGGTTGGTCAAGTATAATCGATTTATTACCTTTGCTGAGTAGACAAGCGTATTCCCGAATTGCTTTACATTCCTGGATAATAAAAAAATATGAAAGCACTAAATTGAAGGGAAACGAAATGAAAATTTTGATTGCTGCAGATATGGAAGGTGTTACGGGGGTCACTCGCTGGGAGGAAACGAGCCCTGGTCATTCAGAATATTCGCGTTTTCGAAAGATCATGACTGATGAAGTGAATTCAGCCATCTCAGGAGTAGCCGAAGCTGGGGCAGATGATATTATTGTTGTGGATGGGCACGAGGATGGTACCAATATTCTGCTGGAGGATTTCGGATCCTCGTGCAAGGCTGAATTCCGGAGGATCCTCACCCCTGTCCATGATGCAGGGGATTGATGAAGTTACAGCCGGGGTAGTTTTTATTGGATATCATGCCCGTGCGGGTTCCCCTTGTGCTGTCCTTGCTCACACTTGGTCAAGTGGCAGGATTTCGAACGTTTGGATAAATGAGATGTTGGTAGGCGAATATGGGTTAAATGGTGCTTTGGCTGGCCATTTTCATGTCCCGGTATTGATGATCACTGGAGATCAGACTACTTGTTCACAGGCTATTGAATTATTTGGACCTTTGGAGACTGTTGTTGTAAAAGTGGCTTCCGGTTATTTTTCCGCAGAGTGTTATTCTCCTAAAGAGACTTTACCGAAAATCCGAGAGACAGCACGGAAAGCAGTTCTCCGCATAAAAGACCGGTCTGCTCCCCAACCGTTCGTGGTATCTCTGCCAGTGAAGCTGACCATTGAATTCCGTCAGCCCGAGTTTGTAGATCGCGCAGTTCGACTTCCTGGAGTAAAACGGTTGGACGGCCTAAAGATTGAATTTACCTTTCAAACCATGTTGGATGCTCATACTGGTTTTCGCGCCGCTGTTAAGCAGTCCTATGATTAATTATTTATATCTCTTTCGCCAGGTAATTTTGATCTTAGCTGCATAATAAGTTATTTGCATATTACGAATATGCAGGTTAAAAATCCGGAATGGAAATACTATTTTGAAATGGGCTGACTTTATGCGATGGTGGAAAACACCTCGAACATTTCCCTTGCGGATTTTCCTGGCTGCAGTAATTATCCGGCTTGTGCCCGTTGTTGTGATGCGGAATGTGGGTATCGGCCTGGACGATATGTACCAGTATGACATGTTGGCACGATCCATTGCTTCCGGAAATGGGTACCGCTGGTACGCGGCTTCGGATTTACCGACTGTTCTACCATATCTGAAACTTGACCTTGCTTCTACGAACTATGACCCCCGTGGCGTATTAACCTCTTTTCGTCCACCACTTTACCCATCCTTTCTTGCGTTGATATATTTAATATTTGGCATGGGGACAAATCGCTTTTTTTATGCGCGATCGGTTCAAGCAGCACTGGGGGCTTTGTTAGCACCTCTTTCATATTCCCTGGCAATCCGTTTATTTCCAAATAAAGATAAGCTTGCCCATATTTCCGCCTGGATCGTTGCTCTTTACCCAATTCTGGTCGTTTATCCTTTGTCTTTAGCAACCGAAAACTTATTTTTTGTGCTGGTTTTATTATCAATTCTTGTTTTGCTTAAAGCAAAGGAGAGCGTGTCTGTTGTGAATAAAGGAAGGGGGAAAATTGCTTCATTTATTTATCGCTCTCGCTGGTTTATTATTTCTGGGGTGTTACTTGGTTTGACTTGTCTAACTCGCTCCGTTGCTCAGGCATTTACAATGCTGGCAGTGATTTGGGTATTTTTCCTTTTGCGAGAACGACTCATGGCGATGATTGTCCTTTCAATGGTCATAATGGTTATCGTCCCTTGGATGGTTCGCAATTCCCTGGTGGCTGGACAATTTACCGGAATTGAATCTGCGCTTGGGTATGACTTGTATCTTGGGTACAACCCAAACGGGACAGGTACATTTCAATATCCACAATCGCTGGATTTGATGTCAATTGTAAATGATACGCAACGTGACCGGGTTGGCATTCAGGACGCAATTGAATTTATTAAGGCTGACCCTGGACGAGTTCCATATTTGATCATTCGGAAAGCTGCTTATTTTTTTGGTCTGGAACGTCGCGGGTTGACTTATTTTTATTCAAATAATTTTTTCGGAAATATTCCTTCTCCTGTGCTCGGTGGGATTTTTGCATTATTTTGCCTTCCTTTTACTGTAATTAGTCTGTCAGGAGTAGCCAGCCTCCCTTTGTTTGCCTGGCGCAAAGAGATTTGGTTGATGATGCTGTTTTTTGTAGGGTATATTATCCCGCATCTGCTAATTATTTCTGAAGATCGCTTCCACTTGACGATTGTCCCGTTCCTGGCTATCCTTTCCGCTCAATTCTGGACAGGAGGAATCTTATCTATTCGCGAAAAATGGATAAAATCGAGAGGTGCGAAAGCTTCCCTCATTTTAGTGTCTGTTGTTATCCTGCTGCTATTAATAAACTGGGGGTTTGAGTTGTACCGGGATGCGGATAAACTGCCTTTATTATTTGGGCCTAACGGGAATCAGACATTTTTCTCTTACTGATATTTTATGGATAAATTACTTGGAAATAAACTACACTTGGACTGGAAAATAGCAGTCATTTCGGTTATCAGTACACTTCTCCTGATAATCGAATACTATCATTTCCCTCTTCTGCCTTGGACCAGGTGGTTTCCTGGATGGTATGCAACCGGTCTATCGATGAAAGTGCTTGACAGGACTATTCTATATTTCATCATTCCCATGCTAGTTATTTTGGTGGTGTTCCGGGAAAATCCACAAACCTATGGATTCACATTGGGAGATTGGAAGGCAGGGTTGGTCATTACTTTTTGTGCGATCATATTAATATCTCCAATCTTATGGATAGTAGCACGCGAAAATGCCTCGATGCAAAATTACTATAAACCGATGATTAGCGGATTACCTTGGAGTACCCTATTGGATTTGTTCGGTTGGGAATTTTTGTTTAGAGGCTGGCTGCTTTTTGGCTATACCCGACAATTTGGGGCTGATGGAATTTGGCTGCAGGCGGTCCCATTTGCTTTAGCCCATATAGGAAAACCCGAATTGGAAACACTGTCGACCATCTTCGGCGGATTTGCATTTGGGTGGGTCGCGTGGCGGACCCGGTCTTTTTTTTACCCTCTGTTGATCCATTGGTTTGTTGCCACCTTTACGATTATTGTTGCGGCAGGGACTCCTTGGTTGAGTTTATAGTTCGCACAGCAGCACAGGAGGATTTTCCTGCGATCCGAGCGTTGATTCATTCTGTACGGATAAACCCCCTGGGGTTGGATTGGCGCCGGTTTCAAGTGGCATTGTCTCCTAAAGGAGAATTGTTGGGTTGCGGTCAAATAAAACCTCATGCAGATGGTTCGATGGAGTTGGCTTCCATTGCGGTCCGGGATAGTGAAAGAGACCATGGGATCGCAAGCGCGATTATTTCGACATTGTTGGTACTTAACCCGGAACGACCATTATACTTAATGTGTAGATCTAAATTGAATTCCTTTTATAATAAATTTGGATTTATTGCAATTGAAACGGAAGAAATGCCTCCCTATTTTAAAAGAGTACATAGAATTGAACACATTATTAACTCCTCATCACAAGCCGAAGATAGGCTTTTGGTGATGCGTTTGGGTTAGTGGAGAAGACATGAAAACTTTACTAAACATTGTATTTGGAATACTGGTAGGTTTACTTGCAGCAGGTATTATTCTGGTCGCTGGCACTCGTCCCCGAGGAACTCCTGTAACTTTAATGCCAACCCCCACGCCGGGTTTACTCACCATTTATGTCAGTGGTGCTGTTTCGACTCCGGGAGTGTATTCCTTGCCGGAGGGAAGCCGCGTAGAGGCAGCAATTCAGGCAGCCGGGGGATTAACCACAGGAGCTGAGACGGAGAGCATTAATCAAGCAGCATTGCTCGAAGATGGTCAACAAGTGAACATACCTGGAAATGTTGATACCAGCGAAATTATAGTCGGACGCGTGAACATAAATACGGCCACCGCTGTGGAAATGGACGCTCTTCCAGGAATTGGTCCAACAATTTCCCAGGCGATTATCGATTATCGTCTTCAAAATGGTCCATTCCAATTCATTCAGGATATTCAAAAAGTCCCGGGGATTGGTCCTGCCACCTTTGATAAAATCAAAGATTTCATAACCGTAGGCCCATAATTCATGCCATTTGATCATTTTTAATTTGATCGCCGGGCTTTTCGAACGAACGCCTAATTACAATCCCCCCGCGCCTTTACTTGATTTGCTAAAATTAAGATACAGAGACTATGCTCCTGGATGCAGGGGGTGGAACTGGACGCGTGTCATTCGCATTGAAAGAATTGGTGCGGGATGTTGTGGTTGTCGATCCCTCGCGGGGGATGTTGCGCTATGCAGTTGGAAAAAATTTGGCAGCTTGTTGTGCTCCAGCAGAGAATCTGCCCTTTGCGTCGAATTCTTTTGGCAGAATTCTCATGGTGGATGCATTTCATCATGTGCATAATCAGGAAAATGTAGTTTCTGAGTTATGGCGAGTCCTGGCCCTGGACGGGAAAATCATCATCGTTGAACCGGATATTCAACGCTGGGGGGTGAAATTGATTGCTCTTGGAGAGAAAATGCTATTAATGCGCAGCCATTTCTTTTCAGCGGCGAAAATCGCAACTCTTTTGGAGAAACCCAAATTTCGTGTACGTGTTATATATTTCGAAATGCAAGCATTTATTTGTGTTGAAAGAGTAAGGGAAATGTAATCGCCGATGGTTTCAAATGGTGCTACAATTTTTCTGTTGTTCAAAACCCAGGAGGCAGCAGTGAATAATAATGCGACCAAGATTAAGAAAATGGCAACTTGGACAGTCGCTATTTTCGCAACGGTATTTGCAGTTGTAATGGCCGTGCTCTGGATCCAGCTTTATGGGGCAGGAACACCGGCACTAAAAGCGCTGGGTCAGGCATTTGGGGAAGGGTGGGTGATCATCCTAGTTGCCCTGGTGCTTTGTGCTGGGACATATATTGCATACTATTTATATATAAGTCGGAAAAAATAGAAGAATATTAATAAGCCCCGGCGTTTAGTCGCTGGGTACTCCAGTAATCTATTTAATTCTCCTTGGGGGAATAACCTCTTATTACTAATAGCAGGGAATTAGGGGTAGTAAATCCTAGCTCAAAATGCGATCCCATGTAGAGGATATGCTAAATTGTGGAATTGTCGCAAGTTTTTAGATTTCATCATATTTAATTGAATTATTCTTCGAAATTGCTATCTTTATATATTTTCAATAGTTCCCGTGCTTCTTCAACTTTAATTTTTGGTACAAAAATCTGGACATGGCCCAAACCGTCTATAGTAACGGGATATGCGGAATGACCAATAAATTCCTGGACAAGCTCAACATCAATGCCGTGGGCTTCAAGGTAACTTTCGATCATTTCAGCTTCCAATCTTCCATTCACATCTACAATATTTTCATATTTTAGTTCATCCATGATATTCCTCCGGGCAATTTATATTCCCAACCACTTTGACGCCTCCCTGGGTAAATCTGCAAGTGTTCCAATTTTAATAGTACATTGTGGAAGGGATTCGATGAACATTTTTCCGTAGGATTTGGTTATTACTCTCCGGTCCAGGATCGCAACAACACCCCGGTCAGATTGGGTTCGAATCAGCCTGCCAAAACCCTGTCGAAATCGAAGGATTGCTTCAGGAAGATGATATTCATTGAAGGGGTCTTCAAACGTTTCGGATCTGGCAGCGACCAACGGATCGGATGGAACGGCAAATGGCAATTTTACGATGATCAATACCGAGAGTGCTTCTCCTGGTATATCCACTCCTTCCCAAAAGGAACGGGTCCCAAGCAGCACGCCGCGTTCGGAGCTTTTAAATGATTCGAGCAAGGCATTCGGGGAAGCGCCTTCGCCTTGTTCGTAGACAGTGATGTCGCTTTGGGTTAATGGACCACTTATATTTTTCGAGGTGCGTTTCAATTGGGCATATGATGTAAATAGCACCAGGGTCTTTCCACCGCTTGCTTTACACAATTGGATAATTGACCGGTCAAGTTGCCGTTGGTAATCTGGAGCATTTGGTTCTGCAATATCATTGGCAATGAAGAGTAATGCTGATCCCTCGTAGTCAAACGGTGATCCCAGTGCTAATTCATCAGCTTCATCCGCTGATAGAGTGGTTCGCACATATCCAAATTCTCCATGGGTGGTTAGAGTCGCTGACGTAAGGATCACGCATCTTTTTTCATGCCAGAGGTATTTTTCTACCAGGGTTCCCACATGGATGGGCGCAGCATTCAGTGACATTCGGTCATTGTTGGGGTTCACCTCAACCCAGTAAACGTAATCAGAGGCAGGTTTATAAATCATCAAATCCACCATGGTCTCAGCCTCATTCAAACGACGGTACAAGTTCCCAAAATTGCTGATGACATCCTCGAGAGATTCTATGCCGTTAGACAGCAACTCTGCAGCCCCTTTTTGGATTTCGCCCAAAATTGTTATAAGCAGGCCGAGAGTTTCGCTCGAGGCGCCCCAGGCAATCTCAACTGCATCCCAACCTGGCTGGGTCCGTGTCGATGGTAGGATCCTTTCCTGGTAGCTGTAGGAGTTTGTGGTTTGACCTTCTCGTTGGAAGGCAATAAATTCAGATAAGGCAGAAAAAAATATATGTGCTTGTTGCTGCAATCGGAATATCAGGTCAGTAGCCCGTTCACATTTTTGGTTTAATACCGCAAAATCTGATGGGCGGATCTGGTCGCGTGTTGTCGAAAGCAATTGACCCAAAACGCCTGAATTGGTCCCACCGGCTTCACGGATCATTCTCTCAAAATCAAATTGGGTTAAGCGAAAAGAAAGAGCATCGGTGGTGGCGGATTCCAGGTGGTGTCCTTCATCAACGATGACGTGCTCATATTCCGGTAGAATCCGGTTTCCCACCGCTACATCAGTCAACAACAAAGCATGATTGACGATCAAAATATGAGCATTTTGTGAGGCTTGTTTGGCTTGGAAGAAGGGACAGGCACCACCGGTGCGCTCCAGGCATGTTTCGTTGGTACACGCTTCATCTTCTGCAGATATGTGCACCCAAACATCGCGTTCTGAGGGACCAGTAAGGTTGATCTCGGTACGATCTCCTGAAGAGTTGTCAAGTCTCCACACTAACACTTTGGCAAGCACTCGCATCTCGTCGGCAGTTGCAGGGCCTCGATGACGAAATAGCTCCAGGCGCCGTGGGCAAAGATAATTCGATCGTCCCTTTAGGACAGCGGCTCTTAGGTTCAGCCCAATCGCTTTGCATAAATCTGGGATGTCTTTTTTAATTAGTTGATCCTGGAGGTTGATAGTATTGGTTGAAATAAGAACCCGGGTATTGTTCTTTACTGCAAAAATTGCCGCCGGGATTAAGTAAGCTAAGGATTTTCCTACTCCTGTACCGGCTTCCACCATAAGGTGCTGTCCATTTGATAAAGCGTTTGCAACTGCCCGGAGCATTTCCAATTGTTCGGGTCTATATTCATAGCTGTTAAAGAATTTTGAAAAGGCTCCCTTGTTTTCGAGGAAAGATGCTGCTTCTTCCGGATCGATTGGGATAAGTTCATCTGGAACTTGTAGGGGAGACACTGAAGGATGGTTTTCTTCTTGCGAAAATATCGGACCATTTTTCTGGGAAACGGGAATTCGCAACGGTTGTTTTTGAGACCGAGTAATAGTTTCCAAAACCTGGTTAAACGCCCACGATCCATCCCAGGATATGGGTTCACTATATTTGACAATTTCAGATAAAAGTTCGGAGGGTAACTCACAAGCCTTGGCGAAGAGTTTCTGGAATGCCGCTGCTGTAACTCGCGCATCGTCCAGGGCACGGTGAGTGGCTGGTAATGGAATGCCAAGTTGCATACCAAGTGCGCCTAGATTGTAACGACTTGCAGAAGGCATCAACACAGCCGCGAGTTCATATGTGTCGATAACGTCATTAAGTTCGAAAACTTTGAATTTCCTTAGGAAAGATAGGTCGAATTGTATGTTATGCCCCAAAATTGGGGAATCTCTGATGAAGGTCCGCAATTCATCAATTACCTCAAGAATTCGAGGTGCTTGTCTCACCATGTCATCGCTGATACCCGTCAGCCCGGTAATAAATTCCGGGATGTGCCGGCCCGGGTTGATGAGCATGGTAAATTCATCCTCGATTCGGTTTCCTACAAATCGAACCGCGCCGATTTCTATTATTGCATCCTTCTGGGGATCCAAACCTGTTGTTTCTAGATCAAGGGCAACGATGGATACCATAATTCAAGTCTAACATGAATCAAGTTTGACGGGTAATTGGATACCCGTCAAACAATGATAATTGTTTAAACATTATTCTTCTCGGTCGGGTTTTGGAAGCACTTCTTGCAGCTTACCAAGCAACACATCCCCCATCGGTTCTTCTTTACCTTTTTCTCGCATAAAATCTTTCAAGTCTTTGGGTGTCAATGCTGGAAGGGGTGCATCTACAACTTGCAAGTCTACCCTGGGACTGGTAAAAAGCAATAATGTGTGGATTGGTGGAATTTCGCTTCCCTCCGGCAGTATTTTTCGCCAGATAACGTTTGGTCGCTTCGATTTCGGTTTCCGATTCTATCTCCGGGCGCCCCATGTTTTCCTGACCAAACAATCGTAAGTACGATTGGAGAAATCCGCCACCTCTGGATTTCCAACGCTTCTTCTCATAAATAATTTTTCCGCTTTGGTAATATGGCATCATCGTCCATATTCCTGCCGGCCCTACCAATAAATGGGCGGCAGAGGTTACATAATGATATATCGTATAATCACGCCCCAACCCCTTAAGGCTTTTATCAATCATTTCGTCCGGGCGTGGACTCCTTCCCCACCGGTTTCCGTAATACATCCCGATTTGGGACATAAAAAATCCAAGTAACAATGCGCCCAGTGAATATGCAAATTTGTCCGGCATCTTTAAAGGAAATATACAAACCAATCCCAAGAACCACTAGGGCTCCCACACTGGTAAACTGGCCGATTTTTGCATTTCGTTTGATAAGCTTTAGATTAGTTACAACTTTCATGTTTCCTCTATTTTCTTAGTGATTGTTCGATTGCCGCGTGGATGGATTCCAATACATTTGCATTTACCGCATTATTCGCAACCCGCACGGCATTCTTTATGGCGTTTGCATCTGAGCGTCCGTGACCGATAAAAATCAAGCCATTTACTCCCAGTAAGGGAGCCGCTCCCTCTTCGGATGGGTCCATTAATTTTTTAATACCGCTGAGTGCAGGTTTTACCAGCAGACCGCCAATTTTCGCCCGCAAGCCTCCCAATCTGGATTGCCTCCTTGATTTTATCCATGAGTAACTTGGCGACTGCCTCAGATGATTTAAGTAAAACATTCCCTGTGAAACCGTCCGTGACGGCCACGTCCACCTTTCCTCCGATAAGTTCCTTCCCTTCGATGTTACCATAGAAGTTTAAGCCGGAGTTTTTAAGGAGGGGAAATGTATGCTTTATTAGGTCATTCCCCTTGCCTGCCTCCTCCCCATTAGATAGCAAGCCAATTTTCGGATTGGTTATTCCGCGCACCTTTTCCGCATAGATACTCCCCATAATGGCAAATTGGAGCAAGTTTTCTGGTTTACAGTCGGGGTTTGCTCCTACATCGACTACCACGCATGAGCCTGTGGCAGTTGGGAAAACAGGAGCCAGGCCTGGGCGATCTACACCGGGGATGGTTCCCAGTCGGAAATAGGCTGTGACCGATGCTGCGCCGGTATTACCAGCCGTAACAAATGCATCTGCCTTCC
Organism: uncultured Chloroflexia bacterium; assembly: GCA_963741635.1. Classification (GTDB taxonomy): domain Bacteria; phylum Chloroflexota; class Anaerolineae; order Anaerolineales; family Villigracilaceae; genus UBA877. The sequence continues at coordinate 77,832 of CAVUIO010000013.1, forward strand.
CGTTTTTTACCAGGTCGATCCCAACAGCCATTGAGTTATTCGAATTTGGACGGCGTGCTTTTAAAACGAGCGCCATACCCTTGTCTTCCATGGTCAACATCCCTGGCGCATGCACAACCCGGATGGGAAGGTCCCCGGGGTTTTGCTCGGAAAGCAACGGCTTGATTTTTAATTCGTCTCCGACGAGGATGATCTCCACTCCATATTCGCGTGCAGCCATTACGGCTCCAACGACGTCCGGAATGGGAAATTCATCACTCCCCATCGCGTCCACGACGATACGATTCATTGGCTCTCCAGGATTAAAAAGTAATGGTGCTTGACATTCAGTTGAACGTGATTATAATACGACCTGCTCGCGCTGGTGCTGGAACTGGCAGACAGGCATGCTTGAGGGGCATGTGCCGCAAGGCGTGGGGGTTCAAGTCCCCCCCAGCGCATCATTACGGAAGCCGCCAATTGGCGGCTTCCGTAATTTATTCTTCTATCTTCATCTTTTTTTCCAACCAGTGTACAGCTCCAGATAATAAAAGCGTCATTGATAAATATAAAAAGGCCATAATATTAAAAACTTCCAGAACACGGAAATTGGCAGCACGTAACATCCTTCCCATTTGTGTTAATTCGTCAACCGCCAGGACTGTTGCAAGCGAAGAATCTTTTAAACATGCTATGAAATCGTTTCCCAAGGGAGGTAAAACACGACGGATGGCTTGTGGCAGGATTATGAATCGCATCGACTGCATATATGTCATCCCGAGAGATCTGGCCGCTTCTGTTTGCCCCTTACCGATGGATTGGATGCCGGCACGGAATACTTCTGCCTCATAAGCGCCATAACCAAAGCCCAACGCAATGATCGCACGGCCTTCCATTGAGACTGCTCGGATGGAAAAAGTTGATAAAGACAGGAAAAATCCACTGCCCGGTACCACCCCTACGCCCCAGGTACCAATGGCAACCACTAAATCTACAAAAACTGGGAAAAGTGCAAATGCAACATATAACAAAAGTACCACCAGTGGAATTCCACGGATGACTTCCACATATAGGGTGGCAATATTAAAGAGGACCACATTTTTTGAAACTCTTGCGAGTCCGGCCATGAGACCGATCACGGTTGCGATCAAATATGAAAAAACCGTGATGCGCAGCGTGGTGTAAACCCCTTGTATTAAATATAAAAAGGATGAGTGATAATCCGCTGAAGCCAGGATCAGGTAAACAATCCCAAGGCCTAATAACGCAAGCACGATCACCCACCATGGCCATTTCGCAATTTTCCAACCACCCGGGATCAGGCTCGGATTAGATAGACTGGTTGACGATTCCATTTACTACTCCAGGAATAATAATGTGTATGCGAGATGGGGATCACGTCCCCATCTCGCAGATTTCAGAAACGGCATGGAAAACTATTACGGAATCAACCCCCATTTTTTATTGAGTTGTGTCAGCGTTCCATCAGCGGTCATGGCAGCTAGGGCAGCGTTTACTGGACCTTCCAGAGTGCTATTCTTTGGAAAAACGTAAGCAAGGGTCTCGCCGGTTGCGATTTGACCGTCCAGTTTAAAACACCTGGATTTTCTGTCATGAAACCTACTGCAGCAATGTTATCGATTACTACGCCATCAATATCGCCTGATTTCAATGCCAGCACAGCGGCTCCGAAATCCTCAAACGACTGAATGGTTTTGTCCGTGAAATAAGCCGCGGCTGCGATTGCGTTCGTCGTCCCGATCTGCGTTCCAATCTTGGCATTCGCATCGGATTTCATTTGTTCAACGGTACGGGTTTCAGCTGTCCGCACTAAAAGATATTGGTTGACTTCTACATAGGGCGTCGAGAAATCTACAATTTGAGCGCGTTCCGCTGTCACCGTCACGCCGTCTGCCAGCATGTCATATTCGCCAGCTTGCATTGCGGGAAAAATCCCATCCCAAGCTGCCTGCTTGAATTCGGGGACGCAATTTAGTCTTTTGCAGATCTCACCGACCAAATCGTAATCCCAGCCTACACCTTTACCTGTTGCAGTATCAATGCTGTTAAATGGTGGATACGCATTTTCAACAGCTACAGTGATGGTTTTCCCGCCTAAATCGGGTAGGGCACCTGCGGGCGCGGTTGTTGGCGCAGCAGTGGTGGGGGGGACCGCCGTTGCAGGAGTTGTAGCTCCGCAGCCCACCAAAACCATGCTTGCCAGAACCAAAACACCAAGTACGAATGAAAACTTTTTCATCACTTCTCTCTCCTTTTGTGAATGGATATGGCCGTTCCTGAGAATGGAGTTCAGGGTTACTTGCCTGTCTCCTTTGGTGATATAAGCATAGACCAACTTCCCAATTTAGGCAAGAGGAAACCAGGGATATTATTCCGGTTGCTCAGGATAGAATAATTTCGCAATGATATAATTCCATTAGGATTTATCAGGAAGGAGGCCTCAATGACAATTATATTCCCAAGCTCCGAGTGGTTGCAAGCCTTGTATGATAAATTGAACTCCGATGAGAGGTATGCACAAATTGCCAGATCGTGGGAAGGGGATATGGTGGTCGTAATAGAACCTAGCGGTCCTGTAACCGAAAAGCAGTTATATTACTTGGACCTTTGGCACGGTACCTGCCGAAAAACCGAAATTTTAAAAACACTCCCTTCGGTCTTGCCAAAATTTGTTTTAACTGCTACTTATGCAAACATTTCAAGAATCATGAAAGGCGAACTTGATCCCATGCAAGCCATGCTGACTCGGAAATTGCAGGTTCACGGGAATATGGGTTACATGATGCGCAATGTACCGACAGTGCTGGATTTCGTCCGGTGTGCACGTGAAGTGACAACTGAAATTCTGGAATAGTCATGCAGCCAATACTTAAAGGTTAACCTTTCAACGGGGGAATCATCTGAATTTATTATTCCCGAAACATGGGAGAGGGAATATCTCGGTGGTGCTTCGCTTGCAGCGAGAATACTCTATTCCGTTCTTCTTGAAGATCTTGACCCTTTATCTCCTGAAGCGCCGCTTCTATTTCTTAAACGGCCCTCTATCAGGGACAGCCGGACCCACAGTCGGGCGCTTCGTTGTCTGTGGAAAATCTCCAGCAACGGGTCTGTGGGCCGAGTCTAATTGCGGAGGGTTTTGGGGACCTGAGCTTCGTTTTTGTGGGTATGATGGACTCTGGGTGACTGGGAAAGCTAATTCTCCGGTGTATCTATGGTTGGAAGACACTCGCTTGGAAATTAGGGATGCTACCAAAGTCTGGGGGAAAGACACATATGAATCCCAGGCGCTCATAAAAACAGATCTAGTCCAGTCCGGGCATTCATGTTTTGACAATCGGTCCAGCTGGTGAGAATGGGATCAAATTTGCAGGTTTATACTGCGATCATGGGCGCTCTGCCGGTCGGACCGGATTGGGAGCGGTTGCTGGATCAAAAAACTTGAAAGCAATAGCTGTTAAAGGAACAAAAAAAATCCCTATTGCCCGCCCTGCTATATTTGCTCCACTGCGTTCTGAATCCAACCATTTTTTGAAAGAAGATACGGTCACCCAAGTGTTACACGAACTGGGACGGCTGGTGTAGCTGATTATTCAGATTATTTGGGAGAGATGCCCAAGAAATATTTCCATCAGGGTATATTTGCAGGCGTTGATAAAGTTTCCGGTTCGGCAATGGCGGAAACCATCCTGGCAGGAGTAAGTGCTTGCCATGCCTGTGTGATCGCCTGTGGGCGCGTGGTCGTTGGATGATGGACAAAAACGCAAAGGCCCAGAATATGAGACCCTCGTCGGTTTCGGACCGAATTTTTTGAATGATAATTTGCCGCTCATAGTCAGACTGGGGGAGATATGCGATCGAACCGGGATGGATACCATCAGTGCCTCGAACATCATTGGTTTGGCATATTATTTGTTTGAAAAAGGAATTATCTCAGAGAATGAATCGGTTTCCCCTTACATTGGGGGGATTTATCTGGTGTAGATAAGTTGCTACAAATGATTGCCCGCCGTGAGGGGATTGGGAATATTATGGCTGAAGGAGCACGTCAATTTGGAGCACATTTCGGTGCGGAGGAGGAAGCGGTTCAAGTGAATGGGCTGGAGATGCCTTACCACGACCCTCGCGGAGTATCTGGTATGGCATTGGTATACGCCACCAGCCCACGCGGTGCATGTCACAACAAATCCGATTATTTCTTTGTCGATTGGGGACAGGCAGATACCAGCCTTGGCCTGGAATTCTTCGGACGCCAGGCAGGAGCGGAGAAGGCAGCCAATGTTGCCCGCCACCAGGATTGGCGCAGCGTTTGTGATGCCCTGGTGCTTTGTTTATTTGGTAATGTAACAGTGGAAATGGTGTTGGGGTTGGTAAATTCTGCATGTGGTTACGAATTCAGCCTGAGTGACTTGCTCCGAACTGGCGAACGTGCCTGGACCTTGAAAAGAGTTATCAATATCCGAATGGGGTTGAAGCGCGAGAATGATAAACTGCCAAAGGCGCTCCTCGAACCCCTTCCCGATGGACCTGCGGCGGGTTATGTTCCTCCCCTAGAGAAAATGCTGCCAGCATATTATGAAGCTCGCGGGTGGGATCTTAAAACAGGCAAACCAACTGCTGATAAACTAAAAGAATTGGGCTTGGAATGGGTTACACCGGATATTTGGTAAATGTATTGAAAATCCGAGTTTAATTTATGTATCTATCAGGGGAACGATTGTAGTCTTAGATATTATCGGGGATATTGCTCGCAAAATATTAATCTGCTACTGAAAATATCGAAATGAAAAAATCGTCCAATAGTGGTATATAATGCGCCGTGGATAGGAGATATCGGCAATGAAACTTGTCTCTATTTCAGAAATGCATGCCATCGAACAGGAAGCCAATTCGAATGGGCTTACCTACGAAATGATGATGGAGAATGCTGGACATAATTTATCACGTGAAGTGATGCAATTAGCCTACGCCCAGGACGATGAAGAAGATGTCCAGGTTCTTGGGTTCGTTGGTCCTGGGAATAATGGCGGTGATACACTCGTTGCCTTGACTCACCTTGCAGAAAAAGGTTGGAAGGCACGCGCGTACCTTATCAAACGCAAAGCCTCAAGCGATCCATTGGTTAAACGTTTGGAAGAAGCCGACGGTGAGGTTTATCTCGCTGATAAGGATACTGAATTTCAACAACTGACCGCTTTTTTGGAAACTGCGGATGTAGTTCTGGATGGCGTCCTTGGGACAGGGTTCAAACTACCCTTAAAATCTGATATTGGGAAAATTCTCGGAAAAATATAAAACCCTTCTCAAAACAATTGAATGGCAGCCGTTAATTGTTGCAGTCGATTGTCCCTCTGGAGTGGATTGTGATACAGGCGAAGTTGTAGATGAGTGCATAATCGCAGATGCTACCGTAACCATGGCGGCAGTGAAACAGGGATTGTTGAAGCTTCCTGCTTTTGATTTTGTAGGCGAATTGCGGGTTATTGAAATTGGCCCGCTGGATGATTTAAAATCGTGGCAGGCGATAACCAATGAAGTGGGCAATGAAATATTGGCTGCTTCCCTTTTACCCGACCGCCCATCGAATGCACACAAGGGGACTTTTGGCACAGCGATGGTGGTGGCGGGATCGGTAAATTTCACTGGCGCTGCGCTTCTCGCAGGGAAAGGAGCTTACAGGGTTGGAGCCGGGCTTGTAACTCTTGCTGTCCCCGCTCCACTTCACACATCCTTGTCAGGGCACTTCCCCGAAGCGACTTGGATTCTCCTTCCGCACGAAATGGGATCAATTTCTGCCGCCGCTGCGGATGTCGTGAGCAATAACCTGGAGCGAGTCACAGCTATGTTGATTGGTCCAGGATTGGGTCTTGATGATACAACCCGGGATTTTATTGAAAACTTGTTGGGCAGCTCGAAAGTAAAAACATCTCATGCCGGTATGGGATTTGTCCAGCCATCGCAATCAAAGGGTAAGCAGAAATCAACATCGCTTCCTCCATTAGTAGTCGATGCGGACGGCTTAAAACTTCTTTCAAAGATTCCTGATTGGAGCAAGATGCTTCCGGGACCTGCCATTCTCACACCGCATCCCGGGGAAATGTCCGAGTTAACCGGTCTGGCTATCGATAAAATCCAGGAAGATCGTTTGAAAATTGCCAAAAAATATGCTGCAGAATGGGGACATGTGGTGGTTCTGAAAGGCGCGTTTACTGTGATTGCTTCTCCGGATGGGAGGACTACAACAATCCCGATAGCCACACCTGCTTTAGCTCATGCGGGGACTGGTGATGTTCTTGCCGGAACAATCGTTGGACTTCGGGCGCAGGGGTTGGAGCCTTATGAAGCAGCACGGTTGGGAGCTTGGGTGCATGCTCAAGCCGGGCTGGCTGCAGCAGTTGTGCTCGGAAGCACAACTTCGGTCCTCGCTGGTGATGTACTCGATGCGTTAATTGAAGTTATCGCTGAACTGGAGTAATCAAAAAAATTGTTAAAAAAAAAAGTCCGGTTTACCCGGACTTTTTTTGTTTCAATAATTATTATCCTTTCAAGAACTCTTCCACCAATTCTTTGCTGATCCGATATGCGCTTCCGAGTTTCTTTGCTTTAAGGCTGCCATCATTGATGGCTGCCATCACATCTTCTTCGGATACTTTTAAGAAGCCGGCTGCTTCACTGGGAGTCATTACATCCGGCATACTTCCACTGGTGGGACCTCCCTCGGTGGGAGATTTTTGCTGTTGTTGACCCGATTGCATCCCGCCTTGCAGAGCTTGTCCCATCAGGTTGCCAATTCCCATCCCGGCACCTATGCCTGCAGTAAGTCCTGCACCCCCGCTTGGGTTTGAAGCAGCATCACGCATCGCATCCGCTGCTTGCAATTGTGTATAAGTAGCCATATCGAGCATGCCCATCGCCCGCAGCTCTTCAGCTGATTTATCCGAGGGTTTTAAGTTGCCAATGTAGAAGGATTTTAGAGTAAGTCCGACCGCATTGAAATCCTCTTCACCGAGAGATCTGACATAACCGCCAAGTTCTATGGTCTTGCCGATCATTTCAGGGACGGCATATTTGGCAGCCCATTCCCCAAGGGTGTCCTGGAGTTTTGATAGAAGGATGCTTCTCAAGCGTTCTTCTATTTGGTCGATTCTGTAAGCAGCTTGCTTTCCTACGATCTGGATAATAAATTGTTGGGGATCCTTAATTTGAAAGCTGTAGCTCCCAAATCCCTGTAGCAGTGCAACACCAAGCCCCATGCCCGGGTTGCGTACGATGATCGGTTGTGGTGTTCCCCATTTTCGGTTGGCGAATTCCTTCATCGATACGAAGTAAACTTCGCAAGGGAACGGGGTCCGATCATTGAAGGCTTTACCGACCAGGTCGATTAGTTTTGGGATGTTTGCAGTTGCGATGACATGACGGCCTGGTCCGAACATATCCAGCGCCTGTCCGTCTCGGAAGAAAACAGCGGTCTGTCCGTCTCGCACAATTACGTTGGACCCAATGCGATAATCGCCGATGGTTGAGTCATCCGGGAAACGATGGACGATTTCTTCCGCCATTTCATTAGCATATTCAATAACATCGAATATCCGCGCCATTTTATCTCTCCTTTGAACTGAGCTGATTGATTATATTACCTGCGAGTTATTGATACAAGATATTTTATCTTGATTTATCTACGCTTTTTTTCCGGAAAAGTATTATAAATTTTGAGTGGGAAATTGATTTAACGAGGTTCTTGCATATGTTTTCCGGATGCGCTGGTTCGAATCATCAGCACTTCAGCCATTATGCTCATGGCAATTTCTTCTGGTGTTTCTGCGCCGATGCCCAGCCCCATCGGTGAATGAACGAATTTTAATTGCTCGTCGGATATGCCGGTTTCATTCAAGCTTTTTACTGTCTCAGACCAGCGCTTTCGCGAACCAATGACACCAATGTAACCCGCTTTGGTTTCCAAAAGAGCTGGTAAACCGGCAACGTCTAAGTTATTACCTCGCGTCGTGAGAATTAGCGATGTCCGCTGGGTGATTTTCATGCGCAGAGGCAATTCAGACATGGGTACATTAAAAAATTCATCAGCATCAGGATTTGATTCGGGAGTACAAAACTCAGGGCGATCATCCGAGACGACGACATGATATCCAAGCCATTTGGCAAGGTGAGCCACAGCTTTACCAACATGCCCGCCGCCTACCACTACAATAACAGGGGGTGGCAGAATGGGTTCCACAAATACCTCCACTTGACCTCCACACACTCCTACATCACCGCGGGATGGGTCAGTCATGTTGTATGACAACAGCCGCGGCTGACCGTCCTTCAGGGATGCCAATGCCTCTTTCCTGACCCGGTTCTCTAATTCTCCACCTCCAACCGTCCCCAGAAAATTCCCATCCCAATAAACAAGCATTTTGCTCGTGCTGTGGCGTGGGGTGGAACCACTGGTTTTAACCACTGTGCACAGTGCCGCGGGTTGAAAAGTAGTCTCGAGGTTCGCGAGTGCTTTAAAAATTGTTTCCACAGAGTTTTGTGTCGATAAAATCAGAAATATTATTAATTTGGAAAGATTATGATAATTCGTTTGTTTCCACGCGCATCCGGATTGCCTCCAACAGGGCATGAATATATTTTAATCCAGATGGGGTTGGTTTTTTCTCGAGATGCTTCCAGCGCCGCGCTTCGAAAAATAAGCACGTGCGTAAGTCTGTCAGCGATTGGTTAAGATCTTGATTCTCTTTATGCAGTGCGACACCTTTATTTGCCACTTCACGGCATTTTTTAACAGATCCACAGTGTTCGTAGCCATTATATGAAAGAGCAAATGGAACGATTTTTATCCAGGAAGCTCGCCGAGATGGTATGTCCTCCTGATGAAGCTTGGAATTGGGTATCTTATCCATATTTACCTTTCAAGCAGCCCCAAAACAACCGGCAATAATTGTTTTTTCCGTGATACCGCTCCCTCAGCAAGCCGGGTTCCATCAGGTTGGGGAGGGTAGGGGAGGTCGGATAATTGCGGTGGTTCATCGGTCAGGAGAAGTCTGCTGGACCCATTCACAACATCCGTTACCATTAACATGGCAAAATCCAAGGCTCGCTTATCGCGTAAAGTCGTAAGGGCAGTTTTTAGATTGGGCAGATGATCGGTAAGCTGCATCAGGTCGGTGACTTCTGCCTGGGCGATCGCGAACCGCAAACCGCCTGCCTCGTAGAGTTTCATATCTGTGTTGACTATTTCTTCGGAAGTCCTGGTCGATAATCCGGCACTTGCACCAAGCACCTGGGATCCAAATGAATGCACGGTTTCTCCTTCCAATGTGCTGCTCCGGACGAAAGCCCATCTTCCAAGCCGTTCCGCCGCTTTTCTATCACGAGGGGTGGTCGTAGGTGATGTCATGATGAGGGTATCTGCCAGCAATCCCGAAAGGAGAAGACCGGCTAATTTTGGGGGTGCGCTCAACCCCGCCTCTTCGATCTGTTCCGACACAAGCGTGCTTGTGCTGCCCACAATATCTACGCTGAATTTGATCGGGACATGTGTGGAAGGGTTCCCAAGCCGGTGGTGGTCGAGGATTTCCAGGAGTTCCGCTTCTTCGAGGTGGGCAATTGCCTGGCGAGGTTCATTGTGATCGACGAGGATGACCTTCAAACGAGGCGGATTGAGAACATCTCGCTGTCTGCAAATTCCAAGATACAATCCTTTTTCATCAACCACAAAAAAATCATCCCCCTCTTCGCGCAGGATGCGTGGGAGAGAATCCCGAATTCTGCTGCCAGATTGAAATTTCGGGACAGCTGTATCGCACGCTTCTTTGCACGGAACCCCCAGGATTTCTGCTAAGCTAATGTCCTGGCTCTGTGGGTTTGGTCCAATTAATTTATTTACCAGTCTAAACAGGCTGGTTCCTGTGACCAACCCGCAAGGGATTCCATCCTGGTCTACCACGGGAGCCACGCCCCAGGTTCGGGCGGCTATTCCCCAGGCTTCCCGGAGAGAAGCTTCGGGTTTGGCTGTATCCAGGTGGCGTGTGATCGCCTCAAACCGGGGGGAAGCATCATTCAAAAGAAGAGGAGCCTCCAGCCCTAATTTTTTAAGCACCCAGCCCGTTTGCGGATTTACCGCTCCTGCGCGGGCCGCAACGGTTTCGGACCCATCCCGTTCATGCAGAAGCCATGCATATCCCATTGCGGCTGCAATGGTATCAGTATCGGGGTTTACATGACCGATGATATAAATCTTCTCTGCCATTATTTGTCCGCAAGTGGTCAGGCGATCGAGCTGCTTAACCACACCTTCGTACGATTTGATTTATTTTGAAGAGGTGCTGTTCATAGGTATGGCTACATTTTCTTGGAGTTCTTTTTCGCTGGATGAATTCTTACGATTTAGGGATCTCCAAATCTTTTCCGGTGTGATTGGGATTTCATCCATATTCACACCTATCGCATCCAGTATAGCATTTCCTACGGCAGGTGCAACCCCATCCATGGGGATTTCAGCCACGGCTTTAATTCCAAATGGGTGTGTTGGCTCGAATGTTTCAACAAATATGGCTTTTAGTTCTGGAATCTCGTTTGCACGGAAAATATGATAGTCGTTGAAATCTCGCTCGCGTGCACGACCTTTATCGTCGTATACCATTTCCTCGCATACTGTATAGCCGAGAGCTTGGATCATACCCCCCTCGATTTGCCCAGAGGCGGTTTGTGGGTTGACAATCACGCCGCTATCTACTGCCATGATTAATTTATCAACAGTTACTCCACCGGTTTCAATATCAATGGTTACTTCGGCAAATTGTGCTGCGAATGGTGGAGGCGCGGCAGGTGATACGTAAGAACCCATTCCCATGATTTGTTCCTGCTCGCTGTGATGAAGTGTATCTAACGCAATTTCGGTTAATGATACGGATCTCCCGTCAGGGGCGAACGCAAATTTATTTCGCAGCTGGATTTCTTCTGGTTTTACAATTCTTATTCCAACAACTTTGGTTATGTTTGCATTTAAGATTTTCGCTGCGCGAAGTTTTATTCGTTCAGCTGCCATTTGCGAGGCACGTACTACTGCAGTACCTGAAATGTAAGTGGTGGAAGAGGCGTATGCGCCTTTATCGAATGGTGTGATGTCTGTATCGGATGCATATACCAGGATGTCGTCTGTTGGAACTCCAAGGACTTCCGCTGCCATTTGTGCAAGAACGGTGTCAGTACCTGTCCCCAGGTCAGTCGCACCGATCAAAAGGTTAAATGAAGCATCCTCATTCATTTTAATGGAAGCTCCACCCATATCCAGGTACGGGATTGCGGTGCCCTGCATCACCAGTGCTACACCGATACCTTTGCGGATTTTCGAATCGGAATCTTCCGCCATCCGCCATTTTGGATTATTATATTTTTTGTCCCAGTCGATCGCCATCTTACCTTCAAGAGCGCACTGTTCCAGTCCGACGCTGTTGACAGTCTCGGGATGGGGTTCCCTGCCTTCATTCCAGGCTGTGCTAAATGGATGAAATTCCCCGGAGTGGATTGTGTTCTTTAACCGGAACTCAAGCGGATCGATATTTAGTGCGCGGGCGATCTTTTCCATATGTCGTTCCACGGGCCAAAAACCTTGCGGAACTCCATACCCTCGGAAAGCACCTGCTGGTGGGGTATTCGTGTAAACAACATCTGCATAAAATCGGATGTTTGGACTTTTGCGATATTTCCCATCGCCCACATATAGTGCCATGGATTTCTGCCCGGTATTGCCCGTCACTGTTAATGCATGACAGCCATAAGCCCCCGTGTCTGAAAGGATCCGCATTTCGTTTGCCGTGATGGTGCCGTCCTTTTTTACGCCCGTTTTCATGTGGATCCGCATCGGATGTCGAGATCGGGCTGCAATGAACTCTTCTTCACGACTATACTCGATCATAACTGGACGTTTGGTTGCAATCGTAAGGTGAGCCGCCACATCCTCGATCATGACTTCCTGCTTACCGCCAAAACCACCACCGATCCTTGGTTTGATTACGCGAATCCGCTTAATGGGAAGTCCTAGGACAGGCGCCATCTGTCGGCGGACATGGAAAGGGACTTGCGTGCTCGTTCGGATAACTAGCCGGTCATCTTCATCCCAATAGGTGACAACAACATGCGGTTCGATGCTGGTTTGTTGTACTTTGGGGACGGAATAATCTCCTTCAAATATCTTGTCTGCATCAGAAAATCCTTTTTCGACATCGCCAATGTCGATCTTGATTTCTGCTGCCAGGTTTTTTGCCGGATTTGAATTAGCGAAATTGACATATTCCGGCTCGTCATGGATAGTGATGACATCCGGCTTCATAGCCAATTGAGGATCGAAAATGGCGGGTAGAATCTCGTATTCAACATCGATTAATTTAAGCGCCTGCTCCGCGATTTCTGATGTTTCCGCTGCCACAAATGCCACTCGATCGCCCACGAAACGGACTTTGTTATCCAGGGAAAACATATCCAGTGGGCCTGGGATCGGATCCGATTGCCCGGCTGTCGAATATACGACCCGCGGTATATCCTTCCAGGTTAGCACCGCAGCAACTCCGGGAAGCGCCTTTGCCCTGGTTGCATCGATTTTTTTGATTCGAGCATGGGCGTATGGCGAGTGCAGAATTTTCGCGTGCAGCATGTTTTTTATGTCGATGTCTGCCGTAAATGCTGGCTTTCCTTGCGATAATTTTATTGCATCAACTTTTGGGTCGGGTTTCCCAACCCTCTGGTATGTTTCTGTTTCTTCGACCTGAAGGATCTTTGTCCTTTCTACCGGTCCAACAGCTTCGCCGCGCATTACTGCGGCAGCACGCATAATGGCCTGCACCGGTTTTAAGTATCCTGTGCAGCGGCACAACACTCCCGCAATACCTTCCCTTATTTCCGCTTCTGTTGGTTTTGGATTTTTATCGAGTAGAGCTTTGCCAGCCAGGATTTGTGCAGGAGTACAATACCCGCATTGGATGGCACCGGTTTCGATGAAAGCAAGCTGAAGTGGGTGTAATCCATGAGTTTTTTTCCACCCTTGGTCAGGATGCTCGCCCAATCCCTCGATTGTGACGATAAAATGGTCCTCTGCCTGGGCAGCCAACATGGTTCCTGAATTGACAGGCTTGCCGTCAAGTAAAATTTCATCGGAACCGCTCAGACCTTGTTCGTCCCCGAATTTAATTCCGTAGAAACCTAATCGACGTAATACGGTAAAGAGTGTTTCTGAAGGGTTTATATCGAGCGGATATTTATTACTATTAATTGTAAGGGTGACTATCATATGATTCTTCCCGTTTAATTCGTTCCTCCAAAAAGGAGGTAATTTTAAATCGACTTGCCTCGCTGGGGGAATAACACCCCGAACAGAGAAATTATTCCTGTCATTAATAAACCGACAATTGCTACTGCCATTAACTGGATCAGGCAGAGCAAACCAATAAACAGGGTGTACCATTCAGGCAATGTCCACGTAACTACAAATCCATTTATGGCGAAACTAACGAATATGGGTATAGCCAACAGGTATATGGTAAACCAAATATACCCGAGCATTGTTGAAATGGCTTTTCGTATGCCGGATGAAAAAACTCGCATTCCAATCATGGGGACGAACCATCCAATAATCGTTGCCACTGCTGCTGTACTTGCAGTGTAAGTAATGAGCCACAAGGCTCCATCGACGGATGCCATTGTATAGGTGCGTCCATCCAGGATTGCGTAGCGGAAATTGAAAAGCAAGATGTATATGATTGCTCCTGCCAGCAAAATGAGGACTCTCTTATCCTTTCGGATAAAAAGGATGTATCCCGGGAGGATGGCAAGGAAGGCGGCTAATACATTTCGCCAGATCCTTTCGCTACTAGATCGGGATTGACTAGCTTGGGTCATTGCAGACTGGGTAGCTGAAACTATTTCTCCGGGACCGACCGTCACTGTGGCTCCAATTGCTTTCGTATATACATTAAATAATTGGGCTTGCTGGGTTTTTAAGGCTTCCTGAATTACCACATTTTCCCCCAAGGGCATCGAAATCATATCGACCAGGACATGTCCCTGGTTGCTGGCAGGGATGTTTGTCCCAAGCATGGTCGCCATAGTTGGTGCAACATCGACCATATTTATATTTCCATAATCGCCAGGTATAACATTTTTTCCGACCATCACAAATGGCTCAACCAGGGTTACTGGATCCGGCCCGCCGTGCCCGCCGCGGTTTATTTGTCCGTGGTCAGAAATGACCATGACAGTATCCTTGGATAAATCCATGTTGTCGACAATATTCCGTAGAAGGACATCTGCGCGGGTGGCAGCTGCATCCCAGTTTGGATTGAGAGGTCCACCTTGGTGATGACCGGCATAATCGACCTGGTCGATATGGATGAGGATCAAGTGGTAATCGCTCTTTAACCAGGGCAGCGCCGCGTTCACCACATCGACATCCGCGGCGTTATCCTCTCCAGGCGTATAAAATCCAGCATCTACGCCCGAATTGACGAGCATGCCCTCGAACCATGAATAGCCGGAGACAGCAGTCTTAAGTCCGGCACGCTGGGCAGCTGCAAAAATATCATCTTGGGTAAATGCACGCGCGCTGGTCACATCCGGTGGGTTAAACAGTTGGGCGTCGTTAATGGTTGGCCAGCTTCCCGTTAAAATGGTTGCCCATCCCGGCGCAGAAAATGATGGTGGCTGGCTGTGCATGATTGCAGAGGCACCTTGCGCACGGAGATTGTTCAAAAAGGGCATTACCGTGGAGTTGGTCGATGTGTCGTAGCGCAGGGCATCGATTAAAACGATAACCATCTGGTTTGTTAATGGCTTACCCAGACTCTCGCCTGGTGTCGGAGGGGTGTGTTCTAGCGGAGATCGATATGTTTGTGCAGAATCCATTAACTTGAACGCCCAAAAGGCCGCGCCTATCGCAAGCATGATTAGCCCGATGGTTCCAGGAATTATCCAATTAATCGTTCGCGTCATCTTGTTTGGTTTCATGGTTAATGACCTTATTAGTTTGAATGATTTTTCTCAATGTGTCGATGACGTGTTTTTTACCGTCCGTATCGTATAGCCAACAATCCCATCCGTTTGAGGGTGTGTTTTTATTGAGCGATTTGGCTACAGAGTGGATGGATCCGGTTACCGGGCCACATTTTATCTTCCCATTGGCGAGAATCGTTGCTGTTATTTTATTATCGTCGGCAAAATATAGTAATTGACCAGGTTGGAGCAACCCCGATTCGAGCAGTGTCCCAAAGGGAATTCGTGGTGAGGAGCGAGGTTCTAGATATTCAAGTGAATAATCAGGGACTCGAATAACTCTCTTAATCCTCTCTTCCGCAATTTTTATATATCCATCGTCACGCTCAATGCCGATAAAATGCCGCCCTAATTTCTTGGCAATTACCCCCGTGGTTCCGGAGCCAAAAAAGGGATCTAGCACCACATCCCCAGGGTTGGTCGTGGAAAGTAGGATCCGGTATAGTAAAGCCTCCGGTTTCTGAGTGGAATGGATTTTTGATCCATTTGCACGTAAGCGCTCTTTCCCCGTACAAATTGGTAGCACCCAGTCCGAGCGCATCTGTAAATCGCCATTAATTGATTTCATGGCTTGGTGATTAAAATATATATTTTTCACCTTTTATTTTTTGTGCCCAGATTAGAGTTTCATGCGCATTGGTAAATCTGACGCCTCGAAAATTGGGCATTGGATTCGTTTTTAACCAGATCACATCGTTTAAGATCCAATATCCGAGATTTTGTAAAATTGCCCCGACGCGATAGATATTATGGTAGGTGCCGATAACCCAAAGTGTTCCATTATCTTTCAATACACGCCGGCAACCTGAAAGCCAACAACTGGTAAACCGGTCATATTCTTGAAAGTCGGCGAATTTATCCCAGCCGTCGTCAACGGCTGCAACACGTGTTCTGTTAGGGCGCCGAAGTTCCTGGGAAAGTTGGAGGTTATAAGGTGGGTCTGCAAAGACGACATCCACCGATTTCTCTGGAAATTGCTCGAGGATTTCAAGGCAATCCCCGCAAATGATTCGATCTAAGGGTATGCTGGACACTTTTTTACCTGGTTAAAGCAACTCAACCAATATTTTCCTTGGAAATATTGTCAAGGCATCGTAATGAAAGGACACCGGCAATATCGCTCCGGTATTCAGCACTGGCCCATTCATCGCTAGAAGCCAGGGCAGCGTTTCGAGCAGCTGACTCAATGCCTGATGGTTCAGTACCGTCGAAAGCCAGGGTTGGGACCTTCCCCCATCCCCCAAGTACCAGCCGCGTCCTTCCCGATTTCCACTGAACAAGTGCTGCAATGATTATGGGTTTGTCTGCAGGGCTACGTCCAACAGACTCGAACGCGAAGCTTAACCCGTAAGGGAAGTTCAACGTCTGTGATTAGGTTATTTTTGAGGATTTCGGTCTGTGAAATGAGGAAATCTCCCAGCCCATGGATGGAGGTCTCGACCCCTTTTACGCTCAATTTGGCATCCAGTGCCACCATCATGGTTGCAAAGGGTGATCGACCGTCGCAGGTGATTAGCGCTCCAGCTACAGTTCTCCGGTTCCGCTGATTCAGCGGGGCTTCCAGGTTTAACGCAGTCTTTAATCCTGGAAGGATGTTTGGGGATTCGAGTAATTCCTGTAAAGTTACTGTGGCTCCAATGTTCAGGACATTGGCGGATTTTGTGATTTTGTTAAGTCCAAGTGACTGCAAATCAACCACAGGAAAGGTTTCATCTGCTAATTGGGTCAATGTCGTTCCTCCGCCAAGTGGGCGGGCATTGGTTTCGGAAAGAAGCTTAACAGCTTCTTCCAGTGTTTTAGGGCGATGGTACGCGGTGATCATTTTCTTTATCTCCAATTGAATAATCGCTTTATTATACTCATTCTGAGGCCTGGGCGCAAAATGTCTGACAACTATATGAAAATGACCCGGCGCTAATGCACCAGGTCAAACAATAATCAACAATATTACCGAGCTGCCAATCGGGCAAATGGGAATGTATTATCGGGCGTGAATTATGTAAAAATTCACTTTTATTTGGGTTAAATCTCGCGTGTAATTTGATCTTTTGGCCCCAAAAGAGCCGCTAGTTGCCTTAGTTGTTTTGCATGCACAAGGGCTAATACTTCATCTGCAGGCTGGAGTATGGTGTCACCATGGGGTATGAACAATTGGTTTTTCCTAATGACTGCTACGATGACCGAATCGCTAGGCAGGTTAATTTCCCTTATGCTTTTATTCGCGCTGGGTGAAAGTGGATGAACTTTTTCTTCGATTAATGAAAATTCACCTTTGCGCAATTTTAATAGGGTCATCATATCACCCAGGGACATTTCTTCCGCAACCAGCCTGGCAAGGATATCCGCCTGGTTTAGCGCTACGTCCACTCCCATTTCTTGGGTGAATAACCAGGCGTTTTTGGGGTTGTTGACCCGGGCAATGACGCGCGGGACGTTGAACTCAAAACGTGCTAGGGAAGTCACGACCAGGTTGGTTTCATCGACGCCGGTCACAGCTGCCAAAACATTGGCTTTTCGAATGCCGGCATATTCCAGGGTCAGCGGGGAACTGCCATCCCCGGCGACGATAACATCCGCTGGTAACTCGTTGGGAAGTTTTTCGAGCAATGCTGGACGATCATCGATCAGTTTGACCGTGTGCCCCCCTTCGAGCAGCATTTTTGCCAGGTGAGAGCCAATATTTCCTCCGCCAACAATAATTACAAACATGATTACCTCTCTTCCATTCCCAGCAGTTCTTCCAATCTTTCCATGGACGATGATAAAACCACAACATGAACTAGGTCGCCTTCATGAAATTCAGTCCCCGTCGCAGGAACAAAAGCATGGTCGTTCCGTGTTATCGAAACTACCATAATTTCCCCCGGTATGTTCAATTGCATGACGTTTCTTCCAGAAAGCCGTGGAGGCAGTTCGATATGCACGAGCGCAACTTCACCGTTTCCAAAGGTATCCCATACGTCGATGTCTACATGGGTTAATACCTGGAAAATCCTTTCAGCTCCCCAATTGGTCGAGGAAATGGTGGTCAACCCCAAGCGCTGGTAGATTTCTGCCCGCCGGGGATCATACAGGCGGGCTACAACTCGTGGAACATGAAATATATTCCTGGCAATCCGTGCCGCGACGATATTGGCGTTATCTGATTGGCTGGCAGCTACAAAAGCATCTACTTGTTCGATTTTTGCCTGCATGAGGATATTTCTGTCGAAGCCCAGTCCTTTAATCACAGTCCCCCTGAAAGTTGGCCCAAGTCTTCCCTCGGAATTTGAATCGTGGTCAATAACAGTCACATCGTGACCTTGGTCAGAAAGTAACTGACTGACTTGTGAACCTATTCTTCCGCAACCCATTACAATAACCTTCATGGTGGATTTCCTCCTTTCATGGACGATGAAAGTCGATTTACAGGTGATAAGCTGGAACGTCTGACAATTCCTTTTCGGATCCATTCTAATGTATAAAGCACCGGCGCATATAGTAAAAGTTCTGCCCAAATTATGAATGGAAAAACTTCATTATCAAAAGCATTGGCTAAAAACGGAATATAAACAAGGCCCGTAATAAGTACTAATGATAAGGCGATTCCACCCAAAAGGATATTATTGCTTCCCCATCCTAGCTGTCTGGTATGTGCCTTTGATGTTCGGCAGGCGAATGCGTTGCCAATTTGCACGGTAACGACCCCCGCCAGGAACACAGTGCTTGCTACTCCGTTGACATCCGTGGAAATATTATATATATGTGGCCAATTAATGATTATTAAGAAAAGGCAGGTTTAAAAGGTCGGCATTTCCGGAGAATAGGTAAGTGGAAAGGTATCCAATGTAGCACAAACCAGCTTCGAGCAATCCCAGCCAGAGAAATGCTCGCATCAATAAACCGCGGTCAAGTAATATGTGAGAGGAATTCCTTGGAGGGACATTCATGATGCCAGGTTCTGGTTTTTCGCTTCCTAATGCCAAAGCGGGGAGTATATCCGTTCCCATGTCTATTGCCAGTATCTGGCGCACGGTAAGAGCCGGAGGGATCCCAATCCCTCCCGTCAACAGGAAAGGTAAAACTTCTGGTATATTGCTCGCAAAAATGTATGTAATAAATTTACGGATATTATCGTAGATTGCACGACCTTCTTCAATCGCAGCCACAATGGAGCTAAAATTATCGTTCGTTAAAATAATATCCGCTGCTTCTTTCGCCACATCCGTACCAATTACTCCCATCGCGATTCCCACATCGGCTTTACGCAAAGCAGGCGCATCATTAACCCCATCTCCGGTGACTGCCACCACATCTCCTCGCTCTTGGTATGCAGAAACTAATCTAAGTTTATGATCCGGGGCCATTCGAGCAAAAATAATTTCTTTGGCTAGTAGGTTTTGAAGTTCCAAATCGCTCATGGAATCAATTTCGGCTCCGGTCACAATCAGTGGGTTGATTGTAGTAACCATACCTACTCGACGCGCGAGCGATTCTGCAGTGAGACCATAATCCCCCGTAATCATGACGATACGGATCCCTGCTTGTCGGCACACTTTAATTGCCTGCTCGACCTCTGGACGTGGAGGATCCATCATTGCCATAAGCCCCAGGAATGTTAAATTAATTTCAACAGACTCGGCGGTATACGCTCCCGAGCGTGGGGGCAGCGTGCGACGGGCAAATGCGAGCACCCGTAAAGCACGTCGGGCATAATCGTCGTTCGCGGCCAAAATATCGGACCGGGTCTTTTCACTGAGCGGTTTTAATTTCCCCGTCCATCATGATGTGAGAACATAGAGCCAGTATTTCCCGGGGTGCGCCTTTTATTAAGGCGATTTCATTCTCTTTGTCTCGATGTACGGTAGTCATCCTTTTCCGCCTGGCGTCAAAGGGAATTTCATGGATTCGCGGTAAAAGCATTGACATTACATCTTCATTCAAGCCATATTTCAAAGAAGCCACTTTAAGCGCTGCTTCGGTTTGATCTCCCAGGCTGGTCCAGGTTGGATGCTCCGGGGACGGTGGATTAACCCGCGCATTATTACAGGAAATCGCTGCTTCAAGCAAAGCAGAAAGTTCTTTTTCAAAACTGCTATTTTTTGGAGCGGGCACAAATTGACCTTTTGGCTCGTAACCAACTCCCGTTACCTGCAGTCGTTGCCCGGCCACCCAGACTTCCCGGACTGTCATCTGGTTTTGAGTTAGAGTCCCACTTTTATCCGTGCAAATCACTGATACATTCCCCAGGGTTTCAACGATGTTCAGGCGTTTGGCTAAGACACCCCGGCTGGCCAGCCGTTGGACCGCGATTGCCAGGGAAAGGGTTAATGTGGCAGGTAATCCTTCGGGGGTTAAAGCTACTATCGTTCCCAGGGCAAGGAGCAGTGGGTTGTCATAAAGATTACTGATATTCGGTTCATACATGGAAAGTGCCCAAACGATTGCACCGATGATCAGCGCAACCCATGTGAGAATTCTTCCCAGCCGTTCCAGCTCCTTTTGAAACCTGGATGGCTCTTCTTGAACGGATTGAGTCAAGTGTGCGATCCGCCCAAATTGTGTCAACATTCCGGTGGCATAAACCACAGCTTTTCCGGTGCCGGATGCAACGGATGTACCGGCGAAAATTAGGTTGGGGCGTTCAAGATCGCTAATATTTGGGAGTATGGAAGCCTCGGCGGTTTTTCGCGCCGCAACAGCTTCCCCTGTCAGTGACGCGTTATTTACACGTAATCCATATTCTTCAACAACCCGCGCATCGGCTGCGATATTATCCCCTTCTGCTAGGATCAACACGTCTCCGGGAACAACTTCGCTCGCAGGGATGTGTGCTTCTGTTCCATCTCGAGTAAGGTGGGCGTATGCCGGTAATAGGTGGCGAAGTTTTTCGATGGCTTGCTCGGCTCTGTACTCACGCCAGAAGGAAAAAGCGCTGTTCGCAATAGTTAAGGATAAGATCACAAACGCCAGGGTGAAGTCTCTTTGCCAGAAGCTGATGATCACCGCCAGCAGCATTAGAATGATAAAGGGGTGCCGAATTTGCTGAACAAATTTCCGAAATTTAGGTTGAGTAAGTTGTTCTGAAAGGACATTCCCCCCGTATAATGACAGGCGCGAATCTGCCTCGGCTTTATTTAATCCGCTTGGGGAAGTTTCTAGAGATTGAAACACTTCCAAAACCCGCAGGCTGTGAATTGGCGCCGAACTCATATATAAACACCAGGAAGCGAATTAAGGTTGACAGCCTCCCGCTTTAATCAGTCTTCTTTTCCTTCATCGTCTCCAGGAGCTGTTTCTTTTGGTGCGCCACCGGCTTTGGGAGTCGATTTGGGCTTTCCTTTTATGTATTGATCAAGTAACGAAGGCGCTTCCGGGTGATCAGAATGGACCGCGTGATCGTAATCTCCAGCGTTGACTGGTAATGGTTCGTAACGGACGGGCCGACGCACACCGAAAAGCTCGAAGAAACGAGTGATCGACACGAGCATGCGGCCTCGCAACGAGTGCCGGTATTCCTGCATCTTTAAAGATTGCCATTCCACGATCGATGCCATGGACCCTTGGACGCGTGCTTTTTCACGCACGATCCTGTAAATTTGTTTGGGATCGCGATACCCAATGGGGGAAATTAATAGCAGGTTCGCTGAAATCACAAGGACACTGAATGTAATTAATACTACCCAACCACCTTCATTCCATTTCCCGACAATTTGTCCGATAAAGACTAAGCCAGATAGCCCACCAGCGATGGTTGCCCCCAGGCTGCCCCAAAATCGTTTGGCACCTGTTGCAGTTTGACGTATATGTCGACTGAGAGCAAATCCCATCACCATGATGGGCATGTAGACCCCAATACCATAGTAGGGTATCGCAGAACCGGTGTCCCCCCGAACCAATAATTGGATAATCACGGCGACAATAAAGCCGGCGGTAACCGAACGTGTAAATGTCCCTTGGCGGTTGCGATAAACTACTACTTCTGGGATTTCACCGATTGCCACATCACGCCAGGCGGTCGCTTGCAGATCCTGGAAGGCAGTCATCGACGCAGCTGCCAATAATGCAACTGCCAGGATTTGGTACACCCAGTACAAAATATTACCCCCCGGGATTTGATTAAAGCCGATGAACGAAAGGTTACCAACCAGGCTCCTTCCAAGTGTTCCATCAAAAACGTTGAAATGGATTGCGAAATATGCCAATAACGTGGTGGTAATTCCACCGTAAAATAGAAACGATGTTTGGACCATGCGGCCGATACCAGACTTTCCGCTGTAAAATTCCCAAATACCTTTAAGTTTGGGCATATGCTTTTTGCCCCATTTAACCAGGGCGAAATCTTCATTGATCACGAACTGGATTCCGTTTGACATCGCTTCCAATCCTGAAAGAGCTACCAATCCCCTCATGGATGCTGTCAGCATGTGATATATTGCCTGCCATAATGTTGGTGTGGTAACTTGCTCCACGTACGGAGCTGCTGCAATACCTCGTGATTTGGCTATGAATAGACCCGCCGCCATGATGAATGTCAGGGCAATGAATACCCCAAGAAGTACGAACACAACTCGAGCCGATTCCCCCCGCCCTCGAATTGTCAGGTACCAGGTGATGGCAGCCAATCCTGCTCCGATTAAAAATCGCCAGACCCATAATATGCTGTACCATTGCCCAATGGACAATAATTGGTCCACTCCGGAAAGTGTGGACACAACGATCGTAAACACGTAATCTTGAATTAGTACCACGGCAACAACCAGACTGATTCCAGGCACCAAATATCGCATTGAAGCAGTGTATGAACCCCCACCTTCATTAAATACTCCAAGAGAGTAAATGTACAAAATACCAAAAATTGCGTTGGCGAGTGCAATTACCAATACGGCTATCCAGGCATATTTCTGTAACCCGTAGGGGTGCAGGGCGCTCATCATTTCGCCTGTAGCATAGAAAAATGATGTGAAATAATCCACTCCGAAGAGTGCCACCGCAGCCAGGAGTCCGATTTGGCCAGCACCATGGATGTGTGCGCTCTCCGCCTTCTCTACTGGCGCAGCTTTGAACGCGAGAAAAACGATTACGATGAGTAAAGCAACGGAAAACAACATTAGGTTATTCTTTTCTTTGGGGAATTAATTAATCGATTGACTCGAATGCATCGCTTAAGTCTTGTAGTTCTGACATTAAGTGCTTTCGGGTTGAATGACTGAAGCGTGTGTCCTGGGCAATCTTGGCTTGTTCATCAAGGGCCGCACGGACAACAAAAGCTGGGACAAACATTATTCTACCCGCAGGAATCACGACAAAATTGTGAGTTACGATTCGAAGTTCCTGGTCGTCAAAATATGGCAGTCGCAAACTCAACCCCCGGTTAAGGCTCTGTTCAGCGGCTCGGGTTTTTATGAGCGTAATAATTTCGGTGGTTAGATGGTTAGCGAGCGCCCGTCCCTGGTTGACAAGTTGGCCAAGCATCCCATATCGTTTCTTTTCGAATTCGTCTTCGGCTACCATGTAAGGCGCTAGGGAGCGGGCAGCAAATAGGACATTGAGAAAATGTTGCATCGAAGCTACATGTGCTTCGGCTTCTTTTGTTGAATTAACCAGTAATTCCCCATTGTCACCAAACGCAACCCACTGTGGCAGGTAAAATCTTCGTGCCGCCGGCACATATGGGACCTGGAGGCTGCCGCGACCATTCTCTACATTTCCCTCCTCTGCGATAGCGTCCGTTGCAGCCGTGATGGCTGACTTGGGTTTCATTCCGGTATTTTCCGGGATGGATGGGATATCATCTTCTTCACTTGCCACATATGTCACAACCCTGCCCGATGGAAGCATGTTGCGCACCATGTGGTTTGCGGATGCGAATCGAATCAAGTTGGCTGCAATAACAGTTGCCTGGTCGCTTGATTGTTCCAATTCGGTTAATCGTTGGCGAAGGGTTTCGTGGACGTCCCGGCGGGCCAACCTGTCTCCAAAATCTCCTACTCGTTGCTCGCGCACACCTGGCTTTACAATGATCGGTTCTTTTCCTTCTGATGGGATGACACGGTCTGGGAGGGTAAACCGAACACGCTGCGCTCGCTCAGCATACGCTTCTGCTATCTGTCTGGCTTGGGCTTCGAGGAATCGCTGGATAATCGGAAGTTGTAATTCAAAGAGGGCATTTTGCCTCTCATATTCAATGTGCAACTGGTTGACAGGAGTACTATCGATTTTGGTCATAGGAATATCCACCATTTTCTTACTCCGTTTGATACGCTGGTTGGCAAACAGAATCCTTTCTTCCTCGAATACTTGGGTGCTTGGATTTCGCGCCAATTATCAGAAGAAATATTATAAATAAATTATAACCTGTGAAGCTTACATTCCAGGGGCAAATGTATCGATCAGCAATTTTATATCTCCTCCTGCTGAATAGAGGATCGGGCAGGTGGTGCCGTGATTTATGTATTCCTGCACCTTGGACAATGCTTCCGCTGGTGTTCCGGAGGCAGTGATTTTGAGGACAAGATCCTCGGGCACCAGGTGCTTTGCCTCATCGATTTGCTCTTTGGTTGCCGGCCAGCCTAAAATTGATTGGATTTCTGTTACCACATCCTGCGATACCCCGCTGTTTTTGGCAATGTGAGGTTGCTGTGCAAGATACTGGCAGAGCAGCATTTTAGTGGCTTCGATGGCTTTATCGTGATCGTGATCCACCGAACAAACGACCAACTGTGGCCGTTCTATATCATCTAATTTGCGTCCTGATTTTTTTGCGCCTTTTTCCACGAGATCAAGGGCTTGATCGTTATGTTCTGGCGGAACGCAATAGTTCAGAACCACCCCATCTGCTATCTCTCCGCTCAGCTCCAGCATTTGATCTCCCGTGGCACCGATCATGATTGGGATGTTGCGCGGGTCTCGGCGCCCATGGACCACATCCAGCTCGATGTTACTTACGTGGATGAATTCACCATCAAAAGAAACACGTTCCATATTAAGGAGTCTGCGTAATACCGTAATGGTTTCATGCATGGCTGTCAATGGTTTATTTCGGATGATACCCACATCTTTTGCCAGGGGATCCCACCACGCCCCTATACCGCAGATGATCCGGTCTTGTGCCAGGTCATCCAGGGTTAGAAAGGTGGCAGCCAGCAGGCCGATATTCCTCGTCCAGTTATTAATGACTGCTGAGCCAACTTTTATTCGTTCCGTAACTGCTGCATAAGCAGCCATCGGGACGATGGCGTCCCGCACCAGTCGTGATTCTGCCTGCCAGACGGCTTCGAACCCTTGGCTTTCCGCATATCTCACACAATCCAAACCATCCCGAAGCTCATGGGCGTCTTGTAAATATAGTGCAACCCTTTTCATGGTTTATTGCTCCTTGCACCAGTAAATATAACCGGGTATACATAAAAAAATACATTCACGATTTCTGCCATCACCATGTTAAAGTTTTTGGAGTCGCTGCCACATTAAAGGTGCAATTTCCCGGGAACGCGCTGCAATCTGCTCCTCATCCATGCTTTGAATTTTTTTATTCCTCATCAACACCTGGCCTTTGCAGACCGTTGTGTCAACTGTTGCGTCCACCAGGCCAAAAATGAGATGACCGAGAAAATTATCCTCACTTAATGGGGTTGGAGGGTTGTAATCCAATATGGCAAGGTCGGCAGGATTTCCCTCGTTAATTTCACCCAGTCGTAAATTGAATTGGCGTTGTGCAATCTGGGCATTATTTTGTAAAAGCAGCTGGGGTGCTTCCATGAATGCAACCCGTGGATCATGGTTTGCAAGTCGGTGGAGCAGGTAAGCACATCGCATTTGTGCCAGCATATCCGAGCCCATCCCGTCTGATCCCAAGCCAACAAGTACTCCCTTTTTTAGTAATATTAAGAGCGGAGTCACTCCAACCGCATTATTCATGTTCGATTCTGGGTTATGGACCACTGGCGTTTTTGTCGACGCCAGGATTTCCATCTCGGCCTCATCCACGTGAACACAGTGTACGAAGAGGGATTTTTCTCCGGTTACATGCATCTTGTCCAGGCGTTTTACTGTCGGCATTTTATATTTCGCTAATGCATCCTCTCGGTCGGCTGCATCTTCAGCCACGTGGATATGACATCCGACGCCGTTTATCTTGGCAATATCGACGCACTTTTCAATTGTTTTATCTGATAATGTAAATGAAGCATGCATCCCCATCATTGCTGCGATTTGACCGTCACCCTTGCCGGTTTTCTTTATAAATCGTTCATTTTCTTCAATCCCGCCTCCACGGATATTCCGGTCTGAGACTTCATAGCATAATGATGCCCGGATCCCTGCCTGTCGCACTGCTTTTTCTATCAGGTCAAGGGATCCCTCGCGCAATGTGGGAGAGGCGTGATGGTCGATGACGGTTGTTGTTCCGTTACGGATGCACTCAATAAGAGGGATTTGAGCAGAAAGCAGGATATCTTCCTCTAAAAGTGCGCGGTCTACTTTCCACCACAATCTTTCAAGGATCTCCACAAAATTTCCGGCAGGTTCGCCGGGGATCGCCATACCCCGTGCCATCGTTGAGTAAAAATGATGATGGGTGCAAATGAACCCCGGCAACACGATTTGACCTTTACAGTCAATGGAATTGGCGTCTGGGAACCGATGTTTCATTTCTGATGAGTCGCCCACTGCAGCTACAAGCTCTCCATCGGTTACAACGCTTGCATTCCATAAAACGCGGCTGTTTTCTCCCAATGTAACCACTATTCCGTTTTCGTATCGCGTGACCATGGTTCGTCTCCTATTGTTCGACAAGAAGGGAAAGCTCTTGGGGGTTCCGTACTCGCATGTTAATCGCACCGGTGAAACACTTCTTGGCGCAAATCGTGCACCCAATGCATCGGGCAGGGTCGGTATGCGGTATTCCCTTTTCATCTAACATGATCGCAAGATATGGGCAGCGCGCACAATTTCCGCAAGATACACAAAGTTCGGGAACAGCCTCGGATATTTTCTTTACTGGCGTCAAATCCATAAAATCGGTGGCTGGGCGAGGTTGGGCAACGCCGATAAGATCCTTCATCGTCAGGATGCCCCGTTCCTGCATAAGGAAGGCTGTACCAGATTCAAGGTCGCCAATGATCCCATAACCTTGTTTCATTACAATCGTGCAGAATTGCACGGTTTTAACACCGAGTGCAAGGAAGTCCATCGCTGCTTTGTAATTCATCGGACCGCCATTACCTGAAATCTCGATTCCTTCCGGCACTGCTTGGGCGAGTGTCAGGTAGGATATCGGAGTGACTCCCTCGCCGCTCATCCCGACAATTACGCCCTCGTCCCACGTTTTCGAGTTGCTTGTGCGAAATGCCAGGGTGGGGAAGGAATTAGCCAATGTGATGCCTGCTTTTTTGTCGGGATATTTATCGAGTACCTTGCGGATTGCACGTAATATTGGGACAATCGATGTAACTGCCGCAGATAGTTTGAAAAGTTTTGGTATATATGGATCTCCGATCTCCATGATCCAATCGATAATTTTTGCGGTCAGGGCAGCATTCTGCGACACTATGGCTCCTTCGGTCCCGTCTCCACCTTGAGGGCAGGATAAAGAGTATTCGATTCCCATCGCTCCCGCGGCTTCCAATTTCTTGGTATTCGATTGCCACCCTTTGGCATCGTGATCATCCTTGCCCGTCACGGGTCCCCCGGTTGATGCCATAGTCAAACGGTCGGGCCAGTCCTTGACGAGTTGTTCAACTTCTCGGCACACGCGGTCTAGCGGATGCCCTGAAACATTGTCAGAATTCCCATAGGTTTGTGGACTAAAAGCGAACATATACTCTCCCGGGATATGGATGGGGAGATTATCAAAAGCAGTTTTCATAACCCCGCCTGCCCAACCCGCTTTGTACGCCTTGGACATTTGCTCCAACCCATCGGTTGAAGGAGATGCAGAGATCAAGTATGGGGAAATGATTGAGCGCCCAAAAAACTCGGTTTCCAGGGATACTGGCACCTTGTTGAACCCGGGCAAAATATAAAATGATTTGACCGGGTTTTCGATAACGGGTTTATTATCGCCTTTTAAATAGGCATCGATTTCAAGAGCCGCATTTTTTCCGGAGGCGACTGCCTGGACGACAGTTTTTGGCCCGGTCAGGATATCCCCCGCATAAAAAAGACCATGGACTTGCTCCTTTTTTAATTCCGATCGCATTCCAATGGATACAACCACCGCACCGAATCCGTTTCGGAAGGTTTCGGATTTCGGGAATGTTGTGCATGTTGGCTGGGCTAAAAACTTTGCCTTCGGGTAGTTCCACTTTTATTGTTTCTAATCCGGAGATAATTTTCCCATCTTGGATAATTTTGTTTACTCGAACACGACCATTAACCTCGATATCGAATTCCAGCAGCTCCTTGCGTTCTCTTGCTGTCAACGGCATTTCCGAGAGCTTTTCAAGCATAAATAGTTCTACGTGTTTAGCGCCGCACTTTTTCGCAGTAATCGCGCAATCGACAGCAGTTGCCCCGCCCCCAATGATTGCCACGCGTCCGTCAAAATGATAAGACCCGGGATGCGAAAGCAAGTCGACCATGCTGATTGCTAGGTCCTCATTTTCAATACCTAGTTCGATCGGTTTCCAAAGCCCGGTGGCGACACAAACCGCATCATAACCATTTGTGAGAAGTTCTTTGGGGTCAGTCACCTTTACACCGGTTTTGGTATTAATTTCCCCAAGGGTCAGGATAAACCGGATATCGGTGTCCACGACCATTTTGTCCAGCCGGTGGTTTGGGATAAGGTTTGCCATGCCGCCGAGCCTGTCGGATGCTTCGAGGATTTCCACCTGGTGTCCCATTTGTGCTAATGCAGCCGCGGCTCCCAGTCCAGCTGGTCCGCCGCCGACGATGGCGGCTTTTTTCCCGCTGCTGTGGGGAGTTGAAAATTCTGGAATTCCTCCAAGGTTTTTTGCCATGTTAATAATGGTCGCCTGCACCATTGGGATATTGATGGCCCCGTCGAATTTAATCCGGGTACAGGCTGCCATGCACAATGTATCCGGGCAGACCATGCCGCAGATTCCCCCCATTGGATTTGCATGCATGATTTCCCCTGCCGACCTTCGAATATCTGATGCTTTTCCTACTCGCGCTGCCATAATGAAATCAGCCGGAGAACAATGAGCTGGGCAAGCCTCCCGGCAGGGTTTCTCCTCGCAATACTCGCAGCGTAATAATTCCGTTTGTAGTTGGGCGGGAGTCATAAAAAGTGGGTTTGCTAATTTATTTTCCAAGGGACGCCTCTGAAGGATAAATTTTGGGGAACCACTACCTGTTTCAAATGTCTGACAACCTCCCTTTATTATAGCATTTTAAAAATATAAGCACCCCAGCGGGTGCTCGGTATCATCAGAGAATTGAAATCCTTATTCCAACCCAAGCTTTTTTAATCCACCCAGCGCTTCCAGGTCTTCCGGTAGATCCAAATCCAATGCGATATTCTTGGATTCAATGATCACCAACTTTGCCGACGCCTCCATGGCTCGTTCACTGTGGATGTGAAAAGATCCAGGTCCATATCCATATTCGATCAAACCGGCTGGATTAATAAATAAACCATTGGTACCATCGTGTCGCCTGTCAGGAGCGATGATCACAACCGGCGTTTTTTTTCCATGTTTTAAAAGGTTCTTTATATCAGAGGGTTTGATCAGGGGTAGGTCGGCGGGAAGGATCAGTACCGCATGAGCCCCTTGAGCCTTGGCTGCAATCGTCGCGCGCTTGATGGCTGTATTAAAAAGCGGCGCTCCGTCTTCCAGCACGGTACGACCGCCCATTTCGCGCGTAAGAGCTAATGCCGCAGGATCGCGGCTTACCACCAGGGTATGTTCTATTTCGGGAATTTCTTTTAATACGGTAAGTACGTGTTCTAGCAGGTAACGGTTTAAACTTGTGCGTTGATCTTCGGTCAGCATTCCGGCTAACCGTGATTTGCCTCTCCGTAGCGGTTTTACAGGGACGATTGCCCAGATAGTCATAACGTTCTGAGTAAGTTTAGCACATCTTTCGCCAAACTCACGCGATCATTTTGAGTTTTCATTAGGGTATTCGAAAAAACAACTGGAATGGAGAAAGATCCAGCAAGGTTGGAATCAACTTTATCAAGAATGAAACCCGAAAGAATGTCGCCGTAGTGGCGGGCAATGGTAAGTGCCGAAGCAGGCAGGCCTAATTCTGTACACATTTTTGCAGCCGGTCCCTTTACTCGCGCGACCGCCGATAATGGGGGAGACCGCGACGGTTTTTTTGGAAGCAATCGTTGTTCGGATCCCGGGGATCGAAAGAATGGTGTCTATACTGACCCACGGATTTGATGGGCAAATAACTATCGCGTCAGACTTTGTAATTGCCTCCAGGACCCCTGGAGCAGGCAGCGCCGACGCTATCCCATCAAACCGAAACCCTTTAACAATTGGGTCACATTTCCGTTTCACAAAATATTCTTGAAATTCCAGGTCTCCATCTTCAGCGGTTTCAACCATGGTGTGTACTGGTTGATTGCTCATGGGAATGATGGAGTGTGATATTCTCCAGGCATGGCAGAACTCGCTGGTGATCTGGCTGAGTGTTTTCCCCTCTCGCAGTCGCCGGGTTCTTTCCAGGTGAGTGGCTGTATCCATATCTCCCAGTCGAAACCAATCCGGACCGCCGAGTTTTCGGATGTTCTCCAACAGGGTGAATGTTTCTTTGTCTCGCCCCCAACCGGTTTCTGGGTTTGCAAGACCTGCTAAGGTATAGCAGACGGTATCGAGGTCGGGTGAAACATACAATCCTAGGTATTCGAAGTCATCCCCGGTATTGACGATGATGGTGAGATCTTTAGGCGAAAGAATTTGAGCGAGGCCATCGGACAATTTCGCTCCACCGACACCCCCGGCAAGTGCCGTGATTTTCATCCGTGTGCATCGACTTTTTCGATCTGGATTTTATACTTAACCCGTTGTTCTCCAGGCTGGCGCGAAGGATATTTGGTTATGCCTCGATATTTCATGGTCAAAGCATCTATATGCTCGTCCGCTCCTTCCGTGGTGTATTCAGCTACATGACCATGGACTTGCAGATAACGGTAGGCGTTGCTGGGGTCCTGGATGCAGAGCGCAACTTTTGGTCGGGCTCGCATGTTCTTATCCTTTATTCGTCCGACCGCTGTATTGATGAATATATATTCCCCATCAGTGTTGAACCAGACCGGTGTAACTTGAGGCGATCCGTCAGGCATCAGCGTGGTTAGATAGACGAACGCTTTCTTTTCATCTTTCAAAAGATCAGTATGGGATTCAGGTATTTTTACCATTTTTTATCTCCTCAGTCTTTGAGTGTGCACTCAATGCATAAATATAATATCGTTTTCCTTGCATGGGGCAATTCAAAATTATTTTCTTATCGGAATAAATCGTTTTCCTTGGGTCTGATTAATTCCTTTAATGATGCCTCGCGCAGGGGGTGAGGAAACCCGCGCACGTGGACAGCCGGGATTCCTTCTGCCGCCTCGCCCATCACAAGTGCCGCAGCACCGGCCAGCTCGTCTGCTGCAGCAACCATTGTGATCTTGAGCCTGTATCCGTATAAGTCCTGCCAGCCTCGCTCGTCAACCAATCCTGGAAGGCCTGAAATCCCAATCGCCGTTCCCACCGTTCCCAGCCGCCACGCTCTTCCGTGAGAGTCTGTAATCAGCACCCCGATCCGTATGCCGGTGGCAATTTTAATTTTCCGGCGAATTTCGAGTGCCGACCGGTCAGGATCTTTGGGGAGCAGCAGCACCCAATTTCCAGGTTTTCCGCCATCTTCCCGCACATTGGAATGGTCAATTCCTGCACTTGCGCAAACGAACCCAAGCTTGTGTTCAACGATAATTGTCCCCGGGCGTACGCGTAATACCTCTTTGCTCTCTTTTAATATTATTTCGACCAGGCGTGGATCTTTTTCACTTTGTTTTGCCAATTCAGTGGCTTCTTTCGACGGGGTTATGGTTTCAAGATTGATCAACCTGCCTTCAGCTTTGCTTACGATCTTTTGGGTGACAACAAGAATGTCCCCATCTTCCAGTGTTATCCGTGCAGTTTGCAGGGAAGTTAAAAAGCAAATCCGCCAGGTTGTCACCGGCAAAAATGAGAGGCATTTGTAGGAGCGGTGTCAATGTTAGCGTCATGGATCTTGGGCTGGCGCCTGTACTCCTGTGATTCGAATTCCAGCAGCTTTGCTGCCGTATTGTTTATTTATTCCGATCAAAATGCTGGTTAATCCTTCCACCACCGCTGAGTTCTCAAGGGGACCCGCGTCCCAACCGTTTAATCCCGCTGATTTTAACAAGTTTAAGCGTCTCAGATCGTGCTTCCCTGCTTGTCCCGGTTACCAGGACATCGCATTCGATTGGCAGATCTGATAAAAGATGCTCGCTGGATATATTTTGAAATGCTGAGGTTACTTCGACGTCCTTCCCAAGAATGGATAATGCTTCTTGTGCGGCGCTCCCGGCTGGAGGCATTTTTACCCTGGTCACCTTGGGTGGGAATAGCGGCACGGTTACATCTACAAGTATTTTGCCCGTCATCCAGTCCTTAATTAACTCGAGCGTTTCAAGGTGGGCGGCATATGGGACGGTCAAGGCGATAATTTCGCTTCAATTCACCGCATCCTGATAAGTGGTTCCTTCAACAAGTGGCCTGGTCTCCAACATGTTATTTATTTCAGCGGCTGCAAGTTTAGCTTTTTCTTGTGAGCGGGAACCAATCAACACCCGGTAGCCGGCTTTTGACCACCTGTATGCCAGTCCTTTTCCTTCCTTGCCGGTTCCTCCAAGTACAGCGATGGTTTTTAATATGGGTAAATCGATCATACCTATTCTCTTATTTTGCAGGTTTCCCGGTTAGTTAATTTAGTAACCCACCCCAAATTGGAC
Source organism: uncultured Chloroflexia bacterium (assembly GCA_963741635.1). Classification (GTDB taxonomy): domain Bacteria; phylum Chloroflexota; class Anaerolineae; order Anaerolineales; family Villigracilaceae; genus UBA877. Next base: position 110,800 of record CAVUIO010000013.1, read on the forward strand.
TGGGTCAGGGACTTCGACGCCGCGGGCTGCCATCTCAGTAATGGTTTGGAACACCGCTTCCCGCAGGGATGGCTCCCCCCCGTACATGGCTTGATATAGTGCACCAAAAACACCTTCCACTGGCATGATCTTGAGGTAGGCGAGGGACGCTAAGCGCTCTTCTTCAGTCCCAGATTTCAGAGCCTGCAATAAAAGATCAATCGGGGGTTTGTTAGGGGAAACTCCCAGCCCTTGTTTTCCTGCAAACGCAATGATCCAGGGGGATTCAGTAGGGGGAGGCAGTCTCTGTGGAATATGCGGGTTTACCCGCTGCTGGTTTTCTCTTACCTCCGTCGCCGCGTTCTTTACTGCCCATTGGTCGTCCTCCCTTTCCATTCGACTCACGATTTCATCCGCCCAGGGTTCATGGATTCGCCCCAGCCCATAAATGACGGATCGGCGGACTAGCAAGTCGTCTTTCATTTCCGCACCTTCTTTTAACATCGCGTAACCCTCACCTGGGTTATTGGCTAGCGCTTCCGCAGCAGCCCGGCGCAGAGTTTCATCCCCGTGGAGAAGTGCGGATGCTACGTTGTCCATAGCAGCAGGTGTCCCGATGTTTACAAGAGCCAGGCATGCCGATCGTCGGACATTGGGGCTTTGATTGCTGAATAAACCAGCGAGTAATTCAATGGCTTTTATATCCTGCAACGCTCCCGCCCCCAACGCTGCAAGCAATAACAGGTCGTTATCATGGCCTTCTAACAGTTGCCGGATTGGAGTCGCTATGGTTGCTTCTCCACTCTCGAGCAGTGCACATAGTGCTTGCCCGCGTAAGCCAATTGGTTGACCGGATTGCTTTAAAACGCTTACCAGGGCTGAAAGTACTCGTCCGCGCCATGGATTATTACTTGGAGCATCTCGCAGCCATCTCGCCGGGATAAGCAGGTTGCGGGATAGAGGGCGATCTGGTGCTGATAGGTATTTATCCACCTCGGTTCCCACGTCTCCGACCGCAGCCAGGAAATGTAAAGTTACGTATTTTCCAGCGCATGGAGGCCGATCGAAAATGGTATCCGTCTTGAACTTGGTCGCAGATTTGGCAGCAAGGTACCCGCAAAAAACTGGATGGAAGAATCTCAATCGGTTATTCCGATGTTGGATCAAAATCCCGTTATCCACCGATTTACTGATGATATTAGTGGCGGGTCTTTGGATTTTTCCCGTTTTCGAATTATCGGAATTATCTTTTACATTTGCAGTATCACTGACTTCCTGGGGTTCGAATGATTTAATCCATTCACGCCCTTTGCGTACGTCGAAGATAGGTTCGGAGCTATCGATGGCACGATATGCCATTGTCTCTAGAGCTTCCAATGGAATACTTTCATTTGACATGCGCCGCATGTGTGCATCGATTGCGTCAAATGGGTGAGGCCCCCTGATATCCCCGGCGAACGCGCTCCAGGCTTCCAGAGTTAATTCCAGTGGCGTCGCATTGTTGTTTTCAGGGTTCAGCCATCCGTTGATTAGCATTGCATCCACATTTGCACTTGTTTGTGCCCATGCTTCAACGGCTACAAGGTTAGTCCATAAATTCCCCCATTTATCGAGGAATTTTCTGCGTTGTTCGGAATTCCAAGGAGAAATTGTAAGCGGTAAAAAGTTGAGTGCAACCAAACCATCCAGGTATTCACTGGATGCAGTGGTCGCCATTCGGGTTTTGGGATAGGCTTTTTTGATGTTCCTGATGAATTCAATACAATTGGATAATCCTTCCGGCGTTAACTCATCGGCGCCATCCAACAGGATCAGGGCGCGACTTTCAGAAAACACACTTCGCACAAACTCCGGGATTCGCGACAGGTCGCGCAATGGAGCTTTTTCTGCCACCTGGTCAATTATGGAATTGAAAGGCTCCTCTTTTTTTAAAGGCAGATCCAGGTCGCCAACATGGATTAGGAAAGGGATTGTATCTTGAGGCAATCCTGGTTCCCGAATTCTCCGCGCTAGGGTGGATGCAAGGTGCGCCAATGCCACCGTTTTTCCAATCCCTGCAGGGCCAGTTAAGACAATATCAGAATTTCCCGAGAGAGCCAGTGCAAGCGTCATCCTGGGGGCTTTATAAATGGTTGCCAATCCCGGCCACCCTGGTATTTGGGGGATGGTGGCTTCCACAATGTCTTCTATGACCAGCGGCGCTCCTGGTTCAACCCGAACAGGTGGGGCAAGGAGAGTGGGTGGCTCAATGATCTCATCCAATGAAAATAGCGGAGCCGCAATATGGAGACCCTGAGCGTGCAGCAATACCCTTTGAAGATATCGTTCTTCAAGACCTGCGCTTTTGCTAAGGGTTGCCTTTTGTTTCGCCTTGTTCGCTTGAAGTGATTCCCGCATTTGTTTAAAAACGGGGCGAAGGATGGAATAGATCCACCAGGCCACAGTCGCGAGAATTAATCCCAATATAAAGGAAAAAGGTTCTATGGTGGGAAGGCGGAAGTACATGCATCACCTTAGTATGGCTTAACTGCCATAAAGGATTCGCCCACAGGATGGGCAAAATGCCATCTTACTTGCAGCGCGTGAAGACTGCACTTGAGCTGCTGTTAGGCCGGCTCCACAGGCGGAACAAGAGTTGTCGTTGATGACTGCCACCGCTAGGCCTCGTCGTTGTTGCCGCAGTTGATCATAAATCTTGAGTGCATCTTGAGGAATCGGATCGGCAGTGGCTGCACGCTCTGATCGGAGCTTTTCCATTTCCTTTTGAAGTGTAGCTCGCTCATTTTTTAATCCCAGGTTTCGTTCTGTTGAATGAGTTTGGGTAGATTCAAGTTTATTAATGGTCTCTTCATTTTCGGAAGCAGACTTCTCCACATTTACCATGGCTTCAAGTTGGATATCTTCAAGGATTATCAAATGCCGTTTGAGCGCGGCCACGTCGTTCTGAAGGTCTAGTAATTCTTTGGGGCTGTGCCCCTTTCCACCGTAAAGACTGGCTTCGGTTTGTTCGATTTTTATCCTTACGTTTTGTGCTTCCTCTTCAGCTTTTTTTAATTCCATATCGGCAGATTGGCGCAGGGTTGATGTAGCTTCAACCAGGTCTTTTGCATTTCTTAAATCTGCATCATCATCCAATATTTTTTGAATTGCTTCCAACTTGGTTTGTACCCGGTCTAATTGACTGTCTACTTGTTGCAGGCGATAGAGGCTTAAGGTTTGACTCATAGCTGGATTATATACTGATTGCTTGGGTTTCGTACTATTTATCACGTTGGCTTGCAACAAAAATATTTTCATTATTCCAATATGGATTATTGAAAGTTTGGAATTCTATTTTCTTGCCCCGAGAGCCAGAGTTGTAAAAACCCCACCATTGTTTTGATGGTGGGGTCAGATTCTACTGCGAAGGAAGGTTGAAATAATTATAAACTGCTCTGGATAGTTCAGCGTACATTGGGGAAACAATATCCCAGAGTGCCTGGACCGGGTGATATACGTAAATGGTCAATACGTAATTTCCACCTGGGGTGTAGACAATGCCAGCATCGGAGAATTGGTTCATGTTGATATCCCATCCGTGCTTGTGTGCGACGATGGTGCCTTCAGGGACTCCAGCTTGAATTAATGCACCCAGCTTGTCTTCCTGCAGGTATTGGATCATCGCCTGGCATCCAGCCTGGTTTATCTGACCTGGAAAAGCAGCCACAAGTGATCCTCCGCCGTTTTGAGCGCACATATAGATGTCTTCGAGCAATGCGCCCATCTCTGATGGCGTGGTCTGGCTGAATGTATCGGGATTTGTGTTGATGTCCTGCCTGGAATTGGCAGGCGTATTGAAATGCTGCAGGGGGATCGACCCGGCTGCAAAATACATCGCTATAAACGTATTGTTTAATCCTAGTTGAGTCATTGTATCCGTGACGATGAGCGGACCGCGCCCGAGATCCAGGCTTGCCATCAGGCTGTCGGATGCAACATTATCAGACCGTGCGATCATGTCTTTAAGTTGCGTGTCGATTTCGGGGCTGATCTGGCTGTTGAAGTGACGCATAACAGACACCATGATCGGAATTTTAATCGTGCTCGCCGCAGTAAATGCTACGTCTGGATTCACGGAAACGTCTTGACCTGACTGGTAAGCAAAATGAATATTTTCCTGCGTTTGGAGGTCTTTGAAATAAAGATCAACCAGGCCATCGAAGCCGCTCTCATCGATCAATTGCTTCAATAGTATCTGTAGGGTAGCTAGACCTGGGCGCCCGGCGGCGGTATTTTGAGAAGCAAGAACTACCGTGCGATTGTCTGGCGACTGCATCGCACTATCAATCAATGCAACGGCGCGGTCGATATCCATCGTTCGACCGGGTGTCCCTGCTGTAAATGTAGCCGTCCCGGGGATGGGCTGTGCCGGACTTGGAGGCATGTCATAGCGGGAGGAGATTTCATCTTTTAGATATGCACGCAGGCGCGCTTCGGAATAAGACGAGACCAGCGGGATTTGGCGAATTGGCGGATGTCTATTCCATACGTAGTCCCAAAATCCCCCCCAAAACGATGCTCCTGTGCGTTGCAGGTCTGCCGCTGCCAGCATACTGTCGGTATTCAATTGGAACCCGATCAGGGCAGGGTCCAGGTCTATGACCGCGTCGCCGTAATGAATTTCAACTGGCAGGGCATAAACCTGGAATAACCTTTGCGCAGCTGCCTGCGGGTCCAGCCCGCCTACTGGGACACTACCGATGGTCATGCCAGTCGGATAGTTATATCGGGATACACTGTATTGAACTACCTCTAAAATCGTTACTACCGCAGCTAGAAGTATAAAAACCAGTGAAACTCCCCGCAGGTACAGGGAAGAACCGCGTAATCTCACAGTACCTCCAATTAAATAAATTGGTGATATTTGTCATGCATTCCGGGTAAAAAGTATAACACACTCGCAAATACTATTCGTGCTACAATCAAACCGCGCTAGTACATAAAACCACAAATGAGGATATTATGCTGCGATCATTCTTGATATATCTTTCGAAAGCTGCCTGGGCACAGCGGATGGTTGGAGGTTGGAAATTTGCATGGCGGGCTGCAAGTCGCTTCGTTGCGGGGAATACGATTGCTGATGCGATCGCTGCAACCCGCGAACTTAATACGAATGGTATCAACGTCACGCTGGATCATCTCGGGGAAAGCACTGCAACCCGGGATGATGCTGTTAAAGCTGCTGATGATATTGTAGAACTGCTCGATCAAATTAAGGCCAGCGGAGTTCGTGCCAATGTTTCTGTTAAATTGACGCAGATCGGGCTTGCACTTGATGAAAGTCTATGCACGCAAAACCTGGAACGTATATTATCCCGCGCTAAAGATTACCAAAATTTTGTGCGCATTGATATGGAAGATACCCCTTACACCGATCAGACTTTGGGTATGTATCGCGAAATGCGGAAGAAAGGGTTCGAGAAAACGGGGATTGTAGTCCAATCCTATTTGTATCGTACCGAAAAAGATACTCGCGATTTGCTCGGTGAAGGTGCCTCTTTTAGGTTGGTCAAAGGTGCGTATAAGGAACCGGCAGACCTCGCATATCCCCGCAAGGCAGATGTGGACGCCAATTTCGATTTGTTAACCCAAATTATGATCGATGGTGCCAAGACCGCCGGGTGTCCTCCGGTTAGTCCGGATGGACATATCCCTCCTGTTCCGGCGATTGGTTCACACGATCCAAAGCGCCTTGAGTTTGCCCAGGTATATGCCGGGAAGGTCGGGCTTCCTAAAAATGCAATTGAGTTTCAAATGCTTTACGGAATTAGGCGGGATTTGCAGCAGCAGTTGGTCAAGGAAGGTTACCCGGTAAGGGTTTACGTTCCGTATGGCACCCATTGGTACCCATATTTTATGCGGCGGTTGGCAGAGCGCCCGGCTAACGTATGGTTCTTTGTATCTAATTTCTTCCGCAAATAATGGTATTGGGAAGCTCAGGGGGATTGAAAAAGGGATATAAGATATAATGTATATACATGACTGGAGCAACGGATGTCTCTTCAGGTCGATCCGCATAGTCCCATTCCAATCTATTATCAGATTAGGGAACAATTGCGTCAATTAATTTTGAGTGGGCAATTGGTTACAGGCGACGTCCTCCCAACCGAAATGGAAATCTGTGCTGAATGTGGCGTATCCAGGATGACTGCTCGCCAGGCATTGACCCAGCTTTCGAATGAAGGGCTGGTAACCCGCCAAAGAGGCAGGGGGACATTCGTGGCTGCTCCCAAGGCTGCCCTGGAGAGTTCACTTTTTCCTCTTCAAAGTTACACTGAAATACTAGGGCAGGTTGGCATGCATCCTGGCGCAGTCATATTGACGCAGGCTGTGGAACCGGCTTCCGAGAACGTGGCAAATAAATTAAAGGTTACCGCTGGGGACCGGGTGGTTCGCATTGCCAGGAAGCGGGTGGTTGGCGATGAAACCATGTCTTTGGAGACATCTTTTTATCCTTTTGTTCGCTGTCCTGATCTCGCCACCATCAATTTGGATGATCAAAGTGTATATGATTTACTCAGGCAGCGTTTCGGAATTGAGCCCAATTATGCAACCGATACTATCGAATTGTCGGTTGCTGGTTCATATGAAGCCGGGGTATTAAGCATTGGTGAAGGCGTTCCTGTTGTGCTGGTCACACGCTTGAGTTATTTGGCTGATGATACCCCGATCGAATTCACCCAGACTATTCATCGTGGAGATCGTTTTAAGTCTGTCGTACATCGTACTCATCTACAGCTTAAATAACTCTGGAGGTTGCCATGCCTTATGGATACTGGGGGAAAATCATCTGGATCGATCTTTCAACCGGAAAGATTGATTCAGAGCACCCGCATGAGGAAATATATCGGCGATATTTGGGCGGAGTTGGGCTGGGGGTCCATTTTTTAACCCAACGCATGCTGCCTGGCACAGATCCTCTTGGAAAGGATAATATCCTTGGGTTTCTCCCTGGTCTTCTGACTGGTTCCGGGGCAGGGTTTAGCGGACGGTTCATGGTAGTAGCTCGGTCTCCGTTAACCGGTGCCTGGGGTGAGGCAAATTGCGGTGGAGATTTTGGAGGTGGTCTGCGGGGGGCTGGTTTGGATGGTCTGTTTATTACAGGAAAATCTGACCGGCCGGTTTATATATATCTCTCCGAAGCTGAGATCGAAATCCGTGATGCTTCAATGCTTTGGGGATTGGACGTGCGCCGGTCGGAAGAAGCTCTTGCTGCTTTAACCTCGCCGGATGCTCGGACTGCTTGCATTGGTCCGGCAGGCGAAAAACTTTCACTTATGTCTGGGATCGTAAATCATGGTGGGCGTCTCGCCGCTCGCTGCGGGTTGGGCGCAGTCATGGGATCGAAGAACTTGAAAGCGGTGGTTGCCCGGGGGGCGTTGCGTCCACCTTTGGCAGACCCAAAATCCTTTAAATCGTATTCATCTCAATACCTCGCTGTTTTCCGCGGAAAACCCTCAGGGATTTCTGGCCGCATTCCTGGATTGATGTCTCACTTGTTACCGATTTTTCGTCGTTTAGGGACCCGGTTGAGTTCAGGTCCTGTGGATATGGTGGTCGATTCTTATAAGCGCTATGGTACCTCTGCTGGCACAGCAGTTTCGATTGAACTTGGCGACACCCCGGTTCACAACTGGGCAGGTGTTGGCTACCGCGATTTCCCAATAAAGCTCTCGGAGAAATTGAGCGATCACGCGGTCGTCCAGCCAATGGTGCGAACTTATGCCTGCCAGTCTTGCCCGGTTGCATGTGGTGGTATCGTGACCCTGCCCGGCGGCGAACAGGGACATAAACCGGAATATGAGACTTTGGCATGCTTTGGACCTATGTCCATGAACAGTGATCTGGAAACCGTCATGCGCTGTAACAATATATGTAATCAGGCGGGTTTGGATACAATTTCTACAGGAAGTGCTGTCGCTTTTGCTATCGAATGTTCTGAGAAAGCTTGGCTCCCACTAAATTTGGATCGGGAATTGCCCTTGAATTGGGGAGATGGGGCTGCCGTTGAGGAACTTACTAAACGCATAGCATGCCGCAACCCGGGGTTGGGGGAATGGCTCGCCGACGGCGTCAATAAAGCCTCTCAAATTCTACCCCCTGAAGCTCGTGAAGCCGCCGTTCATGCGGGCGGACAGGAACTTGCCATGCATCGTGGTCTCTACGATCCCGGCGTGGCAGCTGGTTATGCCCTGGACCCGGCTCCCGGAAGGCATACTTCCACCAATTCTGGTAGTGCCTCGGTTGCTGGGTTTGCTCCCTATTTCGAAATGCTTGGGGTTCGACCTGCCGCTCGCTATGATTATGCTGGCAAGGGAGTCACTCAAGCAATTGCCATGCCGCTGTATCGGGCGTACGATTCTCTTGGGCTTTGTCACTTTGCGCTGATGATGGGTAATCCACCTTTCCTGGAGTGGTTGAACGCCGCCACCGGTTGGAACGTTGATAAAGCTGGTTTCTTTCAAATCGGAAGGGAGATCCAAAGGTTGCGCCATGCCTTTAATGCCAGGGAAGGGATTCCGTCGCAGTTCATTCTTCCCGCTCGTGAGCGCGGAGACCCGCCTCAATCCGATGGACCGGTTTCGAAACGCACCCTCGACATGGAAACCATGGCGAAGGCGTATTTCGAATACCTCGGGATTGACCCCTCGTCAGGCTTTCCTTTGCCGGTTACAAACAATCAAATAGAGTTGGATTTTAAGGAGTCCATATGACAAAAAAGTACTTGATAGGATTGGATATTGGTGGAGGAGGAGGGCGCTGTTTACTGGTTAATGTCGATACAGGAGAAACATTAAGCGTTTTCCACGGGTGGACTCTACCTGCTGACCCGGCTGAAGGTGGGTTCGCCTTTCTGCTAAACACGGATGCTGTTTGGCGCATGCTCGGAGAGACAACCCGGGACGCGCTAAATAAAGCCGGCGCTGAGCCTTCCGACATCGCCGGGATTGCCGGTACAAGCATGCGTCATGGTTTGGTTGCCATCGATAAAAAAGGTAAAGTCCTTCTCGCAACACCCAATCGGGATTCTACGTGCAGTTGACCAGGGCATGGGACTTGCGCTGGAGCGCGGGGAGGAACTTTACCAGCTTACCGGGCATGCTCCCAGCCCAATATTCATGGCACCGCGCCTGATGTGGTTGAAGGAAAATCATCCGGACAAGTTTAAAGAAATTTATGCCGCATTGAGCATAAGTGACTGGCTCGGATACATGCTCACGAATGAAATCGCGGCAGAACCTGCCCAGTCTGCTGAAAGTCTCTTATTCGATTTAAAAAGCAGGAAATGGGCATCCGCTTTGATTAAATCCCTGGGGTTGCCTGAAAAAATTTTCCCGGCCTTGAAACAAGCCGGGAGTAGGTTGGGAAAGTTGACAAAAGAGGCGGCTGCTAATCTCGGGTTGCTTCCCGGTATCCCGGTTGGGGTTGGCGGACCAGATACCCAGTGTGGGCTGCTTGGGGCGGGCGTAGTTTCAGCAGGTCAAATCGGGATCGTTGCTGGGACCACAACTCCGGTGCAAATGGTGGTTGATAAACCATTGGTTGACACAGAAATGCGGATTTGGACCGGGTTGCATGTTATTCCGGGCTTGTATGTTCTTGAAAGTAATGCCGGGCAAATGGGCTCAACCCTGGATTGGGTTGCCCATCTTATGTACGGGAATTCTCCCAATCCGGTTGCCATGCTTTCTGCGGAAGCTGCCAATTCGGTTCCCGGAGCTCATGGTATCCATTCGACGATTGGCGCTGCAGTTTTTAATGCTTCCGCTCTCGAGCCGCCAATAGATAATTTGACTTTCTCATCGGTTATGACTCGTTGGGGGGAAGAGGGACGCGCTGATGTCGCCCGTGCAATTCTGGAGGGGATGGCATATGCCGTCAGGGCAAATATCGAGCAAATCAATCATATCTCGGGTGAAAAATCATCCGAGTTATGGGTTTGTGGAGGAATCACTCGCAGTTCTGTATGGACCGAAATCATTGGTGATGTCATGAGTTGTAAGGTCCATGTTGCCGGTTCTGTTGAAGCATCAGCTCTTGGTGCTGCAATTTGTGCCGGGGTGGGAGCCGGCGTATTTCCTGACCTGGCTTCAGGCGTAACGAAATTGGTTCACGCCTCCCGTAACCACCAGCCCGCTGAAAACTCACCTGTTTACCAGGGTCTTTACGCCGACTGGCAATCATTGAGACAGGAAAGGAGACCGGCTGACATGGTTGCCGCGAGTAATATCGCTGCCGCAATGATGTCGACGGTTGCATCTGCTGAAGGCACCGGGGCAGCCTTTTCGTCCTTCCGGCCAAAAATCTATATTAGTGCTGAGGTTGATGATCTTGCTCTTCGCCAGCTTGGGGAGATTGGCGATGTGACCTATAAACCGTATCGGACTGAAGGAATCCTGCTCACTGGAGACGACCTTGTACAAACCCTTACAGGCTACCAGGTATTCGTCACCGAAGTGGATATTGTCGATGCTGAAGCCCTTCTTAAATTACCTGATTTGCGCATGATTGTTGTCTGTCGCGGGAATCCTGTGAACATTGACATTGATGCATGCACCTTGGCCAGTGTTCCGGTCACAAACACCCCGCCGCGCAATGCCGACGCAGTCGCAGATCTGGCGCTTGGGTTTATGTTGATGCTCGCGCGTAAGTTACAGCCGGCTGTTTCTTTCCTACGCCAGCCCGGTGGCGAGGCGGGGGATTTGGGACGCATGGGTCAGGCGCACGAAGAGTTCCTGGGGATCGAATTATGGCATAAGACAATCGGAGTAGTCGGAGGGGGAGCGATTGGTCGGAAAGTAATTCAGCGGTTGCTGCCTTTTGGAGTGCGGTGCCTACTTTTTGACCCATTTCTATCCACGGAACAGATTACTCTTATGGGAGCTGAGAAAGTGGACTTTGATCAATTGCTTGAGAGAAGCGATTTGGTAACCCTTCATGCCCCGGTAACAGATAGTACTCACAATATGATGAATGCTCGTGCTTTTGAATGTATGAAACCTGGTGCTTTGCTCGTCAACACTGCCCGGGCTGCACTTGTGGACCAGGATGCCTTGATGGGTGCTCTCCAGGTCGGAAAACTTGGTGGGTATGCTGCAGATGTATTCAACGTGGAACCACCCGCTGCCGATGACCCATTGCTTTCCTTCCCGAATGTCATTGCCACGCCTCACGTCGGAGGGAACACGCTCGAAGTTGCTTCTCACCAGGGTGAGATCATCACAGATGAATTGAAGTTATTGTTGGTAGGAAAAAAACCTAAATACATATTAAACAAAGCCACTCTGTCGTCTTTCAAATGGACTGGGATGCGCGTGACGGACGAAAATGCTTTGAAGGGACGTGCCCAGTCACCTGGTCCGGGTGCCACTGACTTGGAAATCAAAGCTCACAGCCAAAAGGCGGATGACCAGTCTTCAGAGAATAAAAAAAACAGTCTGCCTGCCGCAGAATCTCAAACAGTTTTGGTTGGTGGAAAGGTGGAAGAAATGACAACGACCGATGTAAATGATGCAAAAGAAAAATTAGCCCGGATATTGCAGGAATTTACCTCTCTTATTATGGTTGACAAAGACATGATCGGATTTGCGAAGGGGAAAAATGTCATTTTCTTGTTTACCGTGAAAGATGCAAATCAATCGTTTTATTTGAGCTTCGTGGATGGAAAAGTTGCTGCAGGAATGGACAACCCCACGCGTGATCCGGATGTCAAGCTGAAGATGAGTGCTGATATCCTCGATGGAATGTTCACCGGTCGCGTAAATGCGACCAAGGCTGCCACCAGCGGCAAGCTCTCGTTTAGTGGTGATACCGGCAAAGCGATGGCCTTCATTCGAATTCAAGGGAACATGAATAGGCTGTACACGGAAGCAAGGAATAAAATTGGTGATCCCGGTGACTTAACCCATTTTAGTTCTGCACCCGCTCCCGCTCCTGTGGTAGAAACCCCTGTTTCAGTTCCGGTTTCCCATCAGAATTCGCCGGTTGTCCCGGGTCGAAATACCTCAATTGTTCGTGAAAAAATGGCCTCGATCCTTAATGAGTTTACTTCTTCAATTACCACCGACAAGGAGATGGCAAAATTCGCCAAGGGCAAGAATGTTGTTTTCTTGTTTACAGTAAAGGATTTGGACCAATCCTTCTTCCTGAGTTTTATCGATGGAAACGTAGCTGCTGGGTTGGGTAACCCTCCCCGCGAGCCGGACGTCAAACTCAAGATGGTTGCAGATGTACTGGACGGGATGTTTACCGGTCGCATAAATGCTACCAAGGCTGCCACCTCTGGGAAATTATCTTTTAGTGGCGACACAGGCAAAGCGATGGCGTTTATTCGTATCCAGAATAATATGTCCCGCTTGTATACAGATGCACGCACCAAAATTGGGGATCCAGGTGATTTGGTTGGAGTTTCTATGGTCCAACCCGTTGCGAATGTTTCCGCACCCACCGTGGTTGCACAAAATGCGCCGGCTTCCATCGCTCAATCTCCAACCGTAATGAAGGTGGGCGATATTCGTGATCAGATCCTGATGGTTACGAATGAATTATTTGCCAAGGGGTTGATTACTGCCACGGGCGGGAACATCAGTGCCCGCTGCGATGATAATCCCGATGAGATTTGGATTACACCCAGCGCAATATTCAAAGGCGACCTGCGCCCGGATATGATGGTCCGCATCGATCTTGACGGCAAGATCATTGGGGATACGGAATACACCGCCTCAAGTGAGCGCCGGGTTCACTGCTCAATATATAAAAATCGTCCTGAAATTACTGCGGTGATTCATACTCATGCTCCCGATGCCACTTTGATGGGGATGACGGGCACCCACTTCGTGCCTATTTCCACTGAAGCCGCCTTCCTTGGAGATGTCCCGGTGGTTCCATTTATTATGCCCGGCACGAATGAACTTGGCGATGAGGTGGCAAAAGCGATTGGTAAGAACGGCATTGCAGCGATCATGCAAAATCATGGTCTTGTGGTGGCAGGCAGCAGCCTGCGCCGTGCCGCGGATATGACCGATGCAGTTGAAGTGACCGCTCATAAAATTTTGACTTGCAAAGCATTGGGTATCCCTCCGGCGGTTCTACCGGATGATGTTGTAAAAACCCTCATCGAAATTGGCACCATGATGGCTTGAAAAGGGTCGTTTATCAAGCAAGGTGGGGGGGAGATGACATTTCCCCCCTATTTATTACAAAAAAAACCGCTCATTTGGGCGGTTTTTTATCAGAGCGGGTGATGGGATTCGAACCCACGATATCTTGCTTGGGAAGCAAGTGTTTTGCCACAAAAATATCTTCGGAGGTACATTCCGAAAGAAATCGGTTTCGATCTTATACACCGTCAAGGCTAAGGTATTTTAAGCACATTCCACTTATCACTTTGGGAAGGCAATTGATCTTTTTCATGGGACATTCTATACGGTAATTTCACTTAACTGGGATACCCACCTAAAAGAATTGGCCAAAGAGCTCATGATAGGAAAAAATCTCAGGAGGTATTGATTACTTTCCGGAGGAAATGCGCGCAGCACTAGGTTATCCCTGTGGTGAACAATCAATATGGGGGAGTTTTCGTTTTTTATTATTGCAAAGAGAATTCTTCACTTTTTTGGTGAAATATTATCGAGGCGATCCGGAAAGGATGGCTACCAAGCGGTCTTGATTGCATCTTCATCTTAACTGCAATGTATCCAACATAAATCGCAATCAGCTATTACATGCCTTGGGGAAAATACGCTCCAAATTCAGGGAGATATGTTTTACACTGGAATTACTAATCAGATCGTACGAGATTCCCTTTGTGAATTCTCTTAGATATACTATATTTTCTATGCTTATTTATTTGATAAAAAAAGGGGTTCACCATCATTTATCCCCCCGGAAATAATTCCATTCTTGACTGATGCTCCGCTAGCAACAATGGAGATCTAGAGTTTCAGAGTTGACTTTCAGTCCTAGAAACTCTGGGTTCTTATAAATGTAAGCAAATATTGCGGGAAATAAATCTTGTAATACCGTAATGTTATCATACCTTGCGAAGTCCCCGGTTGGCCACCTGATAGCCAAAAATGTGCCAAATCGGTCTTGGATATCTAGTCGAGTTATTTCCGAATTATCATATAAACTTGATGTAGACGTACAATTCTTAGTAAGATAAGGACCATGGTCACCGGCAATAATTATGATTGCTTCAGGGTTATTCTCGATAATCAGATTAATATCTTGACGCATCTCAAGATTACTCCTTAATAATCTCTCTTTGTATAATTCGGTTTCATCTCGCAGGCAAGCTCCTGAATTTTGACTATGATCAGGTAGGTCGGAATGCGAGTATATAAAAATTGGATTTCCTGAGAGATCTTTGAAGATATTTTGCTTTGTTTCGACATATTGATCGTGTGATAAATTATTAAATCCTAGGTCAAACCTGAATTCCCCAATTAATATTGCCGAAGTCAATAGCCTATATGAGGTTACCTCTGTAGCAGCGGGGGACGAAAAATCATAGGTTGAGCCAATACCTCGAAACATATAGTCATTTGGAAATATTCCATAAGTTTTATATCCAAGAGATTTTAACGCTTTTTGCACAATTCCATCTCCAGAGACTCCTCCTCTGATAGGTCCATAAAATTCCGTGGATGCGTTAAAGTACTCTGCTCATTGTGTCAAGAGTAGATGCTCCAACCGAATAAGTATGCGGATAAAGCGCAAAGCCCTGGTCACTTAAGAAATTTTCTTGAGAGCTATTATCTATACCATATGCTAGCATTGTTTCGTTAATTACATAAGAGTTGTAGACAAGAAGATAGATGTTTGGGTAATCGTGGGAACGTTTTCTTTGACCATCGATTGGAGTTTGGTTTCACCAACAGGAAGAGTGGATCGATTTGCTCCATTTACTTTAGAAAACAATTGAATCCCGCTGTTAGCTGCAAAGTAAATCAAAATAGCGATGTATAAGACCTTTTTATTCTTTAGTGTAAATAAAATCCACGATATGATAAAGATAAAGATAAAATAACCCAATTGAATTTTCAGGTTGCCATCTTGAAACCAATTGATTTTCGCTCACAATGCCATATTAATGATGGTAGCCGCAAAAGCTAAACCTAATATCATCGATACTCTGGAGAAGCTGAGAAAACAATAATGGCAGGGACAGCAAGAATATATATGCTCGAAAAAATTACAAAAAAAGTTAACACTATCGATGAATTAGATAAGGAGAGAATTGATTGGTTAGCTATAATATATTGAACAACAATTGTCATGGGGATCAACAGAAAAATCAGATCGCTCAAATGCACATATTTTATGGATTTATTTATCACAAGCCGACATTTTTGTTTACCTTAGAAGACAAACGTAAAAATACAAATAACCGCTAGAAGTATTACCAGATACTTCCACAATCTGCTAGAAAGTTAAAATTTACTCCTTCTGGGAGAAACCTGGACGAAAATATGCATAAGAACTAACATATAAGGCGAATAAAGCAATAGGAATAAGCAAGTTTTTGAAAAAGAAATTTGCTTCAACATATCTTTACATAATTTTCATTTCCATTTCTCAGGTAAATAATATTTTGTTCTCTCGCTTGCATTTATGGATGTTGGTGATATGTATGCAAAGAGTTCATTGGTAACGTCAATAAATATCTCGCATGCATACGCATTTCAATAGTCAGATTGGGTAACGGACCTCAGTGGGGGGCAGAAAGAATATTCCTGGTTCATTTGCGGACTTTATTTCGCTGACATTTATCTCTGATTGATATGCATTTTTGCGACATCGAAGAAAACTCATTCATATTTCCCACAATGGAAAAATTTATTTCCTATAAATGGTGGCATTAACAGATGTTTGGAGTAGATGTTGGGATAGCCTGGTGCGCTTTTTGCAGCGTTCGAAAGTGATTTAATATAATTATGTATAATCAGAGCGGGTGATGGGACTCGAACCCACGATATCTTGCTTGGGAAGCAAGCGTTCTACCACTGAACTACACCCGCATTTGCAAAAAAAATTATACCAGAATTTTTGAGGTGAAATATGTAAATGAACCAGGTCATGCTTCCCGCAATAATAATTTTTTCGTCAGTTCAAAGAGAGCTTCCCCTGCTTCTCCCTTTGGTTTGGCTGTACGCAAGGCTTCTATCGCCAAATCTATCATCTGGTCGGCAGTTTCCTGGGTAAATAAACGCCCTCCCTCCGCCGCCAATTGGTCGGCAAGACTGGGGACGTCCTCGAGACTGATTGCTCCTTTCTCCCACCGCTCGGCAAACGGACCTTTCTTTCCCAATCCATACAGTACTGGTAGCGATTTCTTTTTCGACACCAGGTCTGAATCTGCAGATTTTCCAGTCTGTCGCCAGTCTCCCCATATTCCCAGGTAATCATCTTGCGTCTGGAAAGCAAGTCCAAGGAAATGGCCAAAATTTCGGAATGCTTCCTGCGTTGCCTCGGTCACCCCGCTGATTAGTGGACCTAATGTGCAGCTTGCGGACATTAGTGCTGCTGTTTTATATCCCACCATTGGCCAATAATTCTCCACGGTCAGGTCGGAGCGTTGTTCATACGATATATCCATATATTGACCACGCGTCAGGTCCAGGCACGTCGCTTGGAGGATTTTTGCCGCCTCCATGACCGCCTCAACTGATAAGCTTGACTTTAAACCTAGGATAGCCTGGTTTGAGAGCACGAATAGTGCATCGCCGGCATTAATTCCTTGTGGAATACCCCATTTTACCCAGACGGTATCCCGCCCGCGCCGTTTGCTTGAGTTGTCCTGGATATCATCGTGGACGAGCGAAAAGTTGTGGACAAGTTCGACTGCTGCTGCAGCTGGCAGCGCTTTTTTCCAATCTCCCTTGCTTGCTGCGCATGTCAGCAATACCAACAGCGGACGGATGCGTTTCCCTTGTGCCCCTTTGCCTGAACCTTCACCGCTCCATCCCATGTGGTATGAGAGCATTTCATGCAAGGTTTTTGTAGCCGGTTCGTCAAGTCGAGCAAGTTGATTTTGAAGCTCTGCCTCGATCGCAGGCAGCATTAGATCGCTTAGTTCTTTAAAACTCATCTCGCTACTCCATATGGGAAAAGGAAATGCCAGGAAACAATTATTTTCCGATATTCCTGAACTCATTGATTAATGGAATTGCGCGTAGCCACTTATATCCATAGGTGAATGATGATTTTCTAGAATAATATTCTCCCTATTACTTTCTTGAATTTTATTACCGATGCGGAGCATTTTATCTTAAGAATACAGTATATTGTTCCGATGTCGTGGGATAGGTAAATGGTTTTACTCAGGGAGATACAGCTTTTGATTATTCAACATTTTCAACCTTCGGGCACCGCACGCAAACATGGCGACTTCTATTTGCTTTTTAGTCAATTGGATTAATTCGATAACCTTTTCTGTACTTATTGCCGCGGCTTTTAAGAAATTTCCTGCCATCCCGCCTAATGTTGCTCCAAGTGCTATACACTTGGCAATATCGATCCCGTTTTTAAGACCGCCGCTGGCAAATATAAATAATTTATTTGACACCTTTTTTACATTCAAGATCGATTCTGCGGTTGGGATTCCCCAGTCGATAAATGCTCTGGCGAGTTCGCGGGAGAACTCGTCGGGTGCACGATACATTTCAACTTGCGACCAACTTGTCCCGCCGGCTCCTGCCACATCGATCGCTGCCGCACCACAGTTTGCCAGGAGTGTGGTGGTTCTTTCTGATATTCCCCAACCGACTTCTTTTACGATTACGGGTACTTCACTTTTTCTGCAGATATCTTCGATTTTCTTGGCAAGGTTGCCAAACTTGGTGTCTCCGCCAGTTTGTATGGCTTCTTGTAGGGGGTTCAGGTGTAAACATAATGCGTTTGCCTTGATCATATCTACCGCACGACGGCAATTATCAATGTCATATCCGTAATTTAACTGGATTGCGCCGAGGTTTGCAAAAAGAAGGATATCCGGTGCTGATTTTCGTGCAATCGAATATGTTTCACTTAGGCTGGGGTCCTCTATGGCGGCGCGTTGACTTCCAACCCCCATGGCAATCTGCATTTCTTGGGCTGCTTCCCCAAGTCGCTGGTTGATTATTTTTGATTTTTTGTCCCTCCGGTCATCGATGAAATAAGGATAGGGGCGTTCATTTGTTTCCCGAACAGGGAGAGGGAGGTGTTGATCGATTCGAGATTCAATTCAGGCATGGCTTCATGGATGAATCGATACCTCTCCAGCCCAGTTGACAATCCCGAGCGGACGTTTTTCTCAAGGTTGATCTTAAGTTGATCCGCTTTCCGCTGATCTGTAGTCGGAACTTTCGCCATATTTTTGTGTTCCTCATATTGAATTATAATGTCGAAACGATTACAATAGTGCCAGATTAAACCAATTGGAGGCTGAGATGACGAGTACTTTCGATGAAATTAAGGCCATTATTGTGGATTTGTTGGGAGTGGATGAAGCCAAGGTCAAACCCGAATCTCGCTTTCGCGAGGATCTCGAAGCCGACTCACTGGACCTGGTTGAGTTGATTATGAAATTTGAAGATGTTTTCGGTACAGAGATTTCTGATGAAGATGCCCAAAAGATAACCACTGTCGGCGATGCAATTTCCTTTGTCGACGCCCAAAAAGCAAAAAAATAAATTGCAACTACGAAAAGACGCCGAAAACGGCGTCTTTTTTCTTAAGTGTTGGGAAGTGACTTCCCGTGCAAGCGCAACGTCGGTTAGAATATGGCATATGTTGAGCAGATTCCCATAAGCGAGTCTTTCTGATGGCATATTTGAGTGGTCTTTTTCAAAGTTTAATTCAGGCTCTTCGCAGCGGACAACTTCCACAGCTCGGAACGTGGACCTATATTATTCTGGGTGCGCTTGTGGCTGTTGAAGGTCCCATCGCCACACTTTTAGGTGCTGCGGCTGCTTCAGCTGGACTCATGAAACCTGGTTGGGTGTTTTTGGCCGCTGCTGCCGGTAATCTCACAGCCGATTCCCTTTGGTATACATTGGGATATACTGGGTAAAATCGATTGGTTGTTGCGCATAGAAAAGAAATTGGGGATTAAGGGGGATATCATGGCACGCATGGAAATTGAAATGCGCAAACATGCCACACGAATATTATTTGTCGCTAAATTGACCTTGAGCTTGATGATTTCCCGCATTGATCGCCGCGGGCTTGGTAAAAGCCCCTTGGAAACGCTGGTTTCCCGCTATTTTTAGTGGGGAGATGATTTGGACCGGTTCCCTTGTATTAATTGGGTTTTATGCCACTGAGGCGATAAAACGAGTAGAGATGGGGGTGGAGTATGCCGCGTTGGGTGGTACGATTATTTTCGTTTTATTTTTAGTTGTTATGGGACGGAAAGTTGTTAAGCAATGGTACGATTCCAACCTGGAAACCGGAAAGAAAGATTAATACAAATTTGTAGGGGCTTATGCGTATCCTGATCGCGGCTTCTTCAAATTATATTGCCTTTCATGGTCAGGCAATATTTACCATTAACCTGGCTGAAGGCTTGGTTCGCAATGGGCACACCGTGTTGGTGGTGGCTGGATCTGAACGTGGACACCCATACCATGGGAATATCAACGGGGTACAGTTGGAGGCTGTCAGGGCGTTAAGCTTGAAGCTCATCCATCCGGATTCCTATGTCCCAATATTCCCATCATGGTCAGTTGGACGGATCTTGGATATTTTCCAGCCGGATATCGTTCACATCCAGGATCATTATCCTCTTAGTCGTGCAATGGTTTTGGCAGCACGGCGGCGCCGTATTAAAGTGGTTGGTACCAATCATTTTATGCCGGATAACCTTGCCGCTTATGTCCCATTGGTTTCAAAGATCAAGCCGGTCTATAATTGGATCTTGTGGCATTGGATGAGGGAAGTTTACGACCGGCTGGATGCTGTTGCCGGTCCATCCCAGACGGCAGTTAAAATGCTGAGAGGGGTGGGGGTCAAACCTCAAGTTCTGCCGATTTCTTGTGGTGTCAATACCCATTTGTTTCGCCCCATATCTCCATTGGACCGGCTTGCTTGGAGGACGGCATATGGGATTGACCCAACAAAAACAATATTCTTTTTCGTGGGACGTGTTGATCGGGAAAAATGCCTAGATGTGATAATTCAAGCCCTGCATATTTTAAAGCGCGACGATATCCATTTTGTAATTGCCGGGAATGGTGCCGCGAAAGAGACCCTGGCGGATTTGGTTAAAAATCTTGGGTTGCAGGAGAAGGTGCGTTTCACTGGCTTTATTCCGAATTCCGATTTGCCATCTGTTTTGAATAGCATTGATATCTTTACAATGCCTGGAGTGGCAGAGCTTCTTAAGTATAGCTTCGCTCCAGGCGATGGCCTGCGCACGCCCCATGCTGGTTGCCGACGCGGTTGCGCTTCCGGAATTGGTCACAAAAGAAAGCAACGGGTTACTTTTTCGTCCTGGCGATGTCGAGGACGCGGCCCGCTGCATGACTATATTGGCGGACCACCCGGAACGTTGGGCTTCCATGGGGGCTGCCAGCCTCGAACGTGTAAGACCTCACAGTTTGGATAATATTGTTCACCTTTATGAAGAACTGTATAAAGCAGTTCTTGCAGAATAAAAAACCCCCGGCTCTTTTGAAGCGCCGGGGTTTTTTTATTATTTTAGCAGCGATGGGATTTCTTCTGGATGCTTGGCAACCTTAACTCCAACAGATTCTAGCGCCTTTACCTTGTCAGCTGCAGTCCCCGCACCCCCTTCGATAATGGCTCCGGCATGTCCCATGCGCTTTCCGGGAGGAGCGGTTTGTCCGGCGATGAACGAAACTACCGGTTTGGTCATCTTGGATGCAATAAATTGAGCGGCTTTTTCTTCATCGGTACCGCCAATTTCACCGATCATTACTACCTTTTCAGTTCGAGGGTCATCTTCGAACATGGTCAGGCAGTCAATGAAATTGGTGCCGTTGATCGGGTCACCGCCAATCCCTACGCAGGTTGTGGCACCCATGCCGGCTAGTTTTAAGGCATATAACACTTCGTAGGTGAGTGTCCCTGATCTGGAGACCACACCTACATCACCGGGAATGGCGATGTTACCCGGGATGATTCCCACTTTGGCTTCTCCAGGTGTCAGTAGGCCGGGCAATTGGGGCCGAGCAGCCTTACCTTTTTCTGGTCGAGGTATTCGCGCACTCGCATCATATCCTGGACCGCCACACCTTCGGTGATGCAAACTATGAACGGTATCCCGGCATCTGCAGCCTCGAAAATTGCATCTGGAGCGAATGCCGCTGCCACAAATATGATGCTTGCGTTTGCACCGGTCGCGTCGACAGCCGCCTTGCACGAGTCGAATACTGGCACCTTGCCGTCCAGACCCATTCCCCACCTTTCCCTGGTCGGGTTCCGGCAACCACTTTCGTTCCGTAAGCAAGCATTTGCTGGGTATGGAAAAGACCTTCTGTACCAGTGATCCCCTGTACTAATAGCCGTGTATTTTTATCAACGAGTATGCTCATTTTGACCTCTTATGCGCTTGCTGCTGCTACCGACTTCTTGGCTGCATCAGCAAGAGTTTCGGCAGTGATCATATGGGCGTCTGCCAAAAGCTTGCGGCCTTCCTCGGCATTTGTACCCACCAGTCTCACAACCATCGGTATGGTTGGTTTTACTTCGTTCAACGCTGCCAGGATACCCTTGGCTACTTCGTCACAGCGGGTGATTCCACCGAATACGTTGAATAAAATCGCCTTGACATTTTTATCTGATAGGATAATTCGCATGGCCGCCGCCACTTTATCTGCTCCCGCGCCTCCGCCGATGTCTAGGAAGTTCGCAGGTGCGCCGCCGAATAATTTGACGATGTCCATGGTGGTCATGGCCAATCCTGCGCCGTTGACCATGCAGCCGATATTTCCGTCTAATTTAATAAAGGAGAGTCCATACTTTCTCGCTTCGGTTTCTGCAGCGGCTTCTTCGTCTATGTCTCGCATTTCGGCCAGGTCCGGGTGCCGGAATAGAGCATTGTCATCCAGGAGCATCTTCCCGTCCAGTGCCATCAGGGATTTTTCTTTCAGGATCACCAGCGGGTTGATCTCCGCCAATGTGGCATCACAATCCATATACGCTCGCCAGAGTCCTCGGCAAATTTCTCCGAATTGTTTCCAGTAATCCTTGGGTAGGTCGATCCCGATTGCGATATCGCGTGCCTGGTAATCGCGCAATCCAAGCAGGGGGTCGATGTGGACCTTGATGATTTTTTCCGGGTTGGTTCGGGCTACTTCTTCAATTTCCACGCCTCCAGCAGCCGACGCCATAAAAACCGGTCGGCGTGCCGCCCGATCGTTGGTGATTCCCAGGTAAATTTCCTGTTCGATGTTTGCGGCTGGGTCAACCAGCACCTTGCGCACTGGCAGTCCTTTAATTTCCATCGCTAGGATTTGGGTCGCCACTTCTTCCGCTTCCTTGGCAGACTTGGCAAGTCGGATTCCGCCTGCCTTTCCCCGTCCTCCCACG
This sequence comes from uncultured Chloroflexia bacterium, assembly GCA_963741635.1. Taxonomy (GTDB): domain Bacteria; phylum Chloroflexota; class Anaerolineae; order Anaerolineales; family Villigracilaceae; genus UBA877. The sequence goes on from CAVUIO010000013.1 coordinate 133,354, forward strand.
AGCACTTGGGATTTAACAACAACACGGCCACCTAACTCTTCGGCGATTTGCCTCGCCTCTGCAGCGGTAGCCGCTACCCGTCCCTTTGGGATCGGAATGCCATATTTGGCAAAGATCTGTTTGGATTGGTATTCATGCAGTTTCATGCGAATATTTCTCCCTTTGAGATATTTGGCGAAGGGATTATATCATTTTGCTTATTTATACATAGATGCATTAAATGAGCATTCCAAATGACATTCGGTCTGCTTAGGGCATGGTAAATCGCATTACCCGGTTGTTGGCGGCGTCACACACCCAAACATTTCCAGAAGAATCAGTGGCAATGCCAGTTGGCAATCCGAAATTCATCGGTTCATTTCCAAAATCACCCCAGGTACGGACGAACCCTCCGTTTGCGGTGAACTCGATCACCCTAAACCCTTCCGGGTCGGTGACGAAAATATGACCCTGGGCGTCTGAAGCGATGTAGGGTTTATTGTCCAACGATTCCCCGAACCAGCCTGAAACGTCCCATTGAAGCAACGGTGAAAAGGTCGTGCCCTCTGTGTTGGGCGCGAAAACTTGTACCCGTTGGTTCCAGGTATCATCTACGTAGAGGTAACCCCTTGGATCGAATGCCAGCCCCACTGGTTCCTCAAATTGCCCGATGGACAGTCCTTCGCTTCCTATTTGCTGCAGGAAATTTCCGTCACCATCATAGACCAGGATGCGTTTGTTGCCTGTATCCGCCACAAAAACGCGACCCTGGGCATCCACCGCAATTCCACGTGGACCCCACATCCCGAATTGGTCCGTGGTGGTTGGATCGTAAAGGGGAGTTCCCCACATCGTCACAGGTGTGCCTTCAGGTGTAAATTTCTGAATGCGATGGTTCCAGGTATCCGCGACATAAACGTATTTCCCATCCGGAGAGACTGCAACCGCCATCGGTTGATTAAATGTGCCAATGGGCGCACTGCCGGCAGTCACATCTGCGAATGTCCCCCAGGAATTGATATATTGACCACTGTCGGAAAAATGTTGTATTCGATTGTTGTTGGTATCAGCCACATACAGGCTTCCATCAGGGGCTGCTGCAATCCCGTGAGGCGCTGCCAGTTGTCCATCTGATGCGCCTCCGGAACCAAACACGATGTCTGCTGATATGACTGTTTTACCTTGTAAATACGGGTCGGCTTGGATCGTTTTCGCTTGTATGATGCCGTATTCCCAAATTTCGGCTGCCACATCCTTTCGGATGAGTAATTGCATTTTGTCGCTGGGGCTCCAGTTTGAAATCGTAAATCCGGGCTCGTTTGTGACTGCTGCATATTGGGTGTAATCCCGGTTGAACCAGATTTGCCAGATCGCCGAGCGCAGGGCTGGACTCATCATTGCTCCTGTGATGCGCGCCAACGTCAAATTAAAATAATCCTGGTTAGGCCAAACCATCCGGTTATAATTTTCATCGAAATAATCACTGCCCACGATTGACTTCATTGCATCAATGTTTTTCTGGTCGACGATGATTACCGGGTCTCCCCTCAAGTCGGCACCTGGCTGGTCAAAAGCCACCTTGTTGGGGTAATGGCGTAAATACCAGGTGAATGGCCAGGATACTCCACCGTCAGGGCTACTGCTGTCGTATGCAACGGTCAAGTTCTTACCCCCAGCCGTTCGCGTTCGATATCGTGTCGATTTGTGCCATTACATCTTTAATGCCGGTTGCTCCATGGGCATACACCAGGTATTCGGTGGCGTCATTCGGATGGATATATGCCGCCCGTACGGCTGTGCGGACCGTCAACACAGCCAGCAAACTGAAAAAAACCAGGGTTGCTAATCTCAAGGTATTACGAAATTGCCATTCCTTTAGGTACCATACCAGCCCAGCCGCGCTGAGAATTGTGACTATAAGCGGGAATAAAAACATCCCGGTGGCTGATAATTGTGATAATTCCTTTCCTTGGAAGGGAGGGGTTGCACCTAACCCTGAGATTAATGTTCCGGATAATCCAACGAAGAAAATTACCAAAATGAGAGTTGCCCATCCGCCCTTTTCACGAAATTTGACCCAGTCCATTCGATCGATAAGTTGCCCCATTCCCCAACCGCTTAATAGGATCATCGGTAGTGCAATATGGACGGTCAACCACGGCATTTTTTCACCGGCAATGGAAAAAGCGATCAGGCTGGATACTGCCCACCAGAATAGCAAAGGGAATGTGGGTGATGTTTTTGGTGTTATATCTGTGGTAATTTCTGAATTGTCGGGATGATTTTGATCTGGCTCTGAATTCAGGTTTTTTTTCTACGCAGCCCGAAATATGCCGCTAGGATTAAGCCTGCAGCTGGTAAAAATTCGTAGATTGGAATTTGGATCAGGATGTAGTAGTACCAGGGCTGCCCTCCGCGTTGGACTCCTTGTTGTGCCAGCCAATAACCCAAAGATCCCACCAGGCCCGTTGCAAGACCTGGCCAATTGCTAAAAATACTCGTATAAAAAACGATGTAGATTCCCCAAAAGATGGCCGCATTAACCAGCCAGCGCTTCCAGTCCCACAAGGTCCCGACTGCAATAGAGATGATGACCAGTAAAAGCAGGATGGATGCCGTCTTTACCGGTCCTTGCGCCCAAAGGGCTGACAGGTTCCATCCAGGCCAGCTAAACGCGTAATCGAGTGGATTCCATCCCAATGCCTTAACCGGAAGAGCGGATAATTGCGGCAGGACGAATGTTCCGATGATGATCAGCATGTCAAAGGAACGTTCTATACGTAATTTTTTCCAGCCGTAACCAGTGATAAGGAGCACTATGGCAGTAATAATTAATAGGGTTGCGAAAACTATTAGGATTGTCTCCAGGGGAAACGAATTGGTGGATGCTGCAATGGTTGCCGGGCTTCCGGGAGCTAGTGGCGCAGACGTTTGAGTGGAATCTGAAATGGCTTGGGGATGATTAAATATTGAGAAACCGACAGCCAACCCAGCCAGCAATATCCCTGCTGATAATATCCAGATGAAACTGTTATATAATTTTTTATTATTCCACGGAGAGTGGGAAACGCGCAGGAAAAGGTAGAAAGCCAAAAAGATCATGGCTTGGGCGCTGTATATAAATGCAGTTTCCTTGACAGTAAAATGCAGGGCCGTTGCAATTGTTAGTAGAAGCAGGTGACGTTTATTTCCGGTTTCCAAATAGCGCAAAATTGCATACAGCATTAATACCCCCAGCAGTGCAATGTAAGCTTCGTTCCGCGCATATCGCCCGTAATAAAGCATAAATGGGGAGATCAGGGTCATTCCTGCTGCAACAAGCATTCCAATTCGTCCTAAATACCTCCTCCACTTCCAAATTAGGACCACCGTCAGGATGCTGGCAATGGCATACGGCAGCCGTGCAGTAAAATCGCTGTCCCCAAACAGAAGGTAAACAAATGCCAGGATATGGAATTGAAGCGGACCATGGGTTGTTGGGGTGTGTTGGTAACCTTGTCCGATGGAATATAGCCATGAATAATAAACATGTAAACTTTCATCGTGGCTCATCACCCTTACCCCAAGATCGTATAAGCGGCTCACCGCCATAAATAAAATGATGATAAGGAAAACTAATATTTCACCGTTTAAAAAAGGTATCGATTGGAAAATGGGGCGGTCAAGCCACGAGCTTCTGTTTGTTGGTTCTTCCATGTTGGGTTTACCTCAAATCTATTGGGTACTAGCTCGGGAATTGGATAGGTGCGAACTTTGGTACTGTAATTGTTATGAAATGCGCGTAGCCAATTATATACCTATTATATATTATTCTCACTTATATTTTCTCTTCTACCTCAGATAATTGACCGCATCCGGCAGCAATATCAATTCCTCGCCTTAATCGAATGGTGCAGGGGATGCCTGACCGGATCAAAATATCCTTGAACTCGTTGGCATGTTGTCGTGTTGTGACCTTCCCTGAATATCCCTTCGTAGGGTTAAGGGGGATGGCGTTTACATGACAAAGCATTCCCTTTAGCTTCCCCGCAAGGAGATGTGCCTGCTCTGGCGTGTCATTTACTCCATTGATTAATGCCCATTCGAAGGTAATTCGTCGTCCGGTGGCGGAGATATAATCCCGGCACGCATCCAGTAAATCATCAATCGGATATCTCCTGTCTACCGGAAGCATGGCACCTCGCATTTCATCGGTGGCCGCATGCAGCGAGATCGCAAGGTTGACTTGACGTTTTTCAGAAGTAAATCGACGTATTGCTGGAATTAATCCCACGGTTGATATTGTAAAACGTCTTGCCCCAAAATTATAGCCTTCTGCATCGTTCAACCGATCGATCGCCGCCATGGTGTGATCGTAATTATGGAAAGGTTCTCCCATTCCCATGACCACAACATTGGTGACAACTTCTCCTTTTTCGTGCAAGCTTTCGTGCGTAGTACATAACCTGGGCAATAATTTCTCCGCTTGAAAGGTGCCGCTTAAATCCCATCTGCCCGGTGGCGCAAAATACACATCCCATGGCGCATCCTGCCTGGGTGGAAATGCATATGGTTCGTCGGCCTTGCCCTGGCACAGAAGTTTTATTTTCTCTTATCCCGGCTCGAGGGTCATATTTCATTAAGACTGCTTCGATTGCCTTCCCATCAGGGAGCTTGAATTGGGTCTTGGTGGTTTCTCCATCCGATGATTCGAGTGAAATATTGGGGGTCAGGGGATCGAAACCAAAATAAGCGTCCAAACGTTGTCGCAACTCAAGCGGAAGATTGCTGAAATCATTTGCTCGGTTCCAATAATTGCGATAAAGTCCTCGCCAGATTTGCCCGCCACGATAAGCCGGTTCCCTCCATTCTGTCAACAGGCTGGTAATTTCGGTCATGCTGTAATCGTATATAAGCGGTTTGGACATCGATTAAATTCTATCACACAGCAAAAAAAAGGCACTGCCGGAATTCCGGCAGTGCTGGAGTAGATAATTTTGATTATTAACGGGTTAATTCATTTTAATTAATGTATAAAGGTCTTCTGCAATATAGTCCACTGCAGGCTTCCACTCTTTCCCTTGCGATAAACTGCTTACTCCGCTTAAAACTAGTGCGACCGGGCAGCCGTCACCCTGGCCTCCGGCAATATCCGTCTCAAGCCGGTCTCCTACAACCAATGTTTCTGCCTTGCTTGTGCCCAGTCGCTCGCGTGCCATTTCGAACAAAGCCGGAGCAGGTTTACCTGCATAGATCGGTTCAACTCCGGTCGCTGTGATGATTACCGATGCCCATGCCCCTGCGCCGGGAATTTCTCCCCTGGTGGTCGGAAATGACTTGTCTGGGTTTGTTACGAAAAAAGGTGCTCCTTTTCGGATCAGTAATGCTGCTTCACTCATCTTTAAATAGTTGATTTCCCTGTCCACACCCATTACCACCGCTTTCGCTTTTCCTGCCTCTTCCACTGATACCGGCGATAATCCTTTGTCGCGTAAAGCGGACATTAATCCAGTCTCCCCGATCATAAAAATCGGGCTCCCCTTCGGAAGGGATTGGCTGATCAAATGAGCAGCCACCAATGATGACGTCACTACTTGCCATGGCGCTGCCGCCACCCCAAACTTTGCAAGCCGCTCGACGTACATTTCCGGGGTTAGTGTGCCGTTATTGGTGGCAAACGCCACTTTTAGGCCTCGTTCATGAATTAAATGCAAAAACCTTCCTTAGGTCACCGATTGGCGCCTCGGCTTTCCATAAGACACCATCCATGTCGAGAATTAACGCATTTTATGGTTGAAGGCAGCATGAGAGAAAATAATTGGGGCAGACATTCGTCTGCCCCAATTCATCATTTCTTGGTTGGGATTTCGAGGACTTGGTCCACCAGCCCGTACTCCACGGCTTGGGGGGCATCCAGGTAGAAATCTCGCTCGGTGTCTTGTTGGATGACGTCCACTGGCTTGCCGGTGTGCTTCGCCATGATGTCGTTCAACAAGGTCCTCAGGCGCAGGATTTGCTTCGTCTGGATTTCAATATCGGTTGCCTGTCCTTGTGCTCCACCCAGGGGCTGGTGCATGTGGATGGTGGAATTCGGGAGTGCATAACGGCGTCCTTTTGTTCCCGCAGTTAGCAGTACTGTCCCAAAGGATGCAGTCACGCCCACTGCCACGGTGCTGATCGGGTTGGGGATCATCTGCATGGTGTCATAAATCGCCAAACCCGAATAGATCACTCCGCCAGGGGAATTGATATACATCTGGATTTCTTTTTCAGAATTTCCCGGCTAAGGAAAAGCAGCTGGGCAACAATGACATTTGCTACCTGGTCATCAATGGCTGAACCGACAAAGATGATCCGTTCTTTTAATAGCAGGGAGTAGATATCGTAGGCGCGTTCTCCGCGGCCTGAAGATTTCGATCACCATCGGGATGACGTTTGAAATATTTGGATCCATTTTATACTCCATTTCTTATAGTTGGCAAACGGTGCTATTTTGTAGGTACCGCTTTCTTCGCCTTTGGAAGCTTTGTTTTTCCTTCTGTCTCTTTAACGATTTTTTCGGGTTTCTTTCCCTTGAGACGTTGCTGCCGCTGGCGATGCCTTGCTTTGTTTAATCGATTTCGACTTGCCAGCTGTGGTGCTCTTCTGTACAGGTTTTTTGGACCCCTTCTTGGGCATGGGATAAATTTCCTCGACGGGCAGCTCGGGCGCTACACCCGTGGCGATATCTTTCAATCTGTTCAAGGTTTGTTGGACGTATGCCCGGTTGGCTGATTCCATCGCCACCGCATTCATCACCTGTTTGGGTGGTTGTGCCTTACCCTTCATCATCTTTTGAAAATTGGCATTTCCCTGGTACTCGCCCCAGGTTTGTTCGAACGTTGACTGGAGCATTTCCTTGCTGACATCGATTTTTTCCCGCCTGGAGATTTCATCCATGATGAGCGATCGTTCCAGGCGTTTCTTCGCGATTGGGCGGGCTTCCTCTTCGGTAAATTTAGCTTCATCCATATCGCGGGACTTGAGATATGCAGCTAAATCCATCCCTTGTTCTGCCAATCGGGATTTTAGATCTTCTTTTACGTGCTCCAGCTCGTGATCCAGCACCTGGGGCGGATATTTGATTTCTGCTTTCTCTTTGATCTTTTCGATTAATTTGGAAAAATACTCGTCGTCATATTCAGCCTTTGATTGTGTCGCCAGGTTCGCTTTTACAGCGTCTCGCATGGCTTGAACATTCTCGAACGGACCTACCTGTTTGGCAAATTCGTCATTTAATTCTGGCAGGATGCTGCCCCGCACCATTTTGACTTTAATATCGAATTTTATGGTTTGTCCCTTCAAATTCTCATCTTTATAATCTTTTTCATACTTATGGCTGAGTGATTTTGTTTCTTCCGCATTTAACCCGATCAACTCTTTTGAAAATCCTTTGAAAGGAAATTCTTCGTTCTTTTCAACCTCGCTCACGAATACTGGTAAGCCAGGTCGGTCGATAGCTGGTGCTTCCCCTTCGACCGCCTTGGCTTTTACCCCCTTTAGGTCTACCATAACGAAGTCGCCTTTCTCGATGGGACGGTTGACTGCTTCTGTTTTGGCATACATCCGTTGCAATTCGGTGATTGCTTCTTCTGTTTTATCGTCACCGGGTTCTTTCCATCCGTATGGTTCCCTGATGGATCGGTAATCACCCAGGTTCGTGGATGGAGCAAGTGGTACGGTAAAAATAAATTTTGGTTTCTTATCCAAGTCTTCCACTTTTTCAAGGGATCCCGGTGCTGCAGGCTCTAATTTCGCTTCTTCTAATGCCTTGGGATAAACCTCGTCAAGGAGAAGATCTACTGCTTCCTCGGATATGACTTTTTCCCCAAAACTGCGCACGACCACGTCATAAGGGGCCTTCCCCGGGCGGAAGCCTGGGATGGCTTTTCGTTCAGAGATTTTCCGGGCAGCTCGGTGTTTAGCCCCTTCCATTTGCTCGGTTTCCAATATAACAGTTAATGTGACCTGATGATCATCACGGGGTTGGGTTTCGATTTTCAATGCTTCATCCTTGTTTTTATGATCTAATTTCACGGAGAGGTGTGGGGAAGACGGGACTTGAACCCGTACGCCTTGCGGCACAAAATCCTAAGTCTTGCGCGTCTGCCAATTCCGCCACTTCCCCGGAACTGCAAGATTATAAGCGTAAGGGGGAAGTGCGTCAATAAATGCGGTGTTGCTGTTAATCATTTACATATGGGGAGATAGTGATGTAAAAAAGCAATGTTCCCCATGTATACAGTATAATCGCCGCATCAATTTATCGTGGAGAGATTGCATTGAGTTGCATTATCAACCCTGAAAGCGCCGGTAAGGAACGTTCCCACCTCTCAAAAGCTATTGTTCTTGCGGTTCGTGAAATGGCGCTTCAATCGGAACCTGGGGTAGCCTCTTTTGACCTCGCTGCCTTTATTGTGTTGGCTCTCGAAAGGATTGCGGTGACAATAGATATCTCGGTGGCTGCTTGGGAAAAACGGGGTTACTGGGTTAAAGCCGACAAATTTAGGATGGAATGGGCTTGGGCCGATCAACTGGCAAAAAAAATGCGCGCTGGATTAAAAAATGAAAATTGGAGTGAAATTGCTGGTGTGGCTGCCCTGGCGGCACAAAAGCTTTATAAAGTATCTGTTTCGCCTGGCAACCGTTTGGGCAAACCTTGGGTGGGGGCTTGGGAAGTCATAAAAAATAATTGAAACAGCCCCGGCGAAATTGCCGGGGCTGTTGATTCGTTGGAAGATATTATGGGGTTGTGTAAGTAATGATTAATGTCGGGTTTGTGAAAGTCAGCCTGTCTTTGACTGCGTCCCCATTCGAACCTGGGAATTGCAGGCGTAACTGCAGACGTGCTGATCCCAATTTTGATTGAAGCATTGATTTTAACCCGGGGGATGTCTCGATCGTATCGAGCGCTCCGGTAGATCCCCAATCTGCAATATTACCCGGGCCATAAGTAGTGACAAAATCACTCGGCTCGAGGGTTAGATCCATAATCTGTCACGTACGCATTTAATACACCTAGTCCAAATGGATTTCCCACGGTTGAGTATTCGTGAAGTCCGATTTTCACTTGGGTGATCGTCGCATTATGCGGGATTCCGGAAATATCATAACTCAGGAATACCTCGGTCGTGCGGGTAATGTCTGCATTCGACTCTCCGACGGTATAGTCAGGGAATGGACCTGCATCTGATCTGATCGTTCCACTTTCTCCGGCTTTTGGATTGAGAGTAATTGTCGTTGTTGCTACGACATCGATCATTACTACGAATGTCCCTGCCGATGGTGTGATCCCAAAGATGACTCCACCCGGGTCGCGTAATCGCCAGTATCCCGTGTATGTGCCCGAGGAGGATGGTGCTTTAAGGTTGTTAACGGTTATATCGAGCCATTGCCCGGGATTTACAACTCCACTGGTTAATTGTTGCGTATAACCGGCTGTTACTCCCATTCCATCCCCATGGTCAAATATAAGCAGGTAACTGGAGTTCCAGGAACAAGTCCCAATATTTTGAATTCTCCAGGTTTTCGAAAATATCTGGTTGGGAGCCATCTTCGTATGGTCAGGCACGTTTACGTCGATGGTTGCCGGGTCCCAGGTGGCTAGATTGCAAGGGATGGGTGTATTGGTGGGGGTATTGACGGGAGTATTGGTGGGAAGGGGTGTATTGGTGGATGTTGGAACGCTGGGTACTGTGTTGGTGGGCGAGGCCTCCACAGCAACCCGGGTTAATTCTGCTGCTACAGTCTGTGCCGCTTGCGTGAAAACAGCTTCAGGAGGTACTGGAGTTGTGGGATTAATATAACTTGGCATGTTGCAGGCTGCTCCAAGTAGCGCCAGCACCAGCAGGGAAATGATTGATTTCTTCATCGCGTTTCTCCTCTTATTAAAGAGTTTAATGAAATATGGAGATGAAGTCAATGGGGTAGACGCTTTTTCAAGATATAATGTTCCCCCGGAAAAGTTTCGAAAAAGTTTGGGCAAATAGATGTAATGCCCAATATTTTAATAAAATATTCTAAAAATATGTTACCGCCCAAAGTCGGGTCACCATCCCAACTTTTCCAAGATGACGGTTTTACTACAAAGTGCTAAAATTGGGACGCTTGGGCAAATGCAAATAAATATATAGCATCACCTGGTATCAATTTCCCCGTTATTTGATATTCGAAAAATAATAAATTTCCCGAAGGTTTCCTATTGGTTTGTTTACGAATTTGAAGTCGAAAGGATAAAGATCATGCATTTCTCGCAAATACCCGTTGTCGTACTTCCAGCAATTCATGCCTATTTGGATCCAGGTACTGGTAGCATTATTATCCAGGTTGTCATCGCAGCTTTGGTGGGTGGCGGAAGATTATTAAAAACCTTTTGGAAGAAAATTTTCCATAAAAAAGCAAAGCTCGAAGAAGGTACATCCGATTTACCAACCCAGGAAGATCCCGAGGTCGATAAATCTCAATGAATGACGGGGTTTTAAACGCTTCATTTCGGGATCCAAGCGGATTTTTGTTTTCACGTGCGGGGACTCTATATCGACAGGTAAACCTGTCTTATCAGTCAGATTACGATTACCTTATCTCTTCAGGGCTCTATAAGCGGTTGGTTGCTGCTGGGCTTCTGGTTTCTCATATTGAACAGGAAGTTGACCCTGCTGATCCCGCGGTCGCGTACAAGATAATATCGCCTGAGGTGGTGCCCTTTATCTCTTATCCGTATGAATGGAGTTTTTCCCAATATAAAGATGCAGCATTGGTTACATTAAAGATCCAAAAAATTGCCCTGGAGCTGGGCATGTCATTAAAAGATGCCAGCGCATATAATATCCAGTTTCTTCATGGCAGGCCCGTCTTGATTGACACGCTTTCGTTTGAAAAATATAAGATCGGTAACCCTTGGGTTGCCTACCGCCAATTTTGTCAGCATTTTTTGGCTCCCTTGGGGCTGATGTCTTATCGCGATATTAGGTTAAGCCAGTTGCTTCGTGTTTACGTGGACGGTATCCCCCTTGACTTGGCAGCCCGCTTGTTTCCGCCTCGCGCTCAATTCAAGTTTGGGTTGTTGTCGCATATATTCCTGCATGCTCGTGCCCAGCGGACATATGCAGATAAACCCGGTCAGAAACCCGCCATAAAGATTGCAATGAGTAAACAGTCATTGCTTGGTTTGATGGAAAGTCTCGAGTTCCTCGATTGAGAATTTAAAATGGAAGCCTGCTGGAACGGAATGGGGGAATTACTACGAAAATACCAATTACTCAGACTCGGCGTTTGTGCATAAAAAGCAGTTGGTCTCTGAATGGATGGACCGTATTAAACCGGGAATTGCCTGGGATTTGGGAGCAAACACGGGGATCTTTAGCCGTTTGGTTAGTCAGGCGGGAGCATACACGATTGCTTTTGATGTCGATCCCGCTGCAGTTGAGTTAAATTATCGGCAGGTCAGGCTTGAAAAAGAGTTAAATGTTCTTCCCCTTGTTCTCGACCTGACAAACCCCAGTCCCGGGATGGGCTGGAATAACCAGGAGCGGAGTTCTTTTGGCGAGCGAGGTCCTGCCGATGTTGTCCTGGCGCTTGCCCTCATTCATCATCTTGCAATCTCAAATAATGTGCCGCTGCCAAAACTTGCGGGATTCTTTTTTGGTCTGTGCCGATGGTTGGTGATTGAATTTGTTCCCAAGTCTGATTCCCAGGTGCAAAAATTATTGTTGAGCAGGGAAGATATTTTTCCTCAATATGCGCAGGGGGAATTCGAGAAGATATTCAATGAGAAATTTATTATTCGAGAAGCGATTAAACTGCAGAATTCTGAACGTTATTTATACCTGATGGAGAACCGAAAGCCTATTTCGAAATAAATCGGTTAAGAGATTTTTATGGGGAGAGGGGGATGTACATTTATTCCTTGCATGCTTGTAAAAAATCTGGATGTTTGCGTCCCATCTTTTCGGGGATATATGTCACTTGACAAAGTAGAATAAACGTTCTATTATACTGTTGGCGCTATAACTTTGCAGAAATTCATCGCACGCCGCTTGATCATTAACAACCGATAAGATTATTGTGCGCTCTCTTGCCTTGCGGTATATCGCCGCCGGCCATCTTGGTGTGCCTCCGTCTCCTCCTGATTGGATTTGCCGGTGGGGGGAATGGATGGGTATCAAACCCATCTATTTCCCTCACCCTTGCGGTCTCAGTGCCAGAGAGAAAACCCAGTGCGGCGGGTGCATTCGCGGAGCAACCCCTTATGGGGTCCAGCACCCCGCTGCCACGTCGACGACCATGTCGTCGACACTCCTTTTGTTTCTGGGTGTATGGGGAAAACCCTTGAAATCGAGGGTTTTCAGAGCCTTAAAATCCAAATGTGCAAATTCCTTGAGCGCGTTGACTAAAAATATCCAATGCTGGGCATTAGGGCAGAATTTACACCGCACGACATAAATGAGAAGCTGGCCTTGAGCCGTAACCAGATCATTATCATCCTCAAGGGAATTTTAGAGGGACCATGGATCCTAAAATGGTTCACGCACAGGTGATTACAAAAATATACCAAAAATCCTCTCACTCGTTTGTGGTCGTTTTCGCGTGATAATGTGGAAATCGGGGTGTTTACATCCTGCCGTCTTCTTCCTCCAGATGGTTAAGACGACTGTGGAGCACGTGGATAACCTCACGGTTTGAACGTTGTCTCTTTCTCAATAGACTAAAATCGAGACGATTAAAAATTCTACCCCCTTAAAACGGTCATTCGTTCCTATTCGTTTTATCCTCAAAATTTGCGTAGATCAGAATTTCCAAAGAGTGAAGCCGTACCCCGTTTTAAGGTCTTTTTCGATGGAGTCCCGCATATCGTTTTCATCTACATAAAGGAGCGGGATCTGTGATTGTTGGCAGGCAAAACCGTCCTGCCATGCCTTAAGTCCCGCAGGAGATATGTTTATAGAAAATGTATCAGGATTCGCAGGCAGCCAGTTTTTCAAATCGTGCTCCCCGTAGACCAGGTAGGGGTAGTCGGCGTAATGCCAGAGCTTTTCCCCCAGTCCTTCTGCTGCTTTGCGAGTCAAAACGTGATCGCGGTGGCTTCCTATTGCCAAAGGTACCACAACTTCGCACACCTCGGGCAGGTTTTTCCTGAGAAAATCCGTTACCGGGGCGATAAGCTGGGCTTCGTCTGCTTCCAGGGGTTTAAATTGGTCTTCGTTCTCCTTAATGACCGCCTCTCCGCTACTCGTGTGGTATCGGTAGATGTTATCCGGTACGGTATAACGTCGGTAATTCGAGGCACCCAGCTTTAGGCAGCAAGCTGCATCTTCTTTACTGCGCTTTCTGGGAACGTCTTCACCGATATTCCAAAAACCGTGCAGCAACTGACCGTACTCGGTTAAGGGTTTATCGGCCGGCGGGTCACCTGCGCAGATCGTCCAAATTTCTACAGGGTCACCGCGTTGCGAAAGTTCCCAGACCAATCCGCCTGCAGACAGCACTACGTCGTCAAAATGGGCGGATAAGAATATCCAGGGCTTCATTTTGCACCTTTCACCGGGTTGTTCAAGCTTTTTTGGGGTACCTTTGTCGCAAAAACAATACCACCCGCTAGGAAAAGGATTGCAGAGATGATGAACAGGAGAACAAACGTGGTTTTGGTCATGGTTACCAGGATGACACCAAAGATAAGCGAGGCAAGCGCACCGGATAACCCGGTGGAAAGATTGTTGTATGCCATGTATTGGCCGGCTTCATCTTTGGGTGCTCAGATCGCTGGCCAGTGCGGGAGCTACCACCATTAGAGGTCCCGTTGCTGCCGAGCGGATGGCAGCCATGATCAGGAAAAGTATGTAATCCCCGGTTAGTCCCATGAGCAGGGTGGCTGCTGCACTGACAAACATGGACCAAAGTAGTAGTTTTCTCCGTCCAATTTTATCGGACAATACACCGGTTATGAGCGCCGATACCATGGTTACCAGTAGGCTGATGCCACCCATCGTTCTGAAAGCTGCATCCGGTGAAATCGTTGGAAAATAAGCTTCGAAGAAGTAGCGGGCAAAAAACTGGAGACTGTTCAAACCCATGAATGCCAGCAGTACTGCCAGCACCAGCCAAAAGAACACCGGCACCCGGGTACGCACTTTGAACATCTCCCGCATGGCTTTAATCAGGCTGATCCGTTCAACTGCATGCGCTGGCGCATCCTTTCCTCGAATGGCTATCGCCGTGATTATTCCGGTAATTGCAAAGATGCCGCCGATCAACCAAAGGGCTGCGCCAGTTTGCCCGTTCTGGTTAAGGGTTGTTATCAGGACGATTCCGATTGCCGATCCGATCATGGTGAAGAAACCGGTAATTCCTGAGGCAGTTCCCCTTTGGTCTTCAGGGACAACGTCCACAAGTAGAGGCCACCAGGCTCCGTTCCCCACGTTTGTGAAAAATTGCATCCCACAGAAGCTGATCGCGATGATTGGCAAAGCAATTGGCAGCAGGCTGGCGCGTAACGCCGGTGATAAAAACAGGGAAGGTAGCCCGATTAACGGAACCGCAATGAGTGCGCCGATCAGGATGGAGGGAGTCCGTCGCCCCCATTTACTGGCAGTATGGTCGCTGATGATACCCGAAAGGATGCTTACGATGACAGCCAGTACGGTTCCAAAAAATCCGATCAAGCCCACCGCCAGCCCTTTCCCAGTGGTCATTACATTTTCCACCAACGTGGGCAGCAGCACGCTGTTGTATGATACCCACACCACATTTGCTCCCAGCATAAGCACCGACATGCCTGTCAGGAACCCAATTGACCTTTTCGTGACAATTGCGGTAATGGTCGACATGTGCACCTCTCCAATATCAAATTATCGCTAAATTCATTCTTCCAGAATTAGCTGCTGCGAATGACGGACTTGGTTGTGGGATCCGCAGAGGTATGCGACTTGAAAATAAAAAGATAACGTCGATTACATCATCAATTTCTGCAGCTTCATTAAGTCTTCCATTTTCCCCTTGACCTGGATCTTTCGCTGCATGTATGCGGTGGTCCCGTTGATTTTCTTGTCCATGATACCAACCAGGATATCGGTCGCAATTGTCACCAGGATATCCGGTTTTTCCACGCTTTCCTGTGCTAGGGTGGCCTGGGTCCCATCCGTGGAGCGGATCAGCCAGCTCTCTTTCGTGTCTGAAAAATTGAATTGCAGGGTTTTGGTAAATCCTTTCAACGCCGCCTGCACCCCGGGGTTCGCGAATCGATCCACCATTCTTTGAAGATACGGTTTGATGTCTGCCATGCTGTTCTCCTTATGGATTCAAAATATTTGTTTAGTAATATGGGCTTTCACACTTGGACTAGCTTATTTCCATTTTTTGTAGATTCGTAGGCTTTCTCGATTACCTTGACTGCGTAGCAGCAATCCAAGGGATCCACCAGCGGAGGCCGGTCTTCGATAATTGACTGAATGAAATCCTTCACTTCTTCTACGATCGAAAAATAATGCCATCCCATCGGATCGTATTCCGGGCCGTCTACGCCTGTTCCATCGAAATCGACCGGTTCGCTGTAGAACTTTACAGGAGGGTTTACTAGCTGGTCGATAATCAGCGACCCATTTGTGCCGTAGATTTCAAGACGTTCGCTGTGTGGGACCTCGGCAGTAAATGAAAAACTTGAGAGAAAATCTGCGCCGTTGGTCATTTTTCCTCGAACGTCAGCGTTGTCTTCCACTTCGCTTTTTACGTCATAGATTTGTGAAGTGAAGGCTGTCAATTCTTTGATCTCCCCAAAAAGCCACTTGAGCAGGTAAAAAGTATGCGGTCCTAAATCGATCAATGCCCCACCGCCCATACCAAGCTGTTTTCCCCAGAAATCGTCACTCGAGAGGCGCATCCTCTCGTTGGCTGGCAGGAATGTACGGATAAGCGTGATTTTTCCGAGTTTACCGTCTCGGATGATTTTTTCCGCCTCCACGTACGCTCTAATGAACCTGGTGTTTTCCGCCACCCCGAAATGAATTCCGGACCTTTTGGCGGCTTCATAAATTTCAAGGGATTGTTTGAAAGTCACTGCAACCGGTTTCTCTAATAGCAGGTGTTTTTTGGAGGTGATCACGTCCATTGCTACCGGGTAATGCAAGTGGTGCGGTAACAAAACATCAATAAGGTCGATTTCTGGATCGGTAAGTAAATCGTGGTAGTCGGTGGTAACTTTGGCATCGAACATTGTTGCCAGGGTTTCGGCGCTCTCCAGGTCGGTATCGCAAACTGTGACCACTTGGGCTAAATCGGGTACTTCTTGAAACCCGGCCGCGTGGTTGGGAGCGATTAGTCCAGCTCCTAGGATGGCAACATTGAGTTTTCCTCCAGGCATGTCAGCTTCCTTCTAAGAATACCTGCTAATTTGCGAGGGCATAATCTGCTGTTTCTAACTATCAATTTTGGATACTCAGCTGGGCGTTGAGTCTCACGGAAAAATTCTCTCGATGATATCTACTGGAAGTGTACTGAGTTTTTCCACACCCTCGTCGTTTACAACAAATGTCTCTTCATCGCCTATCATCACAGCTTCATCGCTGAACGAATATAGCTCGAGGTTAATCACCATGCCTTTTTGAATGACGGTCGGGTCGTCTGCCATCAGCCAGTGTTCATCCACATGCAACCCAATGGAATGGCCCACATGTAGGAACATCGGCTCCACTCCTACCTTTTCGTACAACTCGAACGCATGTGCGTGGATCTCGCCAAAGGTTTTGCCCGGGCGGAGCGCATTCCCCAGTTCCGAAACCACCCAGCATAGTTTCATGTGCAGTTCCCGTAGTGTTTCAGGAACTTTTCCCGTATAGACCAGCCGGCGGTTGTCGGAAACATAACCCTCATAAATGGCTCCCAGGTCCAGCGTCACGATTTGATTTGACTCAAGGAGTTCATCCAGGGCGATCTCTGGGTTTGCCGCCCCAAAAGCTACCGTTACATGATCTACTCCATTTGCACCGTTGCTGTGCAGGCGTGCCTTGGCTTCCTGGATAAGCTCCAGTCTCGACATACCAGGTCGTAGAATATTTGCCAGCTCCATCACGGTTTTATCGATGATATGTGTGCTCTTCCGAATCCGCTCGATCTCACCAGTTGTTTTGATAAGCTGTAAACCATGAATAATCTCATCTGCCAGGACTATCTTCACAGGATTAATTTGTTCTTGAATGATTTGAAGGAAGAAATATGGAAATGTTAAGTCAACCCCCAATTTACACCCCGGCTTGAGTTTCTCTTGTACGAAGGAAGTTAATTCTCCGAGCGCTGATTCATAGGTGAAAAAAGAGCGAACATCGTCTGTCCCGTAGTCGATCCCCATGGCTGGTTGTGCCCAGCAGAGCAAGGTCAGGCTTCCATCGCTTCCCGCATATGAGAAGTAAGGCAGCTGGTTGCGTAGAGCATAAATGATTGGGTTTCCACTCCCGGGAAGACATGGATAGCCGGTGGTATAAAATACATTTTCCGGGGATGAGAAAAAGATGCCGTCAAGTTCATGTGCCTTGATCGAATCAGTCAACCGTTCACGGTCCAGGCCAATGGGTTTAAAGGATGATTTCATCCATAATAATTACTCCCTCGCACATGAGATCAACGAACAGGGTATTTCCAGGAAGGTCTGTCAATAAATATTTACAAAACCACGGGTTTTCCAACTTCGATGGATTTGGCGACAGCCTCCGCTGCTTTAAGTGCATACAGGGCATCGGCTGGGTCTACTCGGGGTGGACGGTTATCAATAATTGCGCCAACGAAATCCTTGATTTCGGCGATCATCGAGTTAAATTTCCATGCCATTGGATCAAAAGGTACATCTTCAATTACTGTACCATCGATGTCACCCGAGCCTAAATAATATTTAACTACCGGGTTAGCCAATTGATCAATGATCATTCCACCTTTGCTCCCGTATATTTCCACCCTTTCGGTCCAAGGGATCTCGAATGTGCATGAGGTATCCAATTGAAATTCTGCTCCATTTGCCAGGTGTCCAATAATGAGGCCATTGTCCTCAACTTCTCCCTCTGGGACAAGTTTGGAAGCAAACCCCAATACATCCCGGACTCCCCCAAAGAGCCATTTGAAAAGATAAAAGTTGTGGACTGATGAATCTAGGATAACTCCCCCGTAAGGTGCTTTTCCGTGCCAAAGATTTGGATCTTTAATGCGATACACTTCGCTTCCCGCGATGAGAGTCCTTACAGTCCATATGTCGCCCAGAATATTTTGTTTTAGGATTTCTTCAGCTTTTAGATATGCAGTTACAAAATGTGTATTTTCCGCAACACTGAATTTGAGTCCCTTTTTCTTCGCCAAAGAAATTAGTTCTTCCCCTTGCGATGACCGGACTGTAATAGGTTTCTCAACCAAAACGTGCTTCCCGTTTTCTAATGCTAGTTTGGCAATTTCGTAATGCAATACATGTGGAACAATGATATCTACCATGTCGACTTTGGGGTCCGCAAGTAAATCCTGGTACTTGGTATACCCTTTGGCGCCTGGATGCATCTCGCTGCGGTTATTAACTTCCTCCTCATTGATGTCACAAAGGGCAACAATCTCACATGTTTCTTCCATTTCCGAATAACCTGCTTCATGCGCATATGAAATGGACCCCAGGCCGATCATGCCGACACGAACCTTTTGGTTTGCCATGGACCATCCTTTTATATGGGTGTATGACTTGTGGTTTCGACAAACTATAGCATATTCGATATTTGCGCGCAATAGGGCACCTCTGGGAGGTAACTATTTTCGTTGCGTCAAATGCACGATTATGCTATATTGGCTGAAGAATTCGTGCAAAAAGGATTTCACATGGACCCTTTGGTAATAATTGCCACTCCCAACGTATGCTGGTTGAATCCGGATGTGAAATTCCCGCAGACACCGGAAGCTATTGCAGATGAAGCGCAGTTTTGTTTCGAGAATGGTGCCACCATCCTGCATATGCATGCAGATGGTAATTGGAAGGCAGCAATTTCGACCGTTCGCAGCCATTCTCCAATAATTATTCAATGTGGCATGTCAAGCCGGCTTATTCCTGAGAGAATGGAAATATTCAAAAATAAAGGGGATATGATTTCAATAATTCTGAATCATCACGACGAAGCTTTCGTCGGCGTTGATTTCAATGTTCTTCATCCGAAAGCGGAGTTGATCGAATACATCCGGCTGTGTAAAAAGTATGAGGTGATCCCCGAGTGGGAAGTATGGCATGCTGGGTCTGTATGGAACCTGAAATACCTTATTGACAGGAAGTTGATCGAACCACCCTTTGTTACTACGTTGTTTTTTGGTTGGCCCGGTGGGACCTGGAGCCCGCCTACTGTTGAGGAATATCTCTACCGTCGTAGGTTAATGCCTGAAGGTTGTGTCTGCAACGTTAGCATTATGGGTGAGGGACAACACGATATCCTGGTTGCAGCGATTTCCCATGGTGACAATGTCCGCGTTGGGACAGAAGATTACCCGTATGATCAAAGTGGGAATATTGTCACCACACATGACCTGGTCAAAGATGCGGCGGAAATGGCTAAAGTATTAGGTCGCCCGCTTGCAACGGTTGAGCAGACGAAGAAAATGGTTGGGCTGTAAATCTTACACTCTGGCATTATTGTTTCCGAAGAGTATTTTGGAGGAATACATGACTGGGAAAAAAGTGGCTATCGTAACAGGCAGCGCTCGCGGGATTGGTGCCGCCGTTGCGAAGGTTTTCGCAAAACATGACTATGCCGTTATTGGGTTGGATGTGCTCGAGGATGGAAGAGATGTCAGTGAAGAAATCAACAAATTGGGCGGCGAGAGCTTATTTTATCAATGTGACGTTTCGGTTGAGGCGCAGGTTGCCGCTTGCGTAAAGGAAGGGACTAAAAACTATCGACGCGTGGATGTCCTGGTTAATAATGCCGGGGTGGTGCTCGTAAAGCCATTCGATCAGATTACCTGGGAAGAGTTCCAGCGAACAACCAATATCAATCTTGGAGGGCACTTCTTACTTTGTAAATATGTGCTCCCGTTCATGAAAAATCAAAAGAGCGGAGTAATTATTAACATGGGGTCTGTATCTGGTCATGTCGGACAGACCGATCATGTTATGTATGGCGCGACCAAGGGAGCCATAATTGCAATGACGAGGGCACTGGCATGGGAATTGGCACCCTACAACATCCGGGTTAATTCGATTAGTCCGGGTTCGGTTGATACCCCCATGCTGCGTGGGGATATCAACTTGGAAGCCGAAAGACTTGGACGTCCATTTGAAAAAGTGAAAATTGAGCGTGAAGCCGAGCAGGCTTTTAAACGCTGGGCTGACCCAATGGAAATTGCAGAACCGATTTATTTCCTGGCAAGTGAAGGGGCTTCATTCGTAACAGGCAGCGACTGGTTGGTGGATTGCGGCTGGGTGGCAAAATGACAAATGGCGAACACTTCTTTGTTACCGGCGCAGCGGGGTGCATTGGGGTTTGGGTTTTACGTAACCTTGTCCGTGAAGGAACGCCTGTAACTGTCCTCGATCTTGATTCAACACACAGTCGTCTTCCATTGGTTCTTGAAAAAGAAGAGATCGAACAGATAAGTTTTATTTATGGAGATGTTTCTGATTATTCAGTTGTGGAAAATGCCATTAAATCAAGCGGTGCAACACGAATTATCCATTTGGCAGCTCTGCAGTTACCCTTTTGCAAAGCCGATCCGGTCTCCGGAGCCCGGGTAAATGTGGTTGGAACGGTTAATATTTTTGAAGCTGCGAAGCGGCTTGGCATAAAAAGTCTTGTTTATGCCTCTAGCACCGCGGTTTATGGAACGAGCGAAGAATACCCGGAGAAACCTCTTGTGCATGATGCTCCCCTAAAACCCCGCTCCTTATATGGAGTATATAAGCAGGCCAACGAGGGTACTGCTCATGTATATTTTCAGGAAGATAAAGTAAGCAGTATTGGGCTGCGTCCCTATGTGGTGTATGGTGCTGGCCGCGACCAGGGTATGACCTCCACTCCAACAAAGGCAATTCTGGCAGCTGCTGCCGGACGGCAATATCACATTTCTTATGGCGGACGGTATTGCTTCCAGTATGCTGATGATACTGCCCTCGCCTTTATACAGGCTGCCCGATCCGAACATGGGGGTGCTGATATATTCAATCTTGGTGGGGAATCTGTTAGCACGGTGGAGGTCATTTCAGCTATAGAAACCGCCGAACCATCCGCCCGCGGTCGAATTACGTTCGATGATTTTCCCTTGCCATTTCCACCTGAAGTGGAAAACACCGAGTTGATTGCTGCCATTGGCCCTATCCGTTTCACACCCCTGGTTCGAGGTGTGAAAGAAACGATGGAGATTTTTCGAACCGGGTTGGAAAAAGGATTGATTAAAGCAGAATCGTAAGAGTCTTCACAAAAGCGATTTTATCCCGGTGATACCATGTCCAGATCACTATTTGTTTTATCCCGACCAATAATTTTGCTTCTCGCCGCCTTGACCTATTCGCTGGGGGCTGGGATGGCCCATTACCTGGGAAGGTCGATACGAATAGCTCCCTTCTGGTTGGGAGGACTGGTAATACTGGCACTTATCAGTTCTGCATTTCTCTTCGCTGAATATTTCAGGTTGCCATCATTACCATTGGCTCAAGGTGAGACACCACGTCAACGGGAACATTACAGAGTGACACTTTTACAAGTATCTTACGCTGGGTTGACGCTCGCTGGAGTAGCCTTCCTGACATTATTGGTGACTAATTCTTTGAATATTTCTGCTGACATCATAATATTGCTGACAGTTCTCTTTTTGATCGGCTATGCCATTCCACCCTTTAGGTTATCTGAGACTGGTTACGGAGAACTTGTAATTGCAATTACTTTGGGTACACTTTTGCCGGCGATGTCATTCCTCCTGCAATTTGGGCAATTCCAACGGCTTTTATCATTTACGACATTTCCCCTCACCTTGCTGGCTCTTTCATATTTACTCATATGTAACTTTCCAACTTTTGCTTCCGATCAGAAGATGGAGCGCCACACCTTGCTCACTCGTTTGACTTGGCAGCACGCAATTCCCATTCATCATTTCTTAATTTTGGCATCTTTTTTACTTTTTGCCGGAGCACCGCTCCTTGGGATTCCCTGGAGTCTTGTTTGGCCTGTTTTTCTTGCACTGCCGTTTGCGCTCATTCAAATTTATTGGCTCCAACGGATATTAAATGGGGGACGTACCTTATGGAATTTCCTTACTTCCCTGGCAGCCGCTACTTTTGGTTTGACCACCTATTTATTGGCATTGACTTATTGGATTCGATGACCCTTGCCTGAATTCCTTTCGCTTTCTCTCCCAATCGAAGCGCTTCATACTTTCTTGGATGCTATACCGGATAAAGATCCGCCCATCGAAGAAATTGATACATCCACCAGTGTCGGGCGTGTAATCGTCGCGGATGTGATTGCTCCTCATCCCTTGCCTCAATTTTCTCGGTCCACTGTGGATGGGTATGCCCTTAGGGCACGGGATTCTTTCGGAGTATCGGAATGGATGCCCGGATACTTGAACTTGATTGGGGAAGTCCCTATGGGCGGCGTGCCAAAGTTTTCGATATCGACAGGGTCTTGCGCTTTAATCCACACTGGAGGCATGCTCCCTGCGGGGGCGGATGCTGTAATCATGCTGGAAAACACTCAACTAGTGACTCCAGTAAGCGATAAAAAACTAAAAAATACACGCCTGAATAATACTCTTCCACCAATGGCTGGTAGTGAAATTGAAATTGCTCGGGCTGTTGCTGCTGGGGAAAATGTTATTCGTATTGGTGAAGATGTCGAAGTTGGCCAGGTTGTAATAAGAAAAGGCACTCGAATAAGACCTGCTGAAATTGGGGGCTGCATGGCTTTAGGGATCACCCGGATTCGCGTTGCAAGTAAACCAATAATCGGGATTATTTCTACTGGTGATGAAGTCATCTCACCGACTGTTGTTCCTAAGTCGGGTCAGGTTCGCGATGTGAACTCGTACTCCTTGGCCGCCCTAATAGAAAAGGCAGGGGGAAAACCTGAGCTTTATGGTATTGTTCCGGATATGCTGGAATTAGTGATATCTACTGCTAAAAAATCGTTGCAGGAATGTGATGTGGTAGTCATTACTGCCGGGTCCTCTGCAAGCTCCCGAGATATGACCGCAATCGCCATTAATCGTCTGGGAACCCGGGAGTACTTGTGCACGGTGTCAATATTCGACCGGGAAAACCTACCATTCTCGCCGTGTGTAATGGTAAACCTGTAATAGGACTTCCCGGTAATCCTGTTAGTGCCTTGGTAATTGCTAGCTTGTTTGTTATACCAGTAATAAGAAAAATTCTGGGAATACCCTCTATTCAACCTAATCCTTCCATCAAGGCAATATTTTCAGGGAATTTCCCTTCCCAGGCAGGTCGTGAGGATTTGGTCCCGGTTAAGCTTGTTTCAAAAACCCAATCATCCCATCAAAACGAGGGTGTGAGCTGGGTAGCTGAGCCAGTATTCGGAAAATCAAATTTGATTTTTTCACTCGCTTCCGCAGATGGTTTTGTCCGAATATCACCAAAATCCACGGGTATAAGTGCAGGGGAAATAGTGGAAGTTATGTTGTTGGATTAATTTATAGGGATTGGTTCTGAGATATTTATTAAGGATGATATTTAAAACATGTCTGTTTACTTGAAAGATATTCCCCTTGCTGAAGCACGTTCTCGTTTTGAACAAGCTCTTCGAGAAATAGAACTTTGGCAGGTTCTTGGTATCGAAATAATTCCACTTGATGAAAATGCTGTGGGGAGAGTGCTTGCCGATACAGTTTGGGCAAGAATATCCTCGCCTCATTACCATTCTTCAGCGATGGATGGGTTTGCTGTTCAAAGTAAGGATACTTTGGGAGCAGAGCCAGGTTCTCCTCGCATAATCGATAAATTTATCTATGTTGATACCGGCGACCCTCTTCCAGAAACATTTGACGCTGTCATACCGATCGAAAAAGTCAATTCTCTCGATGAGCACTCGGAAATATCTTCGCTAATTCGTAAACCACACAGAATCCGCATCAGGGAAGCTGTTACTCCATGGAGCCATGTACGTCCGATGGGAGAGGATATTGTTCAGACTCAATTAGTTTTGCCTGCAGGTCAGGTTCTGCGCCCTGTGGATTTGGGGGCTATTGCAGCAGCGGGTCACCAATCGGTTAAGGTTGCTCGGCGACCGCGGGTGGCAATTTTGCCAACTGGATCTGAATTGGTTCCTGTCGGATCTGAACTTAAACCCGGAGATATCCTGGAATATAATTCCTTGGTCTTGGCAGCCCAGGTTAAATTATGGGGAGGAATTCCTACTCGTTTTCCGATCACGCCTGATCTTTTTGATCAATTATGTACCCGTGTGGAGCAAGCTTCATGTGACCATGACTTGATCCTGATTAATGCAGGTTCATCCGCTGGTGCAGAAGATTTCACGGCAAAAGTAATAGAAAAACTTGGGAATTTGCTGGTTCATGGAGTAGCTGTTAGGCCGGGACATCCCGTAATTTTAGGCCTAATCAAGAAGAGCCATTCGAATACCCAACAGGATACGGTTCAAAACTTGACCGAAGATAATCTTTCCTATAAGGCTGGGGATTTACCTGGAGATTTGGTACCGATCATTGGGGTACCAGGGTATCCCGTATCCGCAGCACTAACAGGGGAGATATTCGTCGAGCGGTTGATTGCCAGATGGACAGGTCGCTCTCCCATGGAGTTACCAGTGGAGAAAGCCTATCTAACCCGTAAAATAACGTCTCCTGGTGGGGACGACGATTATGTGCGAGTGGCAGTTGGGAAAGTGGGTGACAAATTATTGGCAGCGCCTCTTTCCCGAGGTGCTGGGGTCATCTCATCTCTTGTTCATGCGGATGGGTTGGTAATCCTGCCCAGTGGCGTTCAAGGTGCGGCAGCAGGGGAATTGGTTGATGTAAATTTATATCGTTCTCATAAGGAAATCGAAAAAACGATATTTTGCATCGGATCACATGATATGACCCTTGACTTGCTGGCACAATTCCTTTCCGAGCGAAATCGAAGGTTTATTTCAGCGAATGTTGGATCCCAGGGGGGTATGATTGCGCTAAAAAAGGGAGAAGCTCATCTTGCTGGATCGCATCTTCTTGATCCGGATTCGGGAGAATATAATCTTTCTTACATTAAACGGTATATTTCAGGGCTTCCAATTAGGGTATTTGGGTTCGTCGGACGTGAACAAGGCTTAATTGTGAGGAAAGGGAATCCGAAAAATATTTTTGGTCTTGGGGACCTTAAAAACTCCGATGTAACATTTATTAATCGCCAGCGTGGCGCCGGCACACGTGTACTTTTGGATTATCATTTATCCAAAATGGGGATTTCTTCAAACAATATTCACGGGTATGACCAGGAGGAATACACACATTTAGGGGTAGCCGCGGCGATTGCCTCCGGACGCGCGGATTGTGGTCTTGGAATTCCAGCTGCTGCTCAATCCCTTGCATTGGATTTTATCCCCCTTTTTCAAGAAACATATCAACTTCTTATTCCAACCGGCTTTGCGGAAAGTATTTTACTGAGACCGTTATTGGATGTGCTAAATGACCAGATCTTCCATCGTGCAGTAATGAGCATGCCTGGGTATGACGTAAGTCTGATGGGTAAGGTAATTGCTAATGTGTAGTGTTTTTAGAATTTCAATTTTAGGGAGGAATAAACAAATTCGTGAAACAACGGAAAAGGCGAATTCGATAAATTCCGTGATTTAGGTGTTAGATTTTTGTAATAATCATATTCATGCTCTGTTCACTCTGCGTTTTCATCATTATAATAAGACATATAGTGTCCAAATAGTTCAGGAGTTCAAAATGCCAATTAGTTCAGGAATTCAAGCCCCGGAATTCGCTTTACCGGATGAAAATAATGTTACTCGTCGATTATCTGATTTTCGTGGGAGACCGGTGGTTTTGTATTTTTATCCAAAGGATGATACACCCGGATGCACAACAGAAGCCTGTGGATTCCGTGACGATTACAGCGCTTATGTTAACGCTGATGTCGTCATTTTAGGTGTCAGCCCTGACGATACAAAGTCGCATGCAAAATTTAAGGAAAAGTTTACCCTGCAATTTCCATTGCTGGCGGATAGTGACCATAAGATCTGCAATTTGTATGGTGTGTGGGGTCCGAAAAAATTCATGGGACGGGAGTATGAAGGTGTGCAACGTACAACTTTCCTCGTGGATGCCAGCGGCCGGATTGCAAAGGTTTTTGAAAATGTAAAACCCGCAGAACACAGTGCTGAAGTATTGTCTGCGATAAAATCTTTGTAGACAAAAATGAATTAAGGGGGCTAATAATCAGGAACTAAGTATCAATATTTTTGGAAAACGACGGATAAATTATCCTCGAACACTATTTTCCATCCGGGTGATTGAATTAATGCTCGCGCCAATGGTGACCCAGGATCAATTAGCACCAAGTTAATTGAAAATGAATTAAGGGTTTGTTCCCAACCAGGTTGCGCTCGGTATACATTTACATAATTATTTATAAAGCTATCACCATAAACATCAGCCCTTCCATCAATAAATACTTGGTATTGAGGATATAAGCGCCAAATAATGTATCCTCCCCAGTTATACGAGTTAAATAGATTCCCTTTTGGTTGATTATTCGCGATCCAATTAACCGCGGCTTTCGGGAAGTTCGTTTCTTCAGAATTTTGCTGGCTTTGCACAATTTGCGAAAAATGTAGAGTGGCAGCTAAGGCGGCAATTACCATTAGGATTGGCGCGGACCATTTAAATAATCGGCTTTGGGGTTTAATAACTGGTTTCACATTAATAATCGCACTGATTTGTTCTGTCAGAATTGGAATAACGACGATTGCGAAGAGCGGGATGAGACGAATTGATCTTAAAGCAGAATATCCAAAAATAAGCGTGAGCAGGATTTTTGTTGGGGAAAATGCTTTCTTTCCGAGCATCCCACAGCCAATTAGTGCCAGGATAATCCAAGCAAAAGGTTGCCATTCAAGCTGGTGAAAATCAGGGGAAAACCATTCTTGGATGAACTGCTGCATGGATTGACTGGTCAGTGTTTGAAATGGGTAAATCAATATCTTGTACCCATTCGGATTAGCAAAAGACGCAAGAATGCTTAACCCCAATATGCAGGATAACAAAATAATGGGCTTAATAGAAGGTCTTTTCTCACCTTCGGTTTTACGGATCCTTAAAATATATATAATCAAAAAAACTTCCTGCAACATAGATGAATATTATTACCAAGCCAAGAAAATAGCCAGCGTGCAAATTGGCCCATACAAGCGTTATTAAGGGAAGAGGAATCAGATATTTCACTTTTTCATTGCTTTGATACCTGTCTAGTAGAAATAAAAATCCACTGGTAATGAAAAGAGAAATCATCTGAGGGCGTACTCCCCAGGTGGGAGCAGTTGCGATTGCACACAGAAGAAGGGTAAACCCGGCAACATACGGTCTTGTTTCGACGGGACATCGCAAATACGATAGCAAAAACGCTCCCGTGATAATCAAGGAAAAGACAAAGATGAGTAAACCATAACTTCCAAATTGGAAGAGCCAATACAATCCTAACTCGGACAACCATTCATGAGTTATCCAGGGTCGGCCGAAATTTGTAAACGAAAAGGGATCTGTATGTGGAATGGATTGAGTTTGAATAATGAGTTGCCCGGTGCGAAGATGCCACCAGAAATCCGGATCCACGATAGGGTACAAGGTCATCGAAAAGAGACCAAGCATCAAAAGGATAAAAAATAATTTTCGGATGGTCAGGTGCATAGCCATAATTTTACTTCTTATTGAATGAAACTATGGATATCTTACGACTCGATTTTGTTTTCATTGGATAAATAATTATTATCTTTCTATGGGTCCTTTGGGTATTTAAACAAAATAGGGCAGAATATGATCTGCCCTATCCTTGAGTAGCTATAAGGTTATTCGCCCAAATAATCACGTAGTTTCCGTCGGATGGATGGGTGCCGCAGGCGGCTCAATGCTTGTGCCTCAATCTGACGGACGCGCTCCCAGTGTTACCCCCATCTTACGGCCCAACTTCTTCTAAAGTATAAGCCTGCCCATCCAGAAGACCGTATCGCAATTGAAGTATCCGAACTTCACGGGGAGGAAGACCATTCAAAACTTCAGTCAGATGTTCTCGAAGTAGATTATATGTAGCAGTGTCATCTGGTGGAGCAGCTTCATCATCTTCGATAAAGTCTCCCAGTACAGAATCTTCTTCATCATCCGTTGGCGTTTCCAGAGAGAGCGGTCGGCGTGCCACCTGGATCATGTTTTCCACTTTTTTGGGTGGAACTTCCAGGGCAGTCGCTAATTCTTCCACCGATGGTTCACGTCCCAAGCCGTTGCGTCAATTGATGTTGTACACGCAAAAGTTTATTGATTTGATCGCCCATGTGCACCGGGACACGAATTGTTCGGCCTTGGTCTGCAATCGCACGCGTGACTGCCTGTCGGATCCACCAGGTTGCATAGGTGCTGAATTTGTGACCTCGGCGGTAATCGAATTTTTTGGTGGCGCGAATTAGTCCAATATTACCTTCCTGAATCAAATCCAGGAAAGGAACACCCCGTCCCATATACTTTTTAGCAACACTGATCACCAAGACGAGAGTTGGCAGTAATCAAATGCTCGCGAGCCGCCCAACCATCCTCGATCAATTTTCGAAGTTCGACTCTTCGGCGGATGCTGACATTGCCGCGGGCCAGTTCTTCACGGGCCATTCGGCCACGTTCGATACGCTGGGCGAGGTCGACTTCTTCTGTGGCGGTAAGTAAAGGTACACGGCTGACTTCTTTTAGGTACAATCCGATCGTGTCATCAGTGTCGATGTTGGCCAGGTAATCATCAAGAGAGAGTTCCGGTTCAGCTTCAGCCTCAGGTTTTTCCGCAGCAATAAGTTCGTCTTCAGGTGGCTCCCCGGTTGGGTAGTCTTCAACAAAAGCAACCCCAGCACTGAGCAGGGCCGCAAAAGCTTCTTCCAATTGTTCAACATCCTGCTCGGCTTCAGGGAAAAAATGCAGGATGTCATCAATTGTGACATACGATTTCTGTCGTCCCAATTCGATCAATCGGGCAATGGCAGAATATTCTTCATCTTCTTCAAGCAATAAAGGGTTTTCCATTACTTTTCCTTACTGAGCAATTCTTAAATCAGAATACTCTTTTTCTGAATCAAATTACAATACCCTTAACGAATATGTTGTAGATCAATGGATTCTCAATTAGATGAGCATTTCGATAAAATGAAACAGATAGCGAAAGTTCCACTTATTATCAAGGCGTTGGAGTAGATAACTCAGGAGATAGGTTGTGGTAGTTGCAATTCAAAGGTTGGTGTTAGCGTGTCCTGGATCGTCGGGTTAGGTGTTTCTGTTGCAGGGAATGGAGGAGCTGTTAACAGTTTCAGTAACGCATCAATGCCAGCTTGGCTGACTACATATAAACTCCCCAGTGTCAAAACGAACGTAGTATCCACTACCTGTAGGGGTAAGATTCCCGACCTGGATAATGTGTCTTCAAATTGTTTGCAAATGTGAGTTCAATGGTATATGCAGGAGAACTTAATCCAGCATCGCCATTTTGAGTGAATTATCGAGATGTGGTTACAATCCGCAGATGCACCGACCTGGGTTTCGGCAGCTCCTGCTAACGCCTGATCTGCGGTCCCAGTTGAAGGTTGTGTAATAACCCATGTTCCTCCAGTGTCACGCTGCATTTGAAAAATGTGGTTTTGGGCATCGCTAATTCGAAGAACCTGCAATGTTCCATCTGCGGGGTTATCAGGAAAGTATTTACTGTTGCAGATGGAGTGGACGATCGCAGGTAGTGGATAACCTTCGGCTTTTGACGATAAAGTAAGCTATTACCAACAGTACCAGGATAACTAACAGGAAAACATGTTGGACGCTTTATCATTTGATTAACCTTTGGATCGCCGAACCAGCCAGGATGCAACACCTCCGGCAATTACAAGGCCGGGCAAAATCAGTAGAAATGAGATTGCCATTACCAGCAACCAAAAACTGCTGGGAAGGACCAGAGTTCTGCTTATCGCGGTTGGAGAATTCAGGTTAATCAATTGTTCTTGGCCTGCTGCCCAGTCAATCGCATTGATAAACATATCCCCATTGGCATATTGACCAAAAAAAGCATCCGAAGCAAAATCAGAATCTCCAAATACAACAACATGATTGTTTGCAGTAGAATCTGATACGGCAACAGCCAGCATGAGCGGACCCGGAAAGTCCGTCGCTGAGTTAAAAGCCACCTGCCCATTCGATTGTAAGGCGGCAAAGTCAGTTTCTCCCCATGCTGAACTGGCGGTGGAAACCAAGGGAGTGGGTTGATTGGGTAAATTGGAAGCAATCGAAATACTTCTGGCGGATGGGAAAAACGAAACCAAGCCCTGGAGTTTTTCAGTTATTGGATGTGTGCCGTAGGAGGCAGCAACTGCATAAAGAGGTTGACTGGTATTGGTATCAATAACAATATCATTGTCAAATGAAATTCCCCATGTGGAGACAAGATAGGTGGCAAGAGGATCGGGAGAATTTCCAATTTGTGTTAGTGGGGTTGGTTCTTCCATTACGACCAAAGCCCCCCCCTTTGAAACATAATCTTGCAGCAAGCCTATCTCTGCGGCTGTGATTGGTGCGGTTGGACCAGCAATAACGATAACTGTTGCATCGGTTGGAATTTTATTGGTGGCGATAAGGTTTAGGGATTGGACAGTGTAGTTTTTAGCCTCAAGCGCAGTTTTTGCAGCTGTATAAGCAGTATTTCCAGCGGTCGCAATATCTCTTTCGCCATGACCGGTCAGGAAATAAATGATTTTTTGTCCAGGGATTCATTAACCTCACCAGTCCCGATGTTAAATCCTGCTCCGATGCCAAGGCGACTATTTCATGTCGGGTTCCCATCTGCAGATATATTTTTCCGTCTCCGGTGATCCCTGCCTGTGTCGCTGCAAGCGGATTTTGATCAGGATCAATAAATGAATATGTAAATTTCCCGTTTGAATTATTCTTGTAATTCTCAAGCAATTTGCGTGCTGTATCACTGGGGGTCTGGGAGGTAAAAAAGGCGGTTGCCTGGACCGAAGATGGTAATGCTTTTAATGTATCAATAGTTACCTTCGCCAGGCTGTTTTGTTTACCTTCCGTAAAGTCAAACGGTGTTGCCCGGGTTTTGAAGACAAAGATGTTGATTACCAGAAGAATCCCGATAAATGCAAGCAACATGATGGCGGCGTTACTACCATAGCGTGCTTGTCTGCCCGGTAAGAAAAACCCGCACACGTTGAGGGTCAAGCAAAGCAAAGGCTGCCAATCCCAACACAATTAAAGCGACAGAAATTGCCATGCCCAATTAAACGCAGGAACATTTGGAATTGTATAAATTTTTGCCAAAGCAATCAACTTCACAAGCAGCAATACAAGTGCAGCCAAAAATGCAATACCAGAAACCCATAATCCAATGACAGCGAAATATTTTCGGACTGATTTTCTTTTGAACTGATTTTTGGGAGTTCTTCGTCTTGGCCATTATCTCCACCTTCGCATTTCAACTGCGATCGAACCTAGAAAAAGACCCAGGGCAGTAAGACTGATCGGATAGATGATATCAGAAATTGACATGGTTCCTGCAACCATGGAATTAAATCTGCCCATTTAAATCCAGATAATTGAAAATATTGTTAATCAGAATCGTTCTGAATAATGTATGTGGGCAGGCGTATAAGCCACCAGAAAAGGATGAGAACAGCAAGCGTGGCGAAAAAAGCAGCAAATTGGTTTGTAAAAAAAGATGACATGGCTGTTCCAATTGCCAAAAATACCGCGCTCAACAAAATAATGGCAATATAAGCTGAAATCATTACGCCTTGGTCGATTCCAGGTGAAGTGAGTTTATTGAGAACAATAGGATAAACCAGTGTTATCGCGATGATGGAAAGCATGAATAAAAATGCACCCAACCATTTACCCACCACCAATTCTCCATCTTTAATCGGAGTTGTGAGGAGCAATTCGAGGGTTCCCATACGTTGTTCATCAGCTAGAAGCCTCATGGTTAATGCAGGTGTCGCAAACAAAAAGACTGTCGCCAATGGTCCAACGATAATATCTACCCCGGGAGCAGAGTTATTGTAATATGACTGATTTGTCAGATAATAAATTATCACCACAAAATATATACCCACTGTCAAAAGAGCAAGGAGGGCCGCAATATATGCTAATGGGCTGGTGAAATAGTGTCGATATTCTCTGCGTGCAATCGTCCATATGTTGCGCATGGGTTACCTATCTTTCCGGGCATTATCCTGCGTAAGTTGCAGGAATATTTCTTCCAGACTCAATCCTACTGGGTGGAATTCGAGCAGATCGTATCCGGCTTCTATTGTCGCCTTGGCTACTGCTGGGCGAATATCTGCCGCGGGTGCAAATTGAAACTCCAATGATCCATCAGGTTGCAGTTTGGCATTTTGAACGCCATCGATTCTCTTGATGATCGGGAGGAGATCGTCAGCTTCACCTTTGACGCGCAAAATTACGTGTTCGGCACCTACAAGGCGGGATTGAAGATTTTCTGGCGTATCTTCCGCAACAATCCTGCCTTTATTAATAATCAAAACACGATCGCAAAGTTGTTGTGCTTCCGATAAGATATGGGTTGAAAGTAAAACAGTCCTCTCTTTTCCCACATCCCGGACTGTATTACGGAATTCCACGACTTGAGCAGGATCGAGACCAATGGTTGGTTCATCCAGGATCAAGACTTCGGGTCTATGAAGTAAAGCCTGTGCCAATCCGACACGCTGTCGCATGCCTTTTGAAAGATTAGAGATATATCCGTCCGCGCGGTTTTCCATTTGAACCAAATCAAGAGCCGCGTCCACCATGTCATCCCCGTTTGGTAGGTGACGTAAGTCCGCCATAAATTTTAAGTATTCGTAAACGGTCATTTCAGGATAAAGAGGTACGGTTTCTGGTAAATATCCAACGCGACGACGTACTTCTATCGATTCGCTGATAATATCAAATCCGGCAACTTGCGCCGAGCCATATGTCGGAGGCATATACCCAGTTAGAATACGCATGGTTGTGGTTTTTCCTGCGCCATTTGGGCCGAGAAAACCAACGACCTCGCCTTGCTTGGCTTCGAAGGTTAAGTTTTCAATCGCCCTACGGGAGCCATAATCTTTTGTGAGACCAGTGGCACGGATCATGAGTTCTCCTAAATAGATAATTAAATCCTGGCGAAATAAACGGCACTGCAGCCGGTGGGCAGCGGTGCCGGAATTGAGGCATCCATCAATCGAATAGTACTATACAATTAAAGAGAGAGAAAGTCAAGTGGTTTTATTTTTTCTAATCAAACCCTAATCTATAATAATTCGCATGATATAGATTTATCCTTGGTTGGTCAACGAAAGAAAAGAAGAAGAATTTATCTACCAGGTGAATTGACTAAACAAAATTTGTTGGATAGAATTGGTCGACACGGAAACAAGTATAGAATTTCTAAGATATTCCATAAAGGATTGGAGAGGATAAATGAATATTCTTTGGCTTGGCAGCCGTCACGGGCTAAATAATTTTGAACAGATCGCCATAGTTGGAGTATTAATAACCGCATTTATTAGTTTACTGTATGCCTGGCTTTTACGGGGAAATGTTCTTAAAAAGGATAAGGGCACTGCAAAAATGCAGGAAGTCTGGGATGCCATCCGGGTTGGCGCCAATAGTTACCTGAGCAGACAGTTAAAAACTATCTTGCCTTTGATTGGGGTTTTAACAGTGGTCCTGTTTTTGAGTGTATATGTGGTGCCTCCATCTTCAGAAGCTACTGATGAATTTGGTAAAAATGCCCAAATTATCGTAGCGGTTGGACGAACGATTGCTTTCATAATGGGCGCGTCCTTCTCGCTACTTGTAGGTCAGTTGGGTATGCGTATGGCAATCCAAGCCAATGTGCGGGCTGCATCTGCAGCGCGACGGGGGTTGAACGAAGCATTGACCATCGCCTACTATTCAGGGACCATCACTGGCATGTTGACCGACGGTCTTGGCTTGTTTGGTGGCACCCTCATATTTATAGTTTTTGGTAGGGCTGCTCCAGATGCCTTGCTGGGGTTTGGTTTCGGCGGTACATTGCTTGCATTATTTATGCGCGTTGGTGGGGGGATTTTTACAAAAGCTGCGGACGTTGGCGCGGACCTGGTTGGAAAGGTAGAAAAAGATATACCCGAAGACGACCCTCGCAATGCGGCTGTCATTGCAGACCTGGTGGGTGACAACGTAGGGGACTGCGCAGGGATGGCAGCTGACATTTTTGAGTCATACGAAGTGACCATAGTTTCTGGATTAATTCTTGGTTTAGCGTTAATGGCAATTGATCCCACTCACAGCTTAAAATGGATAGTTTATCCACTAATTATTCGCGCCATTGGTGTCCTCTCTTCCATTCTTGGAACTTTCACAGTCCCAATTTGGGAAAATGTGTCGGTAAAAGGCTTGTTCGGTTTCCTGCACGCCCATGATGCTGAAGATGCCATGTTCCGCTCGTATGAAGTCTCGAGCGTGAATACAATTCTTTGGTCATTCGTACTGGCAATTTTATATTGCCATGATTGGCGTATGGCAATGCTGACATCCATCGGGGTTGGTCTGGCAGTTGCTTTTCAACCCGCTTACGTCCTATTTCACTTCTACCAAAAAAGCTCCAGTAAAAGAAATTGTAGAATCTACAAAGACAGGTGCCGCCACAACAATCCTTTCTGGTTTATCAATTGGGATGGAATCGAGTGTGTGGGCACTCGTGGTGATTGTTATTAGCTTTATCTTTGCATTACTGCTATATAACGGACAAGGTGCGCAATATGTTCTCTACGCTGTTGCAATGATTGGTATCGGCATGTTGAGCCATACTGGAAATAATGTTGCAATGGATTCTTATGGTCCAATTTCAGATAATGCAAATGGAATTGGGGAAATGGCCTGGCACGGACTGGAGGACGACGAAACAAAGAAAGCTCGTCAAATTATGGCTGACTTGGATGCAGTCGGTAATACAACCAAGGCAATCACAAAAGGTGTGGCGATTGCTTCTGCTGTAATTGCAGCGGTCAGCTTGTTTGCTTCATTCTTTATTGATGTAGGACGAGTCCAGCAGGCTGCAAATGTCGCTGCACAAGCAGCCGGAAAAGCCATACCGTTTGCACATCTACTTAGCGATACAGGAATCCGAGTATCGGAGATCCCGGTTTTTATTGGCCTCCTTTTGGGAGGAGCGCTTCCTTGGTTATTTGGATCCTTAGCAATAAGGGCTGTCAGTAGAGCAGCCGGGCTTATCGTTCATGAAGTTCGACGGCAGTTTAAAATTCCCGGATTGATGGAAGGTAAAGTAAAACCAGATTACGCCCAGGTGGTCGGAATTTCGACTGCTGCCGCACAAAAGGAATTGATTCCACTCGCGACAATTTCTGTACTTACACCTTTGGCTCTCGGCTTAATGTTAGGTGTAGAAGCGCTGGCGGGTTTTTGTGCCGGAATTATCTTGAGCGGTCAACTATTGGCAGTTTATATGGCGAATGCTGGTGGAGCTTGGGATAATGCAAAAAAATCTATTGAAGATGAACCACGTGACTTGGCAGCTAATACAGGCAAAGGATCGGAGAGACATAAAGCTAGTGTTGTTGGCGATACCGTTGGTGACCCGCTAAAGGACACTGCTGGTCCAGCCTTAAATCCAATGATCAAGGTGGTCAATCTTGTTTCACTTTTAGCTGCCCCCGTCATTGTTAAATATGCTGGCGGAACCGGCATGACCATGATAGTAGTGTGGATTATTGCTTTGATATTGGTCGCTGCAGTTGGGTGGGCAATTGCGCGATCAAAAGCATCTGCACCAGTAATAAAATAGTAAAATCAGTTTTGGGAATAATAGTTCGCGGGTTTCCCTTTGGGATGCCGCGAACTATTTTAATTTATATGATTTTCGGTTAACGAATTTTAGTTTGGGGGAGATTTTTTTATATTTCCAAAATAGCGTTTCTGCCACTCAAACAATTTATTAAGAGCTTCTATAGGCGCAAGCGAATTAATATCTAGACTGCTAAGTTCATCCAGAAGAGGATTGGTTTCTGGAAAAAGAGCTGCTTGCTGTGCTGCTTGAGGGTTAATTCGGATAGCTTGTCCTGATGATTTTTCCAATTCAGACATTATCTCAGAGGCGCGTTGAATGACCGGGCGTGGAAGACCGGCTAATTGGGCAACATGGATGCCATAGGAGCGATCGGCACCGCCAGGAATTATTTGATGGAGGAAAACCACCGATCCATCCGCCTCCGTAACTGCAACATTGTAGTTGCGTACGCCAGGCAAAAAGTCCGCAAGTTGAGTTAACTCATGGTAATGAGTGGCAAAAAGCGTTTTGGCACGGAGGGATGGGTGATTGTGTATATATTCGACAACTGCCCACGCAATAGAAACACCATCATAGGTACTGGTGCCTCGCCCGATTTCGTCCAAAATTAAGAGGGATCGTTGAGTAGCATGATGCAAAATATTGGCAGCTTCAATCATTTCCACCATAAAGGTGGATTGACCTGCATGAATTTCATCTTGTGCGCCAATTCTCGTAAATATTCGGTCTACTAATCCGATTTTTGCAGATAAAGCGGGAACAAAAGATCCCATTTGTGCCATGAGCACAATCAAAGCAGTTTGACGGAGATACGTTGACTTTCCGGACATATTCGGGCCGGTAATTACCCGAACGATTTCACCTTTCTCGAAAATTACATCATTCGGAACATATCGATCACCATGAAGGCTCATTTCTACAACAGGGTGGCGGCCTCCAAAGATTTCTAGTGTTAAATCCGCTAAAATTTGTGGGCGGATATACCCCCCTAAGGCTGCGACCTCAGCGAGCGTGGACAATACATCTAATTCTGCCAATGCTCTTCCTACATCCAACAATTTGGTTGCAGATTTTAGTAACGATGAACATACTTCTCGAAACAACCGAATTTCGATTTCCCTGATGCGCTCTTCCGCATTAAGTACGAGAGTTTCATACTCCTTCATTTCCGGAGTGATAAACCGTTCTGCATTGACAAGAGTTTGTTTTCGAATGTACTCTGAAGGAGCATTCGCCGCCTGACCTTGGGAGATTTCTATGAAGTATCCAAAAACTTTATTGTAACCAACCTTAAGAGTTTTGATTCCTGTTCGCTTTCGTTCAATTGATTCCAGGTTGTTAATCCACTCGCGTGCATGACGTGAAGCTTCAATAACACCATCCAACTCGGCGGAAAACCCTGGACGAATTACCCCAATATTTTGAAGTGTTGCGGGTGGGTCATCAGCAATTGCTGAATGAATGAGTAAATATTCTTCTGCGCACGGATTTAACGAATTTACTGGCAATGATACTGATGCATCTGCTGTAGTAAATAACTGGATGATTTGTGGGAGACAAAGAAGTGTTTCCTGTAAGGAAACCAGGTCCCGCGGGATCGCATGCCCGGATAATATTCGGTTGACCACCCGTTCAAGATCTGATAAAGGTTTAAGGGCGGAACGCATTTCAGCTCGCAAAAGGGAATGGGAATAAAAAAATTCAACCCCATCCAGTCGTACATTTATACGGCTAATATCAAGCAATGGTTGGCTTACCCATTGACCAAGCAATCGTTTTCCCATAGGAGAAATAGTTAAATCGAGAACCCCCAAGAGAGAGCCTTTAATATCTCCTCGCAGAGTTTCAATCAATTCCAAATTGCGACGGGCGGCAGCATCAAGGGTCATAAAATCGCCCAGGCTGTAAACTCTCAATCCCATAAGCAGGGGTAAGGCCGCTCCTTCAGTTTCTTTTAAATACTGGATTATTCCACCCGCTGCACGTATCGCTAGTGGTAAGTCTTTTAAACCAAATCCATCCAATGTGGAAGTTTCAAAGTGCGAAAGTAATGCTTCTTTACTTTTCCCGGGTTCAAAGCGCCATGCTGGCCAGGAAGTCAGGTGACCGGAAATTGCAGTGGGAATCACAAGGTTGTCAGGATGAATAATTTCAACAGGTTTCAGCCTTGTCAGTTCTGTACGAATGGGTCCCCATGCTTGCTCTGAAGAATCAGCAAGTACATCCGAAACCATATCAATTTCAGTAACAGCGAATTCTCCAGTCGTGATATCCACGTATGAAATCCCAGCACGTCCATCTTCCACAACGATTGAAACTAAATAATTATTGGCATCACTGTGAAGAAGGCCTGGTTCGATAATTGTGCCTGGGGTGACCACACGAACGACCCTCCGAGTGAATATCCCTTTTGCTGGTTGGTCACCAACTTGCTCACAAATGGCAACGTGGTAACCTTTTTCAATTAGCCGGGAGAGATAGTTTTCTACAGCGTGATAAGGGATTCCAGCCAGGGGAGCGCGTATTCCTTTTCCGATGGGACGGGAAGTCAGAACGATATCGAGCTCCCGTGACACTGTCTCTGCATCCTGGTCAAATGTTTCGTAGAAATCTCCAAGTCGAAAAAAAAGAATGGCGTTTGGGTATTGACGTTTAATTTCTAGATATTGTTGCCGGATTGGAGTTCCATCTTCTGACATACCTTCATTTTACTTCTACTTATCTATATATGCATCCAAATAAAGTTGTGCGCTATAATTGAACCACGATACTCAATCGAAAAGGAGAATGATATGGCCAGTGTAACGTACGATCACATAACAAAAGAGTTTGGGAATGTCATTGCAGTGAATGATTTAAACTTGCAGATTGAAGATAAGGAATTCCTTGTATTTGTTGGCCCTTCCGGTTGTGGAAAAACAACCGCCTTGCGAATGCTAGCGGGTTTGGAGGAAATCACAAAAGGGCAGATTAAGATTGCTGAGCGGGTTGTGAATGATGTCCCCCCAAAAGACCGTGACATTGCCATGGTTTTCCAATCTTATGCCCTTTATCCGCATATGACGGTTTACGATAACCTTGCTTTTGGTTTAAAACTGCGCAAGACACCTAAGGATGAAATCAAGCGCAGGGTGCAAGAAGCTGCAGATATCTTGGGAATTGGTGAACTGCTTGCAAGAAAACCTCGCCAACTTTCGGGTGGACAACGCCAGCGCGTAGCGGTTGGGCGTGCGATTGTACGAGAGCCGAAAGTCTTCCTTTTCGACGAACCCTTGTCCAACCTGGATGCAAAATTGCGCATTGCCATGCGTTCGGAAATTACAAAACTCCACCAAAGATTGGGAACAACATTTATCTATGTAACGCATGATCAAATGGAAGCCATGACAATGGCCTCGAGAATTGCGGTTATTAATAAGGGTGTTCTGCAACAATTGGATACACCACAAACGCTCTATGATCACCCGGATAATATGTTCGTCGCAGGATTCATTGGTGCGCCAGCAATGAATTTTTTCAAAGCGAAATTACGTAAAGGTGATGGGAAGCTCGTAGTGGAAACAAATTCGTTTAACATTCCCATTCCTCCTGAGCGTATGAAGGCTTATCAAGGTTATGTGGACAAAGAAATAGTTTTCGGCATTCGTCCTGAGGATATTTTTAATCCTGCATTTGTTCCGCCCGGAATTCACGTCGCTGAAGTTGAGACGAAAGTGGATGTGACGGAATTGATGGGAAATGA
The DNA here is from genome assembly GCA_963741635.1 of uncultured Chloroflexia bacterium. Lineage (GTDB taxonomy): Bacteria > Chloroflexota > Anaerolineae > Anaerolineales > Villigracilaceae > UBA877. Next base: position 173,118 of record CAVUIO010000013.1, read on the forward strand.
GATTTTCCTCTACCTTTTAGCTGGGTCGGATAATATCGTTGCGCGGGTTGATCCCCGAACAAATTTCCACATTGGGGATTCGGTTCCAGTTTCGTTTAATCTGGATAAGTGCCACTTATTCGACCGTGAAACGGAACAAGCTATTCATTAAAAGTCTTGATTATTAAAACCCGCCAGGCGAATTCTTGCCTGGCGGTTATTAGTAATGAGGTGAATATATGTCTAAAAATTTAATACTGGTTTTAATTCGACATGGACAAAGCACATGGAACTTGGAGAACCGGTTCACCGGATGGACCGATGTTGGACTGACAGACCAAGGTTGTAAGGAAGCCCATACTGGTGGTCAGCTTCTACGGGAAAAAGGGTATATGTTTGATTTAGCGTATACATCGGTGCTGAAACGAGCGATACGGACCCTAAATATTGTCCAGGAAGAAATGGATCTAGAATGGATTCCGGTAATTCGTGCATGGCAACTGAATGAACGCCACTATGGAGCGCTTCAGGGGTTAAATAAAGCTGAGATGGCAGCCAAATTTGGAGAAGAGCAGGTAAAAATTTGGCGCCGGAGTTATGACGTTCCGCCTCCAGCATTGGAATTAAATGACCAGCGCCACCCTCGTTTTGATCGTCGTTATGCTGAATTAATGCCCGAGCAACTTCCTGCAACCGAATCTCTAAAAATCACCCTAGAGCGAGTTCTTCCATATTGGCATAGCACGCTGGCTCCAATGATAAAAACTGGCAAACGAGTGTTGATATCAGCGCATGGGAACAGCATACGTGCAATGGTTAAGTACCTGGACAATATTTCTGACGCAGAAATACCAGGATTAAATATTCCGACCGGCATCCCACTGGTTTATGAACTCAGTGAAGACTTAAAGCCCCTAAAACATTTTTATCTAGCGGATGAGGAAACTGTCAGAAAAGCAGAGGCGGCTGTAGCCGCACAAGGTAAAGCGAAATAATTAAAAGAGCTGGCGATCAAATTGATCGCCAGCTCTTTTAATTTTGAAACAAGCTATTTTCTCCTGATTCCTGCAAGAACCACTAGAGCCGAAATTATTAATGCCGCACCTGCAATGATAAAAACAGCTCGGCGAGCGCCAAGAATCGGTAATGCAGGAGAGGGGAGTGGAGTTGATGGTAAAGGAGTGTTGATTAAAGTGGGTGCAGTTGTTGACCAGGGAGTTATGGTAGGTAACCTGGTGGGCGTAAGGGTGGGCATAGTGGGTGTTGGGGTATATTGCGCGGCGGATAATAATCTTTTGACCAGTGTATATAACTGATTTAATTGTTAATCCGTTTAAAGCGAGAAGATCATCTAGGGAAATATTATACGAAATGGCAATACCCAGCAATGTATCTCCGCTTTTAACAATATAAATAATTGATCCATCCGCGTTGGGGGTATTTGGGATCAAAGTGGGTTGTGGAGGGTTGTAAGAGGGTGGAGGAGTGAATGCGGCTGGTGTGCCACCGGTGGAAAGACCACAATCTATCACATAATAGTAAGTATTTCCTGAGACAGCAACGCCGGCACCGATATCTTGTAGGACTGGTGAGATCATAGTGTTAAGGTGAGGGTCATCTTGCGTCCACTGTTTTACTGCATCTTCAGCAGTCATCCCAACGCCCGCCAGTAACATTTTCAGAGAAAAACTGGGTTCCATTGGCTAATATCTCCTGCGACGCATAACCGGCTTGAAGGCTCGTTGAAAGGGGCGTAAGCCATCCGCACTGACATGGGTGCTAGTCCCGATGGAAAGGTTATATTCTGCCTGTGATTGGGCATTGCTCATTAGAATTGAATTTTGAGAGTAAGGGGATAAGCCGCGGGAGGCTCGAAGATCGTTTACTGCATCGATAACATCCGAAGCCGATGAAAGATTCTTTAATGATGATATCTTGGCGTGAACTTCTGGAGGAAAAGATAACTCAATGAAAATAAATAGGGAAATCAAAACTACTACAGATTTTCGCATTTTTTCATTATACCGTTTGGCTGAAAAGCAAGCAAACTGAAGTGCATAGAGTGTATTGAGGGACAAGCCGAAGTCAATCTAAAAGAGGGGGATATTTGTCTCATGGGGAGGTGACATTATTCATCATTTGGGGCAACTCTCAGGCATTACAATAAATTGTCAGGAGACAAACATGTCCATTTTTACGCCAGGTCGCCGTTGGCAACCACCCTATTTGCCTTTTAAGAGAGAACCACTCGGCCACCGAGTGTTGGCCAACCTGGAAGTAATTGTGAAAGGGCCATTATGGGGCTGTCGAATGTGTGGGAACTGCCTCTTGCAAGAGACGGCTTTTATTTGTCCAATGGAATGTCCAAAGGGAATGCGTAACGGACCTTGCGGCGGTTCTACACCAGAGGGTTGTTATGTGGATAAAAGCCGTCCTTGTATTTGGTATGAAATCTATAAACGATCATTTAAAATGGGCCGGCAGGAAAAGCTTATGGAAATCTTGCCTCCATTGGATTGGGAGAAAACAGGAGGAGAAACTTGGGGGGATGTTATTGAACAAGTAAAAACATTAGGAGTTGGTAAAGTCGCGAAGGGATTGATATTAAGTAATTCCGATTCCCGGGCAAGGATGTGGGAAGGGATTTTTCGACCGGTCCGTCAACCACAATGGTGGCAGGGGGATAGTGAATACCATGCTCCCCAAAATAACGAACCGGTCTCAGAAATGGAAAGGAGACTGAAAGCCGGGGATTTTATCGTCGCTTGCGAAATTACGCCGCCATTATCTTCCTCAACCAACAAACTGATCAGTAATATTGAATTGGTCAAACCTTACGTATCAGCCATCAATTTTACTGATAATGCATCTGCTACACCTCGGATGACTTCTTGGGCGTGCAGCAAAATTGCAATCGAGCAAGGCGCCGAGCCTGTCATGCAAATCGCTGCTCGTGACCGCACTAGGGCTGGTGTTCAAGGGGAAATCTTGGGGGCATGTGCTTTAGGCGTTAGAAATGTACTTTGCGTTACTGGTGACAGCCCGGTACTGGCTCCCCAGCCGCGTGGTCGGATGGACATAAATGATATGGATGCAATCCAAATGCTTTGGATCTTGCGCCGTATGCGAGATGAGGGGCACTATCTGGATGGCCGCGAGATAAAGTTCCCTCCAAAAATTTTCCTTGGGGCGGCAGCTTCACCTTTTGCGTCAGACCCAAAGTTTCAAGCTCTCAGGGAGCATAAAAAGGTAAATGCAGGTGCGCAATTCTTTCAAACTAACTTGGTGTACGATATTGATGGTATGGAAATCTGGCTAAATGAACTTGCTAAACGTAATATTTTGAATAGAGTATATATATTAGTAGGCATAACCCCGCTTAAGAGCTTGAAAATGACGCGCTACATGACTGAAGTCCCAGGTGTATGGATTCCCGAATTCAATAATTAAGCGCATGTCATCTGCCGATGCCGCCGGGAATGCACAGGAAGAAGGCGTTCAAATAGCACTGGAACTGGCTAACAAAATTAAAAGCTATGAAAAGCAGGGCATCCATGGATTGCATATTATGCCGGTAGGTTGGGACGATGTGGTATCCAGAATTGTTACTGAGGCGGGATTAATACCGGATGGTCATATGCCTATAAAGTTTAATAAATAAATATTCTTGATAGCATTATAGAGATTGGAGAATTCAATGGATGCTTTGTTACCAAATGAAATGGCTGATAAAGCAGAAGTAATTGGAGTACGGAAAGCCGCCTTGCCATTTATCTCCTTGTTTGCTTTGGCAATTTTGGCAGGGGCATTTATTGGACTTGGAGCCATGTTTGCAACCACAACAGCTGCCGCTACATCAACTTTACCTTATGGAGTGGCGCGTTTGCTGATTGGGATGGTCTTTTGCTTGGGTCTCATACTGGTTGTTGTAGGTGGAGCGGAATTATTTACCGGAAATAATTTGATTGTTATGGCTTGGGCAAGTCGGAAGATCTCTACGATATCGCTTCTTCGCAATTGGCTGATCGTATATTTGGGAAATTTTGTAGGTTCGCTTGGGACAGCAGGCTTGGTTTTTCTTGGAAAACAATATTTAAGTGGGGGGATCTGTAGGGGAAGCTGCTTTAAAAATTGCAGTAGGAAAGGTCAATCTTGGCTTTGTTCAGGCGCTGGCGTTGGGTATCATGTGCAACGCCCTGGTCTGTCTTGCTATTTGGCTTACCTATAGTGCACGGAGTGTATCGGATAAAATTTTAGCGATTTTGTTCCCCATTTCAGCATTCGTAGCCGCAGGCTTTGAGCATTCAATCGCTAATATGTATTTTATTCCATATGGTTTACTAATAAAATTATTTGATCCTGCATTTGCGATTACAAAATCAATCGACTTGTCAAGTTTAACTTGGGGGTCATTCTTTTTGAATAATTTACTTCCGGTCACTATAGGAAATATTATCGGTGGGTCTATGTTGGTCGCTGCAATGTATTGGATGATTTACCTAAGGGAAAGGCGGAGTTGATTATCAATATGGATTAATTATGACTTTAGGAAATCGATTACTGTACTAATCCTGAGGATGTAACTATTAATTGATCATCGTTGGCGTCAAATATTTACTGACAACAAATGGCTATATTGAAATTACTTAATTCCCAAATGGTTTTTTGATGGTTGTTTTACCAATATATCGGAATTATTATTAAAGGTCGAAGTCCAGCAGTGGATAGGGTTTCAACTCCAGAAACAAGCAATCCTCCGGAATTCATTCCTAAAAACTTGGAAGAAAACACAAAAACCTGGTTGAGATTCGATATTTATAACGAGGAAATATAATTCATACCGAGAATCTTGTAAAGAAATTTGGGAATATATCTGCGGTTGAAGGACTCAGTTTAGATGTGTCCGAAGGTGAAGTATTTGGTTTTCTTGGCCCGAACGGCGCAGGAAAAACAACTACAGTTAGGATGCTAACCACTCTAATAGGGCCCACCTCGGGTTCAGCTACAGTTGCTGGGTTCAAGGTTGGAAAACAAGATACCGAAATACGCCGAACAGTCGGGGTGTTGACCGAAACCCCTGGTATGTATGACAACCTTTCAGCAGAATATAATCTACGGATATTCGCAGACCTTTACGAAGTAAAAAATATTAGTGGTCAGGTGGAAAAATACCTAAAGATGCTTGGATTATATGAACGTCGGTTGGATCCGGCTGGAACATTTTCAAAAGGTATGAAACAAAAACTTGCGATTGCCAGGGCCCTTCTGCATGAACCGCGGATACTATTCCTGGATGAACCAACTTCGGGGTTGGATCCCGAGGCTTCTCATATGGTCAGGGAATTCATTTCAGAATTGAGGAAAGAGGGGCGCACAATATTCCTGTGCACTCACAACCTTGATGAAGCAGACCGGTTATGCGACCGGATCGGGGTATTTAAAGCTCGTTTACTGGTTGTGGATTCACCCGCCAGGTTACGATCATCTGTTTTTGGTCGAAAGGTGGTATTTCATTTACGGTCGGCAGATGAAAATATCGCTGGAGACATTAGAAAATTGGAATTTGTAAAAGAAGTTAATCTTTTTGAAAACAAGCTGGTAGTCACTCTCGACGACCCTGAAGTACGGAACCCGGTGGTAATTAAGGAGCTTGTTTCAATGGGTGCTGATATACAATTTGTTGGAGAATTGAGGCATTCATTGGAAGATGTTTACCTGGAATTGGTAAAAGGCGCTTGATATGAATAAAATACTAACTATATTAAGGAAAGAATGGGCCGAAGTATTTAAGAACCGGATGGTTATTTTCACTGTGATATTTCTTCCGTTGTTAATGACGGCAATTCCTCTTGGCATAATCTATGGGACGCGTGAGAATTCATCATCATTATCAGGTGGAACCACCGGAAGCACAATCCAGCCCGGTACGGTACAAGCTATGTGCCCTACGGGGCTGGGAGGGCAAGATTGTTTTCAGGTATTCCTCGTAAGCGAATTTATGATGCTGTTCATGCTGGTTCCGGTGGCAATACCAGTTACGATTGCAGCATATTCCATTGTAGGCGAGAAAACAACCCGAAGTTTGGAACCACTGCTCGCGACACCCATCACTACAGCTGAATTGTTGATTGGAAAGTGTCTTGCGGCTGTCATTCCGGCAATTTTGGCTACATATGGTGCATTTGGAGTATTTGCATTGGGTTCCTGGATTATTGTTGCCAACAAAACTCTACTATTTGCATTGCTGGATGCGCGTTGGCTAGTCGCGATTTTTATTGTAGGTCCTTTATTGGCCGTAATGGCTGTCACATTTTCGTTAATGATTTCTTCGCGAGTAAATGATCCCCGGGTGGCCGAGCAAGTATCCATGGTTATTATTGTTCCTGTTCTGGTGGGTTTTTTTGGACAGGTGGCGGGTTTATTTATTTTAAATACTCAAATAATATTCACAGTTGCTTTGGTTTTGTTGGTGCTCGATATGATATTAATATTCTTGACAACTCGAGTATTCCAACGCGAGCAAATTCTCACACGATGGAAATAAGCCCATGAAAAAAATCCGACTTGTATTAATTATTTCATTTGTTTGCTGTCTCATTAGCACTATATCAGCCTTTGCCCAGACCAATGACTTATCACTTAAACTTTCCCGGGATTTCGGTTATGGAGGGTTAATAATGATATTCAAGGGCTATTTTCGATGAAAGTTACCGGTCCGATGGACTTGGTCAAGGTCATCTTTTATATTGATAGCGTTGCGATTGGAGAAGATATCCAACCCCCATTTATTCTTCAATTTTAATACTGATAGCTATTCAATAGGTAACCACACTTTATTTGCAGTGGGATATTCTCAAAACGGACAGGAATATAAATCAAACAGCATTACTGCGAATTTCGTTCCAGCAGCTGTTGGAAATAGCGCAGCTGTGAAGATCGTGGTTCCCGTACTGATAATTGTCTTTGGCGCAATAATACTTTCTTTCGTTATCCCTTTGATTTCTGGCCGCGGAAAGACCAAGGATGTACCACTTGGCACAGAACGCAGTTATGTAACCGGTGGGGGAATTTGCCCCAGCTGCCATCGCCCATTCGCCCTCCCCCTATTTAGCATAAATCTGGGACTTTCAAAACTTGCCAGATGTCCCTATTGCGGAAAATGGAATGTAGTGAGGATTCAGCCAATATTAAAGTTACGTGAAGCTGAACGAGCTGAGTTGGAGTGGGATAAGGGAAAGGTGGCGGAAGAAACGGAAGAGGAAAAGCTTCGAAAGACAATTGAGGATTCGAAATATCAATGATAAAGGGAAAGAACCCCCAAGTTTTTATCGGTGGGGTTCTATATAGCGGTATAAAGGATATTCAGTAGATCCTTTTCGGAAAGGATGACTGGATTACCTTTCATGCTGCTAGCTTTTTGCGCTTGCGATAACGATGGTTGGAAATAGGCTGGCATCTAAACCAAATTTCCCGAGAGGAAGAATATTCAATGATTTGCATAAATCCCAGATCCATTCAACTGCATCATTGGCGTTGGCGGATGGATCGCCTGTCAAAAGAGTTGCGATTTCCTTATAACGATTCAAAGCCATTGACCTGGTGGAGAGTTGGTTAAGTGCAGTCAAATTTTTATCAAGGACAATAGGTAAAAGTCTGGCACAAATTGCTCCATGCGGAGCTGATGTTGTTCCACCGATCGGAGAAGCAAGTCCATGGATTGCGCCAAGCCTTGAATTTGCCAGCGCCATCCCACCCAGTAAACTTGCAAGAGCCATATCTTCCCGGGATTCGGCGCCTTGTCCTCTATAAGCATTGAGTAATGATCGGGCTACCCGGGGAATTCCTTCCCTGCAAATTGCATCAGTTAGTGGATTTGAGGCGTTACAGACGAATGGTTCGATAAGTTGTGTTAAGGCATCCAGCCCTGTATAAGCGGTAATTTCAGGCGGCATACTGTAAGATAGCTCCGGATCGACAATTGCATACCTGGGGAGCATATAGTGACTGCGTAAACTAACCTTTACTTGCTTTTCTGGAACTGTAATGACTGCATTTCGAGTTACTTCGGAACCCGTTCCAGCAGTTGTTGGTATAGCAATATATGGGATAGACGGATGTTTGAAAGTACGTCCAGCTCCAACGACTTCGAGGTAATCATTCAGGGTTCCTGGATTTGTCAATAAAATACTGACAACTTTACCGGTATCAAGGGTGGAACCGCCTCCCATACCAATCACGATATTACATGCTCCTTCGCGTGCGGCAACAACTGCATCTTGGATCGTACCAATAGTCGGTTCCCCCTGTACTTGGTAGGGCAGGGGATTCAGTCCTGATACTTTAAGAGAGTTAAAGATTGGATGTTTGGAAACGCTCTGGTTATAAAAAATGATTGCTCGGCGACCGAGTTCCTCAGATAGACTGGGAACTATAGATACTGTTCCTTGCCCAAACAGGATACGATTGGAAGTAGCAAATTCGAAATGCATTAAATTACTATGTCCCGGGAATTACATATATTTAGAATCTGTCGGGGAAATATTAACATATACAAGGCGAGTCCGCGGTTCTGTCATCATTTCTTCCGCAATTTCCCGCCATTGATTATAATGTGCCGTTTCTTTGTGCCTGGCAGCCGCATCTTGTGAACGATACACTTCAATAAACACAAAACGGGTTGGATCGTCTGCTTGTTGAATAATATCAAAACGGACGACACCTGGCTCAGATCTTCTGCTCATATCTGCATTTAAAGTGGAAGCCTTAATGAATGGATCAATCTGATTTAACTTGATATGAATGTGCACTTGAACTATATACATGTGAATTTCCTCAATACATGAATATTAAGCGCATAGCCAAATATTACCTACATTAAATTTTATTTTCTTCTTTAATATATATATTTATTTATGCAAGTTAGTTGCTGCAATAAATGAAAGCCCGTTTTTTGTTAATTCCCTTGCAGATTTATCACATGCATCAACTTTATCCATAAAATTAAGCTGCAGGCTATCCCAATCTCCCGAATCAATGATCTCCTGTTTATCGCGAAAATAATCAAGTATATCGGAAGGATGAGCTCGTTTTTCTTCAATATTGATATCTCCACCCTCGTGCTTCGCAGAAATATTCGCCACGTGCCCTGCAATCTCAAGTAATTCCGAACGACGATCATAGGGTTGAACGACTATGCTTTTCCATGTCTCGACAATATGATGTTCAAATCGAACGACATCTTCGAATCCAAGCGATTTTCTAAAGTGGGCGGTAAGTTCCATAGTTTGATTATTGATTGAATTGGACCAGTTAAAACCGATTAGTGGGGAACTGCCATCATCTCGACTGAAAAGTTTCGCTGCCAGCATTATCCATAAAGCATGATATGGATTGTCTGATCCAAAGAATACTGAGATTTTAAATTGAATATCAACTCCCAAACGATAAAGTAAAAACCCTAGCAATATTGTGCCAGCATTAAAATTCAGAACGTGCTGGACACCATAATTGGTGTAGTAATACAGGAATTCATCCAGCCACATCAAAGCATGAGCATTAGGTTGTCCTATCCCACCAAAATAACCGGTAATAGTTGCAGGTCCTCCTAAATGAGGATTGGATCCATCTGTGCCTTTCGTATCAAGAGTCTCGACAAAGGAAGACCCCATGATATCCAATGCAGCCACGATCGCGGGCAGGTCGCCATCCAATTCAGATTCTTTCATCTTTCTGACCGCAATGAAACGACCCGGAACAAGGCTTCGATTATTTATCGCCCTTTCACACATTGGACGAATCCAGGGGAAATATTGCAAAGCAGACACCTCAAGAGTCACCGCAGATTTATCGGCAAATTGAATTTCTTTTGCTTTTTCTCCAAGTACGCGCTTCCTAAATTCAGATATTGAAGCGAACGAATGGTTTTCACGTTGTTCTAGAAGCCAGTTTAGGTCTTTTATATAGTTGGGAGCGCGTTCAGTTACCAATTTCATTAGATGGGATAGTTTCCGCGATTCGCGATGCTTGCGGTTGATTTCTTCCGGACTGCCGTATTTTGCGACAACCGCCAAAAAATCATTTATTACAGTTTCATCATCATCTAGCAACACTGAATTGATAGCTTTCAACCGATCTGTTGGTATTTTGAGTAGATGGCGCAAGTCTTTGTCCATTTTTCTCCTTAGTATTCCTTAATAGATTTATATCCAATTCGGATAATTTAACCAATCATCTTCTTAAGGTCATCGAATTCCTCATTTGGCATCCCAAACCAGTTTTCCTGCTTCGGGAATTGCTTGTTGATTACTTCGTCATGGTAGCTTTTCAAACCTTTTAAGATAACCTCACCGGCATTTCCATAAACCTTAGCCATCTTTGGTTTAAACTTTGGATAGAGACCAAACATATCGTGATAAATTAAAAGTTGACCATGTGCATCTGGTCCGGAACCAAGTGACATAATGATACATCCTTCAGCCCGTTCTGTTATAAGTTTACAAAGCCTATCAGGTACCATTTCAAGTAGAATACAAAATGCTCCTGCTTGTTCAAGTGCTTTGGCATCATCGAGAATCTTCTTTGCTAATATGGCCGACTTCCCCTGGACACGAAATCCACCCAATGCGCTGACGGATTGTGGCGTAAGTCCGAGGTGACCAATCGCTGGGATTCCTGCATCCGCGATACCTCTTATCCGGTCTGCCATCGAAACGCCACCCTCCAATTTTATCGCATCACATCCGCACTCAGCCATAAATCGACCGGCATTGCGGATAGCCGTTTCTACTGAAGGTTGGTAGGTCATGTATGGCATATCTCCAACCACAAACGCAGTGGGAGCACCACGTCTCACAGCTTGAGCATGCCGAACCATGTCGTCCATTGTAACTGGTAAGGTGCTGTCATACCCAAGCATAGTCATCCCGAGACTGTCTCCTACCAGGATCATCTCAATTCCAGCTTGTTCTTGTAGATATGCAGTAGGATAATCGTAACATGTCAGCCAGGTTATGGGTTGATTATCTGAAACTTTTTTAAAGAGGTAAGGCAAAGTAATTTTCTTGCGGGGGGCTTCAATTTGTTCTGGCATGTTTTACTCCTTTTCAATATTATTAGAAAAAATGGTTGAAGTACAGATATCCATATGAATATTAAGGTTGAACAACAGTCCAGCTCGCCTGACCTGACATTACATTTGGGGTTGAAGTAACAACCTTGACGATATAACTTCCACAATCCCTTTTATATGCATCGGACAAATATGACAGAGAACCCGCTGCATTAAAAACCATGGGCTGGTCTGTGGTTGAATTAAGCAGCGTCCCACCGGATGTGGAAATTTCAAAATGCCACTGGACGGTTACTGGTCCGTTGGTTGTGATTGTCACATTGAAATTCGTTGCATTTGGACCGCCGCAAAATCCATGTACAACTGCCGGGGTTGTAACAATAACTGAAGTCACCAGCGCTGTTGGCGCGGGGACTACTGGGACTAGTGACAGATCGCCGAATGTTTCCGTGACACTTGCGGCAACCCAACATAAATTGCCAGGTTCTTGCGGATTATCTATCTGCCACCATGACTTGTCGCCAAGAGTACCCTTTATTGGAACCGTAATGCCAACACTTAATCCCCCCACCGCTAAAAATCCAACCTCCGGACCAAAACGGCAATTAGCTGCATCAGATTTGGGAGTTACCATTGGTGACGTTGAAGTAGGACTGATAACCATTATTGGAGTATTTGTAGGTGATGATAAAGTAGGGGATTCGGTGAAATTGGATATTGTCGGTGACTCTGTTGGAGTACCGCTTCCTATTGGCGACATGAACAAGCTAAAGGATGTCGGTGAAGCAGGATTTGAAGCGACCGGCACCGGATAGACAAGAGAGGGAAAAGAGCCGGAAAAGATCCAACCTGCCTTGGACACTGAAACATGACATGTTCCTGCCGGTAAATTTAGAAAATTAAATAACCCGTCAGCACCTGTCACTTGATTCTGGATTGCACCGCAATCAGACAGGGTGACCTCTACACCCGCAAGTACTCCTTCTCCTGGATCAATGATACCATTCCCATTAAGGTCGCCATATACAGCGCCTTGGACAATGCCACCTATGGCAGGGGTGGTAGATTACGGCAGGCCCGCAGGAAACCAGAGTAATGCCCCCGATTAGCAAAATACAAATAAAACGAGATGGAAATTTGATATTGTGCATGGTTCCCTCTCTCTTTCAATCAATATTCGGATCTTTCTCCATTCTAACCCTAATGGTCCCCCGTATAAAGGGAATGAATTTAGGTCTATTTCATAATTTTCCAGATCCCGATATAATTTCTTTTTACAAAAGTAAATGGAGAGAAGCGATGACCACTTTCTTGCGGCGATTATTTTGGGTTTTCAATATGATCTTTATGGTCCCTGTATTCCGCTTTGGCCTCGGACCTTTTATTGGGAATAAAATCTCCGGTTATATTATGGTATTAAAAACGGTTGGTAGAAAAACCGGAAAGATTCGGTATACACCAGTCAATTATGCCATCCAAAGCGGAAATATATTTTGTGTTTCTGGTTGGGGTCGGCACGCTGATTGGTACCAAAACTTGATGGTCGCAAAAGGTGTTGAGGTAATTCTGCCAGCGGGCTCTGTTTATGGGGATTTTAAGGAAGTTGCAGACTCGGAAGAAAGAAGGATTGTTCTACGCAAGATCCTGCAAAATGCAGGGTTCGCTGGTTTTTTCGAAGGCTTCAATCCTTATTCAATAAATGATGAATTATTGGATCAGAAAACCGCTGACATGCGGCTCGTGAAGATTCATCCGATTGGAATTGGGAATGGTGCATTCGATCCTGGTGGGCTCTCTTTTATCTGGACATTTGTTTCTTTCTTATTAATTATCTTAATTATTGTCTTTATATTTAAATAGAGCCTGCTGTTTAGGGATTTAGGGAAAAACACTTGTCTTACAACCGGTGTTCTAATTGTTAGAAACCGGTACCTCATAAGTTTCTTCTTTTTCAATTTTAAATTGCTGCGAGTATAAACGGAAGTACTCACCTCGTAATTTGAGTAACTCAGAGTGAGTTCCCATTTCTGTAATCCGACCCTGTTCTATTACAACAATCCGATGGGCTCGTCGGATTGTGCTCAAACGGTGAGCAATAATGAAGGATGTCCTTCCTGTCATTAAAGCTTCCATCCCGCGTTGTATAAGCGCTTCTGTCAGGGTATCCACGCTGGATGTTGCCTCATCCATAATGAATATTTCTGGTTTTGACAACACAGCCCTGGCTAGGCTAATGAGCTGTTTCTGCCCCACCGAGAGAAGATTTCCGCCCTCACCAACATTCTGATCATAACCCCTTTCAAATGTGGCAATGAAATCATGCGCACCCGCGATTTTAGCCGCACTTTCAACCTCATCATTTGTTGCGTCCAGACGACCATAACGGATATTTTCACGGATGGAACCCGAGAATAGGTGGGGAGTTTGAAGCACAATGCCCACTCGAGAATGTATGCTTTGAAGGGTGTAATCGGTGTAATCCTTGCCGTTTATCCTGATGACCCCTTCCTTGGGTTCGTAAAATCTGCACAACAGATTGACGATGGTGGTCTTTCCACCACCGGTCGGTCCTACTAGAGCGATTGTCTCACCTGGATCGACCTTCAATGTAAAATCGGACAAAATCGGCTTGTGGTCCTCATAATAAAAATAAACATGGTTGAATTCAATCGATCCCTGGATTGTCTTCGCTGGAATGGAATCCACTCTATTCTGAACCTCGGGGACGGTATCTATCAATTTGAAAATACGTTCTGCTGATGCGATGGAATGTTGCATATCTGCATAAACCCGTGCCAAATCCTGCACTGGCCAGATCATAAAAGTTAAATACGAAACGAATGCATGAATATCTCCAACTGTAAAATTATTCGTCACACTTTGCATTCCTCCATACCAAACAATTGCGCCGAGTGCAAATGCAGAAACAATCTGAACGGTTGGAAGGAAAAGAGCAGATAGCCAGGCCGCCCGGTAGGAAGCTTGGAACATATCATTAGTAAGAACAGAAAACTCGCTCAAGTTCTCGTTTTCACGCCCAAGTGCCTTTACTACTCGCACTCCCTGAATATTCTGATTATATTCGCCTGTAATTTTTGAATTTGCCCGGCGCGATTTACGGAACTCGATCAGGATCTTCTTGCGGAAATTGATGGCAATAACGAGCAGGATTGGGATGATAGCAAAGACGATCAACGCCAGTTTCCAATTTATGATCATCATGAAGATAACAGATGTAATGATGCTGACAATCGCCCAGGTTACATCAAGCGTTCCCCAAGTCATTAAACTTGAAATACGCCCAGAATCGGACGTCACTCTCGCCATCAAACGCCCTACCGCATTCTGACTATAATATGAAAGGGACAGTTCTTGCAGGTGAACGAACTCTTCTTTGCGGATATCGTACTGGATGCGTTCGCCAAGAATGCCAACCAGGTAGATAAATATAAAAACAGAGATCGCCTGCACAAGTTGGAGGCCTCCATAATATGAGGCGTATTTAACCAAAATCGGGATACTTTTTTGTGCGATTCCTTGATCTATCATCTCCTTATTAATGTAGGTGAAGACTGCATCTAAGGATGCGGTGAAAACAATCGCGATTAAAAATCCAACCATCCACCGCCAATGAGGTTTAATAAGCCCGATGATGCGCGTAAAGGTCGGGGCTGTGAGTTGACTGGTGTATTCTTCTTCTTCGATTTCGGTGAATTCGTCTGGCATAATTCAATTGCTCCAGGTAGGTATATCAATTAGCGCCGGATAAATGCAGTTCTGCATCTTTGGCTGATAATGGTTTAATTTCCATGTCCAGTTCTTCGTCAATTCGAGTCTGGATGTTATAAATCATCTGGTACATCCCGTCTTGCATGACTAATTCTTCGTGTTTTCCCATCTGGATAATCTCACCCTTGTCCAAAACCAGGATTAAATCGGCATTCATCACAGACTGGATTCGATGAGCGATAATGAATGTAGTCCGGTTTTTCATCAACTTATCCAGCGCGTTGCGCATTTCTGCCTCCGTTTCTGTGTCCACGCTGGAGGTTGAATCATCCAGGATAAGTATTCGAGGGTTTTTTAGAAGGGTGCGGGCAACAGCAACGCGTTGCTTTTGTCCACCGGAAAGTGTCACGCCTTTTTCGCCTACAAGCGTGTTGTAACCAGATGGGAAGGAAAGGATCACTTCATGTATTGCAGCAGCTTTGGCGGCTTTTTCAAGTTCATCCTGTGGCACATCCCTGCCTACTCCGTATGTGATGTTCTCCCGTATAGACCGGCTGAAAAGAAAAGGTTCTTGCTCAACAATACCAATCTGGTTGCGGAGATACTTGCGCGGGTAGTCTTTTAATTCTTCCTCATCTAACAAAATGCGCCCATCGGTATACTCATAAAACCGAGGCAGCAAATTGACAAGCGTAGTTTTTCCAGATCCTGTGGAACCCAACAAAGCGACAGATTGACCCGCATATACCTTAAAAGTGATCCCCTTCAGGACTTCACTATTCCCATCCGAGTATTGGAACGACACATTTTCGAAAGTAAAATCGCCACGGACAGATCCGGACGTCTGAACTAAGCCGTCGGTTAGTGGTTCGCGTTGTTGCTTAATAATCTCAATCAAACGATCGTAGGAAACCAGGCCTGTAGATGTATTAACAATTATTCGTCCAAGGTTTCTCATTGGCCAGATAAGCCAAACCACAAGTCCTACGTATGCTGGATATGTACCTATGGTGATCTCTCCATGAACTGCAAGGATTCCAGCGTAAATGAAACCTGCAAGCATTTGAAACCCACAAAGCAGATCAGAGAGTGGCCAAAAAAAGGATTGCATCCTCATTAATTTTTGCCCACGAAGGTATTTCTCCCAGTTATCTTTCTCAAATTTATTAATTTCATATTCTTGGCGGGCAAAAGCTTTAACCACCCGAACCCCTGTCAGGTTTTCCTGTAGAGTGGTGGTTAGCTTGGCTTCCTGTTCCTGATAGGCTTCGTAAGCAGTAGTCACCTTTTTGAAGAACCACATCGAAACGAACACAATCACCGGAACAACCGCAATAGATGCCAATGCTAATTTCCATGACAACCACCAGATAGCGATGAAGTTTATTATGAAAAGGAGCACAATACGTCCTACACCGATAGCCTGGTCGTTAAAGAAAGTTCGGACCGAATCCACATCTGATGTAACCCGTTCGATTAGGTCACCGGTAGGGGTTTTACTATGATAGGCAAATGACAACCGCTGAATATGGTCGAAAAGGAAATTTCTCAGTCTGTTGGTTATACTTTCAGCTGAAAATGAAGCCAGCCGACTGGAAATATAAGCAAATCCACCCTCAATCAAAGCCAGCCCAACAAATCCGAGTGCAATAAAGAACAAGGTTCGCGATAAAGATCCAGCGAATGGCGCCACATTGCCGACAACGGTATCTGCGAAGTTCCGAAGAAGAAGGTATGTGAGTGTCTTTGCAGTTGCAGAAACGGCAAGGGTCACATTCGCAGTCCCATATATGAGACGATATCCTGTCATCATCCGTATCATTCCTGCCAATTTATTATTGTCAAGAGCTTTGCGGAAATCAAAATAAGTTGCTGGTGGTGTCGATGAAGTCATCATGCATCCCTGTGTTTCAGGCTAAATGTCCCAAAAAAAATCCACGGTGCTGGAGGCACCGTGGGTGAAAAACCAGATGGTTAACCTTTTAGAGGTAATCAGGCGCACTCCGAGGAAGTAGAATCATACCAGCTGCGAAATCCGAGCAGCGGAGTATGATTTTGATAGAAACCTTGCATTCCATGAAGTGCACCTCCTTTCCTTAGAATTGCATTAACGTTGTGATATTATCATTTTATTGGGGAAGTTGTCAAGGTAATTGTTTTTCCTGTTCAACATAAACTTCTTTTTATGAAATTAGCAATGTTTGATAGCATTGCAGGGTGAGTTTGATTATGAATAAATATTTCCCATGTCAACCAGAACCCTTGAACCAATCGAGAGCTCCCTCACCGGCAACCCTGCCTGTGGCAAAGCAACCAGATAGAAGGTATCCGCCCGTCGGCGCCTCCCAGTCAAGCATTTCCCCAGCGCAAAAAACACCTGGAAGTGAGCGTATCATCAAGCGAGAGTTTAGCTCATCAAAACAGATACCGCCGGCACTACTAATGGCTTCATCCAGTGGCCGGGAAGCAGTGAGGGGGATTGTCAGTCCTTTTATCGCGGTTGCCAGCCGGTCAGGAGTATAGAGATCCTCTTTTGGTATGAATTCCCTTATCAATCCAACCTTAACTCCCTTGAGATGAACGGATTTTTCCAAATGACCGGATATGGTTCTCGAACCCCGCGGGAGAGACAGTTTTTCAAGCAAACGTTCATACGACCATCCTGGGGCAAGATCGACTTTAATACTGGTTTTACCGAAAATCTCAATTTCATCGCGGAGCATAGCAGAAAAAGCATAAATCAAACTTCCTTCAACCCCATGCTTGGTTACAACAAATTCCCCCCGTTTGTGATCGGCGATTTCTTGAGAGCCTGCCTTGATTATTGCAACCGATTTTAGAGGGAATCCTTCATACCGGGAGCGGAAATGATCGCTCCAAGGGACATCAAAACCACAATTTGAAGGCTTTAACTTCGCAACTTTAATCCCGCGTTCCTGAAGGATGTCAACCCATTCACCAGTTGATCCAAGCCGCGCCCAACTGCCTCCTCCCAATGCAAGGACCATCACCTTGGGGTTTATACCCACTAATCCTTCAGGAGTATCGAAACATATAGCACCCTCCTTATTCCAGCCGCGCCATTTATGACGCATATGCATAACTACCCCAGCTTCCCGTAAACGAATGAGCCAGGCTCGTAACACCGGGTAAGTTTTCATCCCAACCGGAAAAACTCGTTTGGAAGTCCCGATAAAAGTATCGGTCCCAAGTTCATGCACCCATTTAACTAATTCCTCAGGTCCAAATTTATCAAGGAACGGTTCCAAATATGACCGACGGTCACCGTATTTGGAAAGAAATTGTTCCCGCGATTCCGCATGGGTTAAATTTAGACCGCCCTTTCCTGCCACTAATAACTTTCGACCAGCTGAAGGCATGCTATCAAAGAGATCCACGCGTAAACCGCCCTGAGATAAAACTTCAGCAGCCATTAAGCCTGCAGGACCTCCACCAATTACAATTACAGATAGTGGAATATCGGAGTCCAGAGGTTTCATTTAAAATAACAATCCAATCGTTTTAATCATTTTACTTTAGAAATAATCATCTCGGATTTAACCAATAATTATAATATTTGCTGGTTAATTTTTTATATTGACAACGGATATTTAACGCCTTTTAGAGGTACGTCTCCAGCAATCCCCCGACTTCTTCCATGTTGAACACCGGACCATCCACACAAACAAGTTTCTCCCCCAGGTTACACCTCCCACATTTACCTATCCCACAATGCATGCGCGCCTCGAGCGTAACGTAATTATTTTTTGGGGTAAAACCCATCTTTTCCTGGAGCATTTTTGTAACAAAATGAATCATAATTGGAGGTCCGCACGTGATTGTAACGGTATTTTCCGGTGGGGGATTTACCTTTTCCAATAATTGGGTAATCAGGCCGATATTTTGGTCCCACTTCTCATCCGGGGTGTCCACCGTTAAATGCAAATATGTGTCAGGAGCGGTGCGCCACTCATGATACTCCTCTGTAAACACCAGGAGTGAAGGATGACGCGCAGCCCAGAGAATGGTTAAAGTACCAAATTCAGACCGGTGGTCCAGGACATACTGAATGACGGGGCGTAATGGAGCGCCGCCAATTCCACCCCCAAGGACGATCAAGTTTTTCCCTTTAAATTTTTTCATCGGGAACCAGTTCCCCAGGGGGCCGCGCACACCAACAACATCTCCTTCCCCCAGCTCATGCAGTCCCGTTGTTACCGATCCGAGTCTGGCGACGGCAAAATCCACCGTTGGTCCCCGCCCACATGAATTTGCAATACCAAACGGCGCTTCTCCAAAACCAAAAGCCGATATAAAGGCAAACTGACCCGGTTGATATGTCCGAAACGCCTCACTCCCGCCATTCATCAGTTCGACCCTGAGAAGTTTTATATCAGCTGCCAAGTCACGCACCTGCACCAATTTTCCAAGATATGGAAGCATGGGATTCTCATTCATGCAAGCTTCTCCAAATCAACTAGAATTTCAGTGATATCCACCCCAACCGGGCAGACATCAATGCAGCGCCCACAACCAGTGCATGCCGATGCATTCCCTAGTCCATATTGATCGGGGTAATAATAAAACTTGCAATAAAAACGATTTCGCAATCGTTCCCCTTTTTCAGCGCGTGGTTTATGCCCCCCCGCCACACGCCGATAATTTTCTCCAGCACAAGCGTCCCAACAGCGGATCCGTTCGAACTCCCCCGGACCCAGCATTTCATCTCGAACTGCGAAGCAACGACATGTGGGGCAGACGAATGCGCAGGCGCGACAAGAGAGACAACGCTCGGCGATCTGCGTCCAGTACGCGTCATTAAAATTTTCAAGCCATTTCCCTTTTTCTGGAACCGGGAATTCAGCTTCATAAGGTTCCAAACAAGAATCACCTGGAGTTTCCTTCCATTCGCCACCGGGAATGAGGAAACGTCCTTTTTCGGTCACTGCCTCGACGAGGTACTTTCCTCCCTTTTCAAAAAGCATGATATCCATATCTTGTGCATCGTCCGGAGCTCCGCCCATGGATGTACAAAAGCAAGTTGGACCCAGAGATTTGCACGCCACTCCAATAAGCGTTGTATTTTCGCGACGACGTGCATAAAATAAATCAATGGGATTTGTATCCAAGAAAAGAGCATCCAGTAATTTAACACCGTGACCGTCACAGGGGCGGACACCAAAAATTACCGTCTCCCAATCGGGAAACGATTCTTCCACCTGGGTTTCCTGGACTGTTTTATGGATGGAAAATAAGCGCTCAGTTGGTGGAAAGAATATTTCCTTCACCGACAATAATGGACGACTCGATGGGGCTGTTCTTGGTGATTCACCATACCAGGCAATTTCACCGCTCACAGTGACTGGGCGATACTGGAGTATTCCAGAAACATACCGAGGGGCAATTAGAGTCCGCGCGCTGGCAATATCATCTAGCCAGGATTCCAATTCGTCCTGTGAGATCAGCCAATGTTTAATATCTGTAATCGATTTGCTCATCTCAGCCTTCAATGTAATCGCCTGACAAGACGGTCGCGATGGGAGACGGGACAACAGCTAGACCGGCGCGATGGTTGAAAGCAGCTTCAATTTCGTCAGCCAGTTTTTGGTTTAGTAAACCGATGGGAATATTCATCGGGCAGGCGCGTTCACATTCATTACACCCCACACAACGACCAGCCAGATGATATGCCCTACCGAGATGAAACGTACGTTTTTCATTTAACCTGATTCCCAATCCAACAAAAGTAGATTCATCCCGTTCATAAAGGCACTCAGGACACTTGCACATGGGGCACGCCTGGCGGCAGGCGTAGCAACGGATACAACTGTCAAATTGATTCAACCAAAATTCCATGCGATCAGCCGGTTTCAAAACCTGTAATTCGCTGATTTCTTCCTGGGTAACCGGCGATGTTCTTGGAATAAACGTAGATGTGTTACCACTAACCAAAGAATCACAAACAATAGGAACGGCCTCCTGACACGTTTCACAACGGGCTTGGAGGTTTCCATCCGGTCCACGGATGCCTTCACAGGCAATACCAAGAGCATAAACCTGCTCTCTCCGGAATTGGTTCTCTGCCATCATTACGTTAATTGCTTTACTATCACAGGGTTTAACAACAACCGCAATTGGCTTGGGAGGCTCTTTACCTTTTACCGGACGAAGTTTTGCAGGCAGGTAAGTGGTCAGGTTGTTGGTGCAATCCTGGTTCCAGACCAAACGGTTTACTTCTTCCGGAACATAAACAAATACAGGCCTTGTCCGGCCACGGCGGCTGAGCTCATAACCAATTACGCAACCAACTTGTCCACTTGATAGGAGTTCTCCAGCTTTTTTTCGAATTGCATCGGTTTTTGCTGTGAAGTCGGCAACAGGATATGGGATGGGTTCATGGGAAGTCAATAAAT
Organism: uncultured Chloroflexia bacterium; assembly: GCA_963741635.1. GTDB lineage: Bacteria > Chloroflexota > Anaerolineae > Anaerolineales > Villigracilaceae > UBA877. Next base: position 194,307 of record CAVUIO010000013.1, read on the forward strand.
TAATAGCTGGACCATATCTCTTTTCTGAATTGACTCGCCAATGGACCGGACCCAAGTTTCGCAAAATATCAGTAAATTCGCCAGCGATCCTTGAGAATCGTTCTCCTTCAGATGCGGATACCCAGTCCAACCGAAGGCGCTCGGGTTCCAGCCCGGCAAATGATAATAAGCTTTTCAGAATTGGTAATCTTTTTGCAGCCCTGTGATTGCCGGTATCATAGTGGCATTCCCCAATATGACAGCCTAGGACAAGCACTCCGTCTGCCCCCTGGTCAAAGGCCTTCATAACCAATTCAGGCGAGACGCGTCCCGAACAAGGCACTCTTACGGGCCGGATATTTGCGGGGGATTTTAATCGAGCAATTCCAGCCGTATCTGCGCCGGTGTAGCTGCACCATGAACACAGGAATGCAACAATCCTTGGTTCGAACATCATGTCTCCATACCGTTTGACAAAATTCCAAAATAATTATCTTACTAAGCTGGAATCAAAAAATTAACCTGGCGACGATTCCACTGCCAAAATACCAATCATCTCAGCAACCAATTCGCGATCATCATACTGGATTAGCGTTATGGCTTTATTCGTACAGGCAGCTGCACAGGTTCCACAGCCTTTGCAGAGATACCCGTTGACTTTAGCAGTACTTTTTTCCAATTCGATAGCCTTATATGGGCAGGCAGCAACGCATTGGCCACACCCGACGCAGCGCGCCAAAGTTACTTCAGCGATGGATGGGTCAAGCGCAATAACTCCCTGGTCTAAAAGCGAAAGTGCTGCAGCAGCTGCAGCGCCAGCCTGAGCCACGCTGTCTGGAATATCCTTGGGAGATTGGCAGGTGCCGGCCAGATAAATCCCTTCACTGGTTGTCTCAACCGGAGCTAATTTTGGATGGCGTTCCAGAAAGAAACCGTCCCGGCTACGACTGATCCCAAATTGAGTTGCCACTTGAGCCGCATTTGGTTGAGGCTCGAATCCGGTCGCTAATATCACCATATCCACATCCACGTGATCAGGCTGTCCATGGTAGGTTTCGTCCCAGGAAACGCGTATATGACCATCGCATTTGTCAATGTTTTTTACCTTGCCATGATAAAAATTCACGCCCATCTTCGCCGTTCGGTTATAAAATTCTTCATATCCTTTACCAAAGGAGCGAATATCCCGGTAGATCTCGTAAACTTCAGCTCCAATATATTCATGCACCAACTGAGAGAGTTTTAGCGAATACATGCAACAAGCACGAGAGCAATATTCATTGGTCCTTGCATCGCGTGATCCCACGCAGTGGACCACTGCCACACTTTTTGGTGATTGTCCGTTGCTCAAAAGAACTTTCCCGTTTGTTGGTCCGCTGGCATTCACAAGTCGTTCGAATTCCAATGCAGTCAATATATTAGGGAGTTTTCCATAATTCAATTCCGGTAAACGCAAAGGATCAAAGTCCCGGAAGCCGGTAGCTAATATGATCGTTCCGACAGTAATTTCTTCGTGCTGCTCCTGCATGTTGTGATCGATTGCACCACGGTCACAGGCGGCAACACACTCCAAACACTCCGCGCAGGTCCCACATCGAACACACCGTTCCGCTTCCTGCAGCACTTCCTGTTCTGTAAGGGTCAAGTCAACTTCGCGGAAATTATGAAATCGTTCTTCCAACGGGATGGTACTGATGAGGATGCGTTGCGCTTGCGAGGCGTCGCCTCGGGATATTCTAAGGCGCACCTCCGCCTCGGATATTTCGACAGTGGGGGGCAAAACTGGTTCGCGGATTCCCTGTTCTCCGCGCAAATATCGGTCCATGCAGCGGGCTGCGTGATGTCCTTCCCCGATGGCATCCACCACATAAAATGTCGAACCACGATGGACATCCCCAGCGACAAATACTCCAGGAAGACTGGTCATCATATTGTCGTCGGAATCAATCCCGGATTTATCCGGTTTGATTGAACCGTCCTCCGGCAAGAATGACAGGTCACAACCCTGCCCGGTTGCCCAAATAACGATTTCGGCTGGGAGCACATGCTCGGTACCGGGTAATTCATCGATCAATATCCGCCCTTTGGAATCGTATCCGTGATATTCAGTGTGGATACATTTTACGCCAATGATTTTATCGTTCTCAATAATTATTTCCTTGAACATGGATGCACCGCACATGGTAACGCCTTCTTCTTCGGCGATTGCAACCTCCCATTCAAAACCTGTCATCTCTCCTTTTGGTTTGCGAAAGATCATGCGACATTCACTTGCGCCGATTCTCACAGCCGAACGCGCACAGTCGAGGGCTACATTTCCTCCTCCGATCACCGCAATTCTTTTACCAGCAAGGTCAGGTGGGTTGCCCAGGCACACTTGTTTGAGGAAAGGTAAACTAAGCCAGTTATCCGGATGATCTTTCCCGGGAATATCTACCTTTTTCGCAACGTGGGCACCGGTTGCGACCAGCACGGCGTTGAAGGGTCCACCAAGCCCGCTTGTTTTGAGAAGGGCAGGGATATCATCAATCCAAGTATTTAGCTGCAGCTCCACGCCCTCGTCCAGGATTTGCTTGACTTCCCAGTCGAGCATCTCGTATGGAAGGCGGTGGGGGGGAATCCCCACCCGGATCATTCCGCCTGCTTCCGGTTGGGCATCGAAGACCTTGACTCTTGTGCCCAAGGCGGACCAGATCGAGTGCAACTGTTAACCCGGCTGGACCAGCTCCAATGATAGCAACCTGCTTCCCTGTGGGGGGAGGATTATGTTGAAACGCGGTACCAACGATTGATTTATTCCTCATGTTTGGAAGTTCATCGCGGTGTTCATATGCCCAGTCTGCGACAAACCGCTTAATCCCCATCACATTAACTGGTTCATCCACTTTGCCTCTTGAACAGGCTGATTCGCAATTTCTGTTGCAGACACGACCACAGACAGAAGGGAATGGGTGTTCGCGGCGGATAGCCCAATAAGCGTCTGCGTACCGTTTCTGTTTGACCAAGGCAATATACCCCTGGGCGCGCTGGTCAGTGGGGCAGGCAGCACGGCATGGAGCAATCCCTTTTTTATCGATTGCAAAAGCACCTGGGACAGACTGCGCAGAGAATCGGTAAGCGGCCTTGCGTGTGCTCAGCCCATGATCGAATTCGTTATCAACCTCGATCGGGCAGACTGAAGCACAGTTCCCACAGCCCGTGCATTTGGATTCGTCAATATAACGTGGTTTTCGGCGGACTTTGACCTGATAATTCCCGACATACCCGGTGACAGACTCGATTTCACTATAAGCCAATAACTTGATTTTGGGATGGTGTCCAACGGACACCATTTTGGGCGTAAGTATTCAAGCCGCACAATCGAGAGTCGGGAAGGTTTTATAAAGCTGGGCCATGTGCCCACCGATGGATGATTCCCTTTCCACCAGGTAAACCTGCTTATCTGCGTTCGCCAGTTTCAAGGCAGCTTCAATGCCGGCTATCCCACCACCAACAACAAGAGCGGCGGGTGTCATATTTACCTGCCTCATATCGAGACTGTGATGAAAATGAACCCGTTCCACTGCAGCAGACACCAAGGCCATTGCCTTGTTGGTTGCCAGTGCCCGGTCACTCACCACCCAGGAGCAGTGTTCCCGAATATTAGCCATCTGGAAATAGAATGGGTTCAAGCCGCCTTCAGCGCAAGCCCGGCGGAAGGTTGGTTCATGCATCAGAGGGGTGCAGGAAGCTACCACGACCCGGTTCAACCCGAATTCACCGATATCCTGTTTGATCAAGTCCTGACCGGGATCCGAGCACATATACGTATAATCACGCGCCAAGACGACCCCCTCGAGACTGCGGGCGAACTCAGCAACAGCAGCGACATCCACAGTGGAGGCAATATTCGTACCACAATGACAAATATAGACGCCGGTCTTTATCTTGGAAAGATTCATACCATCTGCTCCACAGCTGAAGGCTGACTTGCTTCCGGAAAACCCAACATACCTTCGATTTCCGCCATTACCTGATCATTGGTGAACCCGTTTTGCGTTGCCGCGCCGGCAGGGCAGGCAGCCACGCAGGCACCACAACCTTTGCACAGCACCTCGTTGATCTGAGCAACCTGCTTATCATGCCAGGTGACCATAGAAACCGCTCCGTAAGGACACAACCCCTCACAGGTATGGCAGGAACCGCATTTTTCGGAATTGATAAAGGCGGTAAAAGGTTCCAATTCAACCATGCCATGATCGAGCAGATCCAATGCGGCTGCAGCTGCAGCACCGCCCTGGGCGACACTGTCAGGAATATCCTTTGGTCCCTGGCAGGCTCCTGCCAGGAAAACTCCGTCCGTGCTTGTTTCCACCGGAGCCAATTTCGGATGTTTTTCGAGGAAGAACCCATCCGGACTTCGGCTTACTCCAAATAGCGCTCCCATCTCATGCTGGTCCAATTGAGCTTCAGCACCGGTGGAGAGGACGACCATATCAACAACAGCTGCGACGGGTTCCCCGGTGTAAACATCGGTGGTCAGGACTGCCAGATGGCCGTCCCGTGATTCAACTCTGATATCACCATCGAAGCGGGTGAACTGCACTCCATGCGCTTCGGCACGGTGAAAAAATCCTTCATAATCTTTTCCGAAGGCACGCATATCACGGTAGAACTCGACTACTTCAGCGTCGACAAATTCCCGGATGAGGGTGGCAAGCTTTAGCGAATACCATGCAACAGACACGCGAGCAATACTCGTGTTCCTTTCCACGGCTGCCCACACAATGGAGAATCGCAACTTTATGCGGTTTTTCCCCATTTTTTAGCAGGACTTTTCCACTGGTTGGTCCGCCAGAATTAATCAACCGCTCCATCTCCATACCCGTAATTACGTTTGGGAGCGTGCCATATCCATATTGAGGCGCGGTTGCGGGGATCAAAATCATGGAAACCGGTCGCCAGGATAATCGTCCCAATCTCAAGCTCAAGTTGTGTTTCTTTTTGCTCGAAATCGATGGCTTCACGCGGGCAGAATTTTTTACATGCTCCACATTTCCCGTTCTTGAAATAGGCACAATTGACCGTATCGATAACCGGGATGCGCGGCACCGCCTGGGGAAAGGGATAATAAATTGCCGCCCGGTTACCAAGACCCAGATCAAACTCGGATGGGATCTTCTTCCAGGGGCATTTCTCAATACAGGTTCCGCACCCGGTGCATAATTCTTCATTAACATAGCGAGGTTTGCGACGTACAGAAACCGTAAAATTACCAACATATCCTGCAACACTGGCAATCTCGCTGTAACTCAGGAGGGTAATGTTTGGGTGGCGTCCCACGGACACCATTTTAGGTGTAAGTATTCAGGCAGCACAGTCCAGCGTTGGGAAGGTTTTATACAGGCGGGACATGTGCCCCCCAATGGAAGGCTCGCGTTCAACAAGATAAACATGTTTGCCAGAATCTGCCAGGCGCAACGCAGCTTCGATGCCAGCAATTCCCGCCCCTACGACCAGGGCAGATTGTTTCACTTCGACCTGGCGCATTTCAAGCGGGACCTGCCAGGCAACGCGCCGGACGGCTGCCGCCACCAATGACTCTGCCTTTTGAGTCGCGGCAACGGGATCATCAGTCACCCAGGAACAATGCTCGCGGATATTGGTCATCTGGAACAGGAAGGGATTTAAACCTGCTTCGGCACACGCTTTTCGGAAGGTGCCTTCATGCATGTTGGGTGTACAGGAGGCAACGATGACCCGATTTAACCCCTCCATGACAATATCGTTTTTAATGAGCGCCTGACCAGGGTCCGAGCACATATATGAATAATGACGGGCCACCACCACTCCGGGAAGGGAGGCGGCAAATTGAGTCACAGCTTCCACATCCACCATCCCGGCGATATTTGTGCCGCAATGACAAATATAAACGCCCACGCGAGATGGACACTGCGTAGGCGCGCGAGTGGAGGGCGTCATGCTGCGGGCGTCTCCTTCCTGATGGACAAGGGCGAAATGGACACCACCGATACCTCCTAAGCTGTAAAAACCTTCCTATTTTAGATTGTGCCGTTTTGCACAATTAGGCGCAAGTGATATTTATCCTGAATTGGGGGGAAGGATGACGGGCTGTCGTCTGGTCTACACAGCAAGCCGGCATAACACTGCTCCAGGTGATCGTACATGTTGGATATTCAAATGGGGCCATTTAATGATTTGCATTCAAAATCTTTCCGGATCGAGGGATTACTTTTCAAAAATATCGTGATAACCCTTATCCAGCTCGTCGTCGGAGATATGCGCATAGCGTTGCGTAACCTGGATGCTGGCATGCCTGGCAAGTTCCTGTGCCAGCTTAGATTCCCGGAAGCGCGTAGGACCGTGGTCACAAAATAGTGACGAAAGGAATGGGGAGTAATGCGACCTTCGGCTTGAGTCGCCGAGAGCCTGGCTGACACGTTCGCTGACAATATTCCTTCCGGTGGTCGTGGTCATGGGTTTAACTTTTCTGCCCGCACCTTTATCATGACGAGCGAAGAGGGGCAGGGAGGGGAGGGGGCGACCGGATCCTCCATCCAATGTGGCGCGTGCAGACAAATAATCCTTCAAAGCTGCCAAGGATCGAGTTGAGAATCGGACAACGGCTTGTTTATCGCCTTTGCCAATGATAATTGCGCGCCCTTCGTTCCAATCAATATCGCCACGCCGCAAATTACAGGCTTCGTGGACCCTTAAACCTGTATCTGCCAGGGTGAGAAGGAAGGATCGGTCCCTTAATGCGCGTAACCGTTCTTCTGGGTTGTCAGACAACGAATTTGATAAATTGTTCACGAATTTTAGAACAGCTTCTATGTCGTCGCGTGGAAATTGGGGCAAGCGCTGTCCAGGACGCCGGGAGCGCTGGCGCAATAGAAGCCGCAAGCGGGTGAGGTTGATCTCAGCGAGCTTTTCAGCAGCCAGATATTCGAAAAAGCGGACAGTGGCAGCCAGATAAAGTTGTTCAGTAGCTGGAGACAAATCCTTGAGCGCATCAGCCATCCAGGAGGCCGCATCTTCTGTGATCACAGATGCAGGAGATTTATCAGGATCGATATGATTTTCTTTCAGCACCGCAACAAACAAATGCAAGCCATTGGAATAGGTGCGGGCAGTATTTGACACTGCGCGCCATTTTGACCGTATCCAGGTATTTTTTGATGGCCTGGGTGATCGAAGGGTCATTCATATTGCAATCCTTATGTTTATGATAATAATACTTATCGAAATCATTATCATTATATTTCAAAGGTTCCTTCAAGTCAAGCCCTCCCCTTCCTACCGGTGTGCCAGAATATGTTGGGATGGTTTGCACGAGATTACGTTTATTGTTTATATCTTCATCAAAATTTGTTCTGTAATTTTGTTTTTCAAGACCAGGTACTTTCGAGCTACCCCCACCCTGCCTGACTATAATCGAATATTGATTATTCCGGGATGTTGCAGATCGCTGAATGTTTTGCTTTTCCGAGACGGGCCAGGCGGGTTCCACGGGACGAGATGATCTTGAAGAATTTCGATTTGGACGACACGCGGGATCCGAACGACTGATTGCATGGATAACGATAGAACCTACCCAAGCGGCGGCGTTCACGATCCATCCCAAGACGGATGGAGCGGCGGGCATGATTTCCACGCTGCAGCAGCAATAACGCCGTGTATTTCTCCCAGGTGGGCTTTTCAGACGTGGCAAGCAGGATGCGGTTCCCAGAGACCACAAAGCAGCCGCTCTCGACCAGAGCTGCCAGGGTGGACCCACCATTGAGGTCGAGATGCCCCCACAGGCGGTTGTAGACATTCTGCATGCGACCCGAACGGACAAGCGCAGCATAAAGCTCCTGGCAGCGCCGGACAGGGTATTTCCCTGCCAGATCGCGCCAATGGAGACCGTTGGCGAGCTTCCATAAAATGCCTTCGAGCAGAAACCGGTCGGAAGGCAGTGGTATGCGGCGGCGGTATTTACGGAAATATTCCATGTCGGTACGCTGGGAGACCAGGATTTCCGAGAGGAGCTCCCACTGGGCATTGGTAATCCCGGGTGCTTCCCAATTCAAATTCGCGTGCACATTTACCAATTTACGAGGAACGAATAGCGGCGGGATGGGTATGCCCATTTCGGAGAATTCCCAGCGCAGGAGCGCAGGTAAATCCCGGACCAGGGAGCTAAAAAATGACCGCCTACCCTCCAATTTCAGAAGGACACTGGATATTCTCAGCATTTTCCCAACAATGAGGGTAATGGAGCGAAGATGGGAAATTATTTCTTTGAATGACTGGCTTGTATTGCTTATGGCAGCCAGGCAGGCCAATTGACCCCTATATGCGCGCAATTCTTCTTTGCCAGAAATAATCACGCGGTCCTGTAATTCCTCGATCAGGATGGAAGGTTCTTTTTGCCCCGGATGAGATTCCAACAGAACTGTTTGCGTATGCAAAGGATGAGCCGCATACAAGCCGTGGCGAAAGGCGTTTGAGTTGCCCGGCTGACCTCCCCGCCTGCGAGATGCTTGAAGAGGAATTCCTGTTCTGGGCATAACAGGAATTGAGGAATTGCGTCCTGGAGGTGATGAATTATTGGGAAGTTGTGTAAACATTTGCAATAGGTCAATCAAGTGTGATAAGTATAAGGATCTACACACTAATTATAGAACATATATTCTGTTTTAGGAAGATGCAATGTTGAAAAATATTAAAACAATTTACCTAAATACCCCCTCATTAGGCACTACCAAGATATCAACTTAGGCTTTTTGCCGCTTTTTTGCCCTTGAAATCAACCTTTCTCTACCTACGCCAAGAGAGCAAATATTATTTCTCTCTAAAGTACCACCAGGAGCCGCTGCTGCCATTGGCATACGTATAACCCACGCTGTTGGCAGAGCGCACCTGCCAGTAGTACTTCACTCCAGGCGTCAGCCCGCTGAGAGCGGCACTGGTCGTGGTTCCCGTGGTCGTCCAGGCAGCCGGGGAAGTGCAACTGGTGGTGGTACTTATGCAATATTCATAGGATACCGCCCCACCGCTCGCTCCCCAGCTCAGGGTGGGATTGGTCGGCTGCCCAACGGCACCATTCGCAGGCCCAATTTTATTGAATCCCGTCGGCAGGGGAAGAATCGTAAATGCGTACCATCCCGATGTCGCCGAGCCACCATCCGCATATGCCAACCCCATCGCATTCACCGCACGCACCTGCCAGTAGTACTTTATTCCAGGCGTCTTGCCGCTGAGGGTCACCCCGGTAACGGACCCGGTCGAGATCCAGCTCGAGCAGCTCGCCGCCGTGTTGACACAGTACTCGTACGATGCGGCATTGGCACTGGCACCCCAACTCAGTGCAGGATTGGTCGGCTGCCCGACAACCCCATTCGCAGGACTGGTTTTCACAAACCCACCGGGTAAGGGTGGAACGGTGAATGAAAACCAGCTACCGGCATTGGCATCCGTGACCCCCGAAGCATTGGTCGCACGTACCAGCCAGTAATAACTGCCGGGTACCAGGCCGCCCAGGCTGCGGCTGGTGCTGGCACCCGTGGATATCCAGGATGCGTTGCAGGCGTCGTCGTTATTCGTATCGATGCAATAGGAATAGGAGGCGGCACCGCTGCTGGCTCCCCAGCGCAAGACCGGATTGGCCGGTTGGTTGGACGCTCCGTCACCCGGGCTCGTCAGGCTAAAAGGCCCCGGCAGCGGTAGCACGGTAAACGACCACGAGCTCCCACCGTTGGCATAGGTTATCCCCATGACGTTCACGGCCCGCACCTGCCAGTAATATTTGAGCCCCGGGGTAAGCCCGCTGAGTGCCACACTGGTGGTCGTCCCATTCGTGATCCAGGTGGAAGAGTCTGTACAAACACCCGTGTCCAGGCAATACTCGTAGCTGGCAGCGCTGCTGCTGATCCCCCAGCTCAGAGTGGGATTTTTCGACTGGTTGACCGCATTGTTGACCGGGCTGGCCTTATTAAACGCACCCGGTTTCGGCTGGATGGTAAAGTACCACCAGGAGCCGCTGCTGCCATTGGCATACGTATAACCCACGCTGTTGGCAGAGCGCACCTGCCAGTAGTACTTCACTCCAGGCGTCAGCCCACTGAGAGCGGCACTGGTCGTGGTTCCCGTAGTCGTCCAGGCAGCCGGGGAAGTGCAACTGGTGGTGGTACTTATGCAATATTCATAGGATACCGCCCCACCGCTCGCTCCCCAGCTCAGGGTGGGATTGGTCGGCTGCCCAACGGCACCATTCGCAGGCCCAATTTTATTGAATCCCGTCGGCAGGGGAAGAATCGTAAATGCGTACCATCCCGATGTCGCCGAGCCACCATCCGCATATGCCAACCCCATCGCATTCACCGCACGCACCTGCCAGTAGTACTTTATTCCAGGCGTCTTGCCGCTGAGGGTCACCCCGGTAACGGACCCGGTCGAGACCCAGCTCGAGCAGCTCGCCGACGTGTTGACACAGTACTCGTACGATGCGGCATTGGCACTGGCACCCCAACTCAGTGCAGGATTGGTCGGCTGCCCGACAACCCCATTCGCAGGACTGGTTTTCACAAACCCACCGGGTAAAGGCGGAACGGTGAATGAAAACCAGCTACCGGCATTGGCATCCGTGACCCCCGAAGCATTGGTCGCACGTACCAGCCAGTAATAACTGCCGGGGACCAGGCCGCCCAGGCTGCGGCTGGTGCTGGCACCCGTGGATATCCAGGATGCGTTGCAGGCGTCGTCGTTATTCGTATCGATGCAATAGGAATAGGAGGCGGCACCGCTGCTGGCTCCCCAGCGCAAGACCGGATTGGCCGGTTGGTTGGACGCTCCGTCACCCGGGCTCGTCAGGCTAAAAGGCCCCGGCAGCGGCAGCACGGTAAACGACCACGAGCTCCCACCGTTGGCATAGGTTATCCCCATGACGTTCACGGCCCGCACCTGCCAGTAATATTTGAGCCCCGGGGTAAGCCCGCTGAGTGCCACACTGGTGGTCGTCCCATTCGTGATCCAGGTGGAAGAGTCTGTACAAACACCCGTGTCCAGGCAATACTCGTAGCTGGCAGCGCTGCTGCTGATCCCCCAGCCCAGAGTGGGATTTTTCGACTGGTTGACCGCATTGTTGACCGGGCTGGCCTTATTAAACGCACCCGGTTTCGGCTGGATGGTAAAGTACCACCAGGAGCCGCTGCTGCCGTTGGCATACGTATAACCCACGCTGTTGGCAGAGCGCACCTGCCAGTAGTACTTCACTCCAGGCGTCAGCCCGCTGAGAGCGGCACTGGTCGTGGTTCCCGTAGTCGTCCAGGCAGCCGGGGAAGTGCAACTGGTGGTGGTACTTATGCAATATTCATAGGATACCGCCCCACCGCTCGCTCCCCAGCTCAAGGTGGGATTGGTCGGCTGCCCAACGGCACCATTCGCAGGCCCAATTTTATTGAATCCCGTCGGCAGGGGAAGAATCGTAAATGCGTACCATCCCGACGTCGCCGAGCCACCATCCGCATATGCCAACCCCATCGCATTCACGGCACGCACCTGCCAGTAGTACTTTATTCCAGGCGTCTTGCCGCTGAGGGTCACCCCGGTAACGGACCCGGTCGAGACCCAGCTCGAGCAGCTCGCCGACGTGTTGACACAGTACTCGTACGATGCGGCATTGGCACTGGCACCCCAACTCAGTGCAGGATTGGTCGGCTGCCCCACAACCCCATTCGCAGGACTGGTTTTCACAAACCCACCGGGTAAAGGCGGAACAGCAAACGACCGCCACGTGCCAGGAGTCGCCATCCGCATAGGTCAATCCCGGTGGTATTTGAAGAACGTACCTGCCAGTAATAGGTGGTGCCAGGCAGCAAGCCACTGAGAGCCCGGGTCCTACTCGTTCCGGTAGAGACCCAGGAACCATTACAGGAATCATCGCCAACCGTATCGATACAGTATGCATATGACGTTGCTCCTGCACTGGTTCCCCAACTCAGGGTCGGATTGGTGGGCTGGTCGGATACTCCATCACCAGGCAAGGATTTATTGAATGGTCCAGGATAAGGGGCAATCGTGAATGACCACCAGGCGCCAGCATTGGCGTCGCGGGTGCCCATCGAATTGACCGCAGTCACCTGCCAATAATACGTCCCGGGAGCCAGGTCGGCGAGGGTTACACTTGGAGAAGATCCAACAGAAACCCAAGATGAATTACAGACACTATTATTCGTGGAATTATCGATGCAGTATTGGTATATACTGACATTACTGCTGGCACCCCAATTCAGGGTCGGATTTGTTAGCTGGTTGGAGGCACCATTTGACGGACTAGATTTATTGAATGTTCCCGGTAAAGGTTTAATTGTAAATGACCACCAGGCAGAACTATTTCCATTTGTCGTGCCACTGGCATTAGTTGCCCGCACCTGCCAATAGTATTTGACTCCGGGAGTCAGGCCGCTTAAATTCACGCTTGTACCGGCACCTGTGGAAATCCATGCCGCCGGAGCCGTGCAACTGGCAGTGGAATTCATGCAATATGAATAAGATATTGCGTCTGAGCTTGTCCCCCAAGTCAGCGAAAGATCAGCGGGCTGGTTAGACGCATTAATCGCAGGGCTGATTTTACTAAATGCACCTGGCAGTGGGAGAACCGTGAACGAAAACCAACCCGTGGAAATTGTCCCACCGTTTCCATAAGTCAGCCCGCCGGGATTCCTGGCGCGCACCTGCCAATAATACGTACCACCCGGGGTGAGACCACTCAAGGAAATGCTGGTACTCGCAGAGGTGGAAATCCATGAGGCTGGAGATACGCAGCTTGCAATCGAATTAATGCAGTATTCGTAGGAAACCGCGCCAGTGCTTGTCCCCCACTGCAGGGTTGGGTTCCCGGGTTGATTGACAGCATCGTCAGCAGGGCTGGAAAGATCAAATGCGCCAGGAGGAGGGACTGGATCGATCACCGATACAGGCCCTGCACTATTATTTGTCCATTTCGATTCGCCTTCGTTAACTTCACAGCCCATATCTGCATAGGCGCTGATCGTATGAGTCCCGATTGAGAATGTTCCCTGCTGGGATCGTGTAAAGTCCATGGTACCGGTCGAATTACCTGCCAGACCTGTTTCGCGCACGAAGTAATCGCTATTATTACCCACAATCCCAGCAACTTTGCCAAGCGTGATCCACATAAAACTGGATCCGGAAGGTTGTTGCAGCCACACCAGTAAGGTTTGATACGTCGACGGAAATATTTAGATCATCGTTTATTGAAGGGGTTAACGGGAGAATGGTTAATTTAGTGATTGCAAGGTCAGGGAGCGAGAAATTCGCAGTGACGGACTGATTCGAACTCATGAGAATTGTGCAGGTACCGGTTCCAGTACACCCGCCCCCGCTCCACCCAAGAAACGTAGAGCCAGAAGTCGGGGTGGCTGTTAAAGTCACTGAGGTGGTTTTAGTCATAAGCATAGGTGCAAGTCGACCCACAATTAATCCCTGTTGGATTGCTTGTAACAGTGCCACGTGCCATTGCCGATTTGCTTACACGCAATACGGAATAATTCGATGGGGCAAGATTGACTATGCTTGACCGCCACCATGTCTAGCATTCCCGAATAGATAGCCTCCCCATGTCATCGATGTAGGTACCGATAATCCCAAGTATCATGGATATAGACGGTATTCGGATCGATCATATCCGACCCCAACAACGGTATGCCCTAAAGATTAATCATTACCGGATGGCCGGCATCAATTTCTGCCTTATAATTGGTAAAGGAAAATCCCCCGGATTAGATATACCTGATGTATATCGGTAAATTGGTTATAGCAATCTGTAACGGCATAGCCCCTTGGCTTGATAAAAATTTTTTCTACCCACAGTACCATCAACATACCACGTTGGGTTCAATAGATAGCTGCAAGTCAATGGTTCCGATGGAGCCGGACCAATTATCATAAAAATAGGTAAATGCATCATCATGACCATAAGCAGATTGGCTGGTCAGCATATAATCCCCGATGCATCCCCGCAACTATGCTGGGTCCAATGTCCGTAATATATGGATCATGCAGCTGAACTATCAGTACTTAACCCAATAATCATCAATGGAACCCTGTGTTGCCCTGCCATCCAACTCCTTGCTTGGAGGCCACTAATGGGTTATTATCGATAATCAACTATCTCCATCCATCACCAAACTGGCCATGAAGGATCTATACCATAGGCATCACGCCACCATTAGTGGGGCCAGTATACATATTCGGGTACCCATTCCGGTCATAATAAGCAGCAATCATGGCACCTGAAACTGCAGAACAACCAAAAACCCATGGAAATGCAGGCACTTGTAAACAATGATTCGTACCAGCAGCAATATTATCCGGTATTAACCGCTGTGCTCTGAATTTCATAACCAGGTGGAGGGTGGTGGCCCATTAATAATTAATTTTCTCGATAAGGTTCCATCAGATAGTGAAAGAGGTTCGGTAGAAAAGTAATCATTTGTCTATGGAATTGTAGGTTGGTAAGGCGTAGGAGTGATGTCCGGTTGGAATAGGTGTTTAGTAATGGAACCAGGGTATCTGTCGGTATTCCCGGCAAGGAATGTCGTGGAGTGTCTATAGGGATTTCGATAAAAGAATTTAGTCGGTGTTTCGGTCCAGGCATCCTGAGCGCGAACGATCGTCGAAGAACTCATTCCGATGCAAAAAACCAGGACCATCCCCCCGATGGCAAGCCCGAATAATATTTTGAGAAATTTCCTGGTTGAATTATCGGTCATCTTCTGCGTCCACCTTCCGGAAGTGATCAAAGTTTTAAATACGAATAGCGGCTCCCCAATTCATTATATTCACCTTCGATTCTAATTTTAATTACAATATTGATAATATATATTCCATGGTACTTTCAGCCCATTTTTCTCACCATGGTTCCTAATCGGTTTTTGATCCAATTAGCGCAATCTTACAATCCCACCTTTAAATAAAAAATGGCGGGCTCCCCGGGCAGGCAGGTTTTCACCCTTCGCCCAGACAGGAGCCCGTCATTATTAGTGATCCTCCCGCCAATGAGTATTCAGGATCCCTCATCGGCGGGAGACCTTGATATCATTACCTCCTTTTACGGAACCTTGAAGGACCACCAGGCAGTGGAGCTGCCATTGGCGTACCTGGTCCCAGCTGCATCGACCGCAGCCACCTGCCAGTAATATGTTCCCGTAGTAAGACCGATGAGAGCCACGTTGGGCGTGGTCCCGGTCGAGATCCAGGAAGTATTGCAGGTATTGTTATTGGTAGTGTCAATACAGTATTGGTAATAGGCAACATTACTGCTGGCACCCCAGGTCAACGTAGGATTGGCTGGTTGACCAGTAGCACCATTCGCCGGGCTGATCTTGTTAAAAGAACCCGGTAATGGAACCACGGTAAAGGACCACCAGGCAGTGCTGCTTCCGTCAGCGTAGGTCGTCCCGACCACATTCGTCGCCCTAACCTGCCAGTAATACGTGGCGGGAGCCAAGCCGGTCAGAGCTTTAGTAACCGCGGTACCAGTACTGACCCAGGTGGCGTTGCAGGTATTGTTGTTGCTGGTATCAATACAGTACTGATAACCAGCAGCGATGCTGCTTGTTCCCCAAGTTAGCGTGACACTTGAAGGAAGATTACCGGTCGTACTGGCAGGGCTTGTTTTCCCAAAAGCACCTGGCAGTGGAAGAACTGTAAATGACCACCAGGAGGAGAGACCGCCGTCCGCATAGGTCACCCCAGTCGAATTTGTTGCACTTACCTGCCAATAATAGGTGGTTCCGGGTACCAAGCCAGATAAAGCTCTACTCCTAGCTGTCCCAGTGGATATCCACGATGCATTGCAGACATTATCATTGATCGTGTCGATGCAATAAGCATAGGAGGCTGCCAGGCTGCTGGCTCCCCAACTAAGCGTTGGATTGGCAGGCAGGTTGACAGCGCCATTTATCGGGGCTGATTTCACGAACGCGCCCGGGTAAGGAATGATGGTGAACGACCACCAAGCGGTAGCACTCCCGTTGGCATACCTGAGGCCAGTGGAGTTGACCGCGGCCACCTGCCAGTAATATTTACCCGGAGTCAGACCTGCGAGAGAAGCACTCCTGGTGGAGCCGGTCGATATCCATGCGGCAGGTGATGTACAACTGGCAACCGTGTTGATGCAATACTGGTAAGAAACCGCATTACTGCTGGTTCCCCAAGACAACGTCGGATTTACCGGTTGGTTGGTAGCTGTATTGGATGGGCTGGATTTATTAAATGAGCCTGGCAAGGGTAGGATGGTAAAGGACCACCAGGCGGGGTAACCACCATTCGCATAAGTAGTCCCGGAGATATTGGTGGCGCTCACCTGCCAGAAATACGTACCTGGGGTCAGTCCGCTGAGAGCCACACTCGTATTGAGCCCGGTCGAGATCCAGGTGGTATTGCAAGCATTATCATTGATGGTATCAATACAATATGAGTAGGACGCTGCAACGGTGCTAACACTCCAGGTCAGGGTTGGGTTGGTGGGCTGATTCGTTGTAGCGTTCAATGGTAACGTTTTATTGAAAGCGCCTGGAGCCGTGGGGGTGGCCGTGTAGTTCTGTGCGGTTAGATTCGCTAGAACGTTTACATACGGGATGTTTAGGGGAATGAATGTATAACCCGCCAAAGACGGCGTTACCGTGCCGGACCAGGCATTCGAGACGGCGAATGAATATGTCCCATTTGCGATAGTGGTAACCGTCTTCGGTACGCCACCAAGCACATAGCTCAAAGTCACACCCGCAAGCGGAGTAACCCCACCTGGCAGGAAAACCGTTCCTGATATCGTGAGTGGGGTAACCAGGGTGCCAATGTAGTTTTGCGAAACCTGGTTGACAATTACATTGACATAAGTTGAATTGACACCCGTGGCAGGTGCAAAAGTGTAACCCGTCTTGAATGCAGCAACCGTGCCTCCCCAATTGTACGGTACGTTGAAGGAATAAGCGCCCAAGGCATTGGTATTGACCGTCTTGGTATTTCCTCCAACTACATAACTCATGGTTACGCCAGCCAGCGGCGTCACACCGTCAGGCAGATAAACCGTTCCGGAGATATTCGGAATAATTGGAGTGGCGACATAATTTTGAGCGGTCTGACTGACTGCCAGCCCGGTATATGACATACTTACCGGTGCGAAGGTGTAACCAGCCAAAGCAGGCGTCACTACTGCCGTGCCTGCCCATGGATTTGCCGGCGCAGTAATGGTGTAGTTTCCGCTTCCATCTGCGACGACCGACCCGGAACTGCCTCCATTGACCCAGCCCATGGTCGCACCGCCAACGCCTGCGTTTCCGGAGATCGTAAGAACCGCCGGAGTATAGTTGGCTGTGACCACCAAATCAGCGCCGGCGAAAGTAACGTTCTGCGGATTGGCAACACTCGGAAGATTTACAAGATCGTTGCCTGTCCAGCCCGTAAAGGTGTATCCCGGTAGCGCTGTTGCCGTCAAGCTGACTGTGGATAAATCAGCATAGGAGGGTTGATCAACGACCTTGACGACAGTGCCGTAAAGGCTGATCACAGTCAGGGTGTATAGATTTGCAGGGAATTTTACGACATTGGAAGGTTGGGAAGTAACCGTCATGCTGGGTTCGGTCGGCAATCCCGGTACGCCACCGATGTCATCGTTTTCCAGCACCCGGTAATAATAAAGAGTACCTGCCGCATTCGTAGTATCAGTGTAGGTTTGCGGAATTCCTGGAATCCTTGGGTTCGGTAAATGAGGCCAGGTTCAGAGGTGAAAGCCAGGATCGGTGGCCCGTTGGACGGTGAAGCTGGTAGCCGTCAGCGAATTGTCATTCCATGTCAGCAGGACATTCCCGGAGCCGTTATCGGCAGCTACCAGGGTGTCAGGTGTTTCCGGAGCCACCCCGATCATCATCGGGCGCATCATGTCGTTCTCTTCATGGCCCAGCAGGTGGCAGTGCCAGACATATTCCCAACCAAAGTTAATCATTTGGTTGGTGACGGTGACATTGTTTCCGAGCGGATCCTGACCCCAGAACCCCATGGTCGACCCGATGATTGCGGTCACATCCAGCAGCCCGATAGCTGTTGCCGATCTTAAAGGGCAGGATGGGGACGATCGGGCGTAACGCAACGATCGCGTCTTCCAATGGATTCATGCGGACGGTTTCCTTCCACCCAACTTCATTCGGATCGGGTGGACGGATCATGCCATCCCAGCCAACCCGGTTGATCAACTGCACGTTGAACAGGTGGACATGGATGGCATGAGTATCCACGCCATTATGGGTGATCTTCCAGATCTGGGTCCCGTCTGCCAAGTGTTCCAATCTGGCTTGCGGAATCCGAACTCGACATGAGCTCGGTGGCTGGATCGATATAGCCAAAGGGGAGAGTGGTCTGGATGGTGCCATTGGTTTGAGGTAATTCGACGCCCAGGGTGGCATTCATCCGGCCATAATTCAGGTTCGAAAAGTTCCTGGATGGCTTTGGGTTGGAAGCCCAAGGTAACTGCAGTGCTTGCCGTGGCTGCCGCGTCTGATACCGCCGCCGCCAGATAATCACAACCTGCGGCACCCCGGTGGGGGTGTATCCTGTGCCGCCGTTGGTGATCGTTAATGGCGGTCACTACACCTGCACCAGAAATGGTCGCAACAGCAGTTGCTCCGCTGCCAGACCCTCCACGAGGTACACAAAGGGTGCGGTAGTATACCCCGATCCGCCATGCTGTCACAGTGATAGAGTGGATGGATGTGCTGCCGGCAGGAGTGAAGGTCATGCTGAGATCCTGGATCCTGGCATACGTATCGGTAGGATAATTTGCATTGTAGGCGGCATTATAAGCAGCCTGCGGCACGATCGGCGCGGGCTGTGAGGCGGCAAAGGCAGCCGGTAAAGCGGTCTGCAAGGCAGCCAGGTTATAGGCGGTGCTGCAGCAGCCGTCCGAAACCTGGAATCTGCATGATGGTGCGGGTGTTCGGTCCATAGCCGGGCAGCGTCGAAGGAGCGCCGCCGATCCCGGTGTTATCCGGGTCGCCGGTGTAGTAATCATTGCGCGGGTCAAACGCAGGACAGGTGCGGGAGAATCGTTGTACATGATGATATTGGTGCAGGTGCTCGGTACCTGGGAGAAGTCGACGATGACATCCGCCCGTTCGGCCGGTCCAAGCATCAAGGCATGGGTCGAAACATTCAGAACGACGATGTTGCTGCGGTCATATAGATATCCGACAGGCTGGTTGGGGATAACTGCCGGTGCAGGCAGCAAGCCGCCTTCGGTCCCGATCTGGATGAAGGATGGGCCAGCTGCGGCCGGGTCAGGCACGCCACCGGCGCGTCCATCGGTCGGCCAGTTGGCCGGATAACCTGTCGTGGCAACTGCCGGGACCATATTAACTTCGCCTGCATTCGGCATCCAGCAAGGTGCCGGTGCCAAGGTCCCACATGGTGCCGTTGGATTTGGCGCAGTATAACTGCAGGTTAAGCATGCGGTCGTTGGCTGCGTTCAGGATGCGGAACCGGTAAGCCTGGCGATTCACAGTCAGATAAGGATAGGCAGTCCCGTTGACCAGCGGAGTATCCATGTAGCCTTCCGGCACAAGGGAAGGATTCGGCGTGCCGGGATTGTTCGGTCCCTCCAGCGGGTTGGTGGCGGATGGGTACAGTGGGTTGGTGTACGTTCACGATGTGCAATGTTGTGTGAACGGCGGCCAGAACCACGGACCATAATCCCAGCGGCCATCTGCGTTGACTCCCATGGGATCGAATGGGTTCTGGTTCGGCATATAAACATGCGGGAACCACAGGTCGCCGGTCATGTACTGTTCCGGGGGTTGAACCCCAATTCCAGGTGGGATCTTGAACGGCCAATTGAGATTCGCTTGGAACAAAGGTCTTATCCTGGATGATCAGGGGGATTTCAGTTGCAGGGATCGTTCCGGCGGGCCGACACTTAGTTCCAGGGATGGTTCCGCCGTTGACCAGGGTCTGTTCCACCGGGTCGGTGACCAGGTATCCGGCGGCCTCGCCGGCATAGACATTCAGACGGGTGATGCCGTAGGCATGGTCATGATAGAACATCAAGCCGGGCGCTTTGTTCGTTGGTATAGAAAAACGTCAGTGAGCCCGGGCCCGGATCCGGCATATCGGGAACGTTATAAACGCTGACGCCCTTGGGATAAGGTGTGTTTTCGTTCTGCAGGGGTCGTCCATTGGTCGGGCGTGCCATCGCTGATCCAGGGAGTATTCCCGCCGTGGAGATGGAGGGTGGCGCGATTCTGAGTATATGATCCCGAGGTTGCTGCAACGATCGCGGATGCAGTGGCGGAACCAGGACATACTAACCGATGGCAGTACGTATAGTTTTGACCCGGGTTGGTAATATGGATTCCATTTACATCACCATTCCACACCGTGGCTTCTGCAGTTGCGCCGGTACCATCCCCGGTTATGGTGACAAGGGGAGGAGTAGTGTATCCTGACCCTCCACTGGTGATCGTAATTGCCGTCACTTCACCGGAAGGGCCCATCCCGGCCCCCATATCGGTGGTATCAGCGGGAATAAAGAGATCGCCACCACTGCCGGTCGGCAGGTAATTGTCAAATTTTATTCGGGTCGGCTGGCCATTTCCTGACACTCCAGGGGTTTTAGTTGGATCATAGCTGCCAGACACGATAATGGGTCCCAAGTAATGGGGATTATCCACCGCGTAGACCGGGTTTCCCTGGTTATCCAAAATTGGATTCCCATTCGGGTAAAACAACTGGATATGCGACCCAGGGACTACGGCTGTGGAAATTTGAACGTATCCGCGCAAAGTGGTGGCGGGTAAATCGGAATGAAGTTGCTCTTTGTATTGAACGACTGCGATTTCGTAATAATCAGATCCCGGATATGTCGTTGTATCCGGAACCGCCACCGGGATGTATTGTCCGAGAACATTCGCGGAGCCGGCTCCAAGTCCCGGAAGGGCGTCGACGAATTTTCGTATCCCCGGTACCGTGTTATATCCCGCCCCTCCGGAAATAACATTGATAGAAGTAATTGCGCCGGTGGTCGGATCGATAACCGGAACAAGGATGGCTCCTTGACCTCCCCCACCTACGACGGTCGCAGTGGTAGCTGCATCGGTATAGCCGCTGCCGCCAATGATAATATTTAATGGCTCCCACGGCATCACCCGAAAGGACCACGGTTCCCAATGCCCCGCTGCCATCACCCATAACACTGAGACTGGCAGGGATGGGACTGTTTGCGTAGTTGGGGATAGTGCCAAAATAGTCAGGATTTCCACCAGGGTTCATGGACGGAATTGCCTGTTCCGTCATTTGTTCAGCGGAGAGCAAGCCTGCCTGACGAGCCTGCGGCAGCACGCCTGGCTGCCGCCAGTCGGTCAGCAGGGGTTACGTGTCCATGGCCGTTATCACCGCCAGGAACCGAAGGTTCTGGGGAAACGGTAGGTACCGGAGTGGGAATACTTGTGGGAGTGGCTTCGACGGTGGGGACTTGATTTTGGGAGACTTCCGGTGTATTTACAACCGGAGGGGCAATAGTAGGTGCACTCTCCGGTGGATGTACATCCTGGGCGCGCACCTGCATGGGGCCAACTCCTCCAAGGAGCATGGTAACAATTACGAAGGCCGAAAGCAAAATATTTAAATTGCTTAATTGTTTTCATCACGTTTCTCCTCTAATTCTCTTCCAAAAGGACCAAAATTTAATAGTGGTACAAATAATTATGTCGGGCCTCGTTTTTCAAGATTCGCTATATATCCTCTCCTTTTCGATGATAAAAGAAACGATAAATAATCATTCATTCATTTCCCGATCGTGCTTTTTTTCTAAAATCGATGCAACACTTTCAAGCAACAAATCCGGTGTAATGGTTTTTTCCAAGTGACCATCAATTCTCATTTTCTCTATTTCAGCGGCTGTCTCAGGTGACCATTGTGCGGTAAATACCAGCACAGAAGTTGCGGGAAAGCGCTGCAAAACAGCCGGGAGGAGGGTCAGTTTATTATCCATGACCATAATGTCGAGGATGATAAGGTCATAATTCCCGTTTTCCATGCGATCCAAGGCTTCGCACGCACGACCCACGGTGGTGACCTGGTAACCCGCATGTTTTAGAACAAGCGCCAGAGAGAGTCTCAGGTTCAGGTCGCTGTCGACGATCAAAATATTCTTCGGGGAAAAACACGCAGTTCTCGGGACATAATTAATCCAATTTTCATTTTACAAATATATGTTCCCGGAAGTATTTGGGTAACTTTGAATTTATTGGCGCATCAAGGGCTTTTTCGAGGGGCGCATAAAAACTGCGTCAATTAAAAAGCAAACGGGCGGTTTGCCCGTTTGACATGTGGAGAATTAATTATATTTAGAAGTGAAACCTAAATCACCAAACGATACCCAATATCCCGCACAGTGATGATCAATTGTGGATGGCGCACATCTTCTTCAAGAGCTTTCCTCAATTCATGGACCTGCCAACGAGTAATTTCCTTCGCTTCTATGCGGCTTAATCCCTGGTACCCTTGAGATTCCATCACCATCGTGTCATATGGCACGGGTTGAGGGGAATGTCTCGTAAGTGTGACCAGGTAATCAAAAGTGGAAGGCGCCATGGGAATATCACGATCCCTCAACGCCACGTGACGCGTATGAAGGTCAAGAACGAGATCACCGCGTTTTATAAACCGTGTCGGATCATTTGGAGATGATGGCGTAGAAAGGCCGAAGGGTGAAGTTACACCGCTTTCAGCTGTGTGCAATTCTTCCAAAAGAGACTGGATTTTATTAGATATTTCCCGTCTTCGTTTCGGTTGCTGCAGATCTTCATGAATTTTTTTCACGCGTGCAAGGATGGCTTCCGGATCGATTGGTTTTAGAAGGTAATCAGTGGCACCTGAGCGAACTGCCTCAATAGCTGTCTCCAGGCTCGCATGAGCTGTAAGAATTATGACCGGCATATCCGGATACAAACTGCGGATTTGAGGAAGAAGCTGGATCCCGCTCTGATCTGGCAGTTTAATATCCAGGAAGACCAGATCAAAAGCACCAGCCTGCAAGGCCTGAAGCCCTTCATGTGCGGTGGCGGCTGTGGAAACCCGATAGCCTGCACGCTGCAGGATAAGTGCGAGGCTGCGGGCTAGTTTTGGCTCGTCATCGATGATCAGAATGGTGTCATCCGTTGGCATTCGAAATTTCCTCCTTTATCGTCTCTGGAGCTGTTTGAGGCAGCCAAATTGTAAAGGTTGCTCCCTGGCCAGATTGGTTTTCCAAATGGATCTGACCGCCATGCCTCTGGACAATGCCGTAGCTGATGGAAAGTCCAAGTCCCAAACCACTCGCCTTGGTGGTCATGAACGGCTCAAATATGTGTTGAGCTATTTCTTCCGGAATACCCGGACCTGTATCTTTAAATGATAACTCCGATGCGGTCATACGATTTAATCATGTCTACAAATAATGTGCCGCCATTCCTCTGCATAGCTTCTATGGCGTTCATACTGATATTCAAAAAGACCTCAAGGATCTGGTCACGCACGCAATCAAAGTAACAGCGCTGCAACCCCGCCAAGGGTTGCCATTTTACCCTGGCGCTATTCAAGTGTGGAATCAATAAAGAATGCACCTCTTCGAGTATGTCGAGAATTTCATTCGGTCGCTTATCAATCCCAGGTTTAGGACGATACAGCTCCCTTAAATGACCCACCAGGTTGGTTAATCGCAAGGTTTCCGATGCAGCCATTTCCAGAGGTTCCTGAAGTGAACTTTCCGGGTTCACATCCTGTTGAATGAGATATAGGCAGTTCTTAATCGTTTGCAATGGGTTGTTGATCTCATGAGTAATCGAACCGACCATGCGTACCAATGATGGCGTGTTTTTCCGCCTGGATTAGTTGGGTTTCAAACTGCTTCCGTTCAGTGATATCGCGGGCTGCGGCGAAAATGCCAATTACTTTTCCGATTCTCATCACGGAATAACGATGCATTGTATACCACCGGGGTGAGATGGCCAACTTTGTTTCGGATTTCGAGGTTGTAATCGCGTACGTTGCCAATTTCAAACACTTTTTGATAACCAGCTTGTGCCTTCCCCGGATCACTGAAATAACTGTGAAAATCTGTTCCAATTAACTCTTCGCGGGAATATCCAGTTACTGTCTCTGTAGCCTTATTAACATCGCCGATTTTTCCTTCCGGTGTGATCGTTACAAGGGGGTCAAGGCTAGCCTCGATGAGGCTGCGGTTATAGGCATATGCCGATCGGATAAGAATCCTCAGCAAATTTGCGCTCTATAATGTCTCGGATATCCAAAAGAAATCCGGTCGGTTCTCCACTGTCACTTCCTACTACGGATACATTTAGTTCCGCAGGGAATTCGGACCCATTTTTCATCAGGATTTGATATTCTATTTCCCTCAAGGAACCAAACTCAACCGTGGATACAATACTCTGACGCACGCGCTCCTTGTCCTTGGGAGCAATTAACTTCGAAACATCCATTCCAGCAAGGTTTTTAGGGTTCCGATATCCGTGAAGCGATGCCGCCCGTTGGTTTGCAAAGATAATCTTGGTATTTAAATCCACGAGTATGATTGCATCCGGGGAGGTTTCAAAAAGAGTTCGATACCGGTTTTCACTTTCTCTTAACGCTGATTCCACTCGTTTTCGTTCGGTTATTTCGTGTTTCAAATTCTCATTGGAAGCAACCAATTCCTGCGTTCTTTCCTGGACACTCTTTTCCAATTCGTCCCGAGCTTGTTTCAAAGCTTCGACAGCAATTACACGGGCGGAAATATCTGTAGAATAAATTCGGACTCGTTGAGATGAGGGGATATAAGAAAGAGTTTGCCTATAATATTTATCACCAAGTTGTATATCCCTGACCACAAACTGCTTATTTCCCTCCTGGAAATCTTTTATCATATCATCGAGGTCAATTAGATAAGGATGCTTATGCCCTTTCTTAGCCAAGTCGGGGAATTCTTTCTTGGCGGACGGATTTAGATAATGAACGCATCCACTGGCATCCACTTCCACCACAGGCGTGGGGTTTAATTCAGGGAATGACGCCAACCATTTTTGTGTCTCTTCCAAATCCTTCCGTTCACTGATATCCTGGAAGATGACTGCAAACTTATTAGATTCCGGCTGAAAAGACTGAACAGCGTAATGTCGTTTAAGTGCAGGAGAATAATTTTCGAACATGACCGGTTCCCCGGAAAGTGCCACCTTCCCATAAATGGCCATCCATTTGGGGTCATCACCTTGAAGCTGAGGAATTTCGCTCTTGCATTTCCCGATTATTAGTTCCCGTTTTAGCCCAGTTAATTTTTCAAAAGCAGGGTTCACATCCAAAAACCTGTAATCGCAAGGAACGTTATTCTTGTCACAAATAATTTCATGAAGAGCGAAACCCTCGGTCATCCGGTTGAACAGACTTCTGATAACGCGTCTCAGTTTCTGCTAATGCTTTTTTAGCCAGTTCCTGCTCGGTTATATCGGAGGCGACCTCTCCAGCTCCTATAACTTTCCCCTGTGAGTTCCGGATGGGTGTGCGACGCACGCTGTAAACCCTGCGGTAGCGACCCGGGTCACCGAATTCTACGATATTATTGGAAGAAATACCCTTTAATGTTCTGTCCCATTCCTTTACAGCAACCTCCAGTTGTTCCGGGGAATCTGCAAAGGTATCTATCATACTTGTTCCTATTTGAATTTCCTTGCCACTGAGACGGGCTATTTCCTCCTGATATGATTGAGTAAAGTAGGTATAGCGAAAATCCATATCCATCGTGGATATGATTACCCGGGTTCCCTCCGTGACAGTATCGAGCAGCTCATTTGCATGCCGTAATTTTTCCTCACTATCCCTGAGCGCATCATCAGTTCTTTTTTGTTCAGCACGCAACTTGAATGCCGTTATCCCATAAGCAAGGTCGCTGGCCAATTCTGAAAGAAGTTTCACTTCTTCGTTTTTAAATGCATCCGTGTTGTTTTGAATAGATGGTTAAGGCTCCAAAAGGTTGGTCTCCAGAAATCAAAGGTAAAGCAATGGATGAGGCATAACCATGTCTGACCGCCTCGAGGCGCCATGGTTTAAATTTTGGATCGGTGAGCATATTCCTGCAAATGGACACTTTTCCAGTTCGGATGGCTGTGCCCGTAGGTCCCCGACCACGCTCATTATCTCCCCAGGATATCTTTGCGTTTTCCAAGTATCCATCTTCAAACCCAGCCCATGATCACCGGACGAACTGATTTACTTTTATCTTTTTCAGCCATGCCGATCCATACCATGGCATAGCCACAATCATTTTCGATATTCCGGCATACTTCTTCCATATACTCGGTTTCATTTTTGGCTCGCATCATCGCCTGATTGCTATTACTCAGGGTCTTTATTGTCCTGCTAATTCGCTGGTTTTCTTCTTCGTGGTTTTTGATTTCCGTGATGTCCCTAGCATAAACTGTGACTTCTTCGACCGCGCCCTTTATACCCCTTACAGGATAATGAGCAATTTCAAAGAAATGTCCGGGACAGTGATTTCCTCCCCTGCAAATGATTCGATAGTTACATTTTCCCCACGAAATGCCCGGTCAATATTTTTTTTCGCTTCCTTCCTATCTTCTGGATTTGTATGGTAATTTAACATACTAGTTCCAATTCTGATTTCCGCCCCATAAAGTTTTTTCATCGAATTGGAATGATTTTTATTGAAGCTTGTATAACAATAATTATGGTCAACCGAGAATACCGGTCCCCCAACACAATCTAACATCGCCTCCAACCGTTTTAGTTGACGTTTACATTTTTCCAGATCCTCGCCAATCTGGTTTGATTCTAAATTGCGAGGAATATTCTTTCCGCTCTTGTCTGTTTTTAGTAATTCTCTTCAACTCCGTATCTGTTGTTTGTTTATCGCCTTTGTTATAAGACCGATCTTTTTGCGTGGCTATTTTTATATTTATTTTTCTCTCACGCATTCTACTCCTCCGTTAATATTTAACCAATTATCTAAATATAAAAAAATAAAAGTAAAATATTAAGTGGCTATACGCATTTTACCTTCCAAGTAATCTTAATCCCATGCTTACAATATTCCCAATTGTAAATCCGAGTTCCCGAAACACTACCTCAGCCGGCGCAGATGCTCCATAACGGTTGATCCCCAGGATTTCACCTTTCTCGCCCACCCATCGCTCCCAGCCCATGGTTACACCCGCTTCCACAGCCAACCGGAGGTTTATTTTACTGGGCAACACGATTTCGCGATAGGATTTATCCTGCTCTTCAAACAACTCCCACGAAGGGAATGAAACCAAACGCACTGCAACGGCTTCTGCTGCAAGGCGTAGCCCAGCTTCAACGATCAAACTTACTTCCGAACCGGAGGCCATCAAGATTAATTCCGGATCGCCTTCGCCAACATCTGCCAAAACATAAGCACCTTTCGCCAGCCCTTCGGCAGGTGCGAAAAGTGTCCGATCAAGGGTTGGGACATTTTGCCGAGTTAGCGCCATCAAAGTTGGTTGGTGCCTGTGTTCCAGCGCGACTTTCCAGGCTGCTGCAGTCTCATTCGCATCCGCCGGGCGAATCACCGTCATTCCCGGAATCGCCCGTAAAGTTGCCAGGTGTTCCACTGGCTGGTGAGTAGGACCATCTTCGCCAACGCCAATGCTGTCATGAGTAAAAACCCAGATGCTTGGGTAATGCGAAATCGCAGAGAGCCGGATGGGCTCGCGCATATAGTCAGCAAAAGCCAGGAAAGTAGCCCCATATGGGACAACTCCGCCATGAACCGCCATCCCATTGACCACACCTCCCATGGCATGTTCCCGGACACCAAAGTGAAAATTTCGTCCTTCCGGGGTAGATGGTTCAAAAGCCGGGACTCCGTCGATCCAGGTCTTGGTTGAAGGAGCCAGGTCTGCAGACCCGCCAATGAGTTCGGGTATTTTTTTTGCCAGAATATTGATAACTTTTCCCGAGGCAACCCGTGTTCCCATTCCTTTTTCGTCGGTGGGAAAGACCGGAAGTACGGATTCCCAGCCTTTTGGCAGGTCGCCGCTCAAACGTCGTTCCAGTTCGGCAGCTTTTGCGGGCTCCTCAGACCGATAAGTCTCCATTCCAGATTTCCAATCCTGCTCCCATTTTTTGCCTTTATCAATTGCCAGGCGAAAATGCAGACGGACGTCCTCGGGAATTAGGAAACGAGGTTCCAACGGCCACCCCAACTTTAGCTTGGCCCCGTTCAATTCCTCTTCACCAGGCGGTTCCCCATGTGCCTTGCTTGTGCCTGCCCTTGTAGGCAACCCAAACCCAATCGTCGTCCGACAAACAATAATCGAAGGGCGAGGATCAGTCTTTGCCTGGATGACAGCAGCATCGATTTCTTCCACATCATTTCCATCAGACACCCGTAAAACCTGCCAGTCATAAGCTTCGAACCGGGCTGCACGGTTTTCGGTAAATGCGATTTCTGTTGAGCCGTCTATGGATATATGATTATCATCATACAGATAAATCAATTTCCCTAAACGGAGATGCCCAGCCAACGAAGCCGCCTCCGAAGAAATCCCTTCCATTAAATCCCCATCGGTCACAATTGCATAAACAAAATGGTCAATTAGCTTATGAACAGGCGTGTTGAATTCAGCAGCAAGGTGGGCTTCGGCAATTGCCATTCCCACTCCATTGGTGAACCCCTGACCCAAGGGACCGGTGGTCACTTCCACCCCGGGAGTTAATCCATATTCAGGGTGACCAGGGGTCTTGCTACCCCATTGTCGAAAATTTTTTAACTCGTCCAATGGGAGATTGTAGCCAGTCAAATGCAGCAGAGAATACAAAAGTGCACATCCATGGCCGCCGGAAAGAATAAACCGATCCCGATTTGGCCAGCGTGGGTTTTCAGGATTATGTCTCAGGTGCCTGGTCCAAATAGTGTAGGCAATCGCGGCACATCCCATTGGGAGCCCAGGGTGCCCGGAATTTGCTTTTTGGACCATGTCCGCCGACAGGAACCGCAAAGTATTAATCGACTGCAATGTCAAGCTGTTTCCTTGTTTCATTGAGCAACTCCTATAACATTTGATTCTTTAATATCTTCCGGGATTTCTTTTCATTTCATCGACGGGAAATTGCAAGGATGCTGTTATGCTTGTAAATATTTCACATGCTAGAATAAATCGAATATTTAATCCTATTGTAGCACTTACAATCACACCTTACTTACCCTGGAATAACCCATATACCAATTATTTAATCGCGGTTATGTGATGATAGTTATTCATGAAATAATTGACCAAAACCTTATTTGAAGATAATGAAAAAACTTATTTCAGCAGATGCAAACCCGCCTTCAGCCAAAGATTCTTTGAACATGAACAAGAGCTACATACCTCCAAATTGTACCGTCCTCATTGTTGAAGATGATGCATCCAATTTTATTCAGCTAGCACGGATGCTGGATTCCATGGGTATCTTTAGTGAATGGAAACTCTCCGGTTATGAACTAACAGAATTTGCCACTTCCCTTCCTCACCTCAATCTCATCCTTCTGGACATCCTCCTCCCGAATGATGATAGAAATTCCGTACTCAAAACCCTTCGTTCTTCAGAACAATTAAAGGGAATTCCTCTTATCGCAATGGCATTCGAGGAATCCAATTTCATGAAAGAGAAGTTTCCCGTATCCAACTTTGATGGTTTTTTAACTAATCCCCTTGACCCTGAATGTTTCCAGGAACAGATATTTGAGTACCTATGCTCTTGATAGTATTGTCGATGTACCAAGTATTTAATTCCCCATTCTCTTGGTCAATCACGATTTTTCATTTTCAAACACATACCCGGTCCCTCGTACGCTGACGATTCTCCGTAATAAAGCAGGAATCCTTGACAGTTTAAACCTTAACCTACTGACCAACGGTCTAAGGATTTCAGGTGCTTCCTGCTGTGAAGCTGAATATCCTTGCACAAGTAACACCAATTCCCGATGGGTAAATACCTTCCCCATATTTTCTGCAAAGATCTTAAGCAGCCTTCCCTCTGCGGGGGTAAGAAAAATGGTTCGCGTCCCTGATCGGACCAATCTTCTACCAAAATCAATCACGGTGCCATCACCCAACGTCACTATCGTATTGTCTGCATTACTGTTTATATCCTGATGCTCCCGCGATTCGATTTTGGCATTTCGTCGTGCTAATCCACGCGCAACACTCTCCAATATGAGTGCAGGAGAGGCTGGTTTAAGTAAATAATCCTGGATCCGGCTGCGAAGTGCTTCAATTGCAGAGTCCATGGAGCCATGCGCGGTTAGCAGAATAATTTCCACATCCGGCGCAGAGCGCTTCAAGATCTTGATGACATCCAATCCACTCATACCTGTCATTCTTAAATCCAGCAGCATCAAATCCACCGAATTTAAACGCACATAATCTACAGCAGCTTCTCCTGACCCAACTGCGGCGACTTGATACCCTTCCAGCTTGAGGATATCTGATAGCGTTTGCCTTTCCACCGGTTCGTCATCAACGACCAGAATGCTGCCTTTTTTGGTCATGTTTTTTCCTTTACGGGTAAAGACACCTTAAAACAAGCCCCGTGACCATTACCAGGGACAAGGTCAAGGCTGCCGCCATGTGCGGCGATAATACCATAACTTACCGTTAATCCCAGACCCGTACCTCCCTTTTTTGTGCTGACGAATGGCTCAAAAATGCGGGTTCGATTTTCTTCTGCTATCCCCGGACCTGTGTCCTCGACCAAGATTTCAACCATATCCTCCACCGGGTTTGCACTAATAAACAATTCCCCTCCCTCTGGCATTGCATCATACGCATTAAGGATGAGATTAATAAAAACTTGTTCCAATTGGCTGCTGACTGCTAAAATGGATGGAATTTTAGAGGAATACCTTGAACTTACCCGTATATTTCGCCCCTCCAGCTGCGCCGAAAGGAGTTTAATCACCCGCCGTAGGAGGATCACGATGTTTACCCTCTGCGGGTCCACGCTTCCCGGACGATAAAAATCGAGCATGCGTTGAACTGTCCTCATTAATCGATCAAGTTCATGGTTTGCCAGGTCTATGTATTCCCGACGTTTATTTTGAGAAAGTTCAGGGCGAGTTGCAAGGTGCATGCAATTCTGGACAGCCTGCAAAGGATTATTGATCTCATGTGCTATGGAGGCGGTTAAACGGCCCGCAGCAGCCATTTTCTCAGCCCTAATTAGCGCCTGCTGCGATTCTTCTATGCGTTTGACATATTTCCGCAACTCTTCGTACAACTTTGCATTCTCCATCGCGATGGACGCCTGCCGAATAATGAGCAGGAACATTTCCCATTCCACTTCGCGAAATGCAGACTCGTTTTCTTTTCGCCCTACATATAATATACTGCGCACCTTAAGACTCGAAATTGGCGCAAAAAATCCTGAACTTAAATTTTAAAGATACCAGGATGGATTGAATGCCGGTTGCGTCCGATCCGCTTGCGTTTATCCAGATTGGGGCTTCTATGGCATTGGTTTGACCAACCAACCTTGAATTTGGTTCGAAAATCTCAGCTGGAATTGAAATTCCACGACCAGCGATTAATTTATACGAACCATCATTTTCTGAATACTGGTAATACCCGGCATTTTTACAATGCAGGTGTTCGCAAACCGTGTCCACGATAATTTCCACCAGCCGCTCGGGTTGGGTTTCTTCTAAAAAGGTTTCTGTGACGACGAATAAGGGGCGTAAAGCCTGGATCAGGGCAACATCCCGCTTTTTTAAATTATCCTCGAGCGCTTGTTTTACCGTCAGGAGAAATTCACTACTTGAATCAAATGGTTTAAGAGGAGACCATCGACTCCCTGACGTAGTGCCTGGATGGCGGTATCCACTGTCCCAAATCCAGTCATCACCAGTACGGCAATATCCGGTTGGTGTTGTTTAACACGCGCAATTACATCAAAGCCGCTGATTTCCGGCATGCGAATGTCAACGAGTAACAAGTCGATTTTATTCTTTTCAACAAATGTTATTGCTGCGGCTGGATCCGTATACGTGGTGACGCCATAGCCGGCACGAATTAATAACCGCTCACATAGGCGGGTGATCCCCGGTTCATCATCGACCACCAAAATTTGGGTATCAGTCATCAATTTACCTCTACCGGGATCCAAATTGAAAAGATGGAACCTTTTCCGAGCTTACTCTCTGCTTCTATGAAACCACCATGCTCGGCTACAATTCCATAAGAAATTGATAATCCCAGGCCAGTGCCACCCTCTTTTGCACGGGTAGTAAAAAACGGTTCAAAGATACGCTCCATGTTTTCGGGGGCAATACCCACACCGGAATCGGTTACAACAACTGTCACCCAATCCTGATGATCCCGGCTTTGACGATTTGTGGATATGCGCAATTCACCACCTTTAGTCATGGCATGTAAGGCATTATGAATTAAATTCAGGATTACCTGTTTGATTTGGTTTCGGTCAACGGAAATCGTAGGAAGGCCTTTGGAAAGGTCGGTGATCAAGGCCACACCATTTGAATGCATGAGGTGGTTAACTAAAGCCAACACCTCGTTTACGATTTCATTCATGTCTGAGTGGGTCCGAACACTATCGCTTTGGCGGGCAAAATCCAGCAAACGCCGGACAACGTCCGTTGCACGGTGAGCTTCCCTCAGAACTAACTCAAGGTCTGCATGCACCCGGGAATCGGGTGATACCTCTTCCATGGTCAATTCAGTAAATCCTGTAACGGTCGTTAAAGGATTATTTAATTCGTGGGCGATCCCGGCAGCCATTTCGCCCACTGCTGCAAGTTTTGCTGCCTGCACAAGCCGTCTTTCTGCCATCTGCTGCGCGGCAATATGCTCCTGAAGTTCATCCTGCGTAGCACGCAATTGTTTCACGGTCATTTGCAATTTTTGGTATTGTCCGACATTAGAGATCACACTGGCAAGGATTCCACCCAGGCTTTCGAGCACAATCAGGTCGTTTTTTGTAAATACATTATTTTCTTTACCCATCACTTCTATAATGCCGAAAGATTGCTCTCCTTCCTTCAACGCAACGCACATCCCCGACTTATTTCTCCACTCGGTTCCAGGCAAGCCAACAGAATCAGAATGACCGTTATTTACCAAAATGCTTTTACCTGTCTCTGCGACTAATACCGCGACGCTGTTTTCCTTCTGCGAATTCATAGCTTTCAAATTGTGTTGAGTATCTTCGGCTATTTTTCCCCCTATCCCTGCAACTTGCAGCTCTTTTTTGGGTCCTCGGACCAGAGCAACAGCAACCCGTTCATAATCGAAATTGTGTGCCATTAACTCGGCAGCAGCTTGCGCCACCTGACGAACATCAGTTTGACCAATGACTTGTTCTACAACTTCGTGGATCAGGTTCAGGTTTCGAACCCTGGTTTCGGCTTCTTCGCGAAGTAAATTATTTTCGATGAAACCGGCGATATAACTGGCTATGACCGCAATCAAGTGCTCGTCATTTACCGTAAAAGCACCCTCCCTATCACTTTCAAGCCCTAACACACCGATCACTTTTTTTTGATATTTAATAGGGGTCATCAAAACTGATTTCGAACCCTTATAAACAACTTTATATGCCGTATCAGACACGATTAGATCAGGATGATAAATTTGTCCTTTTTCAACCTCGGTGGGGATGATCGGATCCATAATTTTTTTAGATCTAATTGTTTCCCCCTGGTCAGCATAAAATTGAAGGCTGGTACCGTTGGGGACTAATAATTTTATAAATGTCCGCGATGTATTAAATGCCCGTGACAGAAGGGCAAACGTTCGCTGCACTATTTGCTCCATATTCACCGAAGCAAATACTGTAACGGCAAAATCGTTTAAGTATGCCAGCCTATGTAAATGGCCAGACAGTTCCGAAAATGCAATGTTACCTTCTACTGCAGATGCAGCTCGTTCAACCAATAACTGTAGTCTATTTATATTTTCTTGTGGAAATTGGTTGCTGCTCCACACAGCAACCAATCCGATTACACGTTTTCCAATAATCAATGGTAAAGCAAACCAGACTTTGGTTGAAGGTTTGAAATCCATTCGCGGAACGACCTTCCACAATGGATCGGTTTTATTTAGCATGCGATACTTTCGATGTAGCACGATCTCCTGAAGCAATGGATTTTGAGATAAAGGAAAGCGCTGGTCCAAATATTTTGAACCGTTTGCTTGCGCTTTGATAACAAGGTAATCTCCCGATCGAATTGCCAGACAACCTCCATTACAATCAGCTGTTTTTGTTATTAGTTCCATGATGCGGTCCAGGGAACGAGGAAGATGATAAGGAACCAAATCGGTGTCATATGTTGAAGGGAGTGTTCCATGATCTAAAACCGAATTCCCTGGTTTTCTCTCGGAAAGCCCCTGCCAAAGCCTGCGAGCACTTCCGGAAATTTTTCCCCCACCTACCAATAAAACCCTCTTAGATCCCCGGTTTGGGAAAACATACATTCTCTGTCCGGCGAGACTTGTCCCTTTTGGTACAGTTCGGGAGTGAATACTTTTACTTGCCAATGCATTGTTTATCCAGGTCCTAATTTCTGATCTACCAATAAGTTTTAAAAGTTCTTTATATTGCTTCTGAGTGAATTTATATGAACCGAGTAATTTCCAATTTTCCGTACTCTCCAGCCAGGCTGCCCAATTTATCCCGGTCAATTGCCCTGCATCCTTCAGCTGAATGTCCAATATATTTTTTTGCATTGTGCGTTCCCTCTTTTTTGATTATAAATCACATCCCTTAAAAACCAAAATGGTACAATATCGTGATCCAGAGAAAATGTAAATATTGAAAATTTATGAATTACATTTCACCTTGTACTTACATGAACTGGATCGGT
Organism: uncultured Chloroflexia bacterium; assembly: GCA_963741635.1. GTDB lineage: Bacteria > Chloroflexota > Anaerolineae > Anaerolineales > Villigracilaceae > UBA877. The sequence continues at coordinate 229,213 of CAVUIO010000013.1, forward strand.
TCTAATAACAAACACGAATAATTAATGGCTACGCGCAAAATCTTACTTTTTATATTGGCTTTCCTGGGAATCGTTTCCATTGCATTCTCAGCATGGTTCGCAATTCACACATTTTCATCTGCCAATCCCTTCAATGGACAACGTGCCTACCAGGATGTGGCCGCACAAGTCGGTTTTGGATCGCGCACCCCGGGAAGCACTGCTCATTCCGAAGTAATCAATTATATTCAGCAGGAATTAGAAAAGGCGGATTGGAAGGTTCAGGTTCAAACCACCGACTGGCTTGGATTTTCCATACAAAATATTATTGCCACCTACTCGGATGCTGCTCCTCGCATAATTGTAGGAGCCCACTATGATAGTCGTCTTTTTGCTGATCAAGATACCGGTACAAGACGCACCCAACCAGTACCCGGTGCCAATGATGGTGCATCCGGGGTTCCATTCTCCTTGAACTTGCGCGGACTTTACCCAAGAACAGCATCCCGGTCGAATTGGTTTTTTTTGACGCAGAAGATAATGGTGGCTTGGATAATCGTCAGTGGATCATGGGGTCGCAAGCTTTTGTGCAATCTCTGACAATGAAACCGCAAGCGGCTATTGTTGTGGATATGGTCGGTGACGCAAACTTAAATATCTATGAGGAACGCAATTCCGATCCAACGTTGACATCAGAAATATGGTCCCAGGCTGCAGCCTTGGGATATGGGGCATATTTTATTGCATCCCCAAAATACGACATGATAGATGACCACTCTCCATTTATCGCTGCCGGTATACCAGCTGTTGATATTATCGATTTTGATTATCCCTACTGGCACACAACTGCTGATACATTGGACAAAGTATCGGCGCACAGCCTTCAAGTCGTCGGTGCAACCCTTTGGACTTGGATCACCTCTCAAAAATAATAAGGATTTTTAATGCACAAGAAAAATTCCACCCCTACGACCCCTCCGCGGGAACGTGTCTTTTTGGTCGGAGTCGAAGTCCACGGTCAGGACCATATACTTACTCTCGAAGATTCTCTTGCCGAGCTTTCGCTCTTATGTGATACTGCCGGATTGGAAGTTGTCGGTGAATTAACCCAAAAAATCAACCGCCCCAACCCAGAGACTTTCATAGGGTCCGGGAAAGTGGAAGAACTCAAAGCCTTAGCAGAGGACAGCCTGGCGCGTGCAGTAGTCTTCGATAATGAACTTTCTCCCCGCCATCAGCGTGAACTCGAAGAGCACATCGGTGAGAACATCCGGATTCTTGATCGGACGGCTGTTATTTTGGATATTTTTGCACAGCATGCTCATACAAGCGAAGGGCAACTACAGGTCAAGTTAGCACAATACGAATATTTTTTACCGCGCCTGACCGGTCAGTGGACACATCTCGCCCGTCAGGCTGGTGGAGGGGGAGGACGATCGGGGTCAGTGGGCGGCGTAGGCTTGCGGGGACCCGGAGAAACTCAGTTGGAGGTCGACCGCCGAGCCGTCAGGCACGAGATTTCCCATCTCAAGGGGGAAATCGAAAAAGTCCGTGCCCGACGTCTTCGCCAGCGTGTTCAACGAAAACGAACCCGTATTCCTTCCGTGGCTCTGGTAGGGTACACCAACGCCGGGAAATCCACCCTTCTTAATCGACTGGCGACCGCAGATATTTATGTTGCTGACCAATTATTCGCCACACTCGATCCAACCACCCGACGTGTGGATCTCCCTGGTGGTAACCAGGCGCTTTTTACCGATACAGTTGGTTTCATCCAGAAACTCCCCACTACCCTGGTGGCTGCATTTCGTGCCACCTTGGAAGAAATTGCAGAAGCGGATTTGCTTTTACATGTTGTGGACATTTCCCATCGCAATGCCATGAACCAGGCAGAAGCTGTCCATGAGACACTGGAAGATATCCAAGCTGAAAATGTTCCTGTAATAACAGTCCTAAATAAAATTGATCGCTTGTCCGACCCGGTTGCAGCACGCAGTGCGGTAGAGAGGTTTCCCCAAGCAGTGGCAATATCCGCGCTCACCGGCGAAGGGGTAGATGATCTGCTTGGATTGCTTCGCAGCACCTTATTTGAAACGTTTACTTCCATACAAGTCCGCGTCCCTTACCAGGAGGGGCAGCTTATTTCTCTTTTTCATGAATTTGGCCAGATCGAAAGGCTTGAACACGGACGAAAGGGTGTCATGATGCAAGGCCGGATTCCAGGTCGACTGGTTGCTCAATTCAAGCCCTGGAAAATAAAACCAGGAGAAAACGAAAAAGAAGAAGAAACTCCCGAAAACGAGTAATATGATTGTGCAAAAGATAAAGTTCTTTATCTACAAATAAAAACGCGGGAATTGGTTTGCCTTTAATTACTCATAATTTAGAAAAATTGGCGGTCCAAAGAACCGCCAATTTTTTTGCCTCCTGACAAAATCTTGTCCACTTCGATATTTCGGGGCTGCCCATGGACGTTTTTTTAAACAGTCCTCTATTATATTTTAGGCCCTGCCTGAACGATTTCCACGGGAGTGTCCAATTCAAATTTTTTCATATTATCGATAAAACGAGATGCAAGTTGTTTATACTTTCTCCAGTATTCTGTTTCTTTTTGCCATGACCGGGAGGGATACATTACATCTTCAGGAACATCAGGGCAAATTTTTGGGACTTCAAAACCGAATATGGGATCTTGATAGAACTCGACATTTTCCAAAACGCCATTCAAAACGGCTGTAAGAAGATTGCGTGTATGCTTGATACTGATACGCTTTCCAACGCCGTAAGGTCCTCCAACCCAACCCGTATTAACCAACCAGCATTTAACATCATATCTTTCGATTTTACGCCTGAGCAGTTCGGCATAAAATGCCGGTTTATGCACCATGAAAGGACCGCCGAAGCACGCACTGAAGGTAATTTCTGGTTCGTCCCGCAAGCCCACTTCGGTACCTGCAATCTTGGATGTATACCCGGATATAAAATGGTACATGGCTTGTTCGACGGTAAGGCGCGCGATGGGTGGCATTACACCGGAGGCATCACACGTCAGGAAAATGATATTTTTCGGATGTCCGCCACGTTTTTCAGGAACTGCATTCTCGATGAAAGTCAACGGATAGGCTGCTCGTGTATTCTCGGTTATCGAGTCGTCATCCAGGTCGATATGGCGAGATACCGGATCATAAACAACATTTTCAAGTACGGTTCCAAACCTTCGAGTACAGGCATAAATTTGAGGTTCTGCAGTCGGCGAAAGTTCGATAACCTTTGCATAACAACCATCCTCAAAATTAAAAACCCCATTGTCTGACCAACCGTGTTCGTCGTCACCAATCAACCCTCGATTTGGGTCTGCCGAGAGGGTGGTTTTCCCAGTCCCTGAAAGGCCGAAGAAAAGCGCCACATCCCCGCTTTTACCCACATTGGCGGAGCAATGCATTGTCATTACCCCGTCTTGCAATGGCAAAAGGTAATTAAGAAGCGTGAAAACGGATTTCTTAATTTCGCCTCCGTAAGCCGTATTCCCGATGATGCAAAGCTTTTGAGCAAAATTAAGAACAATGAATGTTTCAGTGGGAGTTTGGTCGATCTGTGGAAATGATTTAAAGCCTGGCGCTGCAATGACAGTAAATTCGGGTGAAAATCGCCGGTATTCCTCCGTCGTCTCTGGTTTTATGAACATGTTCCTTGCAAACAGGCTGTGCCAGGCGGTCTCCGTTATAACCCGCACAGGTAAGCGGTAATCAGGGTCGGAGCCACCATAGCAATCCTGGATAAAAATATCCCTGCCCTGCAGATATCCCTGCAAGCGGGAGAATAACTCATCGAATTTGTCTGCTCCAAATGGCCGGTTATACTGTCCCCACCAGATGTTATTTTCCGAGGTGCCTTCGCGTACGATAAATTTATCATTGGCCGCGCGTGCGGTGTGTTTACCTGTATTCACCACGATTGGCCCCTGGCTTGAGATGATTAGCCTCGCCACGAAAGATCACTTCTTCGTATAACGCTTCGGTTGGCAGATTCCAATATACTTTATGGAGATTGCTCAATCCAAGAGATTCCAATCCGTAATCAGCACGCGTCGCTGAGGCTTGAACTTCTGCGGGGGTTTTAATATTTAATAAATTGTTCATCCATCAATCTCCATCATTCGCTTACAAGATTACTAAGTAAATAAATCTCCCTACAGCCAATCTCTCACCAGTTTTCGATCACCGATATATATATCGCTCGGTGCATTTGGATCCAACGCCCACTTCATTCGTTCAACTCCTTCCGTTAACTCTTTGACTGTACCGGCATAACTAATCCGAAGATGGTTTTCCATCCCAAATTCCTTGCCTGGTACGGTAACAACCAAAGCTTTTTTGAGCAGGAAATGGCAGAGTTCCACTGAATTCCTGGCAACGCTTGTTCGACAATAAGCCTGGAAATCGGGAAGCGCATAAAAGGTACCCTGGGGTTTGATGCAATGCACGTCTGTGAACGATTGCAGCTCCTGCAGCAGGACATCCCGATTGTTTTGAATGGATAGGCGCAGGGATTCGACCATAGATTGCATGCCGGTCAAGGCACCTTCTGCAGCAGCCTGCATAACCGGTGATACACACGTCGTGGTCTGTGACTGGACATTTGTCATGATCTCAACTAATTTTTGAGGGGCAATTACCCATCCCACCCGAAACCCGGTCATCCCGTAAAGCTTTGCTACACCATTCACCAGTATGATTTTCGAATTTTCAACGTCCTTATGAGTATATTTGCACGCAGGGACAGCCACCTTGCCGTCGAAAACGAGTTTATGGTAAATATCATCGCAAATCATATAAATGCCTTTGCGTTCGCAAAGGTCGACGATTTTATTGATCAACTCTTCGGGATATATCATCCCGGAAGGGTTATTGGGACTATTGACAATGATTGCCTTCGTGTATGAACCGACAACACGTTCGATTTCATCAAACCGTGGTACAAAGCTACCATTTTCAGGGGTTACGATGACCGGGGTAGCCCCAATCATCTTGATCATTTCCGGGTAACTCACCCAGTACGGGGCGATTACAATCACTTCATCCTGGGGGTTGCACAGGGAGAATAGAATGTTAAACAAGGATTGTTTTGCACCGTCGGAGACAATGATGTTTTGCGGAGCAACCACCCGGTCATAATTTTCCTCACTGTATCGAATAATGGCCTTTTTTAAAGAAGGGGTCCCATCTGTTGGCACATATTTAACATCCCCGCTGCCCAGTTTGGCTGCGGAACTCAAGATTGCCGTGATGGGCGTCTTGTTTTTTGGTTCGCCGATCCCCAAATGAATCACTGGTTCCCCTTTTTCTCGCAACAGGCGGGCTTCCTCATTCAAAGCAATGGTTGGTGAGACGGGTATTGAACTGGCGACTTGGCTCAAACTCATAAGTTTCTCCTGATTTCAGGGAAGCATAATATCCAAAATATATATACTTTATGGAAACTAATCTCTTAGTCTATTATAATTTAGATAGCCTGCTAATTGCGGGGGTCGTGTTCTACTCTCTTTAAGTAAAAAGCGGGCCGTGAAATTCACGGCCCGCAGCCTTCCTGAAGTCCCTTTATTTCTTCTTTTCTTCTTTTTTGATCTCTATTACTTCGCGTCCTTTATAAAAACCGCAATTCGGGCAAACAATATGCGATAATATCATTGTCCCGCAATTAGAACAAGCCACCAGATTAGTTGCTTCCAGTGCGTCATGTGCACGGCGACGGTCGCGGCGGCCTTTTGAAAGTTTTCGTTTTGGTTGTGGGGGCATTCCATACTCCTTTATTTTATTCCTATTAAGCGGGCTGATTATATCGGCGATGCCCATGAGCGTCAAGCCCGATTTTGAGATTGCCCGTCTTTTCGCAAGTAAGCTTCCATGAATTCATCCAGGTTACCATCCAGAACCGCCTGGGTGTTGCCTGTTTCATGCTCCGTCCGGTGATCTTTAACCATTTGGTACGGATGAATCACATAAGACCGGATTTGGCTGCCCCACTCAGCCTTGGTGTATTCGCCGCGGAGAACTGCTATTTCTTCATCTTTTTCTGCTTTCTTAATCTCCAACAACCGTGAGCGTAAGATTCGCATTGCAAATTCACGGTTCTGGGATTGAGATCGTTCATTTTGACAAGTCACCACGATCCCGCTCGGAATATGGGTGATTCTTATGGCGGTGGCATTCTTTTGAACGTTTTGTCCGCCTGCACCGGAGGATCTGAAAACATCAATTTTTAAATCCGCGGGGTCTATTTGGACGTCAGGGCTGTCGAAAGCAACCTGAGGCAGCACTTCCACAAGGGTAAAAGATGTGTGCCGGCGATGGGCAGAGTCGAACGGAGAGAGACGGACCAGCCTGTGAACACCCTTTTCAGATCGTAAATAGCCATATGCATATTTCCCGTTGATACTGATCGTTGCTGATTTTATACCGGCTTCTTCACCTTCGCTGGAATCCAGGATCTCTGTCTTATATCCATTTTTTTCCGCCCACCGGAGATACATGCGCATGAGCATGGCAGCCCAATCCTGCGAATCGGTTCCCCCTGCCCCAGCATGGATCGCGAGGAAAGCATCATCGGAATCGTATGGTCCTGAAAGCATGGCGGTAAAGGATCGTTTCTCCAATTCGGTTTCCATGGCAGAAATCTCGGATTCCAAATCAGCGCGCATGGATTCATCGTCCAAGCCAGCCAGTTCTTCTGCATCTTTGATGCGTCGTTCAAAGCGGTGCCAATCTTCCACTTCTTCACGCAAGCCAGCTGCTATCTTGCTTACCTGTTGTGCATGTGCAGGGTCGTCCCAAAACTTAGGATTATTGATCTCTTTTTCGAGATCGATTAATTGGGCTTCTTTATTAGGTAAGTCAAAGACGCACCATTAGTCGTCGGAGTATTTCCCCTGCTGTATGCAATCGATCAAGGAATTCCTGCATTGAAAAATCTCTCCTAACCTTTTTGATATTTAAATACGTTCGTATAAGACCAATGGGAATGGATGATCCGCCATTGGCTGGCAAACTCACGCCTGTAAACCTCTGTGCAATTCCAACGCGATTCCTGGTCTCCGGAATAAGAAATATAATTAAAAGACAAAACTGCCAGTTCGCCAGAAACCTGCACCAAAGGGTTGATTAATTCAAAACGATCAAAGTGCACTTGTCCACGGATGGATTCATAAAGCGCAGCCAGAGCCTGGTACCCATCGATTCGCTGCTCCCTGTAAGGGTCAAAATAAACCACATCGGGTGCGCAAATTTCCAGGAATCCACTCGGATCGCCCTTTCCCCACCGGTCCAGAGCTGCCTTTTCCATCTGAATTATTCCCTTCCCAATTTCATCCATCGATTACTCCGACAAAATTCCTTTTACAAAAGCATCCGGATCAAACAGCGTCAGATCTTCAGCTTTTTTCACCAAGACCTGCGAATAAAATGGGTAATGCAAGTTCTCTGTGAATCGCGAAAGCCATTCCACCACGCGCAGAAGTATCGAGTTTAGCCAGGATAATTCCTGTTATATTAATCGCTTCCTTGAACGCACGTGCCTGCACAATTGCGTTTTGCCCGGTGGTTGCATCCATGACCAGCCACACCGCATGTGGCGCCCCCGGCAGGGCTTTTCCTGCAACTCGATTTACTTTTTTTAGTTCTTCCATTAGATTATAACGAGTATGTAAACGACCAGCCGTATCAATAAGTACGAGATCAAAACCTCTCGAGATTGCCGATTGGATCCCATCAAATACAACCGCCCCGGGATCTGCCCCAATCTGACCTGCTATAAAGGGCACATCCAATCGTTCGGCCCAAACTTGCAGCTGGTCCACAGCAGCCGCCCTAAAGGTGTCTGCAGCGACAAGCAGGACACGTTTCCCCTCCTTTGAAAACCGCTGCCCGAGTTTGGCGGCTGTAGTGGTTTTACCGGATCCATTCACACCCACCAGCAAGACAATTGATGGTTTTGATGAAAATTCGATAGTTGGAGAAGCATCAAGGCGAGAACGCAAATCTTTTTCCAACACAGATTTGAGGTCGGCAGTATGTATCAGGCCAGCAGATCTCACTTCTGACTGCAGCGATTCAATAACCGATTCGGTTGTCTCCATTCCCAAGTCAGCCTGTATTAGCAGGCTCTCTAATTCTTCCCAGGTCTGGATATTGATTTCAGTCGCGCCAAACATGCTCGACAGCCGTCCAAAGGCGGCCTTACTGGTTCGGGAGAGTCCATTTTTCCATCGTGTAAATAAGTCAGGCATAACGGGAAGATTATACTGCAAGGAAGTCGGTACCCCTCGAGGCAAGCTTCTGCATAAAAGCAATTCCAAAGTAAATGTGCAACTTTAATTACAGTTTTGCATCTTATATTGTGTTCAAGATATTTACTTCCGATCATGTACTTTAATTTGGAAATGAATAGTCTTCTTAATCGAAATCTTACCGGCGCAAAAATAATTTGCTGCTTAAATGTTTCATGATATACTTTTTAGAAAGTCGGGCGAGAGGAATTATGGGTGAAGGCATAACTGAAATCTCGGCAAAATGGCAGGGAGAAACATCGTTTATCGCCCAGAATGCAGCCGGCGGAACTGTACAAATGGGAACAGTCAACGGGAAGCAAGGTGTTGGCCCGATGCAATTATTATTAGTCGCAATTGCCGGTTGTACTGGTGACGATATTGTGTCGATCCTGCAAAAGAAGCAGGTCGATTCTCGATGATTTCCAGGTTCTGGTAACAGGAAAACGATCTGTGGATTTTCCAAAAATATGGAAAGAAATTCATATCGCATATCACCTATGGGGCAGTGATATCAAACCAAAAGATGTCGAAAAAGCAATAGATTTGTCGATTAATAAATATTGTTCAGTTGGAATGATGCTGGGGAAATCTGCCAAGATTACCTCAGAGTATTACATTTTGATGCCCGGTGAAAACATTAAAAGTAAAAGAGGAAAAATGAGCGAACCAATTCATGTGACTGACGCAACCTTTGAAAAGGCCGTCATGCAAAATCCAATCCCTGTCATCGTTGATTTTTGGGCTCCCTGGTGTGGACCATGTAAAATGGTCGATCCAATGCTGAGGAAGATTTCTGCCGAACTGGGCGATAAATTAATCGTTGCCAAGGTAAACACGGATGAAAATCCACAATGGGCAACCCAATTCGGAGTGCAGGGGATCCCGACCATGCTTTTTGTGTTCGGCGGAAAGATCATTCATCGGCAGGTGGGCGCGCTTCCTGAGAAAATGTTGCGGGAGGCCGTAACCCAATTTATGGAAGTTACCGCCCAACCCAAAGCCTTGTAGCATATTATATTTAATAATAATCAAAGGGACTCAAGTTGCTTCGCTGGAATCCCTTTGATTATTTTGTTAACCATTAATTCTTGATAATATCAGTTCTCTGTCGCTCGCTCGATTTTTGCCCCCAACGAACGTAATTTTTCATCCACTCTCTCATATCCCCGGTCAATCTGTCCAACGTTACGGATGGTCGATTTTCCCTCAGCTGCCAGGGCAGCCAGCAACATTGCCATGCCGGCCCGGATATCCGGGCTTTCGAGCTTTTCCCCGTATAAGCGGGTGGGGCCGTTTACGATGCATCGGTGGGGGTCACACAGGATTATTTGTGCGCCCATGCCTTTTAGTTTATCAGTAAAATACATGCGCCCTTCGAACATCCAGTTGTGAAAAAGGACATTACCACGAGATTGGGTAGCCAAAACGATGGCAATGCTCATTAAATCAGTGGGAAATGCCGGCCAGATATTGGTTTTTATTTCAGGAATCGCTCCTCCAAGGTCAGATTCGATTTTAAGACGTTGTTTCGATGGAACGACAACGTCTTCGCCATCCACACTCCAATCCACTCCCAGCCTGCGAAAAACCATGCGGATCATATCCAGATACTCCGGACCAGCTTTATGAATCCTGACTTCTCCGTGAGTAACCGCGGCTGCGCCAATAAAACTGATAACCTCCAAGTAATCCGGACCAATAGAAAATTCACCACCATGTAATGCCTCAACTCCATTTATTGTCAGATTGTTTGATCCGATGCCTGTTATATCCGCCCCAAGGATATTAAGCATCTGACATAATTCCTGGACGTGCGGTTCTGAAGCTGCGTTTCGAATGATTGTTGTTCCCTTTGCAGTGGCTGCTGCCATGATGACATTTTCCGTGGCTGTCACCGAGGCTTCGTCGAGCAGGATATTTGCGCCTTTCAGACTTTTAGCTTTGAAATCGAATGACCGTCGATAATGGATGTCCGCACCTAGAGCCTTTAATGCGAGGAGGTGGGTATCAACCCTGCGGCGTCCGATAACATCTCCTCCTGGTGGAGGCAGGTGTACCTCACATGTACGTGCCAACATAGGACCGGCAAGCAGGATGGATGCGCGGATTCGAGCGCAAAGATCCGGGTCGAGATCAGCTGGGCGAACAATTTGGGCGGTTACCCGCCACGAATTATTACCCAAGTCCTCGATTTTAACCCCCAGGCTGGCAACCAATTGGCACATATCTCGCACGTCCCGGATGTTTGGCAGGTTGTGCAAAATGACCGGCTCGTTCGTCAGAAGTGTTGCTGCCAGGATGGGCAGAGCTGCATTTTTATTACCCGAAGGGGTAATCTCACCTTGAAGAGGAATTCCACCTTCAATAATGAATTTCTCCACAGTAACCTCCCGTTAATTTTCGCTAATCAAGATTGTACCTGAAAAGTAGTCGTATGTCATATTCCTGACATATATTTTAGGTACTCCAAGTCCAATTCAAGCTATAATCAGGTAATGAATTATTTAATATTTGTACCCTTGATCCTTGGATTTGCTTTCAGGCTGGCTTGTCAATTACCTGGCGGATGTACTGCCGGAAACTCGAAAATTTTCCCATCCGATCTGTCCGGCCTGTCATCATGAATTCAGATGGGTTGATTATTTGCTCTTCCACAAGTGTCCAAGTTGTGGGAAACGCCGCAGCCTGCGGACATTTATTATCCTAGTCGCAATGGTTGTCGGAACATTCTGGATTTGGTTCTACAATGACCAAGTTCTCCCATTTCCATTGGGAATGTTGCTCCTAATTTACCTGGCTATTGTTCTAATTATCGACCTTGAACATCGTGTCATCCTGCACCCGGTTAGTATTGTCGGTGCTGTTCTTGGTCTGGGTATCGGAATTTACCTGCGCAGTGGACAATCTCTTGCATCAGGGATCACTTCCACTCTACTGGGTGGCGCTGTTGGGTTTGGGATCATGCTGGTCTTCTATTTTCTTGGGGAATGGTTCGTTAAACGCATGGCAAAAAAAGGAAGTATGCCTGCCGATGAAGTAGCATTGGGATTTGGAGATGTAAACCTCTCAGGGATCCTGGGATTGCTGCTCGGCTGGCAATTTATCTTTTATTGTCTTTTTTTTGCGATATTGGTTGGAGGTGTGGTTAGCCTGGTTATCATTTTAGGGATGTTGATATCAAAAAAATACAAGGCGTTTACTGCCATCCCTTATGCACCTTTTCTCATCATGAGCGCCATCTATTTCATTTTTAGATAGCTACGCGCTTTTGGATATTCCGATTTTCTGAAATAATAGAGCCTTCAGGCTCTATTTTTATTTGAATCACCATCCCGAGGTGGAAGTTTCAAAGGAGCAGTACCCAGACGATATCCAAATCCCCGCACGGTCCTCAACCAGACAGGATTCGATGGGTCGGGTTCCAATTTTTTTCTCAGCATTAAAATATATCTCCGGACAAGGGCAGGGTCACTGCGATTTCCGCCCCATACTTCGCGGATCAAATCTTCATCAGAAGCCACTTTCCCCTTGCGCTCGACGAGCACTTCAAGCAGTCGAAATTCTGTGGGAGTTAATTCCAGCGTCCTGCTGCCCAAAGAAGCCTGGTATTTTTTCATGTCCAGCAGGATTTCACCATGAGCGATATAGCCAGTTTCCTTTCTCTCATTCTGCATTCGTCCAATCACAGCCTGAATCCGCGCGACCAGTTCTGCAAAACTAAATGGCTTGGTAACATAATCATCCACTCCAAGATTGAAACCGCGAAGTTTGTCTGCTTCGCTGGTTTTAGCCGTCAGCATGATGATGGGTATATCAGTCAGTTCTCGCAACCGGGTACAAACTTCCCATCCATCCATTCCGGGTAACATCACATCCAATAAAACCAGGTCCGGTTTCTCGCCATATGCCAATCGTAAACCTGTGGGACCATTCGCTGCTTCCACAACTTTAAAATTCGCTTCGCGCAAATATTGACTTAATAAGCGCAGAAGCGTTGGGTCATCATCTATCACCAGGATCTTGATGCTCATATCGCCACCTTAAGCAGGAAATAAAAGCGGGCGCCCCCTCCAGCCGGCTCTTCAAATGCAAGTTCACTTCCCATGGCTTGCAGCATGCGTTGCGAAAAGTAGAGGCCCAGGCCGTATCCGTAAACAGATTGCGAATCTTTTGCGTCCAGCCGTTGAAAACGTTGATATAGAAGCGGCCGTTTTTCCTTTGGAATTCCAGGACCGCGATCTGTAACCTGGAATCGCAACTTACCTTCGGCGGGGCAAGCATCTATAAGAACCTCTTCTCCGGGAGCATATTTTAAAGCATTGTCCACCAGGTGGTTAATTACACTATTCAAAAAAACCGGATCCGCAATTACGAATGGAAGGGTTTCTGCCAAGGAGAATCTGATTCGGTCCGACCCTGGAACATTTTGAAACTGGCTGGTAATATTTTTTTCGATTCCCATCATGGATAATGGGACAAGTCGTGCATCCAATCGACCCGCCTCCATTGCAGAAAGATCCAGAATATTTTCCACGAAATGGGTTAATCGCTGAACTTCATTCTTCATCAGTTCAAGCGGCTCGTGGTCAGAGAAGGATCGTCTCTTTCGGGAAAGAAGCAATTCCAGTCCGCCATTCAGGCTGGTCAGAGGAGTCCGCAATTCATGAGACACCATTGAAACAAAATCGGTTTTTAATTGATCCAGTTCCTGCAGCATGCTGTTTTGCTCTTCAAGTTTTCGGTAAGCCTCCTGCAGAGTCTCAGTACGTTCCTCCACCTTTTGTTCCAGTTTTTGGTTTAGATCCTCCAATTGTTTGTAAACCACTTTTAATTTATCGTAGGCTTTCTGGACTTCTTCTTTCTGGTGTTTCTGCTCACTTAAATCGTGGGCTGCACCGGCTATCAAAACCTTCCTCCCATCTGAAAAAATGGGACTTAATGAGAGCAGGAAAGGAATTTGTTGCTGGGAAAATGGAATTTCAACAGAAACAATCTGACGTGAAGCTCTCTCCAATAATTCCGGAGGCAGGGATTTTTTATTAAAGATGGTTGTCAATGATTTCCCTACGACCTGGTTCTCTACTTGCAGAGCCAGAGATTTTACTAGAGCGGGGTTGGCAAGCAGGATCTTTCCATTATTGTCGCATATGAATGTTGGCTCAGCCAGGCTGTTGAATAGTTGCCAGTATTTGTAAAGCTCTGCTTCTCCCGTCCGTATACCCACTCTTACAATTAATATCAAGGCAAGCAGCAAACTCATCCAAAGTCCCAGCATTGAAATTTCCCCACTAATCCGCCATCTCATAATTACAAACCAAACCAGGGCTAATACAAGAGTTACAGGAAGGATATTTTGGATGCGGGCCCCAAGATCCAACCTGGAATTCGTCGGCTCACTAGTATTAGTGTGCAAATTAACCTGAATGACACTTCCAAGGCTGAAGATTAACCCCCCAGTCACCCATCCCAAACTCTCCAAACTTCCAGCCCGATTGCTTCCAAATTGTGCAAGGATACTAAAAACGTAATCCGCAAAGAAAATTGCCAACAGTCCTACGATCCAAATGAGTGTGGGTCTCCGTGAATTTCTATTGGCAAGGAACACATTAACTAAAATCATTAATAAGATGAGATCAAGAAGCGGATAAATAAGAGGGACCAGTCTCTCCAGGCCGGTTGATATATATGGTTGTACCAGTGTCAACCATCCGAAAGAGGCAACCACCCCAGATGAAATTGTTACGTCTAAAATGAAACGAAACCGCGATGGTGCATACCTGTTTTCAAAGGGATAAATTACCAGTGCGTAAATTAAGCACGGATATGCCAGGAAATTAAAGCCATCCGCTATCGAAAAATTAGAGAGCTGGTTTCCTTGCAAACCTTCATAAATAGTTCGAATGCCGTTCCCGATCACCCAACATAATAGTGCCAGCCCAACGAACTGCCATGTCCGTCTTAAATTGAGACTTATTTGTGGGAGCAGCATAAATATCAACACAACGGAGGTTACGAGTGGTGCCAAAACTGCAAGATTCCCGACCAAGAGTCGGGTATTTGAATCCGGAGAGCGAAAAATCAGCCAGGTGGTATATGCTGCTAGAAATAGAATGGCTTCGACTAATATCCCCTTCCAGCGAATTTGCCAAGGAAATAACCGTGTAAACAGTTTTTCCACAAAATTCTCCCGTGATTCATGCATAAAGGAATTATAACAATGTTCACAAGATGTGTAAGTAAACCATTAAGTAAACGACCGAAAATATCAAATGAAAATGGATTGGTGAGTAAATAAATCTTCCTTGTCATTGGACAAATTTATATTCTCGAAGACTCCCAAACACCGATAAAATAGTAAAGGAGGCCTGTTTTGCCAGTTTATGGCACAGGCCTCCTTTGTTGTTACAGATCAATCATATCCTACACTGATGCAACCTTCAAACGATTTTAGTTTGCGTGTGCACCTACATAGAATGAACTAAACCGCGCTGCCCGTAGGTAGGCATCGGTCGATCTGATGGTACCGGAGGTAAATTACCAATATTGAATTTGTGTTGAGGGTTGGTGGTTGGGCAAACCCAAAGCCTCCATCGTATGTCGCCGTCAGCGTTGGTGTAGGCGTTGTTGTTGGTGTTCTGGTCGGTGTAAGTGAAACCGTCGGTGTCTGGGTTGGCGTGTTGGTCTTAGTTGGCGTGTTGGTCTTAGTCGGCGTGTTGGTCTTTGTCGGTGTGTTGGACGGTGTAAGGGTTATGGTCGGTGTATTGGTTATGGTCGCTGTATTGGTTATGGTTGGTGTATTGGTTTTAGTCGGTGTATCGGTTACGGTCGGAGTGTTAGTCTTCGTCGAGGTGGGGGTGAAGGTAGGAGTGTCCACGTGCAATGTACCACCAGTCCCGCAAATGACATCAAATACTAGACTTATATTTAGATTCCCATACAATGCCCCAACGACGCCATTGAATTTACCCTTGAAGATTTTTGTGGTGTTCTTCGGTTGTGTAACCGACCCGTTCCATGTATAAGGGGATAGGAAGTTTTTACCTGTAAAAAGGTTTGTTGAATTGAAGTTTTCCATAGCCAGTTTCTGTCCAGGCGCACCGAACGACCAGCTTATCGTGGTACTGGTCAGATGGATGGGAACGTTATTGTTGTTCGTTACGTCGATATGAAAGTTTCCGTTTAAGTCATCCGTGATCCCGTTGACAGTTATCAGTGAGCAGTCATTGGTCGCTGTAGCCGTCGGGGTTTTACTCGGCGTTGGTGTCTTGGATGGGGTCGCGGTGTTAGACGGAGTGTTGGTAATGGTCGACGTGTTTGTAATGGTCGGCGTATCGGTGATAGTTGCGGTGTTCGTCGCTGTGTTGGTACTGGTGGGTGTACTTGTAATGGTTGGCGTATAGGTTACGGTCGGTGTGTCCGTGATAGTCGGTGTAAATGTATCGGACGCTGTTGACGTCACAGTGATTGTCGGTGTGTCTGATGGTGTTGGTGTATCGGACGGTATTGGTGTATCGGTCGGGATCGGGGTCGGGAGATTTATTGGATTGGGCGTAGTGATCAGGCGGGCGACCCGGAATTTTTCAATAGCCCCTTGCTGTGCGGAAGCTAGATGAACAAATGGCCAGATCTGGTTCAAAAAGGGTGTTAGGTAAGGGTGATTAAAATCCACCATTACGATCACTTCATCTCCCGCACCGCCCGGATCGTCCTTGTTAACCCCTGAGAAAGTGCAATCACTATATATGCTCGATCCCGTCTTCCCGATCGTTGAAATAAAGGGAATTCCGCCTACTACCCGACCGGAACAGACTTTCACCTGAATAAAACCGGGGATCGAATTGGCGCCGTCATCTTTATGGCTTTGATCGATCAGCAAGCCACTCTGGAATTGATAAGCTGTATCGCGGATGGATGGCAACCTTGCCGTGTCCACCATTTGTGCTTGAACCGCCGGATCAGGATCCTTGCAATCATGCGCGGGGCCAGGACAGTAGACCGGGTTGAAATTACCTGTAACCGCATACCGTACTGCCTGCCTGGACATATTCTGGATCAACAGCCAGGCTGAGAAAAGGAGCGAGAAGTCAATGATACCGAATAGCAGCATTAACAGGATAGGCAGTGCTAACGCAAACTCGACGACACCCTGGGAGCGGTTCGCTCTCTCTAAAAACCGTCTTCTGTGTAAGTAATTTGATTTGATTGAGATTCTCATATTCATCATCCCTATCTAGTCAGTACTGTTGCTATATTATTGGCAATAGACTGGAAAATCAGGTTCAAATCAGAAGCAGTTGGCGCACGGTAGTATTGACCATTACCTACTCCTGCAGCATACTTAAGGAAATTTTCACCGAGCGGAGTACCGTCGACCGGGCTCAGGTTGGTCACCTCTGGGCCCAAACCGATGGTATACAGATAGGCATTTTGGCCACCTTGCTCGGTTGGCAACCCTACTATGTCCGCTTCGTAATAGGCATAATCTTCCGCGTCAAAATTGGGTGAACCCATAGGACTATGCCTGTTGGCAGGAATGATATCGGTTGTTCCATCATTGCAGTAGGGAGGGTGGTTGGGATCGGAAATCCATGTCCCAGCTGGACAAAAGTAGTTGGGTGGTGTATTTGTATCATAACCGGCATTGGCTGCTCCATCGGTTAACAGAACCACAACCCAAAGTGAAGTTGGTCTGGGGGTTCCGGTGGAAAATTCCCGCGCCGCGTGCAATAAGCCGCCGCCGAGGTTTGTCGTTGTACATTTTGACGGGTCGTGGTAATAAGGATTTGTTACAGGATTATTGGGGATTAATGCCATCGGACAGTTAAAACCCAGATATTTTCCATTGGGATTATCAGGCGGTCCATAATAAGTTAGAGAATGCGTTATGGGTTCCACATAATTACCGACGGGATCATAATATCGGGATGGGTTTCCTATCGGATAGACGCCCGGCCCACCGGATTCATCACCCTCGTACACCGTGAGCCCTGCGATGGTATTGATTACCGTGGCCTTTACACTCTCAAAATGCAGATCTACATGAGGATCTTTATCAAAAGTAACCACTGCAACGCGGTCATAGGGTTCGAACATGAATTTGTTGACAAATTTGATAGCCGAGTCCTTGACCGTGATTAAACGGCTCACAGTCTCCTACATAGCCTTGCGGCGATGTGTTTGCGGCATTGCATACGCTGGGATCCCGCATTTGCACGCCGTTTGTTAACTCACCTACCTGATGTTGATAGGTCATCAATTTGGACCGGTCTATCACCAGTACCATATCGATGGAGGCTGTCTGCGAAGTTGCTGTGGCAGCGATTGGAGCACTTCTGATCCCAATGACTGCAAGGAAATTTAATTGTGCAGATGCATGCGCCGTGACCCGCACCAGTTTCCGAGGAGGAGTTGGACATAAGTCAGCCGGGGTATGGGTGATTAGATCACAATACTCCACGGTAACTAAGTTTGTATCGAATCCATTTAGTTTTAAGAAATCTCTCGCGGCTGGTGCCAGGTCAGCAGGATCATATCCTTCACGGATTTGTAAAGCGGCTGCCAGGGCTGCTGCGTCAACCGCCCGGCGTAATCGGGCGTATTCGATAAGCATAGACCCAACATCCAGCGCCAGGCCCATGATGGCAACGATCCCAACGATCGAAAGCGCTACTACCACCAGCACCTGACCGTGATGCATTTGGGATAACCGCTTCTTGGATTTCTTGATCAGCATAAAATACCGTCCTGACGTCTGTCTTGGTTATGGGATTGGAGTTGGCATTGCTGAGCCCATCGGCATGAGAGAATAAGTAAACACAGGGATCGGATCACCTAATTGTTCGATGATAGGCAACTTTAACATTTGAGAATAATTGTAATAGGCTTCTACAAGAACAACGCCAGAGTTGATCGCATTAGACACCAAGTGCGACGTTATGTCTGCATTTGAAACTTTTGAAAATTTGCGGGTACAAGTGTTCCAATTACTAACAAATGCATTATATTGTTCGATAGTTAGATATGAGTGGATGTCACTCGTGAGGATTGGATCACTCATAATTACAGAATAATTAAAGCACAGGCTCCACCCATTTGAGTCGGGAAACCGTAAATCAATGCTCGTCCCGGTGAGGCTGAAAACTGAAATGACGAGATCGTCCCCTTTGTTCCCGTTTAGGTCGAAGGTTGTCATCGTGCTCAAGGTTTTACTCGCTGTGATCACGAAAAATCTTTCATCGGGTAATTGGGAAAACGGGATCATAGGCGATCATCTGACTGGCTAGCCGGGCACCCTCACGTGTCGCATCCAAGACTTTGATGTAGTTGTTGAGTAGCATCCCATATTCCACCACGGCGGCAAGCATTAATGCCAAAATAGGAACCACAATCATGAGCTCGACTAAGCCCTGTCCGTGTTTTCGGTTTTTCAAGTGTATAAACAATCGTTTGATCATGGCTTTTTGGTTAAGAAAGATTTAACTCCAGATTAATAATATCAGTTTGGGGGGGTAAGTCAACGGATTTTGCGAAACTGTTAAGCCACATGGACGCAGTATTCACAAAATACCGACAAAAGGACGGTTTTAAAGCGCGATATAATCCTTTTAAGCCATTTAATAAGGATTTAATTGGTTTTAGATTTGGGAAGGACGGAATACTCATCTCCGGGCTTTCCATGCAAGATAAGTAACCGTTCCGGGATGACGAGGATGAGGGTTCTCTGCTGCAAGATGGAGCCAATCCAGGAAAGATTAACCGGGAAAAAATCGATTGATCAGCAGAATGCCCTCCGGGATGACCACAACCCGGGTTACTTTCCCTCCACAATGATCCTGCAAACAATTCTTTTCGGGTGACCGGAAAGTCAAATCACGGGAAGTGCTAAAAATTCTGTCAATGGGTAAAGAGTAATGGACGAAACAACGCCACTCATGAATTTTGGGGACTGTTCCATTCCAAGGGCGCTGTGTTTACCACGTGAAATCCTTGATAACCGTTTGATGCAAGTACTTCAATTTCGGAGGGATCCCATGTGCGGAATTGTGGGTTATATCGGGCCGCGTGATGCGACGCCGATCGTTTTGAACGGGCTGAAAAAGCTTGAATACCGCGGGTATGATTCTGCCGGGCTGGCTGTTATCCAGGATGGCAGGATCGAAATCCGCCGTGATGCAGGAAAACTGTCCCGTCTCACTGAACTGGTGAATGGTTCCCCATTACATGGAACACCCGGCGTGGGTCACACCCGCTGGGCTACTCATGGAGCACCCTCTGCCCGGAATGCCCACCCGCACCTGGGTGCCACCGGCCGGGTGGTAGTGGTCCATAATGGGATTGTCGAAAACTTTCTCGACCTGCGGGACGAATTGATCTGCAGAAGGGGTGACTTTCAAATCTGACACCGATACCGAAGTCATTGTGCACCTGGTTGAACATCACCTTGCATCCGGCTGTGACTTGGTTGAAGCCGCCCGCCGGACCTTCCGGGAAATTGCTGGTGCACATGCCATTGTGTTGTTGTCAGCGGACGAACCTGACAAGATCGTTTGCGCCCGAATCGGGAATGCCGGGGGAATCGTTCTCGGCCTTGGGGATGGGGAAAATTATATCGCTTCCGATATTCCCGCCATTCTTGAACATACCCGTCGGGTTGTTTTCCTTGAATCGCGTCAAATGGCAGTTGTTACCAGGTCCAGTATCGGGGTGGAAACCCTGGAGGGTGTGCAAGTGACTCCCAAAGAAGTGATCATATCCTGGGATGCCGCTGCGGCTGAAAAAGGTGAGTATCGTCATTTCATGCAAAAGGAGATTCACGAACAGGTACGTTCCCTCACCGAGACATTAGCCGGACGAGTGGATTTTACCGAAGGGAGAATCTCCCTGCCTGAACTAAACCTGACACCGGAAATTGCCCGTGATATCCAAAATATCACCATAACCGCATGTGGAACGGCAGCATATGCCGGCATGGTTGGCAAACAGCTTATTCGAGAGTATTGCCCGCATTCCCTGCCAAATGGAAATTGCCTCCGAGTTCCGTTACAGCAATCCCATTATCGATGCTCATGATGTCGTTCTTGCGATCAGCCAATCTGGAGAAACCGCAGATACACTGGCTGCCATGGAAGAGGGACGGTCAAAGGGAGCCACCGTGTGGAGCATTGTTAATGCGGTTGGTTCGCAAGCCATGCGCGTTTCTAATGGCTCCATTTCGATGCAAACCGGACCCGAGATCGGTGTGGCTTCCACCAAAGCCTTCACCGCACCACTGGTGGATCAGTATATGCTGGCAATTTTCCTGGCAGATTTGCGTGGAACACTTGAACCAAAAACCCGCAGAGCCCTGGTTGCCGATCTTCGTCTTGTTCCAGACGTGGTCGGTCGTGCATTGGCACGCGAGGAAGAGGTTCGCAAGATTGCCTGGGAACTTAAAGACGTGCGCGATTGCCTCTACCTGGGAAGGGGTATTAACATGCCGGTGGCTTACGAAGGTGCCTTAAAGCTTAAGGAAATTTCCTATGTGCATGCCGAGGGATACCCTGCTGGTGAAATGAAACACGGTCCCATCGCCCTGATCGATGAAAATATGCCCGTGGTCTGCATTGCCCCAAGGGATCCTTGGCACGACAAGATGATCAGCCAGATTCAACAGGCAAAGGCTCGCGGCGGAACTGTCATCGCAGTCGCCACGGAAGGGGATGAATTGGTTGCTTCCCTGGCTGACTATGTGCTTTGGATCCCCGAATGTCCCTGGATGCTCTCGCCAGTAGTCACAGTAATTCCACTACAACTACTTGCTTACCATATTGCGGTCATCCGTGGGTTGGATGTAGACCAGCCGAGGAACCTCGCAAAAAGCGTAACTGTGGAATAAACTCCCTTTGAATTCCATTGACTAGATTTCCTGCACGTGGTATATTTGTGAAACTAAGGATACCAGTAAGTTCGCTTTGGGAATGCAACCACAAAGGCTCACGGGTTCAAATCCGGGAGTCTTTTGTTATAGCTCTGATGGCGAAAAACCGGGTCCGCCAATTTTCTTTTTTGCCTAAGGAGGCAATCAATGTCAGACCGTATTATCGGCACAGTAAAATGGTTCAACGGAAGCAAGGGCTATGGTTTCATCACCCACGAAGGCGGCCCGGACGTCTTCGTCCACTTCTCCGCAATTCAAGGCGAAGGCTTCAAGAACCTCGAAGAAGGCCAGAAGGTCGAATTCACAGTGGAACAGGGTCCCAAGGGTCCCCAGGCCAGCAATGTGACTTTGATCACTGCCTAATCTAGCTGGTTGCCAACAAAAAAATCCTGAAATTAAGTTTTCAGGATTTTTTTGTTATTCTGTAAATCGAGCTATTCTGTCAGCGACCTGGGATCAAAATTGGCAGATGAGGCGATCAATTCTTTGAGATTGTCCCACGGGGCCGATATCGAAAGAATCGATTTTCACATATCTTTTATATTTCTGATCCCCAATTAGGAGATGTTGAGTATCTTCAATAAAAACTCCATGAATAATTTCCGAGCCGCACATGATCTTCCTGGATACCAATTTGGCAGATTCCCGCGCTCACGATCCCTCCTCGGCCTTCATGAAAATAACTCAACCCTCCCCACCTGATAACTTCGGCTGCATCAGGGGCAACGCTAGCAATCAAATTCCTTAACTCAAAAACAATTTCTCGTAAGTGCTCAGGTGTTGTTTGTAAAAACTTTTCAACTTCACATGTTGCAAGCACCACAACCCCTTGATCCAAATAATTTTATTCCATTATAAATCCCAGTTTCAACACTGGAAGTTTTCCAATAATCGGTATGGCATCCCATTTACTCGACCTAAAATACAAAAGCATCAATAAAAAATAGGATCAGCTTGGTCGAGGCTTTTGCCCAATAACTGATCTCATTTCTTCGATTTCTCACCACAATTATTCGGTGGAAGGATTTAACTTTCTCATCCGGTTTTATGTTCTTCTTAATCTCTTTTTGACGATTTTTTTCCGCTTTCTTTTTTTTCTTCTCGAGTTCTTTTTGACGCTTTTCATATTTATAGTTTACGGGTGGCAAGGTTCCCTCCTTTTCATAATCTGGGGTTGATTTTTTGTTTTTCTTCAATCATTATAGCACCCTTGAGTCAAGGAATTTCAGAGCGGAAATTCCTAATATGTGTTCGGGAGCGAACCAATTATTTTCCAAATTCTATAATATATAACACTAATCATTTTCTTTGTTGAAGATAATCCCTTCCGACTACCTCCCCTTCCTCATTTGGAACGCACAAAACGGTAAACCCTTGTCATTAAGTTGCAATTTTGCTTCCTGTTCAAAAAATGCAGCTATCCTGGTTTCAAGGATCAGTCCATCCATTCTGCACAATTCTGGGTGCTTGGAAATGATTGCTGCATATGGACAATGTCCCAGGATAACGCGCGCTCCAGCCGCACTGGCTTCCCAGCGCGCCTGGTAGCGCAATTCGTTCAGTCTCTCCACTGTCGCTATCACCCGTTTTATTTCCAGCTTGTTGGGTTCTACGTTTCTCCCCAGCCGATTAGCAAGGGATGTAAGAGCTTCCTCCATCTTTTCTTTCGGGATGGTTTCCTCCCATAATTCAAGCAAATTATCCGAAAGGATATCCAATCCGTCCCCCAATACTCGCCGTGATAACCCATAAACTTTTTGTGGCCTCCCCCGACCCTCCCTCCGCATACCAATGGCTTCTATCAGGTCGTTTGATGCCAACAAAGATAGGTGATGGCGAATATTGGCTCCGCTCACTCTCATCAGTGCGCTTAATTCTCTAACAGAAGCAGTTTGATGTTTTCGAATATATTCAAGAATTTTAAATCGAGTAGTGGGTTTCATCTCGGATATTATACCAATTATGCAAATATATATTTGCATAATTAATTTGACTCGATTTCATCTTACAGCTATAATCCGCCCAATTTGGTTAGTAAAAGATCTGAGGAGTATTTCCATGGAAACGAACGAATTGAACTCCCCCGAATATGAAATCCCTCCAGAAATTAAAGCCCAGGTAGCCATTACCAGCTTGGATAAAATATATAACTGGGGACGCAGTGCATCCGTGTGGCCGCTAATGTTTGGTCTGGCTTGTTGCGCGATCGAAATGATATGCGCTGCAGCCAGCCGGTATGACATTGCCCGCTTCGGCATGGAAATCATGCGCCCATCTCCACGACAAAGCGACTTGATGATTGTCTCAGGAACAGTCACCAAGAAAATGATCCCGGTAATTGTGCGATTATATAATCAGATGCCGGAACCAAAATATGTTCTTTCAATGGGTGCCTGCGCTTCCGGTGGTGGTCCCTTTAAAGAAGGTTATAACGTCGTCTCTGGTGTGGATAAATTTATCCCCGTGGACGTATATGTCCCTGGGTGCCCACCCACACCACAGGCATTACTAAATGGTCTTATGAAGGTCCAGGAGAAGATCAGAGGCGAGCCGATTAAGACTGCCCGTTGGTACAAAAAGGGTCCTGATCTGGCCGAAATACCTGTCCCCATGTTAGGTCCGGATTTGATCGACCCACGCAAAATTACTCTAATCCAAAACGGCGACAAGAATTAGGAGAATTTGCCTTGACCACTCCCGCCCCCATTCCATCTCTTGATTTTTCGTCTCGTTTCCCTGGGATTCTTCACCCCGATTCCAGACCCGGTTATTCTGGATGGATAGTTGACTCTGCAAATCTCAAGGAATTTGCCACCTCCCTCCGGGACGAATTTGGATATGATTACCTCTCCTCGGTCACTGGAGTGGATTATTTACCCGAAGGCAAGATGGAGGTGGTCTATCATGTGTATAAGACAACCGGTGGGCCAGGCGTGGTTTTCAAGGTCCAGGTTCCTCGCGTAGATCCGATCGAAGTCCCTTCCCTGGTTTCCATTTACCCGGGAGCAGAGTTGCAGGAGCGGGAAATATGGGACCTCTTTGGTATAAAGTTCACCGATCATCCCGATTTGCGCCGTATCCTGATGTGGGAAGGTTTTGCCGGTCACCCCATGCGAAAGGATTGGCACGAACCTTATTTCGAAGAAGAAGGAAAGCCGTTTAAATCCCGCTGGCCTGATGGGAAGCTTGTTATGGCTGAAAGCAAAAATCTTTATGCCGATAATATCGCCTATCCCCATGGTTTCGACCCCGCCAGTCAAACATTCGATCCGGAAAAAGCTCTTTACGATGCACTGCGTGTTTACCAGAAGGAAGAAGTTGGATTGGATACCGACCATATCATTATTAATATGGGACCTCAACACCCTTCCACACACGGGGTATTCCGTGTCGCTGTCGTTTTGGATGGCGAAAAGATTGTCAACCTCAAGCCGGTTATGGGTTACCTGCATCGGAACCACGAGAAGATTGGCGAACGCAATACCTTCATCATGAACATGCCTTACACTGACCGCCTTGATTACCTGGCTTCCATGAGCAACAATTTTGGCTATGCGCTTGCGGTTGAAAAATTGATGAATGTCAAGCCGACAGAACGTGCTGATTATATCCGGGTCATAATGGCGGAGATGACCCGTATCTCGAACCATCTATTTTTGATCGGGACCCTGCTTAATGACCTGGGGGCATATTTCACCCCCATGCTTTATGCACTGGAGGAGCGTGAACTTATCCTGGATATCTTCGAAGCCGTGGCTGGTTCCCGCATGATGTGCAATTATTTCCGCTTTGGTGGCGTAGCCCGCGACCTTCCCGAGGGGGTGCTTGAAAAGATCAAGGAGCTTTTCTTTGAACGCTTTCCTCGCAAAATTGAAGAGCTTGATCGTTTCTTGAGCGAGAATGAGATTATCCGCTCGCGCGGGGTCGGACAGGGAGTGTTGACGGCTGAAGATGCTATCAAATATTCAGCCGCTGGACCATTCTTGCGGGCTTCCGGCATCCCTTATGATGTCCGCCGCGCCGAGCCCTATTCCATTTATGATCGCTTCGAATTTGATGTGATTGTACGTTCGAACGGCGATATTTATGACCGCCTGATGGTTCGCTTCGATGAGATCCGCCAAAGCATTCGGATTATTCAACAAGCTGTCAAAGGGCTTCCGGAAGGGCCGATTATGGCTCTAAAACCGATGTACCAGGTACGCGTGCCCCCCGGTGAAGCCTATGGGCGGGTGGAAGGACCCAAGGGGGAACTTGGTTTTTACGTAATTTCAAATGGCAAACCTAATCCCTGGCGCTACCATGTCCGCGCGCCCTCGTTTATCAACCTGACCGCGTTCGGACCAATGTGCGTCGGACAGAAAGTTGCGGACCTGGTCGGTGTACTCGGGTCGATCGATATTGTTCTGGGTGAAGTTGATCGTTAGGAGATCCCCATGAGCGATATGTATGGTAAAGGTATATTAAAAGGTCTCGGTGTCAGCCTAAAGCGTTTTGCTGAAACCTATCTGGATGACCTGGTTTGGCTGGGTAGAAGGTATAACACGGAAAAAGGCATCGCCCATCGCTCCGGCAAAGATGCACGTGGAATTTTTACCGTCCAATATCCCGAGGAAAAGATCCCAGTTCCCGAGGAGTTCCGCTTCGTGCCCTTCCTTGTTTATGATGAGGGACCAAACGGGGAAAAGACAATGCGCTGCACATCCTGCGGCATTTGCGCCAAGGTCTGCCCGCCGCAATGCATTTGGATCGTCCGTTCAACCGATCCTGCCACAGGGCGTCCCATTCCCGGACCCGGCTCAATTTTATATCGACGCAGATATTTGCATGAATTGTGGGTTGTGTGCTGAATTCTGCCCGTTCGATGCAATTAAGATGGACCATGATTATGAATTGGCTTCCTTCAAGCGCAATATATACGACGAAGCAGGGTTGTCCAAATCTGCCGGATATTATTCCGCCATTCGCCCCGTCAATGCAAAACGAGAAGATGCCGCCCGGGCTGCCAAAGCGGCTTCACGCACGGTCCAGGTCGAATGAATCACCACCATGGACAAATCTGATACCGGTTTGATTTTTCCTCCGGGAAACATTTCGTCCCTCGCAGGCGAACGCAGTCAACCCTGGCAGGATCTGGTTACAGCTGTGGAAAATGCCGGGCTGGACAGCGTCGAACAGATGGCTTTCCTACTAATGATGGCGCGCTTGAGTAGTTGCGGCACATGCAATGCAGATTCTTTTCGAGCCATTCATGGTTGCACAATTTGCGGCAGGCAGTCACTCAAGCGGTTTCCACGGGTCGGACCAGGATTTAGCTGGCTTGTACCAGGCTGCAATTACCGAGGTCCAGTTATATCTGCAGAGGAATTCCTGAAAAAGACACTGACCGAGTATCAAAAACTTTAAATAATCTTAATAACTTGAAAGGTAATCATGTCCCCAAATATCTCACCCGAAACGGTCCTGGCAGCCCTTGGCACGGTCCAAGACCCCGAATTGCACAAAGATCTCGTCACATTGAACATGGTCCATGATTTGGAAATTAAATCCGGAATTGTCAGTTTTTCGATCGTCCTGACCACTCCAGCCTGTCCCTTAAAGACCAGCATCGAGAATTCCGCACGGAAGGCAGTGCTTGCCATTCCGGGAGTGAAAACAGTTAATATCAAGATGGATTCTAATGTGCCCGCTGATGGACGGTTGCGTGGGCTATTACAGCTCCCAGTCCGTAATGCGATTGCGGTGGCATCCGGGAAAGGCGGAGTTGGAAAAAGCACCGTCAGCGCCAATCTTGCAGTAGCACTGGCACAAGCTGGTGCTTGCGTGGGTTTAATGGATGCAGATATTTATGGTCCCAATATCCCCACCATGATGGGAGTACACGATATTCCCGGAACAGATGGGAAGAAACTTATTCCTGCCGATGCCCATGGAGTTAAAATTGATGTCCATGGGTTTCCTGGTCAAACCCGGTCAACCGCTAATCTGGCGTGGACCCATGCTCAATTCCGCCATCCGGCAGTTTTTGTCAGATGTGGAATGGGGCGAACTTGACTACCTGGTGATCGATCTCCCACCTGGCACTGGTGATGTCCCCCTATCATTGGCACAGTCCTTGCCCCTCTCCGGCGTGGTCATTGTAACCTTACCCCAGGCAGTGTCGCTCGAGGATGCCAGCCGCGGCTTGGAAATGTTCCGCACCCTTGAAGTTCCCATCCTGGGCGTAGTCGAAAACATGCGCGGAGAGTTCTTCGGTTCCGGCGGCGGTGAAGACCTGGCACGTATCGCCAAAGTCCCATTCCTGGGTGCCGTACCAATGGAACAAGCAGTCAGGGTCGGGAGTGATACAGGAGAACCCGTTGTTATTTCGCATCCGGAATCTGCCGCGGCACGTGCACTCAAATCCATTGCGGAACAACTGGCTGCTCGGATCAGTATTGAAGCTTTGAGTGAAAGTAAAAAGATTCCAACCATAAATATTGTTTAGTAATCTGATTTATACGGAGGAGAAGAATTCGCTTTCGCTAGGACTTGCTGCGTTTAGTCTATAATATTCTTGCGATTATTGAGACCTGGCATTCACTGCTGGGTCTTTTAATTTTGTAAATATTGATTTCCATGAATATTCTCAACCCAAAAGACCGTCTTTTTCTGCCTCATATTCTCTCTGAAATTATTATGAAATTGCAATCCTTCCATAATGCTCCTGCAATATTATTTTTCCAAGGTCGACCTATAATGCTGAATGTCTGACAATCAAATTATTTCAAAGGAGAATTAATATGTTCATTAAACGTTCCATCAAATTTTTTGCCATCGTCCTGGTAGCCTTCGCTTTCGCAAGTGTTGCAACCGCCTACGCAGCCGCAAATACTGTTCCAGGCACCTCAGCCGGTGAGGGATCCGGTAAAATCAGTGGATATACCGTGACCAATGTTCGCGTACACCCTGGACAGCAACAACCCATCCACCATTAATGCAGTTGAATTTGATCTCAATGCCACTGCGTCCACAGTAAGAGTAAGCTTGATCGACTGGCGGTTCTACAACGCATGTGATAATAGCTCGGTGGCCTCCATTGGGCTTGCAAGGTAAATGTTGCTGTCTCTGACGCAGACAACCTCACTGTAGTGGCAGCCAGTAATTAAAGATCGAGCGGTGATGGACATTGGATATTTCACCCATGCATCCAGACGAAAATGGGTCTGCACCTAACAACATTGCAGATTAATCCCAAGGAAATTGGCCTGCTCGAAAGGTGCTTCCTGACAGAATATGTCAGGGAACCACTGAAAGAGTAGGCCTTTTATTATCACATGTGGTAAAAATAGAAACAAAAGATGAAAAATACTTGGCACTGGATTCAACCGGTTTTGGCTGCTCTTTTTCTGGTGGTCGCAATTACTGCCTGGTATTTTTTCGCTCCCAGCCGGTTGGGGGGACAGGCAGTTTACGTGATCGTAAACGGGAATAGCATGGAGCCCCAGTTTCATTTAGGAGACCTTGTCATCGCTCGATCAGCCCCCGCATATCAAGTTGGGGACATCGTTGTTTACCAAAACGCAGATTTGAACAGCCTGGTCTTCCACAGGATAGTATCGAGAGAGCTTAATCATTTTATTATCAAGGGCGACAATAACTCCTGGCTGGATTCATTCCAGCCTTCCCAAGCTGATGTGCTGGGAAAATTCTGGATCAGAATACCAAACGCAGGCAACTTCGTTAGATTTTTACAGACACCCATTATCATGGGAATTGTCGCTGGTTGCCTGGGGATTTTTCTAATGGCGGTTTTCTTCAATCGCGCCAAAAATGGAAAAAAAATGAAAAAACAACCAAAACAAAAATGGTTTGCTGCAGCAAAAGACTGGGGGTACCGGATATTTGTGAGCAGGCTCAGAAATTTATCTTTGAGAAATAGTTTTGGGAAAAAACAATCTAAAAATACTTCCATTTCCATAATATCCTCAGATCAACCTTCCATTCCCCATGCGAGATAATAATCTCAAGGATTTAGGTGGTGTCATAGAAGCTTGTGTTTTTATTTTCGGCTTTTTTGCGTTGGCATCGATCATTATGGCGATAATTGCTTTCTCCCGCCCTGTTTTAGCTGAAGTCGCAGATAATGTTGATTTTAAACAACAAGGTACATTCTCATACAATACAACTGCCCCAATCGGGGTATATGATTTAACCAGGGTATCCACCGGTGATCCTTTATTCCCCAAGTTGACCTGTGTCATGAATTTACAATTCGCCTATAGCTTTATCGGGAATTTGCCCGAGGCATTAGCGGGCACCCATCTGGTTACTGCGGTTATCCAGGACAATGTCAGTGGCTGGAAACGGACCTTGCCGTTGGAAACCGAAACTGGATTTACAGGCAGCACCTTTGTGTCCAATACGAGCCTCGACATATGTGAGGTCGAAGCCATTGTTGCTGCAATGGAAGATACCACCGATTTACATCAATCTTCGTATTCATTGATCGTGAACCCACATGTGGCGATCACAGGGACAATGAGTGAAAGAGTTCTTCAGGCTGCATTCGAACCTCAATTGAATTTCCTCTTTGATAAAGTTCATTTTTATATTAATAAAAGCGATCCCACCAAGGATCCATTTAATCCATCCCAGGATGGGATGATTGCTGGTACACATATCCAAGCAAATACGATATCTTTGCTGGGCATAAAATTGGATGTCAGCAAGACGCGCGTGATTTCATTGGGTTTCATAGCTTTTTCAATGGGTGGATTATTGATCCTGGCAATATATATCGCGCGCAAGGTCCGAGGGGAGCCAGGAAGCCCTTGTCCAGGTGAAATATGGGTCCATGTTGGTGGATGTCAAAGAGAAGCCCATCGAAATGTCACTTCCTTCCATCGATGTACTAACCATGGATGACTTGGCGCGGTTGGCAGAGAGAAATAGTGGGGTGATATTGCATGAAGCCCACGGCCTTGTCCATTACTATTTTGTTCAAGGAGACCGGATCATCTACCGCTATATGATCAATGATGGACCAGGTGGTTCTCTGGAAGTATCCCAATTGGAAGAGAATCTGCAACTTGGCATGGACCGGGGTGAATTCCAGGTTTTTTACCAGCCGATCGTATCATTATCGGATGGCAGGATTACATCTGTTGAAGCCTTATTGCGCTGGCAGCATCCGGAGCGCGGTCTGATTTCGGCAGGCGAATTTATTTCAATAGCTGAAAGAACAGGGTTGATCGACCGGATGGGAGAATGGATGTTGGAGGTAGCCTGCACGCAATTTGAGCATTGGCAAATGGCTGGAACAAAGATAAAGTTGGCGGTCAATCTTTCAGAATATCAACTGCAGCGGGATCCAGCCAGGATTATCTCGAGGGTTTTACAGAGGACGGGGATGGATCCTCGATCCTTGCAAATTGAGATTTCAGAAGCCAATATTATCAGGAATATATCTTCTGTATTGCCAACACTTCAAAAATTAAATAATCTGGGGGTTCAGCTTTCAGTGGATAATATCGCTGGTCATTCTTCCCTTTCATCATTGGAGCAATTCCCTATCAACAGTGTAAAAATTGACCGACTTGTAATTGAAAGTATTAATAATCCTGAAGGCGCAAATTCCTTGGGAGCGATTATTGATGAAGGCATCAATCATGGATTGAATGTAGTCGCAGAAGGTGTTGAAACAGAAGAACAATTGGATTTCCTTCGTTCCCACCTATGCACCCTGGCCCAGGGCTACCTGCTTGGCCGACCAGCGTCTGCTGGTGAAGTAACAATACTCCTTGAAAAGGGGATGAACTCAACCTCCGAAAAGCCCGCAAAAAGAAAATCGCGTTCCCGGGAGGTTACTCCATGAAAACTCGCCTCATTATATGGTTTGCCGGTTTTGCACTTTTTGTTTTGGTGGTGGCGAGCATCTTAACCGCTGCCGCAGCTTCGAACACGGTTCCCCCTACCCGTCTCTCAGACCAAAGCATTGAAATTACGGCTAACGATATAAAACCCCCTCAATGCAAATCATTCGATCTTTCGGGAATATTTGTATGCACCAAACCAAATTGCAAAGCGCCAAAACCAAATATGTTGGTAATTGGGGATTCAAATACAAAAAAAATTGATGGCGGTGGAGGAGATAGTTGCTGCGAAGGCAGAACAGGAACTACCTATAATAATTGTGCATGGCATCCGTAACTCCATTTCCGCTAATTATCTAGAAATCAAATTACCGCTTATGATCTCCCGTATAAATTCTGGTGCGGGAGATCTCAATTCTTCCAGAAATTCATAAAACAGAATCCCGAAATAATGATTAATTATCCAAAAATATATAAGCTATGCGCAACTACATTCATAGCCAGCTTAACTTCACCATCCATTTCTTGGCCAGTTTCGGGCTGATTTATTCGCCATAATGAGGTATTCCTTTACAGGATTCAAATCCGCTCCACTCATTTTGGTATAATCAGCCCCATGCAACCTCTTATTGTTGGTATTCGTTTCACACAAATTGGCAAAGCCTATCACTTTGATGCCTCCGCTATTCCCGAAGTCAAAGTTGGTAATCGTGTTATCGTGGAAACCTCGCGCGGCAAACAGTTGGGAGAAGTAACCCAGATCGTCGAACACCCTTCCACGCCACCAGAAGGGGCATGGAAACCCGTCGAGCGCCTCGCCACCCCGCGTGATTTACTGTTGCGACGCATGTGGGCGCAAAAAGAACTCGAGGCCATGATCTCCTGCCGTGAACGGGCCGCTCATCTCAAATTGTCTGAGATTAAAATCGTGGCAGCCGAGTTTTCGTTTGACGGCGCCCGTCTGACTCTCATGTTCAGCACTGAAAATGAAGACAAGGCCGACTTGAAATCTTTGCGCCATGACATGCAAAAACTTTATCAGAAATCCCAAGTGGAAATGCGGCAGATCGGTCCGCGGGATGTTGCCAAGATGTTGGGTGGAATGGGCGCTTGCGGCATGGAAACACGCTGCTGCTCGATGTTTCTGACCGAGTTCAGCCCCATTTCCATCAAAATGGCAAAGGAACAGGGTATCTCGCTCACGCCGACTGAAATAACCGGGATGTGCGGAAGGCTGCGCTGTTGCCTGGTTTACGAATATGAGCAGTATGCTGCCGCCCGAAAGGAACTTCCCAAACGAAATAAACACGTGGTGACTCCGCTTGGTGAGGGGAAAGTCCTGGATGTAAATCCTCTGCAACTTACCATCCGCGTGGATATCCCTGAAGTAGGTTGGCGTGAATTTTCCCGGGAGGAAGTTGAACCCTGGGATGAACTGGAAGCCCTGCGCCGAAAATCAAAGGAACCTTGCGAGAATTGCCCCCAGCCCGCAAAAGAGACGCATGAGCATCGATAGTCAAAGTGCTCCGGGTACATGGGATGAATCCCAAAAAATCCTGGTCATCCTGGCTCATCCGGATGACCCGGAATTTTTTTGTGGTGCCACACTGGCACGATGGGCAAAAGCTGGTCATGCGATTCATTATTTCCTTTTGACCAACGGCAACAAAGGCGGTGGATCAGAAGTAACCCCCGAACAATTGGTCCCACTTCGTCAAGCTGAACAACTGAAGGCCGCTGCCTTGATCGGTGTGGAATCTGTAAATTTCTGGACTGGAAGATGGGTATCTTATCCCCAGCTTGGATTTGCGCCGTGAGATTGTCCGTGCCATCCGCCGGGAAAAACCGGACATCCTAGTCACCTGTGATCCCAGCTTGCTTTATTCATGGTTTGGTCGTATCAACCACCCTGATCACCGGGCTGCCGGTCAGATTAGTCCTCGACGCTGTTTTCCCGGCTGCGGGTAACAATCACTTCTTTCCCGAATTGATTGAGAAAGAAGGGTTAATGCCCCACACTCCACGCGAGGTCTGGGTCTCGCTTGCAGTCATCTCCAACCGTAACTATGGATGTGACCGATACCTGGGATATAAAAATGAACGCCTTGAAAGAACATAAATCGCAGGTAGGCGATCTCGTCATGTTCGAGCAGCGTATGCGTTCCCGGCATACTGAAGCCAGCACTGATAATTCTCCCCGTTATGAAGAAAATTTCCGTGTTCTGAAATTTGCTTAGATTGTGAAATAATCTTTTATTTCGGGGAGGTTTTTCATGATCGATTTTCTCTCTGAAGCCCAGGCTTTTTTTGAATACACCCAATCCATGCGGCGTGATTTTCATGCCCATCCCGAGCTAGGGTTCCAGGAAGTTCGAACTTCAGGGATTGTAGCCAGGGAATTGAATTCCCTTGGCTTGGAAGTTCACGCCGGCGTGGGCGGCACGGGCGTTGTCGCTCTTCTCGAAGGCTCCAAACCGGGCCCGGTTTTACTAATCCGGGCTGACATGGACGCCTTGCCCATTTTGGAAGAAACCGGCGCTCCTTATGCCTCTCAAAACCCGGGAGTGATGCATGCCTGTGGTCATGATGGACACACGGCTGTTCTTGTTAACCGTGGCGAAAATGCTTAATGCCCACCGTGCCGAATTGGGCGGAACGGTAAAATTCATGTTCCAACCCGCCGAAGAAGGGATGGGAGGGGCTGAAAAAATGATCGCGGACGGCGTGTTGGAAAATCCAAAGGTGGATATTGCTTTAGCCCTCCACGTCTGGAACGAAAAACCGGTCGGTTGGATCGGAATTTCCAATGGACCTGCCATGGCGGGTGCAGAAATCTTCAAGATCAAGGTACTCGGAAAAGGTGGGCATGGAGCCGTTCCTCACCTGGCTGTCGATCCGCTCCTGGCTGCTGCGCAGATCGTAACTGCTCTGCAGGGGATCGTAGCCCGCAACGTTGCGCCTCTTCAAACGGCGGTAGTAAGCGTTTGCACCATTCATGGGGGAGAAACGTTTAATGTAATACCCCCCATGGTGGAAATGACCGGAACAATCCGTACCTTTGAACCTGGAAGTCCGGAAGTTAGTTCTGGAACGTTTTGACAAGACGGTCCGATCGGTTGCCGAAGGGATGGGTTGCAGGGTGGAAATTGACATGCAGCTTCTTACCCCTTCCACTATCAACAAACTTGAGATTGCGGCCCGCGTCCAGGCTGTTGCCAGTCGCTTGTTTCCAAATTCTGATGTGGATCCTTCAAACTACACTACCATGGGATCGGAGGATTTTGCATATATCCTTGAGAAAGTTCCTGGCTGCTTCTTTTTCATCGGATCAGCTAATCCGAGAAAGGGTTGGATGCCGGTCATCACCATCCAAAATTTGATATTGATGAGACTGCCCTGCCACGTGGAGCTGCATTGATGGCGGCAGCTGCCTTGGATATTTTGAACAATTGAACTTATAGCCTGGCAATTAATTGTCAGGCTTTTTTCCAGAAATGGATAACAGATGGGTTCATTCTGAAAGTTGGAAATACAAAAGGCTATTAGTCTTCATAGCTTTGTCTATTATATTTATATAAAATGGCACAATAATCTCATTGACCCATGGGGTGTTTAGTTTTACTATGAATATGCCTCTTTTTATCCAATATTTGCATCAAATAATTCAGGAGTCATCATGTCAGAAAAAGTAATCAATGATTTTTCCATCACCATTGCCACGGTCAACGGCTCCGGTTCACAAACAGCAAATGTAACATTATTACGGGCACTATTTAAAATGGGGATCCCGGTATCCGGGAAAAACCTTTTTCCTTCCAATATCCAGGGTTACCCACTTGGTATACCATCCGTGTCAGCAAACATGGTTTATTGCCCGGCGTGACGAGCAGGAAATAGTCGTTTGCCTTAATCCGAATCTCATTTACTAAAGATCTCGCATCCGTTCAACCCGGTGGGGCATTTTATTATGCCGACGATATCAAATTCTCAATAACCCGCAAGGATATTTCGGTATACCCAATGCCGGTAAAGCAAATCAGCGCGTGCCGCAAATGTTTCTCCTGCTTTGAGGGATTACATTGCCAACATGGTTTATGTTGGTGTCCTGGCGCAAATGCTTGGGATTGAAATGGAGCCGTCAAGCAGGCTTTAAGTTTTCACTTTAAAGGCAAAGCTGAAGCCGTAGAATCCAATTTCAGCACGATCAAAGCTGGCGCAGATTGGGCTGCTCAAAACTTAAAAAAACCGATCCCTATTCGGTCGTCCGCATGGATTCCACCTCCGGATATATAATGGCGGATGGAAATACAGCGGCGGCACTTGGCGCAATTTATGGTGGTGTTCAATTCGCTGCCTGGTATCCGATTACCCCAGCTTCCTCGCTTGCTAAATCCTTGAATACATTTCCTCCCCCAGTTTCGTAAAAACTGGGATGGCAAACAAACATATGCAGTCATGCAAGCCGAAGACGAATTGGCAGCCATTGGTATGGCAATCGGTGCCGGCTGGGGTGGGTTGCGGTCCATGACCTCCACATCTGGGCCCTGGCATCAGCTTGATGTCCGAATATGCCGGATTGGGGTATTTTGCTGAAGTCCCGGTTGTAGTCTGGGATGTGCAGCGGATTGGACCCAGTACAGGGTTGCCGACCCGCACAGCCCAGGGAGATTTGACTGAGGTTTATTCTTTGAGCCATGGTGACAAACAAAATATTATCCTTCTCCCTGGTTCTGTCCAGGAATGTTTCGAGTTTGGTTGGAAAGCGCTCGATCTTGGCTGAACATCTCCAATCCCCGGTATTCGTGATGAGCGATCTTGATCTGGGAATGAATCAATGGATGACAAAACCTTTTGAGTATCCGGATACTCCCCTTGACAGCGAGGCAAAGTTCTATGGGAAACTGATCTCGAAAAGCTGAATGGCATTTGGGGCCGTTATAAGGATTCTGATGGAGATGGAATTGCCTACCGCACCGTTCCCGGAAACAAACATCCTTCTGCTGCCTGGTTTGGGCGTGGCACTGGTCATGATGAAGAAGCCCGTTATACCGAAGATGCTGCTTCCTGGGAAAGCAATATGACCCGCCTCAAGAAAAAATATGAGACCGCCCGTTCACTTGGTTCCAAAGCCGGTGATGAACACAGTCGAGATGCCAAGATTGGAATAATAGCATATGGCTCAACGCATCCGGCTGTAGAAGAAGCGCTGGCTTTGTTAAGAAGAGCTGGCGACCAAAATCTTCTTCCTTCGTTTGCGTGCGCTGCCTCTATACGACGGAAGTAAAGAATTTTATTAAGAAATATGAACGAATTTACATCGTGGAAGCCAATCGCGATGGTCAACTTCGCCAGATCTTGAGCTCGGTCTTACCCGACCAGGCTCCCAAGTTCCGTTCAGCTTGTCACAGTGACGGGCTTGCCTTTAACTGCCAAATGGGTGAAAGATGCAATTTTGTCTCAGGAGAAAAAGATTATGACCACACCGGTACTGCTACACAGACCAATAAGGTTGGCCTGACAAAAAATGATTACCGTGGCCTTCCAAGTACGCTCTGCCAGGGCTGCGGACATAATTCCATCGCCAACCAAATCATCACCGTTTGCTATGACCTGGATATTGTCCCGGAAGAGATCATCAAATTCAGCGGGATTGGCTGCTCGTCAAAAAGCCCGGCATATTTCTTGAACCGTTCTTTCGGTTTCAATGGGTTGCATGGACGCATGTCCTCATTTGCCACCGGTGCGATGTTTGCTGATACTTCATTGCGGTCAATCGGAATTTCTGGTGATGGTGATACTGCTTCCATCGGGATGGGCGGGTTCAAGCACCTGGTACGCCGAAATGCACCCATAGTTTACATTGTCGAGAATAATGGCGTTTATGGTCTGACAAAAGGTCAGTTTTCTGCCACAGCTGAAGTGGGGTTGAACCTGAAACACCAGGGGATCAACCAATACATGCCCGTGGATATTTGCCTGGAAGCGTTGGCTTCCAATGCCACATTTGTGGCTCGTTCTTTCGCTGGCGACGCCAAACAGGTAAAGGAATTTTGAAAGCTGCCCTCAGCCATCATGGCATTGCAGTGCTGGACATAATCAGTCCCTGTGTTACCTTCAATAACCAGGATAACGCCACGCATTCATATACCTGGGGAAAGGACCATGAAGCGCCCCTGCACGATATTTCATTTATTCCGGCGTTGGATGAGATTGAGATCCAGGGGGATTTCGAGGAAGGCACCGTTCGTGAAGTGAGCATGCACGATGGATCGACAGTAATTTTAAGAAAACTCGAAAAAGATTACGATCCAACAGTCGTGCAAATGCCTTCCAGATGTTGGAAAGTGCTCAAATGAACAATTGGTTGGTGACGGGCCTCTTGTATATCGATGAGTCCAAGCCCAGCTTGACTGAGACCTTCAACCTTGTGAATGAACCCCTCAACCGTCTCCAAGACACCGACCTCCGGCCTGCTCAAGAGACAATTGACAAAGTCAATGCCATGATGTTTTAGTCGAAACCAACTTACCTATTCCTAATAATAAAAAATTTGCTACTCGATCCCGTTGAAACGATATTGTTTGATATCAAGTTGGTTTACCTGGAGTAAAATACATCTATGCTCCAGGTCACTCCTACCCTTTCAATTCCTCGAAGTGAAATGACATTCCATTTTATCCGTGCTTCCGGTCCTGGAGGCCAGAACGTTAATAAAGTCGCAACTGCCGTACAATTGCGGTTCAATATTGTTACATGTCTCTTTTCTTTCGCAGGATGTTAAAGATTCGCTTGGTCAAACTGGCTGGAAACAAAATGACATTGGAGGGGGAACTTGTCATTGAAGCGAAACGTTACCGCCTTCAGGACCAAAATCGGATCGGATGCCGAACAGCGGCTTATTTTCCTTATTAGAAAGGCTATTCCAGAACCAAAAAAGCGGCAGACAACACGTCCAACTCGGACTTCCCAATAAGACGGATTGAAGTAAAGAAACGGAAGGGGAAAATCAAAACCTTGAGAAAATCCATCGACGAATAATATTGAATTAATATGAGTGGTGAAACCGGCTGATTATACCGGTTCTATTTCCCCACAGTATGCAATAACGCCATATTGGGTGGCCTGAAATCACGCACCGGAAATCCGGTGACCAGTACCACTTGTCCCCCCGGTTGGACCAGACCGCATTCTCTCAAGGCAGTTTCCACGTGGAAGATCATTTCTTCCATGGTGTCCGCCCAGGGGACACGGTAAGGTGACACTCCCCACGCCAGGGACAACCGTCGGTAAGTTTCTTCCACCGGGGTAAATGCAAATATTGGCACTCCGGTCGCACCTTCGACATGAGGATGGCAGTCCGCCCGGTGCGGGTGAACACGGCGATCGCTTCCACATCTCGATCTTTTGCCAGTTCTCTTGCGGCCCGGGTAATTGCTGCCGCATCGTCATATCCTTCAGTTTCAGGTTCTTGCCCATGCCCCCATTGTTCATAGTTGTCTTCGGCCTCACGGACGATCCGATCCATCAATACAACACTTTCCACCGGGTAGTCACCCGCAGCCGTTTCCTCAGAAAGCATGACAGCATCCGTCCCATCGTAAATGGCATTGGCAACGTCCGAGGCTTCAGCTCGTGTAG
This sequence comes from uncultured Chloroflexia bacterium, assembly GCA_963741635.1. Classification (GTDB taxonomy): domain Bacteria; phylum Chloroflexota; class Anaerolineae; order Anaerolineales; family Villigracilaceae; genus UBA877. The sequence goes on from CAVUIO010000013.1 coordinate 267,923, forward strand.
GAAGAGGGTTGTGCACCATAGATTCAAGCATTTGCGTAGCCGTGATGACAATTTTCCCCTTTCGGTTGGCCGCCTGGATGATTCGTTTCTGAGCTCCCGGGACATCCTCCGGAGCCATTTCCACACCCAGGTCTCCTCGTGCCACCATCACGCCATCCACCCCTTCCAGGATTTCTTCAAGATTATCCAGTGCCTTTGGTCGTTCAAGTTTGGCAATTAACAGAGGACTGTTTTCGCCACCTGCTTTCACCAATTTCCCGAACCTTTTTCAACATCCGTTGCTGTCTGAACAAAAGACATTGCCACAATATCGACTGCTGTGATAGACCGAATTCCAGGTCTTCTGCATCTTTCTCGGTGAAAGCCGGGATGCCCATTGATACACCCGGCAGGTTGATCCCTTTGTGAGATGATAACGCTCCCCCTGTAATCACTTCAGCCGCTATCTGTTTTTTCCCGACTGATTGAACGACTAAAACCAAGCTGCCCATCATCGAGCAGGATTTTATCTCCTGGCTTGACCGCCCCAAATAGTTGCGGAAAATCTATAGGGATGGAAATCCTCGGTTGGCTCAGGTCGATATTTTCTGGATACAGCTGGACCACCTGACCTGCAACTAAGTTTCAGCGAGGGATGCAGTTCACCTACGCGGATTTTTGGTCCTTGCAAATCCTGAAGAATTGCCAATGGCTTATTCTAGATCGGTTTGCAGCCGCTCGCAAGGATGATTATTCTTGCGGCGTGATATTCGTGCGTCCCGTGGGAAAAATTTAACCGGGCAACATCCATCCCTGCCATGAGGAGTTTTTCAATGACAAGATCTTGCTCTGGCTGGCAGGGCCCGATAGTGGCGACGATTTTCGCTTTTCTATTCATGTATCCTATTATATGTCAAAGGGCGACCATCGGCCGCCCTAACAAATAGTTCGAAGGAACAATATTATCGCCTAAATCCAATTTAATGCGATCAAGCTTGCTTTTCCAGGTCAGCTCGAAAATCTGGATGGGCAATCCCCACCAGCGCCTTGACTCGTTGTCGAATGGACTTCCCGTATAGGTCAGCCACGCCGTATTCAGTGACAACATAATGGACATGGTTGCGTCCGGTAACAACGCCTGCACCCTGCTTTAGAGTCGCCACGATCTTGCTGGCAGCCGTGCCATCTTTCAAAACATTGGTACTTGGCATGGCAATGATCGGGATGCCTCCCTTCGCACCGGGAGGCTCCATAGACAAAATCGAGTTGACCACCGATTCCGCTAAAAAATTTAGGGCCAATGCTGTCTGCACACACCTGCCCAGTCAGGTCGATTTCGATGGCTGAATTGATCGCCACCATGTTATCATTCTGGGCAATAATAAATGGATCGTTGACATATTCGGTCCGGCGGAATTCGCACAATGGGTTATCGTTCACCCAACTGTACAAGCGTTGTGAACCCAGCACAAATCCCAGGACGATTTTTCCGGGGTGCAAGTGTTTTTCGGGCACTGGTAAATACCCCGGCTTCGACCAGATCGATAACTCCATCTGAAATTAATTCGCTATGCACCCCTAGGTCTTTTTTATGAAATAGATATTTTAAGACTGCATCCGGGATCGCCCCAATGCCCATCTGCATGGTGGCGCCATCGGGGATGAGGTCAGCTACATACCCTGCCAGTCGTTCGACGATTGGGTCGGTTCCTTCAGCAGCCATCGGCATTTCTGGGATGGGGTAACTGACAGGGACGATATGGGTTAATCGGCTTACATGGATGAATGAATCGCCCAGGGTGCGCGGCATCTGGTCGTTCACTTCAGCAACGATGATTTTTGCTGATTCTGGCCGGTGACTTGGTTAGCCCTACTTCAACTCCCAGGGAACAGAACCCATGTTCATCTGGAGGGGAAACATGGATGAACGCGACATCAACCGGGAGGATGCCGTTTTTAAATAAAAGCGGAAATTCGGAAAGAATACCGGGGTGAAATCCGCCCTGCATTCCTGGACTGCCTTGCGGACATTTGCGCTGATGAACATCGCATTGACCCTTAAATGGCCTTCCATTTCCGGTTTAACATAGTCTGCTGCCCCTACTGAAAGAGCCTGGCAAATTTGTACATCTCTTAAGGTTTGGGGCATAAGCCACCAGAGCAGCCAGCAGCGTCTGAGGCACAGAAACATTGCCGGTCATGAAGATTCGATTTCCCGACTTGACCGCTTGAACCGCATTTTCCGCGGTCGTCACGCGAGATTGATAAATACTATTCCAATCCATGGTTACTCCTTTTTCTCAAGGCGGGATAGGTGGCGCAGTTCACCTTTGTAGGTATTGACGCCGGCTTCGATGGCAGGATTTTCGATGGCCTTATCCACACCCAGATTTGCGATTTCCAGAATGTACCCCATGGCGGCATTGACAAAACCATACGTTGCGGTCCGTGCCACAACACTTGGCATATTGGGAACACAATAATGCACGACATTTTCTTCAATATATGAAGGGTGCTCGTGTGTTGTTGGTCGGGATGTTTCACTGCATCCGCCCTGGTCGATACTGATATCGATAAAAATCGAACGTTGCTTCATTTTCTTGACCATTGCGCGTGTAAGTACGATCGGGGCACGTGCACCCGGAACCAGGACAGCGCCCACCAGTACATCGGCATATTCACAAACTCTGGAGATGTTACGTGGAGTGGAGAGCATGGTGACGAAATTGGAATCGCATTGGCTGATGCGCTGCAAAGCCGCCAGGGATTTGTCGAGAACAGTCACATGGGCTCCCAGTCCCTTAAATGGCTCTTGCAGCATAAGTTCCGGAAATCCCTGCACCGATGATAACCACTTCGGCTGGGGGAATTCCCGGTCAAACCACCGAGAAGAATTCCCCGTCCCCCGAGATCGCTGTGCATCAGGCGCGAGGCTACTTCAGCTGCCATGGCACCACCAATTTGGCTAAATGGGCGCAGGACTGGCAGGGATCCATCTGCTTCTTCGATTTGTTCGTAAGCTATGGCAGTAATTTTATCTTTGAGCAGAGCATCCATCTTGCTCTGACGTGCTGATGCCAGATGAAGAAGACCTGCAATTGTGGTGCCTGGCTGCAGCATGTCCAATTCATCATCAAGGGGCGCGGCAATCTTTAGGATAAGTTCCGCCCTTCCATATATTTCATCAGTGGCATATGCAACACTTGCCCCCACCTTTTCATATTCCCTGTCAGGGAAACCTGCCCCCTGCCCGGCATCGTGTTCGATAAATACCGTATGTCCATTCTGAATAAGGGTCTCCACTCCCATGGGAGAAAGACCTACTCGAAATTCAAATGGACGCCGCTCTTTTGGGATACAAATATTCATTTCTCAAACCTCCATTTTCCCTGGATTGTGATTTATGATTCTCGTATTCTGTATATTTTTATGTTTATTTGGTGATATCCTAAATATTAGCTTCATGCCCAAATTTTCCTGGATTTTGAAATTTCTAAATTACTTAATATTGAGCACATCCCGGATGAGCGGTAGCGCCCAATCAATGGTTTCTTTCTCAATCACCAGCGGGGGGGCAAACCGAATGACTCGCTCATGGGTTTCCTTGGCAAGGATTCCTCTGGTCTGTAACGCCTCACAAAACCTCCTTGCTCCACCCGCTTTTTCGTTCAATTCAACACCTATGAGAAGCCCCTTTCCGCGGACTTCCTTTACGTGTGGGCTGGGAATTTCGCTTAATTGGTCAATAAAATACTCTCCCATATCGGCAGCACGCTGAACCAGGTCTTCATCGACAATAACTTTTAAGCGCTCGCGCGAGCAATCGCAGCCGCCAGAGGATTGCCGCCAAAAGTCGAGCCGTGTTCTCCGGGTGTAAAAAGTCCCAGTATTTCCTTATCGGATAACACAGCCGAAACCGGATAAAAACCTCCAGCCAGGGCCTTTCCGATAATTGTTACATCGGGACGAACATCCTCATGTTGTGCAGCAAAAAATTTCCCTGTTCGACCCAACCCTGTCTGGATTTCATCAGCTATGAATAATACATTATTTCTCTTGCATATATCTGCAACATCCTTTAGATATCCTTTTGGAGGGACGATAACCCCTCCTTCGCCTTGGATTGGTTCCAACAACACTGCTGCGGTATTGGCAGTAATGGACGCTTTGATGGCATCGGCATTTCCATAGGGAACAGAGACAAACCCTGGCGTAAATGGTCCAAAATCATCACGATAAAGAGGCTCGGTCGAAAACGAAATGGTGGTTATAGTCCTTCCATGAAAATTTCCTGCGCAGGTGATGATCTCTGCTTGCTGGCGAGGTACTTTCTTTACCTGGTACGCCCATTTTCGTGCAATTTTAAGGGCGGTTTCTACTGCCTCTGCTCCAGAATTCATTGGAAGAGACATTTCATAACCGCTGATCTCTGAAAGTTCCTTATAAAACAGAGGCAATTGATCGTTCCTAAATGCTCGGGATGTCAATGTGATCTTTCCAGCCTGTTCAACAAGCGCTGCCAGGATTTTTGGGTGGACGTGCCCCTGGTTAACTGCTGAATATGCCGATAGACAATCAAGATACTTGTTTCCATCTACATCGTAAACCCAAACACCCTCGACCGCGTGAAATCACCACGTCCAAAGGATGATAATTATGGGCACCATATTGTTCTTCGATCGAAATATAATCTTGTATTTTCATATGAGTACCAGGTGATATGTTAGAAAAGTGATAATGTTTCTAGGCGACCCCAAATAACCTGGCTAAAATCGCTTTTTGAGCATGCAATCGGTTATGGGCCTGAGGAAAAATCATCGAGTGCGGACCATCAGCGACTTCGTCAGTTATTTCCTGGTTGCGGTGAGCCGGGAGACAGTGCATGATAATGACATCTTTATCCGCTTCGCTCACAAGTTGCTTATTGACCTGATATGGGGGGAATATTGCTTCGCGTTTGGCGGTTTCTTCTTCCTGTCCCATGCTGGTCCAGGTATCAGTGTATATTACCTGAGCTTTTGATACCGCTTTGTGGGGATCCCGAAGCATTCCGATCTTGGATCCGGTTTTCATTGCTATTTTTTTAGCTTCTTCAATACTATTCGTTGGAATATCATATCCGTCAGGGTTAGCAATTGTAAAATTCCATCCCAATTTGACCGAGATCTGCATGAGGGAAACTGCAACATTATTTCCATCTCCCACAAAAGTTACATTCAACCCCTTTTTCTTACCAAATTTTTCTTCGATGGTTAAGGCATCGGCCATGGCTTGGCATGGATGGCTGTAATCGCTCAACCCATTGATGACCGGTATGGATGACCACTTGGCCAGCTCCAGGATATGAGCATGTTCAAAAACTCTCGCCATGATTGCCTGGACATATCCAGAAAGGACCCGCGCAACATCGGCAATCGTTTCCCGCTTGCCAAGCCCAATTTCACTTGGAGAAAGATACAATGCATCCCCGCCCATATGCCGCATCGCCATATCGAATGATACCCGTGTTCGCAGACTGGGTTTTTGAAAAATCATGCCAAGAACTTTCCCTTTGAAAAGTTGAGAATTTCCCACTGGAAAAGTACTCTTTTTTCAACCGAATCGCCAGATCAAGGAGATCTTGAAGTTCTTCTGGTGAATAATCTGAAATATCAAAAAAATGTTTCATGCACCGCTCCTCAAATATCCTTCCAAGTATCAAGGTTGTTGCCTAGATTGTATAGTGCAATGTGGAGGGTTATTCCGTGAAATAAATCACTATATCAAAAACATCAAATCTTGGCATTGAAATAGGATTTTGATATATTTGGTCGCTGAAAATACACCACTGGCAGTGATAATTTGGTCGACAAATCATCGCCGCGTCCAATTGCACAAACTGGAATATTATGCTGTATCATACTTGCAAGGAAATTCGTCGCTTTCGCCTTTTCCTCCAAATGTTTCAGGTTTAATCAATACTAAAACTGGGCGCAGTTTTCGGCGGATTAAATCTTCGATTGCCAATAACAATTCTGGCCGGGTTGAAGGAGTAATAAGAATGACGCCGGTCCCGATGGGTAATAATTTGGCTCGCATCGCGATCAATCCAAGCAGTGGCATTTTTCCATCGGGTTGGAGGAAAGCCAGTGTCTCCATGATTTTGTTGATTTGTCGTTCTCCCCGTTCAGCCGGGACGACTGTTGTGGTTCCACCAGAGCAAGCCATCCCAACCGCTCTGCGGTCTAAAAGAAAGTACCTGGCGAGTGAGGCAGCAGCGCTCATAACATATTCGAAAGAATCTCCCGGCAGAGACACATTTGGACGACGCAGCCACCAACCTTCTTCGCTAAAAATCATTGCCTCATCTGGAAGTGATGCCTGGACATCCCGTTGTGCATCCAAAAACAACCAAGTATCCGCCTGTGGATCCTGCTCAAATTCCTTGACCATGAACCGACCACGGTGAGCTGTGCTCGGCCAGTGGATCCGTTTCATTGGATCGCCTGGAAAATATTCCCTCACTCCCGCGGCATGCGGAGTCACATCAGATGTTCTTAATCGAATTGCCTTACCTCCAGGCAGGATTCCCGGGGGCGGGGGAAAACCAGAGATCGGGTAGATCATCGGAAGCACCATAAGGGTATCGATTGAAGGAACAACCTTTCGAATGGTAAACAATCCAAATGGATCGCCGGATGAAATACTGGTGGGACCAAGTTGGTAAGCACCGCGTTTGTAAAGTAAAGTTCGGGCAGTATAAAAACGTCGCTGGCGGGATCCGATACCGGTTAAGATCCGGGATCCCCCAGCCATGGGTAAATTGGATTTATTGATGATTTCCAGCCAGAGACAAGCTGGCCAGGAATTATTCCTGATCTCAAAATGCTCTTCAAACACGTCCCCCATACTGGCACGTAAAATCCGCGCATGCCTGCTCAAACTTATTCCTCGCATCGAAATTAATGTGAAAGATTCCTGCTCCAAGAATTAAAAAAAGGGTGAGATAAACCAGGCGGGCATACAACAACAATCCTGTAACAACCCAGCCTCCCACGCTGAAAAATAATATTGCCAACAGGAACCACCGTATCGCAAGGGGAGGTCTCATTTCCGGGATAATGCCTCGTATTGTCCGCCGGGTACTGGAGTATTATCGACAATTTCTTGCACTATCTGTTCAGCACTAATTTCCCGTAACCGAGCTGCCGGCCCCACAATGATCCGGTGTGCCAGTACAGGTACAGCCATGCGCTTGATATCATCTGGCAATACATAATCCCGCCCCTCGAGTGCGGCAGTTACTTGACCAGTTCGGAAGAGAGCCAGACTCCCTCGCGGGCTGGCACCCAGGTAAACATCTTCATTTTGACGTGTTCGATTGGTCAATTCCACCGAATACCGTTTAATCGACTCTGATACAAATATTTTTTTAATCTCCTGCATCGCCTCTTTTAACTCAGCCACTTTAATCACTGATTTCAGAGATTCGATTGGATGACTGCAATTGTTGGCGGTCCATGATTTCGATTTCATCTGTCGGGTTTGGATATCCCAACCTGATCCGAAGGAGAAATCGATCCAACTGTGCTTCCGGAAGTGGAAATGTCCCCTCATATTCGATGGGGTTCTGTGTCGCCAGGACCATGAATGGGCTGGGTAGGGGGTGGGTTTTGCCATCCACTGTTACCTGCTTTTCTTCCATCGCCTCAAGCAGGGCGGCTTGTGTTTTGGGCGTTGCGCGATTGATCTCATCCACCAAAACCACTTGGGCAAAGATCGGTCCGGGACGGAATTCAAACTCCCTCTTGGATTGGTTGAAAATTGATACTCCAGTCACGTCACTGGGAAGCATATCCGGTGTGAATTGCAGCCGGTTAAAGGAACACCCCAGTGATTTTGCCAGGCTGCGCGCCATGACCGTTTTCCCAACCCCGGGCACATCCTCGATCAATGCATGACCCTGGCAGAGTAAACCGATGACGATTAATTCTAGTGGGTGTCTTTTCCCCACAATGACCTTCTCAAGGTTTTTGGTAAGTTTTTTTCCAAAAGCTTGGATGTCAGCCATGTCCCTTATCCTTTGATCATATATTTTAAAGTTTAATCCCGATCCTGTTAAAATGACGACGATTGGGTCCGGTAAATTCTTAATATTCTTTTCCAAAGCAGACAAAACTATTGCTGATGTAGGTTCCACATAAAAACCAGCCTTGGCTAACCTGTTGCGGCATGGAACGATCTCATCTTCTTCGACAGCACAAATTGCTCCATGGCTTGCGGATACTGCATCGAGAACAGCACCTTGCCGCACAGGTTTTGAAACCCTTACTCCTTCCGCTATAGTTTGCTTATCCAATTCCGTTTCTGCATCCTGGTTAACCTTGGTAAACTTAGCCCATAATGGTGCACATGCACGCGCTTGTACTCCAACAAGGATTGGTTTTTTAGTTATCGAGTAAGCTATGCGCAAGGCGTCAATCCCACGCGATATGCCAAGCAACAATCCTCCCTGTCCTACTGGCAGCACAACCGCTCCGGGTATTTTATTCCCTAATTGTTCGAATATTTCATAGCTGGTTGTCGCATAACCCGGAAGGTTAAATGGCAAATATGCATGGCTCGCATATGTGATTCCCTTATCTGCTGCCACTCTAACCATTTCGGAAGCACTCTTTCGATTGCCGGGAACTTGGATTAGGTCTGCACCATAGGCTTCGATTTGACGGCGTTTTGGACCGCTTGCTGATTCGGGGATATATATCCGGGCGTTTATCTCCGCCCGCGCTGCATATGCAGAGAATGACGCCCCGGCATTTCCGGATGAGTCCTCGACCGCCTCATGGATATTGCGGGCTCTCAGCCATGTTGCAATGACGGAGGACCCCCTGTCTTTGAAGGAACCGCTCGGGTTTTGATATTCACATTTAAAGGCGATATCTCGACCCAATAAATGTGTCCAAACCAGTGGTGTATTTCCTTCTCCAAGTGTTACAGGTTCGATCTCGCTGGAAATTCCAAAAGTATGATCATACCGCCATATCCCGGGCTTATCTCGGTCCACTTTTGATGGAATAAATGGGATGGGGCTTGGGAAATCATATAGTCCCCCGCAAAATTTACAGATATATGGAAATCCGATTTGAGGATAGTGTTGCCCGCATTTTGTGCAGGTTATATCCATCATTCCCCGGGTTTCGGGTGATACTTTCCTTCGATCCACTGTTCTCCTAGTGACCCGATTTCTTTTTTCCAGATTGGAACGATTTCTTTGAGTCGGTCTATTCCATAACGCGCTGCCTCGAAAACTCCAGTATCTCGGTGAGAGGAAGAGCAGGCAATTACTGTGGAAGGCATGCCGGGATACAATCTCCCGGTCCGCTGCACAATGGCGATACCTTCAATGGTTGGCCACTTTTTACGAATCTCTTCAGCTACCTGGCGCATCTTTAACTTCCGCCATGGGCTGATATGCTTCATAGTCCAGGTAGTTCGTCTTATAGCTTTTGCCGCGGGAGGTTTGTCCCCGTACTACCCCTGTAAAAACAGCTGCAGCCCCGGTGGTAGGGAGCGTGATCTCGGCAAGAAGGGCATCAAGATCAAGCGTTTCCTCAGAAATAATAATAATAGTCGGGAAGTCCATAAAATATCCTATCCACCCGACACGGGAGGGAAGAAGGCAATTTCAGCATCCTGCGGGATGACTTGATCTTCTCCGGCGTATTCCCTGTTTATTGCCGTCATAATCGAACTTTTAACTTTCCCTAATTGAGGATATGTTTTTGTCATCAATGCTAAAAGTTCTCCAATGGTCATCCCGATCGGGATTTCAATCTCCAACGATTTTGAGCCAATATAATCTCGCAGGGTGGCAAAAAACATGATTTTTACTTTATTCATTTTCTACTCCGTACATGGCGATATTCACAAACGATAAAGTTCCTATATTTATTTATTTATGATATCTCCAGATACCCCGCCATGTTTTTCCAAAAGCCGGATATTCTCAATTCTCATGGTCTTTTCTGCCGCTTTGGTCATGTCGTATACTGTCAGAGCAGCCACCGAGACTGCAGTCAGTGCTTCCATTTCAACTCCTGTTTTACCAATTGTTCGTACGGATGAGGTAATAATTACCCCAGGAAGTAAATCATCAAGCGAAAGGGAAACATCGATATGAGTGATTGATAATGGATGACATAATGGGATTAATTCCGACGTCTTTTTTGCTGCGGAAATTCCGGCAATTTGGGCAACAGTCAGTACATCTCCCTTCTTTATCGCTCCTGCTTTGATTAACTCCAGGGTGGTGTGCTTCATAATAACCTGTCCACTCGCAATTGCCACTCGCTCAGTATCAGGTTTTCTTCCAACATCCACCATCCGGGCTCGCCCGCTGCTATCGATATGAGTTAATTTCGGTGTCATGATCAGATTATACCGTAGGGAGGACGGTGAGAAAACGTGTTTCTGGTTATAATGGCTCCATGGGATTCTTTCAAATGGACCCTAATGTCGATAAAATGCTTCCGGCAGATACCCGTGTGCTCAACGTTCATGCTGAACCCCATTCTAAAGGTAAACTCTTGAAAGTTGGTTTGGATTTGACTCCGTTTCAACAAAAACCCTATATAGACCTTACTCTCGTTGACTCTTCCGGGGAGTTAATGGCTTCCACGAGTATTGTCGAACCGGTTAATTGGAATTTTGAACTTAACCTGCATATTCGAAAATCCACTCCTTTCCAAACTGGAAATTTTACGCTCACGGTTGTAATTTCATATCCCGACCTGGGCGAAGTTGATCGCCGTGACCTCACCTTTGAAATTCCATCCACCACGGTATAACATGCGTTTACCATCAAATCGTCTTTTTGTTTCCATAATCCTTGCGTGTTGTATTTTATTATTTCTTCCTTCCTGTTCAGCTGGCTCGACACCCATACCTACCAATACGATCGAATCAACTGCCTCTCCAACTTTCCCCCAACCGACGGTTGTAATTCAAACACAAACACCTTATATCATCACAGCCACCCCTCAGGTAACAAATGACAAGCTTGTGACAAAGGATGTTTTTTTCTTGTCCTGCAAAGAAGGTGGTTATTACCATCTTTTTGCTTATTCTCCTCAAAATATTCCCCTGGTCCGCCTCACAGCAGATGCCTGGGATGACATTACCCCCAGTATTAGTCCCGATGGAAAACAGCTTGCTTTCTCTTCCCGCAGAAATGGGTATTGGGATCTATATTTGCTGGACCTGGGTACCGGGGAAATTAATCGACTGACCGATACCTTGGAATATGATGCTGCCCCGACCTGGTCGCCTGATGGAGCGGTCATTGCGTATGAGAGCTACTCGGACGGGGATTTGAACATTTTCATCCGCTCGGTTTCTGACAAGGATCAGGCTCCCATACAACTTACGAAAAACGAATCTACTAACACATCCCCTGCATGGTCCCCGCTTGGTCGAACGATAGCATTTGTCTCAAATCGCTCTGGAAAACCTGAAATCTGGATCGCCGACCTCGACCATGCAGGGGCATTCGTCAATATCAGCAACAATCCACGATCAATCCCATCCAATCCCGCATGGTCTCCCGATGGTAGCAAATTAGCCTGGGCTTCCACAGATATGGATTCTGGGATAACTGGAATTTATGTTTGGGAAGCACTTTCTCCCGACGAACAACCACACTGGATTGGTTCCGGTGACTGGCCTGCTTGGCTGGATGATAATAATCTTGTTACCCGTCTTTCAACTCCAAATCAGACGCTTATTACAGGGTATTCCATGGGGGGAGTAAATAATATACCCCCTGTTCTCTTACCCGGCAGCTTAAATGGATTATCGATTGGGGTAACTACGGAGAATTTCACGGGGTTGTTCCAGGTCGCTGCAGCTGTAACTCAGCCTGTGCTATTTGATCCCGGAAAAAGGCTGCAGTCAAATGGTACTCCCGCCCGCTTAACTCTGATGCCATTGGCAAATGTCACAGCAGCTTTCCCCAAGTTGGTTGAGGGAGCCGCAAATTCATTTGAAGAGTTCCGCACCATGGTTTCGTCGCAAATTGGCTGGGATGCCCTTGGAAATCTTGAGAATGCGTTTATTCCCCTAACCACTCCCCCCGATCCGGGCATGGGAGAAGATTGGCTTTATACGGGACGAGCCTTCACGCTCAATCCAGTTTTAGTACAGGCTGATTGGATGGTTGTAGTCCGCGAAGATTTTGGTCAGCAGGTTTATTGGCGGATCTACTTGCGAACAAGGGCTCAGGATGGCTCCCAAGGCATGCCTTTGTCCCAAGTTCCATGGGATTTTTCCGCCAGGTCCTTAAGTTCATCAGCCTATGAAAATGGTGGTCAATTAATGGGATCCATTCCCGCTGGATACTGGTTTGATTTAACCACATTGGCAGTTCAATATGGATGGCAGCGTTTGCCAGCTTTGACGAATTGGCGGACTTATTATGCCGGTGCTCGATTTAGTGAATTGGTTTTCTCGCAAGATCTGGATTGGCGAACTGCGATGCTCCAACTTTATCCGCCTGAAATTTTGGTCACCCCTACCATGGTCATTCCACCCACCCGTACCCCAACCCGTACACCGCTCTGGTATGTTCCTCCAACGCCACCCGGACACCAACAATTCGACCGACCACCACTCCTTAGTCATGAAACCTTTTTCGAGTTTACGGCTTATTTTGGTGGTTCTTTTTCTGGCTGCCTGCTCTTCTCCTCATCCTCAGCCGATTTCCAGACCCCATTCAACCTCCGAAACCACCAGTTACTGCACAGGCGGCAGGCCCTACTCCCACTCCTGGTGACCACTGTCTCTTCACCCGCAACACCGGCGTCCATTTCAGTAAGCAAAACTCCCTCTCCACTTCCAACAGATACAATCAGTCCCATGCAGTTATTTTTCCCCACCGTTATTCCTGCAAAAGGAGCGGAATACCGGCCTCCACTTTACCCCACCCCCTGGGCTCTCTCACCTTATGATCATTTCTATTTCGCTGCTCCCATCGCTGCGGCTTATCCGGGTGATCCGATCTGGGATTATCGTTATGGTGGCATCTTTTTCGGACCAGATGTGATCCACACCGGGGTCGATCTCCCTGCCCCGCGTGGCGCAGAAGTCCTGGCTGCCGGGCCTGGAACAGTTGTATGGGCTGGATATGGGCTTTATTCAGGATCAAGCTACAATTTGAAAGATCCATATGGGCTGGCAGTTGCTATCCGCCACGATTTCGGATATAAGGACCAACAGCTTTATACACGATATATGCCCATATGGAAGAAGTGGATGTGATCGTAGGTCAATGGGTGAACACTGGTACGGTCGTGGGTCTGGTCGGAGATACCGGCAAGACCACTGGGCCTCACCTCCATTTCGAAGTTCGCCTGGGAGAAAACGATTTTTGGAAAACTCGCAATCCTGAATTATGGATGTCACCACCCCAGGGGTATGGCGTCCTGGTGGGTCGGGTAATGAGCACGTATGGACAGCGACTTGATTCCTATTTGGTCTTGTTAAAGTCCGTTCGATACCGGGAAGCAATACTCGGTAAATACCTATGGACCAATAACCGTCAATAGCGATGCCTACTACAATGAAAATGTGGTTTTTGGAAACTTGCCTGCTGGGGTATATGAACTGAACATTCCTTATGGTGCTTTGAATAGAAAGGCAAATATTCAAATCCTTCCCGGTCAGATCACGTATTTTTCATTTCTATGGTTTCAGCGGCTACGACTTTACCCTGCCCCCCAATCCCTCTGCTGGTACACCCTGAACTCTTGACGAATCGAACATCTGTGCTATACTCAACTCAACCTAGGATATGGAGAGGAGTATTATGGCTCGAAAATCTGATACGGCTAGCAGGTTCTCCCATGGACGATGGGCGCCGCACCATGCTTGATAAAGCACTTGGGGATATTGTCAAGCGCTATGGCGATGGCTCCATCATGCGACTGGGAGAAGCTCATAAAATGACTATTGATGCCATCCCCACCGGTTCGCTATCGCTTGATCTGGCGCTTGGCATTGGCGGCATTCCCCGTGGACGCATAACCGAAATTTATGGTCCAGAATCGTCTGGGAAAACCACCCTTTGCCAGCACATTGTTGCAGAAGTTCAAAAAATGGGTGGGACCGCTGCTTATGTGGATATGGAACATGCTCTTGATCCATGCTTATGCTGCCAAATGTGGGGTGGATATTGATAATCTGCTTGTTTCACAGCCCGATACTGGGGAACAGGCCTTGAGATTACCGAGACGCTTGTCCGCTCCGGTGCTGTAGACCTGGTGGTCATCGATTCTGTTGCCGCTCTGGTTCCCCGTTCAGAGATCGAAGGAGATATGGGCGATGCGCAGATGGGTGCCATGGCTCGTTTAATGTCTCAGGCCCTCCGTAAACTCTCCGGAGCCATCAACCAGACCAAGACTTCGGTCATTTTCACCAACCAGCTGCGCATGAAAATTGGCGTGATGTTTGGTAATCCTGAGACCACGACTGGTGGGAATGCGTTGAAATTTTATGCGTCGGTTCGGTTGGATGTTCGCCGGATTCAATCGATCAAAATCGGCGCGGAAATCGTTGGAAATCGTACCCGTGTACGTGTTGTAAAAAACAAGGTTGCCCCTCCTTTCCGCACTGCCGAGTTCGATATCATGTATAACGAAGGTATTTCAAAGGTCGGAGATCTGATTGACTTGGCGACTCAATTGGAGATCGTGGATAAGCGCGGTGCTTTTTTCTCCTATGGAGATACTCGACTAGGGCAAGGCAGGGAAAACTCCAAGGAGTTTCTCCGACAGAATCCGGAAATGGCAGGTGAAATAGAACAGGTAATTCGCCAAAAGGCCAATGGCGGTGAAGTCACAATTCCGCTGGTTGCCGGAGGAGGCGAGGAAACCGGTGGTGAGGCATCTGAAGAAGCCTGATCGCCGGGAATTTATTGGAGGTCGGAATGGACACAGAAGATCCTTAAAGACTGGTTCTGTGTCCTTTTTTAATCCTGGAGTTTTGGCGAAGGTTGGGGTCATTGTAAGTTTACTTTTGTCTGCCTGTGGAGGAAATGGAACTCCCCCTCCTCCCACCATGATTAACCAAACGGATACCCCTTCTTTTGTCACACTCATTCCAATGGAAACCCCAACTCCAACATATTTTATTCCGTTTACTCCTACAGCGATTTGTATCAGTGGGTTGACTTTTATCAACGATGTGACTATTCCGGACTTTTCCATCGTGGCTCCTGGAACATCGTTGGATAAGCAATGGCTTGTCCAAAACTCCGGTTCCTGCAATTGGGACAATCGTTATCGCATTCGCTTGATTGCTGGGGATGGATTGGGTGCGTCTCCAGAACAAGCTCTTTTTCCTGCCCGATCCGGGACACAAGCTACACTACGTATAATTTTTACCGCCCCCAATGTTCCGGGCCAATATCTGAGTGAATGGCAGGCTTTTGATCCCCTTGGGGTTCCGTTTGGAGACACCTTCTTTATTAAAATTATTGTCCAGTGATGCATCTAAAATAACCCGATATATTACAATGCCCATTTTTAAAATTCGTCCACTAACACCCCCCGATCATGATTGGATTTCGCAAATCATGGTCACGGAATGGGGTGCGGAAACCGCCGTCGCCCACGGTGAGATCTTTTATCCTGCATCCTTGCCTGGTTTCGCAGCAATTATCGGATCGTATCGTGTTGGGCTTTTGACATACAACATTGTCAGGAACAATTGTGAGATCGTGACCCTTAATTCATGGCGTGAGAACACGGGCATTGGTTCAGCACTAATATCAGCCTCAAGGGAAGAAGCCATTCAGGCTGGATGCACCCGGTTATGGGTTGTTACAACAAATAATAACCATCGCGGCTCTGCGCTTCTATCAGAATCGCGGTTTTATAATTTCAGAAGTCCGGGAAAATGCTATCGCTCAAAGCAGATTACTTAAGCCTCAAATTCCGTTCTTTGACAATGATGGGCGACCAATCAGGGATGAAATAGAATTGGAAATGGACCTGAATTAGGATAATTCATGCCCTATTAAGCACACGAATTTTAATTCACCCCCTCAACTATCGAGGAGAACCATGGAAAACTCAACGATTAACCAGATCCGCAGTCACTCATCTGTTCGACATTATAAAGCTGACCCGCTGGAATCCTCCATGGTTGAAACAATCATATCTGCTGCACAATGCGCTTCCACCTCATCAAACCTCCAGGCTTATAGTGTTGTTGCAGTGACGGATTTGTTTGCGCGGACAAAATTTTCAGAACTGTGTGGTAACCAGGCACATATCCTTGAAGCACCTGTTTTTCTAGCCTGGTGTGCTGACTTGGCTCGACTTGACCTGGTATGCAAATTGCGGGGGTACTCCCAGGTTGCTGAATACACAGAAAATTTCCTCATAGCTGCGGTGGATACATCGCTTGCAGCACAAAATGCCGCCCTGGCAGCCGAGTCTCTCGGCTTGGGAATTTGTTACATTGGAAGTATTCGTAATAATTCAATGGAGATAATCGAGCTCTTGAAGTTGCCAAAGCATACTTTTCCAATCACTGGTATGACTCTGGGATGGCCGGCAAAATCGGAAACCACCAAACCACGTTTACCGATCCATTCGGTTCTGCATTGGGAATCCTATAACCTTGAAGCTCAAAGAGGAATTATTGCATGCTTATGATTCCGCCATGATCGCTTCAGGAACTTATAATAGTCGCCAGGTGACAGTACCTGGAAAACCGGGAGAAATGGAAGATTACGGTTGGATGGAACAGTCTGCCCGGCGTGTGTCTGTGGCTGTGCGAACAGGGTTGCGTTCTGCTCTGGAGAAACAGGGGCTTTGCTTAAAAGTAAGTTACAGGTTTATTCCCATCATTCCCTGATTCCCGAGTGGGAATCAGGCTAGGTTTTTAATCACATGTCCGAAATTTGAGATAAAATCTCTAAATTCGGAGGATTTTGGTATGAATAATGCTCGCAATGTGATGGAAGTGATTGAACCGCAATTTGTGATTGAAGGAGCCGGTGTTCTCCTGCGACGATCCATTACTCCCAGGGTTTCCAATCGCTTTGACCCGTTCCTTTTATTTGATCATTTTGCCTTCAATGACCCTGCCGAAGGTCCAATTCGTGGGTTTCCGATGCATCCTCATCGAGGCATAGAAACCGTTACGTATATTCTCCAGGGGAGCGTAAACCACCGGGATAGCCTGGGCAACGCTGGTCTCATTGGTCCTGGTGACATTCAGTGGATGACTGCGGGTGGCGGGATTCTTCATGAAGAAATGCCGCATCGCGGATTGGATGGAAAGATAAATGGATTTCAGTTGTGGGTAAACCTGCCCGCCAGTGAAAAAATGTCATCGCCTCATTATCGGGGAATTGAAGCTTCATCCATTCCTGTCATCGATAAACGAGGTGTTCATATGCATATTATAGCGGGGGCAATGGATGGATTTACAGGCCCTATAACTGAGATTGTTGGAAATCCAGTATATCTGGACGTAACTCTGGATCCATGATGGACACATCGAAATACCGGTTCCTGAAAGCCATACTTGTTTGGCTTACGTTTTCTCTGGTCGGGGTATTTTTGGGGACAAGGAAGTTGAATCGGTGAAAATGGCGTTTTTTGGTTCAGGTGACCATGTCGATGTCCGGACAGATACTTCTGGGGTCCGCTTTGTATTCATTGCCGGAATGCCGATTGGAGAACCAATCATTCCGTATGGTCCTTTCGTGATGAACACACTGGAAGAAATTCAACAGGCGTTGGCTGATCTAAAAAACGGTTCGTTTGTTCGCAATACATAAAATCCTGAATATTCCCTCGTTCTTGTATAATGGATGCATGACTCAGGTTCTATTTGGTGAACGGATTAGTAAGCAAGCCCAATTGCGTTTGGGGTGTTCTGCAACCATTTTCGACAAAACTCACTCTTCCATTTTATTGACCCGCCGAAAGGACAATGGAAGTTGGTGTCTCCCAGGTGGAATGGTCGAAGCAGGGGAATCAGTATCTGAAGGCTGTGCCCGTGAAGTCTTGGAGGAAACCGGGCTGAAAGTGCGAATCATACGGCTCACGGGTGTTTACTCCGATCCGGATCAGGTGATTGTATATCCTGATGGCAACCATGCTTTCATAGTTGTTCTGAATTTTGATGTGGAATGCCTCGAAGGAGAACCTGAATTAAGTAACGAGACTATTGGAGTTGATTGGTTCCCGGTGGATATTGCGATTGGAATGGATCTTTTCCACGGTCATGCCCAACATATAAGGGACGCATTGGCGGGACGTCCGGAACCATTTATCCGATGAATCACACTCTTGCTCGGAGGAACTACAGTTTCCCTGAGTTTTTGGTACGAATGGTTTTCGATCCCGGAACGACGAATCAATGAGGCTGGCTGCAGGCTCCTTAACCTTCAAGAAGGAGAAACTATACTCGAAATCGGCTACGGCACTGGTCGCGCCTTGATTCAATTTGCTGGATCTGTTGGGGAAGGTAGAAAAGTATTTGGGATAGACATCTCTGATGGTATGGCAAGAGTTGCTAAATCCAATATATCCCGGGCGAAATTATCAAAAAAGGTTGAGTTGATAGTTGGTGATGCAGTTCGTTTGCCTTATAAAAACGATTTTTTTGATGCAATTTTTATTAGTTTCACTCTGGAAATTTTCGAACCCAAGGAAATCATGGTCGTACTCGAGGAATGTAAAAGAGTACTCCGTGCAAATGGTCGGCTGGGTTTGGTGGCAATGGATGACACGGGATTGCACCCCGGTAAATATTTATAATTGGTTTCATACCCGGCTTCCTTCGATTGTGGATTGTGCACCAATAAAGGCGCGAAACATAATTATGAGATCTGGTTTTGAATTGATCGAGTTAGTTGAAAAAGTCATGGCCGGGTTGCCTGTGGTAATCCTTACAGCGAGGAAATATGGCTAGCGAAATTAAAAAAACGCTAAGTCTTTCCGCTCAAAAAGTCAGGGAAGCTCTGCTTGCCTTGGGCTGCGACGTGAATATTATTGAATTTCAGGATAGCACCCGCACATCTGCTGAAGCGGCTGAACGTGTTGGCTGCCAGGTTGGTCAGATCGTCAAGTCGCTCATTTTCCGGCGACAACCTTCTGGAAAACCTGTGCTTGTCCTCACCAGCGGAGCTAATCGCGTGGACGAAGGACTTATTGGAAGTTACTTTGGAGAAGCAATAAGCCGGGCAGATGCTGATTTCGTTCGCCTCACCACGGGTTTCGCCATTGGAGGTGTCCCACCGATCGGATATCCCCAACCCGTTGAGACCTATTTGGATGAGGATTTGCTTCAATTCAACAAAATCTGGGCCGCTGCCGGAAATCCGAATGCAGTTTTTGAATTAACCCCTACTATTTTAATAAAGTTGACCGGTGGTAAAGTTGTCAGGGTAAAGCCCTGATTGACAAATATTCTCTGAAACAAACAAGGCGCAAGAGAATTTCTTGCGCCTGGTTTGTTTATTCTTCCAAAGCTTCTTTGGATTTTTTTTCTTGTTTACCCCGGTCGTCCGTATTAAGAATGCGTTTTCGGATGCGATATGACAGAGGCGTCACCTCGAGCAGTTCATCGTCTGCCAGGTACTCAATTGCTTCGTCAATGCTCATTTGACGTGGCGTTGTCAATCTTATCTCCATATCCCCATGCGATGAGCGCATATTTGTTAAATGTTTTTTTCGACATACGTTTATCGGGATGTCTCCGGGACGGGAGTTTTCCCCGATTACCATGCCTTCATACACTGCCACCCCCGGACCGTAAAATAACGTCCCGCGATCTTCGGCACTCTTTAAGGCGTAAGCGGTGGTATCCCCTACTTCCCAGGCAACCAGAGATCCGGTAGTACGCTGAGCCATTGGACCGGCCATTTCCTCATATCCATGGAAAAGGGTGTTCATCACGCCCATACCCCGTGTGGCGGTCAGGAATTGGTATCTAAATCCCAGAAGGCCGCGTGTCGGGACGATATAAACCAGTCGAACGCTGCCCTGACCGGTATCTTGCAGGTCCATCATTTTTCCACGCCGCCCTCCCAGCATTTCCACCACTACACCAACTGTTTCCGGGCTGGTTTCGACGTGAACCTCTTCGAATGGTTCTAGTTGGGTACCGTCTTCAGCTTTCCGGAATATTACCTCTGGACGGGATACTTGAAATTCATACCCTTCCCTGCGCATGGTCTCGATTAATATCGCCAGGTGCAGTTCTCCCCTTCCGGAAACCAGGAATGTTTCTGAAGTCCCTGTCTCCTGGACGCGGAGTGAAACATTGGTTCGTAATTCGTCGAACAAGCGTTCACGAAGTTTCCGGGATGTGCTCCAGCGTCCCTCTTTGCCCGAGAATGGTGATGTATTGACGCCGAACGTCATTCTGACAGTCGGTTCTTCTACTTTTATTGTCGGCAAGGCAACGGGGTTATCGATGTCCGCCAGAGTCTCACCGATCGCTATGCCTTCCAGTCCTGCCAGTGCAATTATTTCTCCTGCCTCGGCTTGTTCCACCTCAACTTTGTTTAAACCCTGGTGTACATATAAATAACGGGCCCGTTCAGGAGTGATCGTCCCGTCAATTTTCATCCTTGCTAATGGCTGTCCTGCTTTAACCTTGCCTGCATGAATTCGGCCAACGGCTGTAACTCCTCGGTAATCGTCGTATCCAAGGGTGGTGACGAGAATTTGCAGTGGAGCGTCGCTATCCACCATGGGAGCTGGTATGTGTCGCAATATGGTTTGGAACAGTGGTTGGAGATCAGGACCGAGTTCCGGAGAAAAGCCAGCTTGGGCACTTGTCGCCTGTGCATAAATGATCGGAAAATCGGCCTGTTCATCGGTCGCCCCGAGTTCGATGAACAAGTCGAAAGTCTGGTTGACTACCCGCTCTGGCTCCGCATCCTTGCGATCTACTTTATTAATAACCACCACTGCTTTGTGACCCATTTCAAGCGCCTTTTTTAGCACGAAACGAGTTTGCGGCATGGGTCCTTCCGCTGCGTCCACCAAAAGCAGGACGCCATCGACCATATTCATAACCCGCTCGACTTCACCACCGAAATCTGCATGACCCGGTGTATCTACAATGTTGATTTTTACCACTTGCCCCGTTTCCGGGTCTGGAATGGTGATGGCTGTATTCTTGGCAAGGATAGTAATTCCCCGTTCGCGTTCAAGATCATTTGAATCCATTACGCGTTCAGCCACTTGCTGGTTATCCCGGAAAGTGTGTGATTGGCGCAGCAAGCCATCTACCAACGTGGTTTTTCCATGGTCCACATGGGCGATGATAGCAATATTGCGAAGGTCTTTTCTCTCTTTTAACATTGTCTTCCCTTAAGAGGCAGAAGCTGGCTCAATGTTTCTTCCAACTGCCTCTACGATTTTCCATACAAAAACCCCGGAGTAGAGACCGGGGTCAGACATGAGGAGGTTAAATCCGGCTTGCGGGCTGTATTTTATCAGATTGTCTTGAATTTGGGCAGGGGATGCTGGGGTTTGATGATTCCTGTGCCAGGTAATTTACCAAATCAACAGAAATATCTGGATTCATATCGAGAACCGGTCAGCCCACTAACAGGAAGATTGAAATAAAGTGAGCAGATGCACCAGCCAGCACAAAGATGTGCCAGACTTCATGAAAACCGAACTGTCCGGGAATAAAGTTGAAAATTTTCGTAGCGTAAACGATGGCACCCAGGGTGTAAATTACTCCTCCGCAAATCAGCCAACCCAGGATATTTGCTGAAAAAGCGTTCGCTAATTGACCAAAAGCAAAGATGCCTATCCAGCCCATCACCACATATATTCCCGCATTTAGCCATCTTGGCGCCTTTACGTAGAATATTTTTACTATTATCCCAACCAGCGCAAAAATCCAGACAATCGCCAGCATCCCCCAATGAAAAAAGCCTTTAAATGCCAGGATACAAAATGGCGTATATGTCCCTGCGATGAGTATATAAATAGCAGAGTGATCCAATTTTCGTAACATCTGGATGGTATTTGAATTTGCTTGGATTAAGTGATATGCGGCGCTCGCTGAAAATAAAACAATGAGGCTGATGCCGTAAATTATCATTGAAATTTCCTTGGCCGCATCGGACTTTCCGACGATAAGGAGAACGATGAGAGCAGCAATAGCTGCCATTGCCCCCCCAAGGTGCATTAATCCGCTTACAGGTTCACGTAATTTTGAGATCATTATTAGATAGTTTATTATTCGTCGAGAATATTTCCAGGATCCCAATTTTACTATCATGAATTTGGATAGTTGGCATTTTCCCTGGATACATAATATTTTATTCTCAACCAGGCTTTTTTACATATCATTCACCTAACGATTATCGATCAAAATAAAAACCTCGCGGGTTTCCCCGCGAGGTAATTCTTAGGTTCAATTAATAAATTACGTGCCTTCTTCCCACGAATTCAGGTATTTATCTTGCTCTGGAGTCAGGGTGTCAATATTTAATTCCCATGGCTGACAGCTTGATTCGAGCGATCTCGGCGTCCACTTCGGGGGGAACCGAATATACACGCTTTTCCAAAGTTTTCGCGTTTTTTACCATGAACTCTGCTGCCAGGGCTTGATTGGCGAAGGACATATCCATCACAGAAGAGGGGTGTCCTTCAGCCGAAGCAAGATTGATGAGCCGGCCTTCTCCGAGCAAATTAATCTTCCGACCGTCTTTTGTCTCATATTGTTCTACGAATGGTCGGACCAGCTTTGGAGTCCCTTTGGATAACTTTTGCAGTCCGGGAATGTTGATTTCCACATTAAAATGCCCGGAATTGGCTACGATGGCTCCATCTTTCATTACATTCGAAGTGGTGGGCATCCACCACATTAATATCACCAGTCACTGTGCAGAAAATATCGCCGATTTTTGCGGCCTCCATCATGGGCATCACCTGGAATCCGTCCATAACAGCTTCCAGTGCTTTCAGCGGATCCACCTCTGTGATGATAACCAGCGCACCCATTCCGCGCGCTCGTGATGCAAGCCCACGCCCGCACCATCCGTAGCCAGCCACCACAAAGTTTTTTCCAGCAAGAAGCACGTTGGTTGCCCTTATTATCCCATCCAACGTGGATTGACCGGTGCCATATCGGTTGTCAAAAAAATGTTTGGTCATGGCATCATTTACTGCGATCACCGGGAATTGAAGCATTCCATCTGCCGCCATTGCCCGCAAGCGGATAACCCCGGTGGTCGTTTCTTCTGTACCGCCAATTATTCCTGGGAGAAGTTCACGGCGGTCCTTGTGGATGGTTGAAACAAGATCGGCACCGTCATCCATGGTCATGTGAGGTTTATGGTCCAATGCAGCGCTTATATGTTTGTAATAGGTTGCATTATTTTCGCCCTTTATGGCAAAGGTTGGCACTTCGTATATATTGACCAGGGCGGCAGCAACATCATCCTGCGTAGAAAGTGGATTTGAAGCCGTTAGAACCAGGTCAGCACCTCCTGCTACGAGAGTCCTTGCCAGGCTTGCAGTCTCACTGGTTACATGAAGGCACGCGGATAACCGGATACCTTTAAGTGGTTTCTCTTTGATAAACCGGTCGCGAATTTGTTTCAGGACAGGCATTTCACGCTCTGCCCACTCGATCCGTCGTCGACCTCCTTCTGCCAGCACGCCATCTTTAATATCGGAATTGCTCATAATTTCTCCTTCGGATTTAGTAACTCGTTGAGTTTACCACCGTCATCAAAATGCTCTCTGAATCGTTTTACAAAATCGGCACGGGTATAAGTGTGGTTCTGAGGACCTTTTTGTTCGAGGCAATAGACTGCAGCCAGCGATCCAATTTCTCCACACAATTTCCAATCGAAGCCGTGTGAGTACCCTGCCAGGAATCCACCTCGAAAAGCATCGCCCACACCCGTCGGGTCAACTATCCGTTCCTCGGGGACGGGAGGAATGCTCTGTTCCTGTTTTCCGCTGTAGACGGTCGCTCCATCTTTTCCACGCGTTACAACCACAACCTTAACATGTTTAGTATTTGGTTCAAGGACCATCCAGTTTTTTTGGTTATCAAGTCGAATTCATAGTCGTTGACAAAAAGGAATTGCGCGCCTTCCATATCTCTCGCCAGTTCTGCTCCTTCCAGGCGCAGGATCTGTTGGGAAGGATCATAGAGGTAAGGGATTTTTGCTTCGTGACATTCGGCGGCAAATTTGGTCATCGCATCCGGTGAATTTGGTGAGACGATAACCAGGTCCGGTCGGGGCAATACTTTCTCTACACTTTGTTTGGATGCCGCTTTCATTGCACCGGGATAGAATGAAGCAAGTTGCGCATTAGACTGATCGGTCGTGGCGAAAAACGAGGCGGTAAAAAGCCCGGGCACTACCTGCATCAGGGTGGTATCAATTCCCGCGGTCTTCAAGAATTTGACGGTATTCGCTGAAATCTTCGCCGACAGTAGCCATAACCCGCGGTCTTTCGCCCAGCAATGCCATGGTAAACGCAATGTTTGGTGCCACTCCTCCGCGTTGCCTGGACATGGAGTCAACCAGGAAGGATAAGCTAATTTTTTCCAACCGTTCAGGAAGGAATTGTTCTTTGAACAGCCCCGGGAAAGTCATCAAGTAATCAAATGCAACAGAACCGGTCAATAAAATATCCATTCGGGATTTCCTTTTTCGGAACTTCGGGTCGTAATAAATTGAGGTGTTAACCCCTGTCGAATTTCCGCAAATTTACATCATAAGGTTGTTTTATTATCCCATTCTCTGTAATGATCGCAGAGATCAAACGGTTGGGGGTCACATCGAATGCAGGGTTGCGGGCTTTCGCTCCGTCAGGGGCTGCTTTTTCGCCATTAAATTGTATCCCCAAAACTTCTCCTGGGTCTCGTTCTTCTATGGGAATGAGCTTGCCGTTCGGAATTGAAAAATCAATCGATGAAGTTGGCGCAACACAATAAACTGGTACCTGGTTATCGTTGCTGCCAAGGCTAGCATATAAGTACCAATTTTATTTGCCACATCTCCATTGGCAGCAATTCTATCCGCGCCGAATAAAACTTCTTGCACTGATCCTGATTTCAGGAAATATCCGGCCGCGTTATCGGTGATGATTTCATAGGAAATCCCATATTGCCCAAGTTCCCAGGCAGTCAACCTGGAGCCCTGTAAACGGGGCCGAGTTTCGTCCACCAGCACGTGGATCTGTTTCCCTTGTTCGTGAGCAGTTCGAACAACCCCCAGTGCTGTCCCCCAATCTACCACGGCTAGTGCACCAGTATTGCAGTGATGAATTATGGTGTCTCCATCATGTATAAGTGATGCTCCATAATTGCCCATCTTTTTATTTGCGGATACGTCTTCGTCGGCAATTAATTGGGCTTCAGCCAATACTATTTTCCTCAAGTCATCCACGTTTATTTCTGGATTCTCATTAGTCTCTTTCTGAACCCTTGCTACTACCCGATCTACCGCCCATGCCAGGTTGACCGCTGTTGGCCGGGTACCCTTGAACGCCGCCGATGCAGAATCAAGATCTGCAATAAATCCCTTTACGGTAATGTGCCCTCGATTCGTTTGATGCCAGCGCCAGACCAAATGCTGCCGCTGCCCCTATTGCTGGCGCACCTCTCACCGTCATATTTTGAATGGCTGCCACCACATCGGAACGACTGTGCAGCGAAACCACTTCCAATGCCCCTGGAAGGCGGCGTTGATCGATCATTCTCAGAGAGTTGGATTCCCAAAAAACAGTTCGCATGGACCCACAGGAAAAGACGCCCACTCAGGGGCGTCATCAGTCGTGAATAAAGTTTATCATGCCGAACCCATCTTGACAAGCATTGACACGTCCACTTTTCTCCATTATAAGATTGGCATGCATATCAAACGTCTGCTTTCTGGAGGTTGCCTGTTGCTCTTCTGGTGAGTTGTGCGCCGGGTTCAATCCTCACTCCGACAACGATGCCCACTTCTCCTCTCCCGCTTGAGGTGACAACCAACTATTCCACTTTGCCCATCATCACTCCTTCTCCAACACTCGCACCTGAAGTTAGGGTTGAAACAGGTGATAAAGCACTATTTAACGGTGATTTTGATTCAGCGCTGGTTGCATATCAGGCAGCTCTAGAGAATTCAAATATTCCTGAGGTCCGGGCAGCAGCATTATGGGGGTTGGGACGTGTCCAGTTCGCCATTAAGAATAATGGGGCCGCCCTGGAAACCTTTTGGCAATTGACTAGTCAATATCCCACTTCTCCAAATGCCGTTCGGGCATATTTTTTGCTGGGCGAAATTTATGATGCTCTTGGGCGGAATGCTGAAGCAGCCCAGGCTTATACCATTTATCTTGCCCTACGTCCGGGTACCATTGATGCGTATGTTCAGGAAAAACGAGGCGATTCCTACACTGCCGCGGGAAATGATGCTGACGCTCTTGCCGCCTATAAAGCTGCGTTGGAAGCTCCACGAACAGGAGATAATACATCTCTACAAGTAAAAATTGCCCAGACAGATATTCGCTTGGGAGATACTGCCACTGCACAGGGAATATATGATGCCATCACGGCAGCAACTTCAAATGATTATGTCAAAGCTCAGATGGATTTACTTTCCGGTCAAATATACCTGGCACTCGGTCAATCCGATCAGGCTTACCAGCGTTTCCTTGATGCAGTGAATAATTACCCCCTTGCATATGATTCCTACTCAGCCCTTGTAGCGCTGGTAAATTCCGGCATTCCAGTGGATGATATGAATCGAGGTCTCGTTGATTATTTCGCCGGTCAATATGGTTATGCACACGATGCCTTTCAACGCTATATCGATGCCAACCCTTCAAAATGATGGCACAGCGGCATACTACATCGCCCTGACAGATTTTGGATTGGGCCAATATGAGCAGGCTGTTCAGGCATGGGATGTTTTTATCCAGGGTTATCCGGATAACCCTCATTGGGCGGCTGCATGGAATGGAAGTGCTTCACTTCCCGGTCTTGCCTATACGCAATGGTATTATCTCAGCCAATACGAGGCTGCCGCTCAAACTCTTCTTACTTTTGTTCAACAAGCTCCAAAAGACGCCAATGCTCCCATCTACCTTTTGGAAGCTGGTCGCATCCAGGAACGCAATGGCAAACTGGAGGATGCGGCTCTAACCTGGGACCGCGTTGCTGATGAGTACCCCGCCAGTGACCTCGTCCCTCAAGCACTCTTCTGGGCTGGCATAACACGATATCGACTTGGAAAATATAGCGATGCTCTAATATCTTTCCAGCGCGATTCGATCCTTTCCACCAACCTTGAAGACCAGACAAGTTCCCTTTTTTGGATCGGCAAGACCCAACAAGCTTTGGGTGATGCTTCTGCAGCCCAGGTTGCATGGCAGCAAACAGCATCAATTGATCCAACTGATTATTATAGTTTACGTGCCCAGGATATGCTTTTAAAACGATCAGCATTTGAGCCGCTGGTCTCTGTCAATTTATCGGTTGACTTGAACGCCGAACGTGTCGAAGCCGAATTCCTGGGTTCGCGTCACTTTTAACCTGGCAACGGATACAGACCTTCACTTCAGGAAGCGCGTTATTATCAGACCCACGCATAATACGTGGAACTGAATTCCTAACTCTAGGCTTGGACGACCAGGCTAATCTCGAATTTGGTGCTTTACAGACTGCAGTAGAACAAAATCCCGCCGATTGTTATCGTTTGGCAAATTATCTTCTCAGTTTAGGCCAGTATAATCCTGCGATTTTTACCTTCGCCAGGTGCTGACTTTGGCAGGAATGAACACCCAGGCTCAAACGTTGGCCGCTCCTGCTTACTTCAATCATGTTCGTTATGGGTTGTATTATCAGGATATTCTCTTTCCGGCTGCTCAGCGGACAGATTTTGATCCGATATTTTTAATGGCTCTCATGCGCCAGGAAAGTCTCTTCGATAAAAACGCAAATTCCTCATATGCCCTTGGGCTTGATGCAAATAACTCCCTCGACTGGGCAATTTATCGTAGATAACCTGGGGTGGCCTCCAAATTTCACAACAAACGATTTATACCGGCCCATGGTGAATATTGGCCTCGGCACCTCTTACTTAATGAGACCAGCGTCTCCGTTTTAACGGTGATCTTTCAACCGCTTTGGCAGCCTATAATGCCGGCCCCGATGCCGCCGCTATATGGCGTGATCTTTCCGGCCCGGATACCGATTTATTTGTTGAAGTCATCCGTTTTGATGAAACTCGCACCTATATCCGAAGCATATATGAAATATATGCAATGTATCGATCTCTTTACGCTGCAGTCCCCTAGTTGTCGATTTGAATATATAAAACTCCCGCACTATCCTGCGGGAGTTTTATGTTAACCCATGTATTCCACGATCTTTTTATGGACCGCACGTCGCATCCATGTCAATTACTGAAATTAATTTATCGCGTCCGCTGGCACCAGCTACGATCTCCAATTGACTTGGTGATATCTCAAGTACTTTGGAAAGGAATTTGATAAGTGCTTCATTCGCTTTTCCTTCCACGGGAGGAGCTGTTAAATGGACTTTAACCGTCCCATCGCCCAGGATATCGACAATTTCATTTTTGCTGGCACGCGGGGTTACCCGCACAGCAAGCGCTGCACCCTTCTTGCCATCATGCAGATGAAAAGACCTTTGTTCCATGGGACACCTCAAAGAGCTGAAAGAAAGTTGGTGAGCACGAATGTAATGATTTCAACCAAAATAATTAATATTAATGGGCTGAAGTCGAACATTCCTACCAATGGTACTACTCTGCGGATTGGTGCCAATAACGGTTGGATTATGCTATCCAGTGCTCGACGAATTTGGTTAAACGGAGCCAGGAAAAATGATACAAATGAATCGACGATAATTAATATTACCAGAATGTTGGATAATAAATTAATGAGTGACACAATCAGGGATATCATAATTTCCTAGCCATGGCGCGGACCCAAAATGGCCTGCCCCACACGTACGATCGTTGCGCCTTCCTCGATCGCGGTTTTATAGTCGCTGCTGGTGCCCATCGACAATTCATCCCAACATGCGTCGGGCAGGTTTGATTTTAAAAATATTTGAAGTGATCGCAATCGTTGAAAAAAAGGACGCGTCACGGTGGGATCCGTAAATAAGGGTGGCATGGTCATTAATCCAGTAATATTCAATCCCGGAAATCCAATTATTTGTCTCGAAGATGGGTACCAGATCCTGCCACTGTCTATCTTCCCACCCAGGAAATCCAAATTTACTCTCTTCCCCGCTAACGTTTACTTCCAATAAAACTGGTAACTCTCGTTTGGTTTCCATACACTCCCTGTTCAACCGCCCTGCGAGTTTAATGCTGTCCAGGGAGTGCAGCATGGAAAAATTACCAGGTATCAGGTTCGACTTTCCGACTTTGAACATGACCGATCATGTGCCATTCCACGCCTGTATCTTGCAGCACCGCAATCTTTGATCAAGGCTTCCTCGGCATAATTCTCACCCAGGATAGTTGCGCCCGCTTCGATCGCTGCCTGCACGACCTCCAGCGGTTGGGATTTGGTGACGACTACTAACCTTACCTCTCCAGCCTCACGCCCGGATTTTAGCAATGTTTCCCTGATCTGATCGAGTGTCTTTAAATAATCGTTCACGAATAACGGAAATTTGGACCTCATCCATGCTTGGATTATACCAAGGCAATGATTGCACCGAATCGTCCTGTGCGTCCTTTTTCAGCCCGGTGCGAATACCAATCATCGGTATGGCAAGCGGTACATACTCCTGCCACTTCCACCTGTTTTCACCCCAGCTTTTTCAAGGATCAATTTATTGGCAGCCCACAGGTCAAGTTTTACCTGTCCGGCGTTTTCCAGGAGTAATTGAGAAGCATCCTCTCCAAATACTTGCCGAACTTGGTCTACAACCTTAGACCCTACCTCGTAATGATCGGGACCAATGGATGGTCCAATTCCCGCCCGGATATCTTTCACGATGAACCAAAATGGTGTTGCATTGCTTCAACCGCATAACGAACGGTGCATTTTATGTTCCTATCCATCCCGCATGGGCAATTCCGACCACTTTGTTTATTGGATCGTGCAAGGAAATGGGTACGCAATCTGCAAATCGCATCATAACCGTCACCCCTGGTTTGTCGGTTAAGATAATATCTGCCTTGACATGCGGGATCTCTGAGCCGGACGCGGGCCATCGGCAATTGCGACATTTACACCATGTACAAGCCACGCATCAAAAACCGATGTATCCTTACGGCCCACGGCATCCAATGCCCGTCGACGATTTTCACGAACATTCTGTTAGGTCATCCCCTACAGTGCTGCCAAGGTTTAAACCAGCCCATGGTTCCGGACTGACACCTCCCGTCGTCGGGTAAAAATTGCCTGGATCAGCCCTTTCCCCAATTGATCGAATTGAAAATAACGGATATCACCGCTTGGATTGAAAAGTCATGGAGTTGATTACTTTTGTAGTACTGCAAATTTCTTGGCAAGCAGACGGCGGGTATCAGACATGCTTTCTTCAATGAGTGGGAACATAAACCAGGCTGTCGTAATTCCAAACAGGAAACCGGTCAATGCCCGCAAGAATGGTGTGCTTTCTCGGTAAGGTAAGATGGATTGAATGAAGGCATTTGGGATTTGACTGATTAACTGTGAAAACCCATCCAGTCCAATCGGTACCATCCCGATTAATACCCATAATGTCCAGTGAAGTTCGGGCAGTTTTCGCCGTGTTACCGCAAATACCAGCCCAAACAATGCCATCGCACCCCAGATGGCAACATCCCGCTCGCAAAATGCGACTTTATATCCAAGGACCGGGTTTCCCTGAAACTGGCGTGCCTGCAGACGGCTGGGGTCGGTTACATCCGAAATCCCACTTACTTGCTCAAATGTAAGCACACCGGACATATTTGCAGCTGCATGCGGATAGTAAGCTTGTTCGCCAAACAGGAAAAATGAGCGAAATGCCCATTGATGGCACAGCGGGCTGTAGATTGTATAAATTACTTGGGCAGGGCCGTTCAAGTTTATCTTTTTAAACACGGGGGCGAGAAATGGCAAGCCAACGTATAGCACCAGGAACAGCGTTGAAGATCGCAAGGTAATGCTTTGATATCCAGTAGGATATTTTGTCTGCCCGGTTGATCTTCTGAATGCCGGATGTATTTACCCTGAATGTCTTGTCGTTGATGTTCTCCAGTTGCAGTCGTCGGTCAGCGGCTGCGCCCAGGGTCATCTGTAATTCCTGTTGGGAAAAGGGTGCTTTCAACCGGAAGGGTCCAGCCTCTACTACCGGGATATCCAGGGCAAAATATCGTGCAATGCAGGGTCGGAGTCTGATATCGAGAATGCCAATTTATGAGGGATCTCAGCCTGCAGGGCATTCAAATCTTCCTCTGCCTGTTTGCATAATTCGCAGTCCGCCCGTGTATACAATGTCACCGTGATCATATTATCGTTGCCTGTCATTAAAACTGTTGGATTTGCATTTCCGGGATCCTGTAATAATTGCATTTTTGTCGGATGGTTTACGGACTAATTGTAATACTATTCAGACTTACGAATGAGTTTATCTCTGGTTTATAAACCAAAATTTATTGGCGGAAAATAATTTGCCAGGAGGCTGAATGAACCCAGGAAAAGCAGGATTCCTACCACCACCAAAATAACCCCCATGATGATTTCAACTATACGCATCACTTTGCTGTATCGTCGCAGAAGGGTGCTAACCCAACCGATCCCCAGGGCAGCCAGCAGGAATGGAATTGCCAGACCTGCTGAATAGGACACTCCCAGAGTTGTCCCCTTGATGATGGACCCGCCATTGATCGAAAACGTCATGATCCAGCCCAATACCGGTCCGATGCAAGGCGACCACCCTGCCGAGAAGAATACACCCATTAATGCCGATGAAACGTATCCCCACCGGTTTAATTGCGAATGGACCCGCACATCGTATTCCAAAAATGGGATGCGGAAGACCCCGATCATGTGCAAGCCAAAAATGACGATGATCACTCCGCCGATTTTTGCCAGCCAGGTCCGGAAATCAAACAGCAGCAGTCCTACCGCCGAAGCCACAATATTGAACAAGATAAAGACTACACTGAAACCGATTACAAATGCCAGGCCGTGCGAAAAGGTTGTCCACCTGTTTTTGCCAGACGATTCACCGCCCGACAGCCCGTCCTCCCAAATATCCGATATAGGCGGGTACGAGCGAAAGTACGCATGGAGAAAGGAAGGACGCCAGGCCTGCCAGAAAAGCCAGTCCGATCGTCACATTGAAATTATTCATTTAGGCATGTAGTCCATTAAAGGAGTATCTTCCACGAATCACATGCGTACTGCCGGCTTGTCCAGTCCTGCCAGGTAATTTCTCCTGTATCGAGTCCTACATCCGGTTAGATACCATCGGAATATCCATTTGGCATCTTCGGGTTTGCAGTTTACGCATCCGTGTGACTGGACTGCTCCAAAATTATTATGCGAGGTTGCCCCATGGATGGCTACACCGTCACCCACAAATAGCGTCGTCCAGCTAATTCCAGGAAGGTCATAACTGGAACCCAAGGCATTCGCAGCCATCCGAACGGAAATTAACTTCCGCCATATGGCATGATCGCCCAGCGGGGTAGAACCTTCCTGGATCACTCCCGTCGAAACTCGGCAAAAATATACTTCTTTATCGCTTTCTTTGCATGTTAAGGTTTGATAACTTGTATTTACTATGATTTTTTTCGTTGCTGGATCCACTTCGGGATTTATGGGGGCGATATCATCTTCCGTCAGCATTCTAAATGCTGCTCCGTCTGCCCAAAATAGATCTCCAGGGTTGCCGTAGCGTTCATTGACGTGATATTGGATCGAACCGGAATCTGAATTCCTAATTCCGTCTACCCACATTACTTGTGAGTAGTAAAAACGAGGACTTCGATTAAATGTGATATGGTCCTGCAGCCATCCGATCCCTTGGGCTTGTCTATCAACGATCAAGTCAACATATGGAACCGTCACTTCACCCCAAAATCCAGCCTGTCCGGCTGGCATTGTCGACAAGGGAGTGTTGGGAAGGTTTCGACATGGCTGCAAATAAAGAGAATGAATGTAACCTTCCGGTGTTTCCACCCAGCGCTGGTTGGGCAAGTTTAGATCGATGTTTGCAGCGCTCACTTCCTTTAGCCAGGGAAAAACTTCATCGGGTTGCGCATCCCGGACCTTTGTTCCTCCAACATCTGGAGTTGACATGATCGGGATGATGCCTCCCCATTCCAGACTGGTATCGGTGGTGCAATTCCGTCCAAGCAGGTCAGCCTTGGGAAAATCTGGTGAATAGGTATTAAGATAACGCCCAAATCGCTCTACGTTGGATTTCAGAGGACTAATTACCACTGCACCTAGTCCCAGGCCCGCAAATTTAAGGAATTCCCGCCTTGTAATATGTCGCTTGGATGAAGCCATGCCGCCAAGGATAACCGTTTCCATGGGAGAAGTCAACTGGCACATTAGTCTTGCCTTAATTGTATATAAATTAAAATCGGATGGAAATCGGGATAAAAATGCCAAAATCATCTGAGAAAAAAATACCCACTCCCAAAATCTCGGGAGTGGGTATGGATTTAATTGGCTGGAACTATTTTACATCACCGATTACAACAGTTGAAGTGGTAAATCCATTGGTATCTGCTTTTGGGTCGAGATATACCGATACAGAATAAGTATTCGAATCACCGGGGGCGATTGCGTCTCCACTCGGCGAGATGGATGTGTATTCCATTGCGATCAGCTTATTTTGTGCATCCGTAATCGTAACTACCACAGTTGCACCACTCAGGCTCTTATCGCTGGAATTGATTACATTTCCGTCGAAAGTCCATGTCGCTCCGTTTTTAGTGACAGTTTCGCCACTTGCGGTTAGATCAACCACATCATTGGTGGGCGGGTATGTAAACCAAGGATCTGCCTGTATGGAGGTCGTACTCACGAGTGAAGCCTGGTTCGGGTTATAGTTGATGCTGCTGAAAGCAGAAACACTGAACGCTCCATTTGCACCCGGTTTTATAGGTATGGGAACGAATGAATAGCTGGAATCCAGTACTGTTTTATCCGTTCCATATACACCTGCCACCACCAGAGAATCCAGCAGGTTGGTAGAATTATTAGCCACCCAGCCTACCACATGGAATGAGCCGTATTGATCGAAATAGGTGTTCGAAATTGTGACACCTAACGGGTAATCAATTACATTATCTGTAACATCTGCATCCAAATATACATGCCATTTGGTTGCACCGCCCGGGTTGGGAAAGTTGATTTCAAAGGGTGTCCGATCACGCCCAGCAACATCTCCGGCAGGAGCCAATTCGGTCGCGTAAGTTGCAGTCCAATCTGCTGAGAGGACCTGGCTGGCATCATCCATCACGGCACCCGCAACGCTATTGATGTGTGCCCACTTGCTGCCTGTATTAACCAGTTCGCCGGTTAGGTAATACCACCCCTGCCCATCATCGATAAGCTGAACATTTTCGACATTTAGGCTGGCCCGATTTACAGTCCCGGATTGCTGGCCCGAAATAGTAACATTATAGGAGGCGGGAGTACCTTGGGATGTCTCATACGAATATTCAAATGGTGAGGCTTCTCCTGGCGCAAGTGAATATAGCATTGGTGAAACCTTTGCATTGGCAGTAATATTACCGGCGTCATCTTTGATCAGAGAGTTCCCACTTGCATCTTTTATTTCAACAGCTAATTCGATGGAGGAAATGACAGCGCTGGTATTATTTACCACCTCACCAACAACATGATACGTCCCGTAGGAATCGGTAAAAGCATTCGTGCTCGTGATTGACAGGGTATTCGGTGATGCTTCAGGTGAGTTTACAACTGGAACCTGCGAGGTGGGATTCACAGTTGTCGAGATTGGGGATCCTCCGCAGGCGTTCAAAGAAAGGATAAGGATTCCGACAATCGTGGATAACAAGAGCTTTTGTTTCATTTTCTTCTCCTCTCAGGGCAGATAATTCTCATTCCTGGTTATTGTAGCACAGCTAATGGCTCTGTCCCTCAAACATCATCCCTGGAAAATTGCTGCAAGGTTTGAAAAGCATTCGGCACTAACCTTATGACCACCATCGGTCTCGCAATACATCACTTTTGTTCCTGAGGCCTCAATCAGGGTAACGGATCTGCGTGCCAGTTCAATTGGCACCATATCATCCTGTCTTCCGTGTGAGACGAAAATGGGTTTTCCCACTAGCACACCTGAAGATACCAATTCTTCTGCTCCCTGGGGAATGAACCCTGAAAGTGCTGCCATCGCTCGAATTCTATCAGGGTGGAGAATGGCAAGCGTATACGTTAATGCTGCCCCCTGGCTGAAACCGACAACATTGAATTGATCAACCGATATCCCTTCCGTCTTGGACCAATCGTCGATAAAACTGATCAACGCATCGGCTGATGGCCGCAATTCATCCATACTTGGTAAACCCTTCATATCCGGTCGGACCTTGCGCCACGTATATCCTCCTTCACGGGCATTATGAATTCCTCGCGGCGCCAGCACGGCTAAATGGTTTGGCAGGTTACGCGCAAAAATCCACATCGAATTCTCATCCCCTGATAAACCATGAATGAGTAAAAGTAATTGCGAGGGTTCTCCATGAGCAGGACGAAACCTGAATTTCCACTCACGGAATTCATGCAGTTCGGCGTCAATCACGGTTGACATGTTTGGTTATCCAGTCAAGTAAAAAAATAATTAAAATCACAAGCAATACTGGCGTCATTCCACCTAAGAGGCATAGCAGACCGGTCAAAGCCGCGCTGCCTCCGTAAAACAGGTAAATTAACCCATCCCCGACGAGAAAAAGGAGTATCAACGCTCCTGCGATTAGGCGGATATTGGTTTGACGGGTATATTTTCGAAGGTCTCGGGACATATCAATTCAATTGCCGGACCGGAAAATATTTCCTTCGCATCCGGGTCGACCAGGCGGTGGCATGTATAAGATCCGGCATGGCAGCATCCATCGCTTCCTCACCAATTTTAATGACCTTGTGTACATCCACTTGGTCCAGCAATCCTATACTATCTACATCCGGGCGTAC
The DNA here is from genome assembly GCA_963741635.1 of uncultured Chloroflexia bacterium. Classification (GTDB taxonomy): domain Bacteria; phylum Chloroflexota; class Anaerolineae; order Anaerolineales; family Villigracilaceae; genus UBA877. The sequence goes on from CAVUIO010000013.1 coordinate 304,060, forward strand.
GATGACTTCCGGTTCATCTAGTTTAAGGCGTAATTCTGTCAATTTTCTAGATCCTATGTCAGTCGCCTGAAGGTAGATGGTTAACGCTTGTGCAAGACGCATATGGAAAAGTCGATCGACGATGGGTGCCGGAATGCGTGTCGGAAATCGGAGTGATAATGGGTCGCGTTCCTGAGATAAAAGCGGGGATAGAACCACTGCTACAACCGGTAAGGTGGGCGCCATGGAACGCGCTACAGAAACGGGTACCGGGTTTAGCACCGCGCCGTCAACAAGTTGGTGTTCCCCAATTTGCTGCGGAGGAAATACTGCCGGTACTGCACCGGTAGCCAAAACGGCATCCACAACACATCCTTGGTTCAGAATTACTTCCCGTGCCGTTTTTATATCCACTGCAACCACAGAACAGGGCAGCTTGAGATTTTCATAGGTGAGGTCGCCCAATAATTCTTCGAGGAATTTTGTAGCACCGCTAAAACCCAAAATGGATGGCCCTTCGTTTCCGGAACGCCCGAATAATTTTGTCTGGTCAAGCTTGGCAAACCTGGCTTCCATCTCATCAGGTGTATAACCGGCCGCGTATAGGCTTCCAATGATCCCGCCTGCACTCGTACCAGCCACTGCGTGGATCCGGTATCTTTCTTGTTCCAGGCGTCGAATAACTCCAATGTGGGAATACCCTCGTGACCCCCCGCCACCCAGAGCTAATGCGATATCCATTTCATCTCTCCTGTATCATTCTTTATTTGGAATGACTAATAAGAATATTTATGAGGGTAGACCCCTGCCCTTTTATCGGCTAAATCTTACCACGCGAAGCCATTCCAAAAATAATCCACTTTACCGGAGTTTATTCTACTATAACCATCTTGCGATTAATAGTTATGGGGCAATTATTAATTGTAAGAAATCTAAAGCTTTTGAAAAACCTCCCTTTATTTTCAACTCCATCGTAATGACATCTATCATAAGTTCGAACTGGCTTCGTCCAGGATTTCCACTTCTTTCTCCTCCAGCCTCCAACCCATTGCCCCAGCGTTTTCCTTTGCCTGAAGGCCATTTTTAGCACCCGGGATCGGTACCACGCCTTTAGACATCAACCAGTTCAGTGCCACCTGCACGGGACTCTTATCGTAATGTGCTTGTCCGATTTCACGCATCATGCGAATTAGTGGTTGCACCTGAAACAGCCGCTCTTTAGTGTAGCGCTTGCCACGTATCCCTGCTGGGACACTCTCGGATGTGTATTTACCTGTTAAGATGCCTTTGGCGATCGGGCTGTAAGCGATTAATGTTATCCCTAGTTCTTTACAGATTTTCAAAACCCCGTTCTTTTCAACATTCCGATTTAGCAGGCTGTATTCCACCTGAACGGACGCCAGCACGATCCTTCGCCGTGAAAGCACCTTCTGTGTCAGGTAAATTTGATCAGGGGTGTAGTTACACACGCCCACTGCACTTGTTAACCCCATATCGACAGCATCCGCCAGGGCATCTGCCATTTTTTCGAGAGACAAGGGTGAAGTAGGCCAATGTATCTGGTACACATCTACAACATGTAAATTTAATCGGTTCAAACTATGACGCAACGCATTGATCAAGGATCTCTTCCACCGTCGCCATGGAAAAGGTTTATACTTTGTAGCCACCACTACTGACTTTTTGTCCGAATGGATGAAATTCCCCAACATCCTTTCTGATTTGCCATGTCCATACCTTTCGGCGGTATCAAAAAAGTTGATACCGGCCTTCACGCTGGCGTCGTACGCTTCCTTTAAATCCAATTCTTGATATGTGCTCCCATATCCCCAGTATTTGCTATCGCCCCACTGCCAGGTACCGGCGCCTAACGGGGTGATTTGAATTTCGGTCCTGCCGAGGTGGATAAAATCAATGGTTGGGATTCTAATTTCGTTCATAAATGTGCATAATTATCTTATGATTAATATAGGTGTAATCTTAAACATCATTGCTTTCCATAGTTCATGGGCGTGAAAAATAAATCCCATACCGTTTAAAAAATTCATACAATTCTTCACCGAGACTATCAAGGTTTTCGCTGCAAATTCGCGAACCAATGGAGAACCAGTTTTTCTTTTCCTTATTCATTTTTTCTCGCATTTCATCCGGAATCTCATTTATCATTATGCAGATGGATTGGTCTGGGATGGTGGAAATATTATTGATCAGCTCGATGTAATAGTGCTCTTGACTTTTCTTGGAAGTAAGCGTCCATTTTGGTAGCGAAGTGGGACCTGTTTGCTGCCAGCTAAACTCGGCAAAATCGAAAAGGTATTTGCAAAATTCGTTAATGATGTCGATAAGTATTAATAATTTTTCTTGCTCGCTGTACTTAACAATAAATTGCTCTTTGCTTTTGACTACCCTCGCTGGAGAGCTGACCACCAACACACCTGGAGGAATATCTCGGCTGACAACCGTCCCTGTTCCTATGACCGCGTCGTCTCCTATGGTTACCGATTGGTTTATGAAAACATCACTGGATAACCAAACTCCTCGGCCAATATTGACTTCTCCAAATTCAACTGGGTAACCATCGAGTTTGGATTTATATGAGCTATGCGTAAAAATCGATGACCCAGCGCCAACACAGCTTTCTTCCCCAATCTCCACTTTCCGAGATGAGTCGATTGTGGTGAAAGGAAAGACGTGAACTCGATCATGCATTATGATTTTCGATTGTGTACTGGGAATCAGTGAACGAATCATTGCCACTTCACTGATGGTGACATCATTACCAAGAGAAATTTCTTGGGCATCTAAAAGTACGAATGGTCGAATTTTTGTCCTTTTACCAATCTTAAGTTTTTCACAAGTAACACTGGTAAACATGCCAATCGTTGTTCCTTCCCCAATTTCGATTTGCTTGGACAAAATCACTCCCCCAATACCAATTTTGACCCCTTTTCCAATGCTGGCTCCTCGAATTCGATAATAGCTAACCTTTAATGCACTCGGTAATAAGCCTATTGTTAGCATGTGCTTTATTGGTAAACGGGGGCGATTTATGATCATGTTCCTCCTCCTCAAATTGCTCAATAATATTGTGCCCGTGCACTTTATTCCCCAAAGGGATTAATTTATCAATGAATTCTTGCTGGTAATACGAAGGAAACAAGGAAGCACGTTATTTTTCTTATGGCAGGTAAATTATCGGCATCCGTAAATATGCCGTTGTTTTAATCTTGTGTTCGATATCAACAATCACTCGCTCGACTTGTTCTTTTGAAATGCCCACAGTTTTGGCGATTTTATCGTTCGAGATGCCTTGGTTATAGCCCAACCAGATCATATCCAATATATCGAACGGGATCCGATAGAAGAATTCTTCCTGAGTGCTTCCTCCCGGATAAGTATCTGTCGTCGGCATCCGCCTCAGGATTTCTTCCGGCAGGTTTAGATATTTTCCAAGTTGGTAAATTTGGGATTTTAATAAGTGTCCGATTGGATTTACATCCATCCCCCCATCACCGTATTTAACAAAAAATCCTAGATCGTGTTCGTTTTTATTCGCAGTCCCTATTACAGCGAAATTTCGCAACTCGGCATGATAATAGAGCAAACTCATGCGTGTACGCTGCTTAAAATTAGAAGAAGCAACCACTTCAAAATAATCGTTTAACGGCAATCTCTTGCTATATTTGTGTCCTTGCGGGTCTGTCACTACCAGTTTAAAGATATTCAACGTGGTTTCTTCAAGAAGGTTGCCCGGTAGGACTATCTTGACACTCCATCCTGCTTGGTAGTCAGGAAAAATTCGCTGAACAGCTTCATCTCGCCGGCGATAACACCCCAGTCCTTCCAACGCAGCTGAAATGTTTTCAATAACGGTTTTTACCTGATACTGCTCGGCAAGGCGACGCGCGATATCTGAACTTTCAGGGTTTGATTCCTTCTCAGGGAGTAAAATTCCTACAACCCTCTCTGACTTGAATGCTCGTGCGCATAAGGCTAACACTACCGATAAGTCAATTCCTCCGCTAATTCCCACTACGGCACCCTGGCGATGCAATTGATGGTATACCGCTTGACGCAGACCTTCCTCAATCCGCTCAACCTCCTTAATAACATCCAGGTCCATTGCCGCCCGGGAGAACGGCTGAATATTTTTTGCAGTTGGATTTATTAAAGTTTTGCTCATTTCATTCTCTTGCTTTTTAGGGTTATTTCGACACCTGAACTTGATCAATAACTTTAATGTGTTGCTGTGGTCGGATTGAGGGTGTTTTGAACCCGTTAACAAACAATTGGTCAACCAACTGAGTGGATAGAATTCCCGCGAGAGCCATATCTTCTACTTCGCTCATCCTCGCTCCCGAACTCGCTTTTCGGGCAAGTTTGGTTACTGCGTCGGGGTCAAAATATCCTCTTGATTGTATTGCTTTTTTTGAAAGCAATTCTTGTACGTATTCAGGTGGTTGTGTTTTAATAAAGCTGCTGTGAAATGGGGCGCGGTAAGGACGTTTATTTCTTTTCCAGATGAATTCTGGAAGTAGCCTTTTCCCCAACTGCTTGAGAAGCCATTTCTCAACCAACACAGGCATCTTCATTTTGGCAGGTAATTTATTACAAAATTCAATAACGCGGTAGTCCAGGAATGGATAGCGACCCTCCACTGAATGTCCCATTATCATCCGGTCCCCTTGGGACGAAAGCAAGTAAGGCGACAAGAAAGTTGTGATCTCCAGATATTGAGCTTGCGCCAAAGAAGACCACTGATTAAATTCTGCTGGTAAAGTCAGGGGATCAGGAGTAAATTCACCTTCTGGGAGCATTCGATCATTCAACAGAAAACGCCAGGTCCGAGAAGTGTTCGACCAGCGGATATTGTGGGAGTAATACGGAGATGTGACATCTGTCAAGCCTTTATTAAAAAAGGCGAGCATGAAGGCACTGGAACCACCCATACCGGAAATGTCTGGATAAAGCCGGCGCAGTAACAATGGACGTTTCTTTGAGGATGGATTCTTAGCCCAGAATCGGCGGATTTTCATTTCCTTGAAAATGTCATATCCTGACAAAAACTCATCTGCGCCTTCACCGGTGATTACAACCTTGTAATCATGCTCATGTACCAGCTTTGAGAGTAAAAACATCGGGGTTGGTGCGGTACGGAGCAAGGGTACTTCAGTGTGCCAGATGACTTCTGGAAAAGCTACACTGATATCTTCATGGGAGATCAGGATCTCATGATGTTGAGTACCCAGGAAATTGGCCATCTTGCGCTGATAGGGACTTTCATCAAAATCCTTGTCTGAAAAAGAGATCGAAAAAGTATCTAATTGCGTTTTTGTTTCGGTGCTTATGATGGCTGCTAAAATGGATGAATCCAGCCCACCGCTGAGATAAGCACCTACGGGGACATCGCTTCTCAGCCTGATCTGGGTCGCTTCGAGCAGCAAGTTCTTAAATTCTTCAAGGTATTCATCGGGTTTTTTATAATGAGTTTCCTCGATAAAGTCTAACGACCAATATTTCTTTATATTAATTTCTCGGTCCTGTACCAAGACGAATTGGCCTGGTGGTACTTCACTGATATTTTTAAAGATTGAATTGGGTGTCTGTACGCTCCAATAGGTAAATACTTGTTTCAGCGAGGCGGGATCGATTTCCGCTTTTAAACCTGGGAAAGCCAGGATGGATTTGATTTCTGAACCAAAAATAAACCTTCCCTGATGAGAAGTATAGAATAGAGGACATATGCCGACCCGATCTCGCGCCAGGAACAAATTTAATTTGATGTTATCCCAAATGGCTATCGCGAACTGTCCATTCAGGTACCGTAAGCAACCAGGTCCATAATCCTCGTAAAGGTGAAGGATTACCTCGGTATCACTTTCAGTTGAGAATATATGGCCGCATGTCTCTAATTGGTGACGAAGCTCAACATAGTTGTAGATTTCGCCATTAAAAACGACCCACATGCTTCCATCTTCATTCCCAATCGGCTGGTCTCCACAATTGACGTCGATGACGCTGAGCCTGGCATTCCCTAACCCAATATGAGAATTCCGGTAAATTCCGAATCCATCCGGTCCCCGATGGCGAATCATTTCCAGCATCTGGCGGATAATTACCGTTTCAACTGGAGGTTGATCGGTTTGGTTAAAAACACCGACAATTCCACACATAATTGTTTATTAAGTCAAAGGTTCTGAACGTTTTCGCAATTCTGATTTCATGATCTTACCTTGAGGGCTCAAGGGTAAGCTATCCAGGATCGTAACTGCCTTTGGCACCATATGGCGGGCCAGATTATGGCGACAATGTGAGATGATGTCTCCTGGTGTCAATGAGCTGCCTTGGTGAAGAGTAACAAAAACCACGATCGCCTCACCTCTAATCGTATCTGGTTCTCCGATTGCTGCTGCGGATACAACATCTTCCAGTTCAAGAATACAAGCTTCAATTTGTTGACTGCTGATTCGGTAGCCAAATGATTTAATAAAATCATCTTTTCGATCGATAATATATATATAACCATCCTCGTCCACGGTTGCCAGGTCACCAGTGCGATAGCCGCCATCAACAAATTTGATTGCGGTCGCTTCCGGGTTGTTTAAATAGCCCATGGTAATATTTTCACCCCAGGCAACAATCTCGCCGATTTCACCGGGTTTTATCGGCTTTGCATCTTCATTTAGGACCTTTAATTCAACCCCCGGGATACCCTTGCCGATAGATTCCATTTTTTTATTCAGCATACCTGGAGGTAAATAAGAAAGCCGGGCAGTGGCTTCAGTAGCGCCATACATTACGAAAATCTGCACTCTCGGGAGAATGTCAATTAATTTCTTTATCTGCACAGCAGGGAGTTTTCCACCTGCTTGCTGAACCTTCTTCAGCGATTCAATATTTCGCTTTGGCAGCGAAGTATTTTTAATCAAGGTCTGGAAAGTCGAAGGAACTCCTGCAAATCCGGTGCAATGATAGGTTTGCATCATATCCAATACTATTTCGGGAAATGTAAAGCCGTCGCTCAATACCAGGGAACCACCCACTCGAAGATGAGTATGCAATAAGGAAGACCCGAAGCAGTAAAAAAAAGGTAAAACAACCATGATGCGTTCCATGTTTGATAAATTCAGGTATTTAATAATTGATTCGGTATTTGCCCAGATGTTATGATGTGAAACCCTCACTGCACACGGCTTATTGGTGGTACCCGAAGTAAACATCAATGCTGCTTCCTGATACTCATCAAAGACTAAATCAAATTCCAAATCTCCCCAGGATTTCCCAGGAGGTGAATTTAGACAATCATCAAAAATTATGGGCAAACCATCATTTAATGCCTGGTTATATTTTTCATAAAATCGTTTTTGTACAAGAGTGACCTTGCAGTGGGCAAATTCTTTACTTGCCTTAAGGTCATTAGGCACCAATAATGTCGAAAGGGGTACGACCACAGCACCTAATTTCAAAATGCCTAGATAAGCGGCCACCCAGAAAAACGAGTTCACACCTAAAAGCCCCACCCTGTCGTTGCGTTCGACCCCAGTAGTCCTGAAGGATCTCAAAAATTCTTGCGGATGCACGTCTCAGGTCCTGATAAGTAAATCGACCATCCGCGGTGATAATCGCCAGATTATTATCATTGCCAACTTCGAGGAGATAATCTGAGATATTAATATGCCACCTTTTTTGCCTGCCGCTTGCACTTCTCTGATAAATAGATTTGAGTGGGTAACGTTACATTTATTTATTGTGAGAGAATAACAACCCACCTTCTATTTCCCGGTAACTAATAAACTTCCAAGGAAATTTTCCAGTAAATATTCCGCGTGATTGTCGAATGCTGGGTCATGCCTATGGCTTGAAACTTTTTCCACAAAGTTCGATACTGGGAAAGTGAACACAATTTGAAGAACTATTAACTTTTACAGATTCTGCGGAGAAATAAAGATCCATCGATTCTTTGAAAAAAATAAGGCCTGAATAAACAGTTGTACGGCCCGGCAATGGTACCTATTAATTTAAAAGGAATAGTGATCATCCGTTGATTTTCGAATTCCCTGCCACATTCAAATCCATTTTGCTTCTGGTAAATCGGGAAAGTTTACTGACAGAGTCAAAGTTTTCCGGGATTATTTCATCATCTTCCGTGATAATCCCAAACTCCTCTTCAACAAACATAACCAATTCCAGGATATTGGTTAAATCTAAAATCCCATTCTCAAAAAAAGAATCGCTATCTGAAAAAGGGTATCCATTATTGCTGAATAAAATATTTTCAGAAATATAATTGCGAAGCATTTCTTCAATTGGTTTCATAAAAACTCATTTATCCAAGAAAATAATATTTGATTTTCAAAAAAAATAACTTGTCAAAAAATTCTTTTAGCTTGTCAGGTCGTTGACATGGAATATAAGTTGCCTAATCCTATGATTCTTCCCTATCAGCCTGTCATGGATATTTTATCCCTATTTCTTGCTAAGTGTCGTTAAAGCACACGGGTAGTATTATTCAACTTTGAACAGTAACACTTTAACAGTGAAAGCGCGAACATACACAAGTAATGCAAGGTAACTAATTTTACTTTCTTTAGATCGCTAATAAAGTAGGACGAAGGGATCAGGACACGATTGCCCTTAATAATAATTCTTAATGGTCGTAGTTATGAACCTCGCCGGATATAAATAAAAAACCTCAACCTTGTTTTGCTTTTTTTAGGATGCTATCCAGATTGGGATATACTTTATTATAGTAATTAGTAGCCCCATCATAGGAGTTTCAATGGTAGCCATTAAATCGAATGAAAGTTCCTCCCCAATAGTGACGCGCGCCGTATCTGCTGGATTGATTGGCAATTTTTGTGATAATTATCAATTTCCAGCCTGGCAAAAAAACCTGCTTACGGTTCTAGGTTCCTTACCTCAGCGAGTTGCCCGCGATGTTATCAGTCGCTTTAAATCAATTTCTGGGCTGCCTCCCTCCGTCCTAAATAATTTTTCGATTGATGATTTGATCCGTCAACGCCTGGGCGATTACGAAAATTTGCCCGGGACATTCCCGGCAGTCACGATTGGTGCCGCCCTTGGGGGTGCTACAGCTTATCTTTCTTTAGCGATAGGCGGACCTTTTTTGCCGCAGGCATTTGTGACGACTCTTAAAACGCGGATCTCCCACCGGAAACGTGAATGAATACTTGCATCGGTCTTTGGACGTTGCTTTACGCCTCGCTTCTGAGAATCCCAGCCTCATGACGATTCAGCACTACGATCCCATTCATGATGGCTGGATGACGCGCTTTGTCAACCACTTGCGTTTCAAACTTATCGATCTCCCCAGGGCATATGTGGAATTTATCAAGGCTCGTCTCAAGCCGGGTGGGGCGGTTGTCTTTTTGGAGGGAGGTGCATCCTGGCTGCGCTATCGGGTCGGTCCGCATAGTGTATTCCAGGTGGGTGGGTGGGGCGGTATATCTGCGGAAGAATTTTTGGATGGGAGTGACCGTATTCGTGGCTACGCCCAGCGTGCCGGGCTGAAGATTACTGATTGGAGATTGGAGGGGTACCCTCTCGAGCGCGGTCCCGAATCCGAATGGGGATCCGAGCCAGGACTCGCCGATGCCTTGGAGGCATTCTGCAAGCGCGAAGGATACCAATTTGTTCGGATTTTCCTTCCCCACCCGAATGACTTTTCCCGCCTGGCTTTTTCCTCGGCCTTGAAACTCCTCGAGTTGGAGGGGCGCAAGCCTTCCGGAGTTCTGGTTGAAATGTTCAGTCAGTTCGACGCGAATGCTTCAATTCAGGCTGGTTTGCTTCCATTGTGGCTAATCTTTAATACGAAGGACAGCTTGGAGTATTTGAAGGAAATGATGCCTCAGTTCCCGGTAGGGAAACCAGTCTTCTTCTCCCCTCTTGCCACCTTCTCGCTGACCCCCGACATGGTATCCTGGCAGGACTGGGAAAATGCCCTGGCTGATATTAAATGGACAAATATTGGTACCCGATCAGACCATTATCCTTCAGATGCGCGTGCCCTGGTTAAATGGGCGGATCCACTTCGGAGATGGGTGAAAGGGAACCAGCACCCAATTTTAAAGCGGTTGGATGCCGATGCTCTACAGAAATTATGGCAGGATTTAAGCTAAGACCCTTGTAAAGTCTGCTCAATTCGTCGTGGTTGGATACGGATAAGGATGGATATCTTCGACTTTTATCGTTGTGGCATAATATACGAAAAGTGCGATAATTGATATGAGATTCGTGAAGACATCCTATTTTTGATAAGGGTTGGACGTATGCCCACCGATCAATTTTTCCAGGCAGGAATAAATGCTCTCAATTCCGGAGACTTCGAGGGAGCTGTTAAACTTTTCGCACAGGTAGTTAAGGCTGATCCCAACTCCGAACAGGGATGGTTATTACTGGGAAAATGTGTCCCCGGCACGGATCAGAAGAGATACTGCTTCGAACGCGTTTTGGGAATTAATCCCGATAACACCGAAGCCCGTCAAAATCTGGAGCGATTGATCACACCTAAAGAGACTACTCCTAGCGTTCTTGAGCCATCTGTCGATAAACCAGCAGATACAGATCAATCCCTACATAGGAAGCCTGGATTTCTGCCGCAATCGCTGCTTGCCGTTGCACCTTTGATTTTAGACAGGCACGAATTGATCGCAAACGACCAGGCGGGATTGGAACCGATATCTAGTCTTCCTATAGTTAATCCTCAACCGGAAGCAAAAAATTTAGCCAGGGATTATGTCGAACCAGTCCACCCCTTCAGGAAAAAGAAGAAGACCATTTTCCCTCTTTTACTTTGGCTCATCCCTGTTTTCTTACTTTGCGGGGGAATTACCGGGTATCTTGTTCTTTCTGGAACATGGCAGCAGCTCATACCTGCTGATATGATCCCTTTATTTAGTCCTACTTCTCGGGCAGGACCAGCTCATCCAACTCCCACCTATAACGTCCGCCAGGTTCCAACAGCATCTCCAACCTACGCGGGTCCTACAATTATCCCAACACCTCTCCCCACGGTTCCATATGTCCCCACTTTCAAGGTAGACCAGTGCAAATTTGACCACCCAGTTGGAGTCACAGTAAGTTGCGGTTACCTTACCGTGCCCGAGGACCGTACCGACCCTGCCTCACCGACAATCCAGATCGCTGTGGCTGTCTTCCACAGTACAAACCCAAATCCAACCCCCGACCCCGTTATCTTCCTCCAGGGAGGACCTGGCGGTGAAGCCATCATGACCAGCGTGAGTGCCTACGACATCCTGATTGCTCCTTTCCTGGATAAACGTGACTATATTGCGTTCGATCAGCGCGGCACCGGATTGACGAAACCTGCCATCAATTGTCCGGAACTGGAGACTGTCTCCAGGCAGGATATGTTCGGGCAGATTCCCGCCTCCAGCCGCAATATGATCTATACCAATGCATTCCGCTCGTGCCATGGGATGCTGACCGTCAGCGGAATTGGCCTAAACGATTTCAATACGGTGGCCAGCGCAGATGACCTGAAGGATATGGTAGTCGCCCTTGGATATGATAAGGTCAATCTTTATTCAGCTTCTTATGGCACTCGTTTAGCTTTGGTTACTATGCGCAGTCATCCGGAAATTCTTAGAAGCGTTGTGCTTGACTCCGTGGTTCCCGTTGAAGCCAGGCTTTATTATGAAGATCCGGAACGCTACAATTCGGCTCTTCGGGCTCTTTTCGATGGATGCTCAGGGGACCCAAAATGTAAGGCGGCATATCCGAACCTGGAATCAGATTTTTGGGATCTGGTTGCAAAACTCGATGCCCATCCCGTCTCGGTGACAGCTCCGCTTCTGACAGGGGGGAAGATCACCGAAACGGTTACCGGTTCCGACTTGTTGGGGGTAGTTACCCTGGGCTTGCTCAAATGGGCGTGGATGATTCCTACTGCACCCATGTCGCTCGACCAGATCAAGGCTGGAGATTATTCGACCTTCGTTGCCATGCAGTCATCATTGCCTGATGAATACAAGGGGATCAATATAGGCGTGTACATATCCATGATGTGCCACGAACATATATTGGCAGGGACACCTGGGGAACTTCAAGCGGTCTTGGACGCACAAAAGGACATCGTAAACAATTACCAGTGGGTATTTTTTGGTAACGCTGAAGATATATTTAATACTTGTAAAGTGTGGGGTTCCACCCCTCCTGCATACGGTGAAAACGATCCGGTCGTGAGTGATGTCCCTGCACTGATCCTGGAAGGAGCCTATGACCCGGTCACTCCCCCAATGTACGGCAAACAAGTTGCCCGAAACCTGAGCCATGGTTTCTACGTGGAATTTCCTAACCAGGGACATACTCCATTGTTTGGCGATACCACTGGCTGTGCCACGAGGATGGTAAAGGATTTTTTTGATAATCCTGTCGTTGAACCCGATCGCTCATGTATGACAAAACTCCCATCCGTAAATTTCCTCATCCCATATACCGGTGACCCGCCCGTCAAACTGGAGGTCGAGGGAGGTATCGGATTAACCTCACTAATGCCCGTCGAATGGAAGAAATATTTTGATGGCTTTTATCTGCGAAATAACTCTTCTCTCGATATTACCCAACTTGTTGTGATCCGCACGATATTTTTTGATACGAATTCCCTGCTCGATTCTTTGTCTTCAAAGCTTTATGGCTATGGTGGCTTTGATACAGCGCCCCTCCTAGTCGGAACGCGCACTGCCAATTCTCTTGATTGGTCATTGTACGAAACCACTTCTTTTGGACGTCCCGTTGAACTTGCCATGGCAGATACCCCCCAGGGAGATGCCGTTGTGGTGATTCTCTTCTGCCACCGTGATGAACTGGATGCCCTTGTGCAAACAGTTTTTCATCCAGTCATTGATTCGGTGCTTCTCTCAAAATAATTGGCTTATTCTCTCGCATTAATAAAAAATTTCCACAGGTGTGGTGGTAAATGCTTTGCTAAATATAATTTAATATAGTAAAAATAAATCGTCGAATAAAATATATAAAGAAATAAAAAATACAGCATCGGAATGATCGCCGATGCTGTATTTTTTATTTTTATGGCAAGAGCTTATTTGGCTTTTATGCTTATTGTTTTTGGTTTGACCGTTTCTGCCTTCGGCAAGACGATGGTCAGCACACCGTTTTCAAAATCAGCCTTCGCTTTATCGGTCTCCACGTCGATGGGCAGCATAATTTGGCGTTCAAATGCTCCATAACGGTTTTCACGGATGTGATAGGTTTTCTCACCCTCTTCGGATTCACCTTTGAATTCGCCTCGCAGGGTTAATAATTCTGCAGTCATGGAGATTTGCACGTCTTCTGCTTTTAAACCGGGTAAAGACGCCTTTACCACCACCTCGTCGTCGTTTTGGTACAAATCCACTGCAGGGATCACCGAGCCTCCGCTTGTGCTGAACGGGCGTGTAAAGGCATCGTCAAAAAGCCGGTCCATTGCCTCACGCAGGGTCATCATTTCGCGAACTGGTTCCCAACGGGTTATATTGGACATAATGAACCTCCTCGTATATAAATATGATTTAGTATCATCCAAAAATATAATTACTGATTGTTAAAGATATAATTTATGATCATAAATAATTTATAAAATTTTCCCATACGGTTATAATCAGCCCCGTGCAATCTTTTCGAAATTTTTTCAATAACCCGGCCGTCCCTGATGAATTTAGACGGAATTTCGTCCACCTTTATTTCGATATTGCCTGGTTTGGAGTTTTAAGCGGTAGTGCCATCAACTTTCTGAACGTTTATGCCGCCCGTCTGGGTGCAAGTGCATTTCAGATTGGGCTGTTGGGGGCAATGCCCGCCATGGTTAGCTTATTTTTGTCAATTCCGACTGGGAATTGGCTGCAAAGTCAACCTGTGGGAAAAGCGGTATTTTGGACCGCCCTTCTTTCCCGTCTCGGGTATTTTTTATGGATTCCTTTGCCGTGGCTTTTTGGTAATCAGGGGCAAATATGGGCACTCACTGTGATTACCCTGGTGATGGGTATTCCCATGTGTGGACTTAGCGTCGGTTTCAATGCTCTCTTTGCCTCTGCGGTCCCACAAGAATGGCGAGCCTCCGTAATGGGCACCCGCAATGTGCTGCAGTCGATTACTTTTATAATATCTTCCATTGGCACAGGCTACATCCTGAACCACATGCGTTTCCCAGCAGGATACCAGGTGGTTTTTGGAATTGGATTTCTTGCTGCTTCCATGAGCACCTTCCATTTGTTTTTTGTCCGCCCCCGCACCGAGACTTGGGCTGAACCGATCCTGAACCCTAAATCTGTGCCGGATATTCATACCAAAGAAAGAATTATTGACTGGCGCTCCACCCTGCGTCTGGATATATGGCGAACATCTTTCAGAAAAATACTGCTTGTGTTCTTGGGATTCCACCTTGCTCAATACCTGGCGCTTCCGCTTTTTACGGTCTATACGGTAAACATCATGCATTTGACTGATGTAAACCTTGGAACCGGGACTGCCCTTTTTTATGTAACCTGCTTGCTCGGATCAACCCAACTTAGTCGCTTGGAGAATCGGGTTGGGCATCATAAATTGACCGGATGGGGTGTGATCGGGATGAGTTTTTACCCGCTCGCAATGGGGCTGTCGCATACGGCAATCCAATATTACCTGCTTTCAATAGTTGGCGGATTTGCCTGGGCACTGGTTGCAGGTGCTTACGCCAATTATTTGCTCGAGAATATACCGGCATTTGATCGCCCTTCGCATTTAGCCTGGTACAACATCATATTGAATGCCGCCGTTCTGCTTGGTTCCCTGGCTGGTCCATTGTTGGCAGGATTTATTGGGATTAGCGTATCCCTTATCGCTTTCGGAATCTTGCGTTTACTTGCGGGAGTCGCCATTCTGAAATGGGGCTGAACAATTTGATCCGGGGTTCCGCCATGTTACAATAATTTCGAGTTCTCCTATGCCTGATCATGTTAAATCGGTTGCCACCAATCGTAAAGCTGGCTTTGAATACTTTCTCTTTGAAAGGTTCGAGGCAGGGCTTGCCTTGAAAGGTAGCGAGATTAAATCCATTCGCGCCGGTCAGATCAGTCTTGCTGAAGCTTATGTTCGAGTGGATGATACACGCGGGGCGTTTCTTATGGAAGCGCATATAGCTCCATATATCCAAGCCAACCGTTATAATCACGACCCCAAGCGCCCCCGACGCCTCTTACTTCATAAAAAAGAAATCCGTGAATTATGGGATGCTGTCCGCCAAAAGGGTGTGACGATTGTGCCGATCCGCGTTTATTTAAAAGATGGCCGCGCCAAACTTGAGATCGCTATAGCCAAGGGTAAGAAATTGCACGATAAACGGGAAGCGATCGCCAGGCGTGATGCGGAACGCGAATCAGATCGCGAATCGCGGACCTGAAATAAATCCACCCGCATATTTCCTAAATATTACCGTGTATTTTCCTGATCTTCCTTTACTGACTCAGGTTTGGTATGCACGGATAAACACATCCACCATATCCGGATCGAAATAGACCCCCTTGTTTTCGGTGATCTCCTCGATGGCTTCCTTCGCCATCATGCTGACATGATATGGGCGGTTCGTTGTCATGGCATCGAAAGCATCCACGATTGCCAGTAGACGTCCTTCCCTAGGGATGTTTTCACCCTTTAAACCCATCGGGTATCCACTCCCATTCCACCACTCGTGATGGTATAGCACGTAAGGGATGGCAGCTCTCAAATGATCAACCCCCTCCAACATCTTTGCCCCTGCCTCCGGATGTTGGCGCATCAGCTTCCATTCACCTTCGTCCAGGGGCCCGGTCTTTTTCAGAACCTTGCTTGGTACGGTAATTTTACCGATATCGTGGAGTATCGCCCCGAATTCCAGGAAAACGATCTGCTCATTCTTCCAGTCAAGAGCAAAAGCCAGGTTTAGTGCCAGTCGCCGCACACGTTCAAGGTGTCCAGCGGTATATGGATCCCGGGCTTCAATGACATTTGCCAGCATGATTACGGTCTGGAGATGGGCTGACCGGGTGTCGAACATTTCTACAAGGCGACGCCGGTCGAGTCGTGAACGCACGGCATTGATTAATTCGCCGGCATCAAAAGGCTTGAAAAGATAATCATCCACACCAAGTGATCGTGCCCGGCTCACGTCTGTCCTCTCTGTCCGGGCTGTCAGGAACAGGAAGGGAACGGTCACTCCATTTGGCAGGTCCCGCACTGATTTTAATAACTCATACCCGTCCATCTCTGGCATCATAATGTCCGAGATGATCAGGTCTGGTTTGGAAATGACAAATAATTCTAGTGCCTGCTTGCCATTTTTCGCTGGTTGAATTTCAAATCCCTCTGCTTCCAGGATGTTGCACATGACTTCCAGTAGTAATGCATCGTCTTCCACAAGCAGAATATTATCCATCCCAATCCCTCGGTATTGCCCTTGTTTATAAATTCCAATTAATTATACGTCAATCGTAACTAATGGCATCTGCTTGGCTAACCGCGATATATTTTGGCGGCTCCAACCAGGGCCTGTCCGATCGATAGTCCGCCGTCATTGGCTGGAATTTGGTGGTGGATTTTTACATCAAATCCTCCCTCGCGCAGCCCATTTATCGTTCGCTCCAGCAACGCCATGTTTTGCCACACGCCACCGCTTAATAAAATTTCATTCAATCCGGTCTCGGACCTGATTTGGATACATGCCTCGCGTACCATTTTCGCCACACCGTTATGAAACCGCGCCGAAATGATAGGAATCGAGGTACTGTGGTGGATGTCCAACAGGAGAGCTTCAAGCATGGGACGGACATCGATTTTCCCTTTCTGAATGTCGAAATGATAAATGCCGGGCTCGGATTTATCCATTACTGATTCGAATTCGATCGCGGCTTGCGCCTCATAATTGACCCTCTGTCTTCCCCCTGATAGAGAGGCAACCGCATCGAATAACCGCCCCATGCTCGATGTCAGGGGCGTGTTTAGTTTTCGTTCCAATTGAACTCGCAGTGCCATCCGGTCTTCGTAACACAGGTTCTTTACGGGAGCCAGGTCTTCATCCCAATCAAATCCCAATGACCACAACAGTGCCAGCGCCGTTCGTGCCGGGCGTTTAATCGAAGCATCTCCTCCGGGAAGTGGAAAATATTCCAGGTGAATTTTCCGTTCGTATCCCAGGTAATCTGCAACCATGAATTCCCCACCCCAAATCGCCCCATCCTCTCCATATCCAGTCCCATCGAATTCAGCTCCGATCACATGATGGCTGCCATCCATTCCATTATCTGCCATACAAGCTGCAATATGTGCATGGTGGTGCTGGACACCGATGGCTGGAAGGTTTTCGCGTTCCGCCCGCTCCAGTGCGTATCGGCTCGATAGGTAATTGGGATGCAGGTCGTGTGCGATAACTTCTGGTTGGACATGGAACATGGTCTCAAAAAGTGTTACTCCTTCCTCGAAAGAACGCAGGGTTTCGTAATTTTCCATGTCGCCGATGTGGTGGCTTAGGAAGGCGTATTTTTCCCGGGTAAGGCAAAAGGTGTTTTTAAGCTCCGGTCCGGTTGCCAGGATGGGAGGGACATCGAATGGGAGTTGAAGCGAATCGGGGGCATAACCTCGTGAACGACGCACAAAATAAACTTGGTTTTCGAAGGTTCGCACAACTGAATTGTCACAACGGGTGTGAACATCCCGGTTATGCATCAGGAATCCGTCTGCAAGCACGGATAACCGCTCTCTTGCCTCATCGTTTCCCGTAGCAATGGGTTCTTCCGAAAGGTTTCCACTGGTCATGACCAATGCCGCAAGTGGATTTTTGCTGGCATAAAATAATAAGTAATGCAGGGGCGTGTACGGCAACATCACTCCCAGGCGTGTCCTGTTTTGGTGCCACTTCTTCGGATACAAGTGAACCGGGCTTTTTTTGGAGCAGCACGATGGGACGCTGTCGTGATTTCAACAGGTCGCGTTCTGCGGGGCTGACAATGCAATTTTCTTGTATGGTTGCCAGGTCTGGCATCATCACAGCAAAGGGTTTATCTACGCGCAATTTCCGCCGGCGAAGTTCCGTCACAGCTGTCGGATTAACCGCGTCACATGCGAGGTGGAATCCCCCTAATCCTTTGATGGCGACAATTTTCCCTTCCGACAGAAATTCCTGCGTCTTCTTAATGGCGTTATCCCCTTCCAGATTTTGTGGTTCCTCTTCAACCGAGGTTTCCAGCCATACCTTCGGTCCGCATACGGGACAGGCGATCGGTTGTGCGTGAAATCGCCGGTCGAGTGGATTTTGGTACTCCGCCAGGCAGTCCGGGCACATCGTGAAAGATGACATCGTCGTGTTGGGGCGGTCATAGGGGATGTCCCTGATGATGGTAAAGCGGGGTCCGCAATTGGTACAATTTATAAAAGGGTAAAGGTAGCGCCTGTCTTTTGGATCGAAAAGCTCGCGCAGGCAATCATCGCAGATGCTTACGTCCGGAGAGATAGGCTGGAAAGCTCCCTCAACAACTTTGGATTCGATGATCTCGAATCCCGAAAATTTCCCTGCCTCCACCAATTTGACATCCAGAGTGTCGATTCGCGCCAGCGGGGGGAGTTCGCTCTTCAGTGCTTGGATGAAAGCGTCCAGATTTTCAGGCAACCCATCCACTTCAATATCCACCCCTGCGGAAGTGTTGCGGACCCAGCCTGCCAATCCGTAGCGCATCGCAAGGCTGAAGACGAACGGTCTGAAACCCACTCCTTGCACAATTCCAGTAATATGGAGCTTTGCGCCTTTTAATTCAGGCATACTTATCAATACCGATCTATTCCATCCCCAGGTTCTCAACCAGGAATGCATAGATATCCGCCAATTCTTCGATGAGAATGGTGGTTGGTTTCCCAGGACCATGCCCTGCCTTGGTTTGGATCCGGATTAATACTGGTGAATTTCCACCCTGGCATGCTTGCAGTCGTGCAGCAAATTTAAAAGAATGTCCGGGCACAACCCGGTCGTCATGGTCCCCTGTCGTGATCAGGGTCGGCGGATATTTTGTCCCGGGTTTGAGGTTATGATACGGCGAATAGGCATAAAGAGACTGGAACTCATCCGGGTTATCTGAACTGCCGTAGTCACTCACCCATGCCCAGCCGATGGTAAATTTTTGGAAACGGAGCATATCCATCACCCCCACAATTGGCACGCACGCTCCGAATAGCTCTGGGTGCTGGGTCATGCATGCACCCACCAACAGCCCCCCGTTGGAGCGCCCTTCGATTGCCAGTTTTGGGGTCGAAGTGATCTTCTCGGCGATCAGCCATTCAGCGCAAGCTGTAAAATCGTCGAAAACATTTTGCTTTTTTTGGATCATCCCCCCCTGATGCCATTCTTCTCCAAATTCCCCACCGCCCCTCAGGATCGCCACCGCGTAGACACCACCCTGGTCCAGCCAGGCCAGCCGGCTGACTGAAAAAACCGGGGTCTGTGAGATGTTGAACCCGCCGTATCCGTACAGCAGGGTCGGGTTCTGGCTGTTTAATTTCGGCTGTTATGATGGACCAGGAACATTGGAACCTTGGTGCCATCTTTACTTTTAACAAAGATTTGGCGAGTTGTATATGGACTGAAGTCGAAATCAATGGATGGCTTAAAGATTATGTCGCTTCTGGCTTCTTCGAAATCGTAACGGTACACAGTTACAGGATATGCAAATGAATGAAATAGATAATACATTTCCTTGTCCACTCGGCGGCCTGCAAGAGTGGATTCATATCCGTATGTTACTGAACCAAGTGTGGGAAGCTCTATATCTTTGAGGAATTTCCCGCTGAGGGAGTAGGTTTTGATTGTTTCATGGGCATCGTGCAGGTTGATTGTGACAAATTGGTCGTTGATGATCGAAGTGGCTTCTAGTGTATCGTTGCCTTCCGCAAGAATTGTTTTCCATTTTGACAGCTCGGGGTTGGAGATATCGATGGCAATCAATTTTCCTTTCGGAGCATCCAGGTCCGTTTGAAAATAAAACACATTATCATCGTTTCCAATGAAGGTATAAGCGGCTTCCAACTTGGAAATAAGCTCAATAACCTCGCCATTCATTTCCAGGTCTTTATAAAAGAAACGGTTGCGGATATCCGTTCCTTGCGTGACAATGATTGCCAGGTATCTCCCATCTGTACTGACTTCGATTCCGAAACCCCATTCGGGCTGGTCTGGTCGTGAATATACAAGGATATCTTCGCTTTGCGGGGTGTTGAGATGATGGAAATGAATGGTTTGGTTGTAGTTCGCCTCTTGGTAAACCTCTCCTTCGGCTGGAGCAGCATACCTGCAGTAATAAAACCCGCTGTTATCGTGAGCCCATGCCGCCCCGCTGAATTTGCTCCATTTAAGGGTTTCTGTCAGATCTTCGCCGGTACTGACATTTCGAACACGCCATTCCACCCAGTCCGATCCGGAACGGGAAATCGCATAAGCCAGCCATTCTCCGTCTGTGCTGATAGCCCAGGTGTTCAGGGCTGCTGTCCCATCTTCACTTAAATTGTTGGGGTCGAGCAGCACTTTCCCCGCAGCGGTGGGATTATCCATTACATAAAATACGTCCTGATTTTGTAATCCGCTGTTTCGAAATTGAAAATATCGGTTCCCCCGGTGGTAAATGGTCATTGCTCTGCTAAAATTCCAAAGGCTGGTTAAACGTTCCCGCAGGCGATCTCGCGCTGGGATTTGTTCCAGGTATTTGAAAGTCAGCTTGTTTTGCGCTTCAATCCAAGCCATGGTTTCAGCAGAATCAACATCTTCCAGCCAGCGGTAAGGATCCGCGACTTGTATACCTTGGTAATTGTCCACTTGGTTCCCAGTGGATGTTTTTGGGTAAATAAGTTTTGTAGGGGGCATTTAATGATTATACCGTGTGTAAACGTATTGGTTTCAGGTTGTCATCATGTGTCAATTCACCAGCGAGCGTGGTGCTCTTCTGCGAACCCTGTTAGTTCTTTGATTTCTATCGATTCCCCGTTATCCGTCACCACTTTTCCGTTGTACCGTCCAAACATCTGGTGCACCTCGCTGAAGATTATCCCCAGGTTGGTTTTGGCTGTTCGGTCCTTGAATGGGCTAAAGGCCAGGTTCAGTCGACCACCGGTGTCGCTGAAATACCAAGGTTTCATATAATCACCTGGGTCGTAATCAAATTTGACCTCCTCAAGTTTATGGATCCGGTTGTCCAGGATGATCGCGTTTTCCCCGGCTTTCGACAGGTCACCGAATCCGCATCCAAGGTTTATTCCAATGCTTCGTCCATCCGATAAATATCCCGACGTACTTGCCCAGTTCCAATATGACTGGTACTCCCAGACACCCCTCCCCCAATCCAGGGAACCTGAACAGTTTTTGGGGTTTAATACTTCTGTGATATTCTCCGGACTTCACCCATCCACCTGCCGGGAGACAATTGATTTTTCGGTTATAGTAGAACCTTTTTTTCCCGATTGGGATCACGATATTCATCAACTCGAAATCCCTGGGACATGCTAAGGTGATCTCGGCCTGGATGCCAGCTCCCTTATTGAAACCCGGCCATGATACCGATAAATGTCGCTGGTCGGGCTGGATGCTAAACGCAAGGCTTGCTTTGTCGTTTACAAAATGGCTGGTACCTTCTGTGCTGGAACGCGGGAGCTGTATCCCTTTGGCTGCCGGGATTACCAGCCCTTCTTCATGCAATTCATTGTTTTCAAAATCCATGTCGTAAACGAAAATGTTACCGGCATATCCCAGGTCCGCGATGGTGGCGGAGAAAAAACGTTTTGGGGTGAAAACAGCGTAATAATCCCAGCGCTTGATCCGGAACCTTTGAAAGGGTCGAAAGGCATAGAATTTGGCGTCTTCTAGGTTGCACTCCAGCAAAGGCTGTCGCGCCCATCCCACCTGGAACAGGCTGCCGTCTGGATTTAGCAATGGACTTGCTTTGGTTATTTCGCTCTGCATATTTCCTCCGCAACCCACCCAGTTTAGTGCGATTGACAGGCGCTGTCAACGCTTCACGTTATAATTTACTCATGGACTCTTTACGCATTGGGATAGACATTGGCGGGACATTTACCGATTTCGTTGTTTTCGATCCGGCTTCCCAGCGCCTCGAAACCTTCAAACTCCTATCCACTCCTATCGATCCCTCCATTGCTGTCTTAAAGGGACTTGAAAGTATATATTCCAGGAATCCCACCCGTGATTTTACGGTAATTCATGGCTCAACGGTGGCTACCAATGCCTTGCTGGAACGCAAAGGTGCCCGCTTGGCTTTGATCACGACCCGCGGTTTCCGGGATGTACTCCAGATAGGTCGCCAAAATCGCCCGGCTCTCTATGATTTTTTCGCTGACCCGTCTCCTGTCCTCGTTTCTTCAGATTTACGTTTCGAGATCGAGGAACGCGTTGTTCATACCGGGGAAATATTACAGGCTGTAGATACAGTTCAGCTTGAGGATCTCATTCCAGTTCTCAAGTCACATAACATCTCTGATGTCGCAGTTTGTTTTCTTTTCTCATTTTTACATCCTGGTCACGAACAGGCCGTTGGTAAAGCGCTTGAAGCCGCAGGCTTCAACGTTTCCCTGTCATCTGAAATCCTTCCCGAATTCCGCGAATATGAGCGCACCAGTACAACGGTTGTCAATGCTTATGTCTCCCCGGCTTTGGAAAAATACCTGTCTCATCTAGAAGAGTTCTTGATTCTTCAAACCCGCTTGCGGGTCATGCAGTCCAACGGTGGCAATATCAGCCCAGCCGAAGCCCGTAAATTCGGTGTACGCTGCATACTTTCCGGACCGGCTGGTGGCGTGGTGGGTTGTGAAACCATTGGCAATCTTATCGATCCCGCCGGTGGGTTCCGCTTGATCGGCTTTGACATGGGCGGCACTTCGACGGATGTATCCCTGATTGATGGCAAACCTCAAATTATCACGGATGCGGTTGTCAGCGGTTGCCCGATCCACATTCCCATGCTTGATATCCATACCATCGGTGCAGGCGGCGGTTCCATCGCCCGGGTGGATGCAGGTGGCGCCCTCCGGGTTGGACCTGAATCCGCTGGTGCAGACCCGGGGCCGGCTTGTTATGGACATGGTGATTTACCTACGGTCACCGACGCCAATCTGGTACTGGGTCGCCTCTCTGCTTCTCATTTTCTTGGTGGTGAAATGCGGCTGGACGAATCCCGCGCCCGGGCCGTAATGTCAAGACTGGGAAGCGAATTAGAGTTGACTTCTGAGCAGGCTGCCCTTGGGGTGATTGCAGTCTCCAACGCCCACATGGAACGCGCCCTGCGCCTCATCTCCGTGGAACGCGGTCATGACCCGCGCCGCTTCACCCTGCTATCATTCGGGGGTGCTGGTGGTCTCCACGCCGTCGATCTCGCTCGTGGATTGGGCATTCCCTTCGTCCTCGTCCCTCCGCTGGCTTCCACCCTCTCGGCTTTCGGCATGTTGGCTGCGGATGTAATTAAAGACTATATGCTTACCGTCATGCTTCCAGGCACCACCCCTGTTGCTGACTTGTCAGCCCGCCTGGATATGCTCGCCGATCGTGGTCATCGTGAAATCCTGGCAGAAGGGGTTAATCCCGATCGTCTCCATATCGAGCGATTCCTTGACATGCGCTATCGCGGACAGTCATATGAACTGATTGTCCCGTTCAGCGAGACTGTCTATGCGGATTTCCATCGCGAGCACGAGCGCCAATATGGCTACTCCAATGAAACTTCCCCCATCGAAGTTGTGAACCTGCGGGTCCAGGCGGTGGGTCGAGGCGATCCTCCACTCCTTTCTCCGCAGCCTTTAGAAGGCCCTGATCCAGCTCCAGCATACCTCGAAGCAAGAACGGTGATCTTTCCTGATGGCGCTCTCACCACCAGGTTCTACCGCGGTGAAGCTCTCGCTCCAGGCAATCTCCTTCAGGGACCGGCAGTGGTCATCCGCAGCGACACCACCATCCTTCTGGGTATTACTGACCGCGCCGAAGTGGACCAGTACGCAAACCTTCACATTGAGGTGGGGTCATGAGCTACGACCCGATCCGGCTTGAGATTTTCAAGTACCTCTTCGCTGCCATCGCCGAAGAGATGGGCACCGTGCTGCGCAGAGCCAGTTTCTCCCCCAATATCAAGGAGCGGCGGGATTATTCCTGCGCCATCTTCGATCGGCAGGCTCGCATGATCGCCCAGGCGGCTCATATCCCTGTCCACCTTGGTTCCATGCCCCTGTCAGTCCAGGCTGCTGTCGATCATTTTAGCGGGGATCTGCATCCCGGAGACGTGGTTGTCTTCAACGATCCATTCCGCGGTGGAACCCATCTTCCGGATATTACCATGGTCTCTCCGGTCTTCTTTGCCTCTCCTGGGAGTGACGAGATCGCCGGCGACCTGGTCGGTTTCGTCGCCAGCCGCGCCCATCACGCTGATGTTGGTGGCATGTCCCCAGGCTCCATGCCGGTGGGACGCGAGATCTTCCAGGAGGGGCTGATCATCCCGCCCGTGAAATTGGTCCGTTCCGGGCGCATGGACCAGGATCTTCTCAAGTTGATACTCGCCAACGTCCGTACACCCCTCGAACGAAAGGGTGATCTTTCCGCCCAGATCGCTGCTAACCAGCGGGGTTCGCAGCGCTTCTTGGATTTATTTTCGCGCTATGAGCATGAAGAGATGGTCGACGTTGAGGGGCAGCTTCTTGCCTACACCGAGCGTATGACCCGCCGTTTGATTGAATCGATTCCCGACGGCGTTTACAGTTTCACTGACTGCCTTGACGATGATGGTATCTCCGACCAGCCCATTCCAATCACGGTTGCCATAACCATCCACGGTGATTCTGCAGTAGTCGATTTCACGGGTTCCGCCGTCCAGCAGTCAGGCAGCGTAAATGCAGTTTTCGCAATCACTCTTTCCGCAGTCTATTACGTTTTCCGCTGCCTGCTCGGTCTGGATGTCCCCAATAACTCCGGCTGCCTTGTTCCCATCCAGGTCATTGCTCCACCGGGGACGGTTGTCAACGCTCTCTCCCCTGCTCCGGTGGCGGGAGGAAACGTGGAGACCTCCCAGCGCATCGTGGATGTGCTTCTCGGCGCTCTCTCCCAGGCATGCCCCGAAAAGATCCCCGCTGCAAGCCAGGGAACGATGAATAATCTGACGGTCGGCGGACAAGCTCTTTCAACACTTCCAAACGGAACTACCGGCCGCGATAACCGACCATTTGCATATTATGAAACCATCGGCGGGGGGATGGGAGCACGTCCCACTTCCGACGGACCTTCCGCCCTCCATTCTCATATGACCAACACCCTCAATACCCCCATTGAAGCGCTTGAATATGAGTATCCTCTGCGGGTCATACGTTATGAGATCCGCCATGACTCGGGCGGTGACGGGCTATTCCACGGCGGGGACGGCATCATCCGCGACCTCCAGGTCCTCTCTGATTGCCAGGTCACACTGCTCAGTGAACGGCGCAAGTTTCCCCCCTACGGTCTAAATGGCGGTGCGCCAGGTAAATTGGGTATAAACCTCCTCCTTCGGGATGGCCAAGAAATTCCGTTACCCGGAAAAGGAAGCGTAAATCTTCACCCTGGTGACGTCCTCTCCATTCGCACACCAGGTGGTGGCGGCTATGGAGTAAAATCGCCCTGATGGAATTTTTGACTGATTTTGACCTCCCTCTCGGTTTGGATGACATTTTACGCGGCGAAGGCGCAGATCCGGCTGTCGTCCGCACAAAAAAACCTGCCATCATGATCGCAGCCTCCCACGCATTGGAAGTAGGTATTCAAAATATTCACCCGGCAGCCATGATCCATCAATTGAATGTACTCGAACACCGCCATGAACGGATCCGCTTGCAGGATGGGAATGACCTCACCGGTCCCCTCGTGTCCCGACACTTGGCAGGAGCGGAGCAGGTGGTAATGGCTCTTGTAACAATTGGAACGGAGTTGGAGGAATACGCTGCCTCCCAGATGGTAAATGATCCGCTTTTAAGCCTGGCTCTCGATGGGTTGGGGACCGCTGCTGTGGAGGTTCTGGGAGAGCAAGTCTGCCTGGGCATTGGGAAAAATGCCGATGCTCTCGGTCTGACTGCCTCCACACCGCTCAGTCCGGGCGAACCGGATTGGCCGGTCGAGGTCGGTCAGCCGCAGATTTTCGCCCAGCTCGATCCATCCCGTATCGGGATCAAGCTTACTTCCGGTGGAATGATGATCCCTAAAAAATCCATTTCGTTCGTGGTCGGTCTCGGACCTGATATGAGTCGTGAAGATTTTTGCGAGTTTTGCAGCTTCAATGAAAGGTGCCGTTACCGCCATGGCTGAGCTCTTCAATATTGATTTTGAGCCGCTTGGGCGCCGCACTGCGGTTCCCGCCGGGCGGACCCTGCTGGACGCAGCCCAGTCTGCCGGTGTCGGGTTGGCTGCCGTTTGTGGCGGAGTGGGCACCTGCAATGAATGCCGCGTCCGCCTGGCTGCCGGGACCCTGACCCCTCTCACTGGTGTGGAACTCGACGCTCTCTCTTCCGCGGAGCTGGCAACAGGAATCCGACTTGCCTGCCAGGCACAACCTCTCAGCGATATTAAGCTCGATGTTCCACCCGAGTCCCTCACCAGCGCTCAACGACTGCAGGTGGAAGGTCTGGAAACTCGCCTCGCGGTCAACCCGATCATTCGCACTCCTGGAGCATATGGCTTGGCGGTCGATATTGGCACCACCAAGTTGGCGGCATACCTTGTTCGTCTTGCCACTGGTGAGACCATTGCGAAGACGGGTGCGATGAATCCGCAGATCGCCTTCGGTGAGGATATCATCAGCCGCATCAGCTACGCCGGGCGTAAACCGGATGGGGCTGAAGTACTCCAGCATGTTCTCGTGGAAACATTGAATAAAATGCTGATGGATCTTTGCTCGGAGGCCAATACCTCTCCCGCCTCTGTACTTGATGGAGTCCTGGTTGGCAACACCACCATGCATCACCTGCTTGCCGGGCTGCCCGTCGAACAGCTTGGTCGCGCTCCCTTCGCTCCTGCGACCACCCAGGCTCTTTCCATCCCCGCGTCGGAACTTGGCCTTAACCTCGGTCCGGGGGCTATGGCTTACCTCCCACCTGTAATCGCCGGCTACGTAGGTGCCGATCATATCGCCATGCTGATCGCCACCGACGCATGGAAATCGGAACGCAACCTCATCGCCCTCGATATTGGTACGAACACCGAGATCAGCCTGGTTTCCCACGGGCAGGTCTCCTGCTGTTCGTGCGCCTCGGGTCCCGCTTTCGAAGGCGCCCATATCCGTGAGGGTATGCGGGCTGCCCCAGGCGCAATCGAGCGCGCCCGCTGGTCGGATGGGAAGATCTTGTGGCAGACAATTGCGAATCAGCCGCCGGTGGGCATCTGCGGTTCCGGTATCCTCGACGTGGTAGCCGCGTTACAGGACGGGAAGCTTGTAAAACCCACCGGGGTCTTGCAGTCTGTCCCCGTATCAGGGATGGTGCTCGTACCTGCTGCTCAAACCGGTCTCGGCCGCGACCTGCTCATCACCCGCAAGGATGTCCACGAGATCCAATTGGCAAAATCCGCCATCCGCGTCGGGGTGGAAATCTTGCTCAAAAACGCCGGGTTGACGTATGACAACCTGGAGGAGTTTATCGTCGCCGGGGCATTCGGCACCTATCTCGACCTGCGGTCAGCGGTTCGCACTGGCATGTTCCCCCCCTGCCGCTGGAGCGCTTCCGCCAGGTGGGTAATGCCGCCGGGGTGGGAGCGAAACAAATGCTTATCTCCGTGGACAAACGCCGCGAAGCCGAACAGATCGCCGGGCGCATCACCTATGTGGAGCTGACCACCCAGCCGGCTTTCACCCCACTTTTCATGCAACACCTTTGCTTCGAGGTCTGATAATGGTCATCCGCCAGCGTATCATAGACGCCTTCCAGCAGCGTTTCGGCGCTGTTCCCGAATTCGTGGCGCGCGCTCCCGGGCGCGTCAACCTGCTCGGCGAACATGTGGATTACAACGAGGGCTTTGTCTTGCCGGCTGCCATCGATCGGGATACCTTGTTGGCGTTTCGACACTCGGGAGTCGCCGCGCTCCACGCTGGTAGCACTCGACCTGGGCGGGGAGATCACCATCGACAGTCACTCTGTAATCGATAGACAGGATTCGGAAGGCGCACCGCTTTCAGGCTGGGCGCTCTATCCTTCCGGGGTCTCGTCCAGCCTGGTATCCTCCCGCCTGGAAACACCCGGCATGGATGCGGTGTTTGCCTCGCAAGTGATACCCGGTGCCGGGTTAAGCTTCCTCGGCCTCGGTCGAGGTGGCTTTCGCGGTCGCCTGGAAAAAACTGGGCGGCTGGTCCATCCCGCCCATACAGATGGCGCAGGTCTGTCTGAAAGCCGAAGTCCAATATGTGGGTGTAAACTGCGGCATCATGGACCAGTTCACCTCTGCCTGCGGGCTGAAGGACCATCTGCTCCACCTCGACTGCCGGACCCTCGAGTGGCGTCCCTATAAACTACCCGGGAAGACCGTAATGGTCGTCGCCGACACCACCCTGCGCCGTTCTCTCACCGATAGCTCCTACAACGACCGGCGCGCTTCCTGCGAAGAGGCCGCTGCGGATTTTGCAGCAGCATCTTCCCGATATTAATTCCCTGCGTGATGTTTCCCTCGAGCAGTTCCAGCATTTCGCAGACCGGCTGCCGGTGGAGGTGGCAAAGCGTGCCCGCCACGTGGTCGAGGAGATAGCCCGCACCCAGCTGGCGGTTGGATTGCTCGAAAAGGGCGACGCGGCTGGTTTTGGCGAATTGATGAACCTCTGCCACGCCAGCCTGCGCGATTTGTACGAGGTATCCTGCCCGGAACTGGACACTATGACTTCCCTGGCACGTCACTTGCCCGGTTGTTACGGTGCCCGTCTCACCGGGGCGGGGTTCGGGGGCTGCACCGTCAACCTGGTGGATGCCTCGCTCGCTGATAGTTTCGCCGCTCAATTGGCTGCGGGTTATGAGAAAGCCACTGGTCTCCACCCTGAAGTTTTCGTCTGCCATGCCGCCGATGGAGCCTCAGTGGAACCTGTTTAATGACGTTTGGAGCTGATCAATAATCGCACTCATCACCTTTTCAGAAATATGGTTTTCTGAATGGGGGTACGAGGGGGATCGCCGATCACACGGACATTACGCAATCAAATAAAACCATATTTACTTTGCCCTATCAGGATGAATGGGTTAAAATCATCCCATGACCGAACCGGAATACATTCCAAAATGCGCCCTTTCCATTCATGCCCATCCCGATGACCAGGAATTCACAGTCGCCGGCTTGCTCGCTCGCTGGGTCCAGGCCGGGTGTGACGTCATCTCCGTTATCGTCACCAGCGGCGGAGCTGGTTCGAACGAACCCTCCAGGGGGGAGGATTACAAGCCCGAGCTGGAAAAATTGCGCGAGGTCGAGCAGACTGCTGCCAACAATGTAATCGGCATCCGCGAGACTGTCTTCCTGCGCTACCCCGACGGGGTCCTGGAACCCACCCTGGGGCTTCGTCATGACTTGACCCGTGTCATCCGCAAGTACAAACCCGAGGCGGTGGTTACCGGCGACCCCCAGGGGGTGTTCTACGGTAACGGCTATATCAACCACCCGGACCATCGCGCCGCTGCCCAGGCTGCCCTTTATGCAGTCTTCCCTTCATCCGAGACCCGCCTGATCTTCACCGACCTGCTCAAGGAAGGACTGGAACCCCACAAGGTCAAGCGTTTATATGTCCACGGCTCCGAGAAATCCGATACCTGGGTGGACATTGCCGCCACGATCGATACCAAGATCGCAGCCCTGCGCAAGCATGTCAGCCAGTTGGGTGACTGGGATCCGGAAAAGATGATCCGTGAGTGGGCTGCCGAGGAGGGCAAGGATCACGGGCTCGAATACGCCGAAGCCTACAAGGTCATGCTCCTCGACCAGGACGAGGAAAGCGATAAATCTGATTCAACGCCCTGAGAACAAAGAGCCTGAATCGGATTGCGTTGGTAGCGCCCCTATGCCGGATGCAGGTGCCGGGTGCGCCGCTGGACCACGAAGGAAAAAATCGCGTTTACAATTTTCGGGTTTACTTCTCTATTGGGTAATTAATTATTTTTCCGTGCGCATACCGATCATGGACACGCTGCTCAACGCGAATAGCAGCGCGTAGGCGGCGAACACGGCGAAATACCCCTGACCATTTGAAAAATGATTGATCGCATCCGCAACCAAACCGCCGATGCCCGCTCCAACGATTCCCGCCCCGGCACCTGCCAGGTTCGAGACGCCGAGATAACGCCCGGCTTCTCCCGCGGGCACGAGGTCCGTGCCGAGCGCCCAGTTGGCGGTCATGAACAGACCGGTGGCCAGGCCCGATGATCGTCCCGGCAATATAAACGATGACCAGTTCAGGCACCCATATAGTGACCAACAGTAATGTGTTCCCAATCGCTCCCAGGATGCCGCTGGCAAGCACCAATCGCCTGCGACCGAGCCTGTCCGAAAGCCATCCACTCGCCAGGGCGGAAAGTAAAATAAACACTCCAATAACGGCGGTCAACGTGCCGCTCAGGCTGGTGGCTTTCTCGCTGGAAAGATCGAAAGCAAACATAACGAAATAGAGCAGCGACCCCTGCAGGGAGGTGGCGGCTGCCAGGAACATCAGCCGGTTAGTAATCCACCAGACAAACGATGAATGCGTGCGTGCTTCCTTGCCCAGCGTACCCATACAGCCAGCCTGGACACCGATAACTACTGCAACGATCATCGCCACGCCTCCACCTACACCAATCATTATTGCAGATGGGAGGGTTGTCGGATAAACGAGAGGGGGAAAACCTGAAAAATCCCATCCAAACTGGACACGAGTGACAGCCTGGGTTACCAATCCTGCCAGCCCTCCTACAAGTCCTCCGCCGACCAGGCCCGCCAATGCACCGATGGCGATGCCGCCCAGCATACCCAGAACGCGTATCATCGGGGGCCAGAAGGGAGTCGTGGGTTTCTCGACCAGCGGTGTCTCCTTGACGAAGATCACCGTGATGAGCGTGACCACCAGCAGGGAAGCTCCCGTGACAAAAATGGCCGCGTCCAAACCATTTGGAAAAGTAAAATGAAGAAAATTAATCGTCAGCGGATCGGGACTGATTAATTTGGCAATTGTCAGGCCAACCAGGACGATTGGCAGGAGTTCCATGATAGCTTTGAAAGCAGAGGCGCGCGCCACGCTGGTCTTCGGGCACCAGGTCTGGGATCAACCCTTGCAGCGGACCGTGGGATATATTCGAGGAGAACTGGATCAGTAGGACAGAGATCAGCAATGCCACATAATTCCAGGAGAGAGCTATCGCCAGCAGGAAAATGCAGTCGAACAGGGCGCCAATAAGGATGTAAGGGCGCCGCCTGCCCCATTTTGAGGTGGAGCGGTCGCTTAACAGCCCCGCAGCGGGCTGAACCAGCATGGCAATCACCAGCCCGGCCGAGCGCATCGCTCCCAACGCGGTATTTTTTATTTCCGGGGCGAAAATGTTCACCATGTAGGGCATAAAGAATGAACCCAGGGCGGTATTTCGTATATTGAGCCCCAACCAAAAAATATTTATGGTGAGGTAATCGTACCAGCGCAAGCGTTTCATGAGCATTCTCCTCTTTCCCAGCGTCATAACTTCACAGTCACGAAGGCGGAAAATTCTCGATGGATTATTTATGCAATCTTGTCTTTATGCCGCCTGCCCCATTCTTTGATGGGGGTGGATAAACCCGGAGTTATTCTCCGATGATCTTGATCAACACCCGCTTCCGTCGGCGGCCGTCGAACTCGCCATAGAAGATCTGCTCCCATGGACCGAAGTCCAGGCGCCCCCCGGTGATCGCCACCACCACCTCACGTCCCATCACCTGGCGCTTGATATGCGCATCCGCGTTGTCTTCGCCGGTGCGGTTGTGCCAGTAGACCTCGAGAGGTTCATGAGGTGCCAGCTTTTCCAGCCAGGCCTCGTAGTCGTGGTGCAGGCCGGATTCATCGTCGTTGATGAAGACCGAGGCGGTGATATGCATGGCGTTGACCAGGCACAAGCCCTCACGGATCCCACTCTCCCGCAGCGCAGTCTCCACCTCGGAAGTGATATTGACGAAACCGCGGCGGGAGGGGATGTTGAACCAGAGTTCCTTGCGAAAGGATTTCAAGGCTGCTCCTTGTTTTTATTGAGCACAAGTTCAGGACGCCATAGAAGAATCACAAGCGCCAACCCCAGAATGTATGGGAGGCTGGCTCTCACTGCCATGATCGAATTACTGATCAACAGCAGCCAGGATGTTACCAGCGGCAGCAATAGAAGCGTCCTGGTTGCTTGTGGATAACGCTGGTTGATCAGAATCATCACGCAAAAGATGGGGATGAGGAGCAGCACCAGGTCGTGATAATGCAGGTGAGGGGCGGAAATAATGGCGATTAAAACCGCAGTACCGATCTGTTTTTCTCCAATATTTTTGCTGCGAATCCAAATAATGCAAGCCAGGACGATTGCGGCAGCATAAACGATCCAGCCCATAAGCCGGGCGGCGCCGGGGGAAATGCCGGGAGCCAGGCGATCGAGCAGCCCGATAAAATTCATCATGGCGATTTCATTGATCTTGTACCCGGTACCTCCTGCGCTGATGGTCAGGATGTGCAGTAAGGTGCCAACCCCGGTTATGCCAACCAGGAGGATGCTGAAAACAACCAGGACCGCGGAACCCGCCAGGAACCACCACCAGACCCGCCTCTGTTTAAACAGAAAAGGTATCGCCAGCAGGAGGGCGATCTGCGGGCGAATGGTTGTCAAAGCCAAGCCAATGCCCGCCATACGGTCGTCCGCTTTGCGCAACGCCGTAAAACCACAACGCGGCTCCCAGCAACAAGACGGCGGAATCCTGCCCGTTCAGGATGCTGGCGAATGCCGGAAAGAAGAGCAGCACACTAATATATAAGACCTTGTCTTTTTCCCCACCCGGCATGGTCCTGATAAGGATAAACGCATCGATGCAGAAAAATACGATGAGAATAATTGCCCAGGCGTGGAAAGCCCAACCATAAGGAAGTAGGGAGACTAGCGCCAGCACCGGCAAGAATAAAGGGTGGATGGACGAAGGGGGCAATTGCTTCCGGGGCAATGGGAAACCCCACCACGGACTCTTCGACTGCCTGCTGAGCTTCGGGGACGTAGGCTTCAGCAAAATTTCCCGTCAGCGAGATGCGCCCGGCAGCATAGAAGGCGATAAAATCCGCGCCCGTCCGCCCGGACCAGGTGGTGATCATCCGCACCCAGAGACCGGCGTAGATGATGGCCATGGAGACCAACCCGGCGAGAATGATCATACGGCGGAAATTGATTTGTTTCATCTCGCTAGTTATCCTGGTCGATCATTTTTTTGGATGAAATTTTCATGCCTGGTAAGATCCACGGCTATTTGAACGGTATCCCGGAATCGGCGAAGATGGAAGATAATACCCGCTTGGTGCGGAAAAAATAATCGTCGGACAGGCTGTCCTGCAAGCCGTACTTGCGGTATACCCAGTCGGCATGGTGATAATTCATCCGGTCGAAAATCACCGAGTCCACCTTTCCCGCGAGCAGACCTGCCAGGGGTTCCGCTCCGGGAAGCATGGGGGCGATCATGACAAAGGTGCGGATGCCGAGGCGGTGCAACTCATCCAGCGCCCTGACCCTCTCCATAATCGGTGGAGCCTTGGGTTCGAACAGCTTACGGATGCCGTCGTCGGCAGTGGTGACACTCATCCCGACCTCGATATCCGTCCCTTTTTTCAGGATATCGCTATCCCGCAACACCAGGGGGGAGCGGGTTTGGACCACGAACGGCCAATTATCTTCAACCAGGATCTCCAGGCAGCGACGGGTGAGCTTATATTTTGCTTCCAGCGGCTGGTAAGGGTCGCAAACTCCGCTGACCCAGACCGCGGCGCGTTTCTTGCGAGCGATCTCCTTCTTTAATAGTTCGGGGGCATTGACCTTTACGTCGACGAACTGACCCCAGGGTTCCTTGTGACCGGTGAACCTTTTCATAAAACGGGCGTAGCAGTACGAACAATCATGCGCGCAACCCGTGTAGGGGTTGATGACATAGGGGTAGATCTTCGATGGTGAAAGGATGGACTTCGACTGGATCTCTTTTATGATCATTTTTTATCACCGAAGGTAGCGGAGACCGGGTCATTTCGTCAGCAGAATTTTTTATGCTTGTTGACCCTGAGGTATGGGTGCACAGGGTCTATTATAGAAAGACTTTATGAAGGCCTCTCAAGATATTTTACACGGCAATTCTTTAAATGCCACGCGGGTTTAATCCGGGTGTACTCCAGGCAGGACCAAAGGGATATGATGATGTGGCATTTTTACTGCGCGAAAACGACTACAAACGAATGAGAGGTTTTATGGTCTTTTTTTTAGATCATGCACGTCAGAGTTTCTCCTGCCTGGATACCACCGCAAACTCATCTCCCAAGGGGACGCTCCGCGGCGTCTGCGGTGTGGCTGTTTGCGGCTTGACCCCACGGGGTTGCTCCGCGATTGCCGCAAACTGCTCAAAAGGAATGACTGATTTTGAGGGTGTAAAAAATGATGACGGCTGATTCGTATAATATCGGTCGAGAGAACATTACGCCAAATTTGCATTAATTGCATAACGAATATCTTCGGCTGCGATGCCAATACCGGAATGATCCTGCTGGCATCACGAGCATGAAAAGCAAATAGCGTCCCATGGAATATTTTCCTCCCTGAAAGAGTCGTTTTTTCAAAATATGCGATTTTTAGCTTTGTTTTCATCGATTTTAATCATTTTTTACGTATTTTTCATTTATTCGATAAATGAGAGCAATTATCGTCCGGAGAACCTACCCACAGCAGTACCCACCTGCGGGAGCGGCATTAGCCGCTCACCCTCACCCCGGCCCTCCCCCTATTAGGGGGAGGGAGAAGTTCTGGAATTTGGTGTTTGAAGCTGCGAAGCCGCTTCAAACACCAAATTCCAGTAGCTCTTAACGCAAGCTGCAAGCAGATACCATCAATATTAGAACATATGTCCAGTAATGTCAAGCCCCAATTTTTTGGGGGAGGAAAAGATGGGGAAAACGGGAGCCCAGTTACGAGGTCCGCGCGGTATTAGATAAGAAAATAGTTAATTCCATTTAATCAATGGTATTATGAAGCCCGCGTTCCACTAAAAAGATCCACCGGGAGAATTGATGAAAAAGTCCATTATTTATATGATCGTCCTTATTGGATCCATTTCTATTGCTTGCAGCTCAGGTTTAATTTTCAGCCCAACGGTCAAACCGGCAGAAACAACCACACCAACAATAACGCCACCGCCAGCTTCCACTTTGGCAGCGACCATGGCTGATACCCAAACACCGGAAAAAACTCCCACCAACACCCATATGCCTTCACCGATGTACACCTCCACCCACGCCCCGGGGATCGGGGATTCCTTTCCCTGCGGATATCTTTTCGACATTACGGTAGTCGATAAACCACTTATGACGCAGGACGTCTACCAGGCAACCGCCAGGGGGATCTTCATGGGCGTCAGGCTGGACATTACATACAAAGGGACGGAAAAATTGGATTACCTGGACGACAGGTCATACGGAGTTTCCGGAATCGTAAACGGGCAGATGACCGCCTTCGAATACAACTGGGACGCAAGCTGGTCGTTTGCGTATGACGAATCCCTTCAAAACTCGGATACCGAGCCGTTAATACCGGGGACGGTCTTTAAAACCTACGTGGGCTTCGATGTCAACCCGGAGGGCAAGGCCTGGATCTTTCACTTTACCCCCTACACCACATTTCTCGAAGAGAAACCGCTCTGCTCGGTAAGCATTCCGCTTACCCAATAAAACCTTTAGATCTGCAGCGGCAAATCGCTGAGATCATGGACGCAGGTCTTCGCACTGCAAGTTTTCCTTACAAAAAGTTGTAACAGATTTCATTGCTATTTTGGATATAAAGCGCGATACTGGTATAGACATCGAACCAATCCCACAATGAAAACCGGGAGGTCATCATGGATGAGGAACGGAAGTTCAAGCCAGGCGACCGGGTTGTATTAAAATACGGCGGCCCGCAAATGACAGTGGAAGATTATTTACTGGGTGACGTTTTGTGCAACTGGGTGGCAGGAGGAAAGAAAGTGAAGGGAGCATTTTCGGAAGCCTCCCTGATGTTTTCTCCAGCGGAAGAAAAATAGCGGAGATCGTTATCGGGGAAAGCGGGGCGATTCGATAGAGTTAAGGTTCGGTTTGCATTAAACCTATCACAATAATAGTTACTGGGGGAACCGACGAATGCGCCCGCGCAGCGAAAGAGCGCGGGCGATAGTTGAAATAATTCACCCGAAATCGAAATCATTCGAATGTTACCTGCGATGGGTATCAGCCAACCCGCCCTGGATGAGGTTCACCAATTGTGTTTTGCCGGGCCGTAATTATCCACGATCTTTTTATAAATCTCCCCCTCGGCTGGCGAAATCGTGACAATTTGAAAGCCCGCGATATACTCGTAGGGCATTACCGGGTCAGGCTGGACCCACCTCGCCCGGGCAATAAAAACAATATAATTCGTTTCCTTCTCTTCATAGGTATATTCCAGGCGCATGTTGTAATCCTGGTCGACCGTTATAGGTTTTGGGCTCTCGAGCCGGAAGCCTCCCAGGCTGATATCGGTAAGATACCCGATCAGTTCATGCGTGACATTATCCAGCACACGCAGGTAATCCCCGTTGCCATGCCGCCCGTACTTTCTTCTCTCAGTCAGCATACCCAATCCTTTCACTCAGGATAAATGGGTTTGAGATGTCCTCCCTTTTTGGTAAATCCGTAATGTAATGTTATTTGAGCCTTATTATCGCGCAGTTTTGGGGATTAATGTCACTTCGGCGACCCATGGGTTAATCCTAATGAGACTTCCCGATATTATTGTATCTACTTACACCCATAAAGGCGGGGAATACAGAAAAGATTTTTCTCCAGCCACCCATCCCCCAAACCCCCTTCCCGCAGGTGCATTGTTTTTATGAGAACCAGGTTTGGGCAAACGGGAAGGGGGCTTAGGTGCGAAAAAGCGGTGCGTTCGGCAAAGAACGCCTCA
Organism: uncultured Chloroflexia bacterium; assembly: GCA_963741635.1. Lineage (GTDB taxonomy): Bacteria > Chloroflexota > Anaerolineae > Anaerolineales > Villigracilaceae > UBA877. The sequence goes on from CAVUIO010000013.1 coordinate 341,236, forward strand.
GCACCGCTTTTTTCGAGTACCAAGCGACAAAAATGTTCCATGAAATCGATCAAGGGTTTTCCATTCTTTTCCTTAAAAAAATTTAAAAAAAATAAAAGCTTTTCAATCCCCATTTCTGACAAGGATGTGAGTAGAACCGATCAATTTATGGAATTAATCCTGCCGGACATGCGCTGACCTGGCTGGTGGTGAGCATCAGAATTCCATTCTCCCTGGTTATCGGACCGGTTGCGGTAACACAGTCTCCGGTGAACAGCCTGATATAGGTCCCGATCGGGCGGTAAATGAGGCGCACCTGGGCATTGTCCCTGCTGAACAGGATAACCGTCCCGCTGAATTCGTAAACCTTGCCGTAGACGCACAGAGTCCGCCCCACCTGCGCCGGGGTGATCGCCTCCCAGGTATTGCAAATGTTCGAGATGGTAAGGGTCGGCTTGAGGGTCGGTGTCAGTGTGGGTGTGGTCAGCGGGACCGGAACCGGTTTCTGGGGAGGGTTCAAAAGGGTTTCGGCTGCAAAGGCGGAAGCGACCCAAAGCAGGCTGCTGAAAACAATGACCGCAATTTCCAGGTTCCTTCTCGCGCCCGCAACTCTCCAGCGCCAGGCGATAAGGGTGCAGATCAGCCACAGGAAGAAAAAACTTAACGGCACCCCCACCGCCAGGCTGCCGGCTATCTCCTTAAACGAGCGGAAATAAATGATCACGACCGCGAGGGCGGTAACGCCGGTGATCACCGCCGACCACATGGCACCGGTGGCCCAGATGGACCGTTTTGGCCTTCCGAGACGTCCGGGATTTCGAACCTTTTTGGTCTTTCCCACCTTCTGTGGGAAAAGGCGGCTGGACAGGCGATGGCAGTTCATGCCAGCAGAAGTGGCAAATAACAGCGTCGTCCTGGTTCTCTTTCCCGCAGGTTGGACAAATCTTCATGGGACTTGCTCCCTTCGAAACCTTTCCCTCATAATTATCTACCAAATCCGGTCAATTCCGCCTTGCAATATAGTAATTAAGGGAATTATACAGCGAACGCCCAGCCCGCTGCTCCAGACGGGCGTGCCTTTTGGATTGGAAGCGGGGGGAAATGGAAATTTCATTTTTGATAAGGCATAAAAGCCCAATCTATCGTATCTGTAAATCATGATCCATCCAAATTGTCCTACAATAAATATAGTAGTGGACAGGGCATAGGCGCGCGCATTCACCCGCAGAATTCGTTTAACCAGGATTCATATTTTTTTGAGAGGGAATTGGCTGCATGAAATACTTTTTCGCAGGTCTGTTCGTCAGGATCCTTACCGCGGCGGCAATATTCTTTATGCTGATGTTGTACGGGCTTTTGATCAGGTAGGAAACCAAAGGAAATCCCTCCTGATTTAATCGGGGGCATCAATTCCAGCCTGGGTAAAGAGAGTATGATCCATGGTGGATATGTCAGGATAAAATCCGGCGATCAGGCCGGATTTTTTGTGCTGCAGCCAACCGGTCCCCAGGCTTGAGCATTGAATTGGTATAATCCAATTCCCGGGGGTGGACATCATCAATTCTTTAAAAGGCGGTCGATCGATATTGAATAATCCCAAACTATCACGGGGTTCGTTCTTGAAAATCATGGGGATGCTGGCAGGAGGAGCTTTTTTGATGGGCGCCGGTGGGATCGCCTATGCCTGGGAGTTGGAGCCTTCCTGGGTGGAAATTTCCCAGGTGAGTTTGAAATTGCCGCGGCTGGGAAAAGCCTTCGACGGGTTCCGGGTGGTGCAGGTGAGCGACATCCACATGGGCGGATGGATGAACGCGCAGCATTTCTCGTCCGTGATGAAGCTGGCGCTCGCCCAGGGTGCGGATCTACTGGCGCTGACCGGTGATTTTGTGAACTCCCAGCGTGATCCAAAAGCCGTCGCACGGGCGATCGCAGATGTAAGCGAAGGGTTCAATACGCTGGGCGAGGTGCCGCGCGTAGGTGTGCTGGGGAACCATGATTACTCTACTAATTCGTTTGAGATCCGCAAAATGATGGGATCACACCAGATCCTGGATCTTACCAATTCCGTGCACACGCTGCACACGCGGGGACGATTCCCTGCACATTGCGGGAGTGGATGACCTGCGATTCGGTCGCCCGGACCTGGTCAAGGTGTCGGCAGCCCTGCCCGAAGAGGGCTGCGCGATCCTGCTGTCGCACGAACCGGATTTCGCCGATGAGAGCGCACAGACCGGGCGCTTCGACCTGCAGATCTCCGGTCATTCCCACGGCGGGCAGGTGGTGCTTCCCCTGATCGGACCGCCGTACCTGCCCCGGGGCGGACATAAGTATTTTTCCGGGCTGTACCGGGTGGGCAGCATGCTGCAATACACCAACCGCGGGGTCGGGATGGTTGCGCCTTACGTGCGCTTCCACTGCCGCCCCGAGATCACGGTCTACACCCTGCAGGCAGGGTGAGAATTTCAGGCAATATCCGGTCTTCTTCTAAATCTTGATAGATCGTGGATAACAGGCTGCTTGGCTCGACATAGTTATCCCGTAATTCACAACCATAACGTCTTAAGGCAAGATTCATCTCTCAAATATACTCCACTCCGTCTAAGTAATTAATACATTGGGGCGGAATTCCCCTTATATTGCCACAATAGGTGTCAGTGATTTCAGAGAGGGATTTCCATTCAATATTTCCCAACCCATTAATCCAGTCGATTAGATCAGTGATCACTTTATAACCGTTCCTGAAACATTCGGGGTGTTCAACGATAATGATTGGTCGCCCCAGGTCTTTGTCATGGATAAACTTGTCTTTACTATTTGATCCATCTTGAAAACAGCGGAAATTCGTGATAAGCCGTGATTACAGGTCCTTGAAATTCATTTTCTGAAAAAGTGGGATTGTCGGTTGATTGAAGGACTGTATTACAGGAAGAATGATAACCGTCGTCTTAAGTACCTGCATCGCAACAGATGAGAAATTGCCGTGTGGGAATACCATTACCGGATCATACTTCAAGAGCGTAAGTTTTTTATATTACTGCCATTTACGCCAGTAAAGGCGGTTGAGGATAATTCACCAAGTTTTTGGTAAATCTCTCCCCCAAATTGGTTTGCAGTATGGTTACACCCATGCACGCAAATTGCAAAGTACAAATCAGGGTTATCGACAATCAAGATCGTATCGTCTTCGGGTTATTCATCCGGTAATTACATGGGATAAATCCTATTTCAGTAAAAAATTTACATTGTGTCCTTCATCTCATCCAGGAGCATTGCATAATCAAAGACAGCCGTACTTGGGCTGCAATAAAGGGTCATGAGATGGTAAAGCAGGCTAAAGTATTTGTGAGATTTCTTTAACTTTTAATTAGCATAAACGGCTTTAAACCATTTTTGAAATCTTCATAAAGAACCGTCTAAAGTCATCGGCACAGTCGCCCTTGAAATGGGTTTTGCGGGAAATCCTCCTCTTACAAAGGTAAATGGCGCTACATCTCTTGTGACCACCGAAGACGCTGCCCACAACCGACCCCTCCCCGATGGTCAATGTCCGGCCCGGCTTAGTGTGGTGACAATACTGTTACTCCAATGCATGCTTTTTGAGCGATGATCTTTTCCTGTTCCTGGTAAATCGGGCCGTTGATGACCGAGCGAAGTGCAATATCTACCCGCTCAAAGAGCTTGATCAATTAGGGATAATCGTTCTCGAGGATCGACTTGTTCAGCCAATAGAAGAACTGTCCCCGTAAAATCTTCATAGCCTCTCAGTTTATCGGAGGAATGGACGAAAAGAAGTGCCCCTGAAGCAAACTGTGCAACCAGGCTTGGATTCGAGTTGCATGGTTCCTTACGAAAGAAGAGACTTTTGCATGTAGGAAAATACCTGCCTGGTTTTATTCCGCAGTATGATTTCCTACCAATAAAAGGCTGGTATAGAGCGGTGGAGTCATGGGGAAAAATCCTTAGGCCTTTTCCAGTCATTGTGATAAACACATAATAACCATTTGCAAAGACATTGTCAATACATTTTAGGGATATTAGTTATTGACTTCTAATTGTGCCTATAAAAGTGCAATCAATTCGGAGGCTATTTCCCCGTTGGTCTTCATGTGGGAGCCGGGTCGTTGGTGCGACCCGGCTCTAATGTTTAAGGTGCTGGATATTGAAGTGGACAATTGTGGCATTGGTGATTGGTTTTGGGGTCATCATTTTATTAGCCTAATATTTTCGAGGAGTCAATAAATCTTTGTAATGCTTCTTTACTTGCTACACCAATATTTATGATAGCTACCACCTACACTTGCACCTGAAGTAAGTAAGTGAAATGTGTTATGAAGAGATTTACCCATTCGGTTTACATACAGGTAACCCACTTTTGATATAGCTTATAGGCTTTATCATCTGGTGGAAATGCACCTCTTCTCCAAATAAAAACATTTGAAAGATATCGTTATACGTGATAGTTCCTTTAGGTCCTTCTGCAACCACTTGGCTTAATTTGATTTTCAAAATAGTCCGTTCTTTTATCAAGTTCTTGTTTCCATAGATCGGTGATACCTGGGTCATTATATAATTCTGCCATCCTTTGAAGGGATATATCGTCTTTGTTTTGGACAAATAGTCTCAAATTGAGTAATAACACGTCCCCTTTTTTCATTGTCAGGTTGATAGAATTTTATATTATTTTCGCCGACTATTTCTCCACCAACAATATTTTCCCCACCGTCAAGATATGATAAGTGGCGGATATATTCTGCCCGTTTTACAAATTCTTCAAGCCTCTTTTTTGAATTCTGGTTTCATTTTCCCTCAAACAAACTTTTTTTCTCATCATCAATGAAGGGGTGCAATGTTTGCACTCACTAACACGCCCTCCCGTATCGGTTGCCGTTTTGCAGGCTTCTTGAAAAATGCTAAATGGTCTGATCGAACGTCCATTTGTTTCATTTTCTGTTTTGTGCATTCCTTGCCCAAAATTACAAAAAGAGCAATGACCAAAGTGGATTCTGAGCTTTATGCCCTTCAGCAACCCAATTCTCATAAATAAAATAGGTAGTAGACGAGTAATTTTCTCTTTTTCGGTGTTTATAATTAATTTTGTCACTTAGAAGATTTTTTGGTACATGCGATAAAAAGTTGTCGAATACAGAGTTAATTTCGGTAGCAATTTCAATAAAATTCCAACCCTTTGAGCCCCCCCGGAGCAATTGATTGTCGAACGTAAGTTAGATGAGCAATTTCTTTACCGACTCGCGTATGTATGCTTTCGGGAGTTTTTCCGATATATTGGGCATTGTATTTACCCATTCATTTGGGGAAGAAAAATAATCTTCTGCAATTACATCGTCATCTTTATAATTACCTGCATAAAGAAAATTTATTAGAGCCCGAGCGTGAACGGTAAACGACTCAAGCAAGGCATTATTTATGATCCTCTGCGTTGAAAACGCCAGACGCCATTCCTTTTGCCAAGCTTGTGAACATCCCAATCTCATAAAATAAATGCTCAGAAGCGTTTTGCAATTCCTTTTGCTTTCGTTTCTTTCGGTTCATAAATATTCCTTATAAAATTGCCCAACCAGATGCGTATCTACAAGTTGCATCAACATCAAATTTGCGGTGAGGGGGTTCTATCTATCAAAATGGGATTTTTCAATTTCAATGTGAGGGATGAGAACGTATATTTTCGGTTGGAATTCCCCTTTCCTGATTGAGCGGATTCCCGCCTGGACAAAATCAGCCCTTAAAGTATAGCATTTCTGGGAGATGCAGACAACAGGGATAACAAAAGGTTGCCTCTTGACAACCGGAATTTTTGTTCTAATTAATAACCGGGCAAGGGACGGCCGCAAGCCTAGTCCCTTGTTTTGTTTAACCGATTTAAAGATTTTAATTTTTCCGATAATTACCCCAAATATTTGCGATCAGAGTTGGGCAGACAATAAGCTGATAAATACTTCACCCAGGTCCAATAGAAATGGTTTTTGCGGATTTTCGGGGATCGTGATCAAAACAATTTTGCCGATATGCATGTCCGGGGATCGGAAGGAAGCGGACAAATTGGTTGGTGTCAGCATAGTAGTCCATGCCGCCGGCTCCCATCTCCATCCCCTGCTCAAATTTCTTCGTTAGAAGCATAAAATTGAGCCAGGATGAATCGCCATATGGATACTGAAGCACAACGATGTATGGTCCCGGCGCAAGGGTTTCAACTTCGAATTTGAACCCAGCGCTGGTCCCAAAAGGGATCCCGACGACGTCAGAAAAGATATTCGTGGTCCCATCTTCATTATAGGCGGCCTTCGCCATCGTATACCTGGAGCTGTCACCTTCATTGGTCAATCGTACCAATTGAAGGATTGAAAGCTCGTCGATATGGGAGCTGAAATCCGCAAGGTTTGCGACTGTTCCGGTGATGGTAAAGTTGGCGGGAATGGGTGTGGGTGATGGTTTTAGGGTGGGTAATGACGTGAAGGTGGGTGCGAGGGGAACAGGCGGTTCGGTTGCCGAAGGGGCAGCGGTTGAGGAAGGAGTGCATGAGGAAAGAAGAAGGGCTGCCAGGAGGACAAGGAATGGAAGTTTATTCATGAGAGCTCCTTTTTTTATTTCATGATCCGTTGCACGTATCAAAATCGGAATTTTAATTTCAATATGAGGGATGAGAATAATTTTTCAGTTGAAATCCCCTTTCCTGAGACGCGGGTCCCTGCCTGGACGAAATCAGCCACTAAAGTATAGCATTTTTGAGAGATGTAGACAACAATAAAACCTTATATAGGTTATTTATTTTTTCCTATCTTTGAATAAATATAAGAAACTGGCATTCCGACCAGGATTATTACCGGCATCAGGAGTACCCCAATTATTACTAATAGGAAGAGCGGTATCCCTCTTATATCCTTCCATAAATCCTTTTCCGGTTCGTCATGAGTATGAAGCCAATCTTTTGGGATATCGATCACGTCATACACATTTTCAACTTTTGAATAATTTTTTGGATCATTGTATGAAATAATCGAGTTGCCGCATTTGTAGCATTGATGGGGAAAATATGGAAAAAGCAGCCCAATACCGAGAAATAATACAAATAAATACAACAGCCACCAACCGATCAGCGCTTTTCCAGAAATGCCTCCCCAATTAAGCAACCAGATCCAAAGACCGGCAGTAATCCCGATCGAAAATAGCAGTGAGAACCAGTGGATTGCCCTGAAATGAGTTCTAATCTTTAAAAGATCCGCATTTATCACAATATACGTAATAAATGGTCTCATCAATGGGATAACCCTCATAACGAACTTCAGAATAAGTAATCCTCCCGACTATACCCATACAATCCCTCTCGATTTTTCCGGTTGCAAATCCCATTTATTTTGAGAAACAATATACTTCCATAAATATTATATGACTTCCGGGGGGAAATGAACAAACAAAAAATGTACCTGCTCACGCACAAAAAGGCATGGAGTCCAGAAGGGATCTTTCCACCAGCCACCCATCCCCCAAACCCCCTTCCCATAAATCCAATGAATTCAAAAGAACCAGATTTTCTCTTACGGGAAGGGGGCTTTGTTGCGAAAAGAGGGGAGCGTTCGGCAAAGGACACCTCCGCTCCCCTCTTTTCGTGTACCAATAGGCAAAGGAATTCCATAATGTGAGTAGATACTAAAAATTTCATTCCCAAAGTTATTATGCTATACGAAAGGATGGATAGCAGCTTCAATCTTACCCCCTGACTAACACACCCTTCGAAGGTTTCGGTACCAGCGGAAATTCGAGTTACCCGTAACCTTTTCGCCTCCCCGGCGACTGTGTATATAAGCACAGGGAGGGCACGTCCAGATACTGTGCTTCAGCCCGACCGCAATTCTTTCCGGAACCACCCGTTTGGTATGAACCATTATCCCTATGGGATAGTGCTGCCCCGCCGGGGCACGGGAGTTCTGCCTGGAAGTTTGCGGACGGGACCTAACTTAAGGAGGTAGTTTTTAATGAAGAAAAGCTCGCTGTTCATTTCTGCAGCCATCACCACGTTCATCCTGGCCGTCCTGGCAGGCGTGATCTTCTACACCCGCACGAGCGCCCTGAGCGCGCCGATCGCCACCATGACTTCACCAAGTGCAAATACCCAGGCGCCCACCGACACCCTGGCGCCCACCGATACCGCCACCCTGGCTCCCACCGCCACTTCCGCCTTCGTCTCACCGCAGGAAGCCGCTTTCATCGCCGGCACCGCCCTGGGTGACACCAAGATCTTCAGCGTGGATACCGTCACGCGCTACGGCATGGACGCCTACAAGGTCACTTTCAGCTCCGGGAACGTGGTTTTCGTCGCTCCCGACGGGCACATCATGGTGATCACCAACCTGGCAGCCCTCAACGGCGACCCCGCCTCCACCCAGCCGCCCACTTCCGCGGACAGCGGTTCCTCGCCATCCTCCTCGTCCCACTCGGGCTCCGGCTCAGGCGGCGGATCGGGCGGCGGCGGTGACGACCACGAAGGTTCCGGCGGGGACGATTAACAGGGATCCATCATGAAAAAGAAAAAAAGCTGGCTCGACCTCCAGATCATCCTGGCTTCGCTGGCAGTCACGGTTACCGTGGGTCTGTGGAACGTCTTCGCCATGGGCAACCGCCAGGTTGCCAACGCAGCCGGGAACCCGCCCGTCATCCCGCCTCCGGCGGACCCGACCAACGTCTACGTCTATAACCCCAGCCCGACCACGGCTGCGACGCTCGACCCGAATGCCCCGCTCACCCTGCCGAAAGTCCATATCCTGTTGGGCGGCAGCATGCCGGTGGTCAGGGTTGCCACGGCGCAGCCCGCTCCCACCGGCGGCAGCAGCGAGGGCGGCACGGTCAGCCGCTCATCCAGTCATTCATCCGGCGGCGGCACAGCCAACCCACCGCCTCCCCCGGCCTCGAATTCAGGTTCTTCCAAGCCGTGAAACGGATCGAATTCAAAGCCATGGGCAGCCGTATGCACGGCCCTGCTGGACGCCGAATTCGGCGAGTCGCTGAAAAAGCCCTCGAAAGCGTCCCGGCCTGGTTCGAAGAGTGGGAACAGGCGCTCAGCCGTTTCCGCCCGGGCAACGAGCTTGACCGCCTGAACCATTCGAACGGGCTGCCCATGGCCGTCAGCGCAGACCCTCTGGGAAGTATTCCAGGCTGCCACCACCGCCGAAAAATTCACGGGCGGGCTGGTGACCCCCACCGTGCTGGACGCCCTGGTGCTGGCGGGCTACGACCGCTCGTTCGAATCTCTGCTGGCTCATCCAGGCGGAGCGGTCTTACGCTGGCTATGCGCTCCCCGGGCTGCCCGAGCCCTGTTCCGCCTTTGCCTGGGATATCCCCACCCGCAGCCTGGTTCTTCCCGACAATTCGCCACCTGGACCTGGGGGGGGTTGCCAAGGGCTGGGCTGCCGACCAGGCCTGCGGCGCCTTTCCGAATTCGGACCGGCCTTGGTAAATGCCGGCGGCGATATCGCCATCAGCGGTCCCACAACAGACGGGCAGCCCTGGCCGATCGGCATCGACGATCCTTTCACCGACGGCGCCCATTTCGAGACCCTGAAGCTTGAAGGCTGCGGGGTCGCCACATCGGGCAAGGATTACCACCGCTGGCTGAAGGATGGATCTGGTACCACCACATCATCGACCCGCGCAGCGGTCTGCCCGCCGATACGGACGTCATGGCGGCGACGGTCGTCGCTCCCACGGTCATGGAGGCCGAGGCGGCTGCCAAGGCGGTCCTGATCCTGGGCAGCCAGGCCGGGCTGGATTGGCTCGAAGCCGACAGCGCCCTGGCCGGTATCCTCGTCCTTGGAAAATGGAAGTGTATTTACAGCGCAACCATGGAAAAATATCTCTGGAGAAATTAATGACTGACGCGAATCACGTCAAAAACAAACAGCGGCTCCCGAAGCGGAGTATGAATCCAGCCTCACCCTGCAGTCGCTGCTGGTCTTCCTGCTGGCGATCTTCGTCGGCCTGGTCGCCACAGCTTACATCCTGCCGATCTGGCTGCCGGGTCTTGCCAGCTCGTTCATCGGCGCCAACCCCAAAGCCTACTGGTACCTGTCACGCGGCGCCGGTTTCGCCGCCATGGGTCTGCTGTGGATTTCGATGATGCTCGGTCGGGGTCACCAACAAGATGGCCCGCCTCTGGCCGGGTCTCCCGACCGCCATGGCCATCCACGAATATACCGGTCTGCTGGGCTTGTTCTTCGCCGGCTTCCACGGGCTGGTGCTGCTGGGTGACAAGTACAGCAACTACTCCCTGGTGCAGCTGCTCATGCCCTTCGGGTCGGTCCAGTACCGCCCAACCTGGGTGGCGCTCGGTCAGATCGGCTTCTATGTCTGGTTCCTGGTCATGCTCACCTTTTATATCCGCAAAAGCCTGGGAAAAGGACCTGGCGGGTGGTCCATTACGCCAGTTTTATCGTCTACCCGGCGCTCTGGTGCACGGATTGACCAGCGGTACCGATGACGGATATGCCCTGGGCGCAGGATTTCTACTGGATCACGGGCGCGAGCCTGCTGTTCGTGCTGGTGTACCGCATCCTGGCCACTAAAAAGAGCGCCCACGCTCCGGCTGCCAGGCCTGCAGCCGTCCCGGCGACCGCCGCAACGGTCGTCCAGCCCGCAGTCCCGTCCAGTATCCTATCGGCAATTCCAGCCACGGCGTCAAACACCCGGCCAGCCTGCGCCTGTGACAGTCCCCCCGGCTGCCCGCCCGCCGGGAAACCTGCCGCAAATCCCGGCTCCAACCCGGCGGTGAGACCCCCTGCCAGCCCGGCATTCCAGGCGATCATCGCCTCGCCGGCTCGAAAATGGACTCAGAAGACCGCCCGCAGGAGGCATAGTACCAATGTCCTCCCCCCGGAATCCGCCTCATATGGATAAAAATACTCCCCTTGATGGTATACTCCCATGAATTTCCCTTTAATGGCAGACGCTTACCGTTACAGACTCCCGCTGATCGATTCTCAAACCGAGTGTGACCGCCTGGGTGAACTCGATCCCCAAGCGGTCACGGCTGTTTACAACCAGTACTTCCCGGTGGTATTCAAGTATGTAAAATACCGCCTGAACGATGAAGCGCTGGCTGAAGACATCTCAAGCGAGGTATTCTTCAGGCTGCTGAAATCGGTCAAGGACGGCTGCGGACCCGGGAAGAACCTGCGCGGCTGGCTGCTGGGCACCGCCCGCCACATGGTGGTGGACCACATCCGGGGGGAATACCGGCACCCGTGCACGTCGCTCTCGGTGGCGATCGAGTCAGGCGAGCAGGCCGCCCACGAGCAGGTGGAAAAGCGCGCCTCCGCCCAGGCGCTGCAGTCCGCCCTGGTGCAGTTGACCGAGGACCAGCAGCAGGTGCTCACCCTGCGCTTCGGAGAGGGGTTTTCCCTCGAAGAAACCGCCCAAATGATGAATAAGAAGATCAACGCAGTAAAAGCGCTCCAGTTCCGGGCGTTGAACGCACTGCAGCGGAAAATGGGTGAAGAAAATGAATGATCGCCTGCAGGATGCCCTGGAGAATTGCCTAACCCGTATGGATAAGGGGGAAACGCTGGAATCTGTCCTGCTGCGCTACCCCAACTTAAAAAGCCAATTAAGTCCCCTGCTCAAAACCGCCCTGCGTGCCCGATCCGGCAGCCGGGAAAGCCTGCCGCAGTCGGTCCTCGCACGGCAGCGAGGGCGCGGTCTAGCGATGGCAGCCGGGCTGCGAGGCGAAGAAATCCCGCCCGTGGATGCTGCGCGGCGCCTGGCGGATTTCCATGACAGTCCTTTCGGTGATCGCCATCCTGGGCTTGAGCAGTAACGGTCTGCTGAGCGCTTCTGCGCATTCCATCCCCGGCGACACCCTCTATCCGCTCAAGCTTTCGGTCGAAACGACCCAGCTGCACCTGACCCTCGACCCGGCTGAAAAGCAGGTGCTCGAGCGCGCCTTCGGCGAACGCCGGGTGGACGAGACCCGCTCGCTGATCAGCATGCGGCGCATCGAAAGCGTCGAGTTCAGCGGGGTCGTATCCAGCCAGACCGACTCGGCCTGGGTCGTCTCCGGCATCCCGGTGATCATCACCGACCGCACCGACCTGGACGACGGGATCGTGGTGGGCGACGAGATCGACGTGCGCGGCTCCACCAACTTTGCCGGCGACGTGGAAGCCATCTCGCTGTCCCTGGTCAACGTCCCCGACCCGGACGACGCCCCGACCCAGATGGCACCCAAGGATGCCTCATCCCAGGATTCTTCCGACCCAGCGAACCTTAGCGCCTCGCCGACAGAGACCTCCACCCCCGACAGCTATTCCCAGCCGGAATCAAATCCGACCAGCAGCCCGGAAGACAATTCGACCCCCTCCGATCATCACTCCGGCGAAGACTCCCATTCCGGCGACCATTCCTACGACCGCGGGGAAGAGCATTGATCCCGTGACCAGGTTTCAATCCACTTCGCTTGAATCGGCGCCGGTCCAAGAGCCGCCTGCTAAATAATAATAAAATTCCCCATCATTCTCCAACTACACGAATAATGGGAAATTTTGAAGTCTTTTAATACCATATAAATGCGAGATATTTATCAGGCTCCCCCCTCCGGGAAAGAATCCGACATGACCAGCAAACCGATTGACACCGTCATATCCTGACATATAATGGGATGAGCATGTTAGCACCACCCCAATTCCCAACCCCAGAATCAATCGAGGAACCCATGGATCAGAAACTGACGCTCGGCAGCAAATTCCGCTACGGCTTGGCCGATATGGGCTTTGCCCTGATCACTTCGGCCATGCAGTTCTTCCTGCTCTTCTACTACACTGACGTGGCGGGCATCAACCCAGCCCTGGCCGGCGTGGCTCTCATGGTGGGCAAGCTCACCTGGGATGCCCTGAACGACCCCCTCTTCGGCTACTGGTCTGACCGCACCCGCTCCCGCTTCGGGCGGCGGCGCATCTACATGGTTATCGGCGCGGTGCCGCTGGGCATCGCCGCCTGCATCATGTTTTCCTTCCCAAGGGTCTTACGGGTGTAGCAGCCTTCTTGGCCGTCCTGCTCAGCTTCTGGCTGGTGGATACCTTCCACACCATGTCCACCGTGCCCTATTATGCCCTGACCCCCGAGTTGACCCGGGATTACAACGAGCGCGCCAGCCTGACTTCCATCCGCATGGTCTTCAGTGTCTTCGGGTATATCCTGGGCGCAGCGCTCACCACCGTGCTGGCAGGTGTCTTCCAGGGCGCCGGATTGAACATGCAGCAAGCCTGGAGCGCCACCGGGGCAGTCTTCGGCGTTATCGCCATGACCACCACCCTGGTGACCTGCCTGACGCTGAAGGAACGCCCCGACCTGGCTGGGGAACCATCCAAGATCCCACCAGTCAAGGCCGTCCTGATCCCCTTTAAGAACCGACCGTTCATCATCCTCATGATCGCCTTTATACTGAGCAGTTTCAGCTTCACGGTGCTGACCGCCCTGGTGCCTTATTTCATCCAGTACCAATTGGACATGAAGGAACAGGTCTCGTTCGTACTGCTGGTGATGCTGGTCACGATCGGCATCTTCCTCGTCCCAGCCAAGTTGGTCTCCGATAGGATCAACAAAGGTCCGGCGTATGCACTGGGCTTGTTCATTGCCTCGCTGGCGGTGATGACCAGCTTCTTCTTCCCGCATAGTCCCACTCCGCTCATCTACGCCGTAGCCGCGGTGGCGGGCATGGGCTTTTCGGCCCAGTGGGTCTTCCCCTGGAGCATGCTGCCCGACGTGATCGAATACGACGAAAAGATGACCGGCGAACGACGCGAGGGCATCTACTACGGGTTGTGGGCATTCCTGAGCAAGTTCACCGGTGCGCTCGGGGTAGCGGTCAGCGGGTGGGCGCTGGGGTTGTTCGGCTATGTCCCCAACGTCGAGCAAACCGTCCATGCCTTGTTTGGCATCCGGATCTTCTTTGCCATCGTTCCCGCCGTGGTCATCCTGATCAGCCTGCCCTTCCTCATCTGGTACCCAATCACTCGCAAGAACCACGCCGCGCTGGTTAAGGAACTTGGCTGACCGCAAGGCCGCCGCCAATCCGCTGCCACAAATCGCCGAAAGCCAGGCATCACATGAAGGTCGTCATCATCGGTTCAGGCATGGCAGGACTCACCGCCGGGGCTTACCTGGCGAAGGCCGGGCATACCGTGACGGTGTACGAACAATTTCATACCCCGGGCGGGGTGACCGCCACCGTGACCCAGGATGGGTTCGGCTGGGACATCGGTCCTTTGCTGATGGAGGGATTTGCCCCCGGCGACAAGGGGCGGGTGATCCTGGAAGAACTGGGGGTAAGCGAAAAGGTGCCCGTCGTGCACGAAGACCGCGGCTTGTCCATGCCCGAATTTGCCCTGTGGAAACCGAAGGAATACGCTGGACCCTATTGGCGCCTCGCAGAACTCAAGAAGATTTTCCCCGAGGAAACTGCTGCCCTTGACAGCTACTACCGTTTTTATGACCAAATGATCCATCTTATGTCGCTGGGACGCAGTCCGAAACAGCCCGCGGCCTGCCAGGGTTGTGGGTAAAACTGCAAATGTTTCTGTCCTTCCAGCGGGTAAAAAAGTACGTCAACTGGAACGGCGGCCAACTGATGGACCATTTTTTCAAGTCGGCGGTCCTTAAGACCTTCTTCCTGGGGATTGTGGCCGATTTCGTCACCGCCCCGAGCGAGTTTCCCGCCCTCGGTGTGCCCTCCATCCACCTGGAGACCGCATTCGACAAACGGATTCCAACATACCCCGGCACTCGCAGCGCACAAACTGCCTTACTCATATATTCTCGGCGGCTGCCAGTCGCTGGTCAACGCAGTCATGGGAGTCGTCACCTCCAACGGCGGCAAGGTGCGTACCAGCACATCGGTCAAACGGATCATCGATTGAGAACGGGAAAGCCACCGGCTTGGAACTTGCAGATGGATCCCTCGAACACGCGGACCTGGTAATAGCCTCGGGCGGGATGAAGGAAGTCTTCTTCGACCTGGTCGGACGGGAAAACATCCCCGCCGACCTCGCCTACTCAGATCGAGTCCAACCGGCTGATGGAATCGGTGTTGATGGTACAGCTGGGGATCGATTTCGACCCGACCCCTTACCAGCCGGCTGCATTATGCTATTACTACCAGACCCAGGACCTGGAAGGGGCCGTGAAGCGCCTGCGCACCGGCGATTACCACGAAGGAAAGGAGGGGTACCTGATCTATATCCCTTCACTGCATTCTCCCTCCCTGGCTCCAGATGGAAAATATGCCGTGACCATTTACACCGTGGCTCCCGACGTGCTCGCCTCCGGGACCTGGCGTGAGCGCAAGGAGGAACTGGCTGATAAATTGATCGCGGAAGCTGAAACCCACATCCCCGGGCTGCGTCAGCATATGCTGACCAGCCTGATCCTGACCCCCGAAGATTATCGTCAACGAACCGGCCAAAAGCATCACTCATTCGGCGGGGTGCCGCCGGTAATCGGCAACAAGCCCCCGGCCCACAAAACCCCGATCCAGAACTTGTGGTTCATCGGCGCCCAAAGCGAGAGCACCGGCGGGGTACTGAACGTAATGACCGGCGCTCAAAAGGTTGCTAAACGCATCCTCGCCGGTGAGTGAGGCTAGACCTAAATAAAACACGACCCTCCGATTCGGAGGGTCGTGATCGATTATAAGAAGTGATCACTATGTTAATTTATTCCTTTTCCTTTGCCCGGATCGCTGCCTGCATCTCCTCGTAGCGTTTCTGGTTGATCGGGTAGAAGATCAGCGCCAGGTTGCCAAGCAGGATCAGCACTGCGGGCAGCGGTCCGATCAGCAGCCGAATCCCCAGGATGGAGGATGCCGACTGGACCGCATCCGGGACATAGCCGAAAAGCCCCAGACTCTGCCCCACCAGGAAGCCGGCGAAGGCGCCCCCCAGGGCGATCATGAACGTCCAGACGCTGTAGTACACGCCCTCGCGCCGGACGCCGAGCGGGCAAAACCAAACTCGATCGTGTCGGGCGCCATCGACCAGGGCAGGACGAAATGGGAAGAGAACCCGAAGCCGGCCAGGACCATGTAGATGAGCGCCAAGTTCTGACCGAGCTTGTCGGCAGTGAAACCGAACAGGACCACCGCCAGCAGGGTGATGGTCATGCCGAAGATATAGGCGGTCTTCTTGCTGACCTTGCGAGCGACCCAGACCCAGAAGGGTATGGTGGCAATGGTGACCACCAGCAAGGTGATCATCGCCAAGGTGGCAGCGCCCTCCGCCCGAAAGACATACTTGTAGTAATAAATCAGCATCGACTCCATGATGGCGACCGCGGTGCTGTTGGTGAACCAGGCGATCAACAGGGTTACGAAGGGCTTGTTGGTAAAAACATCCTTAAGCGAATTCGGTATGCTTTCCCCTTTAGGTTGTACCGCGAGGGGAGGTTCCCGAGTGGTAAAGAAGGTGAAAGCCAGGGAGAGGGCTGCCAGGAAGCCGAAGATGGCAGCCATGCCGATGTAGCCGGAGGTGCGGGTTGCGAAGAGCGCCATGAGCGGGAGCGCCGCCCCCGCCCCGAGGATGGTGCCGATCACCGCAAAACCCTGCTTCCACCCGGAGATACTCGTGCGCTCGTTGTAGTCCTTGCTGATCTCCGGCAGCATGGCATTATAAGGAATATTGGTGAACGAATATACCGTGCAGAAGAATATATAAGTGAGCATGGCCCACCAAAATTTGCCCGCCTGGGCAGCGATGCCGGGATTGCGGAACATCAATACGAAGGCGATCCCGAAGGGGATGGTGAAGAAGAGGATGTAGGGCCTGCGCCGACCCCAGCGAGTGCGGGTATGGTCTGAGAAATAACCGATGAACGGGTCGATGGCAGCATCCCAGATCTTGCCCACCAGCAGAGCCGACCCGGCAAGCGCAGCACTCAGGCGCACCTCGTCGGTGAGAAAGTTCAGCAGCCAGAATGAGGTGAGGGTGAAAAAAATGCTGCTGCTGAACTCCCCAGCGCCGAACCCGATCTTGGTGCGGAGGGGAGTTTTGCGGTTTTCTCGACCTTTGCGGCAGTATCGATGTTTTCGGTTATTTCGGTCATGTTTGATCCTTTAATGGAGTAGTCAATATGAAAACACAACAGCAGGGGCAGGGATGCGACATAAGGACCCACCAGGCCGGCGGATCCTGAGTCTCAAACAACGTCGTCGGGACGCACCTCGTGACCGGTGGCGGCAGACTGGAGGGCAGCCAGCGTGAACTGCAGCACAGCCTTACCAGTGAGACCGTCGAGGCGCGGTTGCCCACCGGCCTTGAGTTTCGCGATGAAATCCTGCGTGGTGGCAATGAAGCTGTCATGCCAGCTCACCCCCTCCACGGGAACCGGCGTCGTTTTGCCATCCTTGAAGAGCATCAGCTCAGGGAGATCTACCGTCTTCGTGGTGTAACGGTTGATGAAGAGGATACCCTTTTCGCCGATGATCTCAATGCGGTCATCATCTGCATAATAGTCCGAATAAATCCGCATTTTTGGAGTGTACTCGATATCCAGCAGCCCGAAACGACGACTCGCCTTGTATTGGAACATAATGACAGCAGGCGCATCGATCCTGACAATCCCACCAGCTTCCTTCACGGGGGTCTGGTCGATCCAGGCAAAGACCTTCTCCACCGGTCCCCCCAGATAGTAACCCAACGAAAAAAGGTGGTACCCATGATCGAAAACCAAAGGTCCGCCCCCGCATTGCTTTTCATTGAAACGCCAAAGCCAGGCTGAGAGAGGCACTTTCCAGGAGGTGTCACTGGTCCCTGTGTTGACATGCATTCGGACTGCACGTACCTCACCGATGTCGCCAGCCTCGACCATCTGCTTTGCGCGCACGGCAGGCGCATAAAATACGAAAGTTTCATACACCCGCAAGATGACCCCGGCCTTTTCAGAGGCAAAAATCATCTCGTCCGCTTCAGCGGCCGACAGTGCCATCGGCTTCTGAACGGATACATGCTTCCCTGCATGGCAGGCCTGGACCGTCATCGGGCAGTGCAAGTGGTGAGGGGTGAGCAATTCGACCAAATCTACATCCTTATCTTCAAGAACCTGGTCGAAATTGGTATATACCTTGTCAACTCCCCACTCTTTAGCCTTTTTACTGGCACGGGATTTGCTGGTATCGCAAACCGCGACAATTCGTGCATCCGGGTTGTCCCGGTAACCCATTTGATGGAGATCAGAAATTCGGCCACAACCGACAATGGCAACGCGAATCGGGTTCATTATTTATCCTTGGGAAGCAGGTATGGAAGAGGCTGAATGAAAACCATGCGATCATTGTAACAACGTCGCGGGTAAGATTCAGGGTTTTAAGACAGCGCCGTGATTTGCCTGGGAAACAATCTTTTCGTATAATCCCAACCAGCCTGTGGTAATTTTGGGAAGAGGCGGCTGCCAGTCCCTCCGGCGCCGGGAGATTTCTTCACCAGGGACGAGTAAATCGAGTCGCCGCCCGGGGATGTCGATCGAAATCTGGTCGCCATCCGTTACAAAGGCAATCAATCCGCCGACATATGCCTCGGGGGCGATGTGACCGATGCAGGGACCCCGGGTAGCACCAGAGAAGCGGCCATCCGTGATCATCGCCACTGATTCATTCAAACCCATCCCGGTCAAAATGGCGGCGGGAATGGAAAGTTCGCGCATGCCTGGTCCGCCGCGCGGCCCCTCATTGCGGATTACCAGGACATCCCCAGGTTGAATTAATTTCCAAGCCAGAGATTTTTCCAAATCTTCTTCGCACTCGAAAACGCGCGCCGGACCGATGTGACTTAACATCCCAGGTACAACGCCACTTTGCTTGACCACCGCTCCATCGGGTGCCAGGTTGCCATGTAGGATTGCAAGGCCGCCCTCGGGCGAGATCGGAGATTCCAGAGAATGGAGCACATCCGGCCGCTTGTTTTCGGCGCCCTGTGCACGCTCCCGGAGTGTCCTGCCGGTGACCGTTGGAAGGTCGAGATCCATGATGGGAGAAAGGATATGCAGGACAGCAGGGATTCCGCCAGCTTCGTCCAGGTCAATCAGCGTAAAAGGGCTGGCGGGGCGAAATTTACCAATGAGAGGAGTCTTCCGGCTGAGTTCATCGAAGACATCCAAGCCCAAATTAATTTCGGCTTCGCCAGCGATGGCGGGGATATGAAGGGCGGCGTTCGTGGAACCTCCCAGCGCCAGTACAATGCGGACAGCATTTTCCAGGCTGGCGCGGGATAGGAAATGACGAGCAGTCAGGTTTTCCATTACAAGGCGGACAACCCGGCGTCCGCTTTCCAGGCAAAGCTCGCGCCGATCCGGGTGAAGAGCTGGCATGGTCGCACAGCGAGGCAGTGTCAAGCCCATTATTTCGGTGACACAATTCATCGTACTGGCCGTGCCCATGAAGTTGCAGGCTCCAGGGCCCGGGCAGGCATGACTCTCAATCTCGTAGAATTCACTCTCGCTAATGTTATGCGCGGCGAGTTTTCCCAGCGCCTCTTTTACATCGCTTGTCATCACCAGATGCTCCCCGATCTTCCCAGAAGCCATCGGGCCCCCGGTGACAAACAAGGTGGGAAGGTTCAAGCGAGCCGCAGCCATTAGCATTCCCGGGACGACCTTGTCGCAGTTACATAACATCACCAGACCATCAAATCGATTGGCGCCCACCATCAACTCAATGGATGCGGCGATTACATCCCGCAGGGGAAGAACATAATGCATGCCTCTGCCCTGGGCGATGCCGTCACACGGGGCGACGGTGTTAAACTCAGCCGGTGTTCCACCTGCCTCACGGATCCCCTGCTTGACCCAATCAGCAAGTTGGCGTAAATGAAAATGCCCGGGATTGACCTCGTCCCACGAATTGACGACGCCAATCAACGGTTTGCTGAAATCAGCATCTGAATACCCCATCGCACGATAAAGAGCGCGCGGATATGCACCGTGGAGCCCAGAGAAAATGCCAGCCTCAGTCATTTTCACAACCCGATTTCATGTCTCAGCACCTGGACATCTTCGCTCCAATTACCCACATTCCAGCGTCCGTAGACGCCCATGCCCCCCAAGGGATTGGAACCGAAATAGACCGGCACATGGATGAGTGAGAGCCCAGGATACCGTCCTGCCTGTTCAAGGGCAGCCTGAAGCGATTTAACCGTCCTCCCGCCGTCCAAAGCCAGCAAACCAGGGACAGCGCGAGCCCAGGCAAGGTAATCCACTTTCAAGGTATTCCAGGTGGCAAAACCCTGCCCATATTGCGCTTGTTGAAGCCCGGTGATGGCGCCCATGCGACCGTTATCGAGGAGCAGGATACAGCCACGTGCTCCATGCTGGACACCGTCAATCAGGATCTGTGGGTTCATGGTCAATGACCCATCCCCGGTGAGAGCCAAGGCATAGAAAGGAGGTGAGGCTACACCCGTAGCGAGCAAGGCTGAGACGGCAAAGCCCATGTAACTGGCTCCGGTTTCAGTAAAAGTCTGACGGGGGTTTTCATCCTCGATGACCTGGAATCCATTCGCCTGTACATCCCCGGCATCAAAAACACAAACCGCAGCCTGCTTTTTAGCCCAATCCGTTGCGATCTTGATCGCGGCCGGCTGGGTTAAAACCGGTTCGCCCCAATATTCGTCATCCAATACAGGGATCTTGTAACGCTGCTCTTTTAACTCCTGCCATTCAGTTTTTTTCGCTCCACATGCCATCAACCAATCCGACTTATCCCCCTGGGTCATATCAAGAGCCAGGTTGAGTTTTTCCAGCGTTCGGCGGATGTCGCCGACGAGCAGCAGAGTGTGATTATAGTGACTGGCATCGTCAAAATCCGCATTAATATTTATTACCCGCTTCACATTAGGGTAGCCAGTGCGTGAGCAGTCCGACTGGCAGACAGCGCGAGTTCCCACCGCAATCAGCAGATCAGCCTGCTCCATTGCATAATTTCCACAAATTGATCCCTTGGAACCACCCACCCCCATATTTTGGGGGTGATCGTAAGGGACACATCCGGTTGCGATGGGAGTGTGGACCAGAACCCCGCCCGAGCGTTGCAGCAAGGCTTTCAACTCTTCACCTGCAAACCGTCCTCCCCCACCCACCTTGATGAGCACCTTCCGAGCGGCTTTGATTTCATCTGCAAGAGCAACATAATCCCCAAATGCCGCACCCAATGAAACAGGTTGGATTTCAGGTATTTCGTTCAAGTTAAAATCCGGCAGCCATGCCGACTGGGTATTTAATGGCAGAAGCAGAAAAAACGGTCCGGGACGAATTGGGTGGTCCACGGTTGCTGCTCCACGCCGGAGCGCCGTGGCAACAGCCAGCGGGGTATGCAAGGAATAGGCACGACCCAGGGTCGCAGCCAGCCGCTGGAATAGCCCCTGATCATGCCTAGGGATCTGCTGCATGTTAAACCCCTCATCTTCCGAGGTTTCATCCCCCAATAAGTACCAGACACCTATTCCGTCAGAGGCCGGGACCAGCGAAGCAGCCATTGCCTGCAACGCACCCGGACCAATTGATGTGACCACGGCTGCCTTTTCCCCCGAAATCCATCGCAAAGCCGAAGCGGCATGGGAAGCTTCAGTCTCACTACGCACCCCGAATACCTTCACAAGACCAGCCTGCTGATAAATGCGGAGAACCTCCCCTATTTCGGTGGATCCATGACCGAAAACAGAAAAATAGATATTTACACCCTGGCGGAGCAAGCCAAGGACCAGCACTTCGGATAAGGTCAGATCGGCGCGGCCAGGTAAAATTCCGGTTTGAGCATATGCCTCAACACGCCGGGTTCTAAGCAGAACGAGTTCATCACGCGAAGGTTTGGCTGGTGATTTCATTTCATCTCGATTACTTCGTTTATTGGAGGTCTTTATTCGCGGCATTTTAAGTATTGGACATGCTCAAGACCGATAGAAATATACCGGTAAGCTCTCCAATAGAACCATGAGGGGATACAAACCGCCGAGTAAGTGTGCATGATGGGTGTCATTCACGGCCAAACAGCCGGTGAAATGGTGCTTGCAGGGTCAGTCCTTTCATCAAATTCAGGCGTCCTTTTCCACCACGATGGTGGCTTCCGTGACCAGGGCGGCAACCGCTCCCACCGCGGCCAGGGTGGGTGCGAGCACCAGCCCCACCACGCCGAAGGTCAGCGGGAATTCGATCAGGACCTTGCCGTCCTTGTCCTTGATGATGATCTTGCGAATGTTGCCTTCATGAACCAGGTTCTTGATCTTGGATAAAAGTTCCTCGCCGTTAACATGGAATTCTTCGGTTCGAGTGGATGGCATGGTATTCTCCTTGGATTATAGATGAAATAAAATCAGCAAAACAAAAGGGCGAGTATTGTGGATCGTGCGAGATATTTCAGTAGCGTACCATTATCGTATACGGATATTATCACCCCGAGTTCCATCTTGCGCAATATCCCACGATCGAACTGCAGGACTTGAAGGTTGCGCATCCGGATGGCAGAAATGTGTTATATACTGTAATTACATCCTTACCGGTCACTGGAGTTTCAATGCTCACCATCGAAAAAGTCGATACAGAAAACAAGTCCCAGGTCAAGCGCTTTGTACAATTCTATTACGACCTCTACCAGGATTGCCCGGAGTGGGTGCCGCCTCTTTACATGGATGCCTATCTGCCGCTGAACCGCAAGAAGCACCCATTCTACCAGTATTCCGAAGCCGATTTCTTCCTGGCGGTTTTCGACGGCAAGGTGGTGGGACGCATCTGCGTGGGGGTGAACAAGCTGTTTAACGAGTATCACAAGGTCAAAAAGGCGCAGTTCTATTTCTTCGACTGCATCGACGATATCGACGTGGCACGGGAGCTTTTCGAGGCGGTCTTCAAATGGGCGCGACGAGCGCGGGCTCGATACGCTGATCGGACCCAAGGGGCTGTCACCCTTCGACGGCTATGGCTTGCTGATCGAGGGCTACGACAAACGCCAGATGATGACCATGATGAACTATAACTACCCGTATTACCGCAAGCTGATCGAGGAGATGCATTTCGAGAAGGAAGTGGATTTCGTCTCCTGCTACCTGCCGGCTGAATCGTTCAGGATCCCGGAGCGGGTGGAACGCATTGCCCAATGGACGCTGAAACGCGGCAACCTGTGGGTCAAGGATTTCAAGAGCAAGAAAGAACTGGTGGGCTGGGCTCACCGTATCGGGCATCTCTACAACAAAACCTTCATCAAAAACTGGGAATATTATCCGTTCTCCGACGGTGATGTTGACTATGCAGTGGCGAACGTTTTTAACGTGGCGGACCACCGCCTGATCAAGCTGATCATGCACGGCGAGGACATCGTCGGTTTCCTGTTCGCCTTCCCGGACGTTTCGGCGGCCATCCAAAGAGCCAAGGGACGCCTGCTGCCGTTCGGACTGCTGGATATCCTGATCGAAATGAAACGCACCCAGACCGTCTCCGGCAACGGCATGGGCATCCTGCCCGAGTTCCAGGGCACGGGCGGGAACGCGCTGCTGTATTATGAAATGGGCAAAACCATGCTGGATTTCAAGCAGTTCAAATTCGTCGAAATGACCCAGGTGGCCGAGACCACCCGGCAGATGCGCGCCGACCTTAAAAACCTGAACGGGGTGGAATACAAGAACCACCGCGTATACCGGATCGCGATCCCGTGAACCATCCGCTGACCTTTATCCACAAGTGGAACCGGAAGCCGATCTTCCTGGTGCTGCTGGTGTGGACGCTGGCGCTGTTCGGGATCCTGCTACTGCTCAATGCCCCGCTGGACAACCCGACGGCACCCTTGGGGATCGTCTCGCACCAGTTCGCTTGGACAACCGTGAAGGCGCAGTCGATCCTGGAATCGTGGAGAGGGAGCCCGAGTCTCTTTGCAGCGCTGGGGCTCGGCTTGGATTACCTATTCATCCCCTCCTACGCATTCACTTTAGCACTGGGAGCCTTGCTGGCGGCTGGACGCCACCTCAATATCGCAGTCTGGCTGCGAAAATTAGGGATATACGCAACCTATGGAATATTTATCGGAGCCGTGTTCGACGCCCTCGAAAATATCCTGCAGGCGAGGCAGCTGATGAACGGTGTTGTCACCGCACCAGTGACATTCTTCACCGGCGTGTGCGCCAGCCTAAAATTCGGTCTTATGGGGTTGTGCATCCTGTACATGCTTTTTGGCTGGCTACTGCCTAAAAACCGCTGATCCCGACCTCACACCATGAAAAGACATTGCTCATGCTCTCGCCCTTGAGGGGAGGGCATGATTGATTCCAGGAAGGGTGCCAGGCGGTAAAGGAGCGAACCATGGGAAAAATGATCTACGGGATGTCGGTGTTGCTAGACGGCGACATCGAGGCGAAGGACGGAGACATCACCTGGACAAATCCCGGCTGTTTATCGACCCGGTGATCCTGGGCTGCGGTAAAGCGATGTTCCCACCCCTGCGCGAACGACTGCCCCTGAAACTTGTAGAAACTCACATCTTCGACCAGGGCGTAGTACTGCCCAGGTACCAGCGGATAGATTAATGGCAGGATGCTCCGAGCCCTGTAATCGGGTATGATTAAGCAGGTAACTAAATACCTGTGGAGGAGACCGGATGAACCCTGTGGTAAATCCCATGCCCGGGCAGGCCCATTTCGAGTTCCACGTATCCCGCAAGGCAAGGGAAAAATACCGGTTCGACGAGAGCCTGTTCGCACTTAACGGCAACATCATCCTGGCGGACTATGCGGCAGCAAGGCGTTTTGCCGACAGCATGACCAGGGTGCGTGGTAAATTTGTGCCGGCCAGTGCCATCAACGCCATGGGGCTGATCGATGAAATCCTGCACATCCTGATCCACCAATACGAAAAGCAAAACCCGGGGGTGATGGAACGCGCCCTGCAGGCTGCCGGGGTGGATGCCGACGCAGCACTGCTCAAATTCACAGAAGATTTCCCTCCCCTGGCAGTTTTCCGGGGTGAGGTCGAGGCCGCCAAGTACCTGGGGCTTGAGACGAGCAATCGCCAGAAGCGCGCAGGCGCCCTGGAAGAAATGCTGATCCTGCATATCACGAACCAAAACCCGGCGGTTACGGAATACAAGGAACTCTTCGACGAGGAACCGCTCAAACTATCCAGCCCCTACGAGAAGACCGTCCGCGTGTTGAAGGATTTTTTAATGCCCAGCCTCCCTTTGGAGCCGGGCAGGCAGCGGGTCAAAGCCGGGAGACACTGATCGATGTGCTGCTTGCACCCGGACGTGTGGCGCCGAATTCCTTATCCGCCCAGTTGGAATTCCTGCTCAAGCGCTGGGGGGGAATCCTGGGAGAGAGTTTCGTGCTAAAAGATCCTGCGCGGCCTTGACTTTGCCAGGGAGGATATCCTGCGCGGCAATTTCCCGGGCGGATTTGCCGGGAGCGCCCCGCTGCTCACCTTTACCGGTCACGACTATACAGAGTATGAGCGTTTCAGCCCTGACAAGGACTGGATGCCGCGGGTCGTCCTGATCGCCAAGAACTCTTACGTGTGGCTCGATCAACTGTCAAAAAAATACCTGAGGGACATCCACGCCCTGAACCAGATCCCGGATGAAGAGTTGGACCTGATGCAGGTGAGGGGCATTACCGGCTTGTGGCTGATCGGCCTGTGGGAACGCAGCGCAGCCTCACGGCGCATCAAGCAGATGATGGGACAACCAGAAGCAGTGGCCTCCGCTTACTCGCTGATGGATTACCAGATCGCGGGCGACCTGGGGGGCTGGGAAGCGCTCCAGAATTTACGGTGGCGGGCATGGCAACACGGGATCCGATTGTCGGCCGACATGGTACCGAATCACATCGGGATCGATTCACGCTGGGTGGTGGAGCATCCCGACTGGTTCCTCAGCCTGCCTTACCCCCCCTACCCGAACTACTCATTCAACGGTGCAGACCTGTCAAACGACAGCCGGGTGGGGATCCAGATAGAGGACCATTATTACGATAAAACCGACGCGGCGGTGGTATTCAAACGCCTTGACCGCTGGACCGGCGATGCACGTTACATTTATCACGGCAACGACGGCACGGCACTGCCGTGGAACGACACCGCCCAACTGGACTATTCCAAGGCAGACGTACGGGAAGCCATCATTCAGACCATCCTGCACGTGGCGCGCAATTTTCCAATCATCCGGTTCGACGCGGCCATGACGCTGGCGAAGAAACACATCCAGCGTCTATGGTTCCCTGAACCGGGACAAGGCGGGGCGATCCCCTCGCGCTCGGAGCACGGGATGACACGTGAGCAGTTCGACCAGGCCATCCCCAACGAGTTCTGGCGCGAAGTGGTGGACCGGGTGGCGGTGGAGGTGCCGGATACGCTGCTGTTGGCGGAGGCGTTCTGGCTGATGGAAGGATATTTCGTGCGCACACTGGGAATGCACCGGGTATACAACTCAGCTTTCATGCACATGCTGCGCGACGAAGACAACGCCAAGTACCGCCAGGTAATCAAGAACACACTCGAGTTCGACCCGCAGGTGCTGAAGCGTTTCGTCAATTTCATGAACAACCCCGATGAAAAGACTGCCAGCGAACAATTCGGAACCACCGATAAATATTTCGGCGTATGCACGTTGCTGGTGACCCTGCCGGGTCTGCCGATGTTCGGTCACGGGCAGATTGAAGGCTATCGCGAGAAATATGGCATGGAATACCGGCATGCAAGATGGGACGAAGCGGTGGACGAAGGCCTGGTGCGCGGCCACGAATGGCGCATTTTCCCGTTAACTCACAGGCGGGCGCTTTTTGCCGACGTGGAGAATTTCCGGTTGTATGATTTTTATATCTCCGATCCCGGCGAGGGAGGCGGCACCGTGAACGAGGATGTGTTCGCCTACTCCAACCGCCTGGGGAACGAACGCGCCCTGATCGTGTATCACAACCGGTATGCAGAAACACGAGGCTGGATCAAATCATCGGCTGCCTCCATGGACAAAGGCAGCGGAAACCTGGTACAAAAAAACCTGGCGGAGGCGCTGTACCTGCCGGTTGAGACATATGCGATTTTCAAAGACAGCGTCAGCGGGCTGGAATATATGCGCTCGTGCCGCGAATTAACCGAAAAAGGATTGTACGTGGAACTTGGCGGCTACCAGTGTCACGTCTTCCTGGACTGGCGCTTCGTGACAGGGGAAGAATGGAGTGAAGTGAACCGAAACCTTGGCGGAACTGGGACGACATCCGTGCAAGGCAAATATGACGAAATTTTTGCCACAAATGTGGAAATACCCGGAGTGCTTCCCAAGCGAAAAACAAAAACCAAAAGTACATCAGCAAAGGCCAAAAGCAGGAAAGCAGAACCGAAAATAACCAAAATTAGAAAATCCATAAAAAAAGAAACGAGTGAACCGTAGGTAAAAAGAAAACTCCTTAAAATCAATTACGAACGGTTTTTGACTGAAAGCAGGAGGTAAATTATGGGTAAACTTTCGAGAAGGGATTTTCTAAAGGCGGCTGCAGCAGGAGCGGGAGCCATAACGATGAGCGCATTCCTGGAAGCTTGCGGGAAGGTGCTGTCAACTTCCGTGCCCTCCAGTTGAATACCCAGGTGCCTGCAACCAGGGTAACGACAAAATCATCCTCCTCGCCGGAACCCTCCAATGCTGCCACCGATACAGTTACTGCTCCCACCGGTACCCCGGCGCCAATCCCAGACATGGTCGTTACCCACGGGGGAGAACCGGAAGCCCTGGTACGACAGGCGCTCGCAGCCCTTGGCGGAATGAGCGCATTCGTAGCCAGTGGATCCAGCGTGGTGATTAAACCCAACATCTGCGTGGCATACCACACCTACGAATATGCCGCCACAACCAACCCGTGGGTGGTGGGGACCCTGGTAAAAATGTGTTTCGAAGCCGGGGCAGCCAGCGTGAAGGTAATGGACCATCCATTCGGAGGAACGGACACGGAAGCCTATAAAATCAGCGGGATCAAGGAGCAGGTGGAGGCGGCGGGCGGCGAAATGGTACGCATGATCTCGTATCATTACATCGAAACCAAGATCCCGGCAGCGGTGTTCTTAACATCGAGCAAGATATACGATGAGATCCTGAACGCGGAGGTATTGATCAACGTACCGATCGCCAAACAGCACAGTTCTTCGGGATTGACCCTGGGGATGAAGAACATGATGGGGGCGGTCTGGATACGGGAGACGCTGCACAACAGGCTGCATCAAAGCATCGCAGATCTTAATACCCTGCTGAAGCCGCAACTGACCGTCCTGGACGCAGTGCGTATCTTGACCGGGAACGGTCCCACCGGCGGGTCCCTATCAGACGTGCAGCAAAAAGATACCGTGATCGCCAGCCGGGACGTGGTGGCAGTGGACAGTTTAGCCACCTCCCTGTTTGGAATGAAACCCGAAGACCTGGATTACATTCGATTCGCCACCAAGATGGGAATAGGTCGAAGCGATCTGCAAAACCTGAACATCCAGGTAATCGAGCTTGGGTCTTAAGACCACCCAAACATGGAAAACCAGTTATCAAAGCCAAAAATGAGGAAAAAGAAAATCAGCAAGGGCAATGTCACGGGACCCTGGGTTGTTTTCAGGAAAACCGTGCAGTACCTGGCGCTAGCGATTTTTATTGCACTCTTCATATGGTCGCGCCAGGACGGCGGCCCTGCAGCCCTGATCAACATCCCCATGCGGATGGACCCGCTGCTGATCCTGGCGCACCTGGCAGCCAGCCGGACGTTCCTGGCAGGCTCGGCCCTGGCGATCATTGTCATCCTGCTTACCATAGTTTTTGGGCGGGCGTGGTGCGGCTGGTTGTGCCCCGTGGGAACAATCCTCGATATTTTTCCCGCTCAAACGCTGGAGGATCAAGCGCGCCTCCCCTTCGGACGGGTGGCGGCGGGTTGAAATTCGACCTTGCCATCATCATCCTGGCGGCTGCCCTGCTTGGGCAACCTAACCCTGCTGTTCTTCGATCCGCTGGCATTGCTCCTAAGGACTTTAACAGTTAGCGTCTGGCCGGCGCTCGATCGGATAGTCACCGGGGTCGAGGGAGTACTGGTGAACGTGCCAGCCTTCGAAGGTGCGCTGGCGACGTTCGATAGCTGGGTCAGACCAGCCATCCTGCCTGCCCAAGCGGTTTTTTACCAGGATGGACTATTGTTCGCGGCCATCTTCCTGGGGGTGATCCTGCTGGACGGACTGGCAGCCCGCTTCTGGTGCAGGTACTTGTGCCCGCTGGGTGGGGCACTGGGATGGCTAAGCAAACTGGCAATATTTCGCAGGAAGGTCGGAGAGGAATGCAAAGGATGCACGCTCTGCACTGACATCTGTCCAACGGGGACGATCAACCCAGCAAAAGATTATGCGAGCGACCCATCCGAATGCACCATGTGCCTGGACTGCCTGGAGACCTGCCCAAGGGACCAGACCAAGTTTCTGCCTGTGTTTTCACCGGAAAAATGGACGACTTATGACCCGGGCAGGCGGGAAGCCTTACTAGCGATAGGAGTAACGGTGGCCTCAGTTGCCCTGCTGGACAGCAACGGTCCTGCCAAACGGCAACCTCCCTTCCTGATCCGCCCTCCGGGAGTTCGAGAAACCAACCCGGACGTGGTTGCATTTACCAAATGCACACGCTGCAACGAGTGCATCCGGGTCTGCCCAACGGGAGGTCTGCAGCCAGCAGTGCTGGAGGCGGGTATCGCGGCACTAGGTTCTCCCATCCTGACTCCAAGACTTGGATACTGCGATTATTCGTGCAACGCCTGCGGACAGGTGTGCCCGGTGCAAGCCATTCCTCCACTCGATTTGAGTCAGAAGCGGTTGCAGGTGATCGGGCTGGCATATATCAACGAAAACCGATGCATCCCATGGTCCGACCATGAACCATGCCAGGTATGCGAAGAAATGTGCCCGCTTCCCCAAAAAGCGATCCAACTCGAAAATGCCGAAGTGTGGGGTCCCGATGGAACAATGGTAAGTGTCAAATTACCTCACGTCCTGCGGGAGCTTTGCATTGGCTGCGGGATCTGTGAATATAAATGCCCCGTCAGCGGAGAAGCAGCCATCCGGGTATATATGCCCAAGGCTGATGTATCCCTTTAAAATAAGCATGGTGGAAATATGAAGAAAGGAAGGAAACGGCAAGGCACCGCAAATCCGAAAGAAAGAAGGTCGATCGCTCATTTTCAAAAACGGATATGGGTATGGGTTGCGGGTAGGCGCGGGTGGGATTCTCGCAATTTTGCTGGTTTTATTTATCCTGGTCAATACGAACCCGTACATTGGAGCGGAAGGAGCGGACTGGCTGCGCGGCATCATCGGGGACAAAGCCGTAGCCGGATTGGAAATGTTCGTCTTCCAAATGCAGGATGATTTTCAAAAATTAAAATACAGCCTGGGATTAGGGAATCCTGCTGGTGATTACGGGGCTTTCCCATCCCCCACGGTGAGCCCGACCCTGGGACTCAAGACAAATACACCGCGTCCCTTCACCGGAACCGCCACTCCCACCTTGACAGGGACGCTGCAACCAACACCAACGACGCCGGCGCCCTGGCAACCAGCTTTGGTCCCTCCATTGAGCAACGTAAACGGGGAAGGAGCCTGGATACCATACATTCAAGACACTTTAGGGCAAAACGTCGCCTACAAGACCTTTGTCCAGCCGGATCCCACCAGACCCTATACGCTGGTTACGATCGTCGCCTTCGATCTGAGTACTACCCGGTTGCATTATGTCCTGGGGGCGATCGACCCCACCCAACCAGGCGAACCCGCTCACAGCGGAAAAATGAACCTGGCAGACCGGGCAGCAAATATCCTCCTGGCAGAATTCAACGGCGGCTTCCAAGCCAGGCATGGTCAATTCGGCGCCATGGCAGACGGCAGCCTGGCACTGCCGCCCCGGGACGGGCTGGGAACCGTGGCGATCTACCAGAATGGGGACGTGAGGCTGGGAGAATGGGGGACGGACCTGCTGCCATCAACCGACATGGTTGCGTACCGGCAAAATGGTCCATTGGTAATCCAGAAAGGACAAATCAATCCGCAGATCTATAACAACTCGCCATTGGACTGGGGGTATACCGTCATCGATGTTTCGCCGACGGTCCGATCAGGGATAGGGTTAAGTCAAGACAACCTGACCTTGTATTATTTTTGCGGACCGAGCCTGACCATGGAAGCCTTGGCTAAATCGATGCAAGACGCGAGCGCTTATAACGCAATTCAACTTGATATCAATAATTACTGGGTCCTTTTTGTGAAAATCATATCGTCAGGATCGAAACTCAGCGGGGAGCCTCTCCTTCCAAGGCTGATGGTTGACAATGTCGACAGGTATTTAACCCAGTCTCCGCGAGACTTTTTCTATATTACCGGGTCCATGAAATAATGATGTTGGCACCTTCTCAGAGACTCATGCGGCGACCAGAAGGGATAGTTCCAACAGTCACCCAACCCCCATACCCCCTTCCCGTAAAACCATTTTATTTGTAAGAACGAGATTTTGTTTACGGGAAGGGGGCTTCGTTGCGCAAACAGGGGATCGTTCGGCAAAGAACGCCTCCGCCCCCCTGTTTGCGCGGTACGAGTGACAAAGGTGTTCCTAGCATTGTGTGGAGAAGTAAAATTTCCAATAGCCACCCTACCCCCAAACTCCCTTCCCGTAAATCCATTTTAATCATAAGAAGGAGATTTAGTTTACGGGAAGGGGGCTTCGTTGTGCAAGCAGGGGGTCGTTCGGTAAATACGCCTCCGCACCCCTGTTTGCGCGGTACGAGGGACAAAGGTATGCCTGGCGATGTGTGCCGAAAGGGTATTACCAATAGCCTCCTAACCATTATCGAATATCAAGGGAAAAATGGCGTTCCGTGAAATAGAACGACTGCTATGCGAAGTGCGTTTTTTTAATATTTGTTCCCCAAGATTCATCGAAAAACAATCAAAGAGGTTTATCGATAAAGTTATGACATTCGTCATCTTGCATCAGGCTCGCGTTTCCTACGTTATAATCGCACCTATTTGAAAGGGAAACATGACTCTCGAGGCTCGAAAAGATAAACGCTCTGCTGCCTTAAGCTCGGTTGTCGCGGCGATCGGGTTGACCACCTTCAAGCTCATAGTGGGGCTTTTAACCAATTCACTCGGTATCCTGGCCGAGGCGGCTCATTCGGGGCTTGACCTGGTGGCAGCCGGAATGACGCTCTTTGCCGTCCAGATTTCAGACAAACCTGCCGACAAGGAACATCCCTTCGGGCACGGCAAGATCGAAAACCTGTCGGCTCTATTCGAGACAGTACTTTTACTGGCTACATCAGGGTGGATCATTTACGAAGCGATTAACCGCTTATTCTTTATTTCGGTAAAAGTCGAAGCATCCATCTGGTCGTTTGTTGTAATGGGCGCTTCAATCATCATTGACTTTACACGATCCCGAATTCTTTACAAGGCAGCCCGGAAATATAAAAGCCAGGCCCTGGAAGCGGATGCGCTGCACTTCAGCACGGACATCTGGTCCTCGTCAGTGGTTATCCTGGGCTTGATCGGGTTGACCGTCGCACGTTACGTACCGGGGATGGACTGGATGCATAAAGCCGACTCGGTGGCAGCCTTGATCGTAGCCATCATCGTCATTTTTATCAGCGGCGAACTTGGCTGGCGGACGATTTCCGCCCTGCTGGACACGGCTCCGAGGGGACTGGCAGATAAAGTTGAAAAAGTGGCCGGAGAAGTAAGCGGAGTGGTGGATGCACACGCCATACGAATCCGCGCATCAGGAGCGCACACCTTCATTGACATGCATATCACGATGAATGGAAGTGTGACACTGAACGAAGCTCATGCCGCGACAGAAGTAATTGAGAAAGCCATACATGACATCGTGTCACCAGCAGACATCACTGTCCATGTGGAACCTGCAAACCCAGCAAAACCGCCCACGAAAACCCAGAAGATTAAAATTCCCCCCAGACAGAGTTAGCAAAACTGCAGGATCGATCGGAAATCCCGGAAGAAATTATATAAACAGGAAGCGATGGACGGCATCCATCGCTTCCTGTTTAGGTCTGGAGTGTTTCCCATTCAGCCAACCAGTTGTCCATTTCAGCTTGCAAGGCTGTATATTGATTGCCCCACTTTCTTACCAAGGCTGTATCCTTGGGAGGCTTTTCCAGTTTCCGTCCAAGATCCGCAAGCTGGACATCCAACGCGGCAATTTTATTCTCCAATTCCTGCAACCTTGCCACCCTGCGGCGTTCCTCTTTTACGGCGGGGTCAGATGACCGTCGGGTCGAACGCGGGACGACCACCTGGGTTGTTTCCAAAGAGCGGAGGGCTGCCAAGCGTTCACGCTCCTCGCGGCGCTGGCTATAGGTTCCTTCAAAAATGGTCAATTGAGACTCATCCGGTTCAATTTCCCAAATCTGGGTCCCAAGGGCGTCGATCAAGTAGCGATCGTGGGTAACCAGGAGGATCGTTCCAGCATAATCATCGAGAACAGCTTCCAAAACTTCCTGGGAAGGGATGTCAAGGTGATTGGTAGGTTCGTCGAGTAAAAGCAGGTTGGTATCTTCAAGCGCCAGTTTCGCCAATGCAAGCCTGCCGCGCTCGCCCCCCGAGAGAACTGAAACCTTTTTAAACGCATCATCACCCGAAAATAGATATTTCCCCAAATATTCACGGATCTGGCCAGGCAGCCAATGGGGCATGACCAAGTCAATCTCCTGGATAAGCGTGTTTTCGGGGTTAAGACCTTCATGAGCCTGGGCGAAGTAGCCAATCTTCAGGGAAGCCCCCAAGACCACTTCCCCTCCAAGCGGCTCCAGTTGACCCAAGGTTGTTTTAAGAAAGGTCGTTTTTCCAGCCCCATTTGGGCCGATCAACGCGGCGCAATCTCCACGACGGAGCACAATATCCGGAGAAGTGAAAAGCAACCGATCGGGGTACCCGATCCGAAGGTCGATCGTGCGCAAAACGAGTTCCCCGGAACGAGCCGCCGAGCGGAGGTTCAAATGCAGGCGGGGCAAGGTCCGCATAGGAGCACGGAGGGCCCGCACACGCCGCTCCGCTTCTTCCGGACCAAAAGGGGAAGTACCAATGACCACATCCCCAGCAGTCTCAGCCCATTTATGGTTGACCACAGCTTCCATGCCAACCTGCTCGATGGCCTGGACAATGCGGCTTAACCGACGAAGTTTTCCTTTCGCCTGGCTGACATTTTGCCCGGATATATTCTTCTTAATATATTCAACATCCTTAAGCAGTTTTTCCTTTTCAGCTTCGAAGGTCTCCCGCCGGTGCTCCCAGCGCAGCTCCCGGGTCTGAAGGTAAGCCGAATAATTACCCGGGTAGTGCTCCGTGGCACCAAACGCCATTTCCAGGATGCCGTTTGCCACCTGGTCAAGGAAATACCGGTCGTGGGAGACGATAACCACCGCGCCTTCCCACTTGCCCAGGTAACCCTCCAACCATTCGACCGCGGAAATATCCAGATGATTGGTAGGCTCATCCAACATCAGGAGGTCAGGTTCGGAAAGCAGCAGACGGGCAAGGAAGGCGCGGGTGCGCTGACCTCCTGATAAGTGAGAAAGGGGCATGTGGAAATCAGAGGGAGAAAAGCCGAGACCGGTAAGAACCTGTTTAATCCGAATGTGGAAAGTGTACCCACCGCGGCGCTCAAATTCGTGCTGGAGAGCGCCATAACGTGACAATGCCAGATCGCGAGTTTCCAAGGCGGCCATTTCGGCTTCGAGTTTTTCCAATTCCGCCTGGCGTGATATCAAGTCGGAAAAAACCGAAAAGCAGGCATCCCAAACAGTCCCTTCCATTTCAAATTCGGCTTCCTGAGGAAGATAGCCGATTCGGATCGACCTGGCACGCGAAATTTTTC
Source organism: uncultured Chloroflexia bacterium (assembly GCA_963741635.1). Classification (GTDB taxonomy): domain Bacteria; phylum Chloroflexota; class Anaerolineae; order Anaerolineales; family Villigracilaceae; genus UBA877. The sequence continues at coordinate 376,118 of CAVUIO010000013.1, forward strand.
CACTGGAAGGTTCGTCCAGCCCGACCAAAATTCGCAACAAGGTGGTCTTCCCACAGCCATTTGGTCCAACAAGAGCAAGCCGTGAACCCTTTGGAATGGCAAAAGAGACACCAGAGAACAAGTCCACCGGACCGAAGGATTTGGAGATATTATCTGCAGTAATCAATGACATGGTATTGCCTGAAGCGATTTATCGAAAAATGCCCCCAAATTATACTTCCTGACATTTTTACGATAAGGACATAACCAACTAATCGTTGATAATTATTTAATGTGACGAAACTGACCTGATATAACCCCAGGGAGAGACACTAACCGGGTTTAATTCATTCATAACGAATATTACTTCCCTGTAAATTGCTGAAGTGCAAGCCGAAGACGCTGTTCCACATCATCGGGGGAATCTTTCGGGATAGCCTGGATGGCAGTCTGAGCTTCGACGACCGAATAGCCAAGAGCTGTGAGGGCTGCCAAGACTTCCGAATCGGCTTCCGACATGGCAGCTATTTTTTCCAACCCGCTGATGGGTTTCAAGCGGTCATGGAGATAAAGCACCATTTTCTGAGCCGTCTTTTTCCCAATCCCGGGACGCGGCTCAGCAAATCCGGTTCATCGCCAAAGACAGCCCGCTGGACCGTTTCGAGATTCAAGGTTGACAGGACTGCCAGAGCCGTCCGCGGTCCCACCCCGTCCACGCTGAGCAGGGTGGTAAATAATTCGCGGTCCGCCTGGGACTCGAAACCGAAAATCTTCCAATCATCTTCGCGAATAACAACATGGGTGTAAAGAAAAATTGCTTCCCCGGGTTTTGCCCGTTCCCGCATGGGTTTCGGGACGAAAACCCGGAGACCCACGCTTCCCGCTTCAATAATAATTGCATTTTCTTCAACCTGGGTCACTTCGCCGCGTAAAGTTGCTATCATTTTTCACCATATCTTTGCGTGTTTATATGAGTTATGGCGATAGCCAGGGCATCGGCAGCATCGTCCGGTTGTGGGGTTTCAGGCAATGCCAGGAGAACGCGTACCATCTCCTGGACCTGCTTCTTCCCGGCACTTCCATAGCCGGCGACCGCCTGCTTGACTTCATTGGGGGTATATTCTGCCAAGTCCAACCCTGCCTCGCTAATCGCCAGCATCAGGACCCCGCGAGCCTGACCGACAGCAATAGCCGTGGAAATGTTGCGCTGGAAAAACAATTTCTCCACCGCGACCGAATCGGGGCGGTGGAGAAGCAAGACTTCATTCATTTGGTGGAAGAGCATTGAAAGGCGTTTATTGGCTTCGATGCCGGCGGGGGTGCGGAGGGTGCCGTAAACGACTGATTCCAGGCTGCCATCTTCCCGGCTACGCACCAGACCGTAACCGGTGGTCGCAGTTCCCGGGTCGATCCCCAGCACCAGCGTCATGTCTATTCCGCCTCAATTGCCGCCAGAGCCTCGTCAGAAATCCTCAAGTTATGATAAACGGCAGCAACATCGTCCAATTCTTCGAGCGATTCGATCACACGCAGGACAGAAAGGGTCTGATCAACCGGAAGTTCGACATCCTGCTTGGCGATCAAACGCAAATCAGCATCATCCGGCGAGACGCCAGCTTTTCGAAGAGCGTCACTGATCTTTTTAAAGGCCTCCACCGGACCAATAATCTCGATATTATCGCCATCTTCCTGGACATCTTCGGCACCAGCATCCACCGCAAGCTCAAATGCCTTGTCAAAATTTAATTGAGAGGCGGGGAAGGAAAAATAAGAGTTGCGACTAAACTGCCAGCCCACAGAGCCAGCTTCAGCCATGTTCCCACCCCCGCGACTCAACAGGTGACGGATCTCGGCTACAGCCCGGTTACGGTTATCAGTAACACATTCCAGCATAAGGGCCACACCGTGGGGGCCAAAACCTTCATAGGTGATTTCTTCAAAGATCGCACCGTCTTTATCATCCCCGGTCCCGCGCTTAATGGCGCGCTCTATGTTTTCCTTGGGCATGTTCCCGGCGCGAGCTTTTTCCACTGCCAAAGCCAACCTGAAGTTACTGTCCGGATCTCCCCCGCTTTCGCGAGCTGCCATGACAATTTCACGTGCCAAGCGGGTGAAAATGGCACCCTTCTTGGCGTCTGCCGCACCTTTCTTGCGGCGGATGGTTGCCCAGTGGCTGTGTCCAGACATATTAATACTCTCCTATGACCACATTTGTGGGAATTTTCGCAACAGCCCGCGAATTATACCATAGCGAATTTAAGGGACAAAGAAGCCAACAGCAAGAACACCAGGTCCACCATGAACGACAATCGCAGGCGGTAATTCATAGATCGGGATGGCAGATAATTTCAGCCTGGATTTCAAATCAGCAACCAACTTCTCTGCTTCGGGCATGGCGTCTGCCTGCATGACACAAAGGTGGGATTCCGGGGAACCCGGACATTGGTCTTCCACGATCTCAATAAGGCGGGCGAGAGCTCTTTTCTTAGTGCGCTGCTGTTCGAAAGGTTCCACCTGCCCATCCTTTACACAGAGGATGGGTTTTACCTGCAGCATTTTGCCGATCATGGCTTTCGCCCCTCCGATACGACCACCCTTTTGAAGATATTCCAAGGTATTTACCAGGAAATAGATCCGGCCGCGCACAATCCAATCAGCGAGGCGATGGACAATCGTGTCGGCATCCATGCCCGATTTAGCCCATTCATCAGCCAAAAGAACCAGGCTGGCAAGGTTCCCAGCGACGCTCAAGGAATCAACCACGCGCACATCCACTTCAGGAAAATCCTGAGCGGCAACCTCAGCGGCACGCACCGTTCCACTCACCTTGGCTGAAGGGGCGACAACAATTACACAATCACCCTGCTGCCCGGCTTCAGTAAAAATCGGATTGTATAATGCCGGAGGAGGAGCCGCAGTTTTTGGTAATTCGCTGACAAGCTTTAAGCTTTGCCAGGAAGGCAGCCGTATCCAACTCAGTATCGTCACGGTAGGAATCCTCCCCAAAAATTACTATCTGTGGAATCAGTGGAATATTCCGTGATTTCATCATTTCACGAGGAAGCCCCGAGGTGGTATCAGCGACGATTTTGACCATTTTTTCTCCTCATCCATTCCCGGAATAAATCAGTCCCTGAACCAGGAATAATCATGCTAAGTCTAAAGGCAGTTGATTCCGATAATTAATTTGAAAGACTCATCCAAAAATGTGCGATCAGATAAAAATGAATTACCAGCCTAATATTCCCATAATCGTACATGGGATAAATAAAAAATCAAATTTTTGCAAAAAAGAGATGGAGGCGAACCCTACTGTCTCGCCCCATCCCGGTTTAAGCGGGTCTATTTGCCTTGTTTTGAGCTGCCCTGGATGCCAATTGGGAACGCAGGGATTTGATATCACCGTCCACAAAGAACAAGGCGCCGAGGTATAAGAAGAAGCATAAAACCCAGGCAGAAATGCAAACGATCATGATGGCATATTCCTTGCTGTGAGCCGAAAAGGCAATTGCCCCAGCGAGGGTAGGCGCAAGTGCTGCACCGCTATTCTCCACAAAATATTCCACCGCCTGAGCCGAACTGCGAACCTCCGGCAGGGTTATGTCGAAAACAGTCGAAGTCACGTTTGGAGACGAGAACGGCATGAATATTGCCGTCAGCGACATAAAAATAAAGAAAGTAGTTTTATCAGCGACAGGGGTCCTTAATGCCAAGAACAAGAAGATTGCACCAAGAATTACGCCGACACTGGAGATCAAAATGCGACCCTTGAGGGTGCGCTTAAACAACCAGTCACCCAGCGCTCCACCGACAAAATAGCCGGCGGCCAGGATGATCACAACCGGGCCCATTGTCAGCAGAACCGAGGTATCGTCATAGCCGCGTTCCAACATGAGGTATCCAAAGAAGAAATAGGTGATCACATTCCACGGGAACACGCCCGCAAAACCTTGAAGAAAAATGAACCACATGGTCTTCTTTTTCAAAGCATCCTTGAGGGAAGCCCAATTGAATTTTACCTGACCGATATCTTCAACTCCTTCATATTCGGGTTCAGACTGTCCCCGGGGAACTTCCTTAATTCCAAAAAAGATGACAACCGCCATTACAATTCCAAGTGAGCCGGTTACAAGGAAAATCGAACGCCAACCTTCCAGGTGAAATATTTTTCCTTCCAAAAGAGGTGCCACCATCAAGGCAAGGATCATGCCAGCCAAATATCCCAATGGCTGAGCCAACTGGAGCAACCCATAGATACGACCACGGATTTTTGGGCCGAAATAATCGGCGATCAAACTATACATGCCGGGGTAAGAAGAATCATCAATCCCGGTGGAAGAGCGGGTAACCAGGAACTGCGGGTAAGTCCGGACCAAAGAACTTAGCCAGGTGGTTGCCCCCCAGATGAAAGAAGCCAAGGCGAGAAGTTTGGAGCGGGCATAGCGATCATACAAGTAGCCCCAGAGCGGGTAGAATAACGTCCCAACGATCAGGGCGCCCGTATTGACCAAACCCCATTGAAGATCGTTAAGGTTAAACGTTTTACTGACTGGAATTTGGAGAGACCCAATCAACAATTTATCCGTCTGGTGGAGGAGGGTGAATAAGAAAAATACGATCACGACAAATACCGGGTACATATTTCTTTTCTTTTTCATCTGGTCAGCCTCGTTCTACAAGGAATGTGTGAGGAAAGTTTACAATATTATAGGGGGTGAGTCAATTGGCGTATGATACATACTCCCTATGACAATTTTGCTGGCGGATAAATTCAAAAATCCAATGATTTTCCAATATTCAACCACAAAGAGTATTTCATTTATTGCGATACGGTTTATTTTGGGGAATTTCCATTTTGCACGAATGAGTGTTTTAATGAAGATCGATGAATTGGTTTTTTTAAGATTTAATATGGGAGTATGATTATTCAAGTTATGCAATATCGATTATTTTGCCTAAGAAGGAAACCCCTCAAAGCGCAAACGCGCTTGAAACGTTTGCGTACCTGCCTCCCTAAATAGGGAGATATTTTTATCCGAGGTCTCGATGAACGGACAAAGTTTTCAAGTAGTAATACTTTATAATGAAGATGCTCAAATATGTAGAGGCGATCCACAAGATTTACTGGCAGTCCAATATACAGCAACCGCTGCACAACATTTGTTAGAAGCATTATCAAGCCTGGGGTACCCGGTAATAAAACTGGCAGTCAGGGGCGACCTTGAAGAACTCGAAGACACCCTGGCATCCTTTTCCCCCAAAGAAACATTCATTTTCAATAATTGTGACGGCTTCAACGGCAATAACATGGGCGCCGTGGATGTCATCCGATTAATCGAGCGCATGGGGTTCAAGCACACCGGAGCTGCGGCGGATTCCATCGAACTGTGCATCGACAAGCCGAAATCCAAAGAGCGCCTGATCAAATTCGAAGTCCCAACCCCACGCTTCCAGGTATTTGAGCGGGCAGAAGGGGAATTCAACCTTGAATTTCCCGTGATCATCAAGCCATCAGTCGAAGATGCCAGCATGGGGATAGACCTGGCTTCAGTTGTCAGCGACCGGGAGGCACTATTCCGCAGAATTGCCTATATCGTCGATCAATATGAACAAGCCGCCATCGTGGAAGAATTCGTGTGCGGACGCGAGCTGGCAGTGGCAATGTTGGGCAACGAAGTTATCGAAATCCTGCCAATTGCGGAAGAAGATTTTTCCTTTGTAACAAACCCATTGGAACAGTTATTGACATACGACTCGAAATGGAAAACAGACTCGCCGTATTACCAGAATATTCCAGCCCGTGTACCGGCGGTTCTTACCCGCAAGGAGATGCTGGCAGTTAAAAAATCAGCTGAGAACTCCTTTAGGGCAATGGGGCTGCGTGACCTGGGTCGGGTGGATATCCGCTTCAACAACGGCATCCCATATGTTATCGATGTAAATGAACTGCCCGATCTTTCACCCGATGCCGGGTTCTGGAACTCTGCGAGGGCAACCGGGATCACATACCCCCAGATGGTCGAACGCATCCTAACCCATGCAATGAAGCGGGAAGGGTGGATATAAATGATCACACTTCCAGCAAAAAATGACGGCTCACAAATCCACGCCATTACCAAGAATAACGATGCTTTTTTTAATGAGGAAGAGGTTGAATGCGTCGACGAATTATGGGATGAATACCAGGCAGAGGGGTCAGAATTAAGCGGGTATTATTTCCTGGTGGAAAAAGAAGGGGATCAAGTACTTGGTTATTCCTGCTATGGCCCTCGAGCACTTACAAGCGGGACCTATGACCTGTATTGGATTGCCGTCGATCCGTCCATTCACCGCGGCGGAACAGGACGAAAATTACTGGCGGCAAGCGAAGAAGCTATCCGAAAACTTGGCGGTCGACTGATTGTGCTGGAAACTTCCGGGCTGCCAGCGTATGAACCAACCCGCAAATTCTACCTGGCGACCGGCTACACTTTAGAAGCCACCCTAAAAGATTTTTATAGTCCCGGGGATGACCTGGTAATTTTCACTAAACATTTGTAATTGACCCCGTTCATCACACGCGGCGCGCTTCCTGAAGCGCGCCTTTTCATTTCCCGGCGTGGTAGAATCCCGTTCGCGTTATTCCAGAAATTTCCCAAAATATTTGAAACCGAATGACATCGATACCTTCCCCTGCTGAATTCACTCTTACCCGCGATAAACCATTGGACCGGCGCAGCCCTGTTCGCTGGATCCTGGCGTACACCAGACGATACTGGTGGCTAGTGCTGATCATGCTGGTTGGGGCAATCGGAAATGCGGCCTTAGCTGCCATTGTCCCGGTTTTGACAGGGGATGCCTTCAATGCGATGTTGAACGTGCCGCCAGAAATGAAAGTTCTGCTGCCCCTGGCATTAATAATGGGAGGATCGCAAATCGTGCGCGGCATTCTCCAACTCGGGCGGAATTTTGGTGCTGAACTGATCGCCCAACGGATCGAACGGGACGTGAGGGATGAACTCTACGTGTCCCTGCTTGGAAAAAGCATGACCTTCCACAATCTACAACCAGTGGGAGATACGATGGCCCGCGCAACCAATGACGTTCGTGAAGTTAACCTGATGTTCAGCCCCGGCGTAAACCTTGTGGTTGGGTCGCTGGTGTTCCTGATCATGCCTTTCTTTTTCGCCCCGGCATATCACTGGTCATTGTTGCTCACCCCCGCCCTGTTCACCGTTGCATACTTTATAGCCCTGCGCTGGTACCTGCGCACTCTGAACCCGATCACGACCGACGTTCGCGATTCATTTGGTCAAATGAACACCCACCTTTCAGAAGCCCTGGACGGGATAGAAACGATGAAGGGGGCTGCACAAGAAGAAGCCGAGATCAAACGGTTTATCCTTAATTCCCGCCGATTGAGGAACAACAACATCCGCCAGGGGGACGTGGAAGCCAAGTTCGTGCCCCTGCTTTTATACTACATTGCTCTCGCGGGAGGTCTCTTACACGCGATCCTTCTATATCGTATTGGAATCTTGAATATAGGCGATGTTGTAGCTTATTTTGGCATCCTGCTTGATGCTCGAATTCCCCACATGGACATCCATCTGGGCTTATTCGCTGATTTCATCCGGGTTGGCAGGAGCCCAACGCATCCTTGAACTAATCAACCGGGAAACCAACCTGGATCAAAACTCGACTGGTTATACGCAGTCTATGCGCGGGGAAATCGAATTCCGAAACCTGAGTTTCGCTTACCCCACCGGGGAGGCCGTGCTGCGCGATATTACCTTCAAGGTAAAGCCGGGGCAAACGGTGGCAATCGTTGGACAAACCGGAACCGGGAAGACATCACTGGCGAAGCTGGTGAACCGCACGTACGACGCTACGGGAGGACAAATCCTTGTGGACGGGGTGGACGTCAGGGATTGGAACCTGGCATCCCTGCGCAGCCAAATCTCCATCATAGAACAGGATGTATTCCTGTTTTCGCGTTCCGTGTCGGATAACATCGCTTTTGGCAACCCGGGAGCCGCTTCCAACGAAATTGAATCAGCGGCAAAATCCGCACAGGCGGACGAATTCATCCATGAATTCGAAAAGGGCTATGAAACTGTCATCGGTGAGCGGGGAGTGACCCTCTCGGGGGGGCAGAGACAACGCCTGGCAATCGCGCGTGCCTTCCTGACGGATCCGCACATCTTAATCCTGGACGATTCAACCAGCGCGATCGATTCTGCCACGGAAGACATGATCCAGCGAGCGATCGCGGCAGCGGCAAAGGGGAGGACGACATTAATCATCACCCACCGTCTATCTCAAATCCGCTGGGCAGACTTGATCATCGTTTTGCGAAAAGGTCGGATAGCGGCAATCGGGAACCACGACAATCTCATGCAGACATCCGACGCCTACGCCCGAATCTTTAGAGAATAGGAAACTTGTAATGGGTTTTTACGAGGGTTTGAACGAGGAAAAATACGACCGCCAGTACAAAGATAGCGTGCTGGGAAAAAGGATCATATTTTATTTTACCGCCCAGCACAATCAGGTGGCGGTGATCGTATTCGTGACCATCCTCCTGGCAGTCATCACCGCAGCCCAACCCGTTATCATCAGCCAGGGACTTAACACTTTAACCACCATCCCGAGCGTACTGGCGAGCCTGCTTATCGGCGGAATTGTCCTTTTTATCGGAATCGCAGATTGGGGATTAAATTGGATCCGCCGGAGACTCACTGTCCGGGTTGTGGGAGACGTGGTGCTCAATTTAAGAACCCTGGCGTTCCGCGCCGCGGTGGAACACGATCTTTCCTTTTACGACCAGTTCTCGTCGGGGCGAATCGTTTCACGGATCAACGCTGACACGAGCACCCTGGGAGACCTGGTCACAATCATTACTGACGTATCCGCCCAAATCCTGAATGCCATCCTGCTCGGGATCATCATTGTCCGAACGGAATGGCGGCTGTCGCTGGTGCTGTTTTCATTCCTGCCGTTCATCTTCCTGATGGCGCTTCTTTTCCGACGCCTGGCACGCAAGGTGACGAAGAGCGGAATGCAGGCAATGGCGGATGTGAATTCGGCGATCAAGGAAACGGTCAGCGGGATCGCCATCGCCAAGAATTTCCGCCAGGAATCAGGGATATTCGAAACATTCGACGCTGCCAACCGAACATCCTACCGGGTCAACGTATGGCGAGGCTTCATCCTCGCCCTGGTGTGGCCGGCTCTAAATTCCCTGGCAGGAATTGCCACAGCCACGTTGGTTTATGCCGGTGGATTGAGCGCGGCACAAGGGGCAGTAACGATCGGTGCATGGTACCTGTTCATCATCAGCCTGGGCCGTTTTTTCGACCCGGTCATGAACCTCTCGGCATTCTGGTCAAATATCCAATCGGGGTTGAGCGCAGCAGAGCGAATCTTTGCCCTAATGGATGCTGAACCCAACGTGGTCCAAACCGAGAATCAGGATGTCCATAAGTTGAAAGGTGAGATCGGTTTCGAGAATGTGTCCTTTAGATATGCTGAAAACGAGCCGGTCTTGATCGATTTCAACCTTACGATCCACCCCGGGGAAAACCTCGCCATCGTAGGTCATACCGGCGCCGGGAAATCCTCCCTAGCAAAACTAATTGCCCGTTTTTACGAGTTCCAATCGGGACACATCCTGATCGATGGAGTTGATATCCGCACGTTGAACTTGCAGCAATACCGGCGGCAACTGGGTATCGTGTCGCAAATCCCATTCCTTTTCTCCGGGACCGTGGCGGAAAACATCCGGTACGCCTGCCCCGACCCGGAGTGCGTAACCAATACAGAAATCCTGTCGATGGCGCGTAAAATCGGTGATGGGGAATGGCTGGAGACTCTGCCAAATGGTCTTGACACGGTAGTCGGCGAACGCGGCACGATGTTATCCATGGGTCAGCGCCAGTTGGTGGCACTATTGCGGGTGTTGATGCAGAAACCAGCCATATTTGTTCTGGATGAAGCAACTGCCAGCATCGACCCTTTTACCGAGTGGCAGATCCAGCAGGCACTTAACATGATCCTGGCTGAATCGACCAGCATCCTGATCGCACACCGCCTTTCCACAGTAAAGGCAGCGGACAGAATCATCGTACTGGAAAAAGGGAAAATTATCGAGGAGGGGAGCCACAGCGGATTGCTGCAGCAGGGAGGGCATTACGCCACGCTCTACAACACATATTTCAGGCACCAATCTTTGGCATACGTGGAGCAAGCCAGGGTTTTTGTTCAAGGCGATTGATGAAACGGATCATAATCACCTGCATAATACTGCTGACCGCCCTCGGATGTTCGCCGACCATTAATTGCGACAACCCACAACAGGCAGCTGCGTGCACTCGTATCCTTTTTATTGGAAACAGCTTTACCTTCGAAAACGACCTGCCTGGAATGTTTTCCAAGTTAGCCAATTCGGGGGGACACAGAGTAATAACCGGGATGGCTGCGCAAGGCGGCTGGACCCTGGCGGACCACGTCAACTCGAGCGCGACAATGAACCAGATCAGCGCTTCAAAATGGGATTACGTAGTTCTCCAGGAACAAAGCGAAATCCCTGCATTCGAACAGTCTCGAGCTGTGACCATGTACCCGGCTGCCCGGACCCTCGTCCAACAAATCGATGAGACGGGTGCAAAACCCATTTTCTTTTAACCTGGGCACACAGGGATGGTTTACCCGGATATAACCTCCAGGATTACAACACGATGCAATTCCAGGTCGATATCGGGTACTTGGGAATTGCCCAGGAACTCTCCGCTCGGGTTGCCCCGGTTGGTTATGCATGGCTGCTGGCAATGGACCAAAACCCGCAACTTGACCTATGGCAGGCGGACGGGAGTCACCCCTCAGTACAAGGAACCTACCTGGCAGCCTGCGTTTTTTATGCCGTCATTTTTCGCCAAAGCCCCGACGGGTTGAGCTACCAGGCTGGACTACCAAAGAACACGGCAACATTCATCCAGAAAATTTCAGGAAGTACCGTCCTGAACGATCCGGCGCAATGGCATTTGCCATAGATAATATAGTTAATGAAACCTTAAAAATTACTACAACAATTATTCCACCCCGGGATTGCTCCGGGGTGGAGATTTTTAACGCTGATATAACCAGTTTATATCCTTTATACCAGCCTGAAGACCCGGGCTTAATTGAGCCTCGGTAAACCGCCACTCCCAGTTACCGCCAAGACGGGAGGGATAATTGAAACGGGCTTCGGTCCCAAGTGATAGAAAGTCCTGGAGAGGAGCAAGGGCAAAAACGGCGGTAGAGCGCCAGGCGGCACGAATCAGGTCCCAGGAAAAATCAGAGCCATCAACACGGAGGTAGCGGCGGGCAAAATCCTTTTCGAATTCCGGGGCGGACTCATACCATCCGCGGGCAGTGTCATTATCATGGGTGCCGGTATAGACCACACAACCAGGAAGGTATGAGTGAGGCAGAAAGGCATTATCAGGACCGGAAAATCCAAACTGTAATACTTTCATGCCGGGTAAAGAAAACCGTTCACGCAAAGCAATCACGTCGGGAGTAATCACACCCAGATCTTCAGCAATGATGGGAAGGTCCGAGCCCAAACCGAGGCGAATGGCATCGAACAAATCCGCTCCAGGACCTTTGACCCAACGCCCGATCTCAGCGGTCAAATTCCCAGCAGGTATTTCCCAGCAGCCCGCGAAACCACGAAAATGGTCGATGCGAAGGATGTCGACCATTTTTAGGGTCACACGCAGGCGCTCCAGCCACCATTCATAGCGGGTGGATTTGTGGACATCCCAACGATAGAGAGGGTTGCCCCACAACTGCCCGGTCGGGGAAAAGTAATCGGGAGGGACGCCGGCGACAACGGTCGGTTTCAAATCCGAGTCAAGGAAAAATAAATCCGGGTTAGCCCAAACATCCGATGAGTCGCCGGCAACAAATATCGGGATATCTCCAATGATGGACAAACCCTTCTCGAGAGCGTAATCATGCAAGGCTTTCCACTGCCGGAAAAAGATAAACTGATAGAAAGTATAGCGATCAATCAATGAAGCCAGGGACTTGCGGGCTTCCAACAGGGCGGCGTGATCGCGATGACGCAAGGGCTCCGGCCAACCATCCCAAGAACCCCCACCGTGAAATTCCTTAATCGCCATAAACAAGGCATAGTCTTCCAACCAAAAAGCGTTTTCGGAGCAGAATAATTTATAACTTTTTCTAAGAGAATCCGAGGGACCCGCAGGAGGGATTACCCGACCCTGACCAGCGGGAGAAGGGTTCAAGACAGATGAAAAGCGGGAGAAAGCCTTTTCGAGTAAATTCAATTTCCAGGGGATGAGCGTCCCAAAATCGACCTTTGCAGGATCGAATTCCTGATTCCATGCCAAGTCGTCCGGCAAGAGCAAGCCATCCCGTACCAGAAATTCAGGGCTGATGAGATAAGGGTTCCCGGCAAAGGCCGAAAAACACTGGTAAGGAGAGTCACCATACCCGGTGGGGCCAAGGGGTAAAACCTGCCAGAGTTTGCATCCGGAACCAGCCAACCAATCCACCCAATTAAAAGCAGAAGGACCAAGATCTCCGATACCGTAAGGACCCGGGAGGGAAGTAGGATGAAGGAGGATCCCGGAGGCACGTTCAAATTTCATAAGGCTGCCTCTTTGTCTCCAAAAGAACACCGGATTTTACCAACAAACCAGAATAATCGGCGGCATGCACATCCGTACCAATGGTGCCACCCGGTTCGACCACCATGCCTGCGGGAATTACGCTGTTCTTACCCACCACGGCCAACCGTATATTCGGATCAGCAATGCCGCCGCCCACATGGGCATCTTTCTCCACAGTAACATGCTTGTCAATTATGGCGCGTTCGATCACAGCGCCGCTCTCAATAACAGTATCGGTAAGGATGATTGATTCGCGCACGACAGCGCCGGGTCGGATGATCACTCCAGGGGAGAGGACACTACTCTCGATACGGGCATTTTCCTGGATCGTGCAACCATCCGAGATCATGCTGGCGAATATACTGGCGCTCTGAGGAATGCGAACCGGTGGACGTTCCTCGGTGCGGGTATGAATAATCCAACTGCGATCGTAAAGCTTCAGCGGCGGGTTGGGAGAAAGCATGTCCATGTGCGCCTGCCAATAAGAGAGGATGGTGCCGACATCCATCCAGTAACCAGTAAAGGGATAGGCAATCACGCGGAGTTTACTTTTCACCAGACGGGGGATGATATCTTTTCCAAAATCATGGGCGGAGTCTTCGCGTAAATGATCCTCCCAAAGGACGCGGTCAAGCAAATCCCGGTTAAATACGTAGACGCCCATATTGATCAGGTCAGATGGGGGATCTTTTGGTTTTTCCAGGAAAGATTTAACCCTGAATTTTTTGTCAACAGTCACAACCCCAAAGCGGGAAGCTTCCTGAAGGGGAACGCGGATGGTAGCCATGGTCAAGTCCGCCTGCTGGTCCATGTGAAAGGTGATCATGGTGTCGTAATCCATCGTATAGATGTGGTCACCGGACAGGATAAGGATCAGATCAGGAGAACCGCGTTTGACGAAGGAGAAGTTCTGCTGGACCGCATCGGCGGTACCTTCGAACCAGTCCGCTTCAAAGCGAGCCTTATAAGGGGTGAGGATACGCACCCCACCCGTGAAATCCCGGTTCAGGTCCCAGGGTGCGCCCGCCCCGATGTGTTCAATCAACGAGTGGGGACGGTACTGCGCCAGGACCATAATATCGAAGATATTAGAATTTACACAGTTGGAAAGGGCGAAGTCTATGATCCGATATTTCCCTGCAAAGGGGACCGCCGGCTTGGTCCGTTTTACAGTAAGAACACTTAACCGGGCACCCTCACCACCTGCCATGATGATCGCTCTTGTTTTCATGCGTCACCTCGCGGGAACACCACCATCAGGATTTGGAAAGCAATGATTTATATACCAGTGCATATTGACCTGCCGACCGGGTCCAGGAAAAATCTTCCTGCATCCCATTCCTTTGAAACTGCCGCCACTGCCCAGGTTCGGCAAAAACATCCAGGGCGCGCACAAGAGCGGCTTCCATCGAGATGGGGTTGGAATCCTCAAACAGGAAGCCGGTCCTGCCTTCGTGGACCGTGTCAATCAGCCCTCCCGTAGCGTGAACTACAGGCACACAGCCGTAATGCATCGCTATCATCTGCGCCAAGCCGCAGGGTTCATAACGCGAAGGCATCAGGAAAATGTCTGCGCCACCGTAAAGCATATGGCTTAATTCTGCATCGTAGCGCATAACCGCTCGGACCCGATCAGGGAAATCCGACTGCAACTGGCGGGCAGATTCCTCGAGAACCGGATCACCGGAACCGAGAATTACAAACTGCCAATTCCGCCCAACCAGGTTACGCAATGTCGAGAAGGCGATATCCAGCCCTTTTTGGTAGTCCACGCGTCCGACCATGGCAAGCAGCGGAATGCTCTTATCCTGTTTCAATACAAGAGTTTTTTGAAGGGCAGTTTTATTAATTGCCCGGTCAGGCAATTTATCCACATTAAAACAGACCGGGAGGAACTTATCCTTTTGTGGATCCCAAAATTTGACATCCAAGCCATTAAGAATACCGGTCACACTATCCAGACGGGTTGCCAGGTAGGGGTCCAGACCGCAGCCAAAATCAGGGGTAATAATCTCACGGGCATAAGTGGGCGAAACCGGGATAATTGCATTGGCAGACCACAACCCAAGCGGCAGGGGTTGGGACTGAGCCCATACCGGCAACGAATGGTCGTCGAGAGGTTTGAAATCGTATGCTGCAAGAACCTCCGAGCCATCTCCACCCAAATAGGCAAGGTTGTGAACCGTGAGCACCGTGCGAGGGTGATTCAAACCAGGGGTAGTCTGCCAGGAATGAAGAGCGTACAGCGCAAACGAGGTATGCCAGTCATTGGCATGGATGATGTCGGGCCGCCAGTTCAAGTGCTGGACCAACTCCAAGGCAGCCAGAGAGAAAAAGGCATATTTTTCACGGTCACGGGAGGGATCGGGAGAATAAACTGCGGAGGTATCGGAGATGGGAGCGCCAGAAATAAAGTAAACCGGCATCCCATCCAGCGAGGTTTCCAAGACTTTTACTGGAATGGAAAGACCGGCACGACAAACCGAAAACTCTGCGACTGTGGGCAATGCGGATACATCGAGGCGGACCGCCTGGTGAAGAGGAAGCACAAGCCTGACATCGAGCCCGGCATCGGGAGTGTCTTGATCCGAAAGGAGGCGCAATGCCAGAGGCAGCGAACCGGCGACATCAGCCAGCCCACCGATCTTTAATAAATGGTTCCGCTTCAGCGGCGAGAAATAGTATGTTCATCATGGACGACTTTTAATATATTTTACAACCAAACTCAACTTGAAAAGAGAAATGGAACCATCAAATCAACCGGGCACCCGAAGAGGGTGCCCGAAAGAATGAAACGTCAAGGTGGTGATATCAGCCTTCTCGACCGGGAACTGGATCTGTTTTGGGAAGAGGATAGTTTTGAAATTCAGTAAACATAGGATAAAATTGGAATACACGCAGATAGAAAGGAGCAGTCATGACCGAACGACGGAGAATCCAACGACGGAGCATTTCTTACTATATGCGAGTGATCGACGCCGGTGAAAACCAGATGATCGGTCACCTGGCGGATATCACCCTGACGGGGCTAAGAATGGACAGCCAGAAACCGATCAAGGTTTCCAAGGAATTTCAACTGCGCCTTTATACGACAAGCGATGTCGCCGACAAGGACTTTATCGAATTCGGAGCGAGGGCAAAGTGGTGCAACGTTGACCCGGTGGACCCGGGTGTGTACGATATTGGGTTCGAAATCATCAAGATTTCCCAACACGACACCGACATCGTAAAGCACATCATGGACAAATACAGTTCCCAGCAAAATTCATTTATGTTCTAGCACGTCCATTAGTTTTTTTAAATCCAAATATTCAAATTTTCCCGCCACAGCAGGGATGCGAATATTAAATTAATAGCGATGATAAGTTTTTCGCCCTCCAGATTGCAGCAATTTTTATTACTAAGCCATATTAGTATTGATTCCGAGCAAACTATACCGTATAATAAATGATAGGAAGTGAAAGGTGGCTGGGATGCTTGGAGCAAAATCGGTGGATCGACGCAGATACAAACGACGAAACCTGATCTATTATGTGCCGGTCATCGAGAGCGATACCCACCATCCCATCGGCAGGATGGCAGACGTCTCAGCGCGGGGATTCAAGCTGGACAGCGATACGGAAATCCCCCTGGGGAAGGATTTTAAACTCGGACTTAATACGACACCAGATATCGCAGACAACCCTTTCATAGGTTTCATCGCCAGAAGCAGATGGTGCGAGGCCGACAAAATCGAACCCTGCCAGTATTACATCGGGTTTGACATTGTGGATATCGAACCAAATGCTGCCAAAGTTGTCCAATGCATCGTGGACAAATACGGGGCGAGCGACACACCCATCCAGTAGTATCCCGGTCCCTTGCTAGACCCAACCATTCCCGTTGTTGAAATCCATCGTCACCTGGACGGCAATATCCGCCTGGAGACCATCCTTGATCTTGCCAGGCAGCATAATATTGCGCTGCCCGCAGCGGACGTGGAAGGTCTACGCCCATACGTGCAGGTGACAGATCCGCAGCCGGGGGTAATGGCGTTCATTAACAAATTCAAATGGCCGATGGCAGTGCTGGTGGATGCGGAGGCGTGTCGAAGGGTGGCGTACGAAAATGTGGGAGACGCCAAACGGGAAGGTATCGATTACATCGAACTACGCTTCAGCCCATGGTTCATGGCTGAAACAAACCACCTGGACCCAGCCATGGTAGTGGAAGCAGTAGTGGATGGAACCGAAGGTGGGGAACGAGATTTCGGTGTGAAAGCCCGCCTGATCGGGATACTTAGCCGAACCTATGGCTCTGAAACCGCAAGCAAGGAATTGAAGGCGCTGCTAACCCAAAGCAGCCACATCACTGCGCTGGACCTGGCAGGGGACGAAGCAAATTTCCCGCCCGAATGGTTCAAAGCGCAATTCCGACTCGCACGGGAGACCGGCTGGCACATAACGGTCCATGCCGGGGAAATCACGGGGGCATATTCGATCTGGCATGCACTGCACGACCTGGAAGCCGAGCGGATCGGGCACACGCTCAGCGCAGTGGAAGACCCAACACTAATGGACTACCTTGCCGAGCACCAAATTGGGATAGAGAACTGCCTCAGCAGCAACGTGCAAACAAGCTGCGTGCATGATTTTGCCAGCCACCCAATCAAGACCTTCCTTGAGCACGGCATCTGCGCGACGATCAGCACCGACGACCCCGGGATCAGCGGGATCGACCTGACCCACGAATACAATATTGCCGCTCCGAAAGCAGGTTTATCAACGACGCAAATCCGGCAACTGCAGGTCAATGCGTTGAAGGCGGCGTTTATTACGGAGGAAGAAAAGCAAGCTTTACGAACCGCACATAACAGCCAAAGTGTTTAGAAATTGTACAACAGGTACATTATGCCCAAATCCAAAACCAGAACCTGGGGGAAGGTTCGAGAACGATTGATCAATTTTTATCCGCCACTACTTGGAGCAGGAATACGATCCAAAACGATCGACGATAACACCATCCGAGTAGAAATGAAATTAACCGCCCTAAATCGGAATATCGTCGGCACTCACTTTGGTGGGTCGCTATACGCAATGTGCGACCCCTGGTTCATGTTAATCCTGATGCGAGCCATGGGACCCGACTACGTGGTCTGGGATAAAGCAGCCAACATCCAGTTTTTAATGCCAGGCAGAGGCAAGGTCCACGCAACCTTCGAAATATCAGAAGAACGGATCGACCAAATCCGCAAACTAACGGAGGGGGATCAAAAAATCGAACCGACCTTTGAGGCAGACGTGCTGGACGAGGAAAACCAGGTAGTAGCACACGTCCAAAAATTGTTATATATCCGGAAGAAAAAACAGCCAGTCATTCCGGGATAACCGTCACGGGCAGCTCAGATCCCACTTTTTTTCGATTAACCAACCAGACACCGGCAAGGATCAGTAATCCCCCAAGCATTGCTGCCAGGAACAGGCGCTCCCCCAAAATGAGGGTTGCAACAACAACCGTGGAGACCGGTTCCAGGTACAAGAACACCCCGGTTTGGGCTGCTGTCAATGCCTGCAAGGCATCGTACCAGAAGATGTAGGCAAGACCGGAACAGAATATGCCCAAGAACCCAATCCCCAGCCAGCCATCAAGTGGGATTTTTCCGATCTGCGAGAAACCACCCTGAGCAAAAAATATTACTGAAGAAAACAGCCAACCGAACGCCATCACATAAAACATCATCAATGCTGCAGGATATTTTTTCAGACCCCGCCGGGAAAGAACAGAGAAAACAGCCCAGTTCGGTGCACTAATCATGATGAGGTAATCACCCACGGAACCAAATTTACCAACGATAAGCTGAGCAAGATTACCACGGGTAATCACCAACAAAACACCGATCACGGAAAGAAAAATCCCACTAACCTGCAACCAGGAAAGTTTTTCCTTCAATGCAAACCAACCCAGCAACGCCATGAAAACCGGGGTGGTAGCAACAATCCAGGCAGTGGTGGTAGCCTGGGCAGTTACCAGCCCGTTGGACTGAAGCCACTGGTGGAAAGTAATCCCCAGGAACCCAAGCAAGGCAAAATATAACCAATCCCGTTTATCGGGTAACGCGAAATTTCCTTCCCACAAAAACAGCGATCCCAAGGATAACCACCCCCATTGCAAACCGCAACCAGACCACCACATCGGGAGCGGTATAGCGGAGAGCGACCTTGGTGGCAACAAACGAGGCACCCCAAACGACAACCGTAAAAAGCGCTTCGATAACAGCTCGGCGGCGATTGACACCCATAGTGGGAGAGTGTACCACAACGAAAAAAACCAAAAGTTCGGGCGATTTTTAAAAACCATCAGTCAATGATGCCTGATATTTAATGGTTCCATCCAAAATGGAACGGTTTTCTGATAAACTTCATATGGTTAAGCCAGATAAAATTGGTTAGAATACCGCCGATAAATCGCCCTTATATAATTGTAAACGTTGCCATGACCGCGGATGGCAAGATCAACTCCAGTGCGCGAAAAGGAGCCACAATATCCTCCCGGGCAGATAAAGCCCGGGTGGACAGTCTGCGCGCCAGCGTGGATGCCGTACTGGTGGGGGGAAAACCCTGCTTAATGAAGACCCAAAATTAACCATTAAAATCTGCCAAGCTGCGCGCAGAACGACTGCAAAAAGGAAGACCGGAAAACCCTGCGAAGGTAGGCATTATCACGGAAATACCAATGCTGGCAACACAGGGAGTCCTACAAATAAATGGCACCGGAGGGAGCGCAAACGGTTTACCGCTGATCCGATTTTTAACCGCAGGTAAATCGCAGGTGTATTTATTCACCACCGATTGCGTCAGTCCGGAACTGGTAAACGGCTTCGAAAGCCTAGGCGCAACGGTGAGGGCTAAAGGAAAAGACAAGGTGGACCTGGAAGCCGTATTCCGGTCATTGCATCAAGACGGAATCCGATCCGTGCTGGTGGAAGGTGGGGGAACACTTGATCGCGGAACTGTTCCGGTTAAACCTGGTGGATGAGCTTACCGTTTACATTGCACCAAAAATATTCGGGGGTACGAACTCTCCCACACTGGCTGACGGCGGAGGGTTCGCGGAGGACAAGGCTCCAAGACTGAAACTTAAAATCGGTGGAAACCCTGGATGATGAGGACGGGATACTGGTCCACTACATAACGGAAAACAAGGAGTAATTTCATGGGACTGAACAAGATGCAAATCAAAGAATTACTTGACGAGGGCCGCGCCCACGCCTGTGAAGGAGTTGGACCCGACCACGTGTGCGTCAAGATCGCGGCGATCGCCGAACTGCCTTCGCGTTTTGGGCAGTTCCAAATCGTTGCATTCTATAATAACAAAGACAACAAGGAACACGCAGCCATTGTAAAAGGGGACGTAACCGACTGCGAGGATGTACCGGTGCGGGTCCACTCGGAATGCCTGACCGGAGATGTAATCGGTTCGCTGCGGTGCGACTGCCGAGACCAACTGGAATCAGCGCTGCGAATGATCGGAGCGATGGACTGCGGAGTCCTGTTATACATGCGGCAGGAAGGACGCGGGATCGGTTTAGTCAATAAAATCCGGGCATACGGACTGCAGGAACACGGATACGACACAGTGGAAGCCAACCTGGCGCTCGGTTTCCGGGACGATGAACGCGATTACAGCGTGGCAGCGCATATGCTCGATTCGCTGCACGTCAAATCCATACGATTGATCACAAACAACCCGAAAAAAATCGAAGAACTCACCAAGAACGGCGTCAAGGTTAATGGGCGAATTCCACACATGATGCAGCCGAACCAATACAACCGTTTTTACCTTGAAACCAAGGCATTAAAATCCGGACACCTGATGGACTTTCAAGGGAAAGAGCACCTGCAGGAGCAGGCGGATTTCCCCATTATGGAAGGAATGGATCCAGATGTACTGGCTGTAATCCAAAAATATAACAAATAGGCAAACCAACCATCAAAATAATATCCAGACAGAGGAAATATGAGGTGAAAGGGAAGGATATGGAAACTGGAAACCGGATAGCTGTAATCACCGGGGCAACCGGTGTACTGGGTTCGTACACTGCACAAACCCTGGCGAAAAATGGGTTCAGCCTGGCATTACTGGACCGCAACCCTGACAGACTCAGCGAGTTGGTAAAAAGCATAAACCTGCCCGACAGCCGCATCCTGGCGCGGACGATAAACCTGCTCAACCCGACAGAAACCATGGAAGCGGCTGAAGCAACGATCACCAAGTTTGGAAGGGTGGACATCCTTTTACACCTGATCGGGGGGTGGACAGGTGGAAAAACACTGGTTGAGGCAACCAAGGACGAACTGGAACTCATGCTCAACCAGCATGTCTGGTCCAGCTTCCACATTATCAAGGTATTCGTGCCACACATGGTTAAGAATGGCTGGGGGCGGGTGATCATGATCACGTCGCCATCTGCCAGCCGCCCTGGAAGCAAAGGCGGACCTTATGCAGCCGGAAAAGCCGGACAGGAAGCCCTGATGATGACCCTGGCACAGGAACTCAAAGGATCGGGTGTGACCGCCAACCTGATCCAGGTTAGAACAATCGATGTAAAGCGAGAGAAGCTCTCCGCTGCAACTGCCGAAAACGCCACGTGGAGCACACCCGAAGAAATAACCGCAAGCATCCTGTACCTGATATCAGAAGAAGCCGGAACCATCAATGGGGCAAGAATACCGCTTAACCAGTAAGGTCGCTTATAACCGGCATAAAGAAGGGAAAATCAATTTCGACCGGAACCAGTGGAGGAGTATTTCATGAGCCTGCAATCTGAAATATTCGAGCAGCCGGAAAGACTGGGAGCACTGCTGCACAACCAGCAGGGAACCGTGGATGAAATCGCGTCAGCCATCCACAAGGGTGAGATCCGATACGTGTTTTTAGCAGCCCGGGGCACATCGGATAATGCAGGACGGTATGCCAATTACCTGTGGGGGGCTCTAAACCGACTGCCCCTGGCACTTGCAACCCCATCGTTATTTACTTACTACAACCAACCTCCCAAACTGGAAGGGGCGCTGGTGGTGGGAATTTCGCAATCGGGTCAATCGCCCGATATCGTCAGCGTGGTGGAAGAGGGGCGACGGCAAGGCTGCCTGACCCTATCCATCACGAATGAACCCGACTCTCCGCTGGCAAAGGCAGCCGAACTGGTGATGGACATCCAGGCAGGGAATGAAAAAGCCGTGGCGGCGACCAAAACATATACCAATGAATTAATGGCGATCGCGATGCTGTCAGCGGCACTTTCGGGGAACAAAATCCACAAAGGTGAACTGGGAAAGGTGTCAGGCTGGGCAGGAAAGGTGCTGAAACTTGACACGACTATCAAACGACTGGCGGAACGATACCGGTATATGCGCCAATGCGTTGTGCTGGGACGTGGGTTTAACTATTGCACAGCATTCGAATGGGCATTAAAACTCAAGGAATTGACCTACACTATTGCCGAGCCATATTCCTCAGCGGATTTCCAGCACGGTCCGATCGCGATGGTAGAGGGCGGGTTCCCGGTCCTGGCGGTAGCCCCGCGAGGTATGGTGCAAGACTCGATGTTGGAAATGCTGGGCAGATTGCACGAAGATCAGCGGGCTGAACTGGTCATCATTTCAGACGACAAACGAGCCCTATCCCTGGCAACCTCCCCGATCCAATTGCCGGATGGAGTGCCGGAATGGTTGACCCCCATTGTAGGCATCATCCCAGCACAATTATTTGCCTACCACCTGACACTCGCAAAGGGCCTCGATCCGGAGCGACCAAGAACGATCGGTAAAGTGACAGAAACCCATTAAAAAAAGCCGCTCCTGGTAGAAATCCCGGAGCGGCTTCGATCTTAAGGGTTAAAAATCATTTCCAAAATTGAGGTAAAAAGGGTCTATTGGTCGCAAGCAAATCGTCGAGAAATTCCGGGATCTTGTCCGCTTTGGGACCGAGGGGGTGGGCAAGCAGAGCCTGGTAAGCAGCAGCCCGGTCTCCGTGAACAGCCGCTTCGATGGTCAATAATTCAAATGCTTTTATTTGGGCAACCAGGCCGAAACAAACAGGCGGCAATGGTGCGGCAGGAAGAGGAGTGATGCCGTTTCGGGAAATAACTGCCGGCATTTCTAGGACCCAGGAGGACGGCCAATCTGCGACCGCCCCATTGTTAAGGGTGTTGACGATATGCGTCTCGCCCAAGTCGTTATAATGGGCATTAAGCAACTGGGTGGCAACCGTGGAATAGTAAGCGCCGCCGCGCATCATCAAGTCAGCCGGAGGTTCCATCAAGGCCGGGTCAGCATACTGATCTAGCAAGCTTTTCTCAATCTCGATCACTTCCTCAGCCCGCGACGGGGGCCATTTCTCCTGAGCAGCCAACTTTTTATCGGTGGCATAGTAGTATTGAAGGTAGGAATTTGGAATCAACCCGAGGATTTCAATGGTGCGCGGATCCCACTCGGGGTCCGGCTCGCTTTTTAATGCCTCAATATAGCCTGCCAAAACGCGCGACCATACATCCTCCCCCTCCACGCTAAAACCCCGGTACCAGGTAAGATGATTAAGACCCAGGGTAAGGAGTTGTGCGGAATCGGGGTCGATATGTTTACCGGTCGCCATTTGAAGCTGATCAATGATCATCATCTTGGTTGTGATGGCAGAATTGCAGACGCCAACGGCAGGTATATCAGAGGCATAGATACTCAATGCCTGAGTGACCAGACCGGATGGATTGGTGAAATTCACCAGGAGGGCGCCGGGGGCAAGAGAGCGCATATCTTCCGCGATTTTCAATATCACAGGGACGGTCCTCAACGCTTTTGCCATGCCGCCCACGCCGGTGGTCTCCTGCCCGACCAAGCCGTGCCGCCGTCCCAGGTATTCATCACGACGCCTGGCTTCCATCTGACCGACACGGAACTGCGTGGTTACGTAAGACGCCCCTTCTATGGATTCGCGCTGATCGGTGCTCAAGACGACCTTGAACGGTGCCCCGCGGGCTGCAACCATACGGCGGGCAAATCCACCCACGATTTCAAGCCTGGCGGAATCAATATCCATCAACCAAAGTTCCGTGAGAGGAAACCGGCTGGCACGGGAGATAAAACCTTCCACCAATTCGGGCGTATACGTGGAACCGCCCCCAATTACTGTAACTTTCATAATAAATCCTTATCTAATAAATGAAATATGGAATTTCAAGATAAATGTAAGCGCTTACATGTAATTTTAGCACATTATTCGCAAGTAGCAAAACAAGATAAAGCAGAATAATCATGGATATGGATAAGTGCGTTTTCCCTTGCAATGCCCCAGTTCAACGTTTATACTCAGAACGATCAGCTTCAACGCTGTTCAATCCAAGCGGAGAAACCATGGAAGACCTTTATCGTGAAATAATCATCGACCACTATAAAAACCCTCAATATCGAGGTCACCTGGACCCGAACAATATCCAATTCGAAGACGATAACCCGTTATGCGGCGACCACATCGAAATAACACTTAAGGGTGGATCCGGCAAGCAAAGTGACCGAAGGCAGGTTCGACGGCAAGGGATGCGCCATCTCGCAAGCTTCGGCAGACCTGCTGATCGAGTCAGTGATAGGGAAATCGTTGGAGGATGTTAAAAATTGAACAAGCAGGATATTTTGGACCTGCTGGGAATCGAACTGGGTCCGGTGCGTCTGAAATGCGCACTGCTTTCCCTGAAGGTGCTCAAGGCAGGAGTTTACGGGCTTGGTGAAGCAAGCGATGAATTGGTAGAATAGGAAGGCAAGGGTAAAAACAAGTCCCGAACTCCGAATCCACAATGTTCAATTACAGCCTGCTCGACCCGACCAAGGTTGCATACGTCGATATCGTCACCGAAGACCAATTACCCGAAGGTGAACGATTATTTCGTCGAGGTAAGCGGGAAATCCATCGTCGTTTTCAAAATAGCAGGAAAGTATTTCGCAATCGGGGACGTATGCAGCCATGACAACGGACCGGTTGGGGACGGGGAAATCGAGGAAAACGAAATCATCTGCCCACGACATGGGGGACGGTTTGACATCACCACCGGCAAAGCCACCTCCCTGCCCGCCCTGGTCGATATCCCATCCTATCCAGTCAGAGTGGTGGAAGGGATGATCCAGATCGGGATCCCCGAATAAAAAAGTCGAAGACCTTGTGGTCTCCGACTTTTTTTATGGAGATATTTGCGATTGTATTTCGTCCTCCAACAATTCAACCACGCTTATAACCGCAGCCTTTACTTCAGGAGTGAGCCCGTTGCCAAGGTCATAATTGCTGCCGACGATGCCAAACAGGGTAACCTGGCAATTCGGAGCCAGGGGTATAAAGAAAAACCCAAATGCAGGGTTTCGGCAACCCCCCAGCCATGGGAAGAAGCCGAGTTCGGGATTAAAACTTGACAGGTCTTCCGGACCAAGCCGGATAACCGTCCCGGCAGGAGAGGAAGCACGAACGGCATCCACCAAAATCGCAGCGTCCATCCCGGACAGGGAATCGAGCAAGGCGATGCCCGGCATCTCAGAGATTTCAACCTTGACCCGGGAAGCCGTGAAGGGAAACCGTGACTGCCACTGTCTAACGGTTTCCAGTCCGGCCGCATCGTCCCCACGCATGGATTGCCCGATCCCCAGCACGAGAAGATTCATAAATAAATTTTACCGCCAAGAGACCATCCTGGCGGTAAATAGTTGAACCAGTTTGAGACTTTTTGAAACCAGCCTTTACGAATGATTTTCCACGCGCAATTTTAGAAAATGGGTGGCACAGGAAATACAGGGATCGTAAGAACGGACCAGGTGCTCTGCAGTAATTGTCGCCAGTTCCTGCTGCATTTCGATGAGCTTGGGCGCTAATTGCAAAAGGTCGGCTTCAATGCGGGGTAAGTTTTGAGCCGTGGGCGGGACAATTTTGGCAAACTTTACCATCCCCTGCTCATCGATCTTGTAGCGGTGGTAGAGCAACCCACGGGGTGCTTCGCTCATACCACTGCCTTCCCCGGCTTTGAGTTTGAGGGCGGCGTGGGCGGGACCAGTGGGTTCATAGTTTGAAATCAACCGGATGGCTTCTTCGTAAAAATTCACCAATTCAATGGCGCGGGCGATCAAGGATTTATAAGGATTCCTGAGCGGCAGCTTGAGTTTTGCCTCTTCCAAAGAAGCCCGGGCATTTGGAAGCAATTGCTCGTGATTTAGATTCAACCGGGACAAAGGTCCAACCAGGTAGGTGCCCGCCATTGGCGGTGTGACCGTGGAGGGCATTCGAGCGCTGGACATGTTCTTCAAAGTAGCGCATTTCATAATCCGCGACCGCCGTCTTTTTACCGGATGAGGATAACACATCACCGCGCATCACGGCATACTCTTCCGGGTGGTGGATGGCGACAAATTCGTAATCAACCTCCAGGTCCGGATAAGGCAAGGTCAACGACCAGCGAACGGTCTCCTTCGCAGCTTCCAGCGCCCATTCCAAATCGGGCAACAAGCTCTTGAGGGAGGGAGCGTCGGGCCATCGATAAAAGCCTCCCACGCAGGCATTGACAGGGTGCACACTGCGCCCGCCAATTGCCTTCAAGATCTCATTGCCAATCTTTTTCATGCGCAGGGCATTCCGTACCACATCCGGCGCAATTGCAGCCAGGTCGAGGGCGGAGGGCTGTCCGAGCAAATCAGGAGCCTGCAGAAGATAGATATGCAAGGCATGACTCTCGATATATTCTCCGCAATACATCAACCGGCGAAGGGCATAGACCGGGAGGCTAACTTCCACCCCCAGGGCACTTTCCAGGGCTGCAACAGAACTCATCTGGTAGGCAACCGGGCAAATACCGCATATGCGGGCAGTGATATCGGGCACTTCCTGGAGAAACCGCCCAACGAGAAAGCCTTCAAACAAACGGGGCGGTTCGTAGATATCCAGACGAATTTCGACAACCTGATCATCTTTTACTCCGATATATAGTCCGCCTTCCCCTTCAACGCGTGCCAGGGCAGGAACTTCAATCGTCTTCATTTTGCCTCCTTCCCTGGGGACAACTTCAGGGCAGCGTCGGCAGCAGTTCGAAATGCCGGGGAGTGGCTGCTGAAACTGCGCAGCAGGTTGGCGGTCTCATTGAGGTAGCGGTCGTGGGGAACCATACTGTTGACCAAAGAGGTGAAGTTCCCGGCGCTGGAAGGACCGAAGCAGCCATAACAACCACGTCCATTAGCCGGGCACAAGGCACCGCAGCCACCGTGGACCACAGGACCGAGGCAGGGGATCCCCTGCGCGACTGCAACGCAAATAATGCTGCGACGTTTGCATTCCACGCAGACCGGACTGGGCGGAAAGTTAGGCCTGCGGTTCTGGAGCAATGCCGCAAGAACTTCGACAACCGTCCCTTTATTGACCGGGCAGCCCCAGATCTCCAGATCGACCGGGACATTATTGGCAATGGATGTGGAGGTTTCCAGGGTATGGATATATTCCGGGTGAGCGTAAACGGTCTTGACATAATCTTCCACCCGGGCAAAGTTGCGCAAAGCCTGGATCCCGCCTGCGGTGGCACAGGTACCGAGGGCAATGAGATATTTACATTCAGCCCGGACTTCCTTAATCCGATCCATTTCATGCTGGAGTGGTTACCGAGCCTTCGACAATGCCCACATCATAGGGTCCCGGTTTCACAGTGCGAGTGGCTTCGAGGAAATAGGAGATATCAAGCGCGGAGGCCAGATCGAGCAAGTTCATCTTCCAAGTTCAGGATGGAAAGCTGGCATCCATCGCAGGATGAGAATTTGTATACTGCCACCTTGGGCTTCATACTGGATTTTGGAGAAAGAGTCATTAATATCCTCCACGTTAAAGATGTTTTCAAGCGCTTTGAACGGAAAAACCGGGCCATCCTTGCAGATGAAATAGGGACCCTGCTGGCAATGTCCGCAGGCACCCTGCCCACATTTCATATTGCGCTCAAGCGAGACATAAATATGTTCGGAGGGAATGCGGCGGGCGAGGGCCTCATAGATGACGAAGCGCATCATAATTTCAGGCCCGCAAGTCAGAACGGCAGTTTTATGAGGGTCAACCCGAAAATGATAGAACCACATCGGGACCACGCCCACCCGCCCGGTCCAAGTGTCATCGCCGCGGTCGACGGTCACCTGCATGTCCATGTCCGCTTTTTGCCAAGTTTCATACTCGGAGGGGAACATCAGGTCCCTGGGCGTGCGGGCACCATAAAGCAAGGTGATTTTTCCATATTTGGCGCGGTTGCGGATGATGTGGTAAATGGCGCCGCGCAATGGAGGCAAGCCGATGCCACCGCAGGCGATGACGACATCCATGCCCTCGATGGCGTCCAGGGGCCAGGATGTGCCAAACGGTCCGCGGATCCCGACCACGTCCCCAACTTTCAGGCGACCCACTGCCCTGGTCACATTCCCGATATGGCGGATGGTGTGAACAAGCAAGCCGCCCGATGATTCAAGATCAGAGCTCATTGAGATGGCTGCCTCCCCATACCCCAGGGACGTAAAGCATATTGAATTGACCAGGGGCAAAGCGATAGCGTGCCTGAACTTCGGGATCGGTAAATTTGAAATGGAAAGTAGAGACCCCCTCAGCTTCCGGGATGATCTTTACAATTTCAGCCCAATTGAGGCAGGAGCAGTTTATCCGAATAGCCGGCACTGTGGGCGGCGGTGTCGATCATGTGTCGTGGTCATGAATTCACCTCCGCCCGGATCGCAGCCACTTCCTCGGTCATATCAATCCCCGCCGGGCACCAGGTTATGCACCGACCACAACCAACGCAGCCAAGGACATCGAACTGGGCTTTCCAGGTGCCCAATTTGTGGGTCAGCCATTGGCGGTAGCGACTGCGAATATTGGGGCGGGTATTCCCGCCGACAACAAAGGAATAGTTGGGATTGAAGCAAGAATCCCAGACCCGGTCACGGCGGGTGGATTTTCCCAAAAGATCGGGCTGATCGACGGCATCCCAGCAGAAGCAGGTCGGGCAAACCAGCGTGCAATTCGTGCAGGAGAGGCAACGTTTGCTGACATCGTTCCATCGTTCGGCATCCAGGTTTTCGGTAAGAAGACCCGGCAGGTCACTGGTATCCATGGTGCGCCCCATCGAGCGGGAAGCGCGTTCCAGCGCCTGGTTGGCAGCGTTCTGTACGAATGCGGATGGAAGTTCAAAGTTGCGGTCTGACGAGCAGGGAGCGCCCCAACTCAGAGCCGACCTCAACCAGGAATGACATCGTCCAGCTCGGTGAGACATAAATCAAACCCGACAGAATGGCGCGGACCCGTACCCATCGAAACACAAAAGCAGGTGGCATCCGGGTCGAGACAATTGACGGCAAGAATAAAAAGTCCTTCACGGCGGTGATGATAAATCGGGTCGACAAAATCCCCGCGAAGGAAAATCCTATCCTGGATGTTGATGGCAGCCAATTCACAGGCGCGCACCCCGATCAGCGCATAGCGGGGTGAGGGTTCGTCATTTTCCATAAAGCGCCATTTGGCATCTTTTACCGCGGAGAAGAGTGCGTGGCGAGGCGGAAAAAGGAACTGCTTCCAGGATTGATTGGCGGGGATGAAGTCAAAATAGCGGTCTTTACCGGTCTGGACCATACGGTATGAGGCGGGGTTCTGTTCGCTGAGTATGCCACGCGGCAGATCTTTCAGCCCGTTTATGTTGGTATAAACTATGCTCTCATCCTGCAGATGCGGACCGACGGTTTGAAATCCATTCTTGCGCAGGTCCGAGAGGAGGAAGTCAAGTTCGACTTTTGGGAGAGAAATGGTGCTTCCAATGGTCAGGGTTTTATCAGTCATTGATCATCTCCGTCGGACCGGCGAACATGTCAATCAACTGCAAGCGAGTGACCATTAGGCGGCTGGCGACGACGTTTGCCAGCCTGCGCATCAGCAGATAGCCAAAATCGTGATCGAGCTCTGCAAAGTTGCGCAGTCCTTCAGCATCAATGCATGCAACCATGCTATCCAGGACAGCCACCGCGCCGGCAGTACGCTGACGCATACCAGGTGTGACGCTGGACCAACCAAACACGTCATAAGGTTCGGCAGTGTAAAAACGGACTTTGCCGTGGTGGGGAACAAAAATATCCAGCGAAACACGTCCCATCAGGACAATATAAACAAAATCCTGTTTATCGCCCTCCCTGAAAAAGATCTCTCCCGCTTTTGCATGCCTTAGATGAGTAAGTTCGGCAGTTTTGTTAAAATGATCGGGAGTAAGGCTGTTGAACCAGGGGATCATTTGAAGAGCTGTTGTCAACTCTGCTGAATCCATAATCCTCTCTCCTTTCCTTTACTGA